>NZ_JAPDHW010000005.1:139995-326548 GCF_025971945.1 Chryseobacterium kimseyorum
TGATGTTAAGTTTTATTTCTTTTTACCCTTCGGTGGCTCCTGCGCTCTCTGCTGTTCCTGAGCTTTCTCCATCATCTCTCTCATTCTTTTCTGGAACTTCCCTTCTGCTTTTGGCTTCTCTTTGTTGGCCTGAATCTGTGCATGAATTTTCTTTTCATCCAAGATCACATATTTGATGACCAGAATGATCAAAATATTGATCGCATTCGAAACAAAATAATACCAAGATAAACCTGATGCTGAAGTGTTCAGGAAGAACAGGAATGTAATCGGGAAAATATACATTAGCACTTTCATATTCGGCATACCTTCTTGTTGTGGCTGCTGCATATTACCTGAAGTCATTACCGTATATATTAGGATAACAATGGTACATGCAATTGCGAACACACTTAAGTGATCTCCTAAGAATGGAATTTTAAATGGCAATTTAATTAAATCATCATATGCTGTTAAGTCTTTTGCGAACCAGAATCCCTGCCCTCTCAAATCGATAAAATTCGGGAAGAATCTGAACAGTGCATAGAAAATAGGTATCTGAACCAATGCCGGTAAACATCCCGCCATCTGATTGACTCCTGCCTTTCGGTAGATTTCCATTGTTGCCTGCTGCTTTTTCATCGGATCTGCATCCTTGAATTTTGCAGTAGCTTCGTCGATCTCCGGACGAATTACTTTCATCATCGCACTCAGTTTATGCTGCTTGTACATAATTGGCGACAAAATCAATTTTACAATAATCGTCATTAAGAAAATTACCCAACCTGCAGATATCCCCCAACTTGCGATAATACTGTATAGCCACATGAAGAAATAACGGTTCATTGCACCAATAAACGACCATCCTAATGGTAAAATTTCATCAAAGTTTTTATCGTAAGATTTCAGTAATGGTAAATCTAATGGCATGAAGTACCAGGTAAAATCCTGATTCAGTTCACTTCCTGTCATTTGAACAAAACCTTCGTAGTTCAGTTTTTTCAAATATTCTCCCTCTTCAAAAGCTTCCTGATTTCCTTTGCTTTGTGTGAAACCGGTTTTAGCTTCAATAACAGAAGTGAAAAACTGCTGTTTTACGCCGATCCAGTTAAGCGTTTCTTTTTCTTCCTCCATAGTGGTTCTTCCGTCATAATCATAATCTTCATAATTATTAAACGCATAAGAAAACTCTGAGTGAGACTGTTCCTGAGCTCTACCTTTTTCAAGGTTTCTCACACTGTAATCCCAGATAAAATCTGCTTTGGTATCTGATGTTATTTTTGCAAGACCCTGAGTTCTTACTTTAAAATCTACTCTGTATTTATCTAATAAAGTATAAATAAACTGAATAACAGCGCCATTATAATTGGCCGTTAATGTCACTGCATTTCCTGCAACAGTTGGCGAGAAAACTAAATCTTTAGTATTGATCGTTTTCCCTGTTTTATCTTTAAATTGAAAACCGTAGTTTGAATTATTTTTAGTGATCAGGTTAAGCGGAAGATCTGCTGTATCGGTTTTACGATCGTAAGCTTTGTATTCTAAAAGCTCAACTTTTGACACCTGACCTCCTAAACTTGAAAATTCAAGTTTCAATTCTTTATTTGCAAGATTTGCAGTTTGAATTGAATTTGGAGTTACATTGGGATTGATATTAGCTGCCGGAGTTGGTTTTACAGGATTTTTGGCCTGTTCAGTTTTCTGCTGTTGTGCTTTTACGGCTTCTTCTTCCTGCTGCTTATTCTGGAAATAAAACATAAATCCGAAGAGTACCAAACATAAAACTGCAAAACTAATAATCTGGCTTTTATCGAGTCCGTTGTTCTGTTGCATTTTATTTTAATTAAAATTTTCTAAATTTACCTGAGTAACACAATTGTTACTTTTTTCGAGTCGACAAAAATACTGTTTTTTTATCAAAACTCTATACTATAATATGTTACTATATAATAAACTCAGACTGACAAAAATCAACCTGAGTTTATTATAAAAACGTTTATAATTTACAATTACTTTATTTGCTTCTCACAAGCCTTTATGAAAGCTCTGAATAAAGGATGTGGCGTTGCAACCGTACTTTTGTACTCCGGGTGATACTGTACACCTACATAGAATGGGTGATCCGGCATTTCTAAAGCCTCAACCAAACCTGTTTCCGGATTTGTACCTGTTGCCAGGAAACCGTTTTTCTCAAATTCCTGAATGTATTCGCTGTTGAATTCGTAACGGTGACGGTGTCTCTCAGAAATATTTTTACTTCCGTAAATTTCATTAAGTTTCGAACCGTTCTTCAGAGCACATTTCCAAGCTCCAAGACGCATCGTACCACCTTTGTCAACTACATTTTTCTGTTCTTCCATCAGAGAAATTACAGGATGTTCTGTAGAAGTATCAAATTCCATAGAATTAGATTTTGTATAACCCAAGACATTTCTTGCGAACTCTATGGTCATGATCTGCATTCCCAGACAAATTCCCAACATCGGAACTTTATTTTCTCTTGCATACTGAGCAGTAAGAATTTTTCCTTCAATACCTCTGTCGCCAAAACCTGGGGCAACCAGAATACCGCAAACTCCTGCTAAGCTTTCTTTAATATTTTCTTTGGTTAAATCACCACTGTAAACCCATCTGATTTTCACTTCTGTCTCGATATCTGCACCTGCATGCTTGAAAGCTTCTGCTATTGAAATATAAGAATCCTGAAGTGAAATATATTTCCCAACCAAAGCGATCTCAACAGTTCTCTTAGGATTCTGGAATTTCTTAACGAAGGTTTTCCAGTCTTTTAAATCTGCTTCTTTATCACTTTTAAGATCCAGTCCTTTAAGAACTACATCATCAAAGTTTTGTTTCTGAAGATACATCGGCACTTCATAGATCGTTTCCAAATCTTTACATTCGATGACGTTGTCCAAAGAAACGTTACAGAACTGAGCCAGTTTTGCTCTCTGATCTTTTGGAATTTTATGTTCGGTTCTGCAAACTAAAACGTCTGCCATAATTCCGCTTTCCATCAACTGACGGACAGAATGCTGAGAAGGTTTTGTCTTCAGCTCTCCACTTGATGCCAGGTATGGCAGTAAAGTCAGGTGAATCACCATAGAATTTTTCTCACCCAGCTCCCATTTCAACTGACGTACAGTTTCAATGTAAGGTAAAGATTCAATATCTCCTACAGTTCCACCGATCTCTGTAATGATGATATCGTAGTTCTGTTTAGAAAGAATTTTAATTCTGCGTTTAATTTCGTTCGTAATGTGAGGAATTACCTGTACCGTTTTTCCAAGAAAGTCTCCTTTTCTTTCTTTTTCAATAACAGTCTGGTAGATTTTTCCTGTAGTAACGTTGTTGTTTTGAGAAGTCGGAGCATCAAGGTAACGCTCGTAGTGTCCTAAATCCAGATCCGTTTCAGCGCCATCTTCAGTTACATAGCATTCTCCGTGTTCATAAGGGTTCAGCGTTCCCGGGTCGATATTGATGTAAGGATCAAGTTTTTGGATCGTTACATTAAATCCGCGTGATTTTAACAATAGTCCCAGAGAAGCAGAAACGATTCCCTTTCCCAAAGATGAAGTTACACCTCCTGTCACAAAGATGTACTTTGTATTCTTTTTACTCATTAGATTAGGTTTGTGCAAAGTTAGGGGAAAAAGAAAAGCAAAGCAATTTTGTTGTGATTTTAAATTGTAAAATTTCGACATGAAATATAAAATTATCTTGTCAAAAGCCGGTGACTGAGCTTCTTAAAGTAACCACAATATATAAAAAAGGTTTCCCAAAACTGAGAAACCTTCACCTAAACCAAATTATATATATGAAAATTATTATTTCACTAATTCAAAAAACAGAACAACGTCAACATCTTTTGCAACACCTGCTCCAGTCGGATCATATTTAATGTTATAATCTAAACGGTTAACTGTAAATTTTGCCTGCAAACCTGCAACATCTTTACCCTGTTGGTTTTTTGTAACACCACCAAAAGTTACCGGAATGCTTACTTCTTTAGTAACGTCTTTTACAGTCAGTTTACCTTTCAAGGTATAATTATTATTTTTTCCTTTTACCAAAGAAGTACTTTCAAACTTCATCGCTGGGAATTTTTCAGCATCAAAGAAATCTGCACTTTTCAAATGCTTGTCTCTCGGCTCAACTCCTGTATTAATAGATTCCGTTTGAACCGAAAAGTTAAATTGAGCATTGTCTAAAGTTGCTCCCGGAGTAGAAACTTTTCCGTCAAATTTATCAAATCTTCCCTGCACAAAGCTGATTCCCATGTGCTTGATGTTGAAATTCACAGATGAATGCATAGGATCTACCGTCCATGTAGATTGTGCAAAAGTGATCATGCTTATCAAAGCGAATACAAAACCTAGTATTATTTTTTTCATTTTCTTAATTATTTATAGCAGCAAATTTAAATGCAGTTTCATTAATAAGCATTGACCTATGATAAGATATTATTTTTAGGACATATTTTTATAATTTTACAGCATGGCAAAACTGAGAACAGCATATTTCTGTCAAAACTGCGGATCGCAGTATTCACAATGGATGGGACAGTGTAAAAACTGTGGCGAATGGAATACTTTGGTAGAAGAAATTGTAGAAAAAACTCCACAAAAAAGTTTATCTCCTTCAAAAACCAAACAAAGCGTCATCAATATTATTGAAGTTGAAGCAATTGAAGAGCCTCGTATCAAAACTCCTTCCGATGAACTCAACCGAGTTTTGGGAGGCGGAATTGTTTTAGGTTCTGTCACATTAATTGGCGGCGAACCGGGAATCGGTAAGTCTACGCTACTTCTTCAGCTTGCCTTGAAGATGAAGAAAAAGATTTTCTATGTTTCAGGGGAAGAAAGCGCATCTCAGATCAAAATGAGAGCCGACCGATTGGCAGATATTAAAAACCCAAACTGTTTTCTGTACACCGAAACTTCATTAGAAAAAATTCTTCACGAAGCTAAAAAACTGGAACCTGATTTTGTTATTATCGATTCGATTCAGACGTTGCAGTCTCAACTGATTGAAAGTTCGCCCGGAACGGTTTCTCAAATTCGTGAATGCTCTAACGAGATTATCAAATACGCTAAAGAATATAATGTTCCAGTCTTTCTGGTAGGTCACATTACTAAAGACGGACAAATTGCCGGACCAAAAGTTTTGGAACATATGGTCGATGTGGTTCTTAATTTTGATGGCGACAGAAATCATCTTTTCAGATTGCTGAGAGCTAATAAAAACCGTTTTGGATCTACTGCAGAAATTGGGATTTACGAAATGGTTTCGCAAGGTTTAAAGGAAATAAAAAATCCTTCAGAGATTTTAATTACCAAAAAATTTGAAGAGCTTTCCGGAAATTCTGTTGCAGTAACTCTGGAAGGAAACAGACCGATGCTTCTGGAAATTCAGGCGCTGGTAAGTACTGCTGTATACGGAACTCCGCAGAGAAGCTGTACAGGTTTTGATTCTAAAAGACTGAATATGCTGTTGGCTGTTCTTGAAAAAAGAGCTGGTTTTCAACTCGGTGCGAAAGATGTTTTTTTAAATATTACAGGAGGAATTAAAACCGACGACCCGGCATTAGATTTGGCAGTTGTTGCGTCAATTCTTTCTTCCAATGAGGATATTGCCATTTCTGAGCACTACTGTTTTGCCGGAGAAATTGGCCTGAGTGGGGAAATCCGTCCGATTGCGCAGGCAGAACAGCGTATTACAGAGGCTGAAAAATTGGGTTACGAAAAGATTTTTATTTCAAATTTAAATAAACTTCCGAAGAAAAAATTCGGAATTAAAATTGAGGAAGTGAGCAAGGTAGAGGATTTTCACGAGCGTTTATTTTAGTCTTAAAAAAATCTTAAAATTGTAAAGGTTATTCTATATATTTGTTTTTCAATAACTTTTACCATACTGAATATGAAAACTCTAATTACCGGTCTTCTCATTTTTTGTGTTAACTTTTTTTCAGCTCAAAATAGGATTTTCCAAAACCAAATCAGTGAAAACAATCTTAACACCCAGCAGAAAATAAGTGCGGGCCTGGCTTCAACTTATATTTCTACAAAATATGTTCAGCAGTCTTCATTTGATATGAAATCTGACATTGAAGTGGTTTTGCCAACTGATAAGATAATTAAAGCACAATTCACAAGATCATTTTTTTATAGCAATAAAACTGAATCTTCTGTATATTCGGTTCACAACGAGCCCAAATCTGAACTGGTTTTTTCAAAATCAGGAAACATCATTACCGGAATGTACTCTTCAAAATCCGGAGAAAAAGTTATTTTCCATCAGACAGCGGCAAATGTTTTTGCAGTTTCTGTGGTAAGCGATGCAAAACTCATCAGTCAGGATTCTAAAAGTGACTTTATTCTGAATGAATCAGCTATCAATCAAAAGGTTAACACCAATGTCTGTTTAGATACTACGCCTGTTTGTCCTGCAACAACAATTGACGTTCTGGTAGTATATACTTCAGCAGCAAGAACAGCTTGGGGCGGAGTTGCACAGAGTAACTCTTTTATTGCAACAGCAATTACCAATTTCAACACTGCACTGATCAACTCGGGAGTTTCTAATGTAACAATCAATCTAGTCTATGCCGGTGAAATTTTGTATACAGAAACCGGAAACATCAATACCGATCTTGCAAGTTTCAGAAACAACGGTGATGGGATTATGGACGATGTACACACACTTCGTTCAACCTATGGTGCCGATCTGTGTGCGCTGCTTACTTCTACTCCAACCAACACCTGCGGATTGGGGTATCTGAATACCAATCCTTCAAATTATTCTGCGAATTCAGCGTTTACAGTTTCCATCTACAGTTGTGCAGTTTCCAATTATACTTTAGCACACGAAATGGGTCACAATATGGGACTGAACCACGATTGGTTTGTAAGCCAGACTACGACACCCTGCAGCAACCATCATGGATACAGCAATCAGACCGCTGTAAATTTGGGAACTTCAAGTACAAGTTCTCAACGCTGGAGAACCATTATGGCTTATAACGATGAATGTGTGGCTGCGGGAATCAGCTGTTCGAGAATCAACAGATGGGCAAATCCGAACGTTAATTACAACTCAGAACCAACCGGAATTGCGATAGGAAATCCCAACCCGTCCAATGAAGCATTTGGATTTACGCGTTTTGCATGTGTCGTATCTCAATTTATGCCAACTTCAAATCTGGGAACTTTTGAAATTAAAAATAATGAGGTAAAAGATTTTACGGTATATCCCAATCCGGCAAAGGATGAAATTAATATCTGGATCAAAAATGATGAGAAATATATATTCAAAATCACCAATCCTTTAGGTCAAATCGTTCAGACATCTGATAAAAAGACCATCAATCTTCGGGGTCTTCCTACGGGAGAATATTTCCTGAGTGTCTATACTGAGAAAAACACATTGGTAGGAAGTAAAAAGTTTATCGCTAAATAATTTCCCGAAAACAACATACAATTCCTCCGAATAGCTTAAATTTATTCGGAGGTTTTTAATTTTATAGTCTTAATTTGCAATATGAACTTTCTCGCCCACTCTTTTCTCACATTCAATGACGGACAAATTGTCGGGCAGTTTCTCGAAGATTTCATCCGAAACAAAGACCGATATTCTTTTCCACAGGATATTCAGGACGGAATTACCCTGCATCGTGCCATCGACACATTCACCGATTCTCATCCTGCAATTCATGAAGCAAAAAAGGTTTTCAGTCCGTTGGTAAGGCTGTACGCAGGAGCTTTTGTTGATGTTTCTCTGGATTATTTCGTTGCGAATGATTTGCAGTTAAATTCTTTACAGGGCTGGAAAAAACATTCACTAAAAGTGTACAGGGTTCTTCATGAGCACTACGAATATTTGCCCGATAACTTCAGATACATGCTCACCAGAATGGAACAGGATAACTGGCTGTACAACTACCGCCATGATCAGAATATTAAATTCAGCATGAGAAATGTTTTAAATAAAGCAAAATACTTAGATAAAGATATCCCTGTATTTGAGGCGTTTCTGGAGAATAAAGATATCCTACAAAAATGTTATGATGATTTTTTTCCGGATCTTATGGCTCATGCAAAGGCGGAGAATGCTTTGTTGCAACTTCGAAAAAAGTCTTAGAACTGTTGAAATAAATACCGATTCGGATAGGTTAACTTTTCACTTTTTCGGTTTCCATTGACGATGATATGCACTAAATTTATCTGATCATCAAATAAATTATACAGAAAACTCACTGCAGCCTCTACTTTTTTCGGACTGTCTACTTTTTCCGATTCCAGATATACATTGACTGATTCACTGTCTTCTTCATAACCGATATAGTTGACTCTTAAAAACTGATGATCTGATTTAAGCTTAAAATATTCTGAACTATAGTTTTTTAAAGCTTCGTTAATTTGAGCTTTGTATTTTGAATCATTAAAATGAAAGGGCTTTCCATACTTTTTGCTCAAACCGTTTTCTAAATCATCTAAAAAAAATCTTCCTGTAATTTCAAAAGTTTTTGATTTTGAACTGTAATTGATTTCTACCGAACCAACATGGTAAGGATGTATTTCTTTGGTGAAAGAAAAAAAGATCAAGAGAATGGAGAAAAAGAAAAGTATTTTTTTCATTTTAATATATCGAAAATTTTTCGTGGGTCTTGTCGCATATCAAAAAATAAGAGAACAATAATTTTATTTTCACTTTCCTTTTTGAAAAACATTCTGACATGTCTTTTACCTATCAAAGCGGAGCGAATATCTTTAGAGTACTTTTGATACATCTCAAGTTTATTAACACGTAGATTTTCAGAAACTTTCTTTATATCGCGTAAAAAATTGATTATTTCTTTTTTTGTCCAAGTTTTTTCCAAAACCTCAATTTGATCATGCAGCGTCTGCTTTGCTATTTTTGAGAATTCAATCTGCATATTTCACTATCAACGTATTTTAAAAACTCGTCCTCCGAAATCACATCTTTCTCTTCTATTTGTTCTGCATAATCCGCTAATTTATCAACGAACCATTTTGGCGTTCCATCATCATAAAATTCCTGATCATCTTTTAAAGAAACCGATTTTACCCCTTTTATTTTTTCTAAAAGTTGTTTTATAAACGCAAAGTCTTCCGCATTTTCCAATTCTATATTAACAATCATGACATTGAATTTTCTACAAAGTTAAAATAAATTTTGTATCATCGCATTTCAAAAAATAATTGAATAATGCAGGACTTTTTATTATATCTGAAACTTGGTTGGGAACATATTATTTCTTTGGATGCGCTTGATCATCAGCTATTTGTTTTGGCACTGATTGCTATGTATACATTCAAAGAGTGGAAAAAAATCCTGATTCTTGTTACTGCATTTACCATTGGACATTCTGTGACTTTGGCTTTGAGCATACTGGATATTGTAAGACTTCCTTCAGATTGGGTGGAATTTCTGATTCCTCTCACGATTGTTCTGACGGCTCTCGGAAATATTTTAATGAAAAATAAAAAACAGACTCAGGATAAAACCAATTACTATCTGGCTTTATTTTTCGGACTGATTCATGGATTAGGATTTGCCAATACCGCAAGAGTGATGATTGCAAAAAGTCAAAGTATTGCCATTCCGCTTTTGGGTTTTAATATTGGTTTGGAAGTCGGGCAGATTGTCATTGTTCTTGCTATTTTAATTTTGCTTTTTATTCTTTTAAGTATATTTAAAATCAATAAAAAAGACTGGATTCTCTTTGTATCATCGGGAGTATTTGCACTGGCTTTAAAAATGACTTTAGAGAGAATTCCTTTTTAAACTGAAGATTACACAGATTGTTTTTCCAATGTACAATATACTTTTAAAAATAGCAGTAGCACTGGGAAAATAAAAATTATATGAGAGGATATCAGTTAAAATTATAAGAATATTATATAACATGCGAGACTATTCTCCCACATCACAAGAATATTAAAACATCTCATCTCATTATTGCTTTTATCATTTAAAAGCGCAGCCATTCTTCATTTTTTTAAAATATTTCCCTTCTTTATATTTAGTAATAATCAGTCTCATTTCATTATTATTAATAATCATTGCTAAGCTCTGCAACATTTTCAAATTTTCAAATACTTATTATTATATTTGATCATTCTTAAATTTCAATCGTATGCAACTAAAAGTTACGGCACTTTCGGTATTTCTATATATGGGTTTGTCGGCTCAAAATATTCAAAACAATCCTGGCAGCAACCACGGAAACAGATTTGAACAGCTGGGAACTATCCTTCCGACTCCCAATGTTTACAGAACCGCTTCCGGAGCTCCGGGACAGGCCTATTGGCAAAACCGAGCTGATTACGACATTACTGCATATCTTGATGAAGATAAAAGAAACCTGAAAGGTGCAGAAACTGTTACCTACTATAATAATTCTCCTGACGAACTGGATTACATCTGGTTACAGTTGGATGAAAATCAGCAGTCAACCGTTAAAAAGGCTGATTATCAATCTTCTTCTACCCTTCCTAAATTACTGAACGACCAACAGTTGAAGACCTCGGATCTTCCTGCAAAAGATAATGGCTATGGAGTAAATCTTGACAAAGTAACCGATGCTTCAGGAAATCCTCTGAAATATACCGTCAACAAAACGATGATGCGTATTGATTTGCCTAAAGCTTTAAAAAAAGGTGAAAAATTTATTTTTAAAATCGATTGGAATTACAACATCCCGAACCGTATGAAAATGGGCGGCCGTGGTGGCTATGAAAATTTCGCAGAAGATGGAAACGATTTGTACACCATCACCCAATGGTTCCCAAGAATGTGTGTATACAGTGATTTCCACGGCTGGCAGAACCATCAGTTTACAGGAAGAGGTGAATTTGCTTTGGTTTTTGGAAATTATAAAGTTTCGATGAACGTTCCTGCAGATCATGTAATTGGTGGAACCGGGGAATGTAAAAACTACGAGCAGGTTTTAACTCCTGAACAGTTTTCAAGATATAAAAAAGCGCAGACTTCAAACGAGCCTGTAGAAATCGTGACTTTGGATGAAGCTAAAAAGGCAGAGAAAAATCATTCAAAACAAAGAAAAACCTGGATTTTTGAAGCGAAGGATGTTAGAGATTTCGCATGGACGGCTTCAAGAAAGTTCGTTTGGGACGGAATGGGCGTTACGATCCCTGAAAATAACAATAAAGTAATGGCGATGAGTTTCTACCCTAAAGAAGCTTACGGTCTGTACAGAAAATTCTCAACAAAAGCGGTTGCACATACGATAAAAACGTATTCAGAATTTACCATTCCATATCCTTACCCTGTTGCCCAGTCTGTAGAAGCGGCAAACGGCATGGAATATCCAATGATCTGTTTCAACTTCGGAAGAACAGAAAAAGACGGAACTTACTCTGAAGGAACTAAAAACGGAATGATCGGCGTAATTATTCACGAAGTGGGACACAACTTCTTCCCAATGATCATCAATTCAGACGAAAGACAGTGGAGCTGGATGGACGAAGGCTTAAACACATTCACAGAATATTTAACGGAAGAAAAGTGGGACAATAAATTCCCGTCAAAACGTGGTCCGGCTTGGACGATTACTGACTATATGAAGCTCCCGAAAGATCAGCTGGAGCCGATTATGAGTAATTCTGAAAACATCATTCAGTTTGGTCCGAATGCTTATTCCAAACCTGCAACCGGTTTGAATATTCTCCGTGAAACCATTATGGGAAGAGAGCTTTTCGACAAAGCTTTTAAAACTTATTCAAAAAGATGGGCGTTTAAACATCCTGAGCCTGCAGATTTCTTCAGAACTATGGAAGATGCGAGTGGTGAAGATTTAGACTGGTTTTGGAGAGGTTGGTTTTACGGAACCGATCCTGTAGATATTGCTATCGATAAAGTAACCGTAGCCGTTCCGGATTTCAATAGTATGAGAGAAGCTAACGAAACCAAATATAAAGTTGAAAAACCTCTGCAGAATGAGTTTGAAGATATTTCAAAAATCAGAAACAGAGAAGATAAAACCATTGCATTTGAAGTAGAAAAAGATAAAGATCTTCAGGATTTTTACTACCGTTATGACCGTGGTCAGGAAAAAGTAGATGCCAACAAAGAGTACAGTTTCAAAACGGATGGATCTGCTGCTGTAGATAAAAAAGATCAGGACAGACTGAAAAATATCACAGCGTATCAAATCGATTTTGTAAACAAAGGAGGTTTGACCATGCCTATCATTCTGGAGTTTACTTTCGAGGACGGTTCAAAATTAAGAGACAAATCTTCCGCTCAAATCTGGAGACTCAACGAACAGAAAGCTTCGAAAACATTTTATTTCGATAAAAAACTAAAGTCAGTTCAGCTTGATCCGATGAGAGAAACGGCAGACATTGACACTTCAAACAACTTCTGGAGCAATGACGGAAGTTCTCCGGAAACTTCAAAATTCCAGGTCTTTAAGCAAAAGCAGGATGGCGCAGTAAGAGGCGGTGCCAATGGAAGAGTAAACCCAATGCAGGCAGCAGGCAAGAAAAACTAAACAGACCATTTTTGAGAATTCAGACATTTAAAAACAAAAACTAATCACCTTACATGAAAAAACTCACCGTTTTACTGTTGCTTATAGCCTCAGCACAGTGCTATTTTGCCCAATCTCTACAGTTTTATACCGGAAAAAGAGATTTTTTACCGATCGAAATTCTAATGGAGGACGGAACCACCAAAACCGGATTTGCACAAGATTTTATGCTTCCCGATGTTGCAACCTTTACCTACCTCACTAAAAGCTCTGAAAAAAGCGCTAACCTGAGTAGAAAAGAGGTTAAATTTAAATCATCAAAAAGCGATGCAGCGGTGCAGATTATCCCGGTTTCTGATATTAAAAGTTTAGTGTACACCAACGAAGATACACAGGAAAAATTCCAGCTGGACAAACGTATTGTGAAAGAGATTGACAATAATTTAGAACTGGAATCTGAAGGCAGAGTTTTAATGTTGCCGTTAATGGAAAAAGGAGAAATCAATCTTTACGGTTACAGAAGTATGTTTTGCAAAGCTGATTTTGGAGATAATTTCGCATCAGGTTCCAATGGAAATAATGATGACTGCCAACTGCAGCATGTCATGATCTATCTCAGTAAACCGGGTGACACATTTGCCGTTGCACCGGTAGACTACAACAAGCTTACGCCACTGGATTTATTTAATATGAAATCTCTGTACAAGAAATTTTATAAAGCATACGAAATCGTAGGCGCCGACTGCCCCGAGTTTTTGGCAAAGGTAGATGAAGCAAGAAAAAATGAATACTTCTCAAACAAAACCTACAAAGAAAATAAAAAGGCTACCGACGCAGAAAGAAAGGAAGAGATGAAAGGAAAAAAAGGTGCCGCAGCTGCCAAAATAAATATGAGGTACAAAACTGAATTATACACCAATATGTATAAAAAATTACTGAAAGACTACGACAGCTCGTGCAAATAAATTCTGAGTTCACTTACAGCAAGTGAACTTTTTTTCTGCCAAAATTTCACATCTTTAAAAAAAATCTGCCAAAACTCTATTTATAGTCGCGTGGCACAGATTTAGAGATTTTCAACACAGAAATAATTAAAAAATCAAACATATTATGTCAGTAAACTTTAAACCCCTAGCAGACAGAGTGCTTATCGAGCCTATCGCTGCAGAAACTAAAACAGCTTCAGGTATTATTATCCCAGACACCGCAAAAGAAAAACCACAAGAAGGTACAGTAGTAGCAGTAGGTCCTGGTAAAGTAGACGAGCCTACCACTGTAAAAGTAGGTGACAAAGTTCTTTATGGAAAATATTCAGGTTCTGAATTAAAATTAGACGGAAAAGATTTCTTAATTGTAAAGGAGTCTGATCTACTAGGAGTAATCGGGTAAGATTTGTAAAAAGTACGATGTACAAAGTACAAAGTATTTTAGCAATCACTAATCAAATTTAAAAATCAAAAAGTACATTTTACATTGTACATAATACAATAATACATCAAGAAATGGCAAAAGAAATAAAATTCGATATCGAGTCAAGAGACGCTCTAAAAAGAGGAGTTGATGCATTGGCTAATGCAGTAAAAGTAACTTTAGGACCAAAAGGTAGAAACGTAGTAATCGAAAAATCTTTCGGTGCACCACACGTTACTAAAGACGGTGTTTCTGTAGCAAAAGAAATCGAACTTGAAGACAGAGTAGAAAACATGGGAGCGCAAATGGTAAAAGAAGTTGCTTCCAAAACTAATGATATCGCAGGAGACGGTACTACTACCGCTACTGTTCTGGCTCAGGCTATCGTAAGAGAAGGTCTTAAGAACGTAGCTGCCGGTGCTAACCCAATGGACTTGAAAAGAGGTATCGACAAAGCAGTAACTGCTGTTGTGGCTAATCTAAAAGAGCAGTCTAAGCAGGTTGGTGATTCTACAGAAATGGTGAAGCAGGTTGCTTCAGTTTCTGCAAACAACGACGAAACTATCGGATCTCTGATCGCTGAAGCTTTCGGAAAAGTAGGTAAAGAAGGTGTAATCACTGTAGAAGAAGCTAAAGGTATCGATACAACGGTAGATGTTGTAGAAGGTATGCAGTTTGACAGAGGTTACCAGTCTCCATACTTCGTAACGAACCCTGAGAAAATGACGGTTGAATTGGAAAACCCATACATTCTTTTAGTTGAGAAAAAAATCTCTTCAATGAAAGAATTGCTTCCTGTTCTTGAGCCAATCGCACAAAGCGGAAAATCTTTATTGATTATTTCTGAAGAAGTTGAAGGTGAAGCTTTGGCAACTTTAGTAGTAAACAAGTTAAGAGGTTCTCTTAAAATTGCTGCTGTAAAAGCTCCGGGATTTGGTGACAGAAGAAAAGCAATGTTGGAAGATATCGCGATCTTAACTGGTGGTCAGGTTATCTCTGAAGAGCAAGGTTTCACAATGGAAAACGTATCTCTTGATATGTTGGGAACTGCTGAAAAAGTATCTATCGACAAAGACAACACAACGGTTGTAAACGGTGGTGGTGAAGAAAGCAAGATCAAAGGCAGAGTAAGCCAGATCAAAGCTCAGATGGAAACAACTACTTCTGACTACGACAGAGAAAAACTACAGGAGAGATTGGCTAAATTAGCTGGTGGTGTGGCAGTACTATACGTAGGTGCAGCTTCTGAAGTTGAAATGAAAGAGAAAAAAGACAGAGTTGACGATGCATTAAACGCTACGAGAGCAGCGGTTGAAGAAGGTATCGTTGCAGGTGGTGGTGTTGCTTTTGTAAGAGCAATCTCTGCTTTAGCTAACCTTGAAGGAATCAACGCTGACGAAACTACAGGTATCAGAATTGTTAAAAGAGCGATCGAAGAGCCATTGAGACAAATCGTTGCCAATGCAGGAGGTGAAGGTTCTGTAATCGTTGCTAAAGTTGCAGAAGGAACTGCAGATTTCGGTTACAATGCTAAAACTGACGAGTATGTCAACATGCTTGAAGCAGGAATCATCGACCCTACGAAAGTAACAAGAGTTGCCCTTGAAAATGCAGCTTCAGTTTCTGGAATGCTATTAACAACCGAGTGTGTAATCACTGAAATTAAGAGCGCAGAACCTGCTATGCCAATGGGAGGTGGAATGCCAGGAATGATGTAACACGGCGTGTCGCCGAGACAATATTTTTTAAAACCGTTCAGATTTTTCTGAGCGGTTTTTTAATAAAAAAAATATTTATATTTATAAAAACTAATAAAATGTTGACAAGACTTAAACAAACAAAATATACTCTACTTTAACGAATAGAGATGACTCAACGAAAATTATTCCATCTATTGATCGAATTGTAGAATTTGTCTCCCCTTTATTGCAAAAAATTCCTGAGAACATGCCCGAATTTACATTGCATGACCCTAATCACAGTAATAAAATCATTGAGATTATGGATAAAATAATACCTCAAGCTGTAATAGAAAAATTTAATTCAATTGAGTTATCATTGCTAATTCTTTCGGCATACTTACATGATATCGGAATGACTTGTGACAAAGCTACAAAAGAAGATATTATCTCAAATAGTCAAGAATTTGATATTCTTTTCAAATCAAACATAGATAAGTATCAAAAGTTTGAACAATATAAGTCTGAGGAAAACCATCGTGCGGCAACATTCATTGAAGATCAAATTTTTACTGAATATTTACGTCGTAATCACGTAAAAAGATCTGCTAATTTCATAAGTGAAAATTTAGTTGAAGGAAAATATGAGTTAACTTATAATGAAATTCCTTTTTATAAATTACTGATCAAGATTTGCAATGCACATGGGGAACCAGTTAAAAATTTATATAATGATTCTATATTTCCACGAGAAACATTAATCGGAGATAATATTATTAATGTTCAATATTTATCATTAATTCTTCGTTTAGCAGATATTCTTGATTTAGATGCAGAACGGACGCCTAAAGTTATATACGAATTTGTAAATCCAGAAAATCCCGTAAGTATATTAGAATGGAAAAAGCATAGGTCAGTTATAGGATCTAGTATAAATGATAGGAAAATTCTTTTTGAGGCGGAATGTAGCTCCCCTGAAGTTGAAAGAGCATTAAAAGAATTTATTGATTGGATTGAATTGGAGAGAAAAGAAACAATGGAGCTTCTACATACATATTCTAAAGATGAAGCAAAAAAATATTTTCTATCATTAGAAGAACCAGTGACCCAAGACAGAATATATTCGGATGAAAGTTACATTTACAATGATTTAAAATTTAATTTAGATTATCAAAGAATAATGTCTCTCTTAATGGGTCAAAAGCTTTACAAAGATCCTACGACCGCATTAAGAGAATTATTACAAAATTCTATAGATGCGATTAAAGTTCGTCAAAAAATTTACGAAAATAAAACTGAGCAAATATTACCTTTTATAAAAATCCAACTATCTGAAAATAATTTATCTATTGAGGATAATGGTGTAGGAATGAATATCGATATTTTCAAAAATTATTTTCTCCAGATTGGCAAGAGTTATTATTCTAGCCAGAACTTTTATAGTCAGTTTAATGATTTAGATGTAACAAGTGAGTTTGGAATAGGTATATTATCCGCATTTATGATTGCAAATTCCATTATAATCGATAGTAGAAGAGAACCTGATGATCCACTTTCTCCTCATATGCCAATACATTTTGAAATTCCTGCAGCACAAAGTTATTTAATTCAGAGAAAAGGTGATAAGAGAGATGTCGGTACGAGGATACTTTTAAATCTTAAAGAAAATAATCCTTTTAAGAATGCATTACAGCTTATAGATATTATAAAGGCTATAATACCCAATCCTCTCTTTCCAATTGTAATAATTCATGAAAAAGAAGAATATCTTTATGAGAAAAAAAGTGTTCCTGAAATTACTAAGTTAAAGCATACTTCTAATTTTGAAGATTTTCTACGTCAGAATCAAGTATATGAATCTGAATGGATAAACAGCTTTACACATTCAGTATTTTCAATTGATTTTGAAAAAGATTCAGATTATCAACTTCGTGATATCCAAGGTAAACTGTTAATAGTCAATTCTAATCCTATAAACTACTACAGTCGATTTAATGGACAGTTATCACAGAGATCATTTACTATTGGATATCCGGAAACTATTGAAAATAAATTTATCATAAATGCGACAGCTTCAATTCGTACATTATTCCCCAAATGGTTAAGCTACTATTCAACTTTAAACTTAACTAAAAATGCATGTTTATCAATAACTCCTGATAGAACTGATATCACAATCGATGAAAAATTTAAAATCTTAAAGCATAAAATTGAAACAAAAATAATTACCGATATTGAAAATTATTTAAGAAAGTTAAAAGCAATTTTAGATGAAGAAGGATTTAATAAATTTATTGATTTCTTATATGTAGCTGGTTTTTTTGGTTTTGATTTAGATGATAGTAGAAAAAGTATCGATGTTTCGCCTCTCGCAAAAACATTTTTTTTGGAATGGCTAACTATTCCGACATTGGACAATCATGGAGTAATTGTTCGGACGCAATTTAAAAAGTTAATAAATTCTGAAAACATTGCAGTTATAAAGAAAGAAGTTTCACAAAATGATATTAATTCTTTACTTAAATTTAAATCAGATAATAATTTGGAGCTAGTTCTTTTAGATAATTTTGAATTTTCTTCGCATCGTTATGAAGAGTTATTTGTTACATTATTGGGTTCCACAAGACTTTTCATGCAACCAGTTAAGCTACTATTAAGACCTTTAGCATCCATACCAATCTATTTACATAGATATAAATCACAACAAAGAGAAGATACGGATTATCATTTTTTTCATTCTATTTCTAACAGCGATAATATTGACGACACAGGAGAAGTATTTTTTAGTACTCAGAATTTTGAGAATTATCCCCAATTTAATAAGTCTAGCATATTCATCAAATTTCTTTTTACAGATATAAATATCTTATTTGAAAATAAGAAAAATCTCCAGAAAAAATTAGCTAATGGAATACACGATGTAATTATAAACTCACTAAATATTTTCAAGAAATCTGAAAATAATAATGAAGTGATACTAGCACATTCAAAATATTCACACATTGCTCTAGATGGCATATTACATAAGGACCCCAATTTGCTTGATGGTATTAATAAATTTTATCAAAATTTCATTAATGAAGCTAAAAAACTAGGTGTATTAGCCATCGACGAAAAAATTCATAAAATTACTTCAGATAATCTTCCTTGGTTTTGGTCGAATAAAACTAATGATTAGATTAAGTAAGTAGAGCTTCCCCCTCCGCAAAGTCTCCTGACTTTGCGGCAGTGTTAAAAACAAATTCCATTTTATGATAAAACAAATCCCGATGTCGCGGACTTGCAATCCGTGACTTTGCATTAAATACTGATTTGTAATTCGTGCTATCTGAGGTAGACATATCAATTGTTCAGATTTTTCTGGACGGTTATTATAAATAAGGTTTTCCGCAATAAATTTCTATTTTTAAGATTTAATTTTGCTTGTTATTTTTTATTCTTGTTTTAAAATGTCAAAAAAAATAAATTCTTTATTCATTCCTCTTAGAGTAAATTTCAGGAAACATGGATCTGAAATTGCTGAAGATATTTTTTACAGGTTTCACCCAGCAACATTTAATGTGGGTCCCGAAATTTGTGTGTTTTGTAAAGAACAAAAAAATTTAACAAAAGAACATGTTCTTCCAAAATGGCTATTTCAAAATAAAAAAGACATTGGATTCGAAATAAGATCAAATCAGCAATCAATTTCTTATTTAAAAAGCGTTGTTCCAGCATGTAATAATTGTAATAATTCGATCTTAGCAGAAATTGAAAAAAAAGTAATATTTATTTTAAAAAATCTTGAAAAAAATAAATATTATGACGATAATGATTTAGAAAATATTGTGCGGTGGCTTGAAATTTTGGAATATAAACTTCAAGTGTTTTCCAATAGGTTAAAATACATAAAATACGCTAATGAAACTTTCTCTGATTTTGGTATGCTTCCCGTTTCTTGGATGAACCACCTTTGGGAAATGAATCCTTTTAAAGCTTTAAGTAATCTTAAGTTTGTTCAACGGAATATTTCTATTAAAAATAAATCCTCAAATCTAAACTCTTTAGTAATTTTTAAAACGAAAAAACCTCATTTTGAATTTTTCCATCAACCTTCTGAATATATTTTTATTAGTTTTCCGATGTATAATAACGCTATATTTTATTTTTTTCGGAGAAAATTTAAGAATCATAAGGATTCTCACCCGGAAGCGATTGAAATTATGAAAAAAATATTAGACTAAATTCAGATTTCGCAGATTTCCAGTCCGTGACTTTTCCCACGCTGGTGCGAGCGTCTCGCTCGTACCCACAAACATAAAAGCCGCTCCTATCCGAGCAGTTTTCATTTTTCAATATAATCTGCATATTAAAAACAACCCTTTATGCCTGGAATTCCACCCCGATGTCGCGGATTTGTAATCCGTGACTTTTTCCTATCTTTAAAACCAAATCCCACCCCCGATTGAAAACAAGACTATTCCTCCTTTCACTTTTCGGTTTATGTTTAGCCAATGCACAGACCCTAAATTTTAAACATCTCGCGGATATGTCTGGGAGAAGAGGAGCTGTAACCAGTGCCATAGCAGGAGACAATATCTATGTGAGCAATGGGTATAAAGATGTGGATGGCAATGCTACTATTATTGAGAAATACAGTATTAAAAATAACCGTTGGAGTGTCATCAACTCCAGCCTGGTTCCTAAAAGATTTGCCAATTCGGAGACGTACGGTAATAAAATTTATATTTTTAACGGTTGGGGAAACAGTCATCTTGAAATTATAGACCTTGAGACTCATCAAAAAACGAAAGGAGCTGTTAACCATGCCTACACCGGAAATGCAGGTTCTGCCATCTATAACGGAAAAATATACACATTCGGCGGAAGTGGGCTAAACAATGCCGCCACTACTGTATTTTCTGACAGATTCCAATATTATGACATCGCTTCCGATACCTGGCATCCACTCCCGGATATGCCGACAGCCAGAGAAGCAAGGGGCAAAATTGTGAATGATAAGCTTTATGTCATTGGTGGTTTTAACGGTACCTCATCCCGCCTGGTCAATGTGTATGATCTCAAAAAAAACCTTTGGACTGATCAATATACGATGCCTGCTGCGATATCGGGTCATTCATTAGCGGTATCCGGTAATAAGATTTTTATTGCCGGCGGTTATAATAATCAGAATTTCTTGGCTTATTTTGATACAGAAACCAATAAACTACATAGGTTATCATCCAATAATATGATTTCCAGACGGCATGCTGCTGCTGAAATATATAATGATAAATTATACATCATCGGCGGAAGTACAGCATCCTCAACCAAAACAGCTATTAAAAGTATTCAGGTTGCGGATATTAGTGAAGAAGCACTTTCTGCTAAATAAACCCCGATGCTGCAGACTTGTAATCCGTGACTTTAAAGCTGCAAAAGTCTTTTCCTAAATGTCATAAATAGTAAGAAACCAAGAAAAACCTTTTCGATAAGACCTACAATCATTTCAACATAAGTCTCAACTCATTCGTTTAAATTGTCAACTTCTTTGTGAAAGCAAACAAGCATTACGTTGAAGAGCTCAAGTGTTTCAAAGAAGCGTTCAACTACTTCGAAGAGGTTATCAAGCAGTTCGAAGAGCCGATCAACCAGTTCGAAGAGACAATCAACCACTCCGAAGAGACAATCAACCATTCCGAAGAGACAATCAACCACTCCGAAGAGACAATCAACCACTCCGAAGAGACAATCAACCATTCCGAAGAGACAATCAACCACTCCGAAGAGGCAATCAAGTACAATTTATTATATTCCAGTACTTTACAGCCCTTTTTCAAACTTGGTGAATATCCAGAATATTATTGATATTGAAATCTGAAAAAAAATTAAAGCCAAATGTTTTCTTAAGCACCAACTTCCAGCCTGTACCCTTTCCCACGAATCACCACAATCTTAATATTAGGATCGATTTCCAGTTTCTTTCTGAGTTTTGAGATAAACATATCGAGACTTCGTCCTACAATCACACCGTCATCTTCCCATATTTCCTTTTGCAGTCGGCTTCTCTCGATAATTTCGTTGGGAGATGAGGCGAAAATAAGCAACACCCGGCTTTCCGTTGCGGTAAGATCTGTCGTTATGGCGTTGGTTATAAGCTTGCGGTTTTTTGCATCAAACTGAACAGAGCCTAAGGTGAACAGATCAGCAGGCTGTTTTTCAGGTAAAACTTTTGATGACTTTTCAGATTTAGATTTAGCTTTAGATCTGAAAAATATAAAACCTATAAAGGCTAAAAAAGACAGTCCACCCAAAAGATATCCATTCTTTAAAGTGTTTAGTCCTGCAGGCTTGAATTTAATATCAATTACATAACATGCTCTTGGCTGCTGTCTACCCAGACAGGTTACAATATCATCTTTTTTATCCTTAGATACCGAATATCCATACGCAACAGTTGAGTTGCCGCAATTCATAACATTCACAATATAATCATCTGCGAGCGGATCTTTTGCCAGCACACGTTTTGTAAGATTCACCAGTGAGTCTGGCTGAAAACTAAGATCATTCTCAAAGCTGATTTGATATTCATTTTCGGAAATCTTTTTTACAGGCAGCACTCTTGATGTGCGGTCGCCGGATTGCAATAGCAGTTCATGTCCTATCTTACGCAGCAACACTTCCCTTTTTGCATATCTAAAGTCTTCATTTTCCTCTGTACTGAAAGCTGCACAGATGACAAAGAGGAATGAGAGAAATAGTATACCCAAGAGGTATTTTCGTATTCCAGATGGGTGATTTTGACTAAGATGCATAGTGTCAAGTTATTATTTACAAAGTTTACAATTTTATTTACAATTCAAATCCACAAAACCGAAAAATAACAAAGTATTTTCGCTGAGTCATCTTTAACAGAGTAAACATATTCTTTGCCTGTTCCAGCGTTGATTTAGCAAGATGACGATCTGAGTATAATTTTATAAAACCCCAACACTATGAAAAAAGTAATTTTTGCTTTAATGCTGCCATTGATTGTAGTAAGCGGACTTGTATTTGCGAATCGCGAAACCAAGAATGAATCAACTAAAAAACAGTTCCAAAAGCCATTATCTGCCGCTGAAAAGACAGCCGCAATGAAAAAGTGGGAAGCGACTCCTGACGGAATTAAGTTTAAACAGTGGGAAGTGTCTTCCCGAGGTAAAAAAGTGTATGCGGCTGAAGAAAAAATTTGGAAGCACCTTACCGATTACACCAATATGGAAGCTGTGGTCACCTCTCTTTCTCTTCCGCCAGGCTCAAGATTAGGTTTCGGAGTGATGGTGAGAATTAATGATGACGATTATATTGTAACATTTGATGCAACAGAATCTCAGCTTTCGCAATTGCAAAGCCTCAAGATAAATGACAAGATAATGATCAAAAGCCGCTACGTATCGCATGCGCCGAAGTACGCATATCCAATAATTTCCTGCGGATCTTTAGAAAAAGACGACAAAGTTATTTTTAAACGTGTTCCCCGTAAAGGTGGTTGCTGATGGACCGTTCAAACTCATTAATTTTTATTTAGTGCTTCATTTATATCTCTTTTCAAGGATTATTCACTTATTGTTTATGCTTTTAAATAATTTTAGCAGATTGTTTTTCAAACAGTTAAAAGAAATTTAAAGACAAAAAGCTTGGTTGTGCACCTATTTTAGTGAGGCAATGCGTAAATTCGGGTCTTAGTGGTAAGGTTTAAAATACCACCAAAAAATTTATGATAATATTCAAAGACCCTAAATGTTTAACAGAAGCAATATGAAAAAAATAATTTACCTCATCCTGTTTTTTGGATTGACGAATATTATTTTTGCACAGAAAAATGAGCAAGTCTTTGTATCAACTGATATAGAAAATTTTTGGCTCGCTCATGACAAAATTACGACCACACAAGATAGTGTTGAACAATACAGATTTCTAAGAAAACTTTATATTGATAAAGGAACTGATGGGTTAAAAGGTTTAATTGAAACTCGTCATTATTCAGAAAAAGAATTGATGAATTGGATAACACAAAATCCTAAATTCTGGAATTCTATAAGACCCAATACACTGAAAGTAAAAAGCAGTTATCTCAAGATAAAGGCGAATATCCGAAAACTTAAAAAAGCTTATCCCGATCTGAAACCATCAACGATCTACTTTGCAATCGGTGCTTTTAGAACAGGCGGAACTATTCAGGGAAACAAAATTTTAATTGGAAGTGAACTGTCCTTGGCAGATAAAACTACAATAGTAGATGAGCTTCCAAGTTGGCGGCAGCCTTTTTACAAGATGCAAAATCCGTTAGAGGAACTACCTCTTTTGTGTACACACGAGTATGTACATACACAACAAAAAGAGTTAGTCGAAAATTTACTGTCAATATGCTTATATGAAGGAGTTGCCGAATTTATCTCCTGCAAAGTGACGGGTACAAAATCTGCTGTTCCGGCAATACAATTCGGGAAAAACAATCAAAAAATTGTCGTTGAAAAATTTATTTCTGACATGTTCCTAATGACAAATAAATACGACTGGTTGTGGGGAGAAAACAGAAATGAGTTAAAAATCAGAGATCTGGGATATTATATCGGCTATGAAATTTGCGAACGATATTATAACATTTCAAAAGACAAATCAAAAGCGATCAAGGAACTTATCGAACTTGACTATACAAATGAGAAAGAAGTTGAGCGGATTGTTAACGCAACCAAACTTTTCCCGAAATCATTACAAGACTTAAATAGTGATTTTGAGAAACAACGGCCAAATGTAGTTTCAATCTCGCCATTTGAAAACGGCAGTCAGAAAGTAAAGTCAGGAATTATTCAGATTTCAATTCATTTTTCGGAGGAGATGGACACCAATCAAAGAGGATTTGATTATGGCCCATTCGGTGAAAACTATATTTATAAATTCAGGCAGCTGATAGGCTGGAGCAATAACAATAAGACGATCACTATCGAAGTAGAAGTTGTGCCAAATAAACAGTATCAGGTAATGATAACCAATAGATTCCGAAGCAAAAATGGCTTTGCCCTTCAACCTTACTTAATTGATTTCAAAACAGATCAATAGCAATACTATTACACTAGAAAGATCTAGCGATCATTTAAAATCCCTGATGTATAAATAAAATTTTTAACTTTACGTTACAAGGTAAAGACATCAAACACAAATAACTCCCAAATTATAAAAGTATGAGCACCAAATACAGTTTTATTTCGCTGGCGTTGATCGTATGTACTTTCGCAGGTTGCAACAATTCAAACAGCCAAAAGGAAAAAGAATTACAATTGAAGGAAAAAGAACTGATGCTGAAAGAAAAAGAATTGGATCTGAAAAAAGTTGAATCAAACGACAATCATCTTTCAACCATTGACGCTGTAAAAATAGCTCAAGAACAGTTCAGTAACTATTTACCAAACATTCTTAAATCTCATGATGCGATTTTAGATCTGCAGGAACCATATACCGGCGACTTCACCGGTGACGGCATTGAAGACGTAGCCATTTATTTTTCGCTGGCACCAGCGAATGGTGGAAATGCAATTGTGGGCCAGGGCTTGTCACTGTATCAAAATACGGGAAAAACAGTTAAAGTCATTGCCGGCTACGAACCTGATTATCTTTTTGGCTTTGATAAAATAAGCAACGGAAAAATCTATGTGGAAAAACTGGAATATGCCGACACTGACGGCAGATGCTGCCCTTCTATAAAGACCGCACACATACTTACCATATCCGGAGGAAAGGCTTATTAGAATTAATTATAATTCCCGGAATACTTTTCTTTATTTAATTTAAGTCCAACACTCAGGATTTTCTTGCCCGATTACCGTTATGTATGTATTATTGTAAAAAATCTAACCATGCACATTCAGATTTCACAGGATTTTAGAAAAAAGACCAAGGCAGCGGTCTCTTCTATCGTCATCTTTGTTATTGTTTACGTTCTTATATTTCTTTTTACCATCGCATTAGCGTTAGCATGTTTCGGTGGCGGAATCTGGCTTATTGCTGCAAAACCGATGTTTCTTACCTTAATGCTGGGAGCCGGTTTAGCAGGAACAGGTATTTTTGTTTTCTTTTTTGTTATAAAATTTTTATTTAAAAAACACCTCAACGACAGAAGTTATCTTACCGAAATCACAAGAGCAGACGAACCTGAACTTTTTAAAATGATTGATGAAATTGTAAGGGAAGCTGAGACCAATTTCCCGAAAAAAGTTTATTTATCTAATGACGTTAACGCAAGTGTATTTTATGATTCCAGTTTTTGGAGTATGTTTTTTCCCATTCAGAAAAACCTTACGATCGGAGTCGGTCTTATCAACACCACCACGAAGCAGGAACTGAAAGCTATACTGTCTCATGAATTCGGACATTTCTCACAGCGCTCAATGAAGGTTGGCAGCTATGTGTATAATGTCAATCAGATTATTTTTAATTTGGTGAATGACGATGAATCGTATCGTAATTCTGTTGAAAAGTTCGCTAGTTTCAGCGGTTATTTTTCAGTTTTTGCGTCACTTGCGATTTTTATTACTTCAAAGATACAATGGGTTCTTGCCAAGATGTATTCTTATGTCAACATCCGTCATATGGCACTTTCCCGGGAGATGGAATTTCATGCAGATGAAGTTGCAGCCAATATTGCAGGCTCCATTTCTTTGGAAGAATCACTTTTAAGATTGGAACTGGCTAATAATTCTTACAATAATGTTCTCAATTTCTATGAAGCACGAATTTCAAAAAACCAATCGAGCAGAAACATTTACAGAGAACAGTTTTTTGTTATGAATTTCCTTGCTGAACAGAGTGAGCTGGAGACCAAATATAATCTTCCGTATGTAAAACTTGCAGAGTCCGGTTTATTCAACAAATCAAAATTAAATATAGAAAACCAGTGGGCATCGCATCCTTCCACAGAAGACCGCGTGGCAAAACTGAGACAGCTTAATATCATCAAAGACGTTGACAGCCAGCCAGCCAAAAATTTATTTAAAGATTTCGAGAGAACAGAAGAAAAACTGACGGCCAAGCTTTTTGCCAACGTAAAATACGAACACGGAAGAACCGATTTAGAATTTGAAACGTTTAAAACTGAATTTGAAACACAGTATCAGAAAGATTCCTTTGATAAAATCTTCAACAACTATTACGATAACAAAAATCCTGATCCTGAAGCTCAGGAAAATTCCGCTGCAAAAGATATTCTGTTTGAAACGCTGTTTGATAATGAAAAAGTAGAGCTTGTTTACACGCTCATCGCTCTGGAAAGTGACAAAAAAACTATTGAGGCGATCGCCAGTAAAGAATTTGTATTAAAAACATTTGATTACGACGGACGAAAATACAAAGCAGCCGAGGCCAAAAAACTTATTCCTGAAATTGATCAGTCGATCATGGAAATCAAAAACCTGATCGTCAGAAATGATTCGGATATTTACAATTACTTCCTGAAAGTAGCGGAGACCCAAAACAGAAAACAGGAATTTGTGAATCTTTATCAGTCATTTTCAGATTACGATAAGGTGTACGAAGAAAAATATAAGCTGTATATTGACCTTGTGAACTCAACTGCTTTTATGAGTGCGCGAACTCCTTTTGAGCAGATCAGACATAATTTTGTCACGCTGAAATCTTTAGAAGACCAACTTAAACAGGAGATCAGATTTTACCTTCAGAATCCAAGCCTTATTTCTGAATTCAGCGATAAAGATCTGAAAGATCTGAAAGATTATATTGAGAAAGAGCATATCTATTTCCGCAACGAAGAATATTTCGAGGCCAATCTTCAACTGCTGATGAATGCAATAAATACCCTGCCTTATCTTCTTCACAGAAAATATTTTCTGCTAAAAAAAGATGTTCTTTCGCTGATGAAGGATCTGGAAGAGAATCGTGAGAGAGAGATGATTTCTTAAAATTACAGAACCTTGTATGATCTGAATTTTAGATACTGAAATTGCAGGTGAACGATTTTTAAACGATTTTTTTTTACTTAATGGAAATTAATTGAATGTCTCCTTTGCTTCAAGAAACAGTGTATGAGAAACGAATTTGAATGTTTTATATTGACGGTTAACCTTTATTCTTTTTTGTTAATTTTACAGACAAGTAGAAATTATGGGTTATATAGAAACGAAAATTGATGAAGCATTCACTAATACTTTCCTGCTTCCGAGAGAAAAGGCAGTAACAGATTTCTTGGTGGATGTTTTAAATTCGAAATACCAATTCAGAAACGACGATAGAAAGGTAGAGGTTATAAGTATATATTATTATGCTGCCAATCCTTTGGCTTTTATATTTGCGCTGCCAAATTATGAGTATTACGCTCCAGATAAAACTATTCAGATTGCAGAACTTCATCTGAAAGATCATTTGTTGGAAGACTACTCCTCTATTGATGTTGAGAATTTATGTAAAAAGATTCTGAATGAAAACAGCATTGATTATGCAGCCTATCTCGATCAGGAAAATCGTTTAGATTTTGTTAATTATTGGGAAAATCAACGCGGTTTGGAAATTGATTTTCTGAAAAACTGCTGGATCAAGGCAAAAGAAAATACCCGTTCAAAGGTGATAGGATTTTTAGAATCATCAGATAATTCTGCCGGAATACTTGATTTAGATAACGGTTTTGAACTTCCATTTGAAATAGAAATTGACGAATATTTAAAATCCAGAGGTTTTCTTATTGATAAAGAAATTTAAAATGAACAATGATGAACACAACAGCTAAAGAAGCTACAGTTTATTACCACGGTACGAAAGCAGATCTGAAAATCGGCGACCTCATCGAAGTCGGCTACGTTTCAAACTACGGAACAAAAAGAAAATCAAAATATATCTATCTTTCTGAAACTTTGGACGCCGCAACTTGGGGAGCTGAATTGGCTTTCGGAGATGGAAAAGAAAGAATTTACGTTGTGGAACCAACCGGAGCAATTGAAGATGATCCCAACGTCACCGATAAAAAGTTTCCGGGAAACCCAACAAAATCATACCGCTCTCAACATCCTTTTAAAGTCGTTGGAGAACTTACTGACTGGAAAGGACATTCACCGGAACAGCTCAAAATGATGAAAGATCATTTGGAAAAACTGAAGGAACAGGGCATTGAAGCAATTGAGGATTAATTAAAAAAGATTTAAAATTCTAAGTCATGGCTAAACCTAACAAAACCACCGAAACTCAAGTCAGCGTCACAGATTTTATTAATTCTTACGTTGAAAATGAACAGAAAAAAGCAGACAGTTTCGAACTCATTAAGCTGATGAGCGAATGGACAGGATTTGAACCTAAAATGTGGGGACCAACGATCATAGGATTTGGAAGTTACCATTACAAATACGCAAGCGGACATGAAGGAGACATGCCTGTCATCGGTTTTTCTCCCCGCAAAGCAGAGTTTTCGTTATACGTGTATTCGCCAACAGAAGAAAATGAACCTTTACTGGCTGATCTCGGGAAATTTAAAATGGGAAAAGCCTGCATCTATGTAAAAAAGCTGTCAGATATCAACATCGATACTTTGGAAAAACTCTGTAAGACGACTATTGCATACATTAATAAGCATCACGAATGTGCGTGCAGAGAGAAATAGGATGATGTACTATAACTTTCAGCAATGCAGAACACAGAAATTTTCAAGACTCCGTTTGCCGGCGTTTACCCTCACTAAATTTCTAAAGCAGAGTGGAACAATTACGATTTCCGAAGATGCATCCGGATTTATCCTAATCCCGCCACAGATTTTATTGAATTTAATGGAGATTTATCAACTAATTCCGGAGCAAACATTTACAGTTTAGATGGAAAACTCATCAGGAAATCAGATTTAAAATCAGGAAAAATTCATGTTACAGATCTATCTCCCTCAGCTTACTTCATTGAACTATCAGGAAACAAAACATACTCAAATAGCGTAAAATTCATCAAAAAGTAATTATCATTAATTATTTCAAAATATATTCAACCGTTTTAAGTTTTTAGAACGGTTTTTGATTTAACATCACTGTAATCAAATGTTCTCATAAATTTCATCTTATGAAGTATATTTTTTTCTAAATTAACTGTAAAATATAACGCCATGAAAAAACTATTAATTCTAATTCCCTGTTTTCTTATTTCCGGTTTAAACGCACAGGAAATCACTACGTCAGAAGTGAACACTGTTCCTGAAGATAAAATGAACATAATTAAAACCAATATTACAGGCTACGCTTTCCGAAACATCAATCTGTCTTATGAAAGATCTATCAATCGCTGGTTTGCCATTAATGTAGGGTTCGGAACTGTTGCAGAAGGAAAAGTTCCTTTTATGAATGCTTTTTTGAGTGAAGAAGATGAGAAAGACTTTGAGAATCTTAAAATCAAAGCTACGAACTTTACAATTGAGCCACGATTCTATATCGGTCAGGGTTATGGAAAAGGATTTTATTTCTCACCCTATTACCGGTATTCAAAAGTTTCTACCAATACATTTGATTATACATACGATTACAGCGCATTCGGAACTACCATTCCGATTCCTCTTAAAGGTTTAGGCGACGCAAGTGGAAACAGCGGCGGACTAATGGTTGGTGCACAGTTTTTCCTCAATAAACAGCATAGCTTTATCTTAGACTTTTGGATTGCAGGAGCTCATTATGGCTCGGGAAGAGGTGATTTCGATTTATCGAGCAACATTATTCTAACTCCGGAAATGCAGGCTGAGCTTAAAAGAGAAATTGAAAATTTAGATATTCCGTTTGTAGATTACACTGTAGAGACAAACTCCAATGGCGCCAGAATTAAAGTTGATGGGCCGTGGGCAGGTTTTCGAAGCGGATTTTCGTTGGGATATAGATTTTAGTTAATCTCCACAAAAAGAAAACCGTTCACAGTTTGTGAACGGTTTTCTTTTTATTTGTAGGCATCTTTAAATTTCTCAATAAGATGATCGAGCGTATGACGCTGTACATATACTGTCCTTATATCATCATATCGTGGGGATTTGTAAAAGACCTCATGGAAATCCATACTTCCATTTCCTACTTTTACCACTTTCTGAACATCAATGTTTAGTTTCTTTAATTCTTCTTTTAAGACTTGAAATTCGTCTTGGATATTATTCATCTTTATATTTTGGTTTAAGTTAAAAATTAGCAACAATTATCAAAACAACCCCTATTAATTTCAACAGATGGTTAAATTTTTACTAAATTTAGTAATTTCATTTGAATTAACCATAGGGTTTGTAATATTTTTACACTTATTCTAAATAACAAAAACTATACCTAAATATGTAGGTATTAATTAAAAGTGAATCTAATGTGAACGGAATGTTAACAAATGTAGATTTAATAGGGCTTCTATTAAATGATTCAAGATGAATCATTTACGTATTTTAATAAAATTGCAGAGGTATTTAAATAAAATTAAAATTTCGTTTAACCTTAAAATATTTTAATCATCAAATAAAGAAATATACAGATATGAAAAATTTAATGATTATTACGCTTCTACTTTCAGGTTTCTCACTTTTACCGGCACAGAAAAATGAGACCTCAGATATTAAAGTAAAAAGAACCGCGACCCGAACACTTGATGATGAAAGCTCTCCTCATTTCATGCAGTTCGGAATCATGTCAAGAAATCATGACGAATTTAAAAAGAAATACGGAATTGCCGTCATCTACCAAAACTGTGTTATCAGCCAGTTTCTTTCTAAAAAAGCAAAAGAAAACAATCTGCTCATAGCCAAACAACTGACAGAAAAACATGGCGAAGGCTGGAAAAAAGACCTTGGATTTATTCCTTACGGATTATAATTCTTCCTCAACTTCAATCTCATGACGCAGCTGCGCTTTATACAAAGTCGCATAGTAACCATTTTTATCAAGAAGTTCAAGATGTTTTCCTTCTTCGACGATTTTACCATGCTCCATTACAATAATCTTATCAGCTTTTTCGATGGTAGAAAGTCGGTGTGCGATAATAATTGATGTCCTGTTTTTAGTGATTTTTTCGGTGGCTCTCTGAATCAGTTTTTCACTTTCGTGATCAATCGATGAAGTGGCTTCGTCTAAAATTAAGATCTTAGGATCAGACAGATACGCTCTCAGAAATGACAACAACTGCCTCTGACCTAAGGATATAGATGAACCTCTCTCACTCACCACATATTCATAGCCACCGGGAAGACTTTCGATGAAATCATCCACTTCAATTTCTTTGGCGCCGGCCTTTATTTTCTCTAACGTCACACTGTCATCCCCGAAAGCAAGATTCTCAAAAATACTTCCATGAAAAAGGAAAACATCCTGTAAAACAACACCAATATGACTTCTCAGATTATACAGTTCATAGTCCTTCAGTTCGACATCATCAATGAAAATTTCCCCGGAATTGATATCGTAAAGTCTTGTTATCAAACTAATAATGGTAGATTTTCCTGCTCCGGTGGCACCGACAATCGCTACAGTTTCTCCCGGATTAACTATGAAATCAATTCCTTTTAAAACTTCCTGCTTTTCGTCATACGCAAAACGCACATTTTTAAACTCAATCTTACCGTCAAATTGGTCTTTGGCTACTTTCCCGTTATTCGGCATGGCATAATCTTCATCCATAATTCCCAAAACTCTCTCGGCACCCACAATTCCTCTCTGAATATTATTAAACCGGTCAGCAATTTGTCTCAAAGGACGGATCAACATTGAAATAAACTGAATAAACGCAATCACAACCCCCGCGCTGATGGTAATATAACCACCATAGAACAGTACGAAACCAATAAACAGTGAAGAAATCAATTCAACAACAGGGAAAAACAGGGAAAAGATAAAAACAGTTTTCAATAATGCACTTTTCAGGGTGATATTGATGTCATCAAATTTTTGAAATTCCGCTTTCTGTCTGTTAAAAACCTGAATAATAGGCATTCCGGCTAATCTTTCCTGAACAAATGAATTCTGATTGGAAGTCCATGTTCTTTCATCGCCAAAAGCTTTCTTTAATCTTTTCTGAAAGAATCTTGTGATCACGACCATTAAAGGTAGAATTGCAAGAGAGATATAACTCAGGTGTACATCAACCTGAAACATCATAAAGAGAACAAAAATAATCCTCAACACATCCCCAAAAACCATTAGAAAACCGTCTGTATACACCGTTGCGATAGTTTCAACATCTCCCACCGCACGCGTCACCAACTGACCGATCGGAGTTTTATCAAAGAAAGCCGTTCTGAAATAGATGAGTTTGTTGTACAGTCGCTCACGGATATCTCTGATGACATTCTGCGAAATATAATTGGAGAAATAAACCAGAAAGAAGTTTAATACTGTTTCGGCAAAAACCAATCCTACCAGACCATAGATATGCTTCATCATTAAGGCTTTATCTTTCAGCTTTGTGATGTCATTATCTACAATTTGCATCGTAAGATAAGGTCTGTACGTAGAAACGAGAGAAAGTATGATGGAAATAATCAGGGTAAAAATAAACCAGGAACGAAACTTCATACCGATGAAGAAAAGCCTTTTTACAATTGCCCAGGTATCTTGTTTTTTCATTATAGAAATTGACGTAAAGAATTAATTTGAAAAATTCTCTGCAAAAATACGGCTTTAAAATTTTACAGCGTTTAGAACTCCATTAAATAGTCATAGAAAGTTTCTGACTCCCGTTATTTAGAGAATAAATTACTGCAGCTTTTTCAACCAGTCTAAAACGTATCCTGCAACTTCTTCCCAACCCTTTTCACCGGCTATAAAATGACTTCTTCCCTCAAACACTTTAAAATCCACAACACTTTTTTGATCTCTATAAGCATTGGCAATTTTTCTTGAAAATTCGGCCGGGAAAATCTTATCGTTCGAACCTGCGATAAATAATAACGGTTCATGAGGTTTATTTAAATCTAATTTTGCAGAAGATTTGAAAAGTGGATCTCTTGCCAATTTTCTACTTTCAGGAGTGGCAACAGTCTCGTACAATTTATCACTTTCAGCTTTGGTATAATTGTTAAAAAACGCTTTGTGATACCATTCTTTTGTTCCTAAAAATGCAGAGTTTCCCTCGAAGAAATTCACGACAGGCCAAACTACTTTCACAGTGGAAAAAGGAGCCATAACATTTTTTGGAGGTGCACCGTCGATGCTTACTCCGGCAACCGCTTTTCCCATGTCAATCAGTTTCTGAACCATCAATCCACCAAATGAATGTCCGATAATAATGGGTTTTTCGGGAAGAGTGTCGATAAATCTATCCAAATTTTCTACGACGTCATCAAAGCCAACACTTTTCAGTTCAGAAGGAACGTTTCTTTTTAAATCAATTGGATTTCCCTCATGTCCGGGATTTGATGGAGTGTGAACGGTGTAACCTTGAGCTTCAAAATAAGTTTTCCAGTTTTTCCAGCTTGTATTGTTAACGAATAATCCGTGAATCAATACGATAGTTTTTGTTTTCATAATAAATATTGTTTTAAATTATGAGACAAAGTTGCGCAGATTAACTGAGGATAATTTTAACTTTGGTTAAAATCGTAAGACTGATTTAAATTTTATCTGATTAGTGTTCAAATATTATTTTGATGAAAAGTGCGAAGATTATTTTTAAAATTAATGCAAATATTTTTTAGTCCTCACAAGTGTAAACTCAGCAGAGATCACAAACTTAAGCACATAAAAAAATGTAGTTTAATTTCCTGAAATTCTTTTTCTTATTCTGCTCAGAGATGGTCCCTGAATGCCCAAATAAGATGAAATATGATACAACGGAACATTGTTAAAAATATCAGGATGCTGTTTAATTAAATCTAAATATCGCTCTTCTGGAGATTTTAAAATAAAGCCTTCAATTCTGCTCATCGATACATTAAACGCTTCCTGTGCCAGAAGTCTGCCGAATTTTTCCCATTGATGCGATTGTTGATACAAAGAATGTAAATCTGTATATCGAATATAGATTATTGAAGCATCCGTTAAAGCCTGAGTATAATAATCACAAGGAATCTGATTGATAAAACTTTTAAAAGAAACGACAAAACCATGCGCTGAATAAAGAAAAACATTCTTCTCCTCTCCTGTTTTTTCATCAATCGTGTAAGAGCGGAAAACTCCATCTACAATAAACCCGAAATAGGTACAGACTGTAGCTCGTAGATTGAAAAAATCTCCTTTACGGTAATCTTTGGGTAACCAAAAATCTGAAGATAATTTAAAATCTTCTTCGGTGAGACCAGCAAATTGATTGAGTGCAAAAGCCAATTTTTCGATTTCAGTCATGGTTTTTATTTTGAGTTTACATCAAGTTTGTCATTCTGCAAGAATCTAAGCTGATTATTCAAAATTTAAAAATAAACATTATTTAGATTCCTGCGGAAAAAGGCTCGTCTTTGTTAAAATTATGAAATAAATCTTATTCAAAATCATACCCCACATCCACCAGATATAATGCATGCGCCGGCGCGGAAACCCCTGCAGAGTTTCTATTTTTATTTTCTATTACCTCTCGCATATCTTCAGGTTTTATTTTTCCTGAACCAACTTCAATCATAGTTCCTACTATCGCCCTTACCATATTTCTGAGGAAGCGGTTTGCAGAAATTGTGAATTTTAATTCAGTTCCGTTTTGTTCCCATTCTGCTCTGTACATTTTGCAGAGATTGGTTTTGTTGTCGGTGTGCAGTTTCGCAAAACTTGTAAAATCTTCATATTCAAAAAGAATTTTGCAGGCTTCGTTCATTTTTTCGACATCTATATTTCTTCGCCAGAGCTGCCAGGCAGAATCTTGTGTAAATGGGTTCTTCTCTAAAGAAATATAATATTCATACGTCCTGAAAGTCGCATCAAATCTTGCATGAAAATCATCTCTTACGGGAAAAATTCTTTTAATGGAAATATCCGCCGGTAGAAAACTGTTCATTTTGTGATTTAACTGATTGCTTAAAACCTGCTCAGTTTCAAAATGCGCAAACATTTTTTTAGCGTGCACTCCCGTATCAGTTCTCCCCGCTCCAGTTGTTTTGATGGGTTCACGCAGAATGGTAGAAAGTGCTTTTTCCAGCTCTTCCTGCACAGAAACGTCATTGGGCTGAATCTGATAGCCAAAATAATTTTTACCGTTGTATGAAAATTCTATAAAATATCTCAATTCAAAATAGATGTTAGATTGTAGATTTATTTCAGAGTGTCGGTCATTTTAAATTTCTCTACGACTGTCAACTCTAAAACAATACTGCAAAAATAATTTAATTTAACAATAATAGAAAACTGATTAATTTTTAAATAAATGTTGATAAATCATAGGTACAACCTGTAAAAATCGTCTATAAATTCTTATTTTTGCCTGCGTATGAAAAGATGGTATCTCTATCCTTTTTCTTTAGGTTATCACATGGTTACGGGCATCCGAAACAATATGTATGATCTGGGGATGTTTAAATCTACGAAATTCAAAACTCCGATTATCAACGTCGGCAATCTTTCTGTGGGCGGAAGCGGAAAATCACCTATGGTAATGTATCTCGCCACATTTTTATCAAAATACTACAGAACCGGCGTCTTGTCGCGTGGTTATGGAAGATTGACAAAAGGTTATGATGTGACGAACTACGACAGTAATTACAAAACTGTTGGTGACGAAGCAATGCAGTTATTTGAGCGTTTCAAAAACCGTTTTGTTATAGCAGTTTCAGAAGAAAGAGTTCCAGGAGCAAAGAAAGTGATCGATGATATGGATCTTGATGTTTTGATTTTGGATGATGCAATGCAGCATAGAGCCATCAAAGCAGGATTCAATATTTTAATGACCGATTTTAACGATCCATACTTTAAAGATCATCTTTTACCGGCCGGAGATTTAAGAGAATCCAGAGCGGGAGCAAATCGTGCAGACATTATTATGGTCAGCAAATGTCCCGATGAACTTACGGAGGAAACCAAGCAGTATTATATCTCAAGGATAAAACCGTCATATAAGCAGAAAGTATTTTTCTCATCGATTGGTTATGATGAAAACGTTTATGCAAGAGACAAAGTACTTCCTGATAACAACCTGAATTATTACGATATTCTTCTCATCACGGGAATTGCCAATCCAAAACCTTTACAGGATCATTTGGCTAAATTTTCTCAGAAAGTGACGCATCTGAAATTCAGAGACCATCACAATTTCTCGGATGACGATATCAAAAAGATTTTCGCAGAATACAAAAAGCTTGGCGAATACAAACTGATTCTAACGACAGAAAAAGATTATGTTCGTCTGAAAACCTTTGATTATCTGCGTGATCTGGTCTACTACTGGCCAATTAATGTGATTATCGACAGAAAAGAGGAATTTAATCAGATGATTTTAGACTATACCAATAAAAAATAGATACAGAAATCCGCGGCAGATGTTGCGGATTTTTCTTTTGGAATATAGAAACTTTCAATCTCTTAAATTTTTATTAATACTGATAATTTCAGAGTGAATTTACGTTCCATTGTTTAGTTTTGTAAAAAAAATAGAATGAAGCAGTTGTTGACTTTTTTGATGTTGAGTATTTTTACTTTAGGATGTTCTCAGAAAACACCTGACGTGTTGAAAACTGAGTTTTCAAAAGAAGCACTTAATCAAAAATTACAAAATGAAGAGGGAAAAGACGTTACCGTTCAGGAAATTCTGAATCAGCACAAAGGAAAAGTGGTAGTCATAGATTTTTGGGCGGGATGGTGCAGAGATTGTTTAAAAGCATTTCCAAAAGCGATTGAGCTGGAAAAGAATAATCCAAATGTAGATTTTGTATTCTTCTCTCTTGACCGTTCAAAAGAAGGTTTCGACAGAAGTCTTGAGAAATTCAGTATGAAAGAAAAAGAAAACTATTGGTTTTCCACAGGCTGGAAGAATGACTTTAACAATTACATCGAACTCAACTGGATCCCAAGATATATGATCATAGATCAGAAATCAAAAATCGCAAAATACTATGCAATCACTCCTGAAGATCCGGAAATTCAGACTACGATTGATCAGCTTTTGAAGTAGGTCGCCGAAAAATGTAGTTTCGAATCTCATCCCTGATTTAATTTTAAAACAGAAATAACAGAATCCATATCTTTGTGATATGGATTCTTCTTTTCCGGTTCGCAAAATAATTCATGTTGATATGGATGCATTTTATGCTTCCGTGGAGCAGCATGACAATCCTGATTTAAAAGGAAAAGCGATTGCCGTTGGTGGTGGTCACCGTGGCGTTGTTTCGGCAGCAAGTTATGAAGCAAGAAAATTCGGAGTCCGATCTGCAATGCCGAGTAAAACTGCCAAAGAAAAGTGTCCGCATCTCATTTTTGTCCCTCCCCGATTTGCCCGTTACAAAGAAATTTCAAGAAAAATCAGAGAAATATTTTACGAGTACACAGATTTGGTTGAGCCACTTTCATTAGATGAAGCTTATCTTGATGTTACCGAAAACAAAAAAGGCATAGAATCTGCCAATCAGATTGCCAAAGAAATCCGCCAGAAAATATTTGAACAGACAGGATTAACGGCATCTGCAGGAATTGCAATCAATAAATTTTTGGCTAAAGTCGCTTCAGATATCAATAAACCCAACGGCCAGAAAACCATTCATCCTGATAAAATGGAAGCATTTTTAGAAGAGCTTCCTGTGGAAAAATTCTACGGTGTCGGAAAAGTCACCGCCAATAAAATGTTTACTTTCGGTATTTTTAAAGGGAAAGATTTAAAAAAGAGAACACTGGAAGACCTTACACGACTTTTCGGAAAATCCGGTGGATATTATTACAATGTCGTTCGCGGAATTCACAACTCTGAGGTCAAACCTCATCGTATTCAGAAAAGCGTTGCTGTAGAAAGAACGTTTTTTGAAGATCTTTCCGATGAACAGCAGATTGATGAAAAACTTACAAGTCTCAGTGAAGAACTTCATCAGCGTCTCCAGAAAAACAATATTATGGGACGTTCTTTAACTTTGAAAATCAAGTATAAAGACTTTTCATTATTTACCCGAAGCATTACCAAAGAAGAATATTTTAATTCGCCGGAGCAGTATTTTAACACTTCAAAAAAGCTGTGGGAACTCCGTCCCTATGATAAAGCGGTACGATTATTGGGTCTCTCGTTATCTCATCTCAATACGGAAGAAAAAAAGCAAATTTCTGTTCAGCTTAAAATTCCGTTTGAAGAATTCGAAAATTAGACAATAATTTTCATTAACTTGATAATACCAAATAACATAAAATATGAACCAGACAATGATTCAATTTTTCCACTGGTACACGGACGGAGACGGAGTGCTATGGAAACATGCCGAAAAAGAGGCAAAAAATTTATCAGAATTAGGAATCACATCAGTTTGGTTTCCGCCTGCATACAAAGGAACAAACGGAGGATTTTCTGTAGGATATGACGCCTATGATCTTTACGACTTAGGAGAGTTTGACCAAAAAAACAGTACACCTACAAAATACGGAACTAAACAGGATTATATTAATTCTATTCAGGCTTTAAAAAAAGAAAACATACAGGTCATCGTCGATATTGTTTTAGGACATAAAGCGGGTGGTGACGAGCTTGAAACTTTTAAAGCTGCAAAAGTAGATGAAAATAACCGAGAAAAAATTATTTCAGAGTTTTCAGATATTCAGTCCTACACCAAATTTACTTTCCCGGGAAGAGGAAAAAAATATTCAGATTTTGAATGGAATTTCACATGCTTCAGCGGTGTAGACTATGCTGAAGGAAAAGACTCTCACATCTATAAAATTCAGTCTGAGTATGGAAATGACTGGGAAGAAATGATTGACGACGAAAAAGGAAATTACGATTATCTGATGTTTAATGACATTGAGCACAGAAATCCCCACGTACGTGAAGAATTAAACAACTGGGCAAAATGGTACTTTGACGAAACAGATTTTGACGGGGTTCGACTGGATGCGTTAAAACATATCTCTTTCGACTTTTATAAAGAATGGCTGACGATGCTGCGCTCCAATTCAGGTAAAAACATTTTTGCAGTTGGTGAATACTGGGCTCCGGGCCAGCTGAATTTACTTCAGAAATACATTGAAGCTACAGAAGGCTGCATGAGTCTTTTTGACAGTTCACTTCATAATAATTTTCACACGGCATCCAATGAAGGAGGTGAGTATGATTTAAGAAGAATATTTGATCATACCCTGACTGATGTAGACCCGCTCCATTCCGTAAGTATCGTGGACAATCATGATACACAGCCGTTACAGGATTTGGAAGCACCTGTTGAAACATGGTTTAAACCTTTAGCGTATGCTTTGATTTTGCTTAGAGAAAAAGGTTATCCATGTGTTTTCTATCCGGATTTGTATGGAGCTACTTACAAAGACAATGACAAAGAAGGAAATGAGCAGGAAATATTTTTAGACAAAGTAGATGGAATCGAAGGGCTTTTAAAAGCAAGAAAAGAAAATGCCTATGGAGTTCAGAGAGATTATTTTGAAGACGCAAACTGTCTTGGCTGGATCCGTGAAGGTGATGACGAACACCAGGGTTGTGCTGTAGTATTAAGTAATAAAGATGCTTATGAAAAACCTATGGAAATGGGTGAAAGATATATAGGCAAAACGTTCTACGATCTTTTAGGAAGATCTGAAGAAAAAATAGAAATCAGAGAAGACGGCTGGGCAGATTTTCCGGTACCTGCAGGAAATGTAAGTGTCTGGATTCCGGAATAGATTTTTAATACAAATGACACAAACTTAACTACGAATTTTCACTGATTTTGTCTGGGATATTGGTAATCAAGTTTGTGTCATTTATCTATTTACCTAAACTAAATCTTTCGGAGATCTAAAATATCCGGTCTCTCAGAATGATCAGAAATTTTACCGCTTTGGGCAAAATCTGTCCAGATCTTTCTTAATTTTTTACCGTTTTCGTCAATATATTTCCAAGGAATATTGTTTAAAATTCCCGCATTTTTCCATGCAGATTCGTTTCCGAAAATGAATGGCAGATCGATCGCGTGAGCTCCCATAAAATAATTTTCTGTAAGCCGTGGATGAATTCTGAATAAATATACATTTCCACCAGCTTCCGCATAATTTTCAGCAAAATCTTTGGCAGGCTTTCCGTAAATAATTTCTGTCGTTGAACGCACCGCTTTATCAACTAAACGCTTCGGTAAATATGTATTCATCATTTCAGAAGTTCGGAGATAAAAAGCAGTTTCCTCATCATTCATCCCGATGAGAACATCAATCTTTCCTGCATTTTCTCTCCATTTTCCTTCCACTTCATTTTCATTACATAAAGGCGGAAGACCATATTGGGTACCGAATGGCATTGCTGCTTTTAAACCATATTTTATAAAAGACGGCGGATCCTTCTTATAGGTTTCAATAATTTCAAATGTATCAGTCTCACCGTTGAAATGACCTGTATTTTTCAAAAATTCAGCAGACATTTTCTGACGGTTCTGCCGTAATCCTAAAGGTGCGCTGTGAATAATAACCCGCTTAAATAAATTCTCAACTCCCTCAGAAATCATCAGATGAGCAATCGCATCTCCTCCGGACGACTGCCCAAACAATGTGATATTTTCAGCATCACCACCGAAATCTGAGATATAATTTTTAATCCATTTTAAAGCTTCAATTATATCAAACAGGCCAAGATTGGCAGGTCGCTCCTGTGTCCCTCCCAAAAATCCGAAAATTCCCAGACGGTAGGAAACGGTGACGATAATGACATTCTGCTCTTTCACCCAATCTGTGGGATCTGCAGTAGATAAATCTCCACATCCAATTTCATAAGAACCTCCGTGAATCCAGACGATGACCGGAATCTTTTCATTTTCACTAAATTTTTCAGGTCGGTAAACAGAAAGATATTGCACAGATTCCTCAACTTCAAAATCATCGAGATTGGTTTTGCCAATCATCTTTTCTAAAAGCGGACTGATATTCTGAGGGCACACCGGAGTTTTCTCAGAAAAGATAATTTCAGCAGCGGAAGGCTGTACCGGAATTGGTTTTTTAAATCTCTCAGATGAGGCATAGCGGATGCTTTTTGCTTTGATAATTCCGTTTTCTTTCAGAGCTAAAATCTTCCCGAAAGAAGTGTTAAAAATATGCGTTCCTGTACTTTCCTGAAATTTCATGTTTCAAAAATAAATTTGAGTTTTAAATTGATCTTTCACCTTTACACTGCCTCTTCGTTTTTCGGAATAGATTCAGGATAATACAAGCTGACCATCTGTTTGACTAATTCAAATAAAATTAATATTGTTTTAATTAATAAACAAAGTATTTGTGAAATTTTTCTTCTCCATTATACAGACAGCTGTAATTAACTTTTACTTTATCCACGCAAAAAAGGAAACATCTGTAAAACTGGTATATGTTTCTGTAATTTGTATAAGTGATATTTCTCAAAAAGTCCCGATTTTTGCATAGAACAGAATAATTTTAAACAATAAAAAAATGAACACATACTCAGTAAAAGCTTACGGTACGGAATCTAAGGAAGCCGACTTAAAAGAAATGAATATTGAAAGAAGAGAAGCAACACCTAAAGACGTAGAAATAGAAATCCTGTTTTGTGGAGTTTGTCACTCAGATCTTCACACTGCCAGAAACGATTGGGGCGGAACAAAATACCCAGCGGTTCCCGGACATGAGATTGTTGGGAGAATTACGAAAATCGGAAGCGAAGTTTCAAAATTTAAAGTTGGTGATTTAGCAGGAGTTGGCTGTATCGTAGATTCTTGCGGAACTTGTGAAAGCTGTAAACAAGACCTTGAACAATACTGTCAGACAGGATTTGTAGGAACTTACAACGGTAAGGATGAGCATTTGGGAGGTCACACTTTTGGTGGATATTCTCAGAAAGTCGTTGTAGACGCTGATCACGTGCTAAAAATTCCTGAAAACCTAGATTTGGCAGCCGTTGCACCCCTTCTTTGCGCGGGTATCACTACATGGTCACCATTAAGACACTGGAACGTTGGTCCTAATTCTAAAGTTGCAGTTGTTGGTTTAGGTGGTTTGGGACATATGGCGATTAAGCTTGCCAAAGGTCTTGGTGCCGAAGTGACTTTATTCTCAAGAACGCCTGGTAAAACTGAAGATGCAAAACAGCTGGGTGCAGATCACGTAGTTATTTCTACAGATGACTCACAGATGAAATCTGTTGCAGGAAAATTCGATGTCATTATTGATACAGTGCCTTATGATCATGATATCAATCCTTACATTTCAACATTAAATATTAACGGAACTCATGTTTTGGTTGGCTATTTAGGTGGTCTTGAGGATATCATCAATACCGTTCCTATGATTATGGGAAGAAAATCGGTGGCAGGATCTGTAATTGGTGGGATTGCTGAAACTCAGGAAATGCTTGATTTCTGTGGAGAACACAACATTGTTTCTGAAATCGAAATAATCAAAATGCAGGAGATTAACGAGGCTTACGAAAGAATGCTGAAAAGCGACGTGAGATATCGTTTTGTAATCGATATGCAGTCTCTGTAATTTTCAATTTCTTATTTAAAAATTAAGACTCTTCATTTTTTGGAGAGTCTTTTTTCTTGAAAATTTAATAAGTGTACAGATTTTTTCTGGATTAAAATTGCATTTAAATTCCGCGCTATCTTCGGTGAGAAAAGACTAAGCTGATTATCTTTAAAATCACTGACACTTCTGTTCCATATCCTGATATGCCCATTCTGCCATCGCATCAATAACCGGTGCAAGTTTATTGCCAGCGTCACTCAGTTTGTAGGTTACATGTGGAGGAACAACCGGTTTGGCAGTTCTGATAATCAAACCATCACTTTCTAACTGTTTTAAATGCTGAATCAGCATTTTCTCTGTGACGGTAGGGATTGCTCTTTTCAGTTCGCTGTATCGCTTTTCTCCTGTAGACAGCTGAAACAGAATAATAGGCTTCCAGAAACCTGCTATTTTTTCCATGACATACATCACCGGACACTGATCCAGCAGATGTTTTCTATTTTCCTGAATGGTTGAATTTTCTTTGATTGCCGTCATAGCGATACATACTTTAGGGTAAGTACTTGTATAAAAGTAAGTACAAATATACCTTTGTTCTCAGAAATTACAACATAAAAAAATAAATATTTACTTATGAAAATTATCATCACAGGTTCTCTTGGGAACGTCGCAAAACCATTAGCCCAACAACTGACCGCAGAAGGCCACGACATTACCGTGATCAGCAGCAACAACAATAAAATATCAGACATTGAATCTTTAGGAGCAAAAGCAGCCATCGGTTCAGTCACAGATTTAGAGTTTTTGAAAGCAACTTTTACCGGAGCTGATTCAGTTTTCCTGATGACTCCTCCTATGATCGATGCTACAGATATTATCGAAAAGACAGTGAATGTCGGCAAAAAATACGCAGAAGCCATGGCTGAAACCGGAGTCAGACGTTTGGTCATGCTCAGCAGTGTGGGTGCAGATTCTCCTGTAGACAATGGGCCCATTGCAGGTCTGCACCAAATCGAAAATTTATACCGTGACCTTGAAAATGTATCTTCTACTTTTCTTAGAGCCGGGAATTTTTATATCAACTTCTTCAATGATATTCCACTGATAAAAAATGCTGGAATTATTGGTGCCAATTATTCTGCGGAGGTTAAAGTTCCTTTGGTTCATCCTAAAGATATTGCAGAAGCTGCGGCTGAAGAATTGGTAAAGGTTACGTCTGCCCAAACAATCCGTTATGTGGTAAGTGACAACCGTGAAGCCGGCGATTTTGCGAAAGTATTTGGCTCAGCAATCGGAAAACCAGATGTACCGTGGGTTGAATTCAGTGATGAGCAGACTTTTCAAGGAATGTCCCAAGCCGGACTTCCTGAAGAAATGGCGAAACTGTATGAAGAGATGGGAAGAGGAATCAGGAATGGAGTTATACAGAAAGATTTTATCGAACATGGTTCACCGATTGGTGGTGAAACGAAATTAGAGGATTTTGCACACGAATTTGCTGAGCGATTTAATTCTTAAATGTTTGAAAACAGTTTCGGCGGGCCTTTGGCCCGCCGAAACTGTTTTTTTTGATGTAATAACTTTAATAGGATTTCATCCTAACCTTTGTTAGATCGTCCCGTTGGGACTTATTATTTCTTTAAAGTTTCTTTTAAAACTTTCAGTTTTCCGTCGATCTTATTTTCAGGTTTTAAACCTAAAATTTCAGCAGCCAACGGATAAACATTGACATTGGAAAATTCATCAATAATCAGATTATTTTTAAATGCAGAACCCCACGCAAAAAATGTGGCTTTCATTTCGGGAACCAGTTTAGGATCATAACCGTGTTTTCCTGACGAAGTCTTTTGATTTTTTTCTAAAAATACTTTCGGAGCTTTTGGAATGAGAAGAATTTGACCAATCCTGTGGTAGCGGTCATCTCTCGTTGCAAAGTGTAAATATTTCGGAAGCTTTTTATCTAAATATACTTCATAGTCATCGGTTTTACTGGCCTTCAGTTCTTTGAAAACCGATTTCACCTCATCCTGATTTTTAACGTAAACCCTCAACAAAGTCTGGGAATTGTAAAAATCAAATCTCGTTTTATCTAAAAGCACTGCAGGGATTTCCAGAGGATTTCCGCCATCTACCTGAATCATTCCGTGATCGGAAACGAAAATAAAATTGACATTTTTTAAACCTAATTGATTCACCTTTTCAACTAAATTACCAATTGCTGCATCCACTAACTGAACTGCTGTCTCCGTTTCCTTAGCTTCGGGCCCAAAATGATGTCCTGCCCCATCCACTTCGGGAAAATACATGGAAACAAAATGCGGTCTTTGATTTTCAGGCAATTTCAGCCAGTTGATGACCTTATCTACTTTTTCTGAAGGGGTAAACTTTTCATGGTAAGGATAATAATAAGTTGGTCTTTTTCCTCCCGCCTCACTGCCAGAACCAACCCACTGCATGGAAGCACTGATCATTCCCTGCTTTTCAGCCAATGCCCACAGTGGAACTCCGCCGTACCAGCTTCCGTCTTCCACGATATCTTTTTTATTCATGGCGTAGTTCTTTTTCAGTTGATAATCGTAAAAGAAATTATCTACCAAACCGTGATGGGCAGGATACAGTCCGGTAATCAAACTCCAGTGATTGGGAAAAGTAATACTGGGATAACTTGGGATCATCGCCTTGGCCTGAACACCCTGAACTGAATATTTCAGAAGATTCACTGCGTTATATTTTTTAGCATAATCATATCTGAAACCATCGGTCGAAATCATAATGACATAAGGTTTCGACTTCGCTTCTTCGCTGTTGATTCTGTTTGAAACTACAACCTGTGCCGTATCAATTTTATTTTGGGAAAATGAAAAAGTAAAGGTGAGCAAAAATAGAATTGCAAAATATATCCTCATGAGAACAAAAAATTTTCTGCAAAAATAATGGTTTCATTTTAACTGAACGTGACGTAAGCATCAAGTTTAGTGAAATTTATACCATAATTTTAAATTTCTGATTTTCAATTCATTAAAACCGATAGGTAGGTAATGGGTATGCTGAAAATCTTCTACTTATGTTAATCTCAGTTTCTTTGCCCCTACAAAAACACACCAGAAAAAACAATGAATTTCGGAAACACAAATGATGGCAAAAACCAGCAGAGACTTTTTTTTAAAGTCATTGTTGGTTTTGTTTTATTCTGGGTTCAAAGTTTTCATGGACAGCTTACAGTTTCTGGCGGTGCCGCCGTTTATTCAGAAAAAGAAAATATTTCAGAGCAGTCTGATAAAAGTTTTAAAGTTGAAGAACATCATGCAAAAATTTATATCTCATCTGATATTAAAATTCTTACTGCAGATACAGAAGCAAATTTTGAAATTATAAAAATCAGCGATACTAAAAAGCACCATGCTTCCAAAAGCAAAGCCGCTAAATATGCAAAACACAAAATCGTAGAAGCTAAACCTGCAGAACACGACAAGGCTCAGCGTCTTCCGGTAAAGGAAGAAACATTTGGTTCAGGATCAGAATCTGATTTTGTATTTTCTATTCAGCAAAATCACAGCACTGCGGTAGTTCACACACAGAATCAGGCTCTCAAACATTCTCTTAAAGCTGGTTTTTCCTATTTTCACGCTTCTGTTTTAAATGCTGTTAAAACAAAAACCCCAACCTATCCTGCGCATTTCAACGACAGGACATATTCTGAGTCTTATTCGGTAAGACCTCCTCCTGCATTTTCTTAGATCTTATATTTTAATATCAATCCTGCTGGAAACTTTCAGCGGAGGATAGACTGAATGCACCCAACTTTTTATCACCTAAAAAACAAATAAATATGCCTTTCACAAATTTTGAAAGCCGCCACTTTACTGCGGCAGAACAGGATGCTATTAACGCAGCAATGCTGGCTGTAGAAACTGCTCTATCACCAAAACTCGCTAACCTCAGCCCCGAAGAGCGCAGTCAGTATGGAATAATCAATGAGCAGAATAAGCTTTTGGTCAATAAAGTAAAAGACTACAGAAGCACCCAGCCCAATCTGAGCAGCCCTGATGTTGACTGGGAAGAGTTCAACAACGACTACAACAGCCGAGCGCTTATCGAGAGTCTTATACAGCGTCTGGAAAGTCTTACTGACGGTTTGAAAAGTTCTAAAATTCTGCATGACAGAGACAATTACAAAGCTTCGCTCGATGATTACGACTTTTCAAAATACAAGGCAGGAACCAATGCACCGGGATTTCAGACCAAGGTAAACGAAATGAAACAGTTTTTTAACCGCACGGGCACAGGCAAGTCTTCATCAGAAACAGAAAAAACAGATCCTGCTAAATAATTGAGGCTCAAGCGTGAGAACTTGGCAGGTAAGCATTCAAATTTGAGATTAGATTGTCTAAATTTTAAGTTACTTCATTAAAAATTGACTAAGCGAACCTCAAAAATGAGGGTACACCTGCCCAAATTTGAGGCCTACCTGTTCAAATTTGAGGTTATCATCCTCAAATTTAGAGTCCGACGGCTCATTGTTGAATACCTGATGCTCAAATTTAAGTCTTAAAGCTTCAAACATAAACTTGAAATCTTTAAAAATGAACGAAGGTACGTGCAAAATAGGAGTACTGATGTACAAACGATGTGCATGAAAGCTCAAAATTGAAGCTTTGAACTTTAAAAATGCATGACTTCAGTAATTGTTCTAAACGTATAATAACAACTAACTAATATTTAAATACATGAAAAAATTTAAACCCACTCTTGTGCGAGCCGGCTTAGCTGAATTCAAAGCCGGAGGCCAGCTTATCACTTTAAAATGCAGTACGTTATCTAACTAATCAAAACTAATTCAATGAAAAAAAATATAAAAAATAGCATAAATCATATTTTTGGATTTGCATTGCTGCTATTGTTTGGAACGATGGAACTTTCGGCGCAAAGAAGGAATCTGGAAATGGCTGCAGGTGCTGGGAATCCAACTGACAATGGCCCGGTAACTGTACCAACAGGCACTCTTTCAAGCAGGGTAATTACACTACAGGAGAATACGGATAATGCCGTTGCAGGAACTGCGTTTGCAGCTTATACCCCAGGTTTAACTGCAACTATATCCTTAAGAAACCAGTATGCAAACATAGGAACAGGAAGTACGACCTACCCTCCAATGCTATTTGGAGGATCAATGCTTGGTAATGAAAGTACACCTGTTGGAGCTGCAATATTTCCGACAATGAATCAAATTTTTTCAGCGCCAGTAAATACTAATTATACCAACACTTCTACTGCAACAAGTGGAACTGGAATTGAAGTGTCAGCAAACAAAGCACTGAATATTACAATTTATCCATATCCCTTATACGATAACAGTCTGAGTTTTAGCGGAAGACATTATATGGGTGATATTACCATTGCCTTTAACCGCCCTGTAAATAACCCTATTGTACATTTTGTAGATTTAGGAGCTTTTAGGACTACAACTTATAGATCGAGTTTTTCTACGGAATATGATTTTGATTTAGCAGGTTCTACACCAAGTACCGGTATTACCATGTCTAAACGCTCCGGAACGAACTATTTTTCGGTTACTAGCAATCAAATTAATCACAGCAACATTATAGATCCTAATGCAGGAACAAATGGTTCTGTACAGTTTACCGGTAATAATATTACAGTGATTAAGCTAAAGATACATCTCAGAGGTTCTTCCGATCCCGGAGGTTCTAACACTGGAAGTAACAGCTACAAGATTTGGTATAATAATGCTTCACCAGGTGGAAGATTTTACTTTGGTGAAACAGTGCATATTGGCGTTTCGCTATCTGAAATTAAGCCAAGCGGTACCATCTACAGAGATAATGATGGAAGCACTACCATAGACGGCGGAGGAACAGGCGGAGGAACTTGGAATACAGCCAATACGCTTTATGTTAACGCGATTTCAACTACAGGCAATGTACTTGCTACTGCAGCAGTAGATGCATCAGGTATTTTCACTTTTGATCCGGGAGGAAATTTAATTGCAGGTAATGTTGTGAAATTTCAATTGAGCAAAAATCAGGGAATCGTAGGGCAACCTGCACCAGCAAAAGAACTTCCACCCGGCTGGACAACGGTTGGAGAAAGCACTGTTGGCGGTACCAGCGATAGTACGCCAGATGGGGAATTCACAGTGACTTTGGGTTCTGCTGATATCAGTAATGATTCTACATATCGCTTTGGAATTGTTGCCACTGCCATATGCAACGCCGGAACCACCCAAGTTCCTTTGAACGGCAGTACTTTATCTAACTAATTAAAAACTAATTCAATGAAAAAATATATACATAAACCATCTATCTTGAGGCGAACCCGTCTTTGGATGATGACATTTTTACTTCTTGTGGTGAGTAATCTTGCTTCTGCGCAGGCGCTACAGGTTCTAAATATTCCGGATGGCAACAGGTCAAATGGAACTTCGGGTACCAAAGGTTACAACCTTGCAGGAAATACTTCTGGACAGGCTAACATGATAAGTGCGAGAGCAAAACTCACGAATTTGGCCAATTTTGGTCCATCTGGTACAGTGAACCGACAATTGGTGATAACGGATGCTTATGGAACAGTCGGTTCTCTCCCAAATGTTGCTACACTTAATGCTTATGATATCATTTATATCGGATCATATTATCGAAATTCAAGCTCAGCTGCTATTAGTCCTACTGAAGTCACCACTTTGCTCAATTGGAGTTTGCAACCTGGTAAAGTGTTGATGGTTCAAGAACAAGCAACTTTTAACTCTTACAATCATGCAAATCCAATTTCTACGGAAATGGGCTACGGCATAACAAGTAATTTATCTTATCCTGTCACTTCATCGCTTATTGCTGACAATGAACAAAATACCAAATTATTTTCAGGTATTTTTGGAAGTGTGACAGGAACTATTTCTCAAAGTGGAGATGCACAAGGTTATTTTAGTAGTGGTTGTGACGGTATTCCTATCGCTGGAAACGGTGGAGGTTTTGCAACCATGGTACTCAATCAGAAATATAGAGATATTTTGGTAGCCGATACTGGTTATTTTGCGTGTTTACTTGATGGCAGTACTTACATGAGTTCAGGTTCAGGTATTAGCACCAATGCAGATAAAGTTTGGGCAAATCTATGGGCTTGGGCTGTAAATGAAGTTGTAAACCAAGTTGCACCAAGCGCATTTATTACCAAAGCTGGAGAAGCCTATTCTGATAATTTGCCAATCTGTGCAGGAAGCAGCATTACCGTAAAATTAAGAAATAACAATGCCGCCATTAGAAATTGGGAGACAAGCACAAACAACGGAGCTTCTTGGACAAGTATCGCAAGTACTGCAAACAGCATTACTTATGCTAATCCTGTTGCCAATCAGCAGTTTCGTGCGGTGGTAGGAAATCCGGGGTGTACAGTATCTTCTTCTGCGGTAGTGGTTACTGTTTTTAATGCTTCTGCACCTACTGTGACGAATAGTTTAGCCAATGTTTGTCCTGCCACCACAGTCAATCTTGATTCTGCACACACCGGAACAAAACCTGCGGGAACCAATTTGGTTTGGTTTACGAATAATACCCATTCAGGAACAGCACTTACCGCAGCACAAGTTGCCAATGCTGGTGCAGGAACCTATTATGCTTTTTATCAAAGTACAAGTAACACCAATTGTTACAGCTCTGCTTCCAATGCGGTGACGGTGACGATTGATTCTTGTGTTGTTTGTAATGCGGGAAATAGTGCACCAGAATTTAACAATTATGTTGCAACGGACTATTATTACATCAAAAATAGCAGTGCTTATGGTATTTTGTGTGGCGGAGGTGCTACAGCAGACTTGACGGTTTTAGTTCCCTGGCCTGCTGCTCCAAGCGGAACTGTCTTAACATGGCATACAGGAACACCGGCAACTGACAGTAATAAGTTGACACCGGCTCAAGCTGCAGCACTTACAGGTGCAACCAGAAAAATTTATGCTGCATTTTGGGACAGTGCCAATGGTTGTTATTCTCCGACCAAATTAATTACAGTATATGCACCAATTTGTGCGACAGATGATGATTTTACTGCTACACCTATTATTTCTGGAGTGGGCGGCACATTGCCATCTCTCTTTGCAAATGATACGTTCAAAGGAATCACTTTATCTACATTACCACCAAACTCTGTTCATTGGATCGGCGAATTGTGGACGCATCCTGTTGCTCAGGTTGATTTGGTAAATGCGGCGACTTATGGTGCACTCACCATTTCTGCTTCTCTTGCGCCTGGTCCTTATGAATATATGTATAGCATTAATGATAATAGCCCAGATGCAACTCCTTTATTGAGTAAAAGTACTGCATACGTAAAATTCAAAGTAATCTGTAAAGCAGGTGAAACGGCACCAAGTGTCAATTCTTCACTTTCGAATATTTGTCCTGCCACAACGGCCAATCTCGATTCGGCACACACAGGAACAAAACCTGCAGGAACAGATTTGTTGTGGTTTACGAATAATACACATTCAGGAACAGCACTTACTGCATCGCAGGTTTCCAATGCAGGAGCCGGAACGTATTATGCGTTTTATTATTCGAGTGTAGGAAATTGTTACAGTCCTGCATCCAATCCAGTAACGGTAACAATCAATACCTGTTCGACACCTACCTGTACCAGTTCAGGAAATAATTTTGTCAACCTAAATTCGCTTTACACGGGAACTCATCCCGATGCAAATACAGTAATCGAATGGTGGACAACGCCGACAAGAGCAGCAGGGACTAAAGTGACAGACCCAACTCATGTAACGGTTTCAGGAACGTATTACGCATTTTTCTATGATACTGTCAACGACTGCTGGAATACGAATAATTCTACATCAGCAGTTACGGTAAACATTTTACCATCATGTGCTTGTTACGAAGATCCAGCTTTGGTTGCAGGACAAACTTATCCTGTAAAACATGGGATCACACTTCTTGGCAGATCAGGAAAAGTCAGTACAGGAACAGCCAACACAGAAAGTGATTGGCCGATGGTAAGAAATTCTGCCTACACTGCCTTGGAAAGCAAAACCAAAGGATTCGTAATTACGAGAAACAGCAGTCCTGAAACCACTATTGCAATTCCAGTTGTCGGAATGATGGTTTTCGATACCGATGAAAATGCGGGTGCAGGATGTATGAAAATCTATACCGGATCCGGAACCGGGGAAGGCTGGAAGTGTTTTACGACACAAACCTGTCCTTAATAAAAATCAGTTAAAGTTAAATCTAACCTTCAGGACATAAAAAATCCTGAGGGTTATCAAAAGAAAAATATTATGAACAAAATTGTAATTATATTGACTTTTTTTCTCTCTGCTTCTGCCATTTCGCAGGTAAGAATCGGGGCGACCAATTCTGTAACAGATGTTTCCAGCACTTCCGTTTTATTGGAATTTGGGACAGACGGCGATAAAGGAATTATTCTTCCTTACGTAGAAACTGTACCAACAGGAGCAAACAATGCAAAAGGCGGCACCATCATTTTTGATGTTTCTGCAAATACAGAATACAAAGTGAAAATTAAAAACGAAAATGCAGGCTGGACAGATCTTAGCCGTATTTCCGGCTATTCACAAGCTGTTGAAAGCGTAGTAAAAACACCTCAGGCCTTACCACTTGCAGACCAAACCAATGGAAAAGCGATTATAGGAGATTCCAACTCTACAACAGATGGCGTTTTGGTTCTTGACTCTCCTGATAAAGCAATGGTTTTACCAATCGTATCAAGTTACACAGCCATCATAAATCCTTCCCCGGGAATGATGGCGTTTTTGCAGGGACCAAACGCCGCCAGTCACCGATTGATTGTTTTCAACGGTACAAAATGGACATTCTGGAAACCTTAGAAAAATAAATAATTATTCTAAAGCGGATAGGTTGTAAATCTATCCGCTTTTTTGTTATACAAAATTTTTCCTGATTTAATATATTTGTGATGTGTTATTACATGACATCATTTTAAATAAACTAAACCTATCCAACTGAATGATTCTGAAAAAATATTTTCCCATAAAAATATTATTACTCTGCATGTTTCTGCTATGCATTTCGTGCAGTGATCCTCAGAAAGAGAGTGACAAAAAAATAGATTCGCTGATTCAAAAAGCACACAATGGTATGGTCACTTTAGAATATTTAAAGACGATAAAATACGCTAAAGAAGCAGAATCTTTTGCCTTAAAAACAAATAACAAAAAAAAACTGCCTTACATTTATTTAGAATTGGCTCATGGTTTTTCCTCTCTGGAGTTTCAAAAAGAGAGCATTACTTATCTCAACAAAATAATGACGTTTGATTTCGATAAAAAACCAAAAGAATTCAAAGCCAGAGTGAACCATATTTACTCCTGGAATTATATGGAACTTGGTCTAGGTAAACAGGCGTTGGAATATAACAGAAAAAATGTTCTTTTACTTAAAAACAGTAAAGATTCGGTAGAACTAAAACATTTGGCCCAAACCTATGAGGACATAGCATTTCACTATTATGCGGAAGAAATTACGGATTCTTCTTTCCACTATTTTAATAAACAGAAAAATATTCTCAGGAAATTTCCGGAAAAAGAAACGTTCTTAAGCAATGCCACCATTTACAGTATTAAAGGATATCTCTTTTTAGAACAGAAGAAACAGAAAGATTCTGCCAGGTTATATTTCCAAAAGGCTCTTGCACTAAGAAAAAAATACAATGACAATTATCTGGACCGTGAATATTTAGGTTTGGGTGAATGTAGTTTTTTGGAAGGTGACTATAATAAAGCATTAGAATATTATTTGAAAGCCGAAAAAAACATACAAGAAAAGAATGCTGAATTTAATAAAAACAATGACATTAACCAAGTATTGGCAAAGGTATATGAAGCACTGAACGATACAGAAAAGCAAACCTATTACTTAAAAAAAAATAAGCAGTTTAACGACAGCTTAAAAGTTGCCCACAAACAAAATACAGATGAAGCAGTAAGCTTAATGATGAACAAAAAAACGGAAGAAAACACTTCCGTTAAGAAGAATTATACAGCCTTATTAATTGTAATATTGATTGCCCTTTCAGTAACAGGAATTTTTATCTACAGATATCTTAAAAAAAGAAAAATAGATTCTGACAAAACAGAAGAACTCCTCGTAGAAAAAGAAATTCTGCTTTCTCAGAAAGAAGAAGAAACACAGGATCTCAGACAAAAAGTAAACGAATCTTTCGAAGAAGTAGTACAGTTGGCGAAAGACAACCACCCGGAATTCCTGACCCGTTTCAATGAAGTCTATCCTGAATTCAGTAAAAAATTATTGCTTATTAATCCTTCTTTAGTGGCGAGTGAACTGAAATTCTGCGCTATGATATTCCTAAATTTTGTGACCAAAGATATCGCCGAATATACTTTCACGTCACCGAAAACAGTTCAAAACCGAAAAAACAGTCTCCGTAAAAAACTGAATATTTCTTCTGATGAAGATCTCTATGTTTGGTTTAAAAATATTTAGTTCACTTTCGAATATTTTATTTCCTTAAACAAAGCGACACATTTTTTCGCAGCCTTTTATCAATCCGAGAGAAAATAACAATTTCTTGGAAGAAAAAGCGCGGAAGTACGTCATCACGTAACAACGGTGGCCTATCTTTTTTTAGTTTAGCAAAAATTAAAATACTTTTTACCTGGACGCGGTTTGTCTGGGTTGGGGAGTAGATTTGTGGAAAAAATAAAAAACTTAAATAACATGAAAAAGTACAAAGAAAAATCACTATTAATAATTGAACACGTAAATAATGAAATCGGTGTAGATGTATCAAAATATCAGAATAATGAAATTTTAGGAAAAATTTCCGACATTATTATGATTCAAAATTATTCAATAAAATCAATTTACAAACCTCTTACAGTTTGTTTCTTAATATATGTTACTGGATTTTTTATTTTCAGCTTTGGAAAAATAGGGATCTTTGTTTACTCAATTTTTGGGTTATTACTTTGCTTAATAAATGGTACAGTTTTCGGAGTTATTGGTTTGTTGTCGAATTTAAAAAACGATTTAAAACTCATCTTAAATTCTGCTGTGGAACTTACAAGAAACATCTGTTTAGATTTTAATCAACTGGGTACAAATCTTCAAACTTGTAAAAACCCCACAGGATTGATTTTAGAGGGAGTTGTTGCCGCAGTCATAATTCCAACTTTATCAAACAAATTTGAAAAAGTACCCTTCTCAGGAGTAGTACTAATGAGTGGAAGTGATAAAGTACTTTCGCTTGCGATAAATGAGTATAAGAAGCGCGAAGATAAAACTGGTATTCAAAAATTTGTTGGAAATAATTCTGAAAAAATGCTTTCTTTAGCAGAAAAAATGGACGCGTACATCCGTGATTACTCAAATAAAACTGATAAAATTATAAATCAAAGTTTTGGAACAATACTTCTTCCATTGAAGATTATGTTTGCTCTAGCAATTTTTTCAACATTTCTATTTTTATTAGGTTTTATAATATTTTAAAATTAATGTCGCTAATCTCTATACCGTTATAGCAAAAAAAATAATCCTGTAAACTTGGCAAAAGAATGTTTGTAGAAGTTTTTATTAACAATCCTAACCGAAGACCGAAACAGAAAGAATAATATTTTAAACCTCACAGGTTTTAAAAACCTGTGAGGTTTCTTTCTTTAAAACAAAAACAAAAAATATGTCCCACCTCACTTTCTACCCTTGGATTGGTAAAAACTACAGTCAGTCACGCTACGGAAAACTTTTAATCATCGGAGATTCTCATTATTTTAACAATGGGCTTCCGAATTATTTGGCAAGTTTTACAAAAGCTCAGATTACTGAATTGGATGATATTGCGGGAAGTTTTCATAAAACAATTCTGAAGATTTTCGGTTATGAAAAACATGCAGAATTTTAGGAAAATGTGGCTTTTGCCAATGCTGTTCGGAGTGCATTTACAAGTTCAAATCAAATTCCGACGGTGGCAGAAAAACATAAGGCTGAACTGGCTTTCAGAGAATATTTAAATCTATTAAAACCTGAAAAAGTGATTGTTTTTTCGAGTCGATTGTGGGAGCATTTTTTTAATAAAGTCGGTTGGGGAAATCATTTGGGAAAAATCAATAACCGATGGAATATTCGGGATTTAGATTATAATGGAGGAAGCTGTAAAGCAATTGGATTGCATCATCCCTCAACAAGAGGTTTCAATGTTCCTGAATTTCAAAATATTATTTCCAAATTTCTCAGTGATTATTAAAATGGAAAAATTGCAACAATAAAGGCGATGCTCCTACGGAGCTTCTTATGTCTGCTTTATAATTTTGTACAAAGGCTTGGCTTTTACAGAGCCATTGAGCAAAAAATGCCACGAATGCACGAATTTTATTTTTGCTTTGTGGTTTGATTCTAAAACTAAAAAAAGGGACTGGAAAGATGATAATAACTGTTTTAATTCGTTTTACTGCTGAATTAAAATCATTCGTTCATTCATCGTATACCAAAAAACAAAAAAATGCCCCAACTTTCGCTGGGGCATTCTTATATATTTTGAGAAAATCTTACGCTTGTACGTTGTTTCCACCTAATACGAAAGGCTCAACTTCTTTGATTTCTCCAAACTGCTGCTCGTAGTTTGTGATGTTTTGCTGAAGAGCTGTAAGAACTCTCTTAGCGTGAAGTGGAGCAAGAATTACTCTTGAACGCACGTTCGCCTGCTGTACACCTGGCATAAGCTGGATGAAATCTACTACAAACTCTGAAGGAGAGTGGTTTACTAAAGCAAGGTTACAATATACCCCTGAAGCTACCATTTCGTTCAATTGAATGTTGATGTTGTTTGGATCTTGGTTTTGATTTTGGTTGTCCATTATTTTGTTTAAGTTTTATGTTTAAAAAATTCAAGGCTCAAAAATATAAAAAACTTTCAACCTTAAATATTAAATTTTAATTTATTTTGAGATACGTGATCGGGATACGGTATTGGTACCCCGAAACACGATACTCATATATTAATTTAAGTCTTCGAATTCTTTCTTAGAACCTACAATTACATTTTGGTATTCTTTAAGTCCTGTACCTGCAGGAATTCTGTGTCCTACAATTACATTTTCTTTAAGACCGTTTAAGCTATCAACTTTACCAGCTACCGCTGCTTCATTTAGAACTTTAGTTGTTTCCTGGAATGATGCTGCAGACATGAAAGATTTCGTCTGTAGAGCTGCTCTTGTAATCCCTTGCAATACTGGTGTAGCCGTTGCAGGAAGTGCATCTCTCACTTCAACTAATTTCTGATCTTCACGCTTCAGTTTAGAGTTTTCGTCTCTCAGTTCTCTTGCAGTAATCATCTGACCTGGTTTGAATTCTTTAGAATCACCAGCTTCAGTAACTACTTTAAGACCAAATACTCTGTTATTTTCTTCCAAGAAATCCATCTTGTGCTCTAAAGCTGCCTCAAGGAACTGAGTATCACCTCCATCAACGATAGATACTTTCGTCATCATCTGTCTTACGATAATTTCGAAGTGCTTATCATCAATTTTCACACCTTGCAGACGGTAAACTTCCTGAATTTCATTTACTAAATATTCCTGTACCGCAGTTGGTCCTTTGATTTTCAGGATATCGTCCGGAGTAACTGAACCGTCAGAAAGTGGCGAACCAGCTCTTACGAAGTCATTCTCCTGTACCAGGATCTGGTTTGATAATTTAACTAAATAAATTTTTCTTTCACCAGTTTTAGCCTCAACGATCAATTCACGGTTACCTCTTTTGATTTTACCGTAAGAAACTACCCCATCGATTTCTGTAACAACCGCCGGGTTTGAAGGGTTTCTTGCTTCAAATAATTCGGTAACTCTCGGAAGACCTCCAGTAATATCCCCTGACTTAGCAGATTTTCTTGGAATCTTAATCAAGACTTTACCAGCCTTAATTTTTTCACCGTCGTTAACCATTAAGTGGGCTCCTACCGGTAAGTTGTAACCTTTCTGTTCAACACCTTTAGAATCTACTACCTTCAATGTAGGTACAGCTTTCTTATTTCTGGATTCAGAGATTACTTTCTCCTCAAATCCTGTCTGTTCGTCAATTTCCAACTGGAATGAAATACCCTGGATAATATCTTCATACTCAACCTTACCGGCGTTTTCTGCAATAATTACCGCGTTATACGGATCCCACTTAGCAATGATATCACCTTTTTTCACTTTATCACCAGATTTAACCAGCAATTGAGATCCATAAGGTACGTTAGCAATCATCAATGGAGTTCTGGATTCGTTATCAGCAACCAATCTAAATTCTGTTGTACGAGATACTACCACTTCCGCAGTATTACCGTTTTCGTCTTCAGAAGTAATTGTTCTTACCTCATCCAATTCTACGATACCGTCTCTTCTTGCAGCAATTGAAGGATTTTCTGATACGTTGGTAGATACACCCCCTTGGTGGAAAGTTCTCAACGTAAGCTGAGTTCCCGGTTCACCAATAGACTGTGCAGCAATTACACCTACTGCTTCACCCATATGGATTTTCTTACCGGTTGCCAGGTTTCTACCATAACATTTAGCACAGATTCCTTTTTTGGTTTCACAAGTAAGTGGTGAACGTACTTCTAAAGATTCAAGACCCATTTCTTCAACTCTCTTAGCCAAAGCCTCATCAATAATCTGATCAGCGATAGCAACCAATTCGTCGGTTTCAGGATCATAAATATTATGCAGAGAAACTCTACCTAAGATTCTTTCAGAAATTCTTTCAACGATCTCGTCATTTTTCTTAAGTGCAGTAACTTCTGTACCTCTTAAAGTTCCACAATCTGCTTCTGTTACGATAACATCCTGTGCAACGTCTACCAATCTTCTAGTCAAGTAACCTGCATCGGCAGTCTTAAGAGCGGTATCCGCAAGACCCTTACGAGCACCGTGAGTAGAGATAAAGTATTCTAAGATCGAAAGACCTTCCTTAAAGTTTGCAAGAATCGGGTTTTCAATAATTTCCGCACCGGTAGAACCAGCTTTTTGCGGTTTTGCCATCAAACCTCTCATCCCAGATAACTGACGGATCTGTTCCTTAGAACCCCTCGCACCAGAATCAAGCATCATGTATACAGAATTGAATCCACCTTGGTCAACTTTCATTCTGCTCATGATCATTTCAGTTAATCCGGCGTTGGTGTTTGTCCAAACGTCAATTACCTGATTATATCTTTCTGTATCTGTAATAAGACCCATGTTATAGTTGGCTCTAATTTCGTCAACAGTTTCAATAGATGTAGCAATCATTTTCTTTTTCTCAACAGGTACAACGATGTCACCTAGTGAGAACGAAAGACCTCCTTTAAATGCGTTTGCATATCCTAAGTCTTTCATTGCATCCAAGAACTTCACAGTTGTCGGGAAATCTGTATCAGCAAGTACTTTACCAATAACATTTCTCAATGATTTCTTAGTAAGAAGTTCATTAATATATCCTGACTGTTTAGGTACGATCTGGTTGAATAAGATTCTACCAACAGAAGTTTCAATCAGTTTAGTAGTGATTTCACCTTCTTCTTTTACCGGTAGTCTACATCTTACTTTAGCGTTCAATGAAACTCTACCTTCAGCATAAGCGATTTCCGCTTCTTCCGGAGAATAGAATGCAAGACCTTCTCCCAATACTTTTCTCTCATCTGTAGAGCTTAATTCTTTGGTCATGAAATATAGACCAAGAACCATGTCCTGAGATGGTACTGTAATTGGAGACCCGTTTGCAGGGTTCAAGATATTCTGAGAACCTAACATCAATAACTGAGCTTCCAAAATTGCCTCAGGGCCTAACGGTAAGTGTACCGCCATCTGGTCACCATCAAAATCGGCGTTGAATGCTGTTGTTACCAATGGGTGTAGCTGGATTGCCTTACCTTCGATCATCTTAGGTTGGAAAGCCTGAATACCCAGTCTGTGCAAAGTAGGTGCTCTGTTCAGTAAAACAGGGTGACCTTTCATTACACCTTCTAAGATATCATATACTACAGGTTCTTTTCTGTCGATAATTCTTTTGGCAGATTTTACTGTTTTTACAATTCCTCTTTCGATCAGTTTTCTGATGATAAACGGTTTGTAAAGCTCAGCAGCCATATCTTTAGGAATACCACATTCGTGAAGCTGTAAGTTTGGACCTACAACAATTACTGAACGCGCAGAGTAATCTACCCTTTTCCCTAGTAAGTTCTGACGGAAACGACCCTGCTTACCTTTCAATGAATCTGAAAGTGATTTCAATGGTCTGTTTGATTCAGATTTTACTGCAGAAGATTTTCTTGTATTATCAAATAATGAATCTACAGATTCCTGAAGCATACGCTTCTCGTTTCTCAAGATTACTTCCGGAGCTTTGATCTCCAATAATCTCTTCAAACGGTTGTTTCTGATAATTACTCTTCTGTAAAGATCATTTAAATCAGAAGTTGCGAAACGTCCTCCATCCAATGGAACCAATGGTCTCAATTCTGGTGGTATTACAGGAAGCACACGCATAATCATCCACTCCGGTCTATTGATCATTCTTGTATTGGCACCTCTCAATGCTTCTACAACGTTCAATCTTTTAAGAGCTTCAGTTCTTCTTTGTTTAGAACCTTCGTTGTGAGCTTTGTGTCTCAAATCGAAAGACAAAGCATCAAGATCAATTCTCTTCAACAATTCCTCAACAGCTTCAGCACCCATTTTGGCGATGAATTTGTTCGGATCTGCGTCATCAAGATATTGATTTTCTACAGGAAGAGTTTCCATGATGTCAAGGTATTCTTCTTCTGTAAGGAATTCTTTATCATCAAAATCAGAACCATCCAATTTCTTAGCGATACCCTGCTGAATAACAACATATCTCTCGTAATAGATGATCATATCTAATTTCTTAGAAGGAATACCCAAAAGGTAACCGATTTTGTTCGGTAAAGAACGGAAATACCAAATGTGCGCGATAGGAACAACCAGACCGATGTGTCCGATTCTTTCTCTACGTACTTTTTTCTCCGTAACCTCTACACCACAACGGTCACAAACGATCCCTTTGTAACGAATTCTCTTGTATTTACCACAAGCACATTCGTAATCTTTGATAGGACCGAAGATTTTTTCACAGAACAAACCGTCTCTTTCAGGTTTGTGCGTTCTGTAGTTAATGGTTTCCGGTTTTAGAACCTCCCCTCTTGAGTCCTGTAAAATGGACTCAGGAGAAGCTAAACCGATGGTTATTTTATTAAATCTACTTGATTTATTTTTATTTGACATTTTTTTTGAATTTGAGATTTGAGATTTGAGATTTGAGATTTGAGAGTCTCTACAATTTATTTTGAACTTTATTTAAACCCTGCGGACAGAATTTCAAATTTCAAATAAATTAATTTCAAATCGAATTTATTCCTCAAGTCTTACGTCTAATCCAAGACCCTGTAACTCGTGAAGTAATACGTTGAAAGATTCCGGAATACCTGGTTCAGGCATTGCTTCACCTTTCGCAATCGCTTCATAAGTTTTTGCTCTACCAATCACGTCATCCGACTTCACAGTCAAGATTTCTCTCAGGATATTTGATGCTCCAAATGCTTCAAGAGCCCAAACCTCCATCTCTCCGAATCTCTGTCCACCAAACTGAGCTTTACCACCTAACGGCTGCTGAGTAATCAATGAATAAGGTCCGATAGAACGTGCGTGCATCTTGTCATCTACCATGTGCCCAAGTTTCAACATATAGATAATACCTACTGTTGCAGCCTGCGTAAATCTTTCTCCGGTACCACCATCATAAAGGTGAGTGTGACCGAATTTAGGAACTCCTGCTTTCTCAGTGTACTCTGTAATCTGATCAAGAGTTGCCCCATCAAAGATTGGCGTAGCGAACGTCATACCCAATTTCTGACCAGCCCATCCAAGAACTGTTTCATAAATCTGTCCGATGTTCATACGTGAAGGTACCCCTAGTGGATTCAATACGATATCTACCGGTGTTCCGTCTTCCAAGAATGGCATATCTTCCTCACGAACGATTCTCGAAACGATACCTTTGTTACCGTGACGACCCGCCATTTTATCTCCAACGTTAAGTTTACGTTTTTTAGCGATATAAACTTTAGCCAACTTCATGATACCTGCAGGAAGCTCATCTCCGATAGAAATTGCGAATTTCTCACGGTTTTTAACTCCTTGAATATCGTTGAATTTGATTTTGTAGTTGTGAATCAACTGTTTGATCAATTCATTCTTATCGTTATCAACAGTCCAGTCTGCACCGCTTACGTTTACGTAATCTTCTACTGAAGTCAATAATTTGTGAGTGAATTTCATTCCTTTACCGATAATTTCCTCATCTAAGTCATTGGTAACTCCCTGAGAAGTTTTACCGCTAACCAGTGTGTTCAATTTTTCGATTAAAGTATTTCTCAACTCATCAAACTTAGCCTTGTAAGTGTTTTCAATCTCTTCAAGTTTAAGTTTTTCTTCAGTTCTTTTCTTCTTGTCTTTAATGTTTCTAGAGAACAATTTCTTGTTGATTACAACACCTCTTAATGAAGAATCTGCTTTCAATGAAGCATCTTTCACATCACCGGCTTTGTCACCAAAGATTGCTCTTAGAAGTTTCTCTTCAGGAGTCGGGTCAGATTCACCTTTTGGTGTAATCTTACCAATCATGATATCACCAGGCTTCACTTCAGCACCGATTCTGATCATTCCGTTCTCATCAAGATCTTTTGTAGCTTCTTCAGACACGTTAGGGATATCTGCTGTCAATTCTTCCATACCTAATTTGGTATCACGAACTTCAAGAGAATACTCATCTACGTGGATTGAAGTAAACCAGTCTTCACGTACAACTTTTTCGTTGATTACAATTGCATCCTCAAAGTTGTATCCTTTCCAAGGCATGAAGGCTACTACCAAGTTTCTACCAAGAGCCAATTCTCCGTTTTCGGTTGCGTAACCGTCGCAAAGAACCTGTCCTTTTTCTACCGTCTCACCTACTCTTACGTTTGGTCTTAGGGTAATAGTAGTACTCTGGTTAGTTTTTCTGAACTTAGTCAGTTTATATGTTTTAGTAGCAGATTCGAATGATACTAAATCTTCGTCATCGCTTCTTTCATATTTAATCGTAATCTGATCAGCATCTACATACTCTACAGTACCTCTTCCTTCAGCATTGATCAAAATTCTGGAATCTTTTGCAACCTGCTGTTCCAGACCTGTACCTACGATTGGAGCCTGTGGCTTCAACAAAGGAACTGCCTGACGCATCATGTTTGATCCCATCAATGCACGGTTCGCATCATCATGCTCCAAGAATGGAATTAATGAAGCTGAAATACCAGAGATCTGGTTTGGTGCAACGTCGATCAAATTAACCTGAGAAGGCTCAACTACAGGGTAATCACCATCTAATCTGGCAATAATTCTGTCTGTTAAGAATCCTCCGTTATCATCTAACTCAACGTTTGCCTGTGCAATTACTTTATCTTCTTCGTCTTCTGCATTCAGATAAATAGGGTCAGCATGTAGATCTACAGTACTTCCTTCTACTTTTCTATATGGAGTTTCGATGAAACCTAAAGTATTGATTTTAGCATAAATACCTAGAGATGAAATCAAACCAATGTTTGGTCCCTCAGGAGTTTCGATAGGACAGATACGGCCATAGTGAGTATGGTGAACGTCACGTACCTCGAAACCTGCTCTTTCTCTTGATAAACCACCAGGTCCCAGGGCAGAAAGTCTACGCTTGTGCGTGATTTCTGATAGTGGGTTGGTTTGGTCCATGAACTGAGAAAGCTGGTTGGTACCAAAGAATGAGTTAATAACTGATGTTAAAGTCTTCGCATTAACAAGATCAAGTGGAGTAAAGATTTCGTTATCTCTAACGTTCATTCTTTCTTTGATTGTTCTTGCAATTCTAGAAAGACCTACACCGAACTGTCCCGCTAGCTGCTCACCAACAGTTTTAATTCTTCTGTTTGATAAGTGGTCAATATCATCAACCTCAGCCTTAGAATTTACCAATTCAATTAAGTGTCTTACAATCGCAATGATATCTTCTTTTGTAAGAACCTCAGTAGTAGTTGGGATATTAAGACCTAACTTTTTGTTTAGTCTGTATCGTCCTACTTCACCAAGAGAATATCTTTGCTCAGAGAAGAATAATTTTTCAATAATTCCTCTTGCAGTTTCCTCATCTGGTGGATCTGCATTTCTTAACTGACGGTAAATATATTCTACCGCTTCTTTTTCAGAGTTGGTAGGGTCTTTTTGTAAAGTATTCTGGATGATAGAGAATTCGTTTGAATTTTCTTTGTGAATCAGGATAGATTTCACACCAGCATCCAAAATAAGATCTAAATGTTCTTTTTCAAGAATTGTTTCTCTGTCTAGGATAATTTCGTTTCTTTCGATAGAAACAACCTCTCCAGTGTCTTCGTCAACGAAATCTTCGAACCAAGTGTTCAATACTCTCGCAGCCAAAGTTCTACCTTCTACTTTTTTAAGGGCAGCTTTAGAAACTTTCACTTCTTCAGCAAGGTCAAAGATCTGAAGAATATCTTTATCAGATTCGAAACCGATTGCTCTTAACAATGTAGTTAAAGGTAATTTTTTCTTACGGTCGATATACGCGTACATTACGCTGTTGATATCTGTAGTAAATTCCATCCAAGATCCTTTAAAAGGAATAATTCTTGAATAGTACAATTTTGTTCCGTTAGCGTGGTAAGTCTGTCCGAAGAATACACCCGGAGATCTGTGTAACTGAGTTACGATTACACGCTCTGCTCCATTAATGATAAATGAACCAGAAGGAGTCATATAAGGAACCGGACCTAAATAAACATCCTGCACAACCGTCTGAAAATCTTCATGTTCAGGATCTGTACAGTACAATTTAAGTCTGGCTTTTAGAGGAACTGAATACGTTAAACCTCTTTCCACACACTCATCGATTGAGTAACGTGGTGAATCTACCAAATAATCTAAGAATTCCAAAACGAATTGGTTTCTAGAATCGGTAATTGGAAAGTTTTCCTGGAAGGTTTTGTGCAAACCTTCTTTCCTTCTGTCTTCCGGAAGTGTATCCAGCTGGAAAAAATCTTTAAATGACTCTAATTGGATGTCTAAGAAATCCGGAGTAATGATTTTTCCTTTCGCTGTAGAGAAATTAATTCTCTCATTTCCTTTAGTAACTGCTGTTGTTTTACTCATAAAACTTTTAAGAAAGGGTTAAAAAATATTTTGATTTATACAAAAAATATCAGAAAAAGACTTGAAGATAAAAGAGGCAAGATAAAAGACATTTGATGTTTGGCGCTATCAGAAGTGGTCTTTAATCTTAATTCTATATTTTAAGTTCTAATTCTAACTGCAACGCTGGTATATCTTTTCACAGCGTAATGCAAAATATTTTTAAATTTTATTTTAGACGAAAAAAACTACAATAACCAGTCAGCAAAAGATCTCTTTCAAAATTATGAAAGAGTTTATTTACAATGTTTTACTGATGTATGTGTATTAATTAGCGCCAAAAGAACTGCAAATATACAACAAATATTTCATTACCACAAAAAATAACCACCTCGTTTTGAAGTGGTTATTGTATATGATCTTTTGATTTAAACTACTGCTTAGCCCAGAAAGTCCATTCTCTACCATTGAATACCGCCAGTTGATTGGCGTTAGCACCGGCTCCATTGGAGGTTCCCGTTACATAAACCATCATTCCCGCACTGGGGTTGACGATATCCGCAACCGAACTGACTCTCGGCAAAACCATTGCTTTATTGGTATCAGCTAAAACCAAGACACCACGCGTTGCATCAGTCGCAGGAGTTCCCCCAATAAGAACCCTGGAAGCAGGATTTTCAGCAATCGCATCAGGCTGACTTGCCGAAACCGGTGTTTGAGCACCGACTGACAAGTCTTCCCAAACCGTAGTACCACCAACAATTCTTCTATACTTCACTTTCTGATCGTTTGAGTCAAAAATTAAAGTTCCTAAAGCAGGCGCAGGCACCGTTGCAGGACTTCCTACCACAGCAGACGCAGAACTTACCCAAGGCAAAACCAAACCTCTGTTACCACCCGTCGCATTTCCAAGTTCTAAAGACACAGATGTATTGACGGGCGCACTTGCGTTTTCAGTTTTACCAATGGTTACCTGACTCTTCATCACCCCAGAAATAATGATTGCAAAAATTGCTATATATTTTTTCATTTTTAAATATTTATTTAATTAAAACTGATCACAAGTCTGTCTTGTAAAACATGACCAGACAGTACCATCGAAAATTTTCAGACAATTGGCATCCGTATCGTAAACCATCATACCTTTCACGGCAACAATTCCGTTAATCTGTACGGTATTTAATCTGTTGACTACAAAACCATTTGTTTTCGCATCCAAAACAGTATAGGCTCCGGTAATTTTCATTGGCCAGTTTCCATTACTAACCCCTGCTCTGCTTAAAGCTGTGATACCATGATTGGTAGGAATACCGCCAGTCCCAGGCGAATTTGCCGGACGGTAACATCTACACTCTAAATCCTGCTGCAGTCTGTTAAGCGCTGTCCCAACGCCCTGACCAACATCCGAAGTACCATCCGTATTATCTACCGCTCCTGCGGAACCCGTGTTGTTTCCAGCTGAATTATTAACGACCAAGGGAACACCCTGGCCGGCAGTTGCCGTACTAACAACCGCTGCCTGATTCGCAGCAATGGCCGTTCCATTACCTAAAACTCTGATCGCACCCGGCGCAACAGCCGATGTCATAGGATTAACCATAAAATAAGTTACATTTTCGGAACCTTCGATTGCATCCGGACAGCCATCACCATCGGAGTCTGTATCAAACTGATTGATTATTCCATCCAAATCTAAGTCGTAGCGGTCATCCACTCCATCAAAATTCACATCAACAAAACCTGGAGCCTGAGGATCGATATAATTTGGAACACTGTCTACATCGTGATCTCCCAAAGGATCAGGAAGACTTCCGTTTTCTGCAGTATCCAGAATACCATCATTATCGTCATCCAAATCTAAATTGTTCGAAATTCCATCGCCGTCATTATCGCAGGAAGGCAAACTTAATGTACGGTCTGGAGATACAGCCTGAGCGCCATAAAACCATGTATTGATAATTCTCCCATTTCCGTAATCATCATTTAAAACTGCTGTATTACTCCCCTGATTTGCCGTAAGCGGAGCAGGAGTAGCCAAACCAGGAGTAGAACCATCATAAGCATGAGTAGGACCTACCTGTCCTGATCTCAAATTGGGAGTTCTTACACCCCCGGTGGTAATATTGGTATTATTATTAACAGTACCACCAGTCATTGCCGTTCCAAACGGAACAATTGCAGTATCATCCCAAAACATCGGCCTGTTATTAGCCGCAACAGAACCGAAATCAGGGAAAATAGAAGTAGCAAAAAGACCGTTTGTATTTAATTCAGCATCTGTTAAAGGGAGATTTATCCTTCCCTGTAGTAATAACACAGAAACAGTGACAGAAATAGTTAATGGCGCCTGATTTCCCAAATTATTTTCACCATTCCAAAGCATAACATTATTTCCTGCAGGAACATCAAATACCTGCAACACTCTGTCAACCGACCCAGGACCAGACTGATAACCAGGGACACCATCAAGATCGAGCGTAATCGCAACATCACCCGCTTTATCTATATAGTAAGGAATAAAATAAGCACCGGGACATCCATAAATAGCTCCAGTGATTGCAGGATTTCCTATAACTCCATTGGGAAAAGCAACAGAGTCCGGATTTGTTAAGAATACCGGATAACCTGTAGGAATAGTAGGATATGTAACGGTATCTGTACCTGTCAGCGTTCCATTCCTTGATTTACTGTCATCAGCAAAATTACCCGTAGTTCCTACCCCAAGATAATTCATAATCATTTGGAATCCCAATGGCTTAAAGCCAGAAGAAAAATCTACCCTCGCCTTAAAGTGATCACCCGTATAAACAAAAAATTTACCTTTAAAAGAAGAACTGATCACATTAGGAAAATCAGTACTCGTTAAATTGGTTGTGATAAAACTCCAGTTTCTTGACCATAAACGACCATCAATAACACTATTTCCCGCAGCGACTGATATATCAAAAAAAGGAAACGTCACCTGCCCTGCCGCACCTGCAGTAACAGCAGTTGCACCACCATCCGCACTTCTGTATAGCTCGATCGTATAATCTCCATTTGCGGGAGCAGTAAAAGAGAATGGAACATACCCAGACGGGTTGGCCCCTCCGATATTAGGTCCATTATATGCGGCGGCATATGATGGGATAAAACCTGCCGATCCCACTGCCATAGGAATCAATCGAGGAGTACTTATTATGACGCCAGCAGAATTCAAAACTCTAACATAAGCATTGTTCACTAAATCTGTGGTGGTGTTACCAAATGTTCGAGCCATAAAACCAGCATAGATTCTTTCTGTTGCAGAATTATTGATCGTAACTTTCATTTTACTGTTAGCCGCAGAACCTGGATAAGACCCAAAACCAGTAGCAGGATTAACAAAATATGCAGTTCCATCTGCGTCTGCCGCTCCCAAACCATTACCTGGCGAAACCTGCTTGGTTCCATCTGCCAGTAAAGACTGGAAAGAGAACAATAAAAGAACAATCAGGAAACGACCGCTCCTGCAGATATTAAATTTAATAACATTAAAAAATATTGTATTCATAATATAGGATTGATGATAACTGTAATATCTGTAATTAAACAAAAGCATGCTCTACAGAGCAACAGCCTTTAGTTTTCATAATTTAGTTGATTTTATCTGATACGAAACTTAAACATTACAATCTCAATGAGAGTAACGCTTATGAGAAAAGATCTTACTTAACTTATAAATTGATAATGAATTTAAAATTTCAACAGTCATATTGAATTTAAATAAATCTTTTCGCAATAATAATAATTTACGGCGCGTAATTAATCAATAATACAACGTAATGTATATTATTTTTTTAGACAATTCAATATTTTAACTTTTAGTTATTAACAATCTGGCGTTTTTCAGAAAGAAAAGACAATCCTTTATCTTGAAACCATTATTATTTGAACATGAAATCACAATCCAGATTCAAATACGCAAAAGACATAAATTAATGTAAAAGAATTCTCTGTCAGATATCCACATGCAAGAACTACACTTTAACATAAAAATAAACACCCTTCACCTCCACTTATTTTTTGCGTAAACACAGTCTACAAAACGTAATAATCTTAGGAGATTAAATAAAAATAACCACTTCTATTGAAGTGGTTATTATATTAAAAAAATATTATCATTTAAGGCTTAGTCCAGAAAGACCATTCTCTGCCGTTGTAAAGTGCCAACTGATTGGTTGTGGTATCATACACCATCATTCCTGCACTAGGATTTACAATATCTGCATGAGAACTCACCCTTGGAAGAACCATTGCTTTATTAGTGTCACCTAAAACCAAAATTCCTGAAGTTGTATCTGTAAGAGCATTTCCTCCAATTAAAGTTTTAGCAGTTGATACCTCTCCATTAGTATCTGCAACGCTTGGCGTTATGGGCGTCAATGCACCTGCAGATAAATCAACCCACGCCGTTGCATTTCTATATTTTACTTTCTGAACAGTAGTTCCTGCATCAAAAATAAGGGTTCCCGCCGCTGGTGTTGTAACACTTGCTTCAGAAGTCACCCAAGGCAAAACAATTCCCTTTACCCCTCCTGTTGGATTTCCTAACTCTAAAGAAACACTGGCATTAGCAGGAGCACTCGAAGTTACCGTTTTACCGATTGTTACCTGCCCGAAGAATATCCCTGAAACCAATATTAAGACTGGAATTATATATTTTTTCATATTCTTTTTTTTATTGATTAATATTATCACAAGTCTGCTTCGTATAGCAATACCATCCTGTACCGTCATAAATTTTGAGACAGTTATTCGTAGTGTCATACACCATCATTCCCACAACATAATTAGCTGCAGTAATTCCTGTAGGTACACTTGGCGAACCTGTAAAAGGAAGCCTGTTGATGACAAAACCTTTAGTTTTAGCATCCAAAGCAGTATACGCTCCGTTGATTTTCATTGGCCAGTTTCCATTATCGCTACCCGCTCTGCCTAAAGCTGTAATTCCGTGATTTGTTGGAAGTGTAGTCCCTACAGTGGTTGCTGGACGGAAACATCTGTCGCATTCAACATCTCTTGCAGCATTATTTTGCGAAGTCCCAATTCCTTGTCCAATATCTGCCGTACCATCTGTATTATCTGCCAAACCAACAAGATTAGACGGGTTAGTCGTTGCATTAAGATTATTTCCTGCATTATTAACCAATTGAGGAACACCATTTGCCAGAGCTGAAGTACTGATTACCTGAGCCGGAGTACCCGTTGTCACCCCGTCATATACCATTTTGATCTGACCACGGTACGCATAATTTGCATTCCCGACAGGTAAAGTTAAAGAGTGAATTTGATTAAAACGCACTGCTTCTGTTCCTTCAATTGCATCAGCACAACCGTCATTATCAGAGTCTGTATCTAAATAATTAGGTATGCCGTCACCATCAGAATCACATGAGATACCTAAGATCGAAACATCATCCACACTCCAGTCATCACTTCCTGAAAACATCTTAAATTCCAACAATGCAGTATTAGGTCCTGTATATGGAATATTAATTGTAAAAGGTGCTGATTGTCTAAAGCCATTTACATTCTCTGTACCAAAAATTGTAAAATTCCCGGAAGCTCCGTTTGAATAAGCAATGGTTACATTACTAGCATTTCTCAGCGTTGAATTACTTAACGTAGCATATATAACTCCATTTAATATAATTTGCAAACTTGCAGTATTTCCCGCAGCCTGACTTGCATCCTGCGCACCAATTCTCACACTTAAGGAAACTACATTTCCAGGTACCGTATTCAGATTAGTAATTGATTGAGAAAGTGAGCTCCCTCCTGTCGCTGTCAAGTTTTCATTCACATTATAAGGATAACCAAGTAAAGCACTATAAGTCCATCCTGTTCCAAGTGTCCAATTAGACGCATCCGTAGCAAAAGATCCATTGGTTACCAAATTTGCTATAGGACACTCTACAGCATCTAAAATTCCGTCATTATCCGAATCAAGATCCAGAGAATTTTCAATCCCGTCACCATCGGTATCACAAATATTCAGAGGAACGAGAACTACATTATCAATTGCTAAATCATTCCCGCTTCCGCCTGTAGGCTGAAGATTTACTATTTGTATTGAAACTGTAGAGGTAGTTGCCACAAAACCTAATGACAACCTTCTCCATATATCGTCATTAGCCATTCCTATAGAATTCGAATTTGCCGAAGCCAATAGATTTCCGTTTCCATCTCTGATCGAAAGCTGAAGCCTAGGCACATCCGCTGCTGCATTAGCCAGCCCTGCCATATCAATTCTGAATCGATATTTAGTACCTGGAACAACAGTTAAATTATCAACTGCATAAATAGGAAGATTGACACTCGCAGGCGAATTGATATTGATGAAAAGATATCTACCTGCTGTAGTACCAGGAGACGCAGCAGTTCCTGCAGTATTTGCTGCATCACGTTCACCGTTAAGATCTGTTCTTGAATATGTATTTGTAGTACCCGTGCCCTGAGCTCCAGAAGTAGTCACCGAGTAACTTCCGTCTGGCGGAGCTACAGCCACATAAGTGTGATTGATCACACTTGCATTGGTTCCTGTGGTTGCCCCGGTTCCAAAATTTTCGTTATACACAGCTGTTCCTTCTGTTTCACAAGAGTTTTCAACAGCATCAGGAATGCCATCGTTATCATCATCTAAATCTAAATAATCTGGCGTACCATCACCATCAGTATCACGATATACGACAACATATATATTTGCCGGTTGTGAAGTTGCAGGTGCACTTACCCCATTTATCGTGAAATTATCCTGTACGGTATAAGGTATTGTAGCTATTCCAAAGAAAGAAGGTACAGGAGTAAATGTTACGACACCGGAAGCATTCACACTCCAGGAACCCTGTGCATTGGTAAAAGTAGTTTGAATACCCGCAACAGAAGGATTTAAATCCACCGAAGCCACATCAAGAGCACCTCCTCCTAAATCAGAATCATTTGTTACTACATTTCCACTCACCGCTACATTCTGCGCTGTCTGTGTATTATCATTAATCGCAACAGGAACTGTATTCATCGAAGCGTTCCCCGTCACTGATATCTGAATCGTTCTGATACCTGAATAGATAGGAGCCGTAGGTGTTCCGGCTGTTGCGTTATTACCAGGTCTTAGCAGTAATGTATGCGATGCAGCCGTCGCGGTAAATCTTATCCTTGAAACCGAAAACCCATTGGTTGTAATTCCCGTCACAGGTATGGTCTGCCCTGCAATTTCGGCAATATATTGTGTAATATATGTTCCTGCATACTGAACTCCACCAGCACCATTGTTTCTGGTCACCGCGGTAGCAGAAAAGACTACAATTTCATAGGTTCTACCTATCGTAAGCGCTCCTACTGTCGTTGTCACAGATTCTTCAGTACCAGCACCTCCTAAATCTCTTAAAGAAATCCATGTTGTATGAGTATTGGGCGGATTAGGTATAGTAAAATTGGTAGTTCCACCTGGAGCAGAGGTCCAGTTTGCCCCTCCACCACCAGCAGTTCCCGATACTGCTGCCGCTACCGTACCATTAGAAATATCAGGAGTACCTGCACCAATAGTCCAGCCAGTGGGAGCACAACTCCAGCATGGATTAGCAGTTCCATTGGTTGCCGCAATAGTTTGTGAAAAATAAAGATTTGAAAAAAATACAAAGCACAAGCATAACAGTTTAAATGCATTATTACTTTTATTTGAATATAAGTTTGTTATCATAAAAATTGTATTAGAGAGTCTTTCTTAGACGAATAGACTTAATTAAAATTTTAAAAATTAAATTTTAAACTAATACCGGTGGCGGCCTCACAGAAAAGACCTCAGAGAAACAAAAATCTAAAGATTTGTTATTGTAATACCTGTATTTTTGAGAATGTAAATAATCTAATGCCCGCGTAATGACCTCAACCTCAGAGGAAGCATAGAATTTAGAAGTATCGTGGCCATTATGAGTAGGACTCACACAGTCTTTGGAAACTTTATTTGAAGAAAAAAACTGGTTCTGAGATGGAAAACCTTTGAAATCAAAACCTTGAAATGCTTCCCTGTTTTGCTCGGAGCGGTCTATTTCCTTTTTAATCTTTTTAAAAGACTCTTTTCTCCTGCTTAATTCTGCGATTTTCAGCTGACTTTCAAGATCTTTTCCTACCGTCTTCTTAGCAACTGCACTTAGAGACTGCTCACGGTTTTTATTTTTTACCAACGAAATCTCAGAATTCTTTAAAACTACCTGTTTTGTGAGAACCTGCTCATTAAAAGTTTCATCTGCAGAAAAAAGTTTAACACCTTCTTTAAGAACAATTGATGTGGGCGAGATGTTTTGCGAAGGATCAGTTTGCTGAGCCTGAATCTCCGTAACGAAAGAAAAATAAAAATTTAATATACAGATAAAGAAAAACTTCAAACTTCTGGAAAAGTTCAAATTATTCGCAACCGTATTAAAAGAAAATAAAGTTTTCTTCAAGTATATTAATTTACGTCTGCAAAAGTACGGAATAATATGAGTCAACGCATATTATATAAACATTAAGACACAAAAGGAATGCAACAGGTTTAATACTCCACCCCTATTTTAAATTTTTAGGTTTAAAACATTAACCAAAACAAGCTAAGAACATGGATAATTTAAATTAATTTAATGAGAAATTTTTAAAGTTTTGTATTTGTTACTGAAAATTTAATTCAAATGAATCTGCTTTAAAAAATGCAAATCCTGTACTTTATTAGTAAAATCTATTTAACATAATATCAAATCGATAAAGATTAACTTAATTGTTTGCTATATTGATAAAAAATATTATTTTAGTCTACACTAACTAAAAAAATATAAATTATGGCACAGAGTAAAAACAACATCGTAACACATGGACTTAGCGGCAAAGTAGGCGACCTTTTGGTATTCAGCCAAAGAAATGGCAAGACTGTAGTTTCACAAGCACCAAGAGAACGTACCAGTGAAGCAACCGCAAACCAAAAAGCACATCAACTTAAATTTCAGAAAGCAGTTTTATATGCAAAATCAGTTTTAGCTGATCCAGAAAAGAAACTCCAGTATGAAGCTTTATCTAATAAGTCAGAGGGCAGAACGACCTTTAATGTCGCAGTAGCAGACCTGCTCAACGCACCTGATATCGAAAAGGTAGACCTATCTTCTTATACCGGAAATCCAGGTGACGTGATCAGAATCACTGTGAGTGATGATTTTGGAGTAGCATCGGTATCCGTAAAAATAGAAAATTCGGATGGCACTCTTGTAGAAGAGGGAGCCGCAGTTCAAGACGGTGCAGAATGGCTTTATACAGCAACGATGCAGAATTCAGATCTCATTGGTGATAAAATTACAGTTACTGCAACCGACAGTCCTGCCAATATGACAGAGAAGTTTGAAATCCTGTAAAATCAAATATAAATTTTGAGTATAGGAACAGTACCTACAGTATATCGATGAAATGAAAACTGAGTGTGTCAAAATGACAATAAAGACACATATTCAGCCGCTACACTTAAATATTTAAACAAGAAAAACCCACTTCCTAAATATCAGAAGTGGGTTTTGTTTTTAGTAAATACTAACTTAAGGTTTCCAGAACGTCCATTTCTGTCCGTTGAAAACTACCAGTCGGTGTCCTGCCGAAGTTGCTCCCGCCAGGAAAGCCATCATCCCCGGTGAAGGATTTTTAATATTGGCCAAACTTGTCACAATCGGTAAAACCATAGCCTTTGAAGGTGACTCCAAAACTAAAACGCCGTCTGTAGTTGAAGTTTCGCTGCCGATAATTGCTTTCGCTGCAGCCTGATCTGCCAAAGGTAGAGCCTGTGGCGGTTTTACAACAGCTTCTACGGCCGTTGAATATCCCGACTGTACGCTGAGGTCTTTCCAGCCCGCGTTTTCATTTTTCACCTTTACTTTGTATTCTGCATTCGCAGAGACATCGAAAATAATTGTTCCACCCTGAGAAGCAGCTACCGCTGTAGGAACGGTTTCTACGTAAGGCAGAATAATTCCTTTATCATTATCTGTCCCGAATTCCAGTAAAACGGAAGTGTTGGTCACGTTCCCCACGCTCGTGGTACCTCCTATTTTCACCTGCGAATAAGCGAACGCAGAAAGAAAAACGGATAATATAATTGCTGTTTTGTGCATGATATTTTCTTTTTTAATTAAAACCTTCAGGAGTTCTAAAACCCTGAAGGTTTAGTTTTACATTAATTCAATAAATCAGTTACGGACAACCCTGAGTGCTGAAACATTTCCAGCCTTCACCTGCTGCAGGTCCTGTATAGATTTTCAGACATCCTGCCCCTGCATTTTCATCCGTATCAAACACCATCATTCCCACAACCGGAATTGCGATGGTCGTTTCAGGACTGCTGTTTCTGGTCACTACAAAACCTTTGGTTTTAGATTCCAGTGCGGTATAGGCAGAGTTTCTGAGCATTGGCCAGTTTCCGTTGTTAGACCCTGCTCTTCCAAGCAAGGTAACGCCATGTCTCACCGGATAAGTTGCTCCGGCTACCAATGCAGGATCTTCATAACATACCGTAGCTGCTGTATCCAGGAATGTAAGATAAAGCGTTGCCGTATCACAGGCCTGTGGAGTTACGTTATCACAAACTGTGTAAGGCAAGACTACAGTTCCCACGAAAGTGGCGTTCGGCGTAAAGGTATAGCTTCCGTTAGCGCTGAAAACAAGCGTGCCATTAGGCACCGTTACATTGGTAGTTCCCGTAGCGTTGATAGCGACTCCGTTTACCGTAGTTACTGTTTGTGTATTTCCTTCAGGATCACTGTCGTTAGCCAGTACCCCATTCGCTGCAGTGATTGTAATTGCGGCACCTTTTGGAACTGCCTTCGCGTCATCATTTGCAAACGTATTGTTTCCTGAATTCGGTACTACTTTTATAGACAATGATGCAGTATCACATAATGCCGGCGTACCATTGTCGCATGCAGTATACGTTACAGGATTTACTGTTCCAGTAAAAGTTGGAGCAGGACTGAATGTATAGGTTCCGTTAGCATTTAAAGTTAAAGTACCGGCATTCGCCACTGTATTTCCATTGATATCCAAACCACTTACCTGCGTTGGAGTGCCCAATGCAACTGAAGCAGTAGTGACAACAAGAGGGTTCGCATCCGGATCACTGTCATTCAGCAATACATTTGAACTCAGATCGCTACCTGATTCCGCAGTACCGGTATCGTTCTGTGCAATCGGCTTATTATTTCCAGGTGCTAAAACAACTGCACCAACCTCTATAGAAAGCGTTGCCGAAGCGGTACTTCCACTGGTATTGGAGATGGTATAAGTTACAGGCACAGTTCCGGTATAATTAGCTGCCGGAATAAAAGTATATGTACCATTGCTGTTCAGTGTAACAGTACCTGCCACAACTCCTGCAGCATCATAAACAGTTGTACTCGTTCCTAAAGTTAAAGGAGTGGCTACACCAGCACTGTTAAGATAAGTTGCTGATGTTACCGTAACTGCCGTTCCATCCAATGCTTTGTCATTGGTAAGCACACTGCCTGAAGAACTTACACCTACCGGCGTCTGATTAATATCATTCTGAGCTTCAACAAAACATGAGTTAATACTGGCGTTCTGAGAAGTCCCCACGGGCTGCCCCACTGTATTCACAGTAGCAGTTCCTGTATCTGCAGAACCTCCTGAATTAACCAGTCTCGGAACCCCAAGATCCGTTGCAAGAGATCCAACCCCATTGTTTGGAGCAACAAGACCAATATTTATACTTCCGTTAGGATTTAATTGTGATCTGGTAACATTTTCTGCACCTTCAATAGCATCCGGACAACCGTCATTATCTGAATCTAAATCTAATCTGTTCGGAATTCCGTCACCATCTGCATCGCACTCCAGATACATCAAAACAGCATAAGCCGGATCAGCAGTTGCGGTCGTGGTAGAAAAACCAAAAGTTTTCGGACCAAAATTCATATTTGCAAATCTCCAGTTACCGTTTTCAATCGTTGTCAAATTAGTATCAAGGTCTGTGAGTGTTTTTTGAGTTGGCGAGTCGCTAACAGCCCACTGATTGGCTACCGCAGCCTGATTAACAAGTCCCGGAAATGTTATTGGTATTACCGCCGCAGAATCATAGATATGAATCGTTTTGCTGTCATTGCCATAATACTGAACATCTTGTGCCATCAGAACAAACGCACTCATTGTTCCGGTTACCCTCCATACAGATGGTTGTTGCCCTTGTTTCGTCCACCATGCATTGGCTGTAGGATTTACAGAAGCGTTTGTAATAGAAACAACAACTGCTCCTGAATTAGCAGGATATCCAAATTTAGCACTTAAATCTGCAGTTACATTTTGATTTTTTGCATTTAATGCCAATCCAAAATCAGACGGTAAAATATCTTTAGCAGTTCCTGCAGTAAGAGCATTCCCCAAATCGGTAATCGTATTGCTGCATTCTACAGTATCTAAAATACCGTCATTATCATCATCTAAATCCTGCCAATCCGGAATTGTATCTCCGTCAGTATCTAAACAGTCATTCTGAGAAAAAGACTGAGACTGACCAACACCTTGACCCGCTCCCACTAAATTCGGTATCCCTGTAGTCGTATTTACTGCAGTTCCAAAATTGGTATTTGGCGTTTGTGCTGCTATTGGTCCCGAAGCCGGGGTACTTGGGTTAAAATCTCCTGCTCCTTCTCTTGAATCAGGGCAGCCATCGTTATCAGAATCTAAGTCTAAGTGATTCGGAATACCGTCTCCATCTGCATCTGCCTCGATCGGAAGTGAGCACAAATTAGCAAAACGTATCCTTTGATCATTAACAAACCCACCCGTTGAAGCTGTATATCCAAAAAACACCTTACTGGCACCACCAAAATAACTGGTAATTGGATTCGTTGTCGGGAAAGTATAAGTTCCGGCATTTATTCCTCCTACTGTATATGATAGTGTTTTAGTCTGAAAATTCCAGTTGATAACCACTGCTTTCCATGTACCGTCTTCAAGCTCACCAAGATCTGCTGCTGCAGTCAATAATCCTGCACCTGACTGATTGCTCGATACCCAAATCTGACCATGGTCATTTGCAATATCACCTACATTATCAGGTGAATTGTTGTAGGTATCTATTTCAAGAACAATTCCGTTCGCAATACCTCGTGCTCCCATTCCCACACCATTAATTCCTACAGCATTTACACCTAGCGGAGAATTATGAAAGACAGCAGCAATACCATCTGCTCCATTAGCATTGATATTTCCTAAATTAGTTTCATAGTTTAAGGTAAAGCTTTTAGAAAAATCAACTTTCTCGTAAGACCACATTTGCCCAGCCTGACTTGCAATTGCTGCAGTTAACTGCACCTCAGTATTACCTATTGCAACTGCATTTCCATTAAGTTCAAAGATAGTACTCACGGTAGCGCCTGCGCCCAAACCATTTTCTACACAGTCTGTGATACCATCATTATCATCATCCAAATCCTGCCAATCCGGAATTGTATCTCCATCAGAATCTAAACAGTCGTTTCTGGATGAATCCTGCGACTGACCAACTGCCTGACCTGCACCTACTAAAGTTGGTATTCCTGTAGTCGTATTTACCGCAGTTCCAAAATTAGTATTTGGAGTTTGTGATGCTATTGATCCCGAAGCCGATGTAGTTGGACTAAAGTTTCCCGCACCTTCTGTCGAATCGGGACAGCCATCACCATCGGAATCTAAATCCAAATTATTAGGAATTCCGTCACCATCTGTATCGATGCCACAATTAAACCCTACCGTTGGTGCTTCCGAAAGGTCACCCCAAGTGTAGCCATTAGTAAGAGTAGAAACCGTTCCTAAATTAGCACCTGTAGAAGGATTTACACGAACGAGGTTTCCATTACTACTACTTCCTATTAAATCTCCATTTGCCGCAAAAAACAGTTGGGAACCTGAAATTGGCGAGTTAGTATTAACTACAGTCCACGCAGAGGCTGGTGCTGTTGTGCTGAGATTCAAAGTACTTAAATCTATTCTGTGTAAATTACCATTAGAGGTAATGTATGCCATCCCTGAATGACTGATTGCCATATCACCTAAATCAGGTCCCGCAGAAGGAGGATTAGCCACTTTGGTCAGAGTACTTGCAATTCCTGCCGAATTAAATGTTACCCTCCATAATCCCTCAGTCGTTGTACCTGTGTCATCATAGATATAATAATCATTATTATACATGCCTGCACCTCCTGACGAATCCCCTAAACTCGATAAAAATCCAGAGCCGATATTAACCACCGTATTAGTCGAGAATTGATAAGCAAATAAACTTCCCTGGCCACCACTATTAGCAAACAATAACCTGTTTCTTGAAGCATCACTTGCCAGATGATTAGCATCAGCACCTGCAATAATATTGGTAGCAAGAGTAGTAGGAGTATATGTTGTATCTGTAAAACCGATAAGATTTGCTGTAGTACCAACAGTTCTTAATCCAAATCCTGAATAATTATAAATTGCACCTCCGCCACATTCTGCGGAATCCAAAATTCCATCATTATCATCATCCAAGTCCAAATAATCAGGAACAGTATCACCATCAGAATCTAGAAGAATAGTAATCGTCGCAACAGCAACTGTACAGTTAGCCGATTGTCCTAATTGACATATTTGGTATGGAATGCTGTAAACTCCTGGAAGAACTGTATTACTTATTGTGATTACCCCTGCTGCACTAAAGGCAAAACCTGCAGGTAAAGTTCCTACAGGAGAAACAGTCACATTTGAAGTTGTTGCCTGAGCACCATTATAAATATCATTTGACAGTACAGAAGAAGTCGTTGACGTAAGACCTCCCGTTACTGAATAAGAATCGTTATTCGCGACTATACAAGGAACTTCAAATCTGGCAAACGTAATCGCACCCGTATTATTCGTATCATAATAATCAAATTCAATTTTCGAAACTTTTTTACCGGAAAAATTAAAGCTTACTGAGCCATTTCTAGAGTTATCATCGCTAGCTTGATTATCATCGTCGTAAAACTCCTGAAGACTTGCATTATATTCTACTACCGTAGAACCGCCAGCCATAAAAGTAAAATTTGAATTCTGCACTAGAGGAATTGACAAACCATTTTCATCAAAAACTCTGATACGAACGTAATCATTATTATCAATGTCATTAACAATAAATTTTAGACCTCCCGCCGGAGCCGTAAAAGTGATGGCACATCTTATACTGGTTGCATAAGTTGTTGCACTGTTGTTGGGATGACTAATGTAAATACCATACTCACTGCTATTATGATCATTACCAATTCTATTTGCGTTTGATTGACCAGCATTAGCCAGAAATGAAAATCCCATCACGGAACCGTTCAAAGACACGTTTCCTGAGTTAAAAACTGTAGTTGCAGTTTGGTTATTATATGTTGACAAAGCAGGACTAGTACCAACAACACACTGAGCATAAACCACATAAGAAAACATTAAAACTGCTAAAAAATGCAGTTTCTTAAAAAGTTTTTTTTAAAATCATTTTGTAAAAATTAAAGTTTAAATTTTAGTTAAAAAATCAAACTTTAATAGGCGGTGGCCTTACAGAAAAGACCTTAGAATAACAATAATCAAAAGATTTATTGTTGTAGGCGTAGTATTTTTGAGCATGTAAATAATCTAAAGCCCGAAGTACAAAATTCCGATATTGTTCCTGAACAATTTTATGCTGGTCATCATGTGAAGACCTCTCATTTACATAATGCTTAACAATATTTTGAGTCTTCGAAAAACCACCTGACGACGGATGGTTTTTAATATGATTTCCGAACTGATCTTTCATTGCTTCACGGGAAGCAATCTGTTTCTGAATCTTTTTTATAAGATCAGCCTTCCTCTTAACCTCAGCATCTTTGATGCGAGAAGCAAGGTCAGCATGATTAAGTTTAGAAATTCGCTTGTGAACAATTACCAGATAATTTCGTCCGGATGATTTCTTATCTGAAACAGAAGAATTTTTGACAGTGATCTTGCCCTGTCTTATCTGCTTATTAAAACTTTCATCCGCAGAGAATATTGCTGAACCGCCGGAAACCGAAATTACAGCCGAAGAACCACCTTTTTCATTTTGTGCATATAAAAACTGCACCTGAAAAAACAAAAAGAGAAAAGTGAAAACACGCAGAGAAAAGCCAGATCTCCCCATGAAATCTACCATTTTTACACCGTGTAGAATTGAGAGAATAGAACTTTTCAATAGCATTTGTTTTCATTGTAAATATATACTTATTTTCAATTATAAAATATGCTTTCAATCACAATTTAGTGAAAATTACAAGAAACATTGATGAATAAAGGCTTTACAATTGATAATATTTAATTTATAAATAAATATTTTTGAAAATTATTTATTTAATTATAATACAGACAACTGAAACATATTAGCCATAAAAAAACCATTTCAGATGAAATGGTTTAACAGATTAATGATATTAACGCTCTTATGGCCTCCAGTACGACCACACGCTGCCGTTGAAAACAGCCAACAGTTTTGTTGCCGTATCGTAAACCATCATCCCGGGAGATGGATTTATAATGTTGAGATGCGGGCTCGCAACTTTAGGTAGAACCATCGCTTTGTTGGTGTCTTCAAGAACCAAAATCCCCGGTGTCGAGGTTGGTGTTCCGATCGCAACTTTTGCCCCTTCATTTTCGGTTGCAGAATTCTGAATGGTTACGCCGTCAATGTTTGTAACAGGATCTACGGTTGTTCCATTGGTGTTCACCGAAAGATCTTTCCAGCCGGTTTCATATTTCACTTTTACCTTTTTATCGTTGAGTGCATACACCATCGTTCCGTTAACCGCCGTGGTCATTGTTGCAGGATCGGTTACCCACGGCAACAAAATCCCCTTATTTTCTAATCCAAACTCCAGCGACACTGAACTGTTAGTGACTGATGTTTTTCCTATTGCAATCTGTGCAGATACAGCGAATGAGCACAATAGAAAACTGATTACTATAGTATTTTTCATATTTTATTTTTAATTAATTTCTGTACAGGTTTGAGTATTAAAACACTTCCAACCTGCAACAGTACCAGTTGTATTGATCTGAAGACAGTCGACACTGGTGTTATAAACCATCATTCCCTCTACCAGATTGGCAGGCGGAATTGCGGCTATCTGATCAGCTGTCAATCGGTTAGGTACGAATCCTTTTGTTTTAGATTCCAAAGCTATCCAGGCACCTTTTCGCACCATCGGCCAATTTCCATTGGTAGTACCTGCTCTGTTTAAAGATGTAATTCCATGGGATGTATTTAAAATTGCGCCCCCAGAAGTTACTGCCGGATTATAGCAGATACAGGCGTTCACTGCAAAATTCTGAGATGAACCAATTCCTTGCCCCACGTCGATTGTTCCATCCGTGTTATCGGCAGCTCCAGCATTTCCCGAAGTATTATTGATTGCGTTATTTACCAGTTCCGGAACACCATTCGCTGCGGGAATCTTACTGACTATCTGATTGGGAGTTCCCAGTGCCGTTCCATTTGCCAAAACTTTGATCTGACCTCTAAAGTTGTAATTGGGATCTGAAGCAGGAAGATTCAGCGCATGAACCTGATCGTACTTTACAGTTTCTGAACCTTCAATAGCATCCGGACAGCCATCACCATCTGAGTCTGTGTCATATTGATTGGAGATCCCATCATTATCCGGATCACAGAAACCATTTTTTACACCTCTGCCATTACCCGTAATGTATGTCGTTCCCACAACATTCTGACTGAGAACCACTGCATTTGACCCATTCCGATTCCAGGTAATGTTGTTGAAAGTATTTCCATTAAAAAGCTGCAACGGGAATAATGGTCCGCCAGCAGTTTTACTTCCCTGCATGCTGACGCTTCCATTTTTATGAATAATAATTCTTATCAGAGGATTGGCTGCATTTCCTGTCATACTGTAAATCTGCGGAACCGTGCCACCTCCGTAGCGTGCACCGTCCAGAAAGCGAATATTGTCATTCTGATCTTGCTGAAACTGAATTTCGCTTGTGGCAAGATTCACTCCGTTAATATTTAAATTAAAAGAATTATCGAGCGTGAAAACGTCGAAAATAAAGCCGAGATCTGCTGAAGGCGCTGCAAAAGAAACCGTGTTTCCATTGGCAGCATTAAAGTTGGTGTTTACTACCAAATCCGGACATTCGAAAATATCTAAGATTCCGTCATTATCAGAATCCAGGTCTACACTGTCTAAGATTCCGTCACCGTCTGTATCCGCGTCAATAAAAGCAGTGTAGCTACAGGTCGTTGTACTTCCGTTAAGGTCTACTGTTAATGTTCTGTTTCCTTTAACACCATTACCGGTAAAGTTAATTGGGATATCTATAAACGTAGTGGAAGCATTAATGGTTGCCGAATGTGAGACCGGTGTAAAATCTGTTCCGCTCACGTTGACGGTATAGGTTCCCGGTGCATAAATATTAGAAATTGGAATTCTCAAGATTCTGTTTGATGAGGTTCCGAGCACAAAATTGCCAGTCCCCAACAAATTTATTGTACCACAGGTAAATTTAAAAGGTTCAAAATATTCTACCGCAGCCATATCTAAATTGGCAAAGCCCGGACTGTTGTAAGTGGCCACCAAAGAGACAATACCATCAGACATATTAAATTTCCGTATCTGAATGACAGAAGGACTCTGTACAACCGTTGCAAGATATACCACTCCATTCAGGTAAGCCATTCCCTGTACAGATTCTAGATTGGCAGGAGTCCCCAGACCGGTAAGTGTAAAAACCTTGGTTGCAGTGAATGAGCTACCGTTGGTAATTTTGATTTTATACAAAAACCGATTGGTTCCCCTGGTAATAAATGTATAGATCTGATTTTCGTAATCAAAGAATGCATCCGTTCCGAAAGTCGTTCCATTTGTCCAGTCGGCATCACCAGTCACAGCACCCAACATTTGAGGATTCGGATTTACTCTGTATAAATTCTTTACATCGCGCTGAAAACCATACGTAATCCCGAAAAATGGCCCGGGCACGTTATTTGTCGCCAAACCTCCAAGCGCTGCGGGCAACAGAGCATTGGTAACCACCGTATCATTCCGGTAGAGTTGAGAATTGTTTTCGGTATGAGAATGAAAGAAAGCAAGTTGGCTTGGTTTTCCGCCGGTAGAATTATATCCGATCGCAAGATTACTCATCCGGTTAGCATTAGCGCTTGCATTAGGCGTTGAAAGTGGCGACGGCAAACTGACTGCTGTAGTCGCCGATGCCGGAGGCGTTGTGATATCATAAATTCTACCGTTGGCCTGCAGTGAAAGATAAATTTTCCCGGTCGTCTGTGAAAGCACTGGGATTGTAGTGATCATGATAAAGACAAAAGCCCATATCAGTTGATGTTTTTTCATAAAATAGCGTATTGATGCACATCTAAAAAAAATTAGATGTACAGATTAAAAAATGAAATAAAATAGTACTACGCTATTATTGGTGGAGGTCTCACGGAGAAGACATTAGAAAAACAATCATCAAAAGATTTATTGTTATAATAAAAGAATTTTTGGGTGTGAAGATGTGATAAAGCTTTTTTTATGAAAACCGGCTCACAAAAACAGACATTTTTACAAACTTCCTGATTGCAGGGTCGTTGACTCACATAATCTTTAGAAATTTTTTGTGAACCCAGAAAATCATCAGAAGAAACCGGACGGTGAAATTCTGTTTTAACTAAATTCTTTTCAACTTCAGGACTCTCCTGCTTCTGTTTGATTTCTTCAGATACAATCTTTGCTTCCTCTTCTTCAATGTGCTGTAGCTCCTTAGAAAAATTCAGCTGTAAAGAATCTGTTTTCTGTTTTTTGAGAAGAGCGGAGCTCTGAACACTGATGGTAGATTTCTCACTAACAATCTCTGTGGCAACAATCTCTCTAACCTGAGTATTTTTATTAAAGTTTTCGTCAGCAGAAAAAATCTGAAGACTTTTGTCCACGTACATGATCGCAGTATCAGAATTTTCTCCTGTGCTTGTTTCCTGCGCCGATAAAAATTGAAATTGAAATACGAGAAGAATTAATCCCAAAAAGCGAAACAAAAATTTAGAATTTTTGCTGTATATCAAGTCTTTGTAACTCCCGCATCTATGTAACCAAACCCTTTCCAAAACACCTCTTGAACGGCAAAATTAAAAAAACTATATAATTTAGGCTAAAAGGAAGCTGTTAAGAAATCTGATAAATGACAAATATCACGAAACGTATTTTTTAAGGTAAAATTAATTTTAAATAAAAAAAGGGAGCGCTAAATTCAATTCAGCGCTCCCAATTTAAATACTAACTTAAGGTTTCCAGAAAGACCAGACTTTACCATTATAGATGGCCAGCTGATGGCTCACGGTGTCATACACCATTGTTCCCGGTTCAGGATTGATGATATTAAGATGTGGACTTTCCACCTTGGGCAGGATCATCGCCTTATCTGCATCTTCCAACACAAGAATTCCCGGAACAGTACTGAGCGTGCCTATAATTGTTCTGGCTGTAGGCGTATCGTCAAAAGGATCCTGCAAAACAGTATTGGCAACACCTTGAGTAGTGTTTATGGGCGAAGGCGCTGTTTCATTTTTAGACAGAGGCACCCAGTTAGTCGCGCTATTTTTATACTTGATGACATGATCTGTAGTATCATAAATGATCGTCCCCTCTACAGCTGTTGCTTTGTCCATCGCAGAAGTTGTCCATGGTAAAACCAGACCTTTTCCCTGACCAGAAACATAATCACCAAATTCCAGTGAGATAGACGGATTTACTGTATTGGGAGCTGCCGGTGAAGGCAATGTGCTCAAGTTTGCTTTTCCGATAGCCACCTGTGCTGTAGCCAGTGAAGCCATCGAAAGAAATATTATATTTAAAATATTTTTCATTGTGTATCTTTTAATGTTAAAACGCGGTTAGTCCGGACAGGCCTGAGTTTTAAAGCAACTCCAGATCGTACCGTTATAAATTTTCAGACATTGCGCATCTTTGTCATAGACCATCATTCCTTCTACAAGATTTGCTGTAGGAATTGCCGCAATTTCTGATGCCGTGAGTCTGTTGACAACCAGTCCTTTTGTTTTTGATTCTAAAACTGTCCATGCGCTCTGTCTTGCTACAGGCCATTCTGAAGAAGTCGATCCCGCTCTGTTAAGCGCAGTGATACCATGCTTCACAGGATTCGACACTCCTGCATTCTGAATACCCGGTTTATAACAGTAACACCCTCCATTAATTGCTGCATTCTGAGAATCTCCAAAAGTCTGTCCTGTTCCTGCCAAAATAGGTACTCCCATTGTTGTAGCGGTGTTTCCTACATTATTTCCAAGGTTCTGATTCGGACTCTGAGCTGCTAAAACTCCTAATCCAGGCTGTAAATCTGCTGCTGTAAATGCACCTCCACCTTCTACAGCATCTGTACATCCATCATTATCAGAATCAAGATCCAAGTGATTTGGATAGGCGTCGCCATCAGTATTTGCATTACAGTTTTTATTATACACTCCGAAAATAAATCCGTGAGGATCATTACCACCTGTAAGATTCATCGTAAATGACGCGACAGATTTTGGTATAGAATAAAACGTATAACCCTGAGTGGTATTGGTATTTGTTCTTACGACCGTTCCAGTCTGACCTGGCGTTACAGATGGCACACCATCCAGAAGTGAATATACTCCGGTGTTAAAAACATCAGAATTGCTCAGTACAGTTATTGGCACACTAAAGGTATTGGTAATGACCGCCCCTTCATTTCCCAGCCCTGCAATACCGATAATGTACTGATAGTCATTATCCGCAGTGCTGATAGAATTTGCAGAAGCTCCGAAATCTATTGATACATTTCTTGCGATACCGGCAACTGTATTTCCATAATCGATAACATCCAGATAAGTTGTCGGGAATGGCGCAGATTGTGTACCGTTGACTGTAATTGTAGTTGTACCAACACCTGGTGTGTAATAACCCCATCCGTTTCCTCCTGAATTATAAGTTACTTTGACACCTCCTAAAGGCAATGCTGTTCCGGGAGGAACCAATGAAAATACGGTTGAACCTGTATTTTTAAGTTCGGTGATTTTCGCATTATCAACGATTGTTCCCATAGTTACGGTAGGCAGACATCCTTCTTCAGTATCCAAAATACCATCGTTGTCATCATCAAGATCAAGGTAATCTGCAACTCCGTCAAGATCAGTATCCAGACATGAATTTTTGCTGATATCCTGAGAAACTCCAATGCCCTGTCCGACATCATTCCCAATATCAAATGAGCCCGAATTAACGATATTCGGCACTCCGTTATTGGAAGTCACCGTGCCAAGTCCTCCATTAGCTGCATAATTTATACTTCCGTTTGGATTAAGATGTGAAGCGTTTACATTTTCATCTCCTTCAACAGCATCAAAACAGCCATCATTATCAGAATCCAGGTCTAAAGAGTTTTCTATTCCGTCACCATCTGCATCACAAATGTTTATCGGTGTCAAAACGAAATTATCTATTCCTACATCATTACCTGCAGTACCAAGTGGCTGAAGATTGATGATTTCCAATGTCACATTGGATGTTCCAGCAATAAAATCCATTTTAAATCTTCTCCAGATATCGTCATTCGCCATGCCGATATTATTGGAATCTGTGAAAGCCAGTATATTACCAGAAGTATCTTTTACGGCAATTCTTAAATTTGGTATCTGAGCAGCTCCCTCTGCCAAACCTGCCATATCGAGTCTGAATCTGTATTTCTTCCCAGGAATCACAGTAATACCTTCAACCTTGTACAGAGTTTTGTTGAGATAGTTGGCAGCAACATTGATGATCAGAAATTTACCATCTGTACTTCCGTCAGCAATACTGAAAATTCCTGCGTCTTTATTCCCGGTTGCATTGGTCTGTGTGTAGTATAGACTTTGAGATAAAGATCTAGAAACCGTGTAAGATCCATCATTCGGATTTACTGCAGCAAAAGTATGTCCAACAACTCTTGTATCCTGAGTAGTAGATGTTCCTGTTCCGAAATTATTACTGTACACAGGCGTACCTTCAGTTTCGCAGACATTTTCAACTGTATCTAAAATTCCATCATTATCATCATCAAGATCTAAGGAGTCAGGAATTCCGTCATTATCAGAATCCAAATCAGCGAGCACCGGAATGGTACAAGTGGTTACTAATACAGCACGCGGCGAACTTACGGTAACCAAACGATTTCCAGCAGCACCCGTTCCGTCGTACACAAATGGAATATCAACATAAGTTGCTCCCTGAGGAATGAATGCTACGTAAGGCGATGGTGATGTGGTAATACCAGATCCTGTAAGCGTAAATTCTGCAAGACCATTTACAGCTCCTGTAATCGACACACGCAAGACAGAGTTTTGTACAGTTCCGTTAGGAACTAAAGGAGCACCCTGAATACCGCTTCCGTCCGCACCACAGTTAAGAGTAAATGATGCTGGTACATTGGTTACCGTAGCACATGAAGCAAGATCTCCAAAATTCCGAGGATTACTCGCGGTCCCTGCAATATTTCCCACAAAGGATGACGCACCAGTCATTGCATCTAATTTCCAAATATCTGTTCCATCGCCATTAATTCTACTATAATAAAAAAAGTCTCCCAGGTACGCCAAGCCGTTACCATTCGCTGAGCTTAAATTTGGAACAGTTCCGCTTATTTTAGTAACTGCTGTTGCCATTCTTGTAACAGGATTAATTCTATATAACCATATATTTGCATTGGTAACCGCGGTTATTACATATAGATTTCCTCCGTTATCAACGGCAATATCATTTAAAACATTACCATTAGCCCAATTTGAATCACCAGTGACACCATTGACAGTACCTAAAGTTGTAGCATCGTTACCAGGACCAGTTTGACCGAGCCATCGCGTTAAAGTCTTATTGTTAATACCATAAACATAGCCTGTGGCTGGATCTGTCCCTATACCAATTGGCGACCCCCAGCTTCGTCCAGTATTCGACATTATAGTTGTCGCAGAAGTAGCAATACCACGAAAAATGTTCCCAGTTGCATCGTTGGGAGATACGACGAATTGATTTTGTGCCAAATTAGTTGATGCTGGTCCATAAGCAAGATTACTTGAATTACTTGGCGTACCTGTTGCTACGGAAGTAGTAGAAAGCGTTGTAAGATCAATTCTATATGTAATCCCAGATGCCGATGTCAAACCGAACAATTCATTACAGCTAGGGGCAGCTGTCGGTGTAAATACCTGACAGGATGCTAAATCCAGATCGTCTGCATTGGTGAAGGGACCAAGCAAAGTATTTAAATTATAAGAAGTTTTTACCGAACTCACTCCTGTGTTTGGATTGATTTCATATACGCGGGCATTAAAAGAACTCACCAACAATACATTGCTTACAAAGCCCTCAACTGCGTATATATTTCCGTTAAAGAATGATAATCCCTGAAAGTTTGAAGGTAGACTTCCACTCAACTGAATAAACTGTGTGGCAGCTAAAGTCGCGATATCAATCCTGTAAACATATCTCGATGCGCCGGATGTTACGATAACGTTTAATCTCCCGTTAGAATCGAAAAACGCATCACTGGAGACAGAACCTGAAGCCCAGACAGCGTCTCCGGTTATTGCACCAAGATCTGCCGCCGGTGCCGGACTTGCCTGAATAAGTCGTTTGTTAGCAGAGATTCCATACACATATCCTAAAGTAGTACCAGCAGTCGGATTAGCTGTTAAACCTCCCAAACCAGTCGGAATGTTTGTGCCAATTGTTGAATTGGACTTGTACACAGGTGAATTAGCAGATGTATTCGAGGAAGTAAATACAGTCTCAGAAGTATTTGCCGGATTAGCACCCACCGCAAGATTACTTCGTGCAGCAGTAGAAAGTGTAGTAACAGCACTTGGCAATGTGCCATTCAGTGCAGAAATATTGTAAACATTGCCGTTTTGAGCATTCAAAATATACAATGAGTTACAATCCTGTGCTTTAATGTTTAATAAAAACAGGAAAACACAGAAATATAATAGTTTAGATATTTTCATTTGTTAGATTCTTATGATTGTACTAGTTTCCATTTTTAAAAAATGAAAACACTTTTGAATCCTGACATCAAAATTCAGATCAAAAAAAATACTTAAACATCTATGTGGTTTGCCCAGCAAGGACATAGAGAATTTATTCTAATGCTGAAACAACAGTAAAATACAGAAAGTCAAATTTTGATCGATGAAAGGATATTAAATCTAAATAAATGGTGGAGGCCTGACAGAATAAACCCTTGAAAAGCAATTTTTCAAAGCCCTGCTGCTGTAGAATACAAATAATCTACAGTGCAAATCGTTCAGCGCGCATTTGGTCAGAAATTCTTTCTGTAAAAATGCCGCTTTAGATATCTTGAAATTTGAAGTATTGATATTGAACCAATCCCTACCTGCACAACTAGTAAAGAAATATCGATTTGTAAACGGCTTGTTTTTTAATATTTCATTTCGTTGAACTTCCGGTTTTGGAGTCTGGTGAGTAATGATCTTTTTTAAATTTCGGGATGATACAGTATCCTCTACCTTCACCATTCGGATAACCTTATCAGATGTCACTGAGTGTTTATTGTGTAAGGTTATTGCTTTTTTACCATTAATGTAGGAGATCTTTATATCCCGAAGCTCTACTTTATCACTCAGAAGCTTTTGATTAAATGTTTCATCTGAAGAATAGATTTCCGCACCAACTTTAAGGATCATTTTTGACTGCGTACTATCCGATTGTAGATGTTGCTCGGCGAAAACCGTTGTAGAAAAAATGATGACCAGTACAAACGAAGTAAATCTTTGCAATAAAGAAAGATTTATATTTGATCTGCAAAAAAAGTTAGGAATAATAGACCTAATCATCACCTGTTTTTTCTTGGCACAAAAGTACAAAAAATTATGATTAGAACAATAATAAATAAGAGTTAAGTTATTGATTACGTTAATCTTACAGTATTATGTGATGAATAAAAAATCAAAATAATCAGCAATTATCTAAACAATTATTAATGATAAATATATTTATGAAATATAATTCACAATTATATGTGCTAATTAATGAAAATATTGCTTCACTTTGAAACATTACAACTGCAAACGATCATATTGTCAATGCATTATGTAAAAATATTAGCAAACCCTTTCTGGAAAGGCGTTTCGATTATATGGAAGAAGTGACGGAGTACATAAAAAAATTTTAGTACTTATTTTTATTATAATTAATTTCTTAAAATCAAAAGTCAATATTCTCGGCGAAAAAAAGGGAGCAATAAATATAATTTATCGCTCCATGTATTTGAATATTGTTTTTAAGGTCTCCAATATGACCAGACTGTTCCGTTAAAAACGGCGAGCAGTTTTTTCGTGGTATCATACACCATCATTCCTGCGGCAGGATTCATAATATTCTGATGGGGATCTGCAACTTTCGGTAAAACCATAGCTTTGTCTGTATCTTCCAAAACCAAAATCCCGGGTGTCGACGTTAATGTTCCTATGGCCACTTTTGCATCTGTACTTTCTGTAGCAGAATTCTGAATTACAAATCCGTCAACTGAAGTCACCGGATCGACCGTAGTACCGTTGGTATTAACAGAAAGGTCTTTCCAACCCGTTGCGTATTTTACTTTTACTTTTTTATCGCTGTGATCGTAGATCATTGTTCCATTCACAACTCCTGCGACATCAGCGGTATTGTTTACCCAAGGTAAAACAATCCCTCTGTTCTGCGAGCCAAATTCTAATGAGACAGAATTATTGGTCACTGTTTCTTTGCCGATGGCTACCTGTCCGAATCCTAAAAGTGATGTACAGAGAAAGCCGATCAATAGTATATTTTTCATAAAGATTTAATTTAGAGTGGTACAAGTTTGTTCTGTAAAACATTTCCAGCCAGCTGCTGTACCTGTTGTATTAATTTGAAGACAGTCTAAAGTAACATTATACACCATCATTCCTTCCACCAAATTGGACGCTGGGATAGCCTGAATCTGAGGAGTTGTCAATCTGTTAGGCACAAATCCCTTAGTTTTGGACTCCAGCGCCGTCCACGCACCTTTTCTCACCATTGGCCAGTTGCCATTAGCTTCACCAGCTCTCTTTAAAGAAGTTATACCGTGGGAAGTATCTAATCTTGGTAATCCGGAAGTATTCGCAGGATTATAGCACACACACTGATTAACTGTACTATCCTGACTTGATCCTTTCGCCTGACCGATATCTGATGTTGGCGGAACATCGGTATTGTCTGCAGTTCCAAGCTGACCTGAAGTATTTTGAGCAGCCGGATTTACCAACTCAGGAACTCCGTTTGCGTTTGGTAATTTACTTATAATTTCTGCTGGAGTACCTGCTGTCACACCGTTTGCTTTCACTTTAATCTGACCTCTATACATGTAATTGGGATCTGTAACTGGTAAATTTAACGCATGTACCTGATCATATTTAATAAATTCAGAACCTTCAATAGCATCCGGACAGCCATCGCCATCAGAGTCTACATCAAGATAATTAGGCAGTGCATTACCACCTGAATTAGCATTACAGTTCATATTGTACACTCCGAAAATAAAACCGTGAGGATCGTTTCCACCCGTCAGATTCATCGTAAATGAAGCAACTGATTTCGGTATAAAATAAAATGTGTATCCCTGAGATGCATTATTCACTCCGGTATTTGTGGAAACTACAGTTCCTGTCTGTCCTGGAGTTGTTGATACAATTCCATCCAGGAATGAATATTTGGCTCCACCGAAGACGTCTGAATTACTGACTACCGTCAGCGGAGTACTAAATGTATTAGAAGTCACCTGATTCTCTCCGCCTAAGCCTGCTATACCGATGATATACTGATAATCATTATTTGAAGTACTTATTGAATTGGCAGAAACACCAAAGTCTACGGTAACATTTCTCGGTATCGTTCCAACAATATCCAGATAAGTAGTTGGAAAAGGGGCAGACTGCGCACCGTTAACAGTAACGGTAGTTGTAGCACTGGATCCACCAGGACTGAACTGAGCCCATCCGTTTCCTCCAGAATTTCTTGTAATTCTCACACCGCCGTTTGGCAATGTTGCTCCCGGAGGCGCCAGTGGAAATATTGCAGTACTGTTAGTCTGCAGATTTGCCAGCGCTGCTGCACCACCTGCCGTTACGATCTGTCCCATGGTCACCGTTGGTGAACAACCTTCTTCAGTATCCAAAATACCGTCATTGTCGTCATCCAAATCAAGATAATTGGGTACTCCATCAAAATCAGAATCAAGACAGTCACTTTTACTGATATCCTGAGAAACTCCGATCCCCTGGCCAATATCATTCCCAATATCAAAAGCTCCGGAATTAACTATATTAGGAACGCCATTATTATTAACGGCAGTTCCAACACCTCCATTTGCTGAATAATTGATACTCCCATTTGAATTCAGATGTGAGGTATTTACATTTTCATCTCCTTCAATTGCATCAAAACATCCATCGTTATCCGAATCATAATCTAAGGAATTTTCTATTCCGTCACCATCAGAATCACAGATATTTAAAGGCACCAAAATAATATTGTCTAAACCTAAATCATTTCCGGCATTCCCCAGTGGCTGAAGGTTAATAATTTCTAAATTTACCGTAGAATTTGTCGCTACAAAGGTCATAGACAGTCTTCTCCACAGGTCATCATTTGCCATTCCGATATTATTAGAATCTGCAAAAGCCAGGGTCTGTCCTGAAGCATCTTTGATGGCGATTCTCAGGTTAGGAACCTGCGCAGCATTTTCAGCCAGTCCGGCCATGTCTATTCTGAATCTATATTTTTTCCCTGTTGTCACAGCAATATTGTTTGCTCTGTACAGAGTCTGATTTGCATAATTTGCCGCAACATTAATAATCAGAAATCTACCGTCGGTACTTCCTTCACCAATGATTGGGTTTCCCGCATCTTTATTTCCATTAATATTGGTTTGGGTATAGTAGACGGTTTGAGATAAAGATCTTGATATGGTGTAATTGCCATCTGATGGATTTACCGCAACATAATTATGCCCTACAACATGAGTCGCGTCACTGCTGTAGCTGTACCCGTACCAAATGTATCACTGTAAGCATAGGGTGTTCCTTCAGTTTCACAAAAATTTTCAGCCGTATCTAAAATCCCATCGTTATCATCATCCAGATCAGCATAATCAGGAATTCCGTCACCGTCGGTATCTACTGCAACCGAATTTGTAGGGCATACGAAGGTAAAATCCGTAGCTGTAGGCGTTGCAGTCAACCTCGTTACTTTAATATCATCGATGTAATAGTCATTTCCAGAACCACCCGGAAAAACATTCTGCAGTGACAATTTAGCAACGGTATTGAAACATGTTCCTGCAGGGGCTCTGAAGTTTAGTTTATATTCCTGCCAGTTTGCAGATTGTGAACCAATGGACCCCGTTGACACACCACCCAGTTCAACACCTGAAACGGGATCTTTAATTGATAATCGGGTCTGCGTTGTAGGATTAACAACGTACATCCAAAACGATACTTCATAATATCCGTTTGCGGTAAAGCTGAAATTCCTCTCATAGAAGGCTGGCATTTACTGCTAAAACTGCTCCGTTAACGTCGCCAGCAGTGTGATCTTCAGCATATCTGTTCGCACCTTCAAAAGGTGTCGTCGTCGGAGTGGCAAATGTCCAGAAATAATATCCCGGAAGAACTCCTGAGTAAATAAATTCGGGAGCTACAACGGCGTAGTAAGAGTTATTGATATTGGTCACATCGTAGCTTGTAGAATTTGCTTTTGATGTTCCGTAGGTAAAAGAATTTGCAGGCACATAGGGTGAAGTCTTTCTACCATAATCATTGGCTGCAGTGGGCGTCGCGCTGGTTCCGAAATCATCCAGAAATACAGTTTGAGCATAGTTGATGCTAAACAGTAAAATAATTACTGTCTGTAAAAGTTTTTTCATTGTAAAAGTTTAAATTTTAAAAAATTACTTTTCAGAGAAAGCAATAGGCTGATTTCTAATTATCAGCATCAGTGATCAATTTAAACTGTGGGAGGAGGCCTGACCGAATGTACTGTTGAGAAACAGTCATTTAAAGTAACGCTGTTATAATATACATACGAATTACAATGTAGATCATTGAGTACTTTCCTGATTTCTGAACTACTTCCTGAAGTCGAAATCTTTAAAGTTTTAAACTCAAAAGAATTGAGATTTATACAATCCCTACCTATACATCTGCTTGCTGTGTAATTATTCGGAGAAGAACCATTTTCAAAGCTGTAATTTTCTGAGAGAACTGCCTTATTAGGAATTCTTTTGTGAATCTCCGGCAATTGTGGAGATGTTTCCTGAAGTTCTTTATTTTCGGACTTAATAATTTTACTAGCAATCTTCGAACTTGCAATCGATTGCACAATGATGAGACTTGAAGACTCGCTTTTGTTAACAGACAAGATTGAAGCATTCTCTAAAACAATTTTGTCACTAAGAATCTGATCATTAAATATCACATCTTCTGAGTAGATCTCTGCACCATCTCTGAGTACGATTCTCGATTTTACGCTGTCAGACTCATTCCCATTCTGTGCAAGCGTAAACTGACCAATTAAAACAAAGAACATACATAGAATCAACCTTCCCAATAGCGGTTGCCATTGCTTACTGTAAAGCGGAAAGTCTGATTTTATAGATGGATGCATCACTGTTTTTAGGAGGTGCAAAAGTACGACTTATTATGATTGGAATCACAAATAAAACGTCTAATTAACTGATATTTAAAGTCATCTAAAAAGTAACGTGCGAAAATTTCCACCGTAACACCTTTTGTAAGTTAAAAATATTCATTAATTATTTCATTTTAAAAACCATGATTCTTTTGAAATGTCAATGAGAAGAAAATAATGCTTCACCCAGAAACATTGATATAATTAATCTTTGATTAATTGGTGTGTAATATTTGATTCAAAATCAATATTTTAAATGTCGCTGTGTCTCTAATTCCATTTAAAAATTCATTAGAAACAACAATACTAATAACTACTATTAGTAAACAACGAAACATAAAAAAAGCGGTAAACAAAGTTTACCGCTTCTTATATTTAAAAATTGAAAATTATTTCAATTCTACTTCAGCACCAGCTTCTTCTAATTGCTTCTTAAGAGCTTCAGCTTCGTCTTTAGAGATACCAGTTTTGATAGCAGCAGGAGCTCCATCTACGATATCTTTAGCTTCTTTAAGACCAGCACCAGTTAAATCTTTTACCAATTTAACGATAGCCAATTTAGAAGCTCCAGCAGCTTTAAGAATTACGTCGAATTCTGTTTTTTCTTCAGCAGCTTCACCTGCACCACCTGCAGACATAACTACAGCAGCAGCAGCTGGCTCGATTCCGTACTCATCCTTAAGGATAGTAGCTAATTCATTTACGTCTTTTACTGTTAAGTTTACTAGCGTTTCAGCTAAATTTTTTAAATCTGACATTGTTGTAATGTTTTTGTTGATTATTTATTTAATTTTTTGAGAGTAATTATTCAGCAGCTGGAGTTTCCTCAGTGCTATCTGCAGCAGGAGCTTCTGGAGCTTCAGCAGCAGGAGTTTCTTCTACTGCAGGAGCTGCTTCTTCAGCTGTAGCTTCTGTAGTTTCAGATTTGTTTTGAAGAGCAGAAACAACTCTTTGAATTGGAGACTGAAGTAATCCGATGATTTCACCGATCATTTCTTCTCTAGACTTAATGCTTACTAATGCATCAAGGTTGTTGTCACCAACATAGAAAGTTTCCTGTACGAAAGCTGATTTTAAAGCCGGCTTCTCTTCTTTCTTTCTAAAGTCTTTGATTAATTTTGCTGGAGCGTTAGCTGTATCAGCAATCATTAATGCAGAGTTTCCTTTGAAAGTTTCGAACATTTCAGAGAAATCAATCCCGTCAATCTGTTCCATTGCTTTTTGCAAAAGGGTGTTTTTCACCACTTTCACTTTAATATTTTGCTTGAAAGCCTGTCTTCTGAAGTCAGAAGATTTAGCAGCGTTCAAACCGTCTAGATCTGCTACATAAACTACTTTAGCATCCTGAAGCAAGTCTTTGATCTCTTGTATTGCTACAACTTTTTGGTCTTTTGTCATTGTCTTAAGGATTATAATTAGTTAACAGATTTACTATCAATTGCAATACCTGGGCTCATTGTAGAAGACAAATAAATGCTCTTCACATAAGTACCTTTAGCAGCAGTTGGTTTCATTTTGATCAAAGTAGAGATTAATTCCTGAGCATTCTCCTTGATTTTAGCAGCATCGAAAGATACTTTACCAATACCAGCGTGGATAATACCGTATTTATCAACTTTGAAGTCAATTTTACCAGCTTTTACTTCAGTTACTGCTTTACCAATTTCCATAGTTACAGTACCTGATTTAGGGTTAGGCATCAAACCTCTTGGTCCTAATACTCTACCCAAAGGTCCTAATTTACCCATAACAGCTGGCATAGTAACGATAACGTCAACATCCGTCCAACCATCTTTTATTTTCTGTAAATATTCGTCAAGACCTACATAATCAGCACCAGCTGCTTTAGCTTCAGCTTCTTTATCTGGAGTTACTAAAGCCAAAACTTTAACATCCTTACCAGTACCGTGAGGAAGAGATACTACACCTCTTACCATTTGGTTTGCTTTTCTTGGGTCTACACCTAATCTTACAGCGATATCTACAGAAGCATCAAACTTTGCAGTGTTTACTTCTTTTACAAGAGCAGCACCTTCTTCAAGGTTATAAATTCTTCCTTTTTCTACTTTGCTTAAAGCTTCCTTTTGCTTTTTAGTTAATTTTGCCATTTCTCTTAGTTTTAAGCGTTAGTTGGTTTAGTTCCTGTTACTCTTAATCCCATAGATCTAGCAGTACCTGCAACCATAGAAAGAGCTGAGTCCAAAGTAAAACAGTTAAGGTCTGTCATTTTATCTTCAGCGATTTTTTGAACTTGCGCCCAAGATACAGCACCTACTTTGTTTCTGTTTGGTTCTCCGGATCCTCCTTTGATTTTAGCTGCATCCATTAACTGAATTGCTGCAGGTGGAGTTTTAATAACGAATTCAAAAGATTTGTCTTCGTACACTGTAATTACTACAGGTAAAACTTGACCTGGCTTATCCTGAGTTCTTCCGTTAAATTGTTTACAAAACTCCATGATGTTCACACCTGCAGAACCTAATGCAGGACCTACTGGTGGAGATGGGTTTGCTGCTCCTCCTTTTACTTGGAGCTTAACCATTTTAAAGACTTTTTTAGCCATTGTTTGTTTTTTAAAAATTGAATAATTAATGAGTTTGGAAGCATTTATTATTCAGCAGGTTACCGCACTCACATAAAGTAAACCTACTTTTCGGACTGCAAAATTATGAAATATATTTTAATTAGCAAACACTTAACTCATTAAATTTCAGAATTAAATTGTAAAATTTAATATCCATCTATAAATTAATTGATTAATTTTAAAAAAAACAATTTACTATGAAACACGTCAAATCTACACTGGTATTGCTTTCCTGTATATCACTTACCTCATGCTGGCCCTGGAACGGAGGTGATGACCCGCCACTGGAACCTCAAACTGCATATCAACCGGTGACTGCCACCCGTGCAGAACTGAACAACATCAGTCTCCAGGTTCCGAAAACAACAGTGAAGAACGAAAAAATTTATGTGAAAGGGCAATTCATATTTGTCAATGACAGACGAGACGGATTTCATATTATCAACAATGCTGACCCCGCAAACCCTCAAAAAGTAAAATATCTGAAAGCTTTAGGTTCCAGCGACGTTGCAGTAAGAAATGACATTCTATACATTAATCAGGCAAGAGATTTAGTTGCTCTAAAGATTAATACGGCAACAAATGAAGTACAGGTTTTAAAAAGGATAGAAAATGTTTTCCCGGCACTGAAATCACCAGACGGTTTTGAGGCTCCTGCAGACAATGACAAAATAGTAATCGACTGGAAACAAAAATAAAAGCATGAAAAAATATATTACTCTTTTATGTCTTGCGATTCTAATGGGCTGCAGTGACAGCAGTGATGCAACCGAATCTCTGTCTAACGACGGAAAAGAAGGCTCTACGGCAACCTTTATTCTGAAAAATAATTATATGTATGTGGTTGATCAGGCAAACTTAAATGTATTCAGCTTGATAGATCCAGCGAATCCTGTGAAAGTGAAAACGGTAGATGTTGGCTTTAATATTGAAACCATGTTTTCAATGGACAATTACCTATTTATCGGTTCGCGAAACGGAATGTTTATCTACAGTATTGCACAAAATCCGGAAACTCCAGCGTTTGTTTCCAAAGCATTACATTTTACTGCATGTGATCCTGTAGTTGCCAATTCTACTCATGCTTACGTTACATTACATTCTAACACAACCTGCAATGCCGCAGACAACAATAAGCTATTAATCTATAATATTGCAAACATCCAAAATCCTTTGCTGGTATCGGAACGGAATCTTTTAGAACCGAAAGGACTTGCTCTAAGTGGAAATTATCTGTTTATCTGTGATCGAGATGACATTGTAATCTTCAATATTTAAAATCCGCAGAATATAACGGTAGCTAAAACGATTGCCAATCTTCCCGCAAGAGATTTGATTATTGATGGCAATCATTTGTATGCTTTTACCACTTCTACCGTACATCAGTTTACTATTGACCCGTCTAATATTCAGAATATCACTCCGGTCAGTACGCTTCCACTTTAGATTTCAATATAAAACAGAAAAAATACCGCTCATTTCTGAACGGTATTTTTTTTATATCTGAAAAGTATTAAACTTTTTCTACCTGCATAAAGCTCAGTTCCATTGGAGTTTTTCTTCCGAAGATCAAAACAGAAACTTCTACTTTCTTCTTGTCTTCCAAGATTTTCTCTACTGTACCGTTGAAACCGTTGAAAGGCCCATCGATTACTTTTACGTTTTCACCAACGATGAATGGAATTTCTGCATCAGAAGCGAACTCTGAAAGTTCATCCATTCTTCCTAACATTCTGTTAACCTCAGATTTTCTCATCGGTACAGGATCTCCACCTTTAGTTAAACTCAAGAAAGAAATCACACCAGGAATGTTTTTGATAACGTGAGGAATCTCTCCCATCAACTCTGCTTCTACCATAAGATAACCAGGATAGTATGGTCTTTCTTTTGGTACTTTCTTCCCATTTCTAAGCTGAATAACCTTTTCCATAGGAATAACTACCTGAGTAACATACTGCTCAAACCCTAACCGTTTGATCTCTGTCTCAATATAGTTTTTCACTTTATTTTCCTGTCCGCTGATTGCTTTCAGCACATACCATTTCAATTCGCTCATTATGGGAAAATACTTTATTAGTTGAAGGTATTAATTAGAATTCCGATGATGTTGCTGATTGATTTTGAGAACAATTCATCAACGCCGAAGGTAAATAATGCCAAAATAACAGTTGCTACAGTAACTACAATAGTAGAAGACTGTAAGTCAGACCACTTTGGCCACTCTACTTTGTGTCTAAATTCGTGATAAGAACCTTTTAAAAATTCTACTAAGCTCATTATTTTCTTTTTGCACGGGCACAAGGATTCGAACCCTGATCAACGGTGTTGGAGACCGGTATCCTACCATTGGACGATGCCCGTAGATTAAAAGTTCCGTAAGTTTCCTTACGGAACTTTAATTATTTTAAGATGATTAGTCTAAGATTTCAGTAACCTGACCTGAACCAACTGTTCTACCTCCTTCTCTGATCGCAAATCTAAGACCTACGTTAAGAGCGATTGGCTGTAACAATTCTACAGTGATCTCTAAGTTATCACCAGGCATTACCATTTCTACACCTTCTGGTAAGAAGATTTCACCTGTAACGTCAGTAGTTCTTACGTAGAACTGAGGACGGTATTTGTTGTGGAATGGAGTGTGACGTCCACCTTCTTCCTTAGAAAGGATATAAACTGAAGCTTTGAATTTCTTGTGAGGCTTCACAGAATCTTTCTTAGCGATAACCATACCTCTTTTGATGTCAGTTTTTTCAATACCTCTCAACAATAGACCTACGTTATCTCCAGCTTCTCCTCTATCTAGGATTTTTCTGAACATCTCAACTCCTGTAATAGTAGAAGTTAATTTTTCTTCACCCATACCGATGATATCTACAGGATCTCCTGTGTTGATAATACCAGCCTCGATTCTACCAGTTGCAACAGTACCTCTACCTGTAATAGAGAATACGTCTTCGATTGGCATCAAGAAAGGCTTATCAGTATCTCTTGGTGGTTGCTCGATCCATTCGTCAACAGCATCCATTAATTGCTCAACAGATTTGAACCATTGGTCATCAGTTTTAGCACCTCCTTCAGCAGTAGCAGCTGTAAGAGCACCTAAAGCAGAACCTTGAATTACTGGAGAGTTATCTCCGTCAAATTCGTAAGTAGACAATAAGTCTCTCAATTCCATTTCAACAAGCTCTAATAACTCAGCATCGTCAACCATGTCAACTTTGTTCATGAAAACAACGATTCTAGGTACGTTTACCTGACGACATAGAAGGATGTGCTCTCTGGTTTGAGGCATTGGTCCGTCTGTAGCAGCACATACAACGATAGCACCGTCCATCTGAGCAGCACCAGTTACCATGTTCTTAACGTAATCCGCGTGACCTGGACAGTCAACGTGAGCGTAATGTCTTTTTTCAGTTTCGTATTCGATGTGAGCAGTATTGATAGTAATACCTCTTTCTTTTTCTTCTGGAGCAGAGTCAATAGAAGAGAAATCTTTTTTCTCAGCAAGACCTTTACTAGCCAATACAGCAGAAATTGCTGCAGTAAGTGTAGTTTTACCATGGTCAACGTGACCAATAGTACCAATGTTCAAGTGTGGTTTGTTACGATTAAACGTTTCCTTTGCCATGATTTAAATTATTTATTTTATTGTTTTATTCAAATTTTCGGTGTGCAAATATAATGAATTTTTAAATACTAAAATCTTTTTGTTAAAAAAAAAGTTTAATATTCAAATCCAAAAACTGCAAACCTCCTTTTTTTGTATATTGGAACTGCAAATTTATAACAAAAAAATGAATTAAAAAAAACAGTTTGTAAATCCATTTTTATTTTTCTCTCGTATATTTAACTGCAACTATTAATTAAAATAAATTTTTATGAAAAAACTATTCAATTTTTGTCTGGCTACATTAGCTTTTATCACGGTATTCTCTTGCGATGATGATGAAAATACAAGTATGCCCGAAATACCTACAGTAGGTCCCGATGTAATGGTTTATGGATTGAGTGCCAATAATGATCTTCTGGCTTTCAATGCAAAAAACAGCAATGTTATGACTTCCACCAAGCCTATTACAGGGCTTCCTAATGGAGAAAAATTATTAAGTATTGATTTCAGACCGGCTACAGGTGAGCTTTATGCTGTATCAAATGCAAGCAAGTTTTATATCATCAATACTTCTACAGCTACTTCAAGAGCTGTAAGCACAACAGCATTTACACCTGCTATCTCAGGAACAATCGCTTCTATCGATTTTAACCCGACGGTGGACAGAATAAGACTGGTAACCAACACAGGTCAGAATCTTCGTCTTAATCCTGAAAACGGAGTAACGGCTGCTACCGATACAAGTATTGCTACAACAGCAGCTATCGCAGGTATCGCTTATACAAACAGTAAATCTGGCGCGGCAACAACTACTTTATATGATCTTGATCTAACTTCAGGAAAACTTTTCAAACAGGATCCACCGAATAACGGAACTTTGGTTGAAGTTGGAAGTTTAGGATTTACATTCACAGGTCAGGCGGCTTTTGATATCAATCCTGAAAATACAGCAGCATTAATGGCTGTAACAAGCGGAGCTCAAAACGCATTATATAATGTAGATCTTGCTACGGGAAAAGCTTCAAGCATCGGAACTCTTCCACTGAAAATAATTGACATCGCAATTCCTACAAACCCTGTAGCGTATGCAATCGATAACGCTAACGCATTACAGATCTTTGACCCAAATAATCCTGCAACTCCCGTTACAAAAGCTCTTACAGGGTTACAGAGTGGAGAAAATATTTTAGGTATTGATTTCAGACCGTTAAACGGACAGTTGTATGCCTTAGGAAACTCAAGCAGAATTTATACGGTTAACTTAGGTACAGGAGCACTTACCCAGGTAGGTACAGGTACACTTACCACTCCACTTGCAGGAACTGAGTTTGGATTTGATTTTAATCCTACTGTTGACAAAATCAGAGTAGTGAGCAACACAGGTCAAAACCTAAGACTCGATCCGGTTACAGGAGCCGTTACAGCAGTTGACACTGGACTTACTCCTACGCCGGTTGCTGTAGGTGCCGCAGCTTATACTAATAATTTTGCAGGAACAGCGACTACAGAACTTTTTGTTATCGATCATAACACAGATAAATTATATCTTCAAAATCCACCAAACGGAGGTGTTTTGGTAGAAAGAGGAGCACTAGGAATCAATATTTCCGGAGCTAATGGATTCGATATCGGAAGCACAAGCCAAAAAGCTTATTTACTGGCAACAGTAGGTGCTGAAACAAAAATTTTCACTGTCAATATTGCTAACGGAGCTACAGCTTCATTAGGAGCATATCCGAACCCGGTTAGAGGATTTACCGTAGGTTTAGGATTCTAAAAAAGAAACAGACTTGATTTTATAAGAAGCCCGAGGTAGATTTTTCTATCCCGGGCTTCTGTTTATATAAAAATAAATGAAAGAATGACCTCGTTTGAAATTAATTACATTTCTTACGTGACTGCCTCTAATAAATGGTTGAGCATTTCAACAGAATGGCTTATTTCAAATTTCAACCTGACTTGTTTGATTCTAAATTAATTCCTTTAAACTGAACTTTTAATTATGATAAATAAAAGAACACAATCATTTTCAATCTTAAAAACCTTCATCGGTCTTTTTAGTTTTATTAAATATCCAAAAGATAATTGGGAAGATTAGTAAGGTTAGAACAGTTGCTGTAATCAGACCTCCGATGATGACAATTGCTAATGGTTTTTGAGATTCCGAACCAATTCCTGTAGAAAGAGCTGCAGGAAGTAAACCGATTGATGCCATCAGTGCAGTCATAATCACCGGCCGTGTTCTGGATTTCACACCACTGAAAATCGCGTCATCTATCTTTAATCCGTTTTTAACATTCTGATGGAATTCCGTGATAAGAATTACACCGTTTTGGATACAGATTCCCAGGAGTGCGATCATACCTACTCCCGCAGAGATCCCAAAATTCATATTCGTGATATGCAATGCGATGATTCCGCCGATTAAAGCAAAAGGAACGTTTGCCAGTACCAAAAGTGAATCTTTCATATTACCGAAAAGAATAAACAGGAGGAAGAAAATCCCCAAAATACTGATGGGTACTACTTCTGTCAGTCTTTTGGTAGCTCTCTGTTGGTTCTCGAACTGCCCGGTCCAGCCTACAGAATATCCTTCAGGAATTTTCATTTTTGCCACTTCTTTCTGTGCATCGCCGATTGTTCCTCCCAAATCACGGTCACGAATCGAAAATTTAATTCCAATATACCTTTTGATATCATCTCTGTAAATAAATGCGGCACCGTTGTCTTTTTCGATGGTACTGATCTCTTTTAAAGGAATTTTAGCACCGTCCTGCGTAGGAACCATCAGCGAAGCTATATCTTTTTCGTCTTTTCTGTACTCCTCAGAATAACGGAGTCTGATTGGAAATTTTCTTTCGCTGTCAAACATTTCTGAAGCTGTTTTTCCACCAAAAGCCATTTCCAAAACTGATTGTGCATCATCGGGCATCACGCCGTAAGCTGCCATCTTATTTCGGTCTAATACAACGCTTACTTCTGGCTGACCGATATTTTTAATAATTCCGGCGTCTTTTACTCCGTCTACATCTTTGATCGATTTTAAAACCTCATCGGCCAGTCTGTCGAGTGTCTGTAAATTATCGCCATAAATTTTAATTCCGTTTTCAGCTTTAAAACCAGCTACCGCTTCTGCCACATTATCTGAGATCGGCTGAGAATAATTAAAGGTAATCCCCTGATAATTCCTTAGTTTTTTATCGATTTCTTCTACCAGTTCTTCATAACTGATTTTTCGTTTCCACTCATCTTTTGGCTGAAGATTCACCGCAAACTGTACAAATCCGAAACCGTTTGGGTCTGTTCCGTCATTGCTTCGTCCGGTCTGCGCGAGAACATCGGTCACTTCAGGGACGCTCATAATATCTTTTTTCAAAATATCGGCAGTCTTCAACGACTCTTTTAGAGATGAGCTCATCGGCATTTCTGCAGTGATCCACAGTGAACCTTCATTTAATTGAGGTAAAAATTCTGTTCCTAAAAATTTTCCTGAGAATAAAGTGACCGCCATGAAAGATAAAGCAACAATCAAACTGAGTTTTTTATGTTTAAATGTAAAACTGAAACCTTTCAGCACTATTCTGTCCCAGAAATTCACAAACGGATTGTTTTTCTCTCGTACATTCTTATTTAAAAGCATGTGGGTAAGCACAGGAACCAATGTCAATGTAAAAATCAATGCACCAATTAATGCAAAACCCAGCGTGAATGCCAATGGTGAAAACATTTTCCCTTCCACTTTCTGAAATGAGAAGATTGGAATTAATGACGTAATGATTATTAATTTTGAAAAGAAAATTGCTTTCCCTAAACCTGTTCCGGTCTGTTTAATCCAGCCGGCTTTAGCCATTTTATTGAATTTATCCGGACCGTATTTCTTGGCTTTATGATCGAGCATTACAAAGATTCCTTCGACCATGACGACGGCACCATCGATGATAATTCCAAAATCTACAGCTCCCAGTGACAGTAAATTCGCACTCATGCCCGCCATTTTTAAACATAAAAACGCAAACAGTAAGGACAGAGGAATGACGATGGAAACAATCAACGTGGTGCGCCAGTCTGCCATGAAAATTAAAACGATAACCGTCACCAGAATAATTCCCTCCAATAAATTATGCATTACGGTTTCTGTAGTGAAATCCATCAGATTATCACGGTCGTAAAATGTGACCATTTTTACATCTTTCGGAAGAATTTTTTCATTCAGCTCATTAATTTTAGCTTTTACATCAACCAAAACCTCACGCGGATTTTCACCTTTTCGCATCACCACGATTCCTTCTACAGTATCGTCCTGTTTATTTAAACCGGCCTGCCCTACTCTCGGCAGCGAACTCTCATGCACTTCTGCCACATTTTTAACCAAAACCGGATTTCCGCTCTCGTTTTGAATGGTAATATTCCCGATATCTTCATTAGACTGTACCAAACCAATTCCCCGGACAACATAGGCTTGTCCGTTCTTTTCAATAACATCTCCACCTACATTCAGATTGCTTTTCGTGACCGCTTCAAAAACCTGCAGAGGCGTCAGATTGTATTTATCCAAAGCTCTCGGATCAATGCTCAGCTCAAAAACTTTATCCTGACCACCGAAGACGTTGATATCAGCCACTCCCGGAACGCCTCTCAGAGCGCGGTCGATCACCCAGTTTTGCAAAGTCAGCAGTTCTCTGGAGTCTTTGGTTTTACTTTCCAGTGTATATCTGAAGATTTCTCCCGTCGGCCCGTAAGGCGGCTGCACCTCGGGGTCAACCTCATCAGGAAGACTCACATTTCGCAGCTGATTGTTGACCTGATTTCGGGCAAACATATCGTCTACTCCATCATCGAAAAGAATTTTAACAATAGAAAGCCCGAACATCGTCGTACTTCTTACGCTTGTTTTCTTCTGAACCGGACTCATCGCCAGCTCAATGGGCGTCGTGACAAAACGTTCCACTTCTTCTGCACTACGGCCATTCCACTGGGTGATAATCACGATTTGGGTATTAGTGACATCTGGGAAAGCCTCAATAGGCATATTTTTGAAACTGATAAAGCCCGCAACCGCCAAAACCGCTACCCAAATAAAGGTGAATGCTTTATTTTTGAGTGAAAACGAAATGATATTTTTAATGAATTTATTCATGCTGAATAGATGTTAGATGATAGATTTCAGACAGTACGCTGATACCTAAATATTTAATTTAAAAACTTTAACTAAGAAACTCGTTGAAATAATTTTAAACACATAAGTCACATTAGAGATTTATACTTTATTTGCTTAAAAGAGCACATTAGATAGAAAATCAAAGATTTTCATTAGGTTCATTTAAATCTTAGTTTTTTAGTGAACGGTAAATCAGCAACTGATTATTGGTAATTACATTTTCTCCCTCCGTAAGACCTTCTGAAAGATATGTCACGTCGCCCAGCTGTTTCAGAACTTTAATTTCTTTGACTTTCACATCGGTTCTTGATTTAAAAACAACCACAAAACTTCTGTCATCGTCAAAAATTACCGCCTTTGATGGAACAGAAAGCGCTGAGGCATTCTCGGATTTCGAAACCCTTATGGTCGCTTTACTTTCAGGAATCAGCAAACCGTTGGCATTATCCAAAACCACCCTCGCCTGCATCGCATTGGTCTGCGGATCGATGATTTTAAAGATTTTATCAATTTTTCCGTCAAAAACTTTATCAGGATAAGATAATGTGGAGACTTGTGCCGTCATGCCTAGACTGATTTTATCAATATCAGATTCATTGACGTTCATGATGGCCCACACGTTGGTGGTATTGGCTACATCAAAAATATTTTCGCTTCGGTCGCTTCTCAGCTGCATGTCTTTGTTGATGTCTTTGTGAACAATGTATCCGTTAATTGGAGCCAAAACACTGTAAAGATTTCCCTTTTTCACATTATACACCGTACTAACTGCGGAAGTTCTCTGCATCTGATCCTGTGCTTTCTGCACCTGACTTTTCGCTTCCAAAACTTCTCTTTCCGTCGTCAGTTTCCCTTCATACATTTCTTTGGCAACGCGTAGATTATTTTGAGCAACCAGTAAATCTGTTTTAGCATCACTCACATCCTTTTGAACATCGGCTAACTCTGTACTTCTGATTGTTGCGAGAACCTGACCTTTCTTCACGTAATCTCCCAGCTCAACATTTACACTCATTACATTTCCGCCAACCAAAGGATAAACGTCGATGTAAGAGTTTCTGTCTGCAGATATTTTTCCGTAAAAACTGTACGTATCTTCTATGTTTTTAAATTCAACTTTAGCGGTGGTGATCGATTCGAGCATGGTATTACTCAGCTCAAAACCTTTGGGTGCAGTTTCTTTTGGTGCTTCCTGTTTAGAACAAGACCATAAAAGTAAGGTGGAAAATATTGGTATAATTATTTTTTTCATTTAGATTATTATTTTAAACGCAAAGGGCGCAAAGATTTTTTAAACAACATGCTATTTTTAAGTTCGCAAAGGCGTTTCACTTAGCAGAGACAATAAAGGTTTATATTAATAGAAGATTTTTGTTTGTACCAATTGATTGAGCTGTTCTGCAGACTGTATTAGTTCGTTTTTCATATCATAAATCTGAAGAGAAGTTTGGCGGTAACTTTCCATGAAATCTGTAAAATCGATCAGAGTCACGTTTCCGTTTCTGAAGTTTTTCAGAATTCCATTGTAGACCAGATCTAAATTATCGAGGTCTGTAGATTTAATTTCGAGTAACTGTCCGTACTGATTTTTCCACATCTGAAAAGCCGACTGTACTTTCGTTTCGAGATTCAGTTTTTGAAATTCTGCATTTCTCTGATTTTGTTCAATAGCATAATTAGCTTTCTGCACATTTCCTTTATTCACCTTCCATAGCGGAATAGGAATTCCTACTTTCAAATTGATTTCGTTTCTGAATGTTCCAGAATTTTGGTCGTACTCCGCTCCCACATTCAAATCGGGAACATTGAGAGATTTCTGCCACTGTGCATAAAGCTTAGAATTATCAATCAGTTTTAAATTAAATAAATAATCTGCGTTGTTTTCGATGGCTTTTCTTTTTAAATCAGATTCATCGCCGAAAGGCTGTGCAGCAAGAATCTCTCTGGCTTCTTCATCTGAAATCTGAGGTTCTATATTTTCTCTAATTCCGGTAAGAACTTTTAAATTTTGTTCGAATTCAAGAATGTCTTTAGTGATTCCCAGTTTGTCATTATTCAGCTGAATGACGATGCTCTGTAATCTCACTTCGTCTTTCAACGAAACATTTCCTTTTGCAGACTGTACTTTATACGCCTTTAAGAGGTCATTCATATATCCCAGTTGCTTATTGGTATTTTCGAGCTTCAGTTTTTCATAATAAAGATTGTAGTAATTGGTATGAAGCTGTGTGCGTAGTTCTACAAGCAACTGCGTAAACTGGAGCTGCGCCAAATCTTTATTGGATTTTGCAAAAGCAACTTCATTTTTCTTTTTGCCACCCATGTAAATCAGCTGTGTCACCTCAAGACCTTTGGCTTTACCGGCATCCAAAACTTTTCTGTCTTCGGGGTTATAGGCGTTGATGTACCCACTTATCTGCGGAAGTTCCCAGATTTTAGCCTGCAGAATATCCGCATCAGCCATGTTGATGTTGTACTGTTCGGCAAGAAGCTGAAGATTATTTTGCTGAAAGGCATTTTCGCAATCCAAAAGCGACATTTGCTGCTGCGCTGTCATTATCGAAGATATAACAACGAACAGTCCTGCAATTTTGTTCATTCTCTCAATTTTGATAGCAAAAGTGCGGTTGCTCGATTAAAACGACCTTAAAGTAGGCTTAAAAAAAAATTAAATTTGATTTTGAAGTATTTTTTGAATCATTACGAGATAAACTTTCAGATTTTTTCAAAAGCTGGATACATAACAATACTTTGAAAAGAAATTTCTTCACCAACCCTAAAGGATGGATAATTAATTATTACTTCAAAAATGTTTAGAGAAAATTTTAAACGCAAAGTGAGACACAGATTTTTTTTAAATCTATTGTAAATATAAAGATACACAAAGCCGTTTCACTTAGCTAGATAACACAATTTTGGTTGGAAGAACTTATTGTTCTTATTTTAATATTTAAAACCTATTTATTAAAAGTAACCGTAAACTTATTGGTATTTTCCGTGGGCGAATGGTATTTAATTTTCGCGTTATGGTATTCCAGGATTCTTTTGGCAATTCGGAGGCCGAGACCGGATCCGGTGATGTTTTGAGAATTATTTCCACGCATGAAGGCATCAAACAGTTTGGGTTGTTCTTCCAGTGAAATCGTGTTTCCCGCAGAAATTACATCTACGCTAAGTTGAGATTCGGTTTCTGTAATCAAAACTTTAGCTTCAGAATCATCTGAGTACACTGCTGCATTTTTAAATAAATTAATAAAAACAATATTGAGCAGGGACTGAACTCCTTTGATGGTTAAAAATGCCTGATCGGAAGTGCTTTCAGAAATCAGAAAATCCATGGTGAGATTGGGGAAGCTGTTTTGAACACGCTCGAAAGATTCAAAAATAACCTCATCAATTCTAACTTCCTCGTAAATAGTCTGGATATTTTCTTTATCGAATTTTGTAAGCAGCAAAAGAGAGTTCGTCAAGTCTGAAAGTTGATACACGTCTTTCAACATCTGTCTCAAGGCAGAAAGTGTTTCGGTAGAATGCTGTTCAAGTTTGATTAAATTTTCCAGCTGAAAAGCCATTCTGGTAATCGGAGTTCTGATCTCGTGGGACGCACTTGCGGTAAAATCTTTTTGTGACTGAAAAACATCGTTCAGACGGACAATCATCGTATTGAATGACTGCGCCAAAATACTGATCTCATCATTCGACTGCTCAACTTGAATCTGCGTCGTGAGTTTATGTGCCGTTACCTCAGAAATTTCTTTGTTGAGATCTTCCAGCGGCTGAAGGAATTTCCCCATAAAGTAGTAACTGAAAAAACCAATCAGGAGTGTGCAGGTAATAAAAGCGGTAATTAAAAGATATTTAAGATAATCCAGTTTCGACTGTCCGTTCGTATCATAAGCGCTGGTAAGAATGTAATAATTTTCACCATTAATATTTTTTAGAGCAGCATAAACTTCAGGATATGTATTTTCTTGGTGAACTGCTTTTTTCTGATCAACATCCTTCAGAAGCGCTTTGTCCCAAGTAACTTTTCTGTCTTTGATGGTACTGTAGATGAGTTCTTTTTTAGCATTAAAAATTAAAATTGTTTCATTCAGTAAAACATTGTCAGAGTTTTCATTGAAAAAAATCGGTGCTTCGTTTTCAAAGTTTTTAGACTTAGAAATAAAGTTGGTGGTAAAATCTAACCTACGGACGAATCTTTCTTTAAATTCCTCTTTCCTGAAATCATTAAAAGAAACATAAATAATAATGAGGACAATACCGAAAAGTAATGAAAATGAAATGCTGAGCGTAAGTGCAATTTTCCTCTTTAATGACATCTATAAAGGATTTAAATAATATCCGAAACCGGAACGGGTATGAATCAGCTTCACCTTAAAATCTTTATCTAATTTCTTTCTTAAAAAATTAATATAGACCTCAACAGTATTGGTATTGGTGTTGAAATTATGTTCCCAGACATTCTCTGTAATCTGTTGTTTCGAAACCGTTCTGCCCTGCGCTTCTGCGAGATAAACCAGCAGCTGAAATTCTTTTAAAGTCAAAGCGATTTCGTTTCCAGCCCTGAAAACTTTCTGTTCGGTTTTGTTAATGATTAAATCATCAACTCTAATGATATCCTGGTCTGCAGTATCTATTGGTACTTTTCTTCTTAACAGTGAATTCATCCGCAACAGTAATTCTTCAAACTGAAAAGGTTTAACCAAATAATCGTCAGCCAATCTCGTGAAAGCATCTTTCTTATCCGAAAGATCACCGTAGGCGGAAATGATAATAATCGGTGTGTTTTTATCGAAAGAACGGATCGTTTGGCAAACATCCAGGCCATTGATTTTTGGTACATTGATATCTAAAAGATAGAGATCATAAGAATTGTTCTTTATCTGGCGGAGAAAGGTTTCTCCGTCATAAATTCTGTCGGTCACAAAATAGTTTGACTCTAAAAACTTGCTCAATTCTGCCGAGAGAATGAGGTCGTCTTCCAGTAGAAGAATATTCATCAAGGATATATTTACTACGAATTTAACGAAAAAAACAATGAGGTGGAGACTTGGTTGGATGTAGAACAGTGCGTAACAAATAAAATGTTAAGAAAAGATTCGGCTTCAAGCTCGTGATCTGCGTGTTTTAATATTTCAATTATGAATAATTAAAATATTATTAAACTTGTATCAAGATTAAAACTTGGGGAGAAAAATAAAAAGTGATAATTTTGTAGGATGTCGAATGCATCTGAACTACTCAAATTATTGTTACCTGAGTATTTAATCGAATATTTCGAGATTTTGAAATTTGAGGAAGAAAACAATATTCTTCATCTTTATTTTGAAGAAAAAAATACACTTCCCAAAGAATTTTCTTCACTTGTGGTGCAATCGAAAGGATTTTTGCCTGAAATTACCGTAGATGACTTTCCTTTGCGCGGAAAATCTGTAAAACTGCACATCAAACGCAGAAGATGGACTGAAGTGAAATCCGGAAATATTATCCAGAGAGATTGGAATCTCATTGCCAAAGGAACCCACATGACACAGGATTTTGCGGAGTTCTTAAAAAAAATCAGCCGATACTAAAGCCCTTCCCTGCAAAACCATTGGTGAGCTATACGGGGTGAATGGCAAAAAATTTCAGAGACAATACAAAAAAAGCATCAGCGATTTTAAAAATTGGGAACAAAAATCACATGCCGAAGAATGGATTTTGTATTCCGAAAACCTTTCAAACCGACTTTCGCTGGATGAAGTCGCCCTTTCTGATGGTGAATTATACACCGTACTCACTTCCAAAAAAGCAAAAGGCAGAAAAGGAAGTATTGTTGCCATCATTAAAGGAACAAAGAGCGAAAAGGTAATTGAAAATCTCTTTAAAATCGACAGGAAATTAAGATTAAATGTCAAAGAAATCACGCTAGATATGGCGGGTTCCATGAAATTAATTGCCAAGAGATGCTTTCCAAATGCAACACAAGTGGTCGATAGATTCCATGTTCAGAAACTCGCCACAGAAGCATTGCAGGAGATCAGAATACAGCACCGTTGGGAAGCTATTGAATTAGAAAATAATTTGCTGGCAGAAGCTAAATTAAAGAAACAAAAAAACGAAATTGAAATTTTCGAAAACGGCGACACAAGAAAACAACTTTTAGCAAGAAGTCGATATTTGCTTTATAAATGCAGGGAAAAATGGACTTCAAACCAAAAACAGAGAGCCGAAATCTTATTTTCTCACTATCCAGATTTAGAAAAAGCTTATCATTTAGCAGATGGATTGAGGAAAATTTACAATCAAAAAATCCCAAAACCGGTAGCCATGCTCAAATTGGCGCATTGGTTCAAGGAGGTGGAAGAATCAGGCTTCAAATCGTTTTCTGTGCTCTCGAAAACAATTGTGAATCATTACAACGATATTCTCAATTATTTTGAACGAAGAAGTACAAATGCTTCAGCAGAATCATTCAATGCGAAAATTAAAAACTTCAGATTACAGCTTCGGGGCGTTCGCGACAGAACATTCTACCTCTTCAGATTATCAAAACTTTTTGCTTAGTCCCCAAGTTTTGAGACTGATCCTTAAACTTTTTGAGATCGCCAAATTCCTTGAAAATATCTAAAAACAAAAAAGCCTCAGATATTTCTATCTAAGGCTTTCAGTTTGGTTTCCCGTTTTGCGGAGAGAGAGGGATTCGAACCCCCGGACCTGTTACAGTCAATAGTTTTCAAGACTATCGCAATCGACCACTCTGCCATCTCTCCAATAACTCCGATTGTATCGTTGTTTTTGGTGGTGCAAATATAATACGTTTTTTTGAATCTCCAAAATTTATTTTTCAAAATTTATAAGAAAAATTTTTTCTAAGTTTTTCAAAGCTTCGAAATTCAAGATATCAATTTTTAGGCAAAAAAAATCCCGAATAAATCGGGATGAAATCTGAGCCAACTACGGGACTTGAACCCGTGACCTCTTCCTTACCAAGGAAGCACTCTACCGCTGAGCTAAGTCGGCATTAAAAGAAAAAAATCACGCTTTAAAAGAGTGATTTTTTTTGAGCGGAAGACGAGGGTCGAACTCGCGACATTCAGCTTGGAAGGCTGACGCTCTACCAACTGAGCTACTTCCGCAATTTTGTTTCCAAAACTATTGGTAAACGCTGCGCAAACTTAGGGAAACCCTTTATAATTTGCAAGTTTATTTCTAATATAAAATGTGGGGAGAGCAGGATTCGAACCTGCGAAGCCGAAGCAACTGAGTTACAGTCAGTCCCATTTAGCCACTCTGGAATCTCCCCAGATATTTTATATTAAATTGAGCCTCCAGAGGGACTCGAACCCACGACCTGCTGATTACAAATCAGCTGCTCTAGCCAACTGAGCTATGGAGGCAATTTAATAAAAACTGAAGGCTATCAGAGAAATTCTACTCTGTGCTGCATCAGCAGTTAAAAAAAATCACGCCTAATGCGGTGTGAAATTGAGCGGAAGACGAGGGTCGAACTCGCGACATTCAGCTTGGAAGGCTGACGCTCTACCAACTGAGCTACTTCCGCAATTTTGTTTCCAAAATCATTGGTAACGGTCTGCAAATCTAGAAAAATTCTTTTAAACCTGCAAGACTTTTTTTTAATATAAAATGTGGGGAGAGCAGGATTCGAACCTGCGAAGCCGAAGCAACTGAGTTACAGTCAGTCCCATTTAGCCACTCTGGAATCTCCCCAGATATTTTATATTAAATTGAGCCTCCAGAGGGACTCGAACCCACGACCTGCTGATTACAAATCAGCTGCTCTAGCCAGCTGAGCTACGGAGGCAAAATTAAAAAAGATTTCAAAAAACGCTTGTTCCTTTTTGCGAGTGCAAATATAGAACAGATTTTTTGAAATCTCAAACTTTTTTAGAAACTTTTTTTAATTTATTTTCTATGCTAATTCTTTTTTCTTGATTAACAGTTTCTTAGCCGCGTCTACGCATTGGTCTAAACTTTCTTCAAAACTCGTACTTGTCTTTTTCACGACAATATCATCACCCGGAACAACCAAAATAAGCTCGGTAGTCTTATTGGCTTTGTCTGAATTGTTTTCTACTTTTAAGAACACTTTGCATTCCTGTAGCTTGTCGTAAAACGTATTAAGCTTGCTTACTTTTTTGTCAACGTGTGACTCTAGCGGTTCGTGTGGAGTTAAGCCGATTGCTTGTACTGAAATCTTCATAATTCTTCTTTTTTAACAGCTCGTGGATGAGCTTGATTAAACACTTTTTTCAACTGTTCTATATTGGCATTCGTGTACACCTGAGTGCTTGCAAGACTGGAATGCCCTAATATTTCTTTTACTTTAGATATCTCTGCCCCATTATCCAAAACATGTGTAGCAAAGCTATGTCTTAGGATATGTGGACTTGTTTTCTGCTTCGAAGTAACAAGACTAAGGTACTTATTAACGACTACATAAACAAACTTTTCCGTCAGTTTTTTTCCCTTTTTGTTGACAAAGAAATATTGTTTAAAATCTTCGTGGGGTTTTCTGATTTCCAAATAGCTTGTGAGGAGTCTTGCCAAGTCGGGAGAAATAGGAACATAGCGTTCTTTATTTCCTTTACCCAAAACCTTAAGCTGTTCGCCTTCTAAGTTTACACTTTCAAATATTAAGCCACAAAGCTCAGATTTTCTGATTCCGGTTTGATATAAGACTTCAACAATGCACTTCTCTAAAATATCATTAACGTTAACAAGAATCTTGTCCTGAAGCACCTCCATTTCCTCCATAGACATGGGAATTTGCTTCTCTGCGTAAAATTTAAGAGAAGTAACGGTTTCAACCGGAGAAACCTCAATTTCGCCCAGTCGTAAAAGGAATAGATAAAAACTTCGGAGAGACGACAGTTTGCGGTTGATACTTCTCTTCAAAATATCATTCTCACTCAGTTCAACGATAAAATTTCTGATTACTTTTTTATCGGCCTTGACAATATTCTCGGAACCTTCAGTTTTAAGATAAAAGGAATAAAAATCTTCAAGATCTTTACGGTAACTTGTGATCGTATGAGGCGAATACCTCTTTTCGAGCTGTAGATAGTCTAAAAACTTCTTTCGCATAATGTATATATAAAACAAAAATCACTCCTCAAATATAACTATTTAAGAAGTGATTTAGTATGTGTTTAAGAAAATTTCTTAAGCTTGTTCTTCCTTGCTTAATCCTCTTTGCTTATAAGCTGCTTTCAGCCTAGATTGTCTAAGAGTTACAGAAGGCTTAATAAAAGCTTGTCTAGATCTTAATTGACGAACTGTACCAGTTTTATCAAATTTTCTCTTGTATTTTTTTAGTGCTCTATCGATGGATTCACCATCCTTTACAGGTATTATTAACATAATTTACATCTCATTTTGGATTGCAAAAATATAACTTTTTTCTTGATTAGCAAATTATTTCCAGGTAAAATTGATAATAATTCTAAAATTTCTACAAACCAATTTTGAATATAAATTGAATTTAAACAAAATATCGTATCTTTGCGGTTACTAATTCATGGGGTTGACTGGTTTCGACAGCAAGATCAGTGGGTAAGTAAGCATGCAGAGAACCGTAGCGCGATCTCTTTAATCCCTTGCTACAAACTTTTAACTGGCAACGAAGAGTTCGCTCTTGCAGCTTAATCCGAATAAAGTAAGATTTCAAGCGCTTTCCCGAAGATAGTAAGGAAGCAAGATGTCTCACAAATGCTCTGTTCTGCGGCGTTTGATTCTGAGATATAGTAATGCAGAAATAAGGTTTCGGATGCTTTGGCCGAAACTCGAAAATTTCAGAAGCTAAGGTTTAAGTTGGGTGTTTGCTCTCTGCTTAAGCACAAAAATCAATAGTAAAATAAGCATGTAGAAATCTTATGTATTGCTTGTTTGGACGAGGGTTCGAATCCCTCCAACTCCACTTTCAAGGCTAAAAAGAACTCAAGTTTGAGTTCTTTTTTTTATTAATAAATACCACAAACTTTGCATCAATTTAAAAAAGGCACAATATATGCTAATACTAAAATATAACACCCAAAAAAATTATTATTATGAGAAGTTTATTATGGTTAGTAGCAGTCATTTGTATTATCGTATGGCTTTTAGGTATGCTTAACGTAGTACCGGGAATCGGAACCAGTTCTTTAGTACACGTATTGTTGGTAATTGCAGTTATTGTAGTACTTTACAATATTATTAGCGGAAGAAAACCACTAGATTAAAAAATCTAAACTAAAACTATTTAAAGAAAAAAATACCAACAGAATCTGTTGGTATTTTCTTTTGAAAGTATAAGTAAAAAATTAAAAATTTATTTTAGTAGCCTTCATTCTGCGTCAGGTAACCGGGCACACTTGAGGCCCCATCCATCGCGGACTGAGGAATTGGAAATAATCTTTTTCTCGGATCAGCATTTGTTTTTGATGTGTAAACATCCTCATAATGCCCGAATCTGATCATATCTGTTCTTCTGGAATATTCCCAGTAAAATTCAAAACCTCTTTCACGGTAAAGCAAATCAAGATTAATTGAAGGTAAAGATGGCGGAGTTACAGCCGGGCGTGCAGTTCGCGAAGCCCTTACCAGATTCACATCCAGTAAAGCTGCTGCCGCATTCCCTTTTCTTAACTGAGCTTCTGCTCTCATTAAATAAATATCTGCCAAACGCAACAATACAATATCCGCATTTCCTCTGTTTCTTCCTGTATCTGAAGTTCTGCTGTACTGGTATTTTGAGACTCTGTAACCGTCAGTATAATCTTTATTGTTAGGATTTTCCAAGTCAATATCCAAGGTGTGATTTACATAATTTACAAATCCGTTTCTCTGCTCAATAATAGGATAGATTTTATATTGGCCATTTGATGTTTGAAAAGGCTGACCGTTTGATGCATTTCTCAAACCCCACTGCACTCCTCTCTGAATTCCTCTGTTAATCTCATACGTAGAACCATTTACAAGGAAAAAATGATTAGCATCATTTGCAGGAGTGACACCCGTCAGATTCTGTAAATTTTGTGGAACCGTAAAGTTTTCTTTATAGAATCTTGCATCTGCCAATGCAGGATCTGTGCTTCCGTAAGCCTGAACCCAGGTATTATAAAAATCAGACGTAATGGCTGGACCGTCTGTTCCGTTTGCTTTCGGGAAAGCAGCCAAAGGATACTGACTTCCTGATAATGACCAGTACCCTAATCTGTTGTGTGAAGTTGTAAGATCCTGACGCTGATCAATAGCAAAAATCAACTCCTTGTTTGAGTGGTTATTATCATCAAAAATCGCAAAATATTCCGGAGACAGAATGTATAAGCCAGAATTGATTACTTTATTAGAATACTCAATCACCTTATCCATATCGGTTGCCGAGAAAGTAGGTGTTCCGTAAGGATTTCTGTAAACACCCGCATTAAGATACAACTGTGCTAAAAATCCGTTTACTGAAGCCTGAGACATTCTTCCAGGACCTTTTGTATTGCCAAGACTGTTAACAACGTCCAGAAACTCAGTTTCGATATAGGTAATCGCCTCCTGTCTTCTTAAAATCTGAGAGTCCTGACCAGTTACATCTTTTTTAAATGCAATCCCCCAGTAATCCAGCATCAACATATTGTAGTAAGCTCTCAAAGCTCTCATTTCCACAAGTGCTTTAGCCGCATTAGGATCCGTAGCAGCAAGAGGCTGTAGTTTTTCGATCGCCGTTACTGTTCTTGAAATCATTAAGGTAAATGCAGACCATGTCTGTTGCACTACAACGTTGGTAGTCGTCGTTGTATGCTGGTGAAGCTCAATATACTTCCCACCGTCATACCAATCATTCCCGCTACCTCTCGGAGGAAGAATCCCCTGATCTGTGCTGATTAACTGTAGACCGTAATTTTTTGTATGAGTAAAAGCATCAGGAAGCGGTCCGTAAGCCGGAGCAACTACAGATTCCACTACATTGCTTGCCTGCACTTCCAGCGATTCATCAATAATCTGTTCAGATAAATCTGTACATCCTACAGCAACAAGAGCGCTTAAACTCAGTATAGAGATTAAAAATTTATTTTTCATTTTTTTCTTTTTTTAAATAATTAATTAAAATGCTACGTTTACACCAAATACAAAGCTTCTCGCTTTAGGATACGTACTGTAATCAATACCGAATGACTGAATTCCTCCCTGTGAAAGACCTGTATTAATTTCAGGATCAAAGCCTGAATATTTAGTTATCACAAATAAATTCTGAGCGGTGACAGAAAATCTGATGTTTCTTACGTGATCACCAATTCCTAAGATGGCAGGATTTAAATTATACCCCAAAGTCGCATTGTTTAATCTGAAATAATCTCCTTTTTCTAAATATCTCGTAGAAATTACATTGGTATTGTTTACGCTCTCATTAGGAAACTGAGTGGCAACATCGGTTGTGTTCTGTGATATCCCCAATCTGCCTCTTGTAAATAATGTGGAAGCGGTGTTATTGTAAATCATATTCCCTGAAACTCCATTAAAATTCAACCCTAAATCAAAATTTTTGTAAGCTGCTTTTAAATATAAGTTATAGGTAAAGTCAGGTAGAGCACTTCCTGCTGCTACTCTATCGTTATCAGTAATTATTCCGTCGCCGTCTACATCTCTGAAGACATTGGTTCCGTTTTCACTGAGACCTATAAATTCTCTTACGTAAAAAGTTCCTATTGGCTGACCGTTGATATAACCGTTGATCACAGCATTGGTAGTTCCCGGACCCTGAGCCTCGCCTGTTGTAAGAACTTTGTATGGAGAATCTTTCACTTCGTTTTTAATAATCGATGCATTTCCACCGATGCTGTAAGTAAAATCTTTATTTCTGTCACTGCTGTAGTCTAATGCAAACTCCCATCCCGTATTGTTGATCGAAATGTTTGGAATGTTTTTCCACATTTTTTCAGCAGGTTCGATGGGATCCGTCGGGTTAATTTCCAAAAGAATATTGTCTGAAACTTTTTTGAAGAAATCTACCGTACCGGTCAATCTGTTGTTCAGAAATCCGAAATCGACTCCGATATTGGTCTGAGTGGTCACTTCCCACTGAAGATCAGGATTATTTGCTCTCACCAAATAAACTCCGACAGGATAATTTCCACTGTCATTTAAAGGATAAGTAGCCTGCCCGGAACCTGTAGAATCGGCCTTATAACTTCGCTTGGTTATTTTACTTGGAATTTCCTGATTCCCGGTTTTACCCCAGCTCGCTCTCAGTTTTAAATTACTAACTGCATCTACATTGCTTAGGAAATCTTCTTTAATAACATTCCAACCTGCAGCTACCGACGGGAAATATCCATAGCGATTGTTTTCCCCGAACTTTGAAGAACCATCTGCTCTCAACGTAGCTGTAAGAAGGTATTTGTCATTAAAATCATAATTTACTCTACCAAACCAAGATTGCAACTCATTTCTATTGGCAATAATTGATGTCGTAGAATTCGTTAAGCTTGCTGCAGGAATCTGATATTGTGGCTCGATCCCGTTGATTGGGAAATTCTGATAATACCAACCTCTTGTTGTCAGCTTTAATTTCTGATAAGAGTGACCGGCCATTACATTAAAATCATGATTTTTGATTTTAAATTTATACGTTAAAGTGTTTTCTATCAACGTATTGTTATTGGAGTAATAACTTAAATCTAAAGTACCAATTTCCAAAGGAACAGCATGCGGAATATTCTGAATCACACGGTCTGCCGAAGAATAATCAACACCCAGATTCATTTTATAGGTCAAGCCCCTTATAATTTCTACCGAAGGCGATACGTTTGCTAAAATTCTGTTGTTGTTTGTAAAATCTTTGTAAATCTCACGGCGTATAAGTGGATTAAATGCGCCATTGTTAAACACAGCAGTTGGCGCACCGTTAGTATACGCCGGATATGTTGGGTTCCAGGTTAGCATTTCAGAAACCACACTTGTTGCGTTGGGTCTGTTATTTTCAGTTTTGGTTCCGTTTAGGTTAAAATCGATATTTACTCTTCCGTCGAATGCCTTTTGCGACATATTAATACGACCTGTATACCTTTTCAATGAGCTGTTATATAAGATACCTTCCTGATCTTCGTATCCCAAAGCAGCGTAGTAATTTGAAGTATCAGTTGCTCCGGCCGCTGAGAAATTCACATTTTTAGAAACAGCAGTTCTTGTTAATTCATCCTGCCAATCGGTACTTCCGCCCATATCATCCAGTTTCCCACCGATTGCAGTAACCTGCTGTCTGAATTCATCTGCAGTGAAAACATCCATTTTATTGGCAAGGTTAGAAATCGTAAGGTTCGACGAAAGATTCATCTGCGTTCTTCCTTTTTTACCTTTTTTGGTAGTGATCACAATCACCCCGTTCGCTCCTCTTGCACCGTAGATGGCCGCTGCTGAAGCATCTTTTAAAACATCCAAAGATGCAATATCATCAGGATTAATGAAATTCATCGGGTTATTTGCTACTCCAGTGTTGCTGTTATCGATTACAAAACCGTCAATAACATATAAAGGTGTCGTTCCTGAACGTAAACTTCCTACCCCACGGATAACAATATTCTGATTGGCTCCCGGTTCGCCGCTTACGCTGGCAACATTCACACCGGCGACTTTACCCTGAAGAAGCTGACCTACGTTGGCAACAAGACCTTTATTAAAATCTTCACTCTTTACAGATCCGATTGCACCGGTAATATCAGATTTTTTCTGCGAGCCGTAACCCACCATTACTACTTCATCAATATCTTTCACCTTAGTCTCATCCTTTACAGTATCCGAGATTGTATTCTGCGCAAATGTAAAACTCACACAACCCATCAGAACTGTCGGTACCAAATAAATACGTTTCATTCTTTTTTTGTGCAAAATTAGGTTTGCGAAACGGCAGATTATGTTAAGTAAGCTTTAATAAATGAATATTAAAAAGTTAATACAATGTGAATTTTGTTGCCGAAAATTAAATTTATATAAACATTTAAGAAGCCGTAATTCCTAAAAAACTTTTAATCAGCAAACTACCCGTTAATATTGAGATGTCAGTTTTCAACTCTACTTTTTGAGACGTGATTTGTAGCTAATTTTGCCAACTGATTTCACTTTAATTCATATTATAAAAAATTCAATCATTATGAAATTTACTTACATTATTACTAAAATTAATAAACTAATATTCCTCTCTTTGCTTCTTTTCACAGCAATAATTAAATCTCAAACACAAAAACCGATTAATATTATTTTTATGATTGGAGACGGAATGGGCGTTTCTCAAGTCACTTCCGCTTTTTATTTTGGAGACTCTGAACCCAACTTTCAGAAATTTAAAGTTGTCGGACTTTCTGAGACTTCTTCAACAAGCGACTGGGTTACCGATTCAGCTGCAGGAGCGACCGCACTGTCAACAGGCGAAAAAACCTACAAGCGGGCGATTGGTGTTGATCAAGATTCCATTGCACTGCCAACTATTTTAGAACAGCTTCAGAAAAAAAATTATCAAACCGGATTGGTTAGTCTTACCAGCATCACGCATGCAACACCGGCTTCATATTATGCGCATGTGAAAGACAGAGACCTTCATGAAGATATCGCATTAGATTTAGTCAAAGCAAACGTCAATTTCCTTGCAGGCGGAGGACTGAAGTTTTTCAATAAAAGAAAAGATTGTAAAAATCTTTTAAATGAATTTAAAAAACTCAACTATAATATAGATACTCTCAAACTTTCAAAACCCATTCAGAATAAAAACAACTTTTATTTGTTGGCTCAGGACGAACTTCCCAACAAAGTTCAGGGAAGAGGAGATTTTCTTCCGGAAGCTACCCAGACAGCGTTAGATTATTTATCAAACAACAAAAAACCATTTTTCCTGATGGTCGAAGGTTCGTTTATCGATTGGGGCGGACATGCTAAGGATGGCGAAATGATGGTAAAAGAAGTACTTGATTTTGATAAAACCATCGGTGTGGTTATGAAATTTATTAAAGAAAATCCAAACACACTTCTGGTGGTCACCGCAGATCACGAAACCGGAGGAGCCAGCATCGGAAAATTTATGGAAAAAGATCCTGCAGGAAAAGAAAAAAACATCAAAAACAAAGTACAGATCAACTTCATAGACAATCAGCATACGGCGGCTTTGGTTCCTGTTTTTGCAATGGGGAAAAATCAGGAGCTCTTCTCGGGAGTTTACCCTAACAATACAATCTATCACAAACTCGTGGAAGCGTTGAAAAAATCAGGCGTTCAGCTTAAATAATCTCATTTAAACTTTATAAACAATGATTTCATTTAAATATAAAATAAGAATCTTACTCATTCTTTTAATCGGATTGAAAATTTCAGCGCAAAATCCGAAAGCACATTCACACAATGATTACGAACATAAAATTCCTTTCTGGTACGCGTTGGGAGCGGGAGCACAATCGATAGAAGCAGACGTTTTCCTTGAAAACAATGAGTTGTTTGTCGCACATAATCAAAGAGACATTTCGAAAGCAAGAACTTTTGAAAATCTGTACCTGAAGTCAATAGAGCAGGTGACTGAACTTAATTTAACTCCAGAAAAACCCATTCAGATTTTAATTGATATAAAAACAGATGCAAAATCAACGCTTCAGAAAATTGTTTCTGAAATTAAAAAGCATCCAAAAATCATCAGTCAGAAGACATTCAGCTTTGTGATTTCCGGCAATCAACCGAAGCCTGAAGAATTTACTTCCTATCCGGATTTTATTAAGTTTGATTATCAACATTTAATAAATCTGACTCCACAGCAATGGGAGAAAGTTGCGTTAGTCAGCTTAAACTTCAGGCATTACTCAAGCTGGAACGGAAAAGGCGGATTAACTGAAGAAGATCTTCCTAAGGTCAACAATATTATTAAGGAAGCTAAAAAATTCCATAAACCCATTAGATTTTGGGCAATTCCGGATTCCAAAACTTCATGGGAATTTTTTGCCAATGCCGGTGTCGATTACATTAACACCGACAAACCTAAAGAATGCGTTGAATATATTTCAACTTTAAAATCAAGAACTTACAAGAACGAACTATTTTCCGAAGTTTATACTCCCAAATTTCTTTATGAAAACAAAAACATTCCCGTAAAGAATGTAATCTTACTGATCGGCGACGGAAACGGATTATCTCAAATCTCTTCATCCGTTTTAGCAAATAAAGGACAGCTCACGTTGACCCAACTTAAAAATATCGGTTTAATTAAAACATCTTCCACCGATAATTTTTCGACAGATTCCGCAGCCGGCGCTTCAGCGTTTGGAACAGGAAAGAAAACAAAAAACAGATTTATTGGAGTAGATACCGAAGGCAAACCAATCGAAAATCTTACTGAAATTTTATCTAAAAAAGGGTTCAACACAGGAATTATCACAACAGATGAAATCGTTGGCGCCACACCATCCGCATTCTACGCACATCAAAAAGACCGTGGAATGGAAAAGGAAATAGCAGACGATTTAGCTAAAAGTAAACTTACATTTTTTGCTGCAGGAGGGAAATCAAAAGTTCCGGATTTACCACAGTTTACCCTCGCTCAAAAACCCGAAGAAATCAGCACGAGCCGGGCAGAACGTCTGGCTTATTATATTTCAGACAAAGGAGTACCTTCTTACCTGAAAGGCCGTGGAAACCTGCTTTCCGACCTAGTTGAAAACGGATTACAGTTTTTAAACTCAAGAAAGAAACCTTTTTTTATGATGATTGAAGCTGCACAGATTGACAGTGGAGGCCACAGCAATAACACCGGCACTATTGTAACCGAAGGAATTGATTTTGACAGAGCCATTACCAAAGCGGTACAGTTTGCAGACCAGAATCCGGGCACACTTATTGTGATCACTGCAGATCATGAAACTGGTGGATTCAGTATTCCTCACGGAGATTTAAAGACAAATACAGTTGAAGGAGATTTTACCACAGATGATCATTCTGCAACCTTAATCCCTGTATTTTCTTACGGACCGAAATCGGAAAACTTCACCGGTGTTTATGAAAACAATGAGATTTTTCATAAAATTTTAAGCACTTTAAAAATTAAATAAAAACTTTCATTCAAAATCTTCATTTAAAAAAAGGCAAAATATTAATTCAAACGATTAATAAGACTTTAAAAATGTGGTTTTCCATCTAATTTTAATAAAAATTTAAACTAAAAAGTTTTGAGAATTAAAAAATTAAAAACTCAAAACAGACAATCAGAATTAAATTAAAATATAAACACCTGAAAACTAAAATACTAAAGTTTAATACAATAAAATAAGCGGTATTGGTCGACAAAAAAGACTAAAAAAATGTTTTATCGTAAAGAATTTTATATATTTGCACAATCTAACAATTAAAAAAATAATTTACTATGTCAGACATTGCATCAAGAGTAAAAGCTATCATCGCTGATAAGCTTGACGTTGAAGAAACAGAGGTAACTCCAGAGGCTAGCTTCACAAATGATTTAGGAGCTGACTCACTTGATACCGTTGAGTTAATCATGGAATTTGAAAAAGAATTTAACATTCAGATCCCTGATGACCAAGCAGAAAAAATTACTACAGTAGGGCACGCTATCGCTTATATTGAAGAAGTAGTAAATAAATAATATTCTTCAACAAAGAAAATTTACAAAGTTTATGGAATTAAAAAGAGTAGTTGTAACCGGTTTTGGCGCCTTAACACCCATCGGTAATAATGCGAATGAATACTGGGAAAGCCTTATCAAAGGTGAGAGCGGAGCCGCTCCGACTACTCTTTTTGATGCCACAAACTTTAAAACTAGATTTGCGTGCGAAGTGAAAAACTTCGATCCACTGGATCATTTCGATAAGAAAGATGCCAAAAAAATGGATCGTAACACTCAACTTGGTATGGTAGCTGCCCGTGAGGCAGTTGCTCATTCAAGGATTATGGAAGACAATGTAGACAAACACAGAGTCGGAGTAATATGGGGTTCTGGAATTGGTGGTTTAGAAACTTTCGAAACTGAGGTTTTGGGGTGGGCAAACAGTGATATTCCTAGATTCAACCCGTTTTTTATTCCTAAAATGATTGCGGACATTACACCGGGACATATTTCAATAGAATATGGTTTCCACGGTCCCAATTATACTACTGTTTCTGCTTGTGCTTCATCTGCAAATGCATTGATTGATTCTAAAATGCTGATCCAGCTTGGAAAGGCAGACGTTATTGTTTGCGGAGGCTCTGAAGCTGCCGTTACAGCAAGTGGCGTTGGTGGTTTCAATGCGATGATGGCACTTTCTACAAGAAATGAAGATCCGAAAACAGCTTCAAGACCTTTTGACAAAGACAGAGATGGATTTGTATTGGGTGAAGGTGCAGGTGCAATCATTCTTGAAGAATACGAACACGCTGTAAAGCGTGGTGCAACAATATATGCAGAATTATTGGGTGGCGGTATGAGTGCAGATGCACATCACATGACGGCACCACATCCTGAAGGTTTAGGAGCTTATTTAGTAATGAAAAACTGTCTGGAAGACGCAGGATTAACTGCTGATGAAGTAGACCACATCAACATGCATGGTACCTCTACTCCATTAGGAGATCTCGCAGAATCTAGTGCAATTTCAAAATTATTTGGTGAGCACGCCTATAACATTCAGATTAATTCTACAAAATCAATGACAGGTCACCTACTGGGTGCTGCCGGAGTTATTGAAGCTATTGCTGCTTTGGGAGCTATTATTCATGGTATTGTTCCTCCTACGATCAATCACTTTACGGATGATGAAAAAATCGACAGCCGATTAGATTTCACATTCAATGAAGCGGTGAAGAAAGATGTGAAAGTGGCGATGAGCAACACTTTTGGGTTTGGTGGGCACAACGCTTGCGTTCTATTCAAGAAAATCTAATTATTACTGAATGGAGTTACAGAAATACTTTTCTAAATTCCTTCTCAAACAAAGAAAAAAAGTATTAACGGAAAGAGATTATTTCCTGAGCATTGAGCTTAATAAAATTTTAGGTACTCCTGTTCAGAATATTAACTTTTACCGCGAAGCTTTTTCTATTAAAAGTTCTTCAAAAAATCAGGACAGTAACTACGAAAGACTAGAGTTCTTGGGAGATTCTGTTTTGGGTACAATTGTTTCATGCCATTTGTTCAGCACTTACCCCAAAGGTAACGAAGGATATATGACGCAGATGAAATCTAAAATTGTCAATCGGAAGAATCTTAATAAATTAGGAGAAGATTTAAAACTTACCGATCTTTTACAAAAAAACAACAATTCTGCTGCTTTAGGAGAGAATATTTCAGGTAATCTCTTTGAAGCTTTGGTAGGAGCTGTTTATCTTGATTTTCAATATGATACCTGCAAAAGAATTGTATTGGAAAGACTTCTTACGCCGTCAGAAATCAATAAGCTTGAGAATAAAATTGTAAGTTACAAAGGTCTATTACTTGAGTGGAGCCAAAAGAAAAAGCTCAACATTAAGTACGAAACCTGCGAAGAAATTCAGGTGAACAAAAGCATCGTATTCCGTTGCCATGTGTGGTTGGCTGATGAAAAAATTGCCAACGCTACTGAAACTTCAAAAAAGAAAGCTGAAGAAAAAGCGGCTCAGAGGGCATTTTATATTTTAAATAAAAAAGAAAATATACTTGGAAATCCAAAAACTGTATGATCTTGACGATGTAGAATTTGAGGATGTTACCATAGGCTTGGTGAGATTAGCTAAAAATATACCCGATCATGAGTTTTTTTTTAAAATAAATCAAGGGAACGACCTGAAATTTTCCAGAATTAAAGATCTTGTTTTTCACGGAGTTTACTACGATTATTATTTTCCAAGATTTGAGGCATACCACAAGTTTACAAAGACTTGCTTCACATTTATCTCAAACAAATCTTCAGATAGTAAACAAAAAAAGTTACAAACTGAACTCTTCACAGAAGAAGAAAACATTAAATTTTTATTAAATAATCAGACAGAAGTAGAATATATTCTGCACAGTCCGGAACAATTCACTGATTTTTCCGTAATTTTGCTGCCTGAAAATCTTGTGTTTCCAATTCAAGATTACAATTTGAGTTCTGAAGAAGAACTTTATCAAATAATACAGTATTATGAATAAGTATTTAAAGAAGACAAAAATTATCGCAACGCTTGGGCCTGCTTCCTCTTCAAAGGAAGTAATGTTAGGATTGATGAAAGCTGGTGTTGACGTATTTAGAATAAATTTTTCGCACGCAGATTACGACTTAGTTCGTACCAATATTGAAACCATCAGAGAACTTAATAAAGAATACGGATATTCTGTTGGTATTCTTGCCGATTTACAGGGTCCTAAACTTAGGGTAGGTGTTGTAAAAGAAGGTTCTTATCTAAATCCTGGCGATGTCTTGACATTTACCAATGAAAAGATTGAAGGAGATTCTACTAAAGTATACATGACTTACCAGCAGTTCCCACAGGATGTAAATGTTGGAGAGAGAATCCTGATTGATGATGGAAAATTGGTTCTAGAAGTTCTTGAAACCAATAAGATTGATACGGTAAGAGCAAAAACGATTCAGGGTGGACCGCTGAGCTCTAAAAAAGGAGTAAACCTTCCCAATACGAACGTTTCCCTTCCTGCATTGACTGAAAAAGATATCCTGGATGCCAATTTCATGCTGGACATGGAAGTTGACTGGATTGCACTTTCTTTCGTACGTCACGCTCAGGATATTATCGATTTGAAAGAATTGATGTCTAAGCATCCAAACGGTAAATTCAAAACACCGATTATCGCTAAAATTGAAAAGCCTGAAGGTGTAAAAAATATTGATCAGATCTTACTGGAGTGCGACGGATTAATGGTGGCACGTGGAGATCTTGGTGTAGAAGTTCCGATGGAAGAAGTTCCTGCTATTCAGAAAACTTTGGTTGAGAAAGCAAGATTTTATTCTAAGCCGGTAATTATTGCTACTCAGATGATGGAAACGATGATCAACAGTTTAACACCAACGAGAGCTGAAGTAAATGACGTTGCCAACTCTGTATTGGATGGTGCTGACGCTGTAATGCTTTCTGGTGAAACTTCTGTAGGTAGATACCCAATTCAGGTGGTTGAAAATATGGCGAAAATTGTTCAGAATATTGAGCAGACTAATTTTTATCAGCATAAAAACGAGCCGATTGAGAAAGACTTCAACTGTATCGATGAAAGATTTATCACGAATAGAGTTTGTCTTGCAGCCGTAAGAATTGCAAAGAGCACTAATGTTTCTGCTATCGTTACTTTAACGAATTCAGGATATACTGCTTTCCAGATTTCGGCTCACAGACCAAATTCGCATATCATTGTTTACAGTGCCAACAAACGTGTGATTACGATGCTTAATTTACTTTGGGGAGTTCGCGCTTATCATTATGACATGCACAAATCTACTGACGAAACGATTATTCAGGTAAACATGTTGACGCACAACCACGGCTTTATCGAGAGCGGAGATTTCGTCATCAATATCAATGCAACTCCATCTTATGAAGGCGGAAAAACAAATACTTTAAGATTAACAACGGTTTAATCGTACCAAATAAATAAAAAAAACTCTCGAGAATCTCGAGAGTTTTTTCGTTATATATACTTTTCTATTTGCCCAATATGGTCTTTGCGGTCACAAACTCTTTTAAAGCCAGTAATGAAAGCTCTGTTCCATATCCCGATGACTTGGTACCACCGAACGGGAAACGTGGGTCAGAACTCGTCATTCTATTGATATTCACCGTTCCGGATTCTAAGCCGTCAATGTAAAACTGCTGACGTTCTGTATTTTTAGTCCAAACTGAATTTGACAGACCGAAAGGAATATCATTTGCCATTTCCAAAGCCTGAACATCGTTTTCAGCAATCATCACCATTCCCAATGGACCGAAAAGTTCTTCCTGCAGAATAGGATTTCCTTCTTTTACACTGATTAGTCCCGGATTAAATTCTGTATCTGAAATTCTTTCCAGAGGTATAAGTGCCTCCGCGCCGTTGTCTATAGCCTTTTGATATTGCTTTTCCAAATCATCTGCCAAGTCGGCTCTTGCCATTCCGCCGATTTTCGTATCCTTTTTCATTGGATCAGCAGGAACATATTTTTTATACTCTTCGATAAATTTTGGTAAGAAATCGAATTCTATATCTTTTTGAATAATAAACCTTTTTGCGGCCACACAGGTCTGTCCACAGTTTTGAAGTCTTGCCAAAGCACCTACTTTCGCTGCTTCATCTAAATCTGCATCATCCAGAACTATAAAAGCATCACTTCCACCCAACTCAAGCAATGACTTCTTGATTTTCTGTCCGGCAATTGATGCTACTTCGGCTCCGGCTTTTTCGCTTCCGGTGAGACTCACGCCTTTTACAGTGGGATGTTCAAGAATTTCTTTAACCTCTTTATGACCAACTTCTAAATTCTGAAAAACACCTCCAGGAAAACCAGCCTCCAAAAATATTTTTTCTATAGCATTCCCGCTGCCGAAACAGATGGAAGCATGTTTTAAAACCACCGTATTTCCACTTAAAATTGCAGGCGTAGCAAATCTCAAAACTTGCCAAAAAGGGAAATTCCAGGGCATCACCCCTAAAATCACTCCTTTCGGAACATAATGAATTTCAGAAATTGCGTACTCAGATTCAATTTTTTCCGGTTGTAAAACATTGTCCGCCTCCGCATAATAATTCATCATCAAAGCACATTTCTCTACTTCTGAAATCGACTGAGAGATCGGCTTATTCATCTCTTTGGTGATGATGGTACCGAATTCTTCGGCCTTTGCTTTAAATAGTTCTGCAGCTTTTGAAATCAGTTTCTGTCTGTCTGCAAAAGGTACATTTTTCCATTCACTAAAAGCATTATCTGCTTTAATGAGTTTGGTTTCGATTGATTGTTCCATGTTGTAATTTCATTTAAAAAATTCAAAAATGAATTTTCTGCTTTTGGATAAAGCATGAGTAAGGCAACAAAACATGTTCCTTAGTTATTTCTAAAAAAATGATAATCTCTATCGTTTTAATCTGTCATTTAGATCATCAGCCATTCGTTCACCAGGCTGGCCGCTAACCGTGCTGTTCTCTCCTGAATATCAAACTCGGGGTTAACTTCAGCCACATCTAAAGCCACCAGCTTTTCACTCTTTAAAATATGTTTATAAAAATGCATAAAAGCTGCATCAGTAAACAAACCGTTGTACGCGGCAGCCGAAACACCGGGAGCTATTGAAGTATTGAAAACATCCATACAAACAGTTAAATAAAGAACGTCAACTGATTCTATAAGCTCAGTAATACGTTCGTATACAGATGGTAGATTTTCGAAGAAAAGTTCATCCGCAAGAATGTATTTCATCCCAAACTGATGTGCAGTATCAAACAATTTTAAAGTATTTGAGTTTCGCTGAATCCCGATATGCAGCGTGTGATTGTTTTCTTCCTGAGCGATCTGCCAAAAACCGGTTCCAGAACTGGCTCCTATTCCTTCTTCGGGTCTTCGGTTATCAAAATGCGCATCGATATTGATGATTCCGATTTTTCTATCTGGAAAAGCATTTCTGATTCCTGAGTAGTGGGCAAATGTCACTTCATGACCGCCTCCCAATACCACAGACTTCGCTCCTTTCGCCAAAACCTGTGCAACATTTTCTGCAAGCGTGTTTTGAGCTTTTTCCAAATCTCCATCTTCACAGGTAATATTTCCAAAATCAAGCATTGAAAAATCGGGCAGAATCACAGGGAAGTTGGACATATTTTTTCTGATCATGTCAGGAGCATATTTAGCGCCTACTCGACCTTTATTTCTTTTAACGCCTTCATCTACAGCAAAACCATGTAAAACGAAATCATTAGTTATAATAAGATCATGATTTTCTGCTTCCTGCACACGCTGAAAAAGTCTGTGAAACAATGGTTCTTCTCCGTCTAATCTTCCTTGCCAGATCATAATTTTTATATATTTTTAGTTGATGTTATAGCGTTCAAAACTCTGCCAGTATTTGTCTTTATAAATTTCAAGTGACATTTTATACTTGGGGTTGTCTTTTATTATTTTTTGAAGGATTTTTGATACAGATCTGAAATCTTTACTTGCAAAATAAATTTCTCTCACTCCATCAGCACTTTCTCTTCCGATGTAGAGATTTCCATTATCATTTTTAAGATTCTGAAATGCAGTTTCCTCTATCAAATTTAGATTTTCGTAGTCTTCATTTACAGGAAGGCCATTATTTCCGTCACCATTATACTGAATTTTCAGAACAGAAATCCATGGATAAGATGCTTTAGCCTCATATTTTAAAGAAGTCGTATTCATTGTAGCAATCAGTGGCATTCCGTTATTCAAAACTGCTTCAAGCACAGTATACGCGTCTTCTTCACTAAAGTCCTTTACATCTTTATACTTTTCAGTAAACTCCCTTTCTCTCCACTGCAGGTAATCTTTAAGTTTAGTAATCGGGATAAGATCACTTTTTATTTCATCTTTTCCTATAACGCTGAACGTATCGATCTGGGTTGCAAAATTCAATTCACCTAAAAAATTGTCCAGAAAAATACAAACTCCTGTTATAACAGAATTTTTATTATCAGCAGTTAAATGATCATACACAAATGTAATATCGATCTCGTCAGGGTAACCATCTATTTCATTCGCATAGAAATGAATATTTTCTGTAGTGAATTCGTGCCCATCCATACTGATGCCACTGTCCAAACTCATTTCAGGTTTTAGCGCGGTAAACTTCCAGTTCTTTACATTCGGGGCTGTGGCAACGATTTCTTCAGCAAAAACTATATTTTTAATTTCTCCTTCTGCTGTGATAATTAATTCTACCGTTTCATCATCAGTCATTCCTGCCAGAAAGTAAAAACCTTCATTGATTTTGCGAAGCTGAGAAGACATCAAATCAAAAAAATCGGTTTCAATGTGAGCACGGTTCTTGACAATCTGATGAAACTCTTTTTCCTTCGTCAAAAACCAATTCCAGAAATCCTGATAAGTATGAATTTCGACATCACCTTTCTCTTCTTTCTTTCCGAAAACTTTATCTAATAGTCCCATATTATTTCACTTTTACGCCATCAATAAAAACAGTTTCGGCTTTCAGGCTTCCCTGATTGTATAAAATATTTTGGAAATTATCTGTTCTGTAGGTCACAAAATCTGCTTTCCAATCTTTTTCCAGTCGTCCTCTGTCTTCTAAGCCAAGTGCAAAAGCTGAACGGAATGTCAGTCCTGCTAAAACTTCAGCAGTCGTTAGTTTTTCATACGTTGCTAAAATTGATGCCTGCGTGATTAAATTTCCCATAGGCGCAGAACCAGGATTCCAATCACTTGCTATTGCCAAAATTGCGCCAGCATCCAATAATTTTCGTGCCGGACTAAACTTTTCGCCCAATCCTAAACTTGCGCCAGGCAAAGCAGTTGCCACAGTATTTGACTGTGCCAGAAACTCAATATCTTCATCAACTGTAGCTTCTAAATGATCTGCAGATTGTGCACCGACTTCAACGGCAATTCTTGAACTGCCCGGAGTAAACTGATCTGCATGAACGGTTATATGAAAACCTAAATCTTTAGTTTTAAGCAAGAACTCTTTGCTTTCATCAGGTTGAAATGCAGATTTTTCAATGAAAATATCTACCCGATCTGCTAGATTTTCTTCTTTTACTTTCGGTAAAATTTCGTTTAAAATATAGTTTAAATACTCCACGTTAGTGCCTTCAAAATCTCTTGGCTTCAGATGTGCAGACAGACAGGTTGGAACTAACGTCGCCCGAGTCTGAGCCTGAGCTGTTTTAATAATTCGGAGCATTTTCAGTTCGTTTTCCAGATCTAAACCGTAGCCGCTTTTTACTTCAATAGTTGTAATTCCTAAATCAAGTAAAATATTGATTCTTTCCAGTAAAGTTTTTAAAAGTTCATCTTCTGAAGCGTTTCTGGTATGTTGTACAGAGCTCCAGATTCCCCCGCCGCTTTCTGCAATTTCAAGATAGGTTTTACCTGCATTTCGCATTGCAAAGTCGTTGGCCCGGTTTCCTCCGAAACAGATATGAGTGTGTGAATCTACAAAAGCGGGAAGAACGATTTGTTCTCCTTCAACAGTTTCAATTTCTATATTCTGATTTTCTGATTTTAGATTTTCGAAGTTTCCTACTTTCTGAATTTTGTCACCATTAACTAAAATTCCGCCATCTGATATCACTTCAAGTTGTTCGTCTGAAAGTTTTCCTCTTAGGGGAAGATGAGCAAGTGTAATTATCTGTTTGAAAGGTCCAATTAATTTCATTGAATTAAGGTTAAGATTGAGCTCGGGGACAAATCCCCAAAGCTGAAATTTTCTCTCTCAAAATTACTTAAAATATATCAATTTGCTAAATGATGTATCTTCAGACTTGTAACCATAAAATCAACCTGAAATTTTCCGCAATCTCATCTCAGCCTAAACCTAAATTTGTTATCTTTGAGGTAAATGAAATGAATTAATGCCAGATTTTTTACATCCTGATAAGGAAAATTATTCCGATGACGAACTCGTACAGGAAGAAAAAATACGTCCGCAGAGTTTTAAAGATTTTGCCGGACAAAGAAAAACACTAGAAAATCTTGAAGTTTTTGTCGCTGCCGCAAAGAATCGTGGTGGTGCGCTGGATCATGTGCTGTTGCACGGTCCGCCAGGTCTAGGCAAAACAACTTTATCCAATATTATTGCCAATGAATTGGGAGTAAACTGTAAAATTACTTCAGGGCCTGTTTTGGATAAACCCGGAAGTCTTGCAGGACTGCTGACCAATTTAGAGGAAAATGATGTCCTGTTTATTGATGAAATTCACCGACTGTCACCCATTGTGGAGGAATATCTTTATTCTGCAATGGAAGATTATAAGATTGACATTATGTTGGAAACCGGTCCGAATGCGAGAAGTGTTCAGATCAGTTTAAATCCTTTTACATTGGTTGGTGCCACTACCCGAAGTGGAATGTTGACGAAACCGATGCTTGCGCGATTTGGAATTCAGAGCAGACTGGAATATTATTCTATTGAATTACTTTCCACTATTATTATCAGAAGTGCCCGAGTATTGGGAGTAACCATTTATGAAGATGCTGCGATTGAGATCGCAAGAAGAAGTCGTGGAACACCGAGAATTGCCAATGCGCTGTTGAGAAGAGTGCGTGATTTTGCAGAAATAAAAGGGAACGGAGAAATTGAAATCAACATTACGACTTACGCTTTGAATTCTTTGAATGTTGATGAATTTGGTTTAGATGAAATGGATAATAAGATCATGCGCGTGATGATCGAAAACTTTAAGGGGAAACCTGTAGGAATTTCTGCTCTGGCAACATCTATCGCTGAAAATCCTGAAACTTTGGAAGAAGTATATGAACCATTTCTTATTCAGGAAGGTTTTATTATCAGAACGCCGAGAGGAAGAGAAGTAACGGAAAAAGCATACCGACATCTGAATATTGCGATACCCAGAAATCCTGGAGAACTTTTTTAAGTTTATGCTTAACTTTTTGACGTGTACTCCATAATAATTTAGAATACTAAAAAACAAATATTATATGAAACTATATCCTATCCAATGCGGAAAATTCAAGCTCGACGGCGGAGCCATGTTTGGCGTCGTCCCGAAAAGTCTGTGGGAAAAAACCAATCCTGCAGACGAAAGAAATTTAATTGAATTAGGAACCCGCTCTCTACTGATTGAAGACGGCAAAAAATTAATTCTTGTAGACTGTGGTCTCGGAAATAAGCAGGACGACAAATTCTTCGGTCACTACTCTCTTTGGGGTGACGACAGTTTAGATAAAAATTTGAAAAAATATGGTTTTGTGAAAGAGGACATTACCGATGTTTTCCTGACGCATCTTCATTTCGACCATTGCGGTGGTGCCATCGAATGGAATGATGACAAAACAGGTTACAGACCAGCTTTTAAAAATGCACAGTTCTGGACCAACGAAAATCACTGGAAATGGGCAACAGAACCAAACGCTAGAGAGAAGGCGAGTTTCCTGAAAGAGAATATTCTGCCTATACAGGAAAGCGGCCAGTTGGGCTTCCTTCAGCTTCCTGCCAATGGAAATTACGGCTTTGCTCCTGACCTAAAAATGGACGTCATCTTCGTTGACGGTCACACCGAAAAACAAATGCTTCCGGTAATTCAATACCAGGAAAAAACGATTGTTTTTGCAGCAGACTTAATTCCAACAGCTGGACACATTCCTCAAGTTTATGTCATGGGTTATGACACCAGACCTTTACTGACCATCGAAGAAAAAGCTAAATTCTTGAAGCAATGTGTGGATAATGATTATTTACTGTTCTTCGAGCATGATGCACATCATGAACTGGCCAGCCTCAAAATGACAGAAAAAGGTGTACGATTAGATGAATCATTTAGTTTTAATGAAGTTTTCGGTTATTAATTATGGAAGAATTACAGACAGAAACTCAAAAAGCAGACCCTGATCCTGCCTCGAAAATAATCGGTTTAACGGGAGGAATCGGCTCCGGTAAAACAACGGTGGCCAAATTTATAGAAGACTGCGGTTTTCCGGTTTATTATTCTGATAACAGGGCTAAAACCATTGTGAATGACAATGAAGATGTAATGCGTAAAATCAAAGAACTTTTGGGTTCTGAGTCTTACGATGACAGTGGTATGTACAACAGAAAATTTGTTGCAGGAAAGGTTTTTAATGATGACGCATTACTGCAACAGCTGAATGGAATTATTCATCCTGCAGTACGTCTAGATTTTGAAGAATGGGTCGCCAAACAGACCAAATATTTAGTTTTTAAAGAAACTGCCTTACTGTTTGAATTAAAACTGCACCTTCAATGTTATAAATCACTTTTGGTAACAGCTGAAGATAATATAAGACTGAAAAGAGTAATGGACCGGGACGGAAAAACGTACCGCGAAGTTGAAACAGTTATGAGCAATCAACTGCCAGAAAAGGACAAAATAAAACAGGCAGACTACATTATTTATAACAATACCAATCTGGATGATCTGCAAGAACAGACTGAAAAAATAATTTTTGAGATTGAGTAAATCTTACAAGTCCGAATAAAAAAACTCGCTGATTATTGATCAGCGAGTTTTTTGTTTTTAGTTTCTATTAAATAATTTAAAAAAAATAAGCTCTCATTTCTGAGAGCTTATTCTATTATTTAGAAGTTATTATTCTTTAATGAATTTCTTCTGAACAGTTCCATTAACATCTTCTATGTCGATAACATATAATCCGTTAATTAATCTGCTAACGTCGATCTTATTATTTAAAATCAATCCGTTTGATACCAACTGTCCTGCAGCACTGTAAATTTTATAATTCGCTTTTTTGCTGATATTTTTTACATTTAAAACTGTGCTTACCGGATTCGGATAAATTAAGATATCCGTTTGGTTTAATGCATTCGCAACAGGCAGTTTAGAAATTCTTACTGTATAGTCTTCCACTTCACCATTTGCAAAGTTTGTACAGTTTACAGGAATTCCGTCTTTCTGCATTGCCACTCTCATTACAACATATTTGTAATCTGTCATACTTACGAAAGCGTCTGCCGGAACAATAAATGTTGCGCTTGCTGTAGGGTTAGTGTTTGGTCCATCAGCAAGGATTCTTTCGTTAATATCGAAATATCCGTTTCTGTTGAAGTCAATCCAAACTGCAACACCTGCAGCCGCTCCGTTAGTTAACGTTTTATCGATTATAATCTGGTTACCTGCTGATCCCTGAATCATTTCAATATGATTTTTAGCGATGCCAGTAAAGTCAGAATAATTTGATGCAGGAGTTGTATTGATCATTTCAGGTTTACCTGTTGGCTTAGCTGTAACTTTCGAAATATACTCTGTTGCAGAATTAGCTGCTGACATCGGACAGTAAACTACTGTAGGAGTCGTGAAATAGTAAGGAGGTGTAAAGTTACCCGGCGTACCCGAACAAACATTTGCCACCTGCATTTCATATTTAGTCAATTCTAATAATCCTGTAATTGTATAAGTATTTGTATTAACCGTTACAGTTGTCCAGCTAGGAATACCAACCTTTCTGTATCTCAAAATATAACTTCCTGTTGCTCCTGTACCTGTAAATGCAGTCCAAGTAACCTCAGCAGTTGTAGTATTCAGTTGAGTGATCGTTAATCCCGGAGGCGGAATTGAACAAACTCTGACTGTAGTAAATACCTGTGGATTAGACCAAGGATTTCCTACACTTGCTCCAATACAGATTGATCTTACCTGAACTTCATACGTTTTGAAAGACTGCAAACCTTGAATTAAGTAACTGTTCAAAGGAGGTTGAGGTGTAGTTCCACCTGTAGTCTGAGGTGTAATCCATCCCGGAGTTCCCACTTCTCTCCATCTGATTTCATAATTAGCACTTGCTACCAAAGGATTCCATGTAGCTAAAGCCGATGTTGGGGTTAGATTACTTATTACTACGTTTGGAGGAGTGGGGTCACAAGTCGTAGAGAAAGGAATTGCCGGAGCTGCTCCTTCACTGGTATTACAAACAGAAACCACTTTAACTTCGTAGGCCGTAGCAGGCTGCAGACCAGTAATATTATAAGTAGTTGTGGGCGCATTGATCAGAGGAGAAGAATTCGTCCAAGGCGTTGTTCCTGCTACTCTCCAATACACTCTGTATACAAGATTATCCGGCGAAGCAGTCCAGTTTACATTTGCAGAATTCTGAGTAACGGCTGTTACTGTAACATTGGTAGGTGCTACTGTAGAACATGGTTTGATTACAAATGTAAAATCTACATAGTTACCCCATGGCGCACCTCCGCAAGGCGTAAGCGTTCCACTAAATGAGGTTGCAAATCTTGCTCTGTAAGAACCCGGAGGACGGCCTACAGAACTTATTGTTGTACTGCCGCTGGCAACATAGTTATTTGAGAAATAAACCTGTTCTCCAGCCGGACCTGCCGCTGGGTTAAAGACCATATCATTATTCCAGTCTACCCACAGATAATAGTAGCTGCTGGTACTGTTACCCGTCATTGTAACGTTAACTGAATTTCCTGGCAATACAGAGAAACTCTGTGCAGAATTGTTTACATAAGCACTATAAGAAGTTGCTGTGTAAGCAATGTTTGTAAAGCCAGTGGTTGTGGTAATATTATTAAGATAGTAGGTGTTGGAAGATCCTCCTCCAGTAGGTACACAATAGTTTGTATAGATCTGAAGAGGTCCCGTCCAGTCACCAATACTTGTCGGACTACATTTCGCTCTGATCCAGATATAATATGTTGTACTTGGAGTAAGACCTGTGATCAGTTGGCTAGGCCCTGCAACTCCCGAATATTGAGGTGTAACTGTTGGAGCCGGTGTTGCCGGGTTTGTTGTATAATAGATATCATATCCATTGGCAGGAGCAGGCGATGATACCGTCCACTGTACTGTGGAACTTGTTGTTGTTGTAGAAGTCACAGCAAATCCCTGAGGATCAAGACATGAAGGCGCAACTCTCAATCTAAAGTCATCAAGACCCAAGTACCATGGGGCGAACGTTGAAGATGCGTTTACACCAAAATTATAGTTTGCCGTAGCAGTTGGGGTAAAATAAACTTTATACTGAACATAATTGGCAGTACCCTGAGTGGCAGTGATAAAGGTTCCAAGGTTAGTAGCACCAGTGCTGGACTGTGAAGTATTCACCAAAACATTACCTGTATACCCTACATAAGAACTTGTTGTACCGTTAGTATTATAGTAGAATGAAAACTCATATGTTACACCAGCTGTTAAAGCAAAACCAGGCGTCCAAAGCTGACTAGCATTTGTGTTACCATATTGGATTCTAACATAGTTTGGCTGAGACCTTGCCATGTTATAGGTAGTATTCGCAGTATTTGCAGTCGTCCAGGCATTTGTACCGGTTACATTTTTCCAACATGGAGGAAGAACAGCAGCTCCCAGCGTGGTCATTGCATCAAAATTTTCAGTCCATGGAAGCACTGTTACAGGAACACACAAAGTCTGGAATGCAGGCATTGGCGTCCAACTGCTTTGATCAGTGGAAGAACATTTCGCTCTCACCCATACATAATATGTTGTAATTGGTATCAACCCTGAAATTGCAGCTGTAGTAGTGTTACTCTGTACAGAGTTAGTAGCGTTTAATACTGTTGAACCAGTAGGTGCTACACCCGTAGTGTTGTAATACACATCATATCCGTTAGCCGGTGCAGGCGTAGGTGCTGTCCATGAAATGTTGGCTGTCGTTGCAGCAACATTCACCAAGGTAAGATTAAAAGGAGCTAAACAGCTAGGTGCTGCCCCCTGAGTCATTACAACATTATCAAAGTAATAGTAACTGTCATTAGTACCTGAAGCAACATAAAATCTAACATATAGATTACCCGCTAAGGGATTAAATGTTACTGTTTTATTTGCACATGTATTAGCTGTAACGTGATTTGTTGAATTAATAGTTGATGCAGTTATCCACGGGCCGGCGGCGTTATTTGAATATTGCACATCAATGCTGCCAATTGTAGCAGCTGGAGTGGCAACGGTTCCGGCAGACCAGTCGGTGATTTTGTAATCAAACGACATAGTTACAAGTCCCTGGTTATTGCCCGGTATATTGGGAGATACAAAATCTCCGGTATTTCCGCTGTATCTGTTTCCCCGAATTGTCCCACCAGTAGTGCCGCAGATCTGACCTGCAGTAGCATTTCTGGAGAAGATGGATCCAGGTGAAGTCCAGTTATTTAATCCCGTGGCAGTCCAATCCTGTGTATAGTTGACCTGTGCCATGAGAAATGCGCCATAAAGAAAATGACACAATAGTAAAAGTTTCTTCATAAATTAATTATTTAAATGAAATTGATAAAAAAAATATTTTTTAATCTGCTTGTTCTATTTTCTGAACCGCTGATAGCTATTGTTTTTAGGAAAAGCACAGTTTCTTCAGAGAATGTGGGGTTTGTAAATCGTACAGATATTTTTTTAAGATGAAAATTCATTTCACTTAAATACTGTAGACTAGAAAAAAAAGTAAACGTTTTACTCATAGGCGTCATTTATTTTAGATTAACTACAAATCTAAACATTTTTTATTATTTGATAATATAATTACTCATTTTTTTTATCGTAACGTCATCAAAACTATATATATGATTACAGAATAAAAAAAATCCTCAGGAAAACCTGAGGATTTATTAGCCATTAAAGCATTTTATTATTTCTTAATGAATTTGGAATTGAAACTCTCTCTTCCTTTATCATCTATTGATATTACATATGCACCTTTTACTAAAGATGTCACATTAATTTTACCGTCATTGATAGTTCCGTTACTTACCAGTTGACCTGCAGCGCTATAAATTTTATAGGTTGCCTTGTCTGAGACTTTAGTCACATTTAAAACATCACTTACAGGGTTAGGATAGATTTGAATTCCGCTGTTTTTTATACCCGGTGATTCACTTGTACTTAAAGCAGCGTTCACGATAACATTATAATCTTCAAATTCACCGTAGAAGCCTGTATACAATCCGCAAGAACCGCTAATAAATTGATTTGCAGTCGCTGTGTAAAGCATTCCAACTCTCATTCTTAATCCTAATCCTAAAACAGCAGTGGTAGGCACTGTAAATGTAGCTGTTGCCGGATTTACAGCAGAAGTCGTTGATGTCATTACTCTTTCAGAATCTTCAAAAACGCCATTTCTGTTATAATCAATCCAAGCAGATGTTGCGGCAGAATATGGACCGGGACCAATCAACCAAGCTCTTGTCACATTAAGTGTATAAGGACTTCCAGCTGTAAGATTTACCTGCAGTGACGGATTGGCTACAAAACTAGTATAAGCACTTGCGCCAGACGCACTGTTAATGTTAGCAATAGTCACATTAGAGATATAATCGTCCGTAGCAATTCCTGATGCCACAGTACAGTACGCTGGCAATACAGAAGTTGTAAAATTAGTGGATGCTGAATAGCTTCCGGTAGTCCCTGAACAAATCGCAGCAACCTGCACTTCATACGCAGTATTATCTGCTAAATTTGGAAGAGACACCGTATTTGTATTCACGGCTACAGTTAACCAAGCAGTGTCTGTTATTTTTTTGTATCTAACAATATACGTTGCCCCTACAACAGGCGTCCATGTAACATTTGCCGAGCTCGTAGTAATACCACTTGCTACAACACCTAATGGAGCCGTACCATTACAAGGACTAAACTGAGTCACGATTATGGATCCTACCGCATAGAAAACATTACCTATTGATGAAACTCTAAGCTTGATAGTCTGACCATTCATGCTTGCAGGGAAAGTGAAACTCTCTGTTCCATCATTAGGAGTCGAAGCTACTAAAACAGTCCAGGTTGTTCCATTATCTATGGTATAATCAATCTTAACATTAGCAACACTATAAGGAGCCGCTGTTGTACCAGCAACATCCCATTCGATAGGGAATGCAACCCCAACATTAGCGTAAGTCGTATTAACTTTGAATGGCCCATCGTTTCCTACTACGATGGTTTGCTCTGCAAATTGAGATTGCTGTTGAGTTGCAACAGGATTGTTATCTCGTACGGTTACCGCAAATTTTGTTGTTCTGGCTACTTTAGAAACAGATTCCCAACCATTATTAGCGTTATCTAAAACTCCACTGAGAACTGATTCTAATTTCGGAAAATATCTTGTGGGACTAGTCGTAGGAACAAATGATCTGAATGAAGCACCTGTGCTAGTAGATCCTATATTATTTCTGTTAATTGTTACTGATGCATTATCAACCTGTTCCCACATATAAGTAATAGGGTCATTTTCAGGATCTGTTGCAGATGCCGTTAAAACAAAAGCAGTTCCCTTCGGAATATTATATGTAGGAAGTGCTGCTATAACCGGTGGATTATTTGCAATAGAAGTCTCTGTATCACAACTTTTAATATTTAAATTAGTTTGTATTTGTAGAATACTTACTTTATGAAAGAATGCGTCCGAATTAGGCTGTACGTCAGTATTGGTTCCAGTAATCCCAGCATACCCCATAATTGTTGAACCAGATCCCGGTTCCACATTTGTTGAAGATCCTTCGAGTGCATGTGAAAAGGTATGATTTCCACCTAACTGATGGCCCATCTCATGTGCAACAAAGTCCACATCGAAAGTATCACCAATCGGACTGGTGCTTTGGGTGAATCCTGATCCTTTAGCTGTTGCAGTTGGCGTTGTAGGTGCAATACATACACAACCGATACAACCGGCATTTCCATTGTTACCGGCAGCATTAAATACGTGACCTATATCATAATTATCATTCCCCACTACAGACGTAAGTGTTTGCTGTAACTGCACATTCAGGTTTCCTGTGTAAGGATCTGTAGTTGCGTCAGTGTAAATAATTGCAGGATAGTTTTGAATATTAAGATGTAGCGCTAAATCTTTTTCGAATATTCCATTCACTCTTGTCATGGTATTATTCATTGCAGTAAGTGCTCCCGCTACCGTTCCACCATGAAATGCAGTATACTCACCGGTGACGGAAAGAGCAAGTCTCATCGTTCTGTATTTTTTATCAGAACTTTTAGAAAAATCAGTAGGTTGATTTGTAAATACTTTCCCTGCCTTGTGTAAATCATCAAGCTGTTTTACAGTAGTTGGACTTTCAAGTGTGCTGCACACAAATGCTTTACCATCTTTTGTTGATTTATTATGGACTCCGTAAATCGTTTTATCAGCATTTTGTGCATCAATAAATTCATACGAACCATTACTGATAACCATTGAACTGAAATCCTTTGGTGAGATTGAGAATCTTAAATATTTCTCAGGATTGTCTACCCCAACACCGACATATGATCCTAATTGGTACTGATCAGCAAGTTCTTTTACCATCACAGGAAAACTGTAAACTGCAAATTTTTCCAACTTTCCTTTCAAGTTTGGCAAAGAGATATAAACCGGTTTCGCATTGAACCCTGATTCCTGTGCGTTTGCCAACTGTGATCTCAATTGGTTGATATCAAGCTTAAAATGTTGCGGGACTGATGATGGCTCAATCCTAGCACCTCTATTAATTGTAGTAGGAGTCCACTGTGCTAAAGCAGTTCCTCCAATTACACTACAAAATAAAGCAGTAATGAGTTTCTTCATAAATTGAATTATTTTTAATTCTCAAATATAAAGATTATAATATACTTTTTTAATCTATATTAATAAAAATATGCTATAATAACAAAAAAAATATTGAGTTTACATATAAATAACAAAAAAACCCTAAGATATACTTAGGGTTTTTACCATTTTCTACTGAAAGAATTATTTTTTAATAAACTTAATACTTTCGGAGATATTTTTATCTTGGATAGTAATGATATAAGTTCCTTTAACCAATTCAGCTACTCTCACCTGGTTACCATTGATTGTACCAGATTTTACCAATTGGCCAACTGCATTATGAATTTCAAATTTAGCTTTATCTGAAACTTTAGTAATGTTTAAAACATCAGTTGCTGGATTTGGATAAATACCAAAGCTTTTTGTTTTTACAACATCTTCTGTACTCAAAAACTGTGTCGTGAAGGTCTTAGATCCATAACCTAAAATATCTGATTCTCCATGATAAATTACTTGACCTGTGCTTGACGCTAAATCAACATATCCACCGTCTGTACTGTCTAAACCATCCCCATAAGAATCAGTGATTGTAAATGTATAGCAATCATTAGGAAGAACCCAATTTTCAGAAATCACAGGAGGGAGTGCTACTGTAGCATCTTGATAAGGTCCACCAGCTTTAACGATTTGACCAGAACCATTCTTTAATGACCAGATAATCTCTGAACCATAACCATCTAATTGCAAGTTAAAAGCAATTGTGTTTGTAGCATAATATGTTGCTGCCGGAGGCAATATATAGGTACCTGTTGCAGAATTATTGCTTGCACGTTGATCTGTTCCTCCATTAGCAGAAGTTACATTTGCAGTTATTGCTGCAGAATTTGCAGTATTATTTGGTACAGGCACAGTAATTACTGCATATTTATTTTGAGCTAAACTTCCAGTCCATGCGTAAGTTTGTGCACCAGAAGTACCAATTGTGTACGATATATTTGCCGATGTTAGGTTCGCTGTTCCTCTGTTATATAGTAAAAACTTTACTACATTTGAACAATTACCTGAAGTACAACCCCTTTCAACTTTTACTTCAGCATCATTAGCAAACAAAGGAATTGCAATATCGGCTACAGAGGTTTTAAGATCCATTCTTCTAGGAGAATTATTCATCACTGTAGTGATTCTACTTTTCTGATCAATGGTGTAAATATTCATACAGGCATCAGGTGTATAATCCATATAATTTTGAACCATTTCAAAAAGCCCTTGAGTACAGCTAGCTACATTCGGGTTACATGCGTAATTTGCATCGTGAGCAGGAGGTGTATCATTACAATAATCCGTCTCACAGATAGTAAGGGTCGGATTACCATTCGCATCATAACCATCTCCCCAAATGTGTCTAAGACCTAAAAAGTGTCCAACTTCATGAGTCATTGTTCTACCCTTATTGTAAGGAGCAGCTAAGAAAAATGAATTATTTGTATCATAATCTTTACTTCCAAAAGTAGAAAAATTTGCAACAACACCATCTGTACTTGCTAAACCACCTACTGGATTTAAGCCTGGCAATGTAGTGTCTGGAAATTGAGCATATCCAAGTAAAGATCCGTCACTGAAGTATACACTCCACATATTCATGTATCTAGTAGGATCCCAGATAGTTTGAGGTTTTACGGTATTATTAATCTGAGCAGTAGTCCATCTATCCAAACAAAGATTTACTCTGTCGATACCATCAGTAGGATTACCATTTGGATCTACTTTTGCGAGTGCAAACTGAATCATTGTGTCTGCCCCTAGCACATTAGAATTAAATCCTGGTGTACCTGCTAAACGACGGAAGTCATTATTCATAACAGTGATCTGAGACTGTACTTGTGCGTCAGAAATATTCGGTGCTGACCCAACATTCTGTCCACTATGAATAACATGAACTACCACGGGAATTGTAACAATTCCCCCATTTTGAGATTTGTTCTGCTTTGCTTCCTCAATGAGAGGCTTTATCCATGCTTCAAACTCAGCAGTAGTTGCTCGACCTGGAAAGTTTCTTTGTAGATAATTTTCATATTCAGTAAATGAGCATCTTTCAAAGCCATTTGATTTTGAAAGATCTTTCTTTGGCTTGTCTGTTTTTTGATTTTCCTTTGCTCCACTTGTGGTAGTGGTTTGCGCATTTGCTAAACCGGCAAAAGAAAATAAAGCCAAACACAGAATTTTCACGATTGTAAAATTTCGCATTTTAAATTATTTTAATTGTTTTGTACAAATATATTAGTTTCTGGCATAATTTTTATCTTTCTTTGATAAATATATTTAACTTTATACTGATGAAAATTATTATATCACTAATTTCACTTAGTTTATCATGCATTACAATTGGTTGTAATACACAGAAAAACAGTGCTACATCTAATGAAATAGTGCAGTCTAAACCTACCAACAGTAGAATAGAAAAAGTTTCCTATGTTGAATACACAAGAGGAACAAGAAGAGTATTCACTTTTACTGAAAATACAAAAACAGTTGCCGTTAATGATCAGAATGTAACAAATGATATAAATACATCATCAGAATGGACTGCTCTGAAAGAACAAGTTCTGAAACTTGATCTTCCAAAAATTAATACGTACAAAGCTCCAACCTCAGACCGCTTTTCTGATGCTGCTTATGCAGCCACCATTAATATTTCGTATGACGGAAAACAATTCAGTTCTTCCGACTTTGATTCCGGTTTTCCGCCCAAGGAATTAGAGCAGTTATATAATGAATTAACAAAACAAACTCGACTTGTTAAAAAAGGCACCAAAGGAAATCGTTAAAACTTATACGCAATATTCCAGGCAAAACCCATATTAAACTTTGATGAGCTTCTACCAAAGCCCGGAACGATCATCGGAACGACTTCATCCTGTTTTGATGTGACCATTAAATATTTTGGCTGCATATTGACGTCGATGAAAAAATTGGATTCAAAAAGCTGAACCCTGCCACCAATTGCTCCTTCCAGCCAGAATGATGACTGTGATGATGAAGGCATTGAAATTGACGAACTGCTTCCCCCAAAACCACGAATTGGAATTGAAAAGTATTCCTGGGTGTAAAATGATCCGCCAACTTTTGCTCCACCGTAAAAACCGTTGAATTCATTTTCAGGATCTTTAGCAAGCATATAAAAGCCGCCTATCTTAATGAATGGTCCATTGGCTGTAGCGTCGTATCCGTTTTTCTGATAAATGTTCTTTTCAAATCCGGCTTCTACGACTCCATGGATATTTCCTTTTATTTTTGATGAGATAAAACCCTGGAAAAGCTGTCTGTCTGAAAAGAATGACACACCCGTATTCAAAACATCTACCCCAACCATAAAGTTGGGCTCATATTTCCATTTTTCCTTTTCTTCTACTTTTTTATCCTGTGCAGAAACCAGCAGTCCGAGCAGACTAAAAAACGAGGTAAAGATTAGTTTTTTCTTCATTTTCAATAAAGTTTTGTCCGGTTTCTAATTTAATGACAGGGTTTGATTTTAGTAATTGTCCGCTTACATTTTCGTAATTCAATTTGGCTCCACAACCTGGTGAAACATAAATTGATTTTGTAGAATAGCTTATCCGCACTCTTGAAGAGTCTCCTTTTCTGGTTCTTTTAACAAATAAATCGGTGTATGGAGATTCATCTACACGAAGTGGAATGAAGATAGAATCTACATTTCTGCTCCAGCCAAGATCTACGGTTCTTACACCGTAATCTACATAGACTTTAAGGGAATCTAACTTTGTGATTTTATCTCCGTTTTTAAATGTGACCTTCAGTCTCGGCGTTCCTTCTCCACTTTCGCAGATATCGTCGTCTCCGCCACATGAAATCATCATAACAGATAAAATAAAGAATGACAGTAATCTTTTCATTTTTAAATTATTTTGGATCTAGAGCCTTTTCTATACGGAAAACCAAATCTTCATAGTGATACTTATTCACCAAATCTGAAGTTGATTTTGCGGCAAGTTCTTTTTTTATGGTATTTAAATTTCCTCTTACCAAAGCAGAAATATCTGATTTGTCTGATCTATTATCAACGAGTTTTATAAGTGAATCAATATAATTACGCTGCAGATTTCTTCTGTAAATATCAGCATTTTCTTTTTTTAGTATCGACGTATTCAAATCCGAAAGCAGTTCAATCACCGAATATGTATTGGGTTCTACCGATTCCATCTGATACATATTCTGAAGAACCATCGGACTTAAAATTCTTCCCAAAACACTGTTCTGAAGTTCCTCAATGGTTTTCACAGGTGTCTTTCCTGTTTTCTCAAAAATATCTTTTTTAATCAGCCACTGTGGTGTTGTGAAAATATTTTCGTCTAAAAATCTCATCGCTTCTTTCTGATCTTTTTTGGCAACAACCTCGTAAACTGAACCAGACTGTTCTGCAGTTTTGGGAGTTTCCATCTGTCCGCCGATATATTTCGAAACGTGACCTAAATATCTTCTGAACTGAGTCGTCACCTGATCGTACATCATATCCAGATTTGCATAATCTTCATTTGGTGTGGCAGTCCATTTTTCCAGATTATCAATAATTCTCTGTAAGTTTTTCAAACCATAAGTACTGGCAATCATTGCATTGTCACCTACCTGCTCACTTTGTGATCGTGGATCTAAAGGATTACTCTCATTACCAAACCAAAGTCTTTCATTTTTAAGATTTTTGATTACCCATTTATTCAGATATTCTTTTTCTGCATCAGGAGTTTTAAACTGATTAAATCTTTTGTAACCCCACTCAATTGCCCAATTGTCATAATCACCAATTCGTGGAAAAATTCCGGCATCACCGATATTATCTTCCGGCTGTGCTACATAATTAAATCTAGCATAATCCATAATTGACGGCGTATGACCATTGATCTCAAGCCATTTTTTATCTCTCAGTTTTTCAACAGGGACAGTGGAACTTGATCCATAGTTATGCCTTAAACCTAATGTATGACCAACTTCGTGTGAAGAAACAAAACGAATCAGCTCACCCATCAATTTATCTTCAAATTCAATTTTTCTAGCTCTCGGATCATTTGGCGAAGCCTGGACAAAATACCAGTTTCTCAGCAACATCATGACATTATGATACCAGTTGATGTGACTTTCAAGAATTTCTCCGGTTCGAGGATCTGCAATGGAAGGTCCTGAAGCATTAGGAACATCCGACGGTTTATAAACGATTGCTGAAAATCTTGCATCTTCAAGACTCCATTCTGTATCGATTTTAGGATCGGGTACTTTTGCTAAAATGGCATTTTTAAAACCGGCTTTCTCAAAAGCTTTCTGCCAATCATTCACACCCTGTATAAGATAAGGAACCCATTTCTTCGGAGTTGCCGGATCAATATAAAATACAATTGGTTTTGCAGGCTCCACCAGTTCGCCTCGGTTATATTTTTCTACGTCCTGAGGTTTCGGCTCAAGACGCCATCTTTTAACTAAAGAAATCTTTTTTACTCCCTGTGGATCAAGATCGAAGTCTGTATATCCAACGGTAAAATATCCAACCCGCGGATCAAAATACCTTGACTGCATTTTGTTTTCCGGCAGAAGTACAAATGACGAATTGATTTCGACAGTGTAATTTCCACTGACCTTAGGAGCCAGTTTTGTCATTTCAGGAGTTAGGCGACCTAGTGTTCTGGCGAAAGTTTTTGTGGTATTTATTTCAACGTTAGTCGGGAAAGATTTCACAAAATTAATAAATGACATGTCTTTTTGAAAAGCTCCAACCCTATAGCCTTCTTTTGAACGCACAGAAAATGAAGTCAGCTCATTGTCGGAATTCAAAATATCGGTTACCTCAATAACAGAAGAATTTTTATTAACTCCAAAAGCTTTTATATCAAAAGATTTAATAATTGCCTGTACATTATTTCTCGTTACCGAGTTGTACATTTCTGACGTAGAATCTTTAGCATAATCTACATGAGAAATTGAACGCAGAAGTATCTTATCGTTAGGACCTTTTTCAAAAGCAATAACCTCCTGACCAATTTGGTCTCCCGCATAACCGGAAGTTCCGGAACGCATTCCCGCAGCGGCTTTTGTTAATCTTGTCACCAACAGAAATTCCTTTTTCAGCATCGAGTCCGGAATTTCAAAATAGTATTTTTCTTCTACTTTATGAACTGTAAAAACACCCTGATCAGAAACTGCTTTTGCCGTGATAACATCTTTAAAAGGCTTAATCAGACTTTTCTTTTTATCTTCTTTTTTCGCTTTCACGGTATCACTTTTTACTGCAGTGGAATCTTTTTCCTGTGCAGAAAGGTTGTGTTGGCTGAAAATCAAGGCTGCAAATAAGAAAAATGCTTTACAGGGTTTTGTCATGTTCAATAATCTTATGATTGATCTATTCAAATTTAAATAATTATTTCTTCACCAATAGCGCGATATTCTCCACGTGATGGGTCTGCGGAAACATGTCTACCGGTAATATTTTCACCAAAGTATAATGGTCTTTCATTAAAGCCAAATCTCTCGCCTGGGTAGCCGAATTACAGCTCACATAAACCACTTTTTCCGGGGCAAGCTTCAGAATTTGCTCAACCACTTTCTGATGCATTCCATCTCTTGGCGGATCGGTGATCAACACATCTGCTTTCGGATGATTTTCTAAAAACTCATCATTGAAGACATTTTTCATATCTCCACAGTAGAATGTTGTGTTGGTTAAACCATTTAATTCAGCATGTTCTATGGCTGCATCGATTGCCTCCTGAACCGATTCGATTCCAATTACATGTTTTGCATTTCGTGCAACGTATTGAGCAATTGTTCCGGTTCCTGTATATAAATCGTAAACTACTTCGTCACCTTTTAAATCGGCAAATTCAAGAGTTTTTCTGTATAATTCTAAAGCCTGCTTGTAATTGGTTTGGAAGAAAGATTTCGGACCAATCTTAAATTTAAGACCATCCATTTCTTCCATTAAAAATCCTTCTCCGAAATAGGTATTTACATTTAAATCATAAATAGAATCATTCTGCTTAGGATTAATTGCGTACACCAGCGTTTTGATCTGTGGGAACTGCTCTAACAGATAATCGAAAAGTTTTGTACGGTTCGCTTTTTCCTCTCTGTACAGCTGAAACAAAACCATCCACTCTCCGGCAGAATTCTGTCTCATCATCAAAGTTCTCAGAAAACCTTTTTGCTCTCTCACGTCGAAAAAGTCTAAACCATTTTCAATTCCAAAATTCCTTACTGCCAAACGGATGGCGTTTGAAGGATCTTCCTGCAGCCAACATTCTTTAAGATCAAGAATCTTGCTCCACATTCCGGGAATATGAAAACCAAGTGCATCTCTGCTGCCATAGTTTTCTTCAGAACTGATTTCGTACTGCGTCAGCCATCTTGCGTTAGAGAAAGAGAATTCCATCTTATTTCTGTAGAAATACTGTTCTTCTGCACCTAAAATCGGAACGTTTTCGAAATCATCAATTCCACCGATTCTTTTGATATTATTGTAAACTTCTTCCTGTTTGAAATCGAGCTGTTTTTCATAGCTCATATTCTGCCACTTGCATCCTCCACAGGTTCCAAAATGAATACATTTCGGCTCAACTCTGAATGGTGATTTCTCAACAATTTCTTTTACATCAGCTTCAAAATATTTTGATTTTGATTTTTTCACTCTTGCATTCACTACATCTCCAGGAATTGCTCCGGAAACCAAAACCGTTTTTCCTTCTTCAGTTTTTCCGATGGCAACACCTTTTGCGCCTGCAGCAAATAATTTTATATTTTCAAGAATGACATCTTTCTTCTTTCTCATAACAATTTCTATCGGTACGGATCTACTTTCTACTTTACATCCGTAAATTTTCTAATTTTTCTATATTTTGATTCACCTTCCGGTTTCACTTTGCAAAAATACAATAAAAAAAAACCTTATCCGAAGACAAGGTTTTTTCTATTGTGTAAGTTTTATTATTTTGTCTGAGGAGCTTCCTGAACCGAAGGAGCCGGCTGTGCAGAAGGATCCATCATCTGTGGCATCATCTGCTGTTGCGGAGCAACTTTTGGTGCAGCAAGTCCGGTTTGCTTGTCTAAAATAGTGATCAAATCCTGATCTCCTAAGTTGACAAACGATCTGCTTACAATTTTACCGTTTTTATCTACTACGATGAAGTTTGGCAATTTAAATCCGTAAACTCCGTATTTTTTAGCAATGTCAGAATTAAGACCACCTTCAGCATACACGTTCGTTCCCTGAATTCCTTTCATCATTGCGTTACTTGTTTTTGTAAACTGATCTTTTGTATCATCAAGGTTTACGAAAACGAAGTTCATTTTAGATTTATAAAAATTCACAACTTCTTTCAAAACAGGAACTGTACCTTCTGCAATGTAAGGATTCCATGATGCATAGAAAACCAATACGTAAGGCTTTCCTTTGTTATCGCTTAGCTTATAAGCTGAACCGTCTGCTTTCACCAATGAAGCTTCTGGAGCATCATCACCGATTTTGAATCCGTTGATTGTAAACTGCATTTTTTTGATGTCAGCTTTAATACCAGCGTCTTTAATATCTTCTTCGATAATTTTTTTGATTTTATCTGTGGTCTTCGCCGGAGTCTGTGGATGAATATCCGACTGAGCCATCACAAATGCCAACAAATAATCTTTGGTTATCTGAGAAACTTCTTTTTGAGATTTTAAAAAGTCATTAAATAATTCTGAAGTAGTGATATCTGCTTTCCCTTTGCTTTTTGCTTCAGCAAATTTTTGGAATTCAGGACTCATTTTTGTTAAAAGATACTGTCTGTAGAAAGGGCTTGTTTTCACCATTTCGTCATTGTTTTCTTTTAATTTATTTTCGTAATCTGTAAATACTTTTCCTAATTTAAATGAAGGATTTCCAGAGATCTGCTTTTTAGTCATTTCATAATTAACCAAAAGGTTAAGAATCGCAGTTTTAGCATCTGCTCTCTTCCACTCTACCACTTCTTTTCCAGGATTGTATTTTTTTACATTCTCGTCAATATTTTTGTTGATATCAGCTTCGATCTTCTGCATACCTTTGATATACTTCGCTTCGTCTCCAGCCATTAATTCCTGAATATTCAATCCCTGACCGTAAGTGGAAAGAAATTTCTGACTAGCCTGGAAGAAATCGTTATCATTTTTGGCATCACCGGTTACTACATATTCATTCGGAAATGTTGCTGCACTACCTGAGATATTTACAGTCTGTCCACCTTTAAGGAAAATTAAATTCTGCTTTCCTGCATAGTTAATCACATACATTCCGTTTTTCGGAGCTTCAAAAGTTCCGGCGAAATTTCCGTCTTTATCTAAGCCCATATTAATAAGTGGCAAAGTAGCAACTCCTGAGGCTTCTACAAATTCCACTCTCTCTAAAGGAGAACTCCCTGCAATTTTCCCCTTAACTTCTACTTTTTTTGAACAAGACACTGCAAATATTGCAATGACAAATAACAAAAGATATTTTTTAATCATTATTGTGATATTATTTTTTTTGAATGCTTGAATTTGCGATTTCATTTTTAAATTTAAATAATGCAACAAAAATAAGTTTTTCAACAAACTTACTGCTACCTTAGAATTGATTTTATGAAAGATTTAACTAAAAATTTCGCCTCCAATAAAGAAGACGAAATTTTCAATATATTTTATAAAACAGATTATCCTCTGTCTGCCATTGCAACCATATACTCTCTGTTCATTCTGGCAATATTCTCAAGAGAAATTCCTTTAGGACATTCCACTTCACATGCTCCGGTATTTGAACAGTTTCCGAATCCTTCTTCATCCATCGCTTTCACCATATTCAGAACTCTCCTCTTAGCTTCTACTCTACCTTGAGGCAATAATGCGTACTGAGAAACTTTAGCTCCCACGAACAACATTGCTGAACCGTTTTTACAAGAAGCTACACAAGCTCCACAACCGATACACGCAGCTGCATCCATTGCTTTGTCTGCATCTTCTTTAGGAACCGGAATTGCGTTGGCATCCAAAGTATTTCCTGAAGTGTTTACCGAAATAAATCCACCTGCAGCCATCACTCTGTCGAATGCGCTTCTGTCTACCATCAAATCTTTGATCACAGGGAACGCAGCACTTCTCCAAGGTTCGATCACGATGGTTTCGCCGTCTTTGAACATTCTCATGTGAAGCTGACACGTCGTAATTCCTGTATCAGGACCGTGAGCTCTACCGTTGATGTATAGAGAACACATTCCGCAGATTCCTTCACGACAGTCGTGGTCAAAAGCAATTGGTTCTTTTCCTTCGTTGATTAACTGTTCGTTCAAGATGTCTAACATTTCTAAGAATGAAGAATCTGTAGAAACATCTGATATTTTATAGGTCTCAAACTGACCTTTAGTTTTTGTATTTTTCTGTCTCCAAATTTTCAGCGTAAGATGAAGGCCTTTTTTTGCACTCATAATTATTTATTTATAGATTGGAGATTATTTATAACTTCTTGCTTTAACTTCAATGTTTTCATAGATAAGATCTTCCTTGTGCAGAACCTCATTTTTGATATCATCTCCCTGATATTCCCAAGCTCCTACATATTTGAAATTAACATCATCTCTTTCTGCTTCACCTTCCGGAGTTGCGTGATCTTCTCTGAAATGCCCACCACAAGACTCGTTTCTGTGTAATGCATCGATAGCCATAAGCTGTCCTAATTCAATGAAATCTGCTACTCTGAACGCTTTTTCAAGCTCTGTATTCATCCCTTCAGTTTCACCCATTACTTTTACGTTTTGCCAGAAATCTTTTTTCACCTGATCGATTTCTATAATCGCTTCTCTCAAACCTTCAGGAGTCCTTCCCATCCCTACTTTATTCCACATAATGTGTCCTAATTGTTTGTGGAAATGATCTACTGAATGTGTTCCTTTATTATTTACAAAGAAATTTACTTTGTCCTTAATCTCTTTTTCAGCCTGCTCAAACTCGGCAGAATCCGTAGGAATAGTTCCTGTTCTAATGTCTGCTGAAAGATAATCTGCAATCGTGTAAGGAAGAACGAAATATCCGTCTGCCAAACCTTGCATCAAAGCTGAAGCTCCCAATCTGTTGGCTCCGTGGTCTGAGAAATTAGCTTCACCAACAACGAAACATCCAGGGATTGTAGACTGTAAGTTGTAATCAACCCAAACACCACCCATTGTGTAGTGAACGGCAGGATAAATCTTCATTGGAGTTTTGTAAGGATCATCCGCAGTAATTTTTTCATACATTACGAATAAGTTACCGTACTTCTCTTCAATCCAGGCTTTACCTAAATCATAGATCTGCTGATCTGTAGGATTGTGAATATGCTTTTCGATAGCAGCTTCTTTACCTTTTTTGATGATTTCTGTAGAGAAATCTAGGTAAACACCTTCTTTAGTATCATTATTTTCGATTCCGAAACCGGCATCACATCTTTCTTTACCAGCTCTGGACGCAACGTCACGGGGAACAAGGTTACCGAATGCAGGATATCTTCTTTCCAAATAATAATCTCTGTCTTCTTCTTTAATATTTTCAGGTCTCAGTTTACCTTCTCTGATGGCAACTGAATCTTCAATTTTCTTAGGAACCCAGATTCTTCCGGAGTTTCTTAATGATTCAGACATCAAAGTCAGTTTAGACTGCTGTGTTCCGTGAACCGGAATACAGGTTGGGTGAATCTGAACATAACAAGGATTTGCGAAATACGCTCCTTTTTTATGAATCTTCCAAGCTGCAGAAACGTTTGAACCCATTGCGTTAGTAGAAAGGAAATAAACATTTCCATAACCTCCTGAAGCAATTACCACTGCGTGAGCTGAGTGTCTTTCGATCTCACCTGTTACTAAATTTCTAGCGATAATTCCTCTTGCTTTTCCATCCACGATTACCAGTTCAAGCATTTCGTGACGGTTGTACATTTTCACTCTTCCTTTTCCGATCTGACGGCTTAATGAAGAATATGCACCTAATAATAACTGCTGACCAGTCTGTCCTTTTGCGTAGAAAGTTCTCTTAACCTGAACCCCACCAAATGAACGGTTATCTAACTGTCCGCCGTAATCTCTACCAAATGGAACTCCCTGAGAAACACATTGGTCAATAATATTGGCAGAAACTTCAGCTAATCTGTAAACGTTTGCCTCTCTTGCTCTGTAGTCACCACCTTTAATAGTATCGTAGAACAATCTGTAGGTAGAGTCACCATCACCCTGATAATTTTTAGCAGCGTTGATACCACCCTGAGCCGCAATAGAGTGCGCTCTTCTAGGTGAATCCTGATAACAGAATGCCTTTACATTATATCCCTGCTCAGCCAGAGTAGCTGCTGCAGAACCTCCTGCCAAACCTGTACCTACAACAATAATATCAATCTTATCTCTGTTGTTTGGTGCAACAAGGTTCATATGGTCTTTATGATTTTTCCATTTATCCTTAAGTGGACCTGCTGGAATTTTTGAATCTAATTTACTCATATTAGTATATGGATATTATTGAGTTACGTAATGAAAAATTGCAATAAAAATAAAACCAAGCGGAATAAGGATTGAATACCAATTTCCGAAAGCCTTAATTACCGGTGTATATTTTGGATGTCTTGCTCCGATTGACTGGAAAGAAGACTGAAATCCGTGTGCTAAGTGTAAACCAAGCAATCCGAAAGCGACTACATAAAGAACTACTCTCCAAAGATCGTGGAATTTGTGATGAAGCTCTTCCCAATATCTTGTTTCATTCGGAACATTAGCTTCAATATATTTGAAGTTCATTTCCGGAAACCAGAAATCATAAAAATGCAAAGCAAGGAAAGCCAAAATCACAGCACCAGAAATAATCATATTTCTAGACATCCATGTAGAGTTAGCAGAACCTTTGTTGTCGGCATATTTTATAGGACGCGCCTTATTGTTTCTTATTTCTAAGATGAATCCCATTACAAAATGGAATATTACCGCAAACATCAAAATAGGTTGCATCAGGAACTGAACTGCCGGATTGTAACCCATAAAATGAGAAGCTGAGTTGAAAACATCTTCACTGAAAACAGATGTCATGTTGGTGGATAAATGCATCAACAAAAAGATCAGCAAAAACATTGCTGAAAGTGCCATCGCATATTTCCTTCCTATCGAAGAACTTGTTAAACCTGCCATATTGAGTTTAAATTTGATTTTCCACAAAATTAAGGAATGTTAAGAAAACTAAAAAGTGAGAAATCTCACTATTATACAGTTTGTAATCTTTCTAAATAACAATGAAAAACATCATTATTGCAGGAAAATTCAAAAAAACTATGATTATTTTAAATTATAAATTTTACCATTAAAAACTACGTCTCGCGAATCCGAGGGAAGCTCATTAAATTTTACATTACCGATCCGTCGGGATGAAACATATGGGTTGATAATATTTTGTTGAATTTTATCTCTATCACCTAAATTTTCAATCCAGAAACACGCAACATTTCCTTTCTTAACCGAAACCACATGCCCCTTATTATACTGATGAACTAAAATTTCCTCTTTCTGATTTTCATAAATTGTAAAGGCGATTCTTAGAATAAAGAAACACAGTATCGCCAAACAAAACTGCATCACTCGTTTAAAATTAAATTTAACAATTACAAATCTTAAGAGATAAACTATTATAAACAGCATCGCAACCTCAATTAAACTCATTGAAATATTCTGAAAAAACAGCGATTCAAAATCTGCAAACCAATGAATGACATTTAAAAGTAAATCAATAATAAAATCGTAAATTGTACTAATTATTTTAAAACCAAATCCAAAAGCCATCAGACCCGTCATCAAAAACGAAAACACAATAATCACTTCTGAAAAAGGAACAATAAAAAAATTGGCAACAATTGATATGAATGAAAACTGGTGAAAATAATATAAAACCAAAGGCAAAGTCGCCAATTGCGCAGAAATGGAAATAGAAACTGTGTTGAACAGAATCTTCTTCACATAATGATCCTGCCTCGGAAAATGTTTTAAAATCGGTTGGTTCAGCCAGTAAATTCCCAAAACTGCCAGAAAGCTCAGCTGAAATCCTATATCAAAAAACTGATGAGTATCCATTACTAAAATAATAAAAGCAGACAGCGCTAAAGAATGCAGCAAATCTGGCTTCCGCTGAAGCAATACATAAATAAAATATACGGTAAGCATAATACAAGACCGAACTACCGAGCTTCCAAAGCCGATAAATAAAGCAAAAACCCAAATGAAAGCCAGGCTTATTATAATCACTGACTTTCGAAATCTTAACGGTAAAATTTTTATTAAAAGAAAATAGATCATTCCGAAAATAACAACCACGTGAGTTCCAGAGATCGCGAGAAAATGTACCAATCCTGAACGGTTGAAGTCCTGCAGAGTCTGAGAATCAATTTCAGTACGGTCAGCCAGAATAATTCCTTTCAGAAACTCCTGACTTCTCGGGGACATTTCAGAATGATTAATTTTCTGTAAAACTTCAAGTCTTTTCTGACGGATTTTTTCAGCTACCGACAAATCATTTCTTGCTGCCGAGCTTAGTTCACCGTTGATATAACATTGGTAGAAGATGTTTTTCCGGTGAAGATACTTTGCATAATCAAACTGAAAATCATACTGAGGAGATTGCGGCTGACTTACATAGGATTTGGCCTTATAATAGTGCTTAAAATCAAGCTCTTTACTATCTTTTGGAATGAGAATGATTGAATTGAAATTTTCTTTTCCAATCTGAACAATGGCTTCATACTTTTTATTCTTTTCTGTTGAATTTAATTTTTTAGAAATCTTAAAAACAATATTTTCATTCGGTTTAAATGCCACTTGAGGAACAGTCTGAAAATTTAAAAAATGCAGACAGATTCCCAATCCAAAAAAGAATATTCCGAATACAATTGAGTTGAATTTCGAGATTAAAAATGATTTAAATCCGGTAGAAGCTACAATTAAAAGACAGATGACTGCAATGGTAAAAATTGAATTCTGATTAAGAAAAAAGATATCCTGAAATAGAATTCCAAGAATAAAGCAGCAGACTAATATTAGCAATGGCTGTCGGTTCAATTTTCATCATTTTGTAGAACTAAAGTACTAAAAAAATGAAAATCATTTTGAAAAGTTTACTTATTTTTCAGAATAATATCTGCAGCATTGTCGCTTGCACCTTTTCCGCCGAGCTTAGTTCGCAAAACCGCATATTCTTCAAGCATCACATTTCTTTTTGCTCCTTCAACGATGGACTTCAGCTGCTCAACCAAATTTTTGGTATTCAATTCACTTTGAATCAACTCCTTAACTACTTCTTTATCCATAATTAAATTGACAAGAGAAATATATTTGATATGCTTAACCAATCTTTTAGCAATGGCATAAGAAATTTTACTTCCACGGTAACAAACGACTTCCGGAACATTTAATAATGCTGTTTCAAGCGTCGCAGTTCCTGAAGTTACCAGCGCAGCCTTTGAACACCTCAACAAGTCATACGTTCTGTTGGAAACAAAATGTACGTTTTCATCCACATATTTTTGATAAAAATCTTTCTCAAGACTTGGAGCTCCAGCGATAACAAATTGATAGTCTTTAAAGTAAGGTCTTACAGAAAGCATAATCTCCAGCATCTTCTCCACTTCCTGTTTTCTGGAACCGGGAAGTAAAGCGATAATTTCTTTTTCGTTTAAGCTATTTTCTTTTTTAAAAACCTCAACATCAATATCTTGCAGGGTCGAAATCGCATCAAGTAAAGGATGCCCAACAAAGTGAGATTTTACCTGATGTTTTTTATAAAAGTCTTCTTCAAAAGGAAGAATGACCATCATTTCATCTACATACTTTTTAATAATCTCTACTCTACCTTCTTTCCAGGCCCAAAGTTGAGGAGAAATATAGTAAACCACTTTGATCCCTAGTTCTTTGGCGAATTTTGCAATTCTTAGATTAAAACCGGGATAATCAACTAAAATTAAAACATCAGGTCTGTTGTTTTTAATATCCGTTTTGCAGAATTTAATATTATTTAAAATCGTTTTTAAGTTCAGCGCCACCTCAAGAAACCCCATAAACGCTAAATCACGGTAATGCTTCACCAGAGTTCCGCCTTGTTTTTCCATTAAATCGCCGCCCCAAAATCTGAATTCGGCGCTGGGATCTTTCTGCTTTAAAGATTTCATTAAATTACTTCCGTGCAAATCTCCGGAAGCTTCACCTGCAATGATATAATATTTCATAAATGATGAGTAATGAGCATTGATTGATTTTCTGAATACCAAATATCAAACCTCAGATTTCAAATTAGAAATGAGTAAATTTGCTTCAAAGATAATGATAAAAAATGTCAGAAGAATTTGAAATAAAAAATAAAGTTGCCTCTAGTGGACTGGTGAATTTTGACCTTACAGATTTGGTTCCAAGAGGCATTAGAACGGGAATTGATCTTAAAGATTTCCTTTACATGGAAATGATTTTAAAGGAAAAAGATTTTCGCGAAAAAGTAGCATCCATCAATCCCGACGATTATAAAGATCAGTACGTTTACATCTACAATTCTGCAGATGCTATTGTTCCGCTTTGGGCATATTTCTTAATCACAGCCAGAATAACCGACGTTACAAAAAAAGTTATTTTCGGAAGTAAAGAAGATTTGGAAATCATTCTGATGCACAATGCAATTCAAACTTATGATTTTGATGAACTGAAAGATAAGAGAGTCTTGGTAAAAGGTTGCTCCGACAAAGAAATTCCTGAAAACGCCTACATCGAGCTTGTAGAACAATTGAAGCCAGTTGTAAAGTCACTGATGTTTGGGGAAGCCTGTTCTAATGTTCCGATTTTTAAAAATTAATTATCGCGGAACTAGCGTAAATTTAAAAATTTAAATTTTTTAATTCGGGAATTTTAATAACTTTGATATTCTAACAATTTTAAAATTTAAACACAAAAACAAATGAATTTAATCGACCTTTTGACAGGAAGCACAGGAAATCAGGTTGCCGAGCAGGCTGAAAACAAATTCGGAATCAGCAAAAATCAGATTATAGCGCTTTTGGCAGTGGCTACACCGCTGGTAATTTCTTATCTGAGAAATAAATCTCAGGACGCAAAGGAAGCAGAAGCTTTGAACAATGCTTTAGATAAAGACCACGACGGAAGTATTTTAGACGATACGTCACAGCTTGACAACAGACAGGACGAAGGTGGATCTATTTTATCTCACGTTTTCGGAAATCAAAAAAATACCGTAGAAAACCAACTGTCTCAGAATACAGGAATTTCAATTGACAAAATCGGACCTATTCTAGCGATGCTTGCTCCTGTAATTATGGGCTACATCGGTAAAGAAAAACAGCAGAATAATGTTGGAGCAGGAGGAATTGGTGACCTTTTAGGAGGAATTTTAGGAGGCGCTCAGAATCAGGCTCAGCAGCAGCAATCCAGTCCATTAAATGACATTTTAGGAAGTGTTTTAGGTGGCGGACAGTCTCAGTCTTCAGGTAATCCACTGAACGATATCTTAGGAAGCGTACTTGGTGGAGGTCAGCAGCAAAAGCAGCAGCAAGGCGGATTGGGAGATCTTCTTGGAGGACTTTTTGGAAAGTAAATTCTCTTTAAAATATAAAAAAATGACCGAAGATTGATCTTTGGTCATTTTTCTTTTTAGTCTTTTGCTTTCTCAGCAGGATTAGGTTTCGAAGCTTTTCTCGGTCTTTTCTTTCCGTGGCTTCCTAGAATGATTTTACCTTTTCTCGACTTTCTGTCTCCTTTTCCCATAACTATAAATTTTGATTGACTACGAAGTTAAATATTAATACTCAGAAGTCAAAAGATTACAGCGTTAAATATTTTATAATAAATAAGTTACACCTTCACATTTTTCCATTTTCCTCTTTTAAATAAAACAAAAGCTACAATGGTAATCAATGTTTCTGCAGCCGGAATTGAAATGAAAACACCTTTCGGTCCCATGTCAAGATACTTTGAAAGTACATATGCCAATGGAATTTGAAACATCCAGAATCCGAAAAAATTAAGCCACGTTGGTGTCCAGGTGTCGCCAGCTCCGTTGAAAGCATTGATGGTAACCATTCCAATTCCGTAAAATACAAATCCTACACTCATAATGTGGAGAGCATTCTTAGCGAAACCTTTTATCTCAGCCTGCTCAGTAAAGAAACTGACAAGAAAATCTCCCAAGAGAAAAAATATGAGACTAACGGTCAGCATAAAGATGACATTATACTTTACAGTTTTCATGACCGACTGTTCAGCACGCAACATTTCACCGGCACCCATATTCTGCCCGACTAAAGTGGAGGCCGCATTACTGAGTCCCCACGCAGGAAGCATAAAGAACATCATTAACCGAAGCGCAGTCTGATAACCTGCCGAAGCGTCTTCACCACCCGTTGTTGCGACCAGCTGTGCAAGGAAAATCCAGCTGCATGATGCAATGACGAACTGAAATATACCGGGCATGGCAATCTTTACAATGGATGTTATTAATTTCAGATCAGGTTTAAAATAAGTTATTTTTATTCTCACCAAAGAATCAGCAATGAAGATATGGTACAGCTGATAAAGAACTCCGGTACTTCTTCCGATGGTGGTTGCAATGGCAGCTCCGGTTAAACCCATAGCTGGAATCGGCCCAAGACCTCGGATCAGAATTGGACAGAGAATAATGTTGGCAATATTGGCAATCCATAAACTTTTCATGGCGATGGCGGCATTTCCTGCACCTCTGAAGATTCCGTTAATCAGGAAGAGCAACATAATAATCACACTGCTTCCCATCATAATTCTCGTAAAATCTTTTCCGTAAGCGGCAGCATCAGGTTTTGAACCCATCAAAATTAAAATATCTTCTGCATAGATTACTCCCAATAAGCTTAACACAAAAGTGATGACGAAGGAAACAGAGATAACCTGTGCGGCACTCCTGGAAGCCTGTTCCGGATTTTTCTCACCAATTCTTCTTGCTACAACCGCCGTCGCCGCCATACTCATTCCGATGGCAATTGAGTAGATAATCGTCAGTACAGATTCTGTAAGGCCGACAGTCTGAATGGCGAAACCGCTTTCTCTCAAATGACCTACAAAGTAGAGATCAACCAAAGCAAAAACAGATTCCATTGCCATTTCCAACATCATCGGAATCGCCAACAGCAACACTGCGCTTCTTATACTTATTTTAGTATAATCAGTCTCCTCTTCGCTGAATGCCTTTTTAAGAAAATTAAAATATTTTTTCATTCTTAATTAATGAGGGATAAAAATACGATTTCAGAAAATCAATCCTAAAAAAAATAATTTTTATAATTTTTTATCGTAAAACAATAATTAATTATATATTTGCAATAATAAAATATTAAAATAATGAAACTTTTAGGAAAAAACTCTTTACTTTATTGGCTGAAATATCCTTTCGGTATCTACGCCGTCGGATTTACGCTGATGTCCATCTGGATTTTAGGCTTAATGTCAGTTTACGCATTCACCAATTCAACCAATCAGTTTACGTCTATTGATCACTGGAAAACTGAAAACCACAATCAACAGACTAATTCTGAAATTGTACAGTTTCATTATCCCTTTACGAAAATGGTCCTGGCGACGGAAAATTCTGTAGAAGGTATTTCTCTGGCGTTTTTAGGTTTAGCTTCTCTCAGTTTTATTTTAATTATTGTTTTCAAAATTTTAAATGAACTTTCAAAAGACAATTTTTTCACTGAAAACGCCGTGAAGAATTTCAAAATTTTAGGTTTCGGCCTTATTGCTTTTGGAACCATCCATTTAGCCATCGATCTGTTCACCTCCTCGCAGAGATTTGATTTAACACCGCCACTTATCTTCATCATCACAGGACTGATTTTTATTTTCCTGAAGGAAATCTTTGCAAAAGGAAAAAAAATTCAGGAAGAAAATGATTTAACGATATAATTAATTAAACAAATTTTAAAAATATAAAAATGAAACTATTAGGGCAAAAATCAGTATCCACAGTTATCAGTTATCTATTCATGGTATTATTTGTTATTTTCCTTTTTCATTCTGTTTACCAGCTATTGGGGTTTGGAATAGGATATTATAACTGGACAACCTCACATCATCTTTTTTCGGAAACTTTTTATGTAAATGATGAAATTGATTATGCATCATATGAAAAAGGAAAATATCTTTTTTTCAGATTTAAATATCCCTTTTCAGAACAACAGATGATGACCGGATTTTTTACATTAAATACATTTATCTTTCACACCTTTCAAAGCATTTTTTTCAGCCTATTCTTCTTTTATGGGTATAAAACTTTTGACGATTTAACAGAAACACAATTGTTCACCAAGAAAATTATTAAGCATCTGAAAACTTTTTCTATTATTAATTTACTGTATGCTCCTCTTTATTTTTTAATATGGTATTTTGTGTTTCGCTCATCACTTGAGGGAGGTATGCTCATGACATCTTTTACATTCTTATTCTTGGGAATCATCTTACACTTCATTACTGTATTCTTCAAAAAAGGACTTCATCTTCAGTCTGAAAATGACCTAACAATATAAATTATGCCAATAATAATTAACGTAGACGTCATGTTGGCGAAAAGAAAAATGCAGTCTCAGGAACTTGCAGAGAAAATAGGAATCACGCAGGCGAATCTTTCCATTTTAAAAACCGGAAAAGCAAAAGCTGTGAAACTTTCTACTCTGGAAGCAATATGCAAGGCACTTGAGTGTCAACCTGGAGACATTTTAGAATTTAAACCTTAGATAAAATCAATATTAATGAAAAAATTATTTTTAACAGCTTCAATTCTTGCCTTCAGTTTTTTCTCAGCGCAGGAATTGACTTCAGAACACAAACAAATGTTGAAATACGATGACATTTCAAATTTTTCAGCGTTGGTGAACAAAGAAAATATTAACCAATGTTTTCAGAATGAAAACACTTCCTATTCACTGTTAGCACTGTCGATTAAACTAAACAGTAAAAAAGTTTTTCAAAAACTCACAGAAGAAAAAGCCGATCTGGAAAAAGTCTGTGACGGCAAAACACCACTGATGTTTGCTGCAAAATATGGCAACTTTGATTTTGCTAAAAAGCTGCTTGAGAAAGGAGCCAAAAAAGAAACGAAGACAGACAGAGGTTACAGCGCAATAGATTATGCCAAAAAATATGAAAAAACGGATATCATTAAGCTTTTAGAATAAGAACGATTTCAGATTTTCAAGTCTGCTAATAAAATTACCGTTCTATTTATTAATTCAGAAAAGGATTGATCCTAAGCCAAATATATCAAAAAAAATATTTAGATTTGTATGTTAATAAGAAAATTAAATATGAAAAAGATTATATCAGCTACATTCTTTATTGCTATCTCTTTTCTCGCAAACGGTTTATTTGCACAGGAAATGCCTGCAAGTCAACTTAGGAGCTTTCAGACAGATCAGTTAAAAGCATTCAATAAAAATGATTACAATAAATGTTTCAACATTAAAGAAGCTTCTTATGATCTCCTTTCTCTCAGTATTAGACACGAAAGAAAAAACAATTTTGCTTCTTTAATTAATGCTACAACAGACATCAACAGAACCTGTGGTTACGAAACACCTTTGATGACCGCTGCCCGATTCGGAAGAGTGGAGATGGCAAAAACATTGATAAAAAAAGGTGCAGACAAATCTTTAAAAAACTCTAGTGGCGATACAGCTAAAGAGATTGCCCTGAAAAGCAATCATCCGGAATTGGCTCAGATTTTATAATTAATACTTTTTTAATATATCAAAAAACTTCCTTTTCGGAAGTTTTTTTTGTTTCAACAATCACTTAATCCACTGCAAACCTGACAACTATCAGTGAATAAACTCAATTTATTTAGAATAATTAAAAATAAAGACTTAGATTTGTAATACAATCTAAATAATTTAAAATGAAAAAAATTCTATCTTTTGTTTCACTGGTAAGTTTATTATCAATGACATCTGCGCAGCTCGCATCAATCAATGAAAACTTTGATTCGTTTACTGTATCCACTCCTTCTTTTCCACAAAACGGATGGACGATGCAGGTTCCCTCAAATCCCGATTACATGGTGACGATCAGCGAAGACGGAGCCAACAAATATGTTCAGGGTTATGCTTTCTTCAGTGCAAATACCGCATTCTACTTAATCTCACCACAAATAGTAGCACCAAACGGAACAAAAACACTGAGCTTTGATGCCTCTAAAGTCACACAGTCAGCATTTACAGGAACTATTGAAGCAGGTTTGGTCAGCAGCCCGACAGATATGGCATCGTTTACGTCATTAGGAACTGCGGTTACTTTACAGACCACGACACCTCTCACCATTAGCTATAACGTTCCAGCTTCCACCAAGCAGTATATTGCTTTTAAATTTGTAGGCCTTGTGAATCACGCATCAACCCGATTAGACAATATTGCTTACGGTATAGGAAATCTTTCTGTTACTGATCATAGTAAAGATAATAACCAACTGAAGTTTACAGCGGATGATCACCATTTAATTTTTATTGGGAAATCTAATGTGAAAGAAGTAAAAATCTACAGTGCTACAGGAAGCCTTGTGAATGCTGGTAAAGTTGAAAATAATCTCGTTGATATTTCAAAACTATTGTCAGGAGTATATATCTTCCAAACAGTTAACAATGACGGATCAGTATTAAAATCTAAGTTTATTAAAAAATAAATGACATAAATAAGATGATTAACTTCTTTAGCTCGGCGCTGAAGAAGTTTTTTTTATATAACCCTTCAAAAATATTATCTTTGCAAACGAAAAAAATTGAGTTCAAATCCTTGAACCATAAACTTTAAACTTTAAACAATAATGTTTCGATCGCACACAAACGGAGAATTATCTCTGAAAAATCTTAATGAAGAAGTTACACTTTCAGGATGGGTACAGACCATTCGGGATAAAGGATTTATGATTTGGATAGATCTTCGGGATCGTTACGGAATTACGCAGTTGGTTTTTGACCAGGACCGTTCTTCAGCAGAACTGATGGAAAACGCAAAAAAGCTGGGCCGTGAATTTGTGATTCAGGTGAGCGGAAAAGTCATTGAAAGAGTCAGCAAAAACCCAAATATTCCAACAGGAGAAATTGAAATTTTAGTTGAAAAACTAACCGTTCTTAATGAATCTCAGCTTCCACCTTTCACGATTGAAGATGAAACGGATGGTGGTGAAGAATTGAGAATGAAATACCGTTACCTCGACATCAGAAGAGCTCCGGTGAGAGACAAACTGATTTTCCGTCATAAAATGGCGCAGAAAGTGAGAAATTATCTTTCAGACGAAGGATTTATCGAGGTTGAAACGCCTGTTTTAATTAAATCTACTCCAGAAGGCGCGAGAGATTTTGTTGTTCCAAGCAGAATGAATCCGGGACAGTTTTACGCATTGCCACAATCGCCACAAACTTTCAAGCAATTGTTGATGGTTGGCGGAATGGACAGATACTTCCAGATTGTGAAATGTTTCCGTGATGAAGATTTAAGAGCCGACAGACAGCCGGAATTCACCCAAATCGATTGTGAAATGGCATTTGTAGAGCAGGAAGATATTATGAATGTTTTTGAAGGAATGACGAAAGTTCTTTTGAAAGACATCACCGGAAACGAATTCGGAGATTTCCCAAGAATGACCTTCGCCGATGCGATGCAAAAATACGGAAACGACAAACCGGACATCCGTTTCGGAATGGAATTTCACGAACTGAATGACCTAACAAAAGGAAAAGATTTCAAAATATTCGACGAGGCAGAACTGGTGGTCGGAATCAATGTTGAAGGCATTGCAGATTACACCAGAAAACAAATTGACGAATTGGTAGATTGGGTAAAACGCCCTCAAATCGGCGCAACAGGATTGGTTTGGATTAAATTCCAAAAAGATGGCGTTGTAACTTCGTCTGTAAACAAATTCTATTCAGAAGAAGATTTGAAAAAAATCACAGAAGAATTCGGAGCAAAAGCTGGAGATTTAATTTTCGTAATGTCCGGAAATGCAGATAAAGTGAGAACGCAACTTTCTGCTCTGAGAATGGAACTCGGAAACCGTCTTGGCTTGAGAAAAGGAAACGAATTTGCACCACTTTGGGTTGTAGATTTCCCATTGTTGGAATTTGATGAAGAAAGTGGACGTTACCACGCAATGCACCACCCTTTCACGTCTCCGAAAACCGAAGATTTCCACCTTTTGGAAACCGACCCAGGAAAAGCGAGAGCCAACGCTTATGATTTGGTTTTGAACGGAAATGAGATTGGTGGCGGTTCTATCAGAATCTTTGATAAAGATTTACAATCAAGAATGTTTGACCTTTTAGGATTCTCAAAAGAAGAAGCAGACGCGCAGTTCGGATTCCTGATGAACGCCTTTAAATATGGTGCTCCACCTCACGGTGGCTTGGCGTTCGGATTTGACCGTTTGGTTGCAATTCTTGACGGAAATGAAGTGATTAGAGATTACATTGCTTTCCCGAAAAATAATTCTGGGCGTGATGTGATGATTGATGCGCCGGCAAAAATTGCTGATGAGCAGTTGGATGAGTTGGCATTGAAAATAAATTTATAACTATTTTTAATCCTTCAAGGTTTTGAAAACCTTGAAGGATTTTTTTTAATAAATTTATAAATTAGAAGCGAGAATTTTTTTTCTCGCTTTTTTTTTAAACAAAGAATTTAAACAAAAAAGAAACGCTCTCCAAAAAGGAAAGCGTCGGACAAGAGATGCTATCTCTCGTGATGTTCTTATTGCAAAATAAGGAATAAATTCTTACACTTGCAAATACACAAACAATTAAGACGAAAAAAGAAAGAGTGGTTGTTTACATTGATGGCTTCAATTTATATTTCGGTTTAATGGAAGCTGGCTTTGATTATTTAAGATGGTTAGACGTAAAATTACTTTCAAAAATTATCATCAATTCAAACCAAGAATTAATTGAGGTTAAATATTTCACAAGCCGTGTAAATGGAAATCCAGATAAACAAAAACGTCAATCAACTTACATTGAAGCATTAGAAACTAAAGGAATTGAGATAGTTTATGGACAATACAATTCTAACACAGAAGAATGCAAAAGATGCGGAAATGTTTGGGCAAATCCTAAAAAAAAATGACGGATGTGAATATTGCAACCTCATTATTCAATGACGCCTTCAACGATAGATTTGATATGGCAATACTCATTTCTGGCGATAGCGATTTAGTTCCTCCTTTAAAAATAATAAATTCTCAATTTAAAAATAAACGTGTATTTATTGCATTTCCTCCCAAAAGAAACAGCGTTGCTTTGAAAAACCAATCAAAAGGAAGTATGGTTTTGGGTCGAAAAACATTAAAAGATTCGCAATTAGAAGAAAAGCTCATCAATAAATTCGGTTATGAAATTTCCAAACCCAAAGAATGGAATAATGATGATAAATCGATTTAGATGAATAAATTAGAAACTGGATTTTTTTTCTCGCTTTTTTTATTCAAAATTGATATTCAACAAATTAACTGTTGGTTCTAGGTTCGGTTCTTCATTATTAAAAGCAAAAGTGCCTAAAGTTTTTTTTGTATTTACTTTCTATACCCAAAATGTCGGCAATCAGATTTCGGTCTCGCTTAAAATTTTTTCCACTGAATTTAAGTTCAAATCCTTTTTCTTCGAACTTTGTTTCAAGAAAACCTTTGGTTTCTGCGTAGGTAATTCCCTTGGGTTTGCTTGTCAATAATTCTGCGATATACAATAAACGTTGAATTTGTTTGAGTTTTGCCATTTTTGTTTTTGATAGTGGTTATTTCGTTAGTAAAATATTCTTCAGATAATTAGTTTTTTGATCATCATCAACTTCTGTTGGCGCATAATTTTTTTCTTTTGACATAATATCAAATAAATAATTTTCATTTCTATGATAATCGAAAGCAAGAACTTTATTGTTACCAAAAAATCCTGTTGTTATAAAACTTTCATAATCCATTAAAAGATTTTCATTGTCATCAATCAAACCGAACTTAATCAAATTACCGTTATTGAAAGTCAGCAAATCTCTATCTAAATCGTAATTTTCAATTTCCTCATCAACTTCTTTACCGACATAATAAATATTTTCGGCAATACAAATTGCAAAATCGTATTTAAAGTCTATAACTATTTCATTATTTAAATTGAGAATTCCCCATTTTCCATTTTTCTTCGCTCCGAATTGTTGATAATTAATAATTGTTACAGAATCATAATCCAAAGAAATTACGTCTTGATTTTTTCTGTTAATATATCCGTATTTTTCATTTTTGCAAACCTGTGAAAGATTATATTTTTCTAAAAATATGGAAGCATAAGAATATTCAAACGGAATTATAATTTCATTTTTCCAATTGATAAATCCCCAAAAATTATCATTATTACATGCTAAAATTAGTTCATCATCAAAATCAGTCAGATTGGAATATTTTAAGGGAATAATAATTTCTCCGTTTCTATCTATTGCACCACAATAACCATCAATTCTGATAATTCCAAAACCTAATTCATTAAAAAAGGTAACTTGCTCCCATTCTGTGGGTTCTTTTCCGTTGTTTTCTTCTCTGTAAAAAGTGAAATATTCTTCTACATCTTTGGGTTGATGGTTTTTCATTTTAAGTATTTTATAATTTCTTCTCCTACTTTATTTCTAATTTTTTCAGTATTGTATCCTCGTGCAGAAAAATGTGGTATTGCACAAACATTTCTCTTATTTAATAAACCTATTTTGGTGTAATCTCCTATCTGTTGAATATTATCTATTCCAATTTTCTTCAATAAAGTGGTGTTTGAAGAAAATATAAGAATGTTTTTAGGTTGTAAAATTTCAATTAATTCTAATGTTTTTCCGATGCAGTATTCCTCAATTTCAATATTTAGATTTTTTAAATCTTCTGATGATTGAGTGTTAAAGTATATCATATTTGTCATAACCGAATTTTGTAACTTAGAGAAAAGTAAATCTGTAAAAAATATCTCTCTAAATTTACGTCTTACTTGCGTCATCCCATCAGTCCATCCATTCGCTTCTTCAACTAACAAATTTTGAGAATAATACAAACTATCGGGCTTTCTCCTATCTATATTATTTTCTATAAGATAGTTACTATATTTTCCAGAATTCCCAGGATTGATACCGATTATCAGTATTTCAGGATTTAGTACTATTGGAGTTTGTAAAGCGTAAAAATCGAGGTCCGTCTTTAACGCAAACTTGTGACATTCATTTGCAACTTCTTCTAACCATTTATCTTTTTTTAATTCAAAATCATTCATTCTATTTTATTTTTTAAATTATTTACTCTAAGTATATTTTCGTTGTATCACTACCCTCTGTATTAACTAAAACCAACTCAATATCCGATACGTTCAATATAAGATAAATCAAAACATCATTTTGCTGGTTTTTCGTTGTGATTTTCTTGCCATTTTCATCGATAGAATAAGAGTAACTATTGGTATCTACGATGCAATTATTATTTATAACAGCGCTATAATTTTCATATAATTTCTGGTCGGAACTAAAAACAAAACTACCAAGATTTTCCCAAGGTGCCAAAACAGGAACACTTATCCCATTGCTTTCTTTTTTTACAATAATCCGAGTTCCTATAATTTTTTGACTGATGGTATTTTGTTGAGTGTTATCTTCATTACGATCTTCTCCACAAGACAAAAGTACTAATGAAGTAATTGCTCTTAAAAGTAAATTTCTTTTCATTATTAATTACATTTTTTCGATTATGAAATGAGAATTATTGCATCTGGTTTCGCTTACTTCAATATTGTATTTAGTGTGAAATGCACTAATGATTTCTTTTGGTCTGGGTTCTCCGCTTCTATCCGAAATTGTGATTTCGACACTCATTCCTTTTACTACTTTTCCACTGTCTTTTTTTGCGGTTACTTTCCAAAGCTTTGCAATTTTTTGATTTTTTTTTAAATTATTACTTCTAAATTTTCTGAAACGAGTTGGATTATAATCATTCTATATCCTCAATATTTACTTTTTCAAATCGTTCATAATTGCAAATATAAAATCTAAGAGAGACAAATACGTCTTCCTTTTTCTTCAAGTTGAAAAATTTCCCAATACGATTAAAAGCCAATCAAAATTCCTTATTTTTACTCAAACACAAATCCAAAACCATGAACTCTCACCTGCAAATCTTACAGCAATATTTCGGCTACGACAATTTCCGCCTCGAGCAGGCGAACGCAGTTGAAAATGTAATTTCTAAAAAAGACACCTTTGTTTTAATGCCGACCGGCGGTGGAAAATCGCTTTGTTATCAGGTTCCGGCGTTAGTCTTGGAAGGCACTGCTATCGTGATTTCTCCCTTGATTGCATTGATGAAAGACCAGGTTGATGCGTTGCGCGTAAACGGAATTTCTGCTTCGTACATCAATTCTTCGATGAGTTCTTTTGAGCAAAATGAAACTTTAACCCAATTAAAAAACGGTCAGCTCAAACTTTTATATGTTGCGCCAGAAAAATTAAGTGCAGATAATGGAGCATTTTTAAAATTGTTGAACGACGTCAACATTTCCCTGTTTGCGGTAGATGAAGCGCATTGTGTTTCGCATTGGGGTCACGATTTCCGTCCGGATTATTTGTATTTAAATGGTTTAAAAAATCAATTCCCAGACATTCCAATCATCGCTTTGACGGCAAGCGCAGACGAGATTACGAGGAAAGACATCATCAAACAACTGAATCTTCAGAATCCTTTGGTTTTAGTTTCTTCGTTCAACAGAGCCAACATCAAATATTTTGTTCAGCCGAAAAAATCTGTGCTCCAAAATATCATTCAGTACCTCAATGAACATCCTGACGATTCGGGAATTATCTACTGCTTATCGAGGAAAGGAACTGAAGAAATGTCGAATAATCTGAGAGAAAACGGTATCAACTCGGCTTTTTATCATGCAGGAATTTCTTCTGCGGAAAGGGCAAAAGTTCAGGAAGATTTTTTAAAGGATAAAACTCGTGTAATGGTTGCGACGATTGCCTTTGGAATGGGAATCGACAAGAGCAATGTCCGTTTTGTGATGCACGCAGATTTGCCTAAAAATATCGAAAGCTATTATCAGGAAACGGGAAGAGCCGGACGGGATGGTTTGCCGAGTGAAGCGATCTTGTTTTATTCGAATGCGGATGTGATCAAACTGAAACGGTTTGCAATGATAGAAGGCAATGAGGAGCAATCCGAACTGATGCTTCGAAAACTGAAACAGATGTCCGATTTTGCCGAAATGCAAAAATGCAGACGACAGTATTTAATGGAATATTTCGGCGAAAAGCACGAAGGCAACTGCAACTCCTGCGATTATTGCCTCAGTGATTTTGAAACCTTTGATGCAACGGTTGATGCTCAGAAATTATTGAGTGCTGTTTACAGATTGAAAGAACGTTACGGAAAAACACTGATTATTGACTTTCTGCAGGGTTCCCAAAGTGTGAAAATCACAGATTACATGCGCAGTTTACCGACCTACGGCGTTGGAAATAATCAGGATAAAAATTACTGGCAAAACTTAATAACTCAGTTGCTCATCAAAGGTATTTTAGCTGAATCGAATGAGGAATTTTCTGTTTTAAAACTGAATGACGAAAGCAAATCAGTTGCATTTAAAGATAAAAAAGTAATCTTCGAGAAAGTAAAAGAAAGAGCAAAAGCTGTGACCGTTGCAGAAATAGAAACTGACTATTCCTCTCCCGATATCGATGCAAATGAAGAACTTTTTGCAGAACTGAAAACTTTAAGAAGGGAAATTGCCGAGCGTGAAAATGTTCCGCCTTACGTCATTTTTTCCGATGCAACCTTAATGGAATTATCAGCTTATCTTCCCAATTCAAAAGAGGAATTGAGTCAGATAAGTGGTTTCGGAGCTTTTAAAATAGAGAAGTACGGAGAAATATTTCTTCCGGCAATCCTCGAATTTTGCAGGAAGAATAGTGTAAAAAGTAAAATTTCCGGAAAAAAACCTAAAAAAGTAAGGGAACCAAAGAAAGCAGCTAAAAGTACATCAGGAACTTTCGCCACCACTTTTGAACTGTACAAACAAAATCACAGCGTTGAGGAGATTGCCAGGTTAAGAAGTCTTTCGACAACTACAATTCAAAATCACCTATCAAGATTCGTTGAATCCGGAGAAATCGAAGCCAGTACTTTAATGAACATTGACAAAATTGCACCGATTATTGAAATCGCAAAAAGCCAGACCATTCAATCTCTGAAAGTCATTAAAGAACAATTAGGCGATGATTTTTCTTACTTTGAAATTCATGTTGCGATTGCATATCATAAATGGCTGCAGAAAAGTAACATAATTTTCTGATGAATCAGATCATTTCAAATATAACTTAAAAACTTGATGAAGCGGAGTACATCCTACTTTCAAAATAACCAAATTAGAACATAAAAATATGAATCCCGCAATTCTAACATACAATACACCAACTTCCGGGGAAATTACGAAAACGATTTATGAGTATGAATTTAAAAGGCTTTGGAAAAAAAATCTGGATGGAAATATTGCAAATCTATTTTTTGGAATTTTCTGCCTGTTAATCGTAGTACTTACTCTTATATTTGAACCGGATTTATTTACAGGCTTTTTTGCAGGAATGGGACTGATCGCATTTTCAACCTATTTTTCCCGCTATCTTTCATACAGAACATCCAAAAAAAAATTAAAGGAGATAATTGAGAAGGACATTTCGGATCTGAAATTAAATTCTAACGATGTAATTTGGGAATTTACTCCTGATCATTTTAAATTTAAAAACTATAAATCTGAGTATAAATGTATCTGGAGTGAAATCACCTATTGTGTTGTAGATGATCAATTTCTCTACATTACAGCATCTTTCACGACTCAATTTCATTTTAGACAAAGCCAACGTAGACGAAGAAAACCTAAATAAAACCATTCAGTATCTGGAAGAGAAAGCTCAATTTAAAGAAATTTGATAAACTTCCTCTTTAAAACACACTAAATCTCACGGCACAATCATTGTAAGTTTTACAGAAAAATAAAGACAATGAAAGCAATTTGGAACGGTGCCATTGGTTTTGGCTTAGTCAATATCCCTGTGAAGATTTATTCTGCGACAGAAACCAGTAAACTGGATCTCGATATGCTGGATAAATCTGATTTTTCTAATATTAAATTTAAGAGAGTAAACGAAAAAACGGGCAAGGAAGTCAAATGGGCAAACATTGTAAAAGGTTTTCTGATCGACGATAAATATGTTGTTCTGGAAGATGAAGATTACGAAGCTGCAAGTCCCGAAAAGACAAAAATTCTGGGCATCGAACACTTTGTGAAAGAAGCGGAAGTTGATTCTGTTTATTTTGAAACTCCCTATTTTCTGGAACCTCAGAAGAATGGTGAAAATGCATACAGACTTTTAATCAAAGCCTTGCAGCAGACTAAAATGGTAGGTATCGGAACTTTTGTTTTGCGTGATACTGAGGCGATTGGGATGATCCGTCCTTATAATGATGACGTTTTGGTTTTAAATCGATTGAGATTTGATCAGGAAATCCGTGATTATAAACAGTTGAAAATTCCTGCTAAAAAAGCACCGAAACCTGCAGAGCTGAAGATGGCAAAAAATCTGATAGAGCAACTCTCCGAACCTTTTGATCCTACTTTTTATAAAAATACCTATTCCGAATCGTTACTTAAAATCATTAAGAAAAAAGCCAAAGGTAAATCTGTAAAAGTGAAAAAATCTGAACCCGCAAAACAGGGTAAAGTAATTGATTTAATGGCACAACTGAAAGCCAGTTTACAAACTCCAAAATCTAAAAACGCTTCCTGATCATGGCTCTTAAAGATTACAACGATAAACGAAAGTTCGATAAAACTACCGAACCCAAAGGAAAAACAAAAAAAAGTGATGACAAACTCGTTTTTGTAATTCAGAGACATGCAGCTTCACGATTGCATTACGACTTCCGTCTGGAAATGGAAGGTGTTCTGAAAAGCTGGGCCGTTCCGAAAGGGCCTTCATTAAATCCCGAAGACAAACGTCTGGCGATGATGGTGGAAGATCACCCGTACGATTATAAAGATTTTGAGGGTAACATTCCCGAAGGAAATTATGGCGCCGGACAGGTGGAAATCTGGGACAGCGGGACATACGAACCTCTGGATGATACCAGCAAACTTTCTGATGAAAAAGAACTTTTAAAAGAGCTGAAAAGCGGTTCGCTAAAATTCATTTTACATGGCAAAAAACTGAAAGGAGAATTTGCTTTGGTCAAAATGAAAAATGCCGAAAACAATTCATGGCTTCTAATTAAACATAAAGATAAATTTGCAGAAGATGAATATGATGCTGAGGAAAATGTTTCGCCGAAATCATTAGTTTCAAAATTTATCGAGGAAAAAAAAAGCCTAAAAAGCAGCAAAAAGAAGTCATAACTTCAAAGACCAAACCTAAATTTCAACGTTTCAATTCTTTGGTGGATGAGAAGAAATTAGAAAAATTCATCAAACCAATGCTCGCAAAATCTTCTGAAGATGCGTTCGATGACGAAGACTGGATTTTTGAGATTAAATGGGACGGTTTCCGTGCTGTTGCAGATCTCAGCAAAAAACAGCCGTTATTTTATTCCAGAAACGGAATTTCATTTTTATCTAAATTCAATTCCATTACCGAAGATTTTAGTCAGCAGAAACACCACATGATTTTGGATGGTGAAATTGTTGCTTACGACGAAAACGGAAAACCAAGCTTTCAGCTATTGCAGCAGATTGGCGACAATCCCGATTTGGCTTTGACGTATCAGGTTTTTGACCTCTTGTGGCTGAATGGTCATTCTACCGAAGAACTTCCCTTACTTCAGCGAAAAGAGCTTTTAAAAGATGCTTTAACTGAAACTGATCTGATCAAATTCTGCGACCACGTTCCTGAAAAAGGAATCGAGTTTTTTAATCAGATGAAAAAAATGCAGCTGGAAGGCATGATTGCCAAGAAAGCCGACAGTATTTACTCTGAAAGTTCCCGAAGCACCGACTGGCTCAAAATAAAATTCTCCAATACCGAAGAGGCAATTATCTGCGGTTTCACAGAACCAAAAGGCTCCCGACAGGGTTTTGGCGCTTTGATTTTAGGAAAGTACATCGACGGTAAACTGACCTATTCAGGACATACAGGGACAGGTTTTAATAATGAATTACTGAACCAAATTCATGAGCGGCTGAAAAAACTGGTGGTAAAATCGTCACCCTTTGAAACCGTTCCCAAAACCAATATGCCTGTGACATGGACGAAACCTGAATTGGTCTGTGAAATTAAATTCTCAGAAATCACCAAAGACGGAATGTTCAGACATCCTGTATTTGTGGCGATCCGTGAAGATAAAGAGGCAAAAGAAATCAGCAGTTCAGTTAAGAAACCCGTTCAGAAAACTTCAAAATCCAAAACTATGACGACTAAAAAATCTACCGAAAACACAGAAGATGCCAGCGAAAAAGACAGTGAAATTACGCTGAACCGTCACAAAATAAAACTGACCAATCAGGATAAAATCTATTTTCCAAAAGACAAAATCAGCAAAGGTGATGTGGTGGATTATTATCAGTCAGTAGCAGATTACATTTTACCACATCTGAAAAACCGACCGCTTTCCCTCAACCGTTTTCCAAGTGGAATTGATCACTCAGGATTTTACCAGAAAGATGCAGGTGATTCTTTTCCGGACTGGATTAAAACGACCAAAGTACATTCCGAATCTACCGATAAATACATTGATTACGCCATCTGCAACGACAAAGCAACTTTAGCTTATCTTAACAATTTGGGTTGTATCGATTTCAATCCTTGGAATTCTTCCCTCCCTGATCTGGATCATCCTGATTATTTGGTTTTGGATCTTGATCCGTCAAAGAAAAATACTTTTGATCATGTGATTGAAACGGCGCAGCAGGTGAAAGAAGTTTTAGATTTAATTAAGATAAAAGGCTACTGCAAAACTTCCGGAAGTACAGGAATTCACATCTACATTCCGATGGGCGACAGTTACGATTACGATCAGGTGAAGGATTTTGCGTTAATCCTGATGCAGCAAGTCCACGAAAAGCTTCCGAAAATCACAACGCTGGAACGCAGCCTGCAAAAGAGAGATGATAAAAAAATCTACCTGGACTACCTTCAAAACAGACAGGGACAAACTCTAGCCAGCGTCTACAGCCTAAGACCGAAAGAAGGCGCAGCCGTTTCAATGCCGGTTGAGTGGGATGAACTGAAAAAAGGTTTGAAACCAACGGATTTCAACATTGAAAATGCTTTGGAAAGAATTAAGGCAAAAGGAGATTTATTTAAGCCTGTATTGGGGAAGGGAATTGATATGATGAAGGTGCTGGAATTGTTGCAGAATGCTGTGTAATTGTATATTTTTGATGATCAAAAATGGTAACCATGACCGAAGATATTATAATAAATCTCAAATTTAATGAAAGCATTGAAAGAGATAATCAAAATTTTTATTTTAAATATGTCTGGAAAAAAGCTTTCAGGGTATGGTCAAAAATCATGATCTTAACTTCAGTATTTTTATTTCTTGGTTTTTATCCCATCGAAAATTTTGACACTAATTTACTGTATTACATCATAAAATATACCGGAATTTTCCTTTGTGGCTATTGCTTTATTTTGATCAACCAATATTTTGTCTCAAAAAAGAAGTTTAAAATAGAAGTAGACCAAATCATTAGTGAATACAAAAATAGCGACGAATCATCTTCTATACGATTAAGCAATAAGGAGATTGAATTCAAAAATCCATTCAATAAAATTAGTTCAATTTGGGAAAAAACATCATTTTTATTGCACGATAATTATTTATTAATAAATCCTATATCTAATCTACACTTCATCATTAATAAAAGCGAAGTGCATGATAATGAGTTTGAAACAATTTATAAAATGCTTCAAAAATATTCAAAAGTAAAAATCTTAAGGTAACTTTGCCACCAAACCTTCCGGCAACATTTTTAAAATAATATAAATCATTTTCCACTTAAAATTAGGAACGATGGTGAAGGAATTTCCGGCATCAACGATATGTCTTGCCACATAATCCGGTTCCATCAGAAGATTTTTATTGAGCTCCAAACCCGCGTTGATCTTTGTATTGATGTATCCGCTAACCAAAACGTTCACTGTAATATTTCGTTGAGCCAATTCCTGTCTTAAACCTGCAAGATAGGTTGTAAACGCAGCTTTTGTACTTCCGTAAACAAAATTACTCTTCCTTCCACAAACACCCGAAAGTGAAGACAGCCCAATGATTCTTTCTAAATTTTTATTAGACAAATCCATCGCCACAATATTTAAAATCGAAACACCGCCCATGTAATTGACCTGCATCATTTGCTGAGTTCCTTTAAAGTCTTTTAAAGCATCAACGTTTTCTACCAAAAATCCTGCGGCGTAAACGACCATATGAGGTTTGACCAAAAGTTCATCATAAAATTTTTGATGGGAATCAAAATCCGCTGCGTCAAAATATAAAACCGAAACTTTATCTGACAAATTATTGTCGGCAACAAAATCTTTCAGAGAATCTGTACTTCTAGACGCAGCAATGATTGCAAAACCTTTTTCAACATATTGCAAAATACACTGCTTTGCCACATCGGAATTGGCACCGAGAATAAGAACGTTTTTGGCTGTTTTTTGATTCATGAGGCAAAGATATTTTTTAAAATATCGTTTTACAAATCGCTATCTGCATTAAACACAAATTTCAAGGACGACTTCATAAAATGATTCTTCGATTCTCTGATTTGCATTAACATTTTTAATGAAACTCAAGTTATTTAAAACGGTTAAAATATCTAAAAACCATCAATACTCAATTAGAAACTGATAGGAAATCTTCCGAAAAACCCATTTTCGCTGTACAAAGCTTAAAAGCTGAATTCCGAAGCATTGGTGCTGCGTTCCGAAGCATTAAATCCGCATTCCGAAGCATTGGCGCGTCATTCCGAAGCCTTCGGGAGGGCATCTTTTTGCCTTCGGAATCAGGATTCTTGCCAGATGACCACTTTGCCCTTACTTAAATCCACAAAAAAACGGCTGGATAAAAATTTACCCACCCGTTTTATCATTATTGTAAAACTGAAAATTACTTCTTTTCAGTTTCGATAACTTCTTTTTTGTCAGCTGTTGCTGTAGCTTTATCTCCGAACCTTGCTGCTGTAAATTCTCTTGAGATGGCAGCTTTTTCAAACTTCAGTTTACCTGAAAGGGTTTCAATAACAACTCCGTCATCGTGAATCTGAGCAATTCTCCCGTGAAGACCGGAAGTAAGCACTACTCTGCTTCCTACTTTCAGTTCTTCCTGGAATTTTTTCTCCTGTTTCTGTTTTTTCATCTGAGGTCTGATCATCAGGAAATAAAACCCAACAAACATCACCCCCATCATGATGAGCATCATTGGAGAAGATCCTCCTGCAGGTGCTGCCTGTAAAAATATTGTTAACATAGTTGTTTAATTAAGGTTGAATGTTCGCATTGAACGTTAATTTGATCGGAGCTTTTTCTACGTTTGCATATACATCTGCAAATTTCTGAACAGCACCGTCAAAGCTCGAAGAGTCAAAGCTTAGAGTGATTTTTCCTTTTTTACCCGGCAAAATTGGCTCTTTTGTAAATTCAGGAGCAGTACATCCACATCCAGGCTTTACTTCAGAAATAACTAATGGACTGGTTCCTGTATTTGTTATTTCGTAGATGTGATTTACTTTATCACCTTTTTTAATATTTCCAAAATCGAAATTACTTTCTGATAGTGCTACTGTTGTTAAAGGCTGATTTGATGCAGCAGGCGCAACAGTTTCTCCTGTTGCAGGTGCAGGCGTCACAGCAGATAAAGAATCAGCAGGAGCAGCTGTACTCAAAGAATCCGGAGCAATAGTTTCTGAATTTTGAAGTTCTTTGTTTTCTTCTTTTTTACAAGAAACCAAACCAAAGCCTATAATAGACAAAGCGATAATTGATAACGACTTTTTCATTTTTATTATATTTATATTCTGTTTAAATCTTTACAATATTTATCTAAAATTCCATTGATGAATATATTAGAACGGTCGGTTGCAAAAACTTTTGCGATCTCAATATATTCATTGATAATAACTCGTGAAGGTGTTAGGGGGAAATTATCCAGTTCAGCAATAGCCGTTGTCAGGATAACTTTATCCATCAACGCAACTCTTTCCAAATCCCAGTTTTCCAATCTTTCAGACAGTTTTTTCTCATTGGCTTCCCAGTTATTCAGAGTATCTCTCAACAATTTACCGGCGAAACTTTTATCTTCTTCATCTTTAATCATTTTGATGAGAGTTCTGCTGTCTTCATTTTCTTTGATAAAACCGATAGTCTTCTGAACCATTGAATTTGCAATGTGAATATCATCTGTCCATGTTAACTCTCTGTCACCTACATAATCATGAAAATCCTCATTTTCGGCAACATATCTCAGGAATAATTTACCTATAAATTTCTGATCATCGTCAAAAGAATAACCGTCTTCCTTCATGAAATCCTGGTAACGCTTTCCAGAGGTCATTCTTTGAAATGTTCTTACCAAAAAATCATCATGCAAATCCCATTTCAGATCTGCGTGCTGTCCGGAAAAGAAAAGTCTTTCAGGGTTTTCTTCTAATTTGATTAATACTTGATTATTAATAAATTTCTGGTTTGGGTTAATCTCAGAATCAGTTTTAATATACTTATTCTTACCAATTTCCATTTGGTTTTCGGCTAAATTTTTCAGCGATACCAAAAAGTTGATTTCAAGAATATAGAGATTATAGATTTTCTCTATTCCATAGAACATGTTTTTCTCTAAAACATCAAATTTAACTGGATTTTGGTAGTAAGAGTACACACTTTCTACTACTTTTTCACGGATTTGTCTTCTTCCTAACATTCAAAGAGCTTTTTATGGGTGCAAAGATACAAAATTTAAAATTTATCAAATTCGTAGTCTGACTCTATTTTTGTAAATTTGCAAAAGTTTATGAAAGCTTTAAAAACTCTGAACCCTTACTTTTGGAAGCACAAAATATTATTGTTTTGGGGGTTACTCTTCATCATTGCCAGCAATTTTTTCAACATATATAAAGTACAGTTTGTAGGAAAGTCTGTAGACGAACTCACCAAAAACGGCAGTCTTGGTTTCAATAAGCAAGTTCTTATCTACGTAGCTATTATTGTCGGCTGCTCCCTTCTGACCGGATTTTTCACCTTTATGATGAGACAGACGATCATTGTAGCATCCAGACGAATCGAGTACGAACTGAAAAATAAAATCTACAGACATTATCAGGACCTTTCGCTGACAGACTATAAAACAACGACGACCGGTGATTTAATGAACCGTTTGAGCGAAGACGTGGTTGCAGTTAGAATGTATCTGGGCCCAGGTGTCATGTACGTGGTAAATTTGTTGATACTTCTTACCATAACATGTATCTACATGTTGAAAACTGATGTTTCGATGACGGTGTGGACATTATTCCCACTCCCTATTCTTTCATATATTATTTTTAAAGTAAGCTCGATTATCAATAAAAAATCGAAGATTATGCAGAAAAGCCAGTCTGCAATTTCAACATTTGTTCAGGACAGCTTTTCAGGTATTCGTGTTGTTAAATTTTTCGCTAAAGAAAATTATATTAAAAAGAATTACAGCTCGAAGGTTACCGATTACCAAGACAAAGCTTTAGATTTAGCGAAAACGGAAGCATATTTCTTTACCATTATTCTTTTTGTAATTGGATTATTAAACGTTGCGATCATTCTTATCGGCGGACAAAAATATATTGCAGGTGAATTGAGCGTAGGTAAGATTGCAGATTTCTTTATGTACATCAATATATTAATCTGGCCTTTCTCAATGGTGGGATGGGTAACTTCAGTCAACCAGAGAGCTGAAGCGTCTATGCAGCGAATCAATGAGTTTTTAGATAAAAAATCAGAAGTCGTTAATAAAAACTTTGAAAAATACCCAATTAAAGGTAATATTGAATTCAGAAATGTATCGTATGTTTATCCGAATACAGGCATTAAAGCATTAGATAATTTAAGTTTTAAGATCAATGCAGGTCAGTCGCTAGCGATTATGGGCAAAACCGGAAGCGGAAAATCAACGGTTGCGCTGCTCCTTTGCAGATTAATTGATCCTACCGAAGGTGAAATTCTGATTGATGGAAAAAATCTTAAGGATCATAATCTTGATAATTACAGAGATTTCATAGGATATATTCCTCAGGAAAGTTATCTTTTTTCAGATTCCATAGAGCATAATATCGGTTTCTCAATCGACCATCCTTCACAAGAAAAAGTGGTGGAATATTCTAAAATTGCAGACGTTCACAAGAACATTATTGATTTCAAAGAAGGTTACAAAACGATGGTCGGAGAGCGCGGAGTGATGCTTTCGGGAGGTCAGAAGCAGAGAATCTGCATCGCAAGGGCGCTAATCAAGGATCCGAACATCATCATTTTCGACGATTCGCTCTCTGCTCTGGATACAGAAACCGAGCAGAATATCCTGGAAAATATAGATACTAAAATTCAGAACGCCACTTCCATAATTATCACTCACAGAGAGTCTAGCGCTCAGCGTGCAGATAAAATTATTAATCTTACTGAAATTACCAATTCTGTAACCGCATAGCCTATTTGTTCACAAATGTTAAATAAATCATAAAAAAAATTTTGTGATTAAAAGAAATATTTTATATTTGTTCTTAACAAGATTAAAAAATATCTAATAATGAGTGAATACAAGGAACGCCATGAGAATGAAATTTTCACGAAGGTGTTAAAAGCAGGAAGAAGAACGTATTTCTTTGATGTGCGCGAGACGAAAGCAGGAGATTATTATCTTACAATTACCGAAAGCAAAAAGAATTTCGGGGAGAATGGAGAGGCAACATTCGAAAAGCATAAAATTTACCTTTACAAGGAAGATTTTAAAAGCTTCCAGGAAATGTTCAATGAATCAACAGATTTCATCATTAATGAAAAAGGTGAAGATGTAATATCTGAAAAGCATGATAAAGATTTCAAAAGCAGAACTTACACGATCGATTCTGACGACGAAGTTTAAAATACAATACCCAAACCAAGTATATAAAAGCACAAGCATCTTTTCAGATGCTTTTTTTGGGCATAAAAAAAACACACTTTCTAAAGAAAATGTGTTTGATGTGGGGTGAATGAGGGGTCTCGAACCCCCGACCTCCGGAACCACAATCCGGCGCTCTAACCAACTGAGCTACAATCACCGTTTTTGGTGGTGCAAATATAGGATATATTTTTTAATTACAAAACAATTCCATCAAAATTTTTCATGGCAATCAGCTTCTCAGTCGTAAATCCCTCAGCATAAGTAACTCCCGATAACCTTCCGAGATCCTGTGCTCGATAAGTCAGGCTTTCATAAAAGTCCTTTGAAGTAATCGGAGTTTCAGGTTCTGTAGACTTTGGATCGTAAAACTGTGTTTTAAAAGCCATGCAGGCTTCCAACTTCTTATCTAGATGTTCAGATATATCGATTACAAATTCCGGCTTTATATCTTTCCACTGAATGTAGTGAAAAATTTGCTTTGGTCTCCATACTTCCTGAAACTCTCCATCAAGCGAAGTTTGGATCTTTCTTAAACCTGCTAAAAAGCATGCATCCGACACCAATTTAGCAGCTTTCGCATGATCCGGATGTCTGTCATCGATGGCATTCGCTAAAACGATTTCTGGACGGTATTTACGGATCATTTTTACAATCCTTAACTGGTACTCTTCGGAATTAACGAGGAATCCATCTTTCATTGCTAAATTCTCTCTGGCAGCAACTCCTAAGATCTTTGCAGATTGTGCAGCTTCTTCAAGTCTGATTTCATCAGTTCCGCGCGTCCCAAGCTCACCTTTGGTAAGATCAATAATAGCACAGGTTTTTCCTTCTGAAACTAATTTTGCAATGGTTCCGCCACAACCCAATTCTACGTCGTCCGGATGTGCACCAAATGCAAGTATATCTGTTTTCATTTTTATAATTAATTTTTATCTGTCACGAAAACGCTGACCAGTTTTATATTGTCAAATTTAAAACTTGGCGTTTTTATGTTTTCAAATATAAGGCTTAAAATAAAAACTCCCCAAACGTTATGATTGGGAAGTTTTAATATGTTTAATTTAAAAATTAAATTACTTATTGATTTCTGTGTTTAGTTTTACAGCATCCTGGTAAGTAGGATCTAACTGTAGAGATTTAGCAACATAATCTTTTGCCTTTGCAGCATCAGAATCTTTAGATAAGTATGCTACAGCAAAGTATGCATATGCTAAAGTCTGCTTGTTTGCTTCCACTTCTGCAGGTTTTACAGTAGCGATATACTTCTCGTAAGCAATCTTTGCAGCGTCATTATTGGTAGCCTGCTGATAAGCATAACCTAAACTATAGTAAGCAGGAGCCCAATCTGGTAAAATTGCACTCATTTTCTGCCACGTTAAGATTGCCCCGTTCCAGTTTTTAACATCCTGGTAAGCTGTAGCCAATTTGTACAAAGCATCAGAATCCTGAGCATTTGCTGCTACCTGTTTTTTCAGAGCTTCGATTTGAGGATTGGTCGGTCCTGCATCAACAGAAGACTGAGAAGCTCCTCCTCCACTGATCTTTGCCAATTCCATATCCCATTTCATTGTTTCATCTTTGGCAGCCTTAGCAATCGCAATTTTTTGCTGAGCCTCAGTAGTCAAAGCAGTTTTCTTAGCAGCATCTGTTTCAGTTTTAGCTAAACCAGCTGCAATAAGACCTTGTAAACCTTGATCCGCAGGCTGTACTCTTGATTTCTCAGCTTGAGAAACGAAAGTATCCATATTTTGTTTTGCTTCAGGATATTGTCCGTCTGCATAATTTACATAAGCTCTCAATTTGAATTTAATAGGA
>NZ_JAPDHW010000005.1:326648-328849 GCF_025971945.1 Chryseobacterium kimseyorum
ATCCGCAGGCTGTACTCTTGATTTCTCAGCTTGAGAAACGAAAGTATCCATATTTTGTTTTGCTTCAGGATATTGTCCGTCTGCATAATTTACATAAGCTCTCAATTTGAATTTAATAGGATCGTTGATTTTATCAAAAATCTTATCTAAAATTACTTTTGAGTTAGCATAATCTTCATTCGTGAAGTATAACTTAGCAATTTCTAACTGAGTATATGGATCCTCATCGGCATATTTCGTATAGTTGATCAAATCCTGAGTTGCCTTAGCATTCTCCTGATATTTGATATTATAAGCTGCTAAAGCTTTGTATGCAGGTGCATAGGTCGCATCCGTAGATATTGCCTTCTCAATGCTGGTCTTTGCCTGTTGCCACTGTTGTGCAGCCATCCAAAGTGTACCAATTCTTGTGTAAACCGAAGCTTTGTTTTTTGCTAATGGCAAAGCTTTATCATACGCAGACATTGCATCACCTGGAACTCTCTTCAATCTGTAAGCATCTCCCAAAGTATAGTAATAGTTTGCAGGAACTTCTTTTTTAGCTGCTCTTTCAATAGCTTTATTCAAAAACTGTATTGCTAAATCCGGAGAGTTATTCTTTTCAAATAAAGTTAAAGCTTCTGCTGCTCTAAAAAGCACATCAGCATCTTTCTCTCTTGAATCTGTCACAATTTTCTGAATTTCAGCAATTGCACCTTTATCACCTTTACCTAATTTAACTGTTGCCAAACCAAGTTTATTTAAATAACTTTTGCTGTCTGCAGCAAGACCTTTATTAAAACTTTCCGTTGCCTGAGCAAAATCCGGCTCTGACTGTCTTAAATAAGTATTTCCTAAATAGAAATAATTTTCTGCTTTTGGTTCCTTCGCAATCATCTGAGTGAAATTGTTTTTTGCCTGAGCAAATTTATCACTGTCGATGCTGTTGATACCGTCCTGTAACGTTTGTGCAATCGTAAAATTGCTAAAAAATACAACCGCTGCTCCAAAAGCAATCTTCTTTACATTCATAATCATTATATCTTTCATTATATATTTTCTAAATTGAACTATGATTTACCCACAATTTTCAGACCAAAATAAATGAATTAAATTGGTAATCAGATTAATTTAATATTATTTAACGCATCTGAACTTCTCGTCGGTAAATGTTATATGGCTGCAACCCCTCTTTCTGTACAATCATCTGTCCTAACTGGGTACATGAATATCTTATAAAACCACTTGCAATGTTAAAATTTCCTTCATTTGTTAAGAAATATAAAACTCTTGTAAATGGATATTTCATTTCACGCAGACCCTGAAAATCTGCAGTGTATAATTCACCATTGGTTTCAACCGGTAAGATCTTTATAAGTTCTCTCAGTTTTTCAGCATTTTTATCATAAGGTCTGCTGATGGTATTAAGACCTACAACACCAATTTTATTTGGATATTTATTTAATTCTTCAATAACATTCGTACTTCCGGGTATGATAGAATACTTCAGATCTTTTGGAAGCTTTTTCAGTTTCTGTGCTACAAAATTAAGATTGCTTGAGTTGGCACCATCAAAAATAAAATTCTTCTCATCAGACAACATACCCTGAGTAATTTCCTGCATTGTTATACTTGTACGCTCAGAATTCTTAGGAACAACAAAAACCACAGCATCGGCAGCAAATTTCGCAGGTAAGAATTTCAAATCAGCCTGCTCTTCATATGCTTTAATTTCTTCAGGAGATAATTCTTTAGACATTACAGCAATCCTTGCTTTGTCGTTTAAAAGATCCAGAAAACCGAGATCTTCCTTCTTGGTAACCACCTTAATTTTAGTATCCGGATAATTAATCATATATCCATCTGCTAATGCCTCAGTAACACTTTTAAATGACTCGTCTGTTAAGATTGTCATGTCACCTTTATGATACGAAGGAGATTTCTCCTCTTTTTTTGAACAGCTTACCGTGAAAGCAAAAATCAAAATAATTAAAGACTTTAAATTATTCATGATCCCCAGTATTTTTAATTCTTGAAACAGCTCTCCAGATTCTGAAAACACCGTACAGTATCACGACAGCTCCAAGTGGATATGCCACAGCAGGCTCCAGCAAGGTGAAAAAGAATTTGTAAACTATAATTACAATTCCGAGAACTATATAAAATAATCCTGTAACTAAGGATAACCAATTGAACATCATATAACAAAAGTATTAAAAAAA
>NZ_JAPDHW010000006.1 GCF_025971945.1 Chryseobacterium kimseyorum
GATGCTGAGGATATTTAAACCCTAAATCATACGCAATCTGACTGATGGATTTATCAGCATCAAAAACCCGTTCTTTGGCAACATCTATAATTTTATTCTGAATATATTCCTGCGCCGTTTTCCCGGTTTCTTTTTTAATTAAATCTCCAAAATAGTTGGGAGAAAGATTGAGTTCTTCTGCACAAAAAGCTACAGAAGGCAAACCAAAACTGTTGGGCTTTTCTGAATTGAAATAACTGTTCAATAATTCTTCAAATTTCTCCAGAATTCCTTTGTTGACATTTTCTCTCGTGATAAACTGTCGGTCGTAGAACCGCTCACAGTAATTCAGGAAAAGTTCGATATTGGAGGCAATCAGTTTTTTGCTGTGTTTGTCCACAGACTGCTCGAGTTCTGACTGAATTTTAGCAAAACATTCCAAAACCAGTTGCTGTTCTTTCGAGGATAAATGTAACGCTTCATTATTTTGATAGCTGAAAAAGCCGTACTCCGAGATACTTTTGGCAAGTGGTGTTCCTTTAATCAAATCAGGATGGAAAACCAGTCCGTGACCCATCGGCTGATAAAAATCTACTTTATTTTCGACATTCACAACCTGTCCGGGAGAGACAAAAACCAATGTTCCTTCCTGATAATCGTACGTTGCCCGGCCATATTTCAAGTCACCACATTTTACATCCTTCAGAAAAATACAGTAGAGATTGAAATTCATTTTAGAACCTGTTCTTTTGTGGGCTTTCGAAAAATCAATAACGCTCACCAAAGGATGCAATGTCTCGTGATTATTAAATTGATTATAATCATTAACGGTTTCAAAATTAACGGAATTACTCATAGCAGTTTCATTTTCTGATACAAATCTAATTATAAAATCAATGTCTTCTCAGTGTAAAACTTCACATCTGTAATATTGGTAGGTAATACCGTAATCTGTCTACAAAAAGGTTCATCATAAGGGTGGAAATTTGCATAGTAAGTTGATTATCCGAATAATCAATTTTTTAAAATCAATTTAAAATTATGCAAAAAGTAATATTAAACAACGGTGTGGAAATGCCGATTTTAGGTTTCGGTGTATTTCAGGTTCCGGATTTGGCAGAATGTGAAAAAGCAGTCGTTGAGGCTATTAAAACCGGATACAGATTGATTGATACCGCCGCATCGTACGGAAACGAAGAAGCGGTAGGCAACGCCATCAGGAAAAGCGATGTTCCGAGAGAGGAATTATTTATCACCACAAAGCTTTGGATTCAGGATGCTGGCTACGAAAATACGTTGAAAGCGTTTGAGAAGTCACTCAATAAATTACAGCTGGAATATCTTGATTTATATCTGATTCATCAGCCTTATGGTGATGTTTTCGGTTCCTGGAGGGCGATGCAGGAACTGTATTTTCAGGGAAAAGTGAGAGCGATTGGTGTTTCCAATTTTCATCCCGACAGAATTGCAGATTTAATTGCCAATAGTGGATTTACACCAGCCGTTAACCAAATCGAAACGCATCCTTTTCATCAGCAGGTCGAGACGCAGAAATTCCTTGAGGAAAACAATATTCAGATAGAATCCTGGGGACCATTTGCAGAAGGTAAAAACGATATTTTTAAAAACGAAACTTTAACATCGATTGCGGTTAAAAATAATAAATCTGTGGCTCAGATTATATTACGCTGGCTGACTCAAAGAGGTGTTGTGGCGATTCCAAAATCAGTTCGAAAAGAACGAATGGCGGAAAATTTTGACATTTTTGATTTTGAATTGTCCGCAGATGAAATGCAGAAGATTTCCAATTTAGATACCAATGCGAGTCTGTTTTTCGACCACAGAGACCCGAATATGGTCAAATGGCTGAGCGAAAGAAAACTGGATTTGTAAATTAATCAAGACTTAAAAACATTAAAATGGACAGAAGAGATATTTTAAAAACCCTCGGACTCGCTACGGTAGGAAACGCATTGTTACCCTTTGGGAATCTGGCAAAAGGTGCAACGTCAGATTTCAGTGCTAATGAAAATGGTTCGCTTCCCAGCCGTAGAAAATTGGGCAAATCGTTAGAAGTTTCAAGCATCGGATTGGGCGTTCAGAATATGAGCCGAACTTATCAGACCACGATTCCGAACCGTAAAGAGATGCACCGAATTATTCAGAAAGCATTCGACAACGGCGTAACACTTTTTGATACCGCAGAAGCCTACGGTCCTTTTGAATGTGAGAAAATTTTGGGAGAAGCCACCTCGTCTTTTCGGGATAAAATTGTTATCGAAACCAAATACGGCTGGAACATCGGCCAGGAAACCGGAAAACGTCTGCCAGGATTGAACAGCAAACCCGAACATATCAAAATTGTTGTTGAAGGAATGCTGAAGCGTCTTAAAACCGACAGAATCGATTTGTTGTACCAACACCGTGTTGACCCTAAAGTTCCGATTGAAGATGTGGTTGGAGCCATTCAAGATTTAATAAAAGAAGGAAAAGTTCTGCATTATGGGCTTTCTGAACCTGGCGTAGAAACGGTGAGAAGAGCTCACAAAATTCATCCCGTGACAGCCATTCAAAATGAATATTCATTGTTGTGGCGCGGACCGGAAAAGAAAATTATCCCGCTTTGTGAAGAATTGGGAATTGGTTTTGTTCCGTGGAGTCCGCTGGGTGTAGGTTTTTTGACCGGCGCTATTGATGAAAACACGCGATTTGCACAGGGCGACATCCGTGGAAATGAAACTCGTTTTTCACCCGAAAATATTCAGCAAAATTTAAAATTAGTTAAAGTTCTGAAAGACTGGAGCGTGAAGAAAGAGGCGACGCCAGCTCAGATATCTTTGGCGTGGCTGCTTCATCAAAAACCGTGGATTGTGCCCATTCCTGGAACAACTCAAATGTCAAATATGCTCGACAATATCGGAGCGGATAGAATCAAATTCACCAATGCAGAATTTAAAGAATTCAATACGACAATTGATGCTGTAAAAATCGCAGGCGAAAGGTTACCGCCTTTCGTACAACAGTTTTCGGATGTGGAAGCACCTGTGAAGAAGAAATAGAATATTAATCATACAAAAAAATTAAAATGCAAAAAAGAATATTGGGAAACCAGGGATTAGAAGTTTCGGCTTTAGGATTAGGATGTATGGGTTTAAGCTTCGGCTACGGACCTGCAACAGAGAAACAGGAAGCCATTAAATTAATTAGAACAGCATTTGAAAAAGGGATTACTTTTTTCGATACGGCTGAATGTTATGGCCCGTTTACCAATGAAGAATTATTGGGCGAAGCTTTGCAACCTTTCCGAAATGATGTGGTCATCGCTACGAAATTTGGTTTTCAGGATGGCGATTCCAGCAAAGGATTAGACAGCAGTCCGGAAAGAATCCGAAAAGTTGTAGAGGATTCTTTGAAAAGACTGAAGACAGATTATATCGACCTTTTTTATCAGCACAGAGTAGACCCGAATATTCCAATGGAAGACGTGGCAGGAACGGTAAAAGAATTGATTAACGAAGGAAAAGTAAAACATTTCGGATTGTCGGAAGCCAGTGCCGAAAGCATTCGAAAAGCGCACGCAGTACAGCCTGTTTCTGCTTTGCAAAGTGAATACTCAATGTTTTTCCGTGATGCCGAGAAAGAAATCATCCCGACGCTGGAAGAATTGGGAATTGGTTTTGTACCGTTCAGTCCTTTAGGCAAGGGATTTTTAACGGGAGCAGTGACAGAGCAGACACAGTTTGACAAAAATGATTTCAGAAATATCGTTCCTAGATTTTCTGAAGACAACAGAAAAGCAAATCTGGCTTTGGTTGATTTATTGAAAACGATTGCTGCAGAAAAAGAGGCAACACCCGCACAGATTGCTTTGGCGTGGCTGTTGGCGCAGAAACCGTTCATCGCACCAATTCCGGGAACTACAAAACTGCACAGACTGGAGGAAAACATCGGCGGCGCATCTTTAGAACTTTCTTCTGATGATTTATCTAAAATCGCGCAATCACTGAGCCAGATTGAAATCGTTGGGGAACGTTATCCACAGCATTTACAGTCGAGAGTCGGGAAATAATTTAGTTTAAAATCAAAAAAAATGAAAGCATTAATTGTTGCATTAATCATATCCACAGGTTCTACCTACACATTCGCACAGCAGGCAAAACTGGAAACCGTCGTGAAAAAAGAGACAAAATCTGAACAGGAAATCATCCAGCTTTCCAAAGACAAATGGGATTGGATGTCTTCTAAAGATGCCGAAAAACTGGATAAACTTTTTGACGAAAAATCAGTGTTCGTACATATGGGCGGTTCGTGGGGCAAAAAGCAGGAATTGGATGTCATCAAAAGTGGCGGAATCTGGTACAAGAAAGCCCACATTCACGAAACATCCGTAAACATTATCGAGAACACCGCTATCATTCTGACCAAAATGGATTTAGTGGCCGTGGTTGGTGGAAATGAAGTAACCAATCCGTTTATTGTAACGGAAGTATTTGTGAAAAAGAGCGGAACCTGGAAATTGGGTTCACTTTCATTCACCAAAACTATGACACCGGAAAAGAAATAAAGATGAGAACTAAGGCAATACAATTTTTAAGTTTAATTGGTTTAATAGTATTTTCAAATACCAATATTCAGGCTCAGAAAAATGCGAAGGAACCATTGATGATTGCAGAGCAGGGAAGTTTTGCGGTTGGCGGTACGGTTATCAAAAGTCCGGGAACGTTCAATCCACAAAAGCCGACTGCTGAAGGACAGACTTTCAGAGGCGACCACGCTTACGTTTTTTATCAGATTCCTGTGAAAGCCAGAAAATATCCATTGGTAATGTGGCACGGAATCGGACAGTTTTCAAAAACCTGGGAGACAACTCCTGATGGAAGAGAAGGTTTTCAGAATATCTTTCTGCGCAGGAATTTTCCTGTGTACATAATGGACCAGCCGAGAAGAGGAAATGCAGGTAGAAGTACGGTAGCTTCTACGATTGAGCCAACTCCTGATGAGCAAAATTGGTTCAATGTTTTTCGAGTGGGATTATGGCCGAAATATTACGAAGGTGTACAGTTTGCCAAAGATTCGGCCACGCTCAATCAATATTTCCGTTCTATGACACCGAATATTGGGACAATTGATATTAAGGTAAATGTTGATGCAGTTTCAGCTTTATTTAATAAAATCGGGGCCGGAGTTTTGGTCACGCATTCTCATTCAGGTGGAATGGGTTGGCGGACCGCTGTAAAAAATCAAAATGTAAAGGCATCGTTTCTTACGAGCCGGGAAGTGGTTTCGTTTTTCCTGAAGGTGAATTACCAAAACCCATTGCAAGTTCTGCCGGTGCGCTCGAAGCTTCTTCGGTTTCAAAACAGGATTTTATGAAACTGACTAAAATTCCGATTATCATTTATTACGGAGACAATATTCCGGAAAAGTATTCTGAAAATTCGGGAGCTGACGGTTGGAGAGCACGTTTGCAGATGGCGAGATTGTGGCGTGATGCGGTCAATAAATATGGTGGTGATGTGACGGTCGTTCATCTTCCCGAGGTCGGTCTGAAAGGCAATACACATTTCCCTTTTTCTGATTTAAATAACATCCAGGTGGCCGATTTGATGAGCCAATGGCTGAAGGATAAAAAATTAGATTAATTATTTAAAATTATTATCAATGCAGAAATTTGTCATATTCCTAATATCAGTTCTCTGTTTTTTCTCTTGCTCAAAAGCACAGGAAACAATATCAGAAAAAGAATCATTAAAAGATAAAAAAGTGCTGATTTTTTATTTATCAAGAACCAAAAACACGAAGACCATTGCAGAAATCATTCAGAAGAATGTGGGTGGAGACTTGGTGGAACTTGAACTTCAAAATCCTTATCCCGAAAATTATAAGGCCATTGTTGACCAGGTTTCAAAGGAAAATGAGTCAGGATTTTTGCCACCACTGAAAACAAAAATTGAAAACATTGAAAAATATGACGTCGTCTTCATCGGATTTCCAACCTGGGGAATGAAACTGCCGCCACCAATGAAAAGTTTTCTGAAACAATATGATTTGAAAGGTAAAACCATCATTCCATTTAATACCAATGCGGGTTACGGAATCGGAAGCAGTTTTGACACGGTAAAAGAACTCAGTCCGGAAAGTAAAGTGTTTGAAGGATTCACAATGAAAGGCGGCGTAGAACGTGACGGGATTTTATTTGTAATGGAAGGCAAAAAGAAAATTGAGGCTGAAAAGAAAGTCAAAGAATGGCTGACCAAAATTGGTTTAAATAAAACAAAATAGTTGAAATTAAATTTAAAGTAAAAGAAAATGAAGAAAATACAATTTACAGTCGTCATTGTTTTACTGACGGGAATTTCACTGTTTTTTAATACAATAAAAGCACAGCAAATGTCAATAGCAAATTCAGAATTAAATTCAAAAGAAAAAAGCATCATCACCATTTCATCCTTCACGGCGCAAGGAAAACTGACTGAATTGAAAACAGCTTTCAATTCAGGGCTTGATGCAGGTTTGACCATCAACGAAATCAAAGAAATGCTGGTTCATTCTTATGCTTACTGCGGTTTTCCGAGAAGCATCAGAGGTTTGCAGACTTTTATGGAAGTTGTGAACGAGCGAAAAACAAAAGGCATCAGAGACAATATGGGAGCTGAAGCTTCGCCGATTATTGATGAAAAGACCAAGTACGAAAGAGGTAAAAAGATATTGGAAGAACTTTCTGGTGCGCCGCAACCTGATAAACTTTCAGGATATTCAGCGTTTGCACCTGCGATTGATACTTTTTTAAAGGAACATCTGTTTGCAGATATTTTTGAAAGAGATGTGTTGACTTTTAAACAGAGAGAATTGGTAACCATTTCCATTATCACGGCCATTGGCGATGCCGACCCGATGTTGCAGTCGCATTTGGGACTTTCATTAAATGTCGGTTGGTCGCCCGAACAGTTGAGTGAATTTGTTAATGTTATCACTCCGACAATCAGTAAGGAAAAATCAACAGCTGCTGCCACGGTTCTGAAAGAAGTTTTAAAAACAAGAAAATCAAAATAAATTTAATATTTACAAATGAAAAAAGCATCATTTCTGACGTCTCTAAGTTTTGTGATTCTTATTTTTTCAAACAGTCAACTGAAGTCCCAAACTCAAAAAACAATGCAGACTGAATCTAAAACCCTGTTTGAAAAAGGCGAAAAAGTAAAAAACGAAAATTTTATAGGGACAGCTTACCTGAAAATGTTGGTAACGAATGACCCTGAAAATCCAATTACCGTCGGCAACGTCACTTTCGAACCGGGCGCAAGAAACCGCTGGCACAAACATCCGGGAGGGCAGATTCTATTGGTGACAGACGGCATCGGCTACTATCAGGAAAGAGGACAGGCAAAGAAAATTCTACGAAAAGGCGATGTCATCAAATGTCCGCCCAATGTGGAGCACTGGCACGGCGCAAGTATCGACAGTCATTTTTCGCATTTGGCCATTGGAAACAGTGATAAGGAGGCGGTGATTTGGTTGCAGCCTGTGACAGATGCCGAATACACACAGTAATTAAGTTATCTATTTCATTTACCATAGTGTCAGTTGTTTGTCAGAAATTTCTTCTCCCAAAAATGGAAAAATCTGCACAACTTCAAATTGTTTTATGGTATCATTATATTTCCTCAGAGCAATTTTATTGCAATCAAAATTAAGTGTTTCATCAGAAAAAATATTCCGGGATATCTCAATCTGCTGTGGTGAGAGTCCACGTCCAATACTTATGTGAGCACTGCTTTTAATAAGACCTTTAACTTCTGATCTTAGCCTTTCAATTAATTTTTCAAGGTCATCTTTGCTATTAGCTTTAGGTGAGAAAAATGCTGTTTGCTCGGAACAAATGACCTTGTCAAATTCAGCAGGGAAACATTTCTGCTCTCGCGCAATTTTAATCAACTTCAAAATTATTTTCTTCAGTTTATTGTCAGTCGCTAGAAATTCTTGAAGTGTAATATGAGCAATAGACTTGCGACTAGAATAGTCTTTTCCGGATTCTGTAAATAACCTCATTTTTAATTTGCCAACTTTCAAATCAATTTCATCTGGTGGGAGAATAACAACTGAATAGTGATTAACATGATTCATATAAATTTTTAAAAATTGAAATTAGTATTATTAAATTAGAATCAGCTGTGATGAATTTTAAATAAAAAACATCAATCTAAGATTGTTGTTCTTAAACTTGAAACGACTTTGTGATTGACTGTCTTCAATATTTACATTTACGCCAGTTTCAAGATTAAAGAACAATTTTATCTCGCTTGTTCGTAAGAGCCTGATGAACCAAAGACATATTGTTTGCATTTAAAACGTTTATTTTGCTTTTATTAATTACTCTTAAAAGTTTCCAGGCTATCATTTATAATGTGTTTAAAAAAGTTTTCCATAGTTTTAAACAAGTTTTAGCATTATAATCAATAGAAAAACCTCACTTCAGATAAACGAAGCAAGGTAGATTTTATGTTATAGTAAACTATAATTTTATTGAAATTCTGAAAAGTTAGTTTTGAGTTATCTTTTCGATTTTTAAAAGAACATCGTCGATATCGAAAGGCTTAGCAATAAATTCATCTGCCTCACATGCTTTGATTACATTTTCAGATTTTGCATGTGCGCTGATAATCATCACTGGGATTTCTGATGTTTGCGGTTCCTGTTTTAGCTGATTGCATAAATCTGTTCCCAATCCGTCAGGTAACATTACATCCAGAATAAAAACATCAGGAACTACAGATTTGTCTCTTTCGTTGAATGTTTTCACACTAGAAAAAGAGCGTACATCATAATTTTCGAATGACAGGAGTAATTGTAATGCATCTCTGATGCCTGTCTCATCTTCCACGATAAAAATTGTCTTCATACCCTTGCTTGGCAAAAACAAAGCCAATATTTCACTGTTTTTAAAATCTTTAGAAAAAAGTTTACGGAGTATTTTATTTATCATAAAAAAAAATTAAAAATACTTTACAATTGTGATTGTGGTATCATTTTGAAAATCAGCACTCTGTAATAATGTATTGTATTTTTTATCTGCTTTTATTTTTTTCATCCTCGTCATTTCCGTAAATTTATGGGCTGATAACAGAATTCAAATAATATCAGTAAAATGGAAGGATATAATTTCGGAATGATCGGTCTCGGTGTGATGGGGCGAAATCTTCTTTATAACATCGCCGATAACGGCTTTTCAATAGCAGGATTTGATCTCGATGCTGTGAAAATCAGAGAACTGCAGGAAGGCGTAACCTCTGCAACTAAAGTCATCAGTACTGCAACGGTAGAAGATTTTGTTGCCGCACTGGAAAGTCCCAAAAAAATTATCCTGATGGTTCCTGCCGGCGTTCCTGTTGATGCTGTTTTGTACAGTCTTACGCCACTTTTAAGTCCCGGTGATATCGTAATTGATGCAGGTAACTCTTACTTCAAAGATACTGAGAGACGTGTGGCTGATTTAAAAGAGAAAAATCTTCACTTCATGGGAATCGGTGTTTCCGGAGGTGCAGAAGGTGCGAGAAGGGGACCGAGCATTATGCCTGGAGGTGATTTGGAAGCTTTTAAATTAATCCAGCCAATGCTGGAAGCGATTTCTGCGAAAGTAAATGGAGACGCCTGTACAGCTTATATGGGGAACGGTGCTGCCGGAAACTATGTAAAGATGGTTCACAACGGAATTGAATACGCCATCATGCAGCTGATCAGTGAAGCTTACGATCTGTTGAAAAAAGGAGCTAACTTGAATAACGATCAGCTCTACGAAGTTTTTAAAGAATGGAACAGCGGCGAGATGAACTCTTATCTGCTTGAAATTACAAGAGATATTTTCAAGCAAAAAGATGATTTGGAAGAAGGTTTTCTTGTTGATCAGATTTTAGATAAAGCCGGAGCGAAAGGTACCGGAAAATGGACGTCCGAGCAGGCGATGGAAATCGGAGTTTCTATCCCGAATATTGATACGGCTGTGACTTCAAGAATTTTATCGGCTTACAAAGAAGAACGTACAAAGGCTTCACAAATATATTCTAAAAACGAAATTACAAGTCCGGAAAATACAGAACTGTTCATCAAAGAAGTGGGTGAAGCGCTTTATCTGGCGACGATTATCAGTTATGCCCAAGGATTGGCATTATTGGTAAAGGCTTCTGAGGAATATAGTTTTGAAACTTCTCTAAAAGATGTGGTGAAGATTTGGAGAGGTGGATGTATTATCCGTTCTGTTTTACTGGAGAAATTCTATGTTGCCTATACAAAAGATTCAGATTTATCCAATATTTTACTTGATCAGGACATTTCAGAAATCGTTAAAACCAAAATTTCATCATTAAGAAATACTGCAGCATTTGCCGCTAAAAACGGGATTTCAACTTTAGGAATTCAGTCTGCCTTGGGATATTTTGATGCCTACACTACGGAATCTCTTCCTGTGAATTTAATTCAGGCTCAGCGTGATTATTTCGGAGCACACACCTATCAGAGAACCGACAGAGAAGGAATCTTTCACACAACCTGGCAGACTGCCATTATTTAATATTCTGAAAAAATGAGTGATAATAAAATCCTTCAGCCAACGACCATTATTATCTTTGGTTCAACGGGAGATTTAGCCAAAAGAAAACTGTTTCCGGCGTTTTATAATCTTTACATCAGTGGCAGAATGCCGAAGGGCTTCAATATTCTGGCATTGGGACGGGCAGATAACAGCGATGAATATTTTAAAAATTACATCAAAGAAAATCTCGAACAGTTCTCAAGAAAAAAAATCAGTTCAGAAGACTGGGCAGGCTTTCAGGCGCACATTACCTATTTTCAGCATCAGCTGGATGAAGAAAATTCTTACAAAGATTTATATGAAAAATTAGAGAAATTCGATAAAGTCTACGGAAAAAGAGGAAACAGATTGTTTTACTTATCCATCGGACCGAATTTCGTTTCTACCATTTCAAATCATATCAAAAATGCTTCGTTAGCATCTGATCCTGAGAAAGACAGAATTATCATTGAAAAACCTTTCGGGCACGACAAAGAGTCGGCTATAGAACTCAACAATTTACTGGCTGAAACTTTTGAAGAAGAACAGATTTACCGTATCGACCATTATTTAGGTAAAGAAACGGTACAGAATATACTGGCATTCAGATTTGGAAATTCTATTTTCGAACCTTTGTGGGACTGTAAACATATTGAATCGGTTCAGATTACCGTAGCAGAAGAAGTTGGCGTAGAAACGAGAGGAAGTTTTTACGAAGAAACCGGAGCGCTTCGTGACATGATTCAGAATCATTTGCTACAAATCCTCTGTATGGTGGCTATGGAACCGCCTGCGTCGCTTGAATCGGGTGAAATCAGAGACCGAAAAGTAGATGTTCTGAAATCCATCCGCAGAATTTCTTCAGATAAAGTTGATCATTACGCGGTGAGAGGTCAGTATGGAAAAGGCACTGTTAATGGTGCCAAAGCCAAAGGTTACCGTCAGGAAGAAGGAATTGCTCCTGATTCAAATACAGAAACTTTTGTAGCCGTAAAATTCTATCTTGATAACGATAGATGGCAGGATGTTCCGTTCTATGTGCGTACCGGAAAAAAGATGAAGGAAAAACATTCTTACATTACGATTCAGTTTAAACCGCTTCCAACGTCAACATTTTCCGAAACTTCGCAGCAATTGTCTGCCAACCGACTGATCATCAATATTCAGCCTTTGATGGATATCAGATTACAGTTTATGGCAAAGCAACCGGGACTTTCTTTAGTGTTAAAACCTGTGGAAATGATTTTCGACAATTTTGCCTGTCAGGAAGATACACCGGAAGCGTACGAAACTTTATTATTGGATGCTTTGATGGGCGATCTTACTCTGTTTATGCGTTCAGATCAGGTGGAAGAAGCCTGGGATGTGGTGAAAACTATTCAGGATACCTGGGAAGGTAGAAAAGATTCATCATTTCCTGATTATGAAGCAGGCAGCTGGGGACCGGAAGAAAGTTTTGCTTTGGTCGAAAGACAGGGACACAGCTGGGTTTAGGATGATTTAAATTTAAATAAAAAGAAAATGAATATTACCGTATTTGAAGATTTAGATACATTATATAAAAAGGCAGCGGACAGTTTTGTTGATTTGTCAAAAAACTCAATCGAAAAACACGACCGTTTTACAGTTGCACTGAGTGGGGGTTCTTCTCCAAAAGCTATTTTCAAATTGCTGGCAACTCAGGAATATGCCGATAAAATTGAATGGAATAAAGTATGGTTTTTCTGGGTTGATGAACGTTGGGTTCCTTTAAATGACGAGAAGAGCAATGCGAAAATGACTTATGACACACTTTTGGATCAGGTTCCTGTAAACAAAGATCAGATTTTCCCGATGTACAGAGACGGAATTGAGCCTGAAGTGTATGCTCAAGAATATGAACATTCAATCAGAATTGTTCTAGGCGAAGAAGGTGTTTTCGATTTTATCCTTTTGGGCATGGGCGATGATGGTCATACTGCTTCGTTATTTCCGGGCGAGAATATTTTAAATGAAACTGAAAAATGGGTCGATGCCTATTATCTGAAGCCTCAGGAAATGTACAGGATTACTTTGACGGCACCCATTATCAATAAAGCTGAAAATATTCTGCTGGTTACCTTTGGCGAATCTAAAAAGCACGCATTGAATGAAGTTTTAAATGGAGAACATAATCCTGAAATATATCCGCTTCAGTTGATTGACAGAAAGGAAAATTTTCATTTGTTTACAGATAATAAAGCAATGAATTAATAATGTGATTTATTAAATTCAATAATAAAAACAAATGGCACCATTAGAATTCTAGTGGTGCTTTTCATTTACATTAAAAATGTAAACTGCATAAAGATTTGGCTGTATTTTTCAACATGAAAGAGCAGGATGCTGTAAGCCTTCAGAATGTATATTTTTATGAAAATGAAATGAAAGAGTAATTTTCTTTAAAGAATGAAAGTTATTTTATTGATTTTTGTGTTATAAACAACTATTCATAAAAGTCAGGTCATACAGCAATATATTTTAAATTATGAAATTTCAAAATACATCCAAATTTGTTTGGTCTCTCGTGATTGTCGCATTATGTTCGAATGGATTAAAAAGCCAGGACAAATGGCCAGACGGAACCAATATAGACAAGTGGTTTAAAGAAATCAAACCTACAGACATCAACAGATTAGGCAAAAAATACATCTTGACAGCCAACGGCGTGAAGAACGACAGCACAATTCTTCAGACGAAAGAACTTCAGGCTGTGATTGATTTGGCGGCTAAAAATGGCGGCGGAGTTGTGGTTGTGCCGAAAGGTACTTTTCTCATCAGTTCGGTCTTTTTCAAACAGGGAACGCATTTGCATCTCGAAAATGGAGCAAAATTAAAAGGAAGCGACGATATCAATGACTTTCCGATTGTGATGACAAGAATGGAAGGTCAGACGGTAAAATATTTTCCGGCTTTAATTAATGCTGACGGATTAGACGGTTTTACGATTTCAGGAAAAGGTACTTTGGACGGTAACGGACTTCGCTTCTGGAAATCTTTCTGGAAAAGACGCGAGTGGAATCCTAAATGTACCAATATGGATGAAATGAGACCTAGAATTATCTATGTTTCAAACTCAAAAAATGTTCAGGTTGAAGGAATTACAGTTAAAAATTCTCCGTTCTGGAGTACGCATTATTACAAAAGTGATTTCGTTAAATTGTTAAATCTGACAATTTTGGCGCCGAAAGAACCGGTGAAAGCTCCAAGTACAGATGCGGTTGACATCGACGCTTGCACGAATTTCTTAATTAAAAATTGCTATATGTCAGTGAATGACGACGCGATTGCTTTAAAAGGCGGAAAAGGTCCGAAGTCTGATAAAGACCCGAACAACGGCGAAAACAGAAATATTCTCATCGAAGACAACAGTTTCGGATTTTGCCACAGTGTTTTGACTTGCGGAAGCGAATCGATTCATAACTACAACGTGATTTTGCGTAATTCAAAAGTGAACGATGCCTCAAGATTGTTACATTTAAAAATGCGTCCTGACACGCCTCAACACTACGAATTTCTTACGGTTGAAAACATTACTGGAAACGTAAAAACTTTCTTATATGTTAAAGGCTGGAACCAGTTTTTTGATTTGAAAGGCGAAGAAAGACCGAGAAAAGGTTTAGCGAACAATATCACCATCAAAAATATCGACATCAGTTGCGAAACGGCGTTCTCTGTTGAAAAATCTGACTTATTCGACTTAAAAGATTTCACATTTGAAAATTTCAAAATCAAAGCTCTAAAACCTGAAATGCTAAACCTGAATCACATTCAGAATTTAAAGCAAAAAAATATCAATGTTACGCAGGTCGCTTCTCTCACGCAATCTTACGACAAAAAAGACGATTCCGATATTTCTGCTAAATGAGTTTTTATTCCAAAATATTCGTTCTTTTATGCTTTTGCTCACAGTTTCTGCATTCTCAATCTAAGGAAATCCAATTCCTGAGCGGGACAGATTCTGAGCATACGAAAGAATGGGATTTTTGGATAACCGGCGGGAGAAAATCCGGAAGTTGGGAAAAAATTCAGGTGCCTTCACAATGGGAACAGCAGGGATTTGGCTCGTACAACTACGGGCGGGATTACGTCACCTACGGCAAAAATTTTAAATTCAATGATGAAGTAGGTCTGTACAAACATAAATTTTCAGTTCCGAATTCGTGGAAAGGAAAATCAGTGAACATCGTTTTCGAAGGTTCGATGACCGACACAGAGGTGAAAATCAACGGAAAATTGGCCGGAGAAATTCATCAGGGTGCTTTTTATGAATTTAAATATGATATTTCCGACAAATTAATTTTTGGAAAAGAAAATATTTTAGAAATTAAAGTTTCCAAAATGTCTGCGGATAAATCAGTCAATAACGCAGAACGTCTCACAGATTATTGGGTTTTGGGCGGAATTTTCCGTCCGGTTTATTTAGAAGCCAATCCTAAAGAAAATATTTCATCAACATCCATCGATGCCAAAGCAGACGGAACTTTCCGTTCGAATATTCATTTAAAAGGAATCAATTCTGTCAACAATGTAAAGGTTGAAATTTTTGATGCTAAAAATAATCTCGTTGGCGAATCTCAGGTTCAAATTCAAAAAGGAGATACTTTAAAAAATATTCAATTTTCAGTTAAAAATCCACAACTCTGGACGGCCGAAACGCCCAATTTATACAAGGCAAAATTCAGTTTAAATAAAAACAGAAAAAATATCTTCCACACCGAAGAAAAATTCGGTTTCCGAACGGTTGAAATCCGAAAAGGCGACGGCATTTACGTCAACGGAACCAAAGTCAAAATGAAAGGCATCAACCGTCACGTTTGGTGGCCTGAAACAGGCAGAGCGGTCAACAAAAACATCGATTTGATGGATGTTCAACTCATCAAGGAAATGAATATGAATGCCGTCCGCTGTGCTCATTATCCAGCAAATAAATCGTTCTTACAGATTTGTGATTCTTTGGGTGTATATGTTTTGGATGAATTGGCGGGCTGGCAAAAAAAATACAGCACGGAAGTTGGCAGAAAGCTCGTGAGAGAAATGGTTACGAGAGATTCTAATCATCCTTCTATTATTTTTTGGAGCAACGGAAACGAAGGCGGACATAATTTTGATTTGGATGCAGAATATGCAAAATATGACCTGTCCAACCGTCCTGTTATTCACGCGCATCACAAGCCTGGAAATGCTTTCAACGGAATCGACTGCAATCATTACGAAGATTATTACAGCACCAAAAAAATTCTCGAAGGAGAAAATATTTATATGCCGACCGAATTTCTGCACGCGCAGGATGACGGCGGTGGTGGAACTTCCTTGGCCGATTACTGGGAATTGCACTGGAATTCCAAAAAAGGCGCGGGCGGTTTTCTCTGGGCATTTGCAGACGAAGGTTTGGTACGAACCGATTTTAATAATCAACTCGATGTGAACGCAATCAACGCTCCGGATGGAGTAGTGGGTCCGCATCGTGAAAAAGAAGGAAGTTTTTATGCGATTCGGGAAATTTACAGTCCGGTAAAAATAGATTTGAAAACGTTGCCGGATGATTTTAACGGAACAATTCCTGTTGAAAACCGGTATCATTTTACGAATTTAAATGAATGTCAGTTTGAATGGAAGCTGGTCAAATTTAAAACTCCATTTTCTTCAGAATCCGGATTTTATGTTGTTCAAAATGGAAAAGCAGAATCTCCGAATATTAAACCAACTGAAAAAGGAAGTATTAAATTAAATCTTCCTCAAAACTGGAAAGAAATTGAAGCCTTAATACTGACTGCAACCGATTCTTTTGGAAAGGAAATTTACACGTGGACTTGGAGAATAAAATCTAATGATGAAATTTCAAAACAATTTTCAAAATCCTTAGTAAAAGAATTTCCGTTTTCAGTTATCGAAAACGATTCATTATTTATTTTAAAATCAGACGAGAAAGAATTTTCATTTGGAAAGAAAGATGGATTATTAAAGTCTGTCGTTTTAGATAAAAAAGGCAAGAAAATGACCTTCAGAAACGGACCGGTTTTCGTGAATGGAAAAACAGAATTATCAACCATAAAAGCTTATGCAGAAGGACAAAATCAAGTCATTCAGATTTCATACAAAGACGGAAAAAAAACAGTTTGGAGATTAAATCCGAATGGTATTTTAGAATTGAATTATGAATATTCGCTTGCCGGAGATTATCAGTTTGCAGGTGTAAGTTTTGACTATCCCGAAAATTATGTCATCGACGCGAAGTGGCTCGGCAAAGGTCCATATCACGTTTGGAAAAACAGAACTCAGGGGCAGACTTACAGCGTTTGGCAAAATCTCAAGAACTCAACCAGAACAGGTTTTTCACCTTGGATTTATCCTGAATTTAAAGGCTATTTTGACGATATTTCGTGGTTGCAATTGAATACGGCAGAGGGAAAAATAACAGTCGGAACGAAAGAAGAAAAAATGTTCGTCAGACTTTTTGATTTTTACGGAATTTACGGCGCTGAAGGTTACCCGAAACTGCCGACAGGAAATATTTCTTTCCTCGACGCCATTCCGCCGTTGGGAACAGCTTTGGCGTTTAATATTAATAATGATACTGCGACTTTAGGCCCAGAAAGTGAACCAAATCATTTGAAAGGAACATTCAAAAGAACTTTGTATTTCTATTTTGGTCTTCCTGATTTGGGCGGTGAAAATAGGCAGTTCACAATGCCGAAAGAAAATATTTTAACAGATTAAAATGCAGAACTGGATAAGATTTTTGATGCTGTTTTTAGGTTCGTTTCTGTTCGCGCAACAAACGAGTTTCAAGTTTGATTTTGGTACAGACAGAGCCGAAAACGGATTTATTCCCATCACATCAACATCGAAATTTGATAAGAAAATCGGTTACGGATTTATGGATATTTCCGGTTTGAAATCTGTTGATAATGGCGGAAATGCTGTAACGGGAGATTTTATAACCAGCGAAAAACCATTCTATTTTTCAGTCGTGATTCCTGAAGGAAATTATAATATTACATTAAATCTTGGTGATTCTAAAGGAAGTTCTGAAACAACCGTACGGGTAGAAAACCGCCGTCTGATGCTGAATGATATTAAAACAAAAAAAGGTGAAATTGTCGAAAAACAAATCACAGTTCACGTCAAAGACAGCATCATCAGAAAACAGGACGGAACTCAAATCGGAATTATAAAACTGAAACCAAGAGAACGAAAATACCTGCATTGGGACAATCTGCTGACGATTGAATTCAATAACGAAGCACCAAAAGTTTGTTCGGTCATCATTCAGCCCAACAAAACGGCGAAAACTATTTTTATCACCGGAGATTCCACGGTTGTGGATGCGCAGTACGAACCCTGGGCGTCGTGGGGACAGATGTTGCCGTATTTTTTCGTTCCGAATGAAGTCGTGATTGCCAACTACGCCGAAAGCGGAGAAACCCTGAAAGCCTTTGAAGACCGTCACCGAATAGATAAAATCTGGAATAAAATAAAACCGGGAGATTATCTGTTCATCCAGTTTGGGCACAACGACCAAAAATCGGGAAACAGCATTAAATCCGGTTATCGAAAACGATTAAAAGAATGGATTTTGAAAGCCAAAGAGTTAGGAGCAATTCCAGTTTTGGTCACTTCAATGAACCGCAGAGTTTTTGACGAGAACAATAAAATCGTCAATACTTTAGATGATTTTCCTGATGCAATGCGTGAGATTGCGAAAGAGGAAAAAGTCGATTTAATCGATTTGAATGCATTGAGCAAAACCTTATTCGAAACGATGGGACCTGAAGAAGCAAAGAAAGCATTCGTGCATTATCCCGCAAATTCTTATCCCAACCAACCAACTGCTTTGGCAGATGATACGCACTTCAACACCTATGGCGCTTACGAATTGGCGAAATGTGTCGTGAAATCTATCGTTGACCAAAATTTAACTTTAAAGAAATATATTTCAAAAAATTATAAAAATTTTAGCCCAAATAAACCTGATAAAGTTAAAGAATTTCACTGGCCGGAATCTGTTTTTATGGAATCTTTGAAACCAGATGGAAATTAGGATTTAAGAGTGATTCGAAAAGAAATTTTGTATGCCCCAACCCTAAAAGGAGCAAAATTTCTAAGAAAGTTATGACAAGATAATTCCCTTTCATTCTGATTACGAGCAAGAAAGAAGGGAAGAGAAGTAATTTTAATGAAATTGAAAGTCCTGAAAGAACGTTATCAAAAGCATTGGGTGAAGCCCAATGATAAAGTGAAAGAAATAGCAAACAAGCCCTGAAAGGGCGAAGTCATAAACGTATTAAAAAAATCTCTATTTTTTAAAACTTATGTGTTCTTCTAAACAGCCGAATCACCCACTAAAAAATAACTAATATGTCCAAAAATCTTTTGTGACTTTTGTGGTTAAAAATTAAATGAAAAGTAATGAAAATTAAAAATATAGTCAGCCTCAGTCTCTTCTGTTTTGCCTTAGGAAATCTCTCCGCACAAAACCCGTGGCCACAAACCACCGAGACCGCAAAACCGTGGACCCGCTGGTGGTGGATGGGAAATGCTGTCGACGAAAAAGGTTTGGACAAACAACTGACCACTTTAAATAAAGCAGGTTTTGGAGGTGTGGAAATCGTGCCGATTTATGGCGCAAAAGGTTTTGAAAAACAATACCTCACTTACCTTTCTCCGGAGTGGATGAAAATGCTTCAGTTCACGACCAACAAAGCAAAAAGCCTGAATATGGGCGTTGATATGTCAGTCGGAACAGGTTGGCCAATCGGTGGTCCACAGGTTGACGAACAGGATGCTGCGACAAAAATGATTGTACAAACCTACACGATTTCATCTGGTGAAAAATTTTCAGATAAAATCGTTCTGAAAGATGAGAAACAGAAGAATTTAAAAACAGTAAAACTCGATATTGTCACGGCTTACAATGAGAAAAATGAAGCTGTAGTTTTAACGGATAAAATCAATGCTGATGGAACTTTAAACTGGAAACCAGGTTCAGAAAAATGGACGGTTTACGCAGTTTTTGTGGGTAAAACTTTACAAAAGGTAAAACGCGCTGCTCCTGGCGGCGAAGGTTACACTTTAGACCACTTTTCGCCGGACGCAACGAAGGATTATCTGAAAACTTTTGACAAGGCGTTTGGAAACTCCAACTACGGAATCAGGTCTTTTTTCAATGACAGTTATGAGGTTTATAACGCTGACTGGACGCCAGATTTTTTAAATGAATTCAAAAAAAGAAGAGGATATGACTTAAGTCCGTTCATCAAATATCTCTTGAGCAACGAGGAAAATGAAATTGCAGGAAGAGTAAAATCGGATTACAGAGAAACTCTGAATGAATTGATTTTAAATAATTTCACCAAAGATTTCACCAACTGGGCGCATTCCAAAAACTCAAAAAATACCAATCAAGCACACGGTTCGCCGGGAAATTTATTGGATTTATATGCAGCAGTTGATATTCCCGAATCTGAAACTTTCGGAAGTTCGATTTTTGAAATTCCAGGGTTGAAAAGAGATACTGCGGATATTCAGAAATCAGATATGCCGGATTTTAATATGTTGAAATTTGCATCTTCGGCAGCAAATGTGACGGGCAAAAAATTAACCTCCAACGAAACTTTCACCTGGCTGACAGAGCATTTCAAAACCTCGTGGTCACAGGCGAAACCGGAAGTAGAGCAGGTGTTTTTATCGGGAATCAATCACGTTTTTTATCACGGTACGACTTATACTCCAGCGGATGTGAAGTTTCCGGGATGGTTGTTTTATGCTTCAGTAAATTTCGTTCCTGAAAACAGTTTATGGCCACATCTGAAAGGACTGAATTCTTATATCGAACGCACGCAATCTGTTTTGCAAAGCGGAAAATCGGATAATGAACTGCTGATGTACTGGCCGATTTATGACCAGTGGGCAAGTCCGAAAGGGAAGGATGTGACGTTCAAAGTTCATAACGTGGAAAAATGGCTGGTGCCGACTCCGATGTACGAAAATATGAATAAGCTCAGTAAAATGGGGTATTCTCTCGATATGATTTCGGATAAAATGATTGGTGAATCAAAGTCGGAAAATCAGAAAATTCAGGTTTCGAAAGAAGGCTCGGCTTGTCAGGTTTTAATTATTCCTGAACTGACGTATCTGCCGGAATCTACTTTAAAAAGCATAATAGATTTAGCTCAAAACGGCGCATCAATTATCTTTCAAAACGAACCTAAAGATATTCCCGGAAACTTTGAAGTGGAAAAAAGAAGAACGCTGTTAAAGTCTTTATGGAATCAGATTCCGTTTCAAAATCAAACTGGAAATGTAAAAATGGCAAACTTTGGAAAAGGAAAAATTGTTCTGAGTTCAGATGTTGCAGAAGCTTTAAAGTATTTAAAAATCGAAAGAGAAAAACTGACTGATACAGGATTGAAATTCGTGAGAAGACAGTTCGACGGCGGAAAATATTATTACATCGTCAACCATACTTCAAAGGAAATCAATCAAAGTATTCCGTTGAATTTTGTTGGAAAACAAGTGATTTTGATGAATCCTGAAAATGGAAACTATGGTCTAGCAGAGACTCAGAATAATTCAGTTAAAGTTCAGTTGAAATCAGGAGAATCATTAATTCTCAAAACTTCTGAAATTTTGGACAATTCAATTGCAAAATGGAATTATACTGAAAAAAACGATTTACCAATTATCTTAAATCAACCTTGGCAACTCACTTTCAAAGAAGGCGGTCCCGAACTTCCGGAGACCAAAACTTTAGACAAACTTGAGCCTTGGACCAACTTCACGGAAGATGCTTCAACCCAAAGTTTTTCCGGAACCGGAGTGTACACGACGATTTTAAAATTAAAAAAGAAAAACGCCGATGACTATCTTTTAAAATTTGATAAGCTTTACGAAAGTGCAAAAGTGATTGTCAACGGTCAGGATGCCGGAATAGTATGGAGTTTGCCTTTTGAAATCAACATCGGAAAATATTTGAAGAAAGGAAAAAATACCATCCAAATCGAAGTCTGCAACCTGATGGCCAACAGAATCCGTGATATGGACCAAAAGAAAATCCAGTGGCGAAATTACCACGAAATCAATTTTGTGAATATTAACTATAAGCCATTTGATGCATCCAACTGGAAAGTTCAGCCTTCCGGTCTGGACGGAGAAATTCAATTAATTCCAATTCATTATTCAAAATAAAAATTAATTATGACTAAAAATATCATAAAAACATTCGCATTAGGAACTTTGCTGACCTTCAGTTTTTCCAATGCTCAGCAGAAACCGAAAGTGGTTTTAGACAACTTTTTCAACAACGAAAAAAAGGAAAATAAAGAAACCAAAGTTCTGGAATCGTGGCATTACACGTGGAACGACACCAGCAACGGTGGGTTTTCTCTTTTGGGCGAAATCTTCACAAAACAAGGTGCAGAAATCAGCACTTTGACCACAGCTCCTTCAAAAAAAGATTTGAAAAACGCCAATATTTACATCATCGTCGATGCCGATATTGACAAAGAAGCATACGGCGGAAAGGCGAATCTGATTGACCCGACCAGCATCAAAAACCTTACTGATTGGGTGAAAAAGGGAGGCGTTTTGGTTCTGATGAGCAACGATAACGGCAATTCGGAGTTCGAACATTTCAACAAACTGGCTGGAGAATTTGGAATTCACTTTAATGATGATAGCTACAACCGCGTTCAGAAAAGAGAATTTGAGCAGGGAAAAGTGATGGTTCCAGCCGGAAACGAAATTTTCTCTGAGCAGAAATTATATATGAAGGAAGTGGCAACGGTTTCCGTGAAAAGTCCGGCGAAAGAATTGCTTTCTGCGGAAGGCAAAAACATCGCAGCCATCGCGAAAATAGGCAAAGGAACTGTTTTCGCACTAGGCGACCCGTGGTGCTACAACGAGTACATCGACGGCAAAAAGTTACCCGCAGATTTCACCAATTATCAGGGAACTGAAGAGTGGGTGAAATGGTTGTTGAAACAGACTTCTAAGAAATAATTTTTTTAAGTGCAATCTGTTGAAGTTGTGTAGCAAGATTTCTTTGGGCAGCTTAATCCGCCTTCCACTCCCGCTTTTTTGCTCGTCGTTCCTCCTCACAAAAAGAGCTCCGTTCAAGTCGGGCTGCGAATGATTCAACGTTCAAAATTGCTTTTAAATTTTGAAAAACCCTGAAAGGGCAATATCAAAAGCATTGGGTGAAGCCCAATGATAGATTAAAGGAAGATTTCACACAGCCCTGAAAGGGCGAAATCAATTAAAGGAATCTTTGGAAAATGGCAACCATTAGCCAAAACTTATAAAATCAGAATTATGAATGTAAAATTTAAATTTATTTTAGGCGCAATTCTTTTTTCAGAACTCCTGTCAGCACAAAGACAAATGGAATATCTGAAACGCGGAATTGTTGCCATACCTTCAGATTCAGGCGTTTTTGTGAGTTGGCGTTTGCTTGGTACAGAAGCTCAGAATACTCATTTTGATTTGTACCGAACTGAAAATAATTCAACCAAAAAGCTGATCGAAAAACCACTTTCTAACGAAACCAATTTTTTAGATAAAACCGCAGACAAAGCAAAAAATTATACTTATTTCGTCAAATCAAATACGCAGGATAAATCAGTTGATATTGATTCTGCAAACTATGTAGCCAACCAAAAACCTTATTTTTCAATTCCACTAAAAACTCCAACAGGTTATACGCCAAATGATGCTTCAGTAGCAGATTTGGATGGCGACGGTGAATATGAAATCATCCTTCATCAAACCGGAAGGTCAAAAGATAACAGCCAGAAAGGAGAGACTGACCCGCCCATTATTCAGGCTTATAAATTGGACGGGAAGCTTTTGTGGGAAATCAATTTAGGCAAAAACATCAGAGAAGGAGCGCATTATACACAATTTTTAGTCTATGATTTAGACCAGGACGGAAAAGCTGAAATTGTAATGAAAACCGCTGACGGAAGCAGAGACGGAAAAGGGAAATTCATTGGCGACCCGACAAAAAATTACGTCAACGAAAACGGAATGATTCTCTCTGGACCGGAATTTATGACTGTTTTTGATGGAGAAACCGGAGCAGAAATTCACACCGTGAATTATGTAGTTCCAAGATTTGCCGGCAGTTTAAATCCAACCGACGGAGAAATGACCGAAACCTGGGGCGACGCCAAAGGAAACCGACTCGACAGATTTTTGGGAGCTGTTGCTTATCTGGATGGCAAAACGCCGAGTGTGATTATGTCGAGAGGTTATTACACCAGAACCGCAATTGCAGCTTGGGATTATAAAGATAAAAAACTCAGCCTGCGGTGGCTTTTTAATACCGAAAGTTCGGAAGAAAATAAAAAATACCGCGGACAGGGAAATCACAATCTCAGCATTGCGGATGTCGATAACGACGGAAAAGATGAAATTGTTTTCGGGGCAATGACTGTAGATGATGACGGAAAAGTGTTGAACAGCACAGGTTTCGGTCACGGCGATGCTTTGCACGTTGGAGATTTAGACCCATCCAATCCTGGATTGGAAATATTTGATATTCAGGAAAGATTTGATGATGCAGGAGCGCATTTCAGGGACGGCAAAACCGGGAAAATTTTATGGAAATTGCCATCAACTGTTTACAGTGAATCCAGTAAATTTCAAGGCCCTGGACGTGGTTTGTCTTTAAATATCGACCCTCGTTACGAAGGTTCGGAATCGTGGGCTGCAGGAGCTGGACTGAAAGGGGTTTACAATACAAAAGGAAAAAAAATCAGCAACAAAAATCCACCAGCGAATATGGGGATTTATTGGGATGGGGATTTTTTAAGCGAAATTTTAGACGGAACAAACGTATCAAAATGGGACTGGAAAAAAGAAAAATCTAATTTAATTTTTGATGCTAAAAATTTCCAATGCGAATCGAATAATGGGACGAAGAAAAATCCGGCTTTGGTGGCTGATTTATTCGGAGACTGGCGTGAAGAGGTGATGTACAGAACGGCCGATAATCAGGAACTGAGAATTTTTTCTACAACAATTCCAACGAAACACAGGCTGTACACTTTGATGCATAATCCGCAGTATCGTTTGAGTATTGTATGGCAAAATGTTGGGTACAATCAACCTCCGCATACCGATTATTATTTGGATGAATCGATTAAAGAAATGCCAAAACCTAATATTGTAACTATAAAAAAATAGACCTTACAAAGAAGTTTTTTAACCACAACAGGCACAAAAGATTTTGGACACATTAGTAATTTGAAGTTTGTGATTCAACTTTTAAAAAGAGCACATCAGTTTCGAAAATCAAAGATTTTCATATTGGTCTTATGTAAGCGAAGCGGCTTTGCCTCAAATAATAAATTAATTGAAGGAATCGGCTAAACTTCGTTTTGTGAAATGAAAAAAGAATATTTAAATAAAAACTCTGCGAGCTTCGTGTTCAAAAAAATAAAAGTATTATGAAAATAAAGTTCATGCTTCCAATTTTAGCTTTGATTTTAATTATCGGAGCATCTTTTCAAAAACTTCAGGATAAACCTGTTCTTTACATCATAGGAGATTCAACCGTACAGAATGGTTCTGGTAAAGGCTCAGACTCACTTTGGGGATGGGGAAGTTTTATGAATTTATTTTTAGATACAACAAAAATAGAGATTCAGAATCATGCGAAAGGTGGCAGAAGCAGCAGAACTTTTATCACAGAGGGCCGGTGGGATTCCATTATGAAAACCATTAAAAAAGGAGATTATGTTTTGATGCAGTTTGGTCACAATGATGGTGGCGAACTGGCAGATACACTGAGAGCTAGAGGAACAATTAAAGGAATTGGAGATGAGTCCAAAGATATCTACAACCCAATCCTTAAAGTGGACGAAACGGTTTATACTTACGGTCATTACATGAGAAAATATGCGAATGAGGCGAAATCGAAAGGGGCAATTCCCATTATAGTTTCGCCAATTCCGAGAAATAAATTTAACGAGAAAGGTAAAATCGACAAAGACCAGTACGGCATTTGGTCACAAGAAGTTGCCCAACAAACCGGAGCTTATTTTTTAGATTTAAATACAATGGTCATCAAAAAATATGAAAAAATGGGAGCCGAAAAAGTAAAAGCTTTCTTCCCAAAAGACCATACGCATACTAATGAGGCCGGAGCAATTTTTAATGCGGAACTGGTTACAAAAGGCATTAAGGATTTAAAGAAATCTGAACTCAGGAATTATTTAAATAGAAAATAAAAATAAATATATACTTATGAAAAAGCTATTAACAACAGTTTTTTTTGCACTGATCATCGGAGGTTTGACTTCCTGTTCAGTACAGAAGAATGCTTCAGCAAGCAAAGTGGAAATTCCAAACAAAAAAGAAGTTTTGGAAGTTTCAAGAAGAGCGAATCAATACTTTATGGACAAGTGGCCGGATACCAAAAAAGACATTGTTGGTAAGAAAGTCTGGCCTAGTAATCTCTGGACGAGAGCGGTGTACTACGAAGGTTTGATGGCGTTACATTCTGTAGATCCAAAGAAAGAATATTATGATTATGCAATGTCTTGGGCAAACAATCACAAGTGGGATTTACAACGGGGTACATACACCCGAAACGCCGATCATCAGGCTTGCGGACAAACCTATCTCGACCTTTACGAAATCGATGGAAGAAAACATCCTGAAAGAATTAAAAAAGTAAAAGCTGCGATGGACAGCATGATTGCAACCAAAAAAGTAGATGACTGGTGGTGGATTGATGCCCTTCAAATGTCGATGCCAATCTTTACTAAATTGGGTAGAATTACCGGCGAACAAAAATATTTCGACAGAAATTACGAAATGTATGCTTACACAAAATACAAGCATGGCGGAAATGGTTTGTACAATCAGGCAGACAAAATCTGGTGGAGAGACAAAGATTTCGTGCCGCCTTACAAAGAGCCAAATGGTGAAGACTGTTACTGGAGCCGTGGAAATGGTTGGGTGGTGGCTGCGTTAGCAAAAACGCTGCAAGACACGCCTAGATCTGATCCTCATTATAAAGAATATCTGCAGGATTATAAAGATATGTTGGCAGCGTTACTTCCGATTCAGAGGGAAGATGGTTTTTGGAATGTGAGTTTACACGATCCAAACAATTTCGGTGGAAAAGAAACAACAGGAACTGCACTTTTCGTGTACGGAATGGCGTATGGCGTGAACAACGGATTAATCGACAGAGATACTTATTTACCTGTTTTAGTTAAAGCATGGAACGCGATGGTCAAAGATTCTGTCCAGCCTAACGGATTTTTAGGGTGGGTTCAGGGAACCGGAAAAGAGCCGAAAGATGGTCAACCATTAGCAGTAGATAAAGTTCCTGATTTTGAAGATTACGGATTGGGATGTTTTTTACTTGCTGGAAGTGAGGTTTATAAATTGAAATAGATTTTAGCTCCCGCAGATCAAGGTGATTTTGCAGATCTTTAAAATATAAGTCTGCTCAAACCTTCAAGGTTTCTAAAACCTTGAGGGTTTTTTTATGAGAAAGTTCAGTACACATGTGCTTCACATTTTCTCATCATGAGAAACCTAATCGCACGCATTGAATAAACTTTCTCATAAGGGGGAAACCTTGTCGCACCCGTGTAATGAACTTTCCCCTAAAGTAGATTGTATGTTGCAAACGTGCTTTAAACTTTCCCCTAAAACTGTCTTTAAAAATAAAACACTAATCTTTTTAACACGAAATCACCATCATCAAAAATCAAACATCCATAGATCAAACCTAACGGGTTTTCAAAACCCGTTAGGTTTTTTGTTTTTTGGATGAAAAATTAATTGGAAGTCAAACATATTTTTGAAATGGATTTTTACTCTAAACAATAAAAAGAGCTCTGATTAATTTTCAGTTTTAATCTAAATTCCAGAATGTCACAATATCTAGGGCAAATTTTAAAAGTTTAAAGAATAAAATATTATAGATAACTTTCATTAAAATAACAACTTAAGCCAAAATTTGTAAATCGTGTGAATTTTATTATTTTTCAAAATCATCATACATGACACTACAAGACGCGCAATCGGTTACATCTTGCTAATTTTCAAATTCAATCAATCAGAAAAATTATGAATGCATTATTAGGAGTTTTATTTCATTTTTTGGGAGGCTTTGCTTCGGGCAGTTTTTATATGCCTTACAAAAAAGTAAAAGGATGGCAATGGGAAACTTTTTGGTTGATCGGAGGAACATTCTCATGGATCATCGTTCCGCCGTTGGCTGCCTTTCTTACGATTCCTGATTTTTGGGAAATCATTAAAAATGCAGGTTCATCTATCTTAGGATTCACATTTCTGTTTGGGGCACTTTGGGGAATTGGTGGTTTTATGTATGGTTTGGGCGTTCGTTACTTGGGAGTGGCTTTGGGAAGCAGCATCATGTTAGGGCTTACGATGGTAATCGGTTCACTTTTGCCTTCCATTTATTATGAATTTAATCCTGAAGCAGGAAAAGACAATATCGGTTTAATGTTTTCCAGCGATTGGGGAAAAATGGTACTTTTAGGACTTTTGGTTTGCGTTGTAGGAATTATCATCAGCGGAAAAGCTGGTGTGATGAAAGATAAAGAACTTCAGACCGATGCCATCGATCCTCACGGAATGGAAGTGAAAACGGAATACAAATTTGGTTTAGGATTGATCGTAGCAATCATTTCGGGAGTTTTAAGTGCCTGTTTTAATTTCGGCCTGGAGGCTGGAAAACCAATGGCGAATGTTGCCAATGAAGCATGGAAATTGGCAAATCCAAATCAGGGAGAGTTTCTTTTTCAAAATAATGTAACGTATGTTGTTGTTCTTTGGGGCGGTATGTTGTCGAATCTGATCGGTTGTCTTTATCTTTCATTTAAAAATAAATCATATTCAGATTATACCAAAAAGAGCGTTCCTGTTGTAAAAAATATCATTTTCTGTGCGTTGGCAGGAACGATGTGGTTTTTACAGTTCTTCTTTTACGGAATGGGAGAAAGCAAAATGGGGAATGGCCCAAGTTCATGGATTTTGCACATGGCATTCATTATTTTAATTGCGAATCTTTGGGGCGTAATTATTAAGGAATGGAAAGGCGTATCTAAAAAGACAATCACTACAATTTCATTGGGAATGTTTGTGCTGTTTATTTCGATATTGATTGTCGGATATGGAAATTCAATCAGATAGAAATATTTTCATAAAGAATATTAAATTTTATATAGTTCATTTTTGTAAGGCACTGATAAAGATCAGTGTCTTTTTTTTTGCTAATAATTTACTTTTCAGTAGTAATTTTTTAAGTGAATCTAAATTTTTATAACAAATAAATATTTACGAATTTCAAATTTTATTCTATTTTCTGTCATTGAATCACTAATGCATTTAAATTTTATATCAAATATTTATAAATATTTAAGTAAAATTAAGAATTATGTAAGGCAGGATATTGCAGGATGCGAGAAGTTTTGTAACAATGTACTTTGGTGACAGAATTAAGTAATGTAAATAAAAATTAATATATGTCTCAAATAATTAAACAGAGGAATCTAAAGCCACTCATCGCACCGCTCTTTTTGCTTGCGTCTGGTTTTATGTTCGGACAGCAAGTGACAAGCGATACTGCAAAAGTAGATACTAAAGAGATCGAAGAGGTTGTAGTTATCGGTTACGGTAAAGTAAGAAAGTCTGACCTTACCGGATCTGTATCATCAGTATCTGCGAAAGACTTGGCTGCAACGCCATCGATGAATGCACTACAGGCTTTACAAGGTAGGGCTGCCGGATTAAATATTGTGACGGCCGGTGGTGCTCCAGGAGCAGGTGCTAACGTTACCATTCGTGGTGGAGCATCTATTACTCAAGGTACTGAACCTTTATACATTGTTGATGGATTTCAGTTTGATAATGCATTAAATATTATTAACCCTAATGACATTGAAAGTATTGATGTCCTTAAAGGAGCTTCTGCCATTGCAATCTATGGTTCGCGTGGTTCCAACGGTATTATTGTTATTAAAACCAAAACGGGTAAGAAAGGAAGAGTGACCGTTCAGTACAATTCTTTCATGGCGTTTGACATGCTGTCTAAGAAATTGGATATGATTTCAAATGCTGAACAGTATGTGAAATATCAATATGAACTTGCTCAGTTACAGGGAAAAACTACACAGTGGAGTAATGTTTTTGACAATAGCTTGGGAATCGATTCACCAGGGTTTTATACAGGTGCTTTTAACAGAATCAGTAACCGTTACGGTTCAGCGCCAGCATTAGACTGGCAGGAAAAAATGCTTGGCGGAACAGGACTTACGCAAAACCATAACGTAAACGTTTCTGCAGGTACCGATAAAACGCAGGTTTTTGTAAGTTATAATTATAATAAGCAGGAGGGTTTATTACAAAATTTCAGCGAAACTAGAAATTCATTACGTGCAAATATAAATTCTGAATTGTATAAAGGCATACGTTTAGATTTCAGTTCAATGTTCACTTCCAATTCTACAAACGGAGGAGGAGCATATTCGGGAATGAAAAAGATTCTTTTACAGCCTATTACCGGAGGAACATTATTTAGTCAGGATCAGTTGTTTAATACACAGACTTTTGCAGATTATTCAAGTTTAGATTCTTCTTTTGATACCGAAAATCCATATATCGAAACTGCAGCATCTACTTCAAACAGACGTGCCCGAACATTTTTAGCGAATGTAGGTTTAGAATTTGATTTATTGAAGAATTTTACTTTCAGAACAGCAGGATCATATAACTGGACAAACAGTAAGTCTACCTCATTCTCAGATAAAAATTCCCGTGCATTTCTTACAGATCCTGTGAATACAGGAATCAACGGAAGTATTGGTAATTCTGAATCTTACAGATATCAAATCACCAATACATTGACCTATAATAAAACTGTTGGTGAAAAACATAAATTTACTGGTTTAATCGGTAATGAAATCGTTTACCAGGAAAATGAAAGCAACAGTATGAGATTGATAAGATTTCCTACTATCCTAAATTATGGTTTGGATGATATTACTAATGCTACTGTTGCAGATAAAGATGCAGACAGATCTTCTTTCAGCTTACTTTCGTACTTCGGACGTGTAAATTATAACTACGATAACCGTTATTTATTGACGGGTACTTTACGTTATGATGGTTCTTCCAAATTTAAAGATAATCTTTGGGGAATGTTCCCATCGGCAGCTGTAGCTTGGCGTGTTTCTGAAGAAGGCTTTTGGAAAAATTCTAAAATTGACAATTATATTAATGATCTAAAGTTAAGAGGAGAATACGGTGTGGTTGGTAATAATAATATTCCAAATAATGTATTCAGAACCAATGTGGTAGGAACGGACTATCCAACAAATAATACGATTGGTAACCTAGCTTTAGTAACAAGTTCTGTTTTAGGAAACCGTGGTGTAGAGTGGGAGTCAATGAGATCTACAAATATCGGAGTTGATCTTGCATTATTTAACAACAGAATTAAATTAACTTCCGAATGGTATAACAATAATGTAAATGGTATGCTGTTGGAAACTTTACTTCCCGCATCTACTGGATATAGAAGTAAGTTTATAAATATCGGTTCTATGGTGAACCGAGGTATGGAATATACGTTAAACACGATTAACCTGAAATCTGAAAACTTCAGATGGTCTACAGATGCAAATATTGGTTTTAATAAATCTAAGGTATTGTCTCTTGATGACGGAAGAACTTTCAGAAACTTCAGTGTAGGTAGCAACAGAGCAGGGATGGTAACGTATTATGCCACTGTTGGAGAAGAATTGGGAGACATGTACGGTTATGTTTATCAGGGAATTTATACGACTGATGACTTTACTCAGGCAGCAAACGGAACATTAACCTTAAAGCCAGGAGTTGTAAAACCAGCTTCCGGAACACCTAGACCCGGAGATATTAAATTTGCTGCAGATAATGACGCAGGAGATCAGTTTACCAGAAAAATGGTAAAAATAGGAAACGGTACTCCTGATTTTATCGGTGGTATAAGTAATAACTTTTCTTACAAAGGATTTGATTTAGCAGTCTTTTTAAAATTCAGTGTGGGAGGTGATATTTATAATGCGACTAAGCACAGTTTGAGTCCGTATGCATTATATCAGAACGTTCCTTCAGAATTCGGTGATAACTATTACCATGTGGTAGATCCAAATACAGGTCAGGCTGCAACAAGTTTAGTAAGATTAAAAGAACTTAACCCTAATGAAAGCGACAGGCTTTGGAGTTTAGGAAATACAAATTCCAGTTACATTACTTACCCTTCATCATATTATGTAGAAGATGGTTCGTATTTAAGGGTTTCTATGGTAACTTTAGGGTATTCATTTCCGAAAGAATTCTTAAACACGGTGAGATTATCAAATGCGCGTATTTATGCTACAGTGAATAACTTGGCAACAATTACAGGATATTCTGGTTTTGATCCGGAGGTGTCAGCAGCAAGTGGTGTTACAGTAACACCTGGATATGATAATTCTTCGTTCCCGAGATCCAGAAGCTATGTATTGGGGATCAATCTTACTTTTTAATATTTAATTGTTTCAATCATGAAAAATATATTTAACAAACATAATTTAATAAAAAAACTGATCATTGTTCCTACAATACTTATTGCAGGTTTGGGTGTAAATTCTTGTAGTGATGAATTTCTAGATCAGCCTGCTTATAATTCATCTGATACAGAATCTGTTTTTAATAATATAGAAACAGCAGATGCTTTTGTTCAGGGTTTATACAGAGGTCTTGTGCCTACGGAAATGTTTTACCAGTTAGGAGCCGGTGACACAGTGACGCATTCGGCGGAAGATGGATCTACCAATAATTCCAAATACAATATCTGTAATTACCAGTACGACTCAAAAACGCCTAACACAATTACGGGAATTTACGCGGCAATGTATGCGGTTATAGAAAGAACCAACATCGCAATCGACAGATTACCGGATATGCCAGCCAGCCCAAAACGTGAAGCATTGTTGGCAGAGGCAAAAGCCATTCGTGCTTTTTGTTATTATAATTTAATCAGGGTTTACGGTGATGTACCGGCTATTTGGATTCCTCTGGAAGAAGCAGATCCCAACGATCCAAGTACGCTTTATCCTAAGCGTTCTTCTCGTGACGATATTTACGATAGAGTAATCAGCGATATACAAGAATCTATTGTTAATATGCCAACTTCTAACGGTACTCCGGAAAGATTAAATAAGCAGTCTACCAATGCACTTTTAGCCAGAATAGCATTGTATGCTGCAGGATATTCTCTTCGTTGGCCTCTTAATACTTCAACGCCGGGAACAATGTCCCGCCGTCCGGATAATGCAAGAGTTCAGCAATTATATCAGATTGCAGATGCAGCAGCGGCTTCTGTAATCAACGGCGGTACAAACAGTCTGGTACAGGCATCAGGAGGTAAGAGCGGTTTTGAAGCACTTTGGTTTAATTTTGACAGAAGAAATTTTGCAGCAGTTAATCAGGAAATGCTTTGGCATATCGCTTCATACGGACCTAACACCAACTCTGCATTTGGAGTCTACGCACATCCAGGATCCAGAGGAGGTACCTATGGTTCTCGTAAAGCTTTGCAGTTTATACTTCCAAGTTACTATCTGTCTTTCAATGCAGCAGATAAGCGTAGAGATGTAGCAACTACTTCTTACAGCATCTATTTCTTGAATGGTGGTGCTGCTACTGATACCTGGGTTGATGTGGGAACTACGTACTCTTGTATTATGCCTGGAAAATTCAGAATTTCATGGTGTGTGGAGCCACAGGCTGCAGATTCACGTAATTTGAATATTCCTATCATCAGATATGCAGACGTATTACTGATGTATGCAGAAACGCAAAATTATTTAAATAACGGACCTACAGCTGCGGGTACTGCAGCATTAATGCAGGTGAGAAATCGTGCAGGAATTGGCGCTTTACCAGCACCTACAGGTCAGCAGGCATTTGAATCAGCAATTGTTCAGGAGCGTAAATGGGAATTTTCAGATGAGTTCATGCTTCGTACAGATTTAATTCGTATGAATAAGTTGGCAAGCGAAATTGATGCGACAAAAACAGCAATGAAAAATCTTTCAAACCGTACAGGTCAATTTGCAACAACTCCAATCTACCGTCTTTACAAATTTCACAAAAATGCACAGATTTATGGAGATCCTTTCTTGGCTGTTACTTATATCGAACTAACTAATCCTGCACAGATTGCACAGGTTCAGGCAGTACCTACAAGTAATGCGAATAATGCGTATGCAACATACCAAACTACTTTGAAGGCTATTGCCGCAGCAAACGGACAAACATCAACAACAGATGACAAGTGGTATCCTGTAAATATGTTCCAGGCTTACACAAGTACATTCAATGGTAATGCAAGAAAAGCCGTAGGATTTACAGCCGGATTCAATACCCTACAGGTTGGTGCAATTATTTATACCAAACCAACAGGATCATTTGAAAACGGTGGAACCTATCCGAACTGGATCGAAGGCGGTGGCGATGGCCTTTTCTACGGCTTTGTACCGAATAAAACAGAATTGCTTCCATTTGCGGCGCAGTCTGCAGGTCATCCAATGATTGATAACCCAAATTTAACACAGCTTCCTGGATATTAATCAATACAATATTTAGCATTTAATTAAACATTAAGAAAGTGTAAAGATTGATGGTTTTCCTGTTGCTCTTATCAACTTTCTTAATGTTTATAATTTAAGGAACATTCAATCACAAAATATTAATAATAAAACACTTAATACGATTGTTACAAATAACGGAATAATCATACGTTAATTTATCTTTAACTAAAGCATCTTGCAGTATAGTGCGGGATAGTGTAACGGGTAAAACAATCTAAATTTGAGTAAAATTCAGAAAAACAAAAGAAAACAAATGGAAAACGTAAAAACATTTAAATACGTAGATTATTTATGGGATGAAGAAAAAGCAGCATCATTTGGCGACGACCAGGTGGCTTTATTTTTATACCGTTCAAACATATTAGGAGCAGACCTTAGAATTACCAATTATGGTGGTGGTAACACAAGTTGCAAAACCATAGAAAAAGATCCTTTGACTAATGAGGAAGTTGAAGTAATGTGGGTAAAAGGTTCAGGTGGTGACATCGGAACACTTACAAGAAAAGGAATCGCCGGATTGTATACGGAAAGATTAAGAAATCTTAAAAATGTTTACGGAGGATTGGCAGACGAAGACAGAATGGTTGGTTTATTCGACCACTGTATTTTCGATTTGGAAAGCAAAGCGCCTTCTATTGATACGCCTCTTCACGGTTTACTTCCATTCAAACATATCGATCACCTTCACCCGGATGCATTAATTGCAGTAGCTGCCGCCAAAGACAGCGAAGCGATTACCAAAGAAATCTGGGGAGATACAATGGGCTGGGTTCCATGGCAGCGTCCCGGTTTTGACTTAGGTTTACAGTTGGAAAAATGTTTAGCCGATAATCCTGGAATCAGAGGAATTGTTTTGGGTAGCCATGGTTTATTCACTTGGGGAGACACTTCTTACGAATCTTATATGAACAGTCTGGAAGTAATCGAAATGGCTTCTGAGTATATCGCTAAAAAAATCGAAGAAAAAGGACAGGTTTTTGGCGGACAGAAAGTAGAATCTCTTCCTGCTGACGAACGTAAAAACAAAGCTGCTCAGATTATGCCTTTGTTGAGAGGTTTAGCATCTTCTGAAAACAGAATGGTTGGTCATTTCACAGACAGCGATGTTGTTTTGGAATACATCAACAGTAATGATTTGGAAAGATTGGCTCCACTTGGAACTTCTTGTCCGGATCACTTCTTAAGAACAAAGATTCAGCCTTTAGTGTTGACTTTAGATAAGAATGAAGATTTAAGCGATTCTAAAGCGATTTTAGAAAAATTAAATCCACTTTTCGAACAGTACAGACAGGAATACAAAGACTATTACGAAACGTGTAAGCATTCAAACAGCCCTGCAATGCGTGACCCGAATCCGGTGATCATCATCTACCCGGGAGTTGGAATGTTCAGTTTCTCAAAAGATAAGCAGACAACGCGTGTTGCCAACGAATTTTATGTGAATGCAATTAACGTAATGCGTGGCGCAGAAGCAATTTCTGAATACACTTCTCTGCCAAGACAGGAAGCATTCGATATCGAATACTGGTTATTGGAGGAAGCGAAGCTTCAGAGAATGCCTAAAGAAAAACCATTATCAAGAAAGGTTGCTATCGTAACCGGAGCAGGTGGTGGAATTGGACAGGCCATCGCAGACAAAATGGTTCAGGAAGGTGCAGTCGTTGTTTACACAGATTTAAATCAGGAAGCAGTAGAATCTGTAACTGCAAAATACAGCAAAGATCAGGCAGTAGCCGTGACTTGTGATGTGACCAGCGAAGAGGCAATTGCAAACGCTTTCAAAGAAGCTGTTTTAGCTTTTGGTGGAGTAGACATCATCGTGCATTCTGCTGGTTTGGCTATTTCTAAATCTTTGGAAGACACCACTACAAAAGACTGGGATTTACTTGAAAATGTTTTGGTAAAAGGTCAGTTCTTAATGGCGAAAAGCGGTGCTGAGGTTTTGAAAAAGCAAAATCTAGGTGGAGACATCGTAAGCATTGCCAGTAAAAACGGATTGGTTGCCGGACCAAACAACGTAGCCTACGGAACTGCAAAGGCAGCGCAACAGCACATGACAAGATTATTGGCAGCAGAATTGGCAGCTGATAAAATCCGTGTGAATGTGGTAAATCCGGATGGCGTTATCGTTGGAAGCAAAATCTGGGAAGGTTCATGGGCAGAAGGCCGCGCAAAAGCCAACGGAATTTCTGTAGAAGAATTACCTGCATTTTACGCAAAAAGAAATTTATTAAACGAAATTATCCTTCCTGAAGACATCGCAAACGGAGTTTTTGCCTGTGTTGCAATATTAGATAAAACCACAGGAAACATCATCAATGTCGATGGAGGAATGGCGAATGCGTTCCCGAGATAATATTAAAAATTTAACCACAAAAGTCACAAAAGTTTTTTGAAGTTATTATTCGGATTCTGAAAAGATAAAATAAGGATTACCGAAATTTGTTGAGTTGAAAAGACAAGGCTTATTTGAACTTAAATGCGCAAAACATTAAAGCTATAAATTTTCAGGAAAGCTTTTGTGACTTTTGTGGTAAAAATAAATTTAAAAATAAATCATGATTATAGGAAAAGATATCATTGAACAACACAACAAAAACGAAGTTGAAAATTTCAATTCAGACTTCGCATATTTATCAGATAAATTAACAAAATCAGGTTCAGACGTTGCTGAAATCGTTAACAAAATCGCTGATTTCCAGGTGGCAATTCCAAGCTGGGCTTTAGGTGCAGGCGGAACCCGTTTCGGAAGATTTTCTTACGGTGGCGAACCGGCAGTTTTAGAACAGAAATTAGATGATGTTGGATTGCTTCATGCACTTACTCATTCTGCAGGAGCCGTTTCACTACACATTCCATGGGATATTCCAAGTGATGTAAGTGCTCTGAAAGAAAGCGCAGCATCTCACGGTTTGATCTTTGATGCGATGAATTCAAACACATTTCAGGATCAGCCGGATGCAAAACATTCATATAAATTCGGTTCTCTAAATTCGGTAAACGAAGATTCCCGTGCTTATGCTGTTGAACACAACAAAGAAGTAATCAGAATCGGAAAAGAATTAGATTCAAAAAGCTTGACCGTTTGGTTGGCAGACGGAGCAAGTTTTCCAGGACAGTTAAACTTCCAGACTGCTTTATCAAACACTGAAAAAAGCTTAAAAGAAATCTACGCAGGAATGCCGGAAGACTGGAAACTGTTCATAGAATACAAACCATACGAACCGAATTTCTATTCAACAACCATTCAGGATTGGGGAACTTCTTTCATGCTGGCAAATGCTTGCGGGGACAGAGCTTTCACTTTGGTTGATTTGGGTCATCATTTACCAAACACCAACATTGAGCAAATCGTTGCAACATTGATGTACAAAGGTAAATTGGGTGGTTTCCACTTCAATGACAGTAAATATGGTGATGATGATTTGACGGTGGGTTCTATCAAACCTTATGCTTTATTCCTGATCTTCAATGAATTGGTGTACGGAATGGAAAATAATAAAAACAATCCTTATCCGGCTTGGATGATTGACGCAAGTCACAACATCAAAGATCCTCTGGAAGATTTATTACAGTCTTTGGAAGCCATCTTAATCGCTTATGCTCAGGCACTTTTGGTTGATCAGAAAGCTTTAAAAGAAGCACAGCTGAACAATGACGTTGTCGCAGCTCAGGATATTTTGCAGAATGCGTACAGAACAGACGTTCGTCCGTTGTTGAAAGCGGCTAGACTGCAGACTGGCGCGGCTTTAGACCCAATTACTGCTTACAGAAGTTTAAAGGTGAGAGAAACCTTGATTTCTGAGAGAGGCTGGGCAAAAGCAACCGGATTGTAAGATCCGTATTAATTTGATAATTACTTTCAGGTGCAATCGAAAGTTTAATTATATGTATCCTTATTTACCGTTGAGAAAAGAGTGTTTAGAAAATTAGGACTAGGCTTCGTTATTTAAGAAATCAGTGGATTTTTTTCTTAATTTTTCCTAATCACTAAACACTCCTTGATGGTTTTAAATCTTTTAGTAATTAAAGATACCAAAAAAAAGTTTAAATCTTTGAAGCCTTTGCTAAGTGAAACGCCTTTGCGAACTTAAAAAAAATCAGCTTGTCAAAAAAAAATCTTAGCGGACTTTGCGTTTAAATTAAATGTAAAGCAAATTAGTGCTGTTTGTGAAATTATTTGTGCTATTTGTGTTTAAATAAAAATTTATCCCGAGAATGTCCAAAAAAAAGGTAACCATCGTATTTGATATTGGAAAAACCAACAAAAAGTTTTTTTTATTTGATAAAAATTACAAAGAAGTTGTGCGTGAATATACCGAACTTCCCCTTACCACCGATGAAGATGGTTATCCCACAGAAGATTTGGCAGCATTGCAAAACTGGATCAAAGATAATTTCAATGCCATTCTCGATGATGAAAATTTTGAAGTAAAAGCCATTAATTTTTCTACGTACGGAGCAAGTTTTGTGCACCTCGATCAGAAAGGAAATGTTCTGACGCCTCTGTACAATTACACCAAACCAATGGATCAGGATATTCTTGATTTATTTTACGAAAAACACGGCAGCAAACTGAAAATTGCCCGAGAAACAGCATCTCCGCAAACAGGAATGCTGAACTCAGGACTGCAATTATTCTGGTTAAAATACAAACATCCGGAAGTTTTCAAAAAAATCCGTTACAGTCTTCATTTACCGCAGTATTTATCTTATTTATTCACCGGAATTTGCGTTTCGGAATTTACCTCAATCGGCTGTCATACCAATTTGTGGGATTACGACAAAGCAGATTATCACGACTGGGTTTACGATGAAGGAATCGATGCCTTGTTAGGACCAATTGTTCCGACTTCTGCAAGCATCAACACGTCTTACAGAAATAAAAAAATTAAAATAGGCGTGGGAATTCACGACAGTTCTTCCGCGCTGTTACCTTATATTTTAAGTAAAAAAGAACCTTTTCTCTTGCTTTCAACAGGAACGTGGAGTATTTCTTTAAATCCATTCAACGATGAAAGTTTAACGGATGAAGATATCGAAAACAACTGTCTGAACTACATGAGAATCGACGGTAAACGCGTGAAAGCATCCCGTTTTTTCATGGGGAATGAGTATAAAATTCAGGTTGAAAAACTGTGTGCGTACTATGGAAAAGAATATGGTTTTCACAGAGAAGTGCAGTTTGATCAGGATCTGTACCTGCGTCTGATGAAAAATAAAAACATTTATTTCCGTTTTGAAGGGATTATTTTAAAACGTAAAATGATTACTGCAACAGATTTAAATTCATTCGCAACCTTTGAAGAAGCCTACCACCAACTAATGATTGAATTAATGGATCTGCAGATTCATACGATCACAAACGCCATCGGAAATTCAGAAATAAAAAATATTTACATTGACGGAGGTTTCACAGACAACGATGTCTTTATGAAACTGATGTCGCACCATTTCCAGCATTATAATGTGATGTCAACACACTCTCCATTGGGATCGGCTTTAGGAGCTTCGATGGTGATTTCAAACAAAAAAATAGACGAAACTTTTTTACAGCAGCATTATCAGATGAAAGTGCTTCAGCCTTTAATTCTTAATTTATAAATTTTGTTGGAAGCTGGAAGTCAGATGCCGGTAATTAAAAAGTAATTTAGTTTTTAATATCAACATAAAACATCCATCACCCAACATCCAACATTTAACAACAAACTATGTCCTTTCCATTTGATACCAACTACGCTTCCCTCGAATTGCTGATCGAAAAAGCAAAAAAGAAAATGCCCCGATTCGCCTTCGAATATCTGGACGGCGGCTGTAACGAAAATATCAACCGCGACAGAAATACAAGTGAATTGAGAGATGTTCTCCTTCGTCCGCAATATTTAATAAACAACTATACAGAGGCCAATATGGAAACGGAACTGTTCGGAGTAAAATATTCCGCACCGTTCGGAATTTCTCCGGTTGGTCTGCAGGGTTTGATGTGGCCGAATGCTCCGGAAATTTTAGCAAAAGCAGCTTTTAAACATAATATACCTTTCATTTTAAGTACGGTAACGACCAGCAGTATCGAAAGAATTGCTGAATTAACGGAAGGAAAAGCATGGTACCAACTCTATCATCCAAGAGAAGAATGGTTGCGTGACGATATTCTTGACCGTTGTGAAGCTTCTGGTTATGATGTTCTGTGCGTTTTATCGGATGTTCCTACGTTCGGTTACAGAGCAAAAGAAATTAGAAACGGTTTGGCAATGCCTCCGCAACTGAATTTCAGAAACGTTTCGCAAGCGTTGGCGAGACCGGAATGGTGTCTTGAAATTTTAAAACATGGCGTTCCGAGTTTTAAAACAATGGAAAAATACATGGATAAAAACATGAATGTGAAACAATTGGGACAGTTCATGAATTCCACTTTTTCCGGCAGATTAAATTCCGACAGAATCAAAGCCATCCGCGATAAATGGAAAGGAAAGCTTGTCATCAAAGGTGTGGCTTCCGATGAAGATGCAGCCGAAGCGGTACGTTTAGGTTTTGACGGAATGATTATTTCCAATCATGGCGGAAGACAGTTGGATGCTGGAGAATCAACGATTGCGGTAGTAAAGGAAATCAGTGAAAAATACAAAGGTCAGATTAAAATCATGATGGACAGCGGCGTAAGAACCGGTCCGGATGTTGCCCGTGCTTTAAGCTGTGGTGCCGAATTTACCTTTATGGGAAGAACGTTTATGTATGCCGTCGGAGCTTTAGGTGAAAAAGGTGGCGATCATATCATTGAAATGCTGAAAATGCAGTTCAGACAGGTGATGGAGCAGGTTTGCTGTGATACGCCAGAGGAATTGCAGAAGTTTAGAGTGAAGTAGTTTGAGCGGGAAGCTGAGTGATGAAAGTTGGAAGTTTTTACGTTTTCATTAAAAGATATTTTATCTAACTACAACTTTACAGGATGCGAACCATCAATTTTCATAAAAAAAAAGTCCATATTTTTTAATGAATGAAAAGCTTAGTGAGTTTGTCTGAGTGAAAAGGCTTTGTGTAACTTAAAAGCAGATAGTATTTAAAAATTCTTTGTGCACTTTGCGTTAAAATAAAAAATTTTGAATAATCATAGCAAAAAAAATACAGTTCGGTGAATTGTATTTTTTGTTTTATAATACTATTTTTAATCAATATTCAAAGAATGTTTTCAAGCTTCGCGAAGCAAATTTATTTGCCTTTGCATCCCTAAAAAAATGCAACATTAAAAATAATCTTTGCGTTAAAACAATTTGTGTAATGTTTGAAAAATTATTGCGTACATATTTTTTTACCACAAGGAACACAAAGATTTTTCACAAGGATCACAAGCCCTGTGTTCATAGTGAAATGCTTAGTGTTCTTAGTGGTAAAATCACATCATGAAAACAAAAGATAATCAAAAACGAAATCATTTAAAAACCAAATTACTGTCATGAAAAAATTCCTCATATTGCTCCTCATAATTTATTCAGTTTTTACCTTTTCTCAAAACAAAAAACAGGAATTGCCATGGTCAAATGGAGCTCTGCAGGTCAGCTCTAACAACAGATATTTGCAGCACAAAAACGGCAAACCATTTTTCTGGTTAGGAGAAACCGGATGGCTTCTGCCGGAACGTACCGATCGGGATGAAGTAGATTTTTATCTGAGTCAATGTGCAAAAAACGGATTTAATGTCGTTCAGGTTCAAACCATCAATGCCGTACCTGCTTATAACAAATATGGGCAGCCTTCAATGACTGACGGTTTTGATTTCAGCAATATCAACCAAAAAGGAGTTTATGGATATTGGGATCACATGGATTACATTGTAAAAACAGCCGAGAAAAACGGAATTTACATCGGCATGGTCTGTATCTGGGGCGGATTGGTAAAAGCAGGAAAAATGGATGTAGATCAGGCAAAAAAGTACGGACAGTTTTTAGCGGAACGGTATAAAGATTCGCCTAATATCATCTGGTTTATCGGAGGCGATATGAGAGGCGACATCAAAACAGAAGTCTGGGAAGCATTAGCCACCAGCATTAAGGCGGTTGACAAAAACCATTTGATGACCTATCATCCTTTCGGTGCTACGAGTTCAGCAGATTGGTTTAACAGTGCCGGTTGGTTAGATTTCAATATGTTCCAGAGCGGTCACAGAAGATACGGACAGCGGAAAGGCGACGGTGAATCGAAAAAAATCGCCGCTACCGAAGAAGACAACTGGAGATATGCAGAAAAAGCACTTTCGATGAAACCTTTAAAACCCATCATCGATGGCGAACCTTCGTACGAAGACATTCCACAGGGACTTCACGATGTCAGCGAACCACGATGGAAAGATCATGATGTAAGAAGATATGCATATTGGTCGGTGTTTGCCGGTTCTTTTGGGCATACGTACGGGCACAATTCCATCATGCAGTTTTACAGGCCAGGTCTGTCGCCTGCATACGGAGCTCAGCGTGCTTGGTACGACTGTCTCAATGACGCAGGTTTTGTGCAGATGCAGTATTTAAAAAATCTGATGTTGAAATTTCCGTACTTTGAAAGAATTCCGGATCAAAGTATTATTAAAGGCGAAGTGGGTGAGCGTTACGAAAGACTTATTGCTACCCGCGGAGCAGATTATCTGCTCGTCTACAATTACACCGGAAGAAGTATGCAGATCGATTTGTCGAAGATTAGTGGAAAGAAGAAAAAATGTTGGTGGTACAATCCAAGAACCGGCGGGTACAAATACATTGGCGAGTCTGATGGAAATAAAATTTTGCAGATAACTCCTGAAAAAGAGAATGGAGAGGCTAAGGATTTTGTTTTTGTGGCGGTGGATGCTTCGAAGTATTATTTACAGTAAAAATAATTTAGCAATGCAAAAAACTTAAATTTTAGCTTTTAATCACAATAGAGGCACTCAAGTGTTTAGCGTCTTATAAATAGGCAAAGTTTTCGGGTTTTATCAATTTATAGACTAAAATTTTCCATTTCTTCATAGTTGGAAAACTCAAAAATGTCTGAAAAGTTTATCGTCTCTACTTGATAAGAAAATTCAAATGTTTTTTCAATTTGTTGTGACGTTCAAAAGTCCATCAATTCCACTTTTTCCGTATAAGTTTACTGACTGATTTTTGGAAGTAATATCAATTTGTTTTATATCTAGTTTAATCAGAGCTTCAATTAATTTTCCATTTTGATAACTTACAATATTCCAATTGACCATTAACAATGGGTTCTTTCCAATTTCATTGCCATTAATCTTTGTTTCTATAAATTCCGAAACATTATATTTTTTACTGGAACTACTATTTTCAAAATCATAATATTTAGGCTTTTCCACACTAAGATTATGATTTTTAATTAGCTCCCAAAACTTTTCTGACCAAGTTCCAGAATCCCATACTTTTATTTTAGAGCTTAATATTTTTTCAACTTCTGTTTTGTTGTTTTCTCTTTCAATTAAAAGATCAGACAGAATAAATATATCATAAGGAAATACCGCATCATTTAATTTTTTCAGTAATATCTCATTGTAAGGTCTTAAATCCACTTTCGCTAACTTAATGTGGTATATGAGATTTCCTAAATCAGAGCCATTTTTGGACTCAAGGTTAGATGATATATATTGATGACGTTTTTGTTTACTCATCTTTTTTAATGAGAAAGCATCATTTGTTCTACAACTTAAAATAGTAAAGAAAGAGACGAAAAGAAAATATTTTAAATTCATTGTTTTATGTGGTAAAATTCAGCAATCCTCAAATCTATAAAATTTAAACAGTAAATAATTTATTGATATGAATAAAAAATTCGCACAGATGCCTACGCGAATTATATTAATTACAAACTAGATAATCTACTTTTTCTTCTCCGACTTCACCGCCTGTCTCGCCAACAATTTCCAGTCGTTATTCACCTTTGTCCAGACTAATAATATATCCAAAGTCACATCACCAGGTTCCTTTCCCAAATCCGCAGTCGTTGCATAAAAATGATGACGGACAATTGCAGTATTGCCGACGATCTGTATGTTTTGATTGGTAATATCAATCGTTAGAAAATCTGATTTTTTGCTGACCAGTTTTTCAACAAATTCTTTGGCATCATCAATATGACCTCCCGAATGTCCGTAAGTTAGTTCGGGCACAATTAACGATTCCAATGCTGGTTTTTCACCGCTGATCATTGCTGATCTCAGTTTTTCTGCTGCATATGTTACAGATTGGACATCATTTTTTTTCTGTCCGAAAACAGTGATCGCCACTAAAAAACTCAGGGCGAAAATTAATTTTTTAATCATAAATAATTAGATATATTTTTTAAAGATTTTAATTTGTTACGATAATTATTAGAATATTATTCTTTTAAAGTATAATATAGTGAATGTCCCTTAGTAGTTATAACTTAGTTTTTTAACGGTTTGTCTGCCATTCCGTAGGAATCTGAACTGCTTTATTTTGGTGTGTTGAGATTCCTACAGAATGACAAAATTACTGCTGATCTTAGCGTTATAATTAACAATCGACATTCATTTATAATTTATATCAATCATCAATCATCTACAGCGATTCTCTCTGAATAAATTTAAAAACATTATTCACCTGCTCTTTTTTATTCTTTAAAATCATATACGCAGCAGATTCACCCATCGCCTTAAAATCAGTCGTAATTACGGTAATTCCCAGCAATTCTTTCAAAGGGGTTTCGTTGTAGGAAATAATTCCGATGTCTTCACCCAGTTTTAAATTTTTCTGACGGATCTGTTTCACCAGATTCACCAAATCACGCTCACGGATGGTGATGAAAATATCTTTGTCCTGCAATTCCATGTCGGGATAAATTTCATCCAGAATTTCATAGTCAAGTTTAAAATCTCTGCAAAACTGCTCAAAACCGCGAACAATACGGAAAGGATAGGGATGTATGGATTTGTCAGGATACACCAAAATAATCTTTTCGTACTTTTTGATTTTATCTAAACCTTCCTTCAGCGCATCATAAATATCATGCTCGAAATCCTGGAAAATTGATCCGTAATCTCCTGAAATGTTAGGTTTTGTATTGTCTAAAAGTAAAAGTTTGTTCTTTGGGATCTGTTCGATAATATCTAAAACTTCCTGTGTTGAACTCGTATGTTTCGACTGTTCATCACGGAAATGAGGCATCACGACATAATAGTCAAATCCACCAAGATTTTTCTTCAGCGCGTTAATGAAAAGCGTTTCGTCGCAGTGATAGATGTACATCTCCACATTGCCTTTGGTACCGATTGCATTGACGAAATAATTGTAAATCATCATTTTATAGGTACTCGGCTTGTTGATCAGAAAGAAAATATTGATAATGTCGTTCTTATTGATGCGGGAAATATAATAACCTTTACCCTTTACAGATTCAATGATTTGTCTTTTGCGAAGCTCTTTGTAAGCCTTTTCCACAGTGTCCCGGGAGAGAAAGCAGGATTCGCTTAGTTCATTGATTGACGGAATTTTTTCTCCGATTTTTATTTGCCCTCCATCAATTCCGTTCAGAATAGAATCTACAATCTGTTTGTATTTCGGAACTCTGGAGTTTTCATTGATGTTGATTTCTAATGTTTCGGCCATGATTTTTTACAGATAGGAAATGCAATTCAGTTAAAAAACAGCTAAAATCAAAAGCGATTAATAGCTGAAAACAAGATACAAAAATTTGAAGTAACAGATTCATGAATGTTTTTTATAATGCTGATAGTCTAAAACTGTTAATTATCAGTAGATTATAAAATTCAGAGTCATCTGATTTAAATTATGTAAAATTACCATTTCCACCTTCAGGATTTTCAAAACCTTGAAAGTTTAAAATATTTTCCACCACACAACCCTCCAACTCTCTAACCCTTCCAACTCTCCAACAAAAAAAGCCTGCCCTTTCGGAACAGACTTTAGAAACTATATGAATGTGAAATTTTTTAAGGCATCTTTTTAAAACCTTCCGCTTTTATTTTCCAGCTTCCGTCTTTCGGGAAACCAGGATATTGTCCGGTAGAGCTGTCCCAACCTTCCAGCATCATCGCGACGGTTGTCAAAACACCGCCGTTTCCGGGAAGATAAATTCTAAGACGCTTGTCCTGGAAATTATGTCCGTTTTTCAGATAGGTATTGGTTTGAATGTTCATAAACAAAGCGTCCAAAGCTTTATTTGGAAGTCCAAGTCTTGCTGCGTTCATCGCGGTCATTGGGAAATCCCAACCCCACGTATGTTCCCAGTTCCATCTTTCCCAAACGATATCTAGGGTGTTTTTCATTATTTTTTTATCCAGTTTCGGAGATTCGGGAACCATTCCCAATGCGCCCAAAACCGCAGGGTGGTCGGTCATCCATTTTGGAAATGTGAAAGAATCTTTTGCCGATTCTGTCGATAAATAAACACCATCCTGAACCGGAAGCGGAGCCAGTTTATTAATCACATCATCCCATTTTTTATCTCTCGGCTGACCCAATCTTACTTTCCATTCTTGAGCGATTTTCAGCGACCAATCCCAATACGCCACTTCGTAAGTAGGGTTGTAAGTATCTTTCGCCGGGAAAACTTCCTGAGCCGGAATTACGCCTTTTCCCAAGTTGTAACGGTTTTTTTCTTTGTCATAAGTTGCAAAATCAGCCATAAAATCAGCCGTTGCAAAAATCAAATCTTTATATTTTTCAAGAACTTTTTTATCCTTGCTGTTGCGGTACAAAAGTTCGGTCATATAAATAATGTGCGGTTGCTCCCAAATCAAAAATGCAGCAACAGAAGACGGACTTTCGTTTCCTTCGTTATCCGACATTTTAATCCAACGAACTCCTTTGTAGCCTTGTCTTTCTGCTAATTTTTTAGCTTTATCAAATGACCTGAAATAATAATCCAGTTGCTTTTCCAAAATCTCCGGTCTTCCCCAAAGTGCAAAGTGAACACCGTGCCACCAATGCATTTCCGTGTGCGGTTTTCCGTACCAACTGTTGAAGGTCAAACCTGTTTCCTGAGGCGGATTGCTCCCACCACACTGAACTTTGGTTAAATATTCTGACAAAACAACTCTTCTTTCCAACTCATTGGCTCTCGGGTCTGTACTTCCTTCAAAATCAACGGCAGCACCGCTTTCCCAGAATTTTTTCCAGCCAGAAATACTTTCTTTTTCAGCATCAGCGAATAAAGTTCTGTTTGATTTCGGACTTTTAGCTGAAAACTCAACACTCAACTCAACGGTTTTGTTTTTTGAAGAAGGCTCGTAAACAAAGTAATGTTTTCCGGCCTCACGAAGTTTTCCTTCCGTAAAATTCAATTGAGTATAATAATCCGTGCTATGTAATTTGTGCTGAATCAAACCCTGCGTCGACTGAGAAGAAACAATTTTCGTGGTGTGTTCATTTTTTCTTCCATAAAATGCGGCGTCATCCAAAAACTGTCCCGACGGATGCGGATATTTGGCAAAAACTTTAAGCTTGTCTTTAGCTACCAAATCAGATTCAATTTTCACCCCGATTTTATCTGAATTTTGGAAAGAAGCCGTCCATACTTTTACCGGCGTTCCTTCCAGAGAAAATTCACTTGTAATAATTCCCGTCCACAAATCAATTTTCTGATTGATGTTGGTTAAATCTGAAATTTTTGCTTTCTGACCATCTTTTTTCGTCAGCTCAATCCCGATATTTCCTAACTGCAAACGGTGTTGGTTCACACGGAAATATTCAACAGCACCTTTATTTCTTTCCGGTTCTTTGATTTGAACAGAGTACAAAGCTTTTCTACCGTCATTATTGAAATCGTAGGGCTTTAAAGTTTCCTCAAATTTATAATTTTCTTTGTTCGGAAAACTGTTCCAGCCCCACTCAGACTGCGTTCCGAGAGAAACACCGTTTTTATAATATTCAGGAAACGACTGCATTCCGGTGATGTCAACTGTGTAGGCAAACTTTCCGTTTCCAACCGTAAAAGTGGAAAGCGTATCGGCTTTTGTGTTGACAATATTATGTCGCTGAACGACCTTTTTCCGGTCAATTTTCTGGGCATTCACTGAAGAATATCCCATCAGGAAAATCCCTAGATATATTGTAAATTTTTTCATTACGCAATTAATTTTATTAGTTGATGATGTTTTTAACCGCAAAAGAGACAAAAGATTTTTATCTTTTCTAGACACTCAAAAGTCAGCAAAATGACAGTATTTAGATTCAACATTTTGCAAGCTTTTGAATCACTTTTTTTCAATTATTTCTTTTGATGCTTTTGCGGTTAAAAGCCTTTTCATTATTTTATATTATCTTTCACGAATGCACAAATAAAAGTTTTTCTTCCTAAGAAATCATTCGTGCATTCGTGGCATTTTCTTCTATTTCAAAACAGTCGCACTCATCATTCCAATCACCACATCATTGCTCACGGCCGTTAATTTTATTGATTTTAATTCTTTACTCGCATCAATCGGCAAATCCAGAATTGTGGCAGAACCACCATCCACCTGACGGTCGGTAAATCCTTTGATACTCGAATATTTGCTCAAAGTTCCGCCTTTGTACAATTCTCCCGTTTTCAGTTTTACGCGATACGGAATTTTATCATCCGGAATTTCAAACGCGAAATTATCATCAAACAAATCCTGCTCAATCGGCCACCAGTTCGTCGGGTTTTTCAGCTCCAATTCAGTGGTCGAACCGTCAACGTATTGAACGGTAATCTTTCCGTTCACAATCTGCGACTGCATCGGATTCGTAGTTCCAGCCATCAGAAAATAGATTTTTTTTCCTTTCCCTGAAATTGGAATTTCAAGAGCGTCAGAATAATTATCCCACTGACTTACAAACGCTATATTTTTATCCGTTTTATCAACTAAAAATGGAATTCCAAGAAACTCAACTTTGCCATTTTTTCTTTTGCTCATCAATCCGTTGTCATCGATTTGAGTGGTAATTAGCGGATAACACCAGTTTCCGATTCCCTGCCACGGAAGCTGTAAAGTCGGAACTTCCAATCTTGGCGAAAGATATTTCTGATTGAAAATCTCGGTTACTTTTTCATTGTATTTTGACGCCAAAGAAATATTGTTGAATTGACCTTGGTTTTCTATTTTCCAGTCTGTAATTTCAATATTCTGTTTGATTCCGTTGTACTCAAGAACGATTGAATTGGTTCCTTTGCTTAAAACATTCGCCGGAATTTCAATATTTGTATTTTGATTTTTTTGAATCGAAAAAGTTTTGTTTAAACCATTAACAGTCAGTTTTCCACTAATTGGACTGGATGATTTTGATTGAATCTGAAGTTGTTTATTCACCCACTTTGTCTCCAGAGGAAAACGAATGTCAACATTCACCGGTTGCCACCAGGTTGTTCCGTTTTGCTCGACCTGAATGAAGAAAGTTCCTTTTCTTTCCTTATTATCTAGTGTGATTGCCTGGTTAACCACCCCGTCTTCTCCCTTCGGTCGAATCCACCCCTCCAGAGGAGGGGAATTTTTAATTAATCCTTGTGGGTCGTAGATATTTTTAATTTTCTTTTTTAAATCAAAATTTAACTGAAGATTTTCTGAAATATAATTGACGTAATCGGTTTGTTCATTATTCAGTTCTTCTCCGGAATAATTGATTTCAATTTTAAAATCTTTTCCTTTCGGAGTTTCAAACTGAACAAATGGTTGTGAAATCGAATTGGGTTTAATCTTCCAATCCACTTTTTTACCATTCACTTTTACCGATTTGATGTTGGAATAATTCACAGGAATTTGCATTTCCAACGCCACCGGATTCTGATATTTTGATTTAAATAAATACTCGGTTTTCTTCGAAGTTCTGGTAAACTGATAATCCCAATCCGGAAGTTTCAGCTCGGCAGAATTCCAATCTTTCGGGAAACCGGGTTTGATGCTGATTTTATTCTCCAGCAAATTCGGATAAACTCCGAAAAGTCCTTCCGTCAAAGTTCTTGATGCCACACCAATCGGGTCGGCAAAATCACGGTACAATTCTCCACGGAATGCATCATAATGAGAAAGCTGTTCAAAATTCCCCGGACTGATGCCGTAATACATCGACTCCACCAGATTTCCCTTCCAAAGTTGATATGCATCTTCTGTTCTTCCGGCTTGCCAATACGCCAAAGCGGTCTGTAAATTTTCCGCCAAAGCCACATTGTTAATCGACCAATCGTATGGTTGCCAACTTGTTGTTGCTAAAGTAAAATAGTCTTTATTATCCGCACCTTTTACCGTAATCGGAATTTTCGGTGTGTGATGATTGATGTACTGTAAGTTTTGATAATCTTCAAATTCATTTAGAATAAACGCATCAGAAACGTGATAAATTGACCAGATTCCCGGTTTGTCGTGAATAATCTGATTGCCCAAAGCATCTTTATATTCAGCAAAATAACCTTTGTCTTTTATCCAAAGCTGATTTTTCATTGCTTTTAAAATCGCATCAGCTTCCTGTTCGTAAGGCTGAGGATTTTCGCCAATTATTTTCGCCAGTTTTGCCATTTCACGGTTGGCTCTGTAATTATAGGCCGAAGTGTGCGTCACTTTTCCACCCGAATATTGCAGGGCATCACTCGCCCAAATTGCAGCATACGCATCATACAAATCACCACGTTTGAAATTCCGTTTTTCCCAATCTATATGGCGAACCATTGTCGGCCACATTTTTTTCAGGAATTCTTTGTCGCCGGTGTAATTGAAATGCGAAAACATCTGGTCAAAAAACACCAGATTCATATCGTAATGGTGTGGTTTTGTATTGTCATTCGGATTTCTGGAAATGTATCCGCTCGAAAAAACAGAAGTTCCCATTTTTTCCTCGTGTCGGGCAAGATGACGCATCGTGTCCATTTCGACAGGTGCAAAATCGGGTTTTAAAACCTGCGAATTGGCATAACTTTCAAAATGTTCTTTCGCTCTGTCGTGCCAGTTCAACGCATCGGCTGTGTAAGCACCACGCCACGCATTCAACCGCATTCTCCAGGCAACGGCGCCGTGAAGGAAGGTTGGACTTTCCCAAATTCCATCCGCTGCAACGGCTAAATTGGCTCCAAAGTTATTTAAATCCGCATCCGGAGTTTTTAGCTGAATTCTGCTAGTTAATGTTAAACGGGTTTTATCCGCTTCATTAAAGATGTTTTTCAAATCTTCATCCGAAAAAGTTTTATCCGATTTTCCTTTGGCAACCTGAATGTAAACCGGTTGTTTTTGTGAAGAATACGAAGCGTAAACTATCGGAGATTTGTCTGTTTTATTTTGAGTAAATTCAGCCAGTTTTTCCAAAGTCTCAGCATCAGTTTGCTGTAAAGAATTAACATTCGAAAAACTTCCATAAACGGTTTGAGTTTCTTTTTTCTTATTTAAATAATTGAGTTGAAACTGATTTTTGTTGAGACGAAACTTATTGTTCAAACAATATTCAGGCAACAGGTAAAATCCGGATTCCGGGTCTGCACCGATGTCGCCGTTTCTGCTGAAAGTCGTTCCGCTCGCACCGCCGTAAACAGCATAGATTTTTGTTGAAGAATCTACATTGACGGTTTCCATTTTTAAAACCATACCTTCTTCTTTAGCCTGTGCCAGAACGGTCAGTTTTAAAGTTCCTGTTCCAAGAATTGGGTCTTTGATTTCATACAACATCGTTCCCGGTCGGTAACGTGTTTCAATTTTATCAGCCTGAATTAATTTCTTAATCGAATTTCCTTTCTGAATAACGAACTGAAGATTCCCGCCCATTCCCGGAAGATACAGTGCAAATTCAGGCAAATCTCCCGCCTCAACTCTCGAAGCACGGTTATCACCATACAAAGCACGGTTGAATCTGTACTTACCGTTGACCAGTAAAAAATCGCCTTTATCTTCTTTGTAATGCAGTTCGCGCTCATTATTCTGCCAGTGTTTCGACTGGGAATAGGAGAGTGAGAATGCCGACAAAACAATCAGTCCGGCGAAAATGGTTTTTCTTCGCATTTTATGGTTTTAACTCAGTTAATGGCTGTCCGTTAATGGTTACATTTTTTAAAGTCACATTTTTCAGATAATCTACTTTGTAAGGAATCTGAACACCAACCATTTTTGCATTAATCATTGTGAAATCAGTTACTGGCGAAGATTCGTAAGCGTCAGAGAATACGGCATATTTCCCGCCTTTGTCAACGGTTAAATTTTCAACCCAGATATTTCTGATGGTCGGAATGTGATTTCCAGGCTTTTCATAATGCATATTGAAACGAACGGCAGCTTCTTTGTAAGCGCCCACTTTTGTTTTGTAGAAAAATACATTTTCTATCGTTCCGCCACGGCTTGAGCTTGTTTTAATTCTCAACGCACGGTCAAGATTTTTGCTGTCCATCACGTTTCCTATGGCGTAAATATTTTTTACGCCGCCCGCAATTTCACTTCCAATCACAACACCGCCGTGACCGTCTTTCATTTCACAGTTTTCGATGATGTGGTTTTCTGCAGGTCTTCCGATATCTCTTCCGTCCTCGTCTCTTCCGGATTTGATGGCGATACAGTCGTCTCCGGTATCAAAATATGAATCTTTAATCCAGACATTTTTACAGGCTTCAGGGTCGAAACCGTCGTTGTTTGGTCCGTGGCTGATTACTTTTACTCTTTCAATTAAAACATTTTCACACAAAACCGGATTGAGATTCCACATTGGAGAATTTTTTACCAAAACATCCGCCATATAAAAGTTTTTAGACTTGTAAGGCTGAACGAAATTCGGTCTTAAATACCATCCGTCCCCAAAAATTCTTTCTCTTGCAGGCGTTCTGTTGGCCATATATTCGTGAAGTTTAGCTCTTGCAGGGTTCTGTCTTCCCGGACGCGATGTGTTGTAGCCGTATTTTGTTGCACCACACCAGAACCACCAGTTGTCTAAATCTGAATTTCCATCCAAAGTTCCTTTTCCGGTCACGGCAATGTTTTCTTCTTCGTAAGCATAAATCAAAGATGAATAATTCATACATTCCATTCCTTCCCAGCGCGTGAAAACGATAGGGTAGTCGTTGCTGTCTTGACTGAACAGAATCGTTGAACCGTCTGTCAAATGCAGATTTACATTAGATTCAAGATAAATCGCACCCGTTAGGAAAATGCCGTTAGGAACAACCACTCTTCCGCCACCTTCAGCACTGCATTTTTCAATTGCTTTTTTGAACGCTTCCGTATTTTTTGTTTTTCCATCTCCAACTGCTCCGAAATCTGTAATCAGATAGTCTGCTTTTCTGAATTCCGGTTTTTTGATTTGTTTCTTTAAAGCTTTAATTTCTTTTAAAGGCTGCTTTGCGGAAGTCCACGGTTGATATTGAGCCGAGAGTGATATCGAGACTGATGTAAGCAGTAGAAATACGAGTTTTTTCATAATGTCAAACTATATAGAAGTTGATAAATTGTCATGTTTAATAATTGCAATCTAAAATAATTATGCTGAATGATTATCCTGCACTGTCGGTACCGGAAAAAAAACAAAAATCCAGCGATAATTGTGTAATCGATTGCGCGTTTTTAAAGTTAACAGAATTTTTTAAAATGGAAAGATTTGGTATTTCAATTTTAGCTTGAATCATTATAATCAGTTCATCCGCTGATGTTCAAAGGTTTTGAAATTTTGAATGGTTGGTAAAGGTCGTATGAGTATTTTCTTTTCTAATTTTTTAAATCTTACCTGAACAAAGCATTTGTGTGATTTCATTTTCAATCCTGTCTGAGAATCGAATTCTGTTTCTACAATATAATCTTTAACACTGGAAATTACCGATAAAAATTCATCACTTCAAAATGAAAAAAATGTTTGTTACCAAGCTGACTTACAAAAATCAGAATAATGTTGATGTTGAAGTATGCTATTACTCTGATTTTTTGTACAAAATAAAAAGACTTAGCAGTTTAAAAATGTTGAGAAAATCTATAAAGTCTAATTTTCATTCATTAAAGACTGGAATTTTTCGGTGAAAAGTCCGACATGAAAACCGTCCATCAAGGCATGATGCCCATGAATAGAAATATTCATTGTTTTAATACCATCTGAATCGGTCATTTTTCCAAATGAAATTTTCGGGCAGCTATCTGAAATCGAGAATTTTCTGGCGTGTGAGATTGATGTAAAATTTAACCAGGGAACTGCAGAAAAATGAATTACATTATCACCACCTTTTGCAGGAAGAAGCGTGTTCGACAACTTCACCTGTTCGATTTCTTCTTTTGCAGTGTTTCGAAAAATATTTTCATCCGAATGATAATCGATATATGAGAAGCCAAATGTATTATTTGGACGATTAATTGTTGCAGATGCATGAATAACTTCATAAAGATAAGGTACGTTATCTATAATTCTGTATCTGAAATTTTCAATTTCATTGGCGGCTTTTATTGCTCTGAATAAATAGTAAAGAAAGAAGGATTGATTTTTTTCTTTTACAAAATGATAAGCTTTTGTACAGTCAATATTTACGGTTGTCCCGAAAAAAGGCTCTTCAAACTGAGAGAAAAAAAGATATTGTTCTTTGCGGTCCCATTCGTTAATTTCAATTAATGTTTTCATTTTATTTTAAATTTATTGTTGTTTGAGAAGGTAAACTTTTGTTTTTATCTTTGTATGCTTTGTGACGGCAAAATTCTTAAACATAATCATTAATAAAAAGGACATTTGTCCCGACGAAAAATGCTAAGAACCAATCAGTCTTTTCTGGCTTATGTACATGAACTTTATGACCAACAGAAACGTAAAGAAGATATTACAGTAAAATATTTTGAGAAAGATGAACTGATTTTATCTCAGGATGAGGAGGTAAATAAAGTGATGCTCATCAAAGAAGGAATTGTAAAATGCAGCCTCACGGAAGAAAACGGAAAGGAGTACATTCTGGAGTTTTCTGGAAGTGGGGAAATTGTGGGCGAGCTCGAAAATATCCGTCAGGTCAAAGCTTTGTGCAGCATTGAAGCGCTGACAACAGTGAGTGTTTTTTCAATTTCGCGTCCATATTTTAATAGACTTTTGGAAGAAGATATTAAATTCAACAGGTTTTTAATCGATGTTTTTGCAGAACGTATTTTCAACACATCGAGTCGTGCTTCCTACCAACAGCTCTACACCGTTGAAGAAAGTTTGAATAGATTACTGGAACTTCAGGCTCATCAGGATATTGCTATTTCAAAAGAAAATATGGCTGCCTATCTTGGGGTTTCTGTGAGAAGTCTGAACCGAAGCCTGAAAAGTTTATTGAATAAAAACGAATAGTATTTTATTTAAATTTCTTTTGTAACAGCAAAAATATCCATCTCTTTATTGTTGTAAATCAGTTTTTTATTGAAGGTCATTCCGTTTTTTAAGGCAACCTTTTTTGAGTTTTCGTTTTCCGGATATATCATTGAAATTAATCTGTGATGGAAATTATTTTCAAAGGCAAACTCTTTACATTTACGGGCGCTTTCGTAGGCAAATCCTTTCTGTCTGAATTCAGGAAGAATAGAGTAGGCGATTTCCAGTTCAAATTTATGATCAACTTCCCGTACCAAAAGTCCGCATTGCCCGATCAACAGATTGGTTTCTTTGCAGATGAGAACGTTTTGTCCACCTAAATTATTTTCATACCGGTGAAAAGTCCATTCGAACCATTTTTTACAACGTTCTTCAGGAGTTTGAAAATCCTGCATTCCAAGCAATTTTGACGTTTCATCATCCCGGAATAATTCCAGCCAAACGGTAAAATCTGCAGGTTGGAGTTGTCGGAATCGGAGTCTTTCAGTTTCCTGATTGGATAAAAGGAATTTCATGAGATCAATATGGATAAGTTAAATTTCATCAAAATTAAATGTTAAATCACCAACTCAGCCATTTATAGATGACTTTTTTAACGTATAAACACATCTATTTTAAGATTTAAAGTAAATAATTCACGTTTAGCATTAAATTTTTTCATCAATGTTAGGCTGGATGCATCTGAAAACATATATTTGCACCCTAAATTTTATAGACATGAAAGAACTTATTGAAAAAATCAACGCAGAATTCGAAGCGTTTGCATCTGAAGCAAACCAACAATCAGAAAAAGGAAATAAAGCAGCGGGTACAAGAGCTCGTAAATCAGCTTTAGAATTGAGCAAATTGTTCAAAGAATTCAGAAAAGTTTCTGTAGAAGAATCAAAAAAATAATACAGACTCAGCCGGCTACGTTTAGCCGGCTTTTTTTATGCTGTTCTGCTTGCGTTTTTTCAATACCTAAACAGTATGCGAGGACAGATGCCACCCAACTCTTCTGTTAAAATATTCTAAGATTGCAACAGAATTCCCAATTTTTATTTGAAATAAGTTAAATACTGATAATTAGTGCTAATTAATTCATTTTCTATTGAATTGTATGCTTTGTGAAATATATATTTGTGACATCAAATAACGATGAAAACCAAACCTATATGAAGCGAATTTCTATTATATTTCTCATTTTTTCAACATTCCTTTATTCACAAAAAATTCAGATCGTAGATGCTGAAAATGGCAAACCCATTGGCAACGCCCGAATCGTTTTACCCGATCAGCTGCTGTATACCAATGAGGATGGTTTTACACCTGTAGATGGAAATTCTAAAGATTTTGAAGTCTCGGCATCCGGTTTCAAAAAAGAAAAGATTAAAAATTTCAATTCAGTAATTAAACTTCAGCCTGCCTTCAAAGAAATTGAAGAGGTAAAAATTGTAAGCGTAGATATTAAAAAGCTTTTAGATGATGTTTTTAAAAATTATCAGAAAAGATATTATGAAGAGCCTTCAATGTATGATGTGGTCATGAAACAGAAAAGCTTTGATAATGGTAAGCTTCATTTTATGGCGATCTCCGAAGCAAAATTGTGGAGTAAATGCAACTGGTATAATTACAAAGATGGCTATAACAAAAGGTTTGATGATATACTCCAACTACAGTTGAATAATGTAAAATATCTGAAAATCATTAAGTCCGACAGTATCTTTACTGCCACTGAGGATAAATTTTCACATGAGCAGATGGGGAATTATTTCTTTAACTATGAACTGAACAGGACTCTGATGTTTATAAAATCCTCTCAGGCAAAATATTCAGGTGTATTAATATCAGAAGAAGATGGTGAGCAACTGATCAGTTTTAAAATAAAGGTTCAAAGAGGGATCAACATAGAAGGCAGCCTGAAATACAATAAGACTGATAAGGTAATCACGTATTTCCAGACCATTTATGCAATGGATGATTTACCGGTTGAGAAAAAGGTCGCAACAGACGGAAGAGCATTTGATTATAAGTATGGCAATGCCACCATAACCTATGATTTTTATAAAAAAGACGGTCTCTACCTTCCGGCTTTAAACAGGTATGAAACCGACAATTATACCATGTTTTATAAAGATGAAACACATGTGAAAAAGTCGATGCGTGAGATTGTCTACAATACTTTTACCAAATCTGATCATAAAGGTCTTACTCCTAAAGTAGATTTTGCGAAGAGCATTTGGTTAAATGTTCCGGTAAAAGACAATAAAGAAATCACGGTTTTACTTTCGGAAGAAGAACAGGAATTTATCAATCAGAAATAAATACTATGAAAAAATTTATACTATCAGCGTGTATCCTAACGTCGTTTACTTTAAAAGCACAGACGCACCGTTTTATTTATGATGTTGAATACAAAAAAGATTCTACACAGAATATCACCACAAAAGAAAATTACCATCTCGATATAGAACCGAAAGAGGTAAAATATTATCCGCGCGATTTCTTCGTAGGTGATTCTTTGGTTGCCAATAATTTGGCGATTCCTAAAGATTCGAAATTTAATACGTCAAGCATTATTGTGCATCAGTCTGGTAAAGCACGCTATGACGATTATGACATTCTTGATAATATTGTTCTTAAACTTTCTTCCGAAAACAGTCAAAACTGGAAGCTGACCACTGAAAAAAAGAAAGTAAAGGATTTAAACTTACAAAAAGCAACGACAACCTGGGGCGGAAGAAATTGGATTGCTTGGTTTACTGCAGATATTCCATTTCAGGAAGGTCCGTATAAATTTCACGGACTTCCGGGATTGATTGTTGAGCTTTATGATGATAAGAGTAATTACAGATTTGAACTGGTGAAAACTCAGAAACTGGCAAAGCCTTATGTCAATGAATACATTACTTATTTTATGTCTCAGAGCGTGGCCGTTGATCAGGATCGATACAGATCAGCGAAACTTAAATATTACGATTCTCCTATTAATGCACTGCGAAATAATTCGGGAGCTACAAAATCGAATGAAGAATTTTATCTGAATGACGGCACCAAAGTAAACCAGACTAATACACGAGAGGTCAATGAACGTTTACGACAGTCAATAAGAAAATACAACAATCCGATTGAACTGGATAAGGCGATTCAGTATCCGCTATAAAAGTTAAAAGAGCCAGGTAAAAGACAGTTTACCCTCAAATTTTAAGTAGTAATTTTTTTATTTTTTAGATCTGTGGATCTGTGCTGCCGATAAGAATAATTTTCCGTCGGTGATGCAGATCTTCACAGATTTTTTATTTTTTTAATTGATTAGTAAACTTGAATTATAAAGCGTCAACAGAAGATTAAGAATTTTCAACAAATAACTTTATCTTTATGCCAATCAATAAAAAGTATGAAGATCAACACCTTTTTTGCAGTTCCTGCAGTCATTTTGGCGAGTCAGTTTGCCAACGCACAGTCTACCGTTCAGAAATTAAATCCTATTGTTGAAAGTTTTGTAAATGAAGCCAATAATCACTCTCAGTTGGAAGATATGGCATTTGAACTTCTGGATGGCATTGGGCCACGTCTTGTGGGAACACCCGAGATGCTGAAATCCAATGAGTGGACTGCCGGTAAATTAAAATCATGGGGAATTGAAGCCAATCTACAGCAGTTCGGAACCTGGAAAGGCTGGCAGAGAGGAACAACCCACGTGGATATGGTGTATCCGAGAGCAAAGTCTCTTTCAGCAACTCAGTTAGCTTGGAGTCCATCCACAAAAAAAGCTGTCGAAGCAGAAGTGGTAGTTCTACCAAAAGTGTCTTCCAAAGCAGAATTCGGTCAATGGTTGCCTTCCGCAAAAGGGAAGATCGTTCTGATGGCACAATACCAGAAAATCGGCCGTTCGGATGAGCAGATCAAAGAATTTGCAACTCCGGAGTTATACGAGAAACTGAAGGCTGAAAAAGAACAGGCTTCAAAAGATTTCAGAGAGTACGTGAAAAATATCGGTTATGATAACAACACTTTGCCCGAAGCTTTGGAAAAAGCGGGAGCGTCGGGAATTGCCATTTCAAACTGGACCGGAATTATGGGTGCCAACCGTATTTTCGGAGCAAAAACTTCCAAAATTCCGATGATCGATATTGATGTGGAAGATTACGGAATGCTCTACAGAATGGCTGAAAAAGGCAGTAAGCCGAGAATAAAAATAGATGCTCAGTCCAAGATTTTGCCGGATGCCAAAACATTCAATACGGTCGGTATGATTAAAGGTTCAGAAAAACCTGACGAGTATGTTATTCTTTCTGCGCACCTGGATTCCTGGGATGGTGCTCAGGGTGCGACAGATAACGGAACAGGAGTTTTAACAATGCTTGAAACCATGAGAATTCTTAAAAAATATTATCCGAATCCTAAAAGAACAATTGTTGTCGGATTATGGGGAAGTGAGGAACAGGGTTTGAACGGCTCGCGAGGTTTTGTGGCCGACAATCCGAATATTATTAAAGGAACGCAGGCAGTCTTCAATCAGGATAATGGTACAGGAAGAGTCATCAATATTGCGGGACAGGGTTTTGTAAAATCGTATGATTATATCGGAAAATGGCTGAATGCAGTTCCTAAGAATGTAAGAGATCACATCAAAACCGACTTCCCGGGAATGCCTGGTGGAGGAGGTTCAGACCATGCTTCATTTGTAGCAGCCGGAGTTCCCGGATTTTCTTTAAGCTCACTGAACTGGGGCTATTTCGGTTACACTTGGCACACGACCAAAGATACGTATGACAAAATTGTTTTTGATGAGGTGAAAAACAATGTAATTCTTACCGCAACATTAGCCTATATGGCTTCTGAAGATCCTGAATTTACAAGCAGAGAAAGAAGAACAATGCCACAGGATGATAAAGGCGAAATAGCAAAATGGCCGGAAGTAAGAGAGCCGAGAAGAGATTCTAAAGAATATAAATAAATTTTAAAAAAAACATAAAAATTACCATGAAACTACTGACCACAGCTATTACAATTTGTTCTGTATTTGCAGCGCATCAAACAGCGTTTTCGCAAAGTACCAATGAAACCAAAGCTAAAGAAATTATAGAAAAAGCAATCGATACAACGGGAGGAAAAGACCTTTTAAGCAGTATCAAAACGCTTTACACAAAGTCTTCTACGGTAATGGATGGCAGAAATGTTAATTATATTACAAAAGAAATGGCGCCGAATATGGGAAGTTTTGAAATTGAATATCAGGGAAGAATTGTTTACAGATCATGGTTTGACGGTAAGACTGGATACGAGACTGTTAATGGTGAAAAGAAAGTGGCTGATCAGGAAGAATTTAAAGATAAGCTGGATCGTAAATATATAATGAATGAAATTGCCTATCTCGATCCTTCTTTATACAAAGCCGAGTTTGTAGGGACAGATCAGGAAAATAAACTTCAACTTGTAAAAGTAACTGCAAAAGATGGAAGCGTTACCAATTTATACTACGATACTGAAAGTTTTTTACTGAAAAAAGAAGTCCATGAAAATCCTGCAAAAGGTTCCTTTTCGACAACACTATGCACAGAATATAAGAAATACGGTGATCTTAATTACTGCTCAAAAACTACACTGAGGTCTGAGAATGGCGATCAGGTGATGACTCTGCTTGATTTATACTACAACAAAAATATCAGGAAATCAGATTTCAAATTCTAATCAGATAGATTTATAAAAAACAGGCAGCTTATCTTAGGCTGCCTGTTTTATTTTAATCGCACAATGTTTTCTAAATATGAGAATAGGCATTGCTTCGTTATTAATATTTTATGAAAGAACAGCTTCATGAATTTTACCATCAAGTAATTTTCTGATTTCCCATACCTGGCTTTCTTTTACAATATAGGTTCTGCAGACTTTGTTATTCATGTGAATCGTAAAGTTCGCTTCTTTATGCTCTATTTTTAAGACTTCATTTAGTGGAGGAATATAATCGTTTACTAAAAGCTTAAAAGCGGCAAGGCATAAAAGATTTCTGCAGAAAGACTTGAGAATTACAGGATAATTCCCGCTTTCATCAATGACTTTCATTTTAAATATTTTTTTTCCCATTGTTGTTCCCCATTTGGTCTCTGTCAATGTTCCAAGAACAATTACTGATATGATGGAATATAAAATAGAGAAAAATCCGGGTTGATGAAAAATAAAAAAGAAAACTAGAAAGAACGGAAGCAGATCAATAATTTTGGCAAAAATTCGCTGCTTTTCATTATTTCTGAAACTTGCACGATAGGGCAAATCATATTCAAACTCATTATAAATTCTCTTTCCCGACACATCAAATTGACGGGTCGGTCTGTGAATGATTTTTTTAACTTTTAGTTCAGAGATCTTCAATGTTGCAGACTGTAAGTTAGTATTTAAAAATGCGAAAAAAACATTTTCATGAATATTTTAAATTACAAAATCATACTCAGCTGAATTCTTTTCCTCGCCTCATCCACCTCAGTTACTCTCACCTGAACATGCTGATGAAGTTTCACCACTTCATTCACATCAGAGACAAAGCCTTCCTTCAACTGCGAGATATGAACCAGTCCGCTTTCTTTAATTCCCAAATCTACAAAACATCCGAAAGCGGTAATATTATTGACTATTCCCGGAAGAATCATTCCGATGCTCAGATTTTTAATGCTTTTTACATTCGGGTCAAATTCAAAAACTTTAGCCGCTTTTCTCGGGTCCAAACCTGGTTTTTCAAGTTCTTTTAAAATATCTTTTATCCCTAAAATACCAATTGTCTCATTAGTGTATTTTTCAGGTTGAACCAGAGCGATTTTCTCTTTGTTGGCAATCAGTTCGTCAGTTTTTATCCCTAAATCTTTTGCCATTTTCTCGATTATTCCATAAGCTTCAGGATGTACCGCCGAATTGTCTAAAGGATTTTTTGCATTGGTGATTCTGATAAATGCTGCAGCCTGTTGGTATGCTTTTTCGCCGAGACGTGGAACTTTCTTCAGTTGCTTCCGGTCTTCGAAAGCTCCGTTTTCAGCACGGTAATTCACAATATTTTCTGCCATTTTTTCACCGATTCCCGAGACATAACTTAAGAGCGATTTACTGGCAGTGTTCAAATTAATTCCGACAGAATTTACACATTTCATCACCGTAGAATCCAGTTCGTTTTTAAGCTGAGTCTGATCTACATCGTGCTGATACTGTCCCACACCAATTGATTTTGCATCAATTTTCACCAGTTCTGCTAACGGATCGGCCAAACGTCTTCCGATAGAAACGGCACCACGCACGGTCACATCATAACTTGGGAATTCATCTCTTGCGATTTTACTTGCAGAATACACCGAGGCTCCGGCTTCCGAGACCACAAAAACCTGCAAAGGCTTATCAAAAGCTATTTTTTTAATGAAAAATTCGGTCTCGCGACTTGCAGTTCCGTTTCCAATAGAGATAGCCTGAATATTGTAAGCATTCACCATCGATCGGATTTTTTTCATAGCCATACCGCTCTCGTTCTGAGGTGCGTGCGGGTAAAGAGTTTCGTTGTGGAGCAAATCTCCTTTTTCATCCAGACAGACCACCTTACAGCCACTTTTATAACCAGGATCGATTGCCAAGATTCTCTTTTCACCCAATGGCGGAGCCAGTAAAAGCTGACCTAAATTTTCAGAAAAGATTTCAATGGCTTTTTTATCTGCTTTTTCTTTAGCTTCCTGAAGCGCCTCATTTGAAATGGCAGGCTCCAGAAGTCTTTTATACGAATCTTTAATCGCTAAGGAAATTTGCTCTGAGCTTTCATTTCTGGATTTTATTACTGCGTTTTCTATAAAATCTACTGCTTCATCTTTATCAATGCCGATGTTGGTTTTCACAAAACCTTCAGCTTCAGCTCTCAGCATCGCCAGCAGACGGTGAGAAGGAGTTCTGTTCAGACTTTCTTCCCATTCAAAATACTGTGAAAACTTCTGCGCACCTTCTTCATCTTTCTTGGCTTTCACCACTTTTGAAGTGATTAATGCTTTCCGTTGAAAAAATCTGCGGAGATTCTTACGGACATACATATTTTCGTTGATCCATTCTGCCATAATGTCTCTCGCGCCTTGCAGAGCTTCTTCTTCAGACTGCACCTGATCATTCAGATACTTCGAAACCAAATGCTGTAAATCACTGGATTTTTGGCTCATAATGATTTTGGCTAAAGGTTCCAGTCCTTTTTCTTTCGCTGCATCAGCTTTTGTTTTTCTGCGTTTTTTGAAAGGCAAATACAAATCTTCCAGCTCCTGCAGGTCAAAACTTTCATCAATTCTGTTTTTTAACTCAGCACTTAGCGCATTCTGTTCTACAATGGATTTTAAAATACTTTCTTTACGTTTTACAATTTCATCAAACTGTTTATTCAGTTTAAATATCTGTTCGATCTGTATCTCATCCAGGTTTCCTGTTGCGTCTTTTCGGTAGCGGGAGATAAACGGAATGGTGCAGTCTTCAGAAAGTAATTTTAAAGTAGCGTTGATGCTTTTTTCGGAAACAGTAAGAGTGCTTTTGATAAAGTCGGTCGTATTCATGCGGCATTTTTGGAACTGCTAAAATAAGATTTTAAAAAGAAAAAAGACGGGTTGCCCCGCCCTGAATTTTTGATACTAAATTATCCCGTAAAAGGATCTTGGTGTCAAGCTATAATTAATAAACTCGATTATTTTTAAATCTAAAAAAGATACTATCAGATTAAGTTTATCTCAATAATTTTAAAAAAATTAAATGAAATACTAAGGTAGTATTTTGTCATAATACACCGGTGTGTAATTTTCATTATCAGATCCCATGATGATGAATCTGTATTTTTTTGCCGTGTCGTTATTATAAAAATCAACTGCTGCCGGATTAGGTTCCTCGGTTTCCAGAGAAGAATTCCAGTATAACACAGAACGGTAATCATAGCTTATTTTAGAAAGTTCAGAATTTCCATAATCTGCATCAGGATATTTTTCAGACTGGTTATAACCTTCCATTACAAAAAAATTAAGATCAGTCATTGTCAGCATATTATTGGCACGGGCTGGCGCCTGAGTGTCGCCTCTTTTGGTGTAGATCAATACAGCGCCATTTCCGCTGCCGGTCATTCCTACGGTGCCTTCTTTAATTATTTTTACCATTGCTATATTCGCAGATGAAATTCCGCTGAGCGAGTTTGCATCCATCAGCATTTCATCCAGATAAATGTTGGCTTTTCCCTGACGGATGTATGGAGTAGGAGTTCCGCCGTCATAATTAATCGTCAATCCGGCAACGCGACCCTGAAGCCACTGTAAAATATTGGGTGAACTTTGGGCAGACTGGTTTTCATTAACGAAATCAAAGACAATTTCATTGATGCTGCTGTACAGTGGACTGCTGAGTTTTTTATTAAGTTCTTCTGTAAGACTCTTCTTTTTGGCTTTTATTTTTACTTCTTCAATTGTAGTGATTCTTTCGTTGTACTCTTTTTTAGATCTTCTTGCTTCTATGGTTTTAGCCAATTCCGCAGACTGTGCTATTTCTGAAGATGATTTTCTGTCTACCAGTTGGTAATTTTCTACCGCAGGCAATTCTTTTTTTAATGGAATAAAAGTGTTGGTAGGATTGATGAAAACATTGGTTCTGCTTTTAAGAGCAGCATTGGCTCCGTTAATCTGATAGGTAATTTTAATGGGTTTTTCAAAAATCATATTGTCAAAAAAGAACTCGCCATTGCTGTCGGTCTCCACCTCGAAAATCTGATTGCCAGACTGATCTCCATCCACAAACATAATGAGGTTCTGCTGGGCCGCAGGTTTCGCATTGAGGGTAACTCTTCCTTTGTAGGAAATAAATTTTGAAGACTGATTGATAATAGTTGGATATTTTCCTGCCATAATTTCTTTCCAGTCAAACATTTTCCACTGTTCGGAAATCAGGAGTGCATCCAGCGCTTCTACATTTCTTTTTTCAGAAAAATATTGAGTAGGGCGATCTACTTTTGAGGTAACAGTACTGCTGAGCCATAATGAACTCAAAAGATTTTCGTCCTGCAGAGATTTTTTATCCTCAGGATCAAATACGGCGACAGAATAATTCGGAATGCCTTTCATTGATTTTATTTCAAATGAATTCAACTTTCTTTTTTCTACGCTCAAAGTTTTGGCTGTTACCTCAGGTACTGAAACTAAAAGATTCTGAGGCATGACAAAACACATTCTACTTGCCAGAACATTATCCTTATCATCAAAAACCGTAATCTGCAAGACACTGTTGATCAGTTGATTCGTTGGAATTGACTGAAAAACGTCTTTTAGCTGATTGATTTTGGCTTTATACACAAGCTGATCTCCAATGTTGGCTACAACGGTATAAAAAGGAAAGCTCTGTGCTGTATTCTGAACTTTATACCGAATGTTGTCTTTTTCACTGATCACCTGAAGACTTACTCCGGTTTCCGCAGCTTTTGGTAGAGCTACGGTATTTTTCTGTCCGTTATTATCTGTAATGACGGCTTCATAAATCTTATCTTTTTCCGGAGTAAATGTAAAAATTCCAACATTTCCGTCGAATCCTCTGAAAGTGGAAATTTTCTTTTCTGGATTGCTTTTCTCTATGACATATCCTTCCCACTGTGCCGGAGGTTTTCCTTTCGAGTGCAGACGCACGGCAACTTTACTTGAAATTCCCTGTATCAGCGTATTTCCTTCAGGATGCAGTGTGGCAGTCCAAGAGGATGTTTTATCTGCCACCAGTTTTTTTGGAGAATCAGGATTGTAAACCGGAATCTGCTTCAAATACTGAAAATCTTCATTCAGATTACTCATCATTGGAGTATAAGCCCGGAAGAAATACACATCTTCGCTCAGACTTTCAGGAAGCTGAATACTTCCCTGTACAGCACCATTAAAAACAGGAAAACGCTTTTTTAAAATTTGCTTCTTGTTGCGGTCATAGATCTCAACAAAAAAATTGGTGGACAGATCTGAGGTTGTAAAATTCCTGAAAACCATCGCATTAAACCAAACTGTCTCCCCAGAAAGATATAAATCTTTATCAGTGAGCATGTAAATATTTTCCTGAGAAAATTTTTCATTTAAAGTTTGAAGCGCTTTGTCAACGGTTTGCTGTGAAGAAAGCTGGCCCGTAAAAGCCGAGAAAAAACAGAATAAAAGTATTCTTTTCATTGCCTGACTGCATTAATTATCTGCAAATTAGTGAAAAAATGGAATACTTTTTAAATAATGAGAAACTTTATCGTGGCTTCGAGAGCCTCAGCCACCATTTTGTATAGGGTTTTAGCCATTATTCCGTTTAGAAATTTAGTGTCAGTCGGTTTAGAAACGTAACTAACATTTTTATTTAAAATCTCAGAACCATTGGATGAAGGACCTCAGCTATCATTTTATAGAGTTTCGGCCATTATTCAGTTTAGAAATTGAGTGTCATTCGGTTTAAAAATATAACTAACATTTGTATTTAAAATCTTAAACCGTTAGATGAAGACTTCAGACCGCTTAGAACCTAGGTTACCATTTATTTACTAGAAATGTGAAATGGCTTTTACATCTTTTTCAATATTCTATCCAAAAATTTTCTAAGCACTATTCTTAATTTGAATCAGAAAATATGATTAATTTTATAATTAAAACACAAATATGAAAGGCTGGATGTATATTCTCCTGTGCTCAGACGGCAGTTATTATACAGGAAGTACCAACAATCTCGAACTGCGGCTTGCTCAGCATCAGCGTGGGGAAGGAGCCAATAACACCAAAAAACGACTGCCCGTAAAATTGCTGTATTTCGAAGAATACGACAGAATCGATCTTGCCTTCTACCGCGAAAAACAGGTGCAGGGATGGAGCAGGAGAAAGAAGGAAGCGCTGATCAACGGCACACCAGAACTTTTGCCCCAGCTAGCAATTGCCTATCGAGATTTGAGAAGTGAAGCAGATTTGTAGTACGGGAAAGTAATGTGCGGTTACTAATGAGTGATCAATTCTGATCCAATGCCAGAGGTGGCTTCGAGTGCCTCAGCCACCGGGTTCCTTACTTTAATTGGTGAGCCGATTTCGATGATGTTTTTCTTGATAGATTACTTGATGATTTTATTTTGAGTCGTTGAGATACTATAAAAAGTAGCTTTCTCATGATGGAGTATAAACAGAAGAGTAAGCATATCCTACGTGTGAAAGAAAGAATAACCAAGATCCGATGCAAAAGAAACTGTAATCGTGATCCGATGCCTGAGGCTCTCGAAGGCAGAGGTGGCTTCGAGTGCCTCAGCCACCAAGTGTCATCATCTGAGAGGATAAATATTTGAGAAATTTCGTGTTTATGAGGATTCACGTAAAGGGGAAAATGGTTTTTTTGGTTATATTTGAAAAAACTAAAAAAAACTTTGACTCAACCTAATCAAAACCCAGAGCAAAAAGCCCGCGACCAGATCGATGCAATGCTGCAACAGGCTGGCTGGCACGTACAATCAAAGAATAATATTGATTTCAGTGTTGGAGTGGGTGTGGCTATTCGTGAATACCAAACCAGTGTCGGTCCTGCAGATTATGTTCTGTTTGTCAATCAAAAACCTTTGGGATTGATAGAAGCCAAAAAGGAAGATGAAGGACATCGGCTTACCGTTGTTGAAGAGCAGTCAAAAGAATATGCAACGGCTGACCTGAAGTTTTTCAAGAATACAGAAGGATTAAAATACATTTACGAAAGCACGGGTGTTGTTACCCGATTTACTGATTATACCGACCCAAAGCCTCGGGGCAGAAATGTTTTCAGTTTTCATAAGCCCGAGACTTTATTGGAATGGTCGAAGAGAGAAAAAAGTTTAAGAGGAAGGTTTGCTGATTATCCAGTATTGGACGAAACAAATTTGCGTCCGGCGCAGATTATTGCCATTAATAATTTGGAGAAATCTTTTAAAGGCAATCGACCAAAAGCATTAATTCAAATGGCGACGGGTGCCGGAAAAACCTTTACTGCCGCCACTTTTATTTACCGCTTACTGAAATTTGCAAAGGCTAAACGCATTCTGTTTTTAGTCGATACCAAAAACTTAGGAGAGCAAGCCGAGCAGGAGTTCAGAGCTTTTCAGCCACAGGATGATAACCGCAAGTTTACAGAGTTGTATAACGTACAAAGATTGACGTCGAGCTATATCGCTGATGAAAGTCAGGTTTGTATTTCTACTATTCAGCGGATGTATTCTATTTTGCAGGGCGAGGAAATGGATGAGGATGAAGATGTAGTTAATCCCAATGAAAATTCAGGCTGGATAGAAAAACAGTTGGCAAAAAAAGATGCCATTCCGGTTGCCTACAATTCAAAAGTTCCTATTGAGCAGTTTGATTTTATTATCATTGATGAATGTCACCGTTCTATCTACAATCTTTGGAAACAGGTATTAGATTATTATGATGCTTTTTTGGTGGGCTTAACTGCAACGCCCGATAAAAGAACTTTTGGCTTCTTTAATGAAAATGTAGTCAGCCAATATACATACGAAGAATCGGTGATTGACGGAGTGAACGTTCCTTACGATGTTTATTTAATAGAAACCGATATTTCCACCAAAGGAGCTTTGATTGAAAAAGGCTGGTTTGTGGACAGAAGAGATAAATTATCAAGAGCCAAACGCTGGCAACAGGAAGATGAAGATACCGCTTATCTGCGAAATGATTTAGATAAAAAGGTAGTCAACATCAGTCAAATCCGAACGATTATTACGGCTTACAGAGATGCGTTGAGAAAGGATATTTTCCCGAATCGTTATGATGAAAATGGTGAATATGAAGTTCCTAAAACTTTGATCTTTGCCAAAACCGACAGCCACGCTGATGACATCATCAACATCATTAGAGAAGTATTTGACGAAGGCAATGACTTCTGCAAAAAGGTAACCTATAAAATAGAAGAAGACCCGAAATCGGTGCTGAACCGTTTTAGAAACGACTACTATCCGCGTATTGCTGTAACGGTTGATATGATTGCAACCGGAACCGATGTGAAACCCTTGGAGGTGTTGCTGTTTATGCGGGATGTCAGAAGTATCAATTATTTTGAACAGATGAAAGGACGTGGTACCCGTACCATTCCTGCTGATAAATTAAAACTGGTGACCAAAACTGCCGATGCTAAAACACATTTCGTGATTGTAGATGCAGTGGGTGCCACCAAATCTAAAAAGACCGACAGCCGACCGCTGGAGCGACAGCCAACTATTCCATTGAAAGATTTGTTGCAGGCCGTAACAATGGGGGTGCAGGAAGAAGACGTGTATCTTTCATTGGCAAACCGACTTATCCGTCTGGAAAAACAACTGACCGATGCCGAAAAAGAGAGGATACAGGAACTGGCAAAAGGGAAAAGTCTAAAGCAGATGACCCGTGAATTAATTGAGGCTTTTGATGCCGATGTGATTGCCGATAAAGCAAATGCAATTATTGCACAAATCCCGGTTGAAGAACGTACGCCTGCCAAAGAAGCAGAAGCTAAAGCAGAAGCCCAGGAAGCCTTGATGAGAACCGCATCACTCACTTTTAACGGCAAACTGAACGACCATATTGATAATGTACGCAAACAGCACGACCAAATTATTGACCATATTAATTTGGATGAGGTGACTAAAGCAGAATGGGACACTGAATCGGTGGACAAAGCAAAAGCCTTGATTAACGATTTCAGCGAATACCTGAAAGCCAATAAAGACGAGATACAGGCGCTGAGTATTTTCTACGACCAGCCTTACAATCGCCGCAACATTACTTTTAAAATGATAAAAGAAGTAATGGATAAACTGAAATTGGAAAAACCGCTATTAGCTCCGGCTCACGTTTGGAATGCTTATGCGGGTTTAGAAGAAGTGAAAAGCGACTGCCCGAAAGATGAACTCACAGCATTGGTTTCTTTGATTAGAAAAGTGTGTGGCATAGATGAAGAGCTGAAACCTTTTGATAAAACCATTGACGAGAATTATAGAAGGTGGACATTAGCGAAAAATGCCGGAAAGCATAACCGTTTTACAAAGGAACAATGGGAATGGCTGCGAATGATAAAAGACCACATTGTAAGTTCGTACCACATTGAGCTGGATGATTTAGATTACAACCCTTTTGACAGCAAAGGCGGAAGAGGAAAGATGTACCAATTGTTTGGTAACGAAATGGATAGTATTATTAATGAATTAAATGAAGCATTAGCGGCATAATGAGAGAAGATTGGATAGAGTGTAAATTTGATGATGTATTTTTCACAACATCAGGTGGAACGCCAAGTAGAAGAAACGAAAATTATTATATCGGAAATATACCTTGGATAAAATCTGGGGAACTAAAAAGTAATGTTATAACCGAAGCAGAAGAATTTATTTCAGAAGAAGCGGTAAAAAATTCAAGTGCTAAAGTATTTCCGGCTGGAACGATTCTTTTAGCTTTATACGGTGCTACAATCGGGAAAATTGCAATTTTGGGAATTCCTGCGGCAACTAATCAAGCAATTTGTGGAATATTTGAAACTCCATTTGTTTTCAGTAAATATGCTTATTATTATTTAGTAAATAAGAAATCATATCTTATTAAGCAGGGCATTGGCGGAGCACAGCCAAATATTAGTCAAACAATTCTAAAGAATTTAGATTTCTCTTTACCACCCCTTCCCGAACAAAGAGCCATTGTTAAAAAATTAGAAAGTTTATTTAGCAGTTTAGATGCCGGTGTTGCCGATTTAAAAAAAGCACAACAGCAATTAAAAATCTACAGGCAAGCGGTTTTGAAAAAGGCGTTTGAAGAAAGTGATGGATTTTGTAGAATTGGGGAATATTTTAGCTTCTTAGGTGGAGGAACACCAAGTAAACAAAATAAAGATTATTGGAATGGAAATATTAATTGGGCATCAATTAAGGACATTAAAGGTGATATTCTAAATAATACTATTGATTATATAACCGAAGATGGATTACAGAATAGTTCTTCTAATCTTGCTGAAAAAGATGAAGTTATTTTAGCAACAAGAATTAATCCTGGAAAAACAATCATTTCCAATATTAGAACAGCTATTAACCAAGATTTAAAAGTTATAAAACCACTTCAGAAATGCGACCACAAATACGTTCATTACTTATTTAAATCAATTGAGCATAAGTGTTTGAAAGTTTCAAGTGGAACAACTGTATTGGGTATCAGCCTCCCAAATTTAAAAGAAATAGAAATCCCTTTTGAGGAAGACATTAACAAACAAGCTCAAATCGTCAAACATATCGAATCTCGTTTATCTGTTTGTGATTCCATCGAACAAAATATCAAAGAAAGTTTAGAAAAAGCAGAAGCCTTGCGCCAAAGTATTCTTAAAAAAGCATTTGCAGGTAATTTGTTAACCGCACAGGAATTGGCAGAATGCAAACAGGCTGCAGATTATGAACCTGCAAGTGTATTGCTGGAGCGGATAAAAGCAAAGCAGAACAAAGCAACGGCTAAACCAAGCAAAAAGAAAGTGGCTCAACCTTTAGTTGTGGCTATAACAGAAACTTCGGTTGCAAAAATATCAGCAGACATTCACGCAGGCTTAATAGCTAAAGTGATTAAAATTCATGAAGAGAATCCCGCATCAATAGATAACTTAAGTCACATTAAATGTGAAAAGATTGCCCATTTGGTTGAGTACCATTTGCAGATTCCATTGGGCAGACAGCCTGTAAAAGATGCTGCAGGTCCGGATGATTATCCGCACTTGAAGAAAATAGAACACCGTGCAAAAATGGCCAACTATTTTGCTATACAAAAGAAAGAGATTGGGTATTCCTATTCTTCGGCAAAAAATTCAGATAAGGCAATCGAGAAATTTCAGTCTACACTTTCAGATGAAAAGAACAGGCAGTTGGATAATTTAATAGCTTTGTTTTTAAAGTTTGATTTAGAGGTTTCAGAAATTATCGCCACCACATACGCAGGATGGAACAATTTAATTCTTAGTGGAAATGCAAATCCATCAGATGAAGAAATCGTTTATGAATCAAGAGAAAACTGGTCAGAACGAAAGTTAAAGATTACAAGAGAACGCTTTTTCAAAGCAATTGAATGGATGCGAAAAAATGAGATAGTGCCAACAGGATATGGAGCGGTAGTTCCTTTCCCAAAAAAGAAGAATTAAAATGACAGAAGCAGCAATAGTATCAAAAATATGGAATCTGGCGAATGTAATGCGCCACGATGGAGTCGGGTATGGAGATTATTTGGAACAAATCACCTATCTGCTATTTCTTAAAATGGTGGATGAGTTAAATAAACCACCTTATAACAGAAACCTGAAACTACCAAGACTTAAAGATGCAGAAGGAAAAGAAGTGGAAGGTGCAGAAGTTTGTTCATGGGAGAACTTAGTTTCAAAAAACGGTGCTGAACTGGAGTCTTTTTATATCCAGGCATTGCGTTCACTAGGAACGGAAAAGGGAATGTTAGGACAAATCTATGTGAAGAGCCAAAATAAAATACAGGACCCGTCTAATCTGCAGCGCATCATCACTATGATTGGCAAAGAAGACTGGAGCTTAATGGGTGCTGATGTAAAAGGAACGATCTATGAAGGTTTGCTCGAAAAGAACGCAGAAGATACCAAATCGGGAGCAGGACAATATTTCACACCAAGAGCTTTAATCAGAACAATGGTAGCCTGTGTACAACCTAAACCAATGAAAACCGTGATAGACCCGGCTTGCGGTTCAGGCGGTTTCTTTTTGGCAGCCTACGATTGGTTAACAGAAAACAATAAATTAGATAAAGATGAAAAGATGTTCTTAAAGAACAGTACTTTTCACGGCAATGAAATTGTAGCCAGTACGCGCAGAATGTGTCTGATGAATTTGTATCTTCACGGTATCGGGGAGATAGATGCAGAACCACTGGTAAAATCAAATGATGCACTGATAGCAGCAGAAAGCCAGACTTACGATTATATTTTAGCCAACCCACCGTTCGGTAAAAAAAGCGGGATGACGGTTACTAATGAAGATGGAGATATTGAGAAAGAAGATATCAGCTACAACCGTCAGGATTTTTGGGAAACAACGAGCAATAAACAGCTGAACTTTTTGCAGCACATTAAATCGTTGATGAAGATTGATGGAGAAGCGGCAGTGGTGTTACCTGACAATGTTTTGTTTGAAGGCGGAGCCGGAGAGGAAATCAGAAAGCAACTTTTAAAAACAACAGAACTACATACGATTTTGCGTTTGCCCACAGGTATTTTCTACGCCAATGGTGTAAAAGCAAATGTATTATTCTTTAATAACAAACCTGCCAATAAAGAGGCGTGGACCAAAGAAGTTTGGTTTTATGATTACAGAACCAATATTCATCACACCCTAAAGAAAAAGCCGTTGGCAGAATCTGACTTATCGGATTTTATAGCATGCTACAATTCTTCCAACATCAACAAAAGAAAAGAAACCTGGAGCGAAGAAAACCAAGACGGTCGCTGGAGAAAATATAGTTATGACGAAATTATTGCAAGAGATAAAACCAGTTTGGATATCTTTTGGGTAAAAGACCAAAGCTTAACAGATTTGGATAACTTGCCGGATCCTGATGTTTTGGCACTGGAGATTATTGATAATATTGAGGCAGGATTAGCGAGTTTCAGAGAGATTGTGAGTGAGCTGGAGAAGAGTGAGGAGATATAAATATAATAATATTTTGTCTGATATCTGTATGTGTAATCTAATTTTAAAAAAAATATGTCATCCGCCGTTAAAAAATTTATAAAAGAATATTCTGAAGAGCTTATTGCAGGTAAGGCAGCATATTTTATTGGTGCTGGAATATCAGTAAATTCTAATCTACCAAGTTGGACCGAATTAATCAAACCTTTTGCAAAAAAAATAGGAATTAAAGATATTATTGGCAAGGATATGACTTTAATGGCTCAATACGTTATCAATGAAGAGTTTGGTAATAAAGGGCCTTTTTTAGATTCGATTTCACGCAAATTTAGAAGAAGATATTTTCCTAATCCTTATCATTATGCGATATCAAAAACTAATATCACAACTATATGGACGACTAACTATGATAATTTGCTTGAAGAGGTGTTTGCAAATGTTGCAACAGACATAAAATTCACTGATGAATCAATTTCGCGCGATGTACCTGATAATAAAGTGGAAATAATAAAGATGCATGGTTGTATCTATAATTCTCATAGAAGCGATATTACTATTACGCAGTCAGATTACGAAGATTTTTTTGAGAAAAAACCTGCTATAGTTCAACGTCTTAGAATGGATCTTTTGCAAAAGTCCTTTCTTTTTATTGGTTATGGATACAATGATTCAAATATTCAAAACATAATCACGGAAGCCAGAAGATTATCTGGTAATAATACACGTCAGCATTATTTAATTACTACTGATAAAAAGAGCAGAGAATTTGATCTTTGGTGTTTGAATCTGAGAAGATATGGTATTAGAGTAATTAGAATTAATAAAAATGAAGATCTTCTACCAATACTAGAAAGTTTATCTCTACATTCTAGAGGTAGAAGTGTATTTATAACTGGATCACATAATACATTTAGTTCTAAAAATGCTAAAAAATTAAGTAAAAAACTTGCTAGAATACCTGAAACTATATTTAATGACGGTCAATCCTCTGGTCTAATGCGTATTGCTTCAAATGCATTTATGGAGACAATTATTGATAACAAAGATGATGTAACGAAAAGATTTAGATTTTTCCCAAATCCTTATTCGGCAAATCCCAAGTTCGCAAATGATGTATCGTTGTTGCCTACGCTGAAAGAGTGGCGTATTCCTTTATTTAAATCTACATATGTAGTGATAGCATTTGACGGAGGAATGGGTACAAAAGCAGAAGTAGAAATAGCATTGGATATGGGTTGTATTGTGATTCCTTTTTTCTCTGATAAGAAAAGTGAAACTTGGCAGCTTTTGAAAAATAAATTATTGATTGAAAGAATAGAAAAACATGATAAAAAGTATATTAAAAATCTGCGAAAGGAAATCATTAAATATAATGATCTACTTCGTATAATAAAAAACATTTTAAGGTAGTGTTCTATTATGAAGCACAAAATTAATTTATATTACAATAATGGCTTGAAATCTGCGGGTAAAAATTCCAAAACTTTAGTTTCAGTACTGACTGGCGCAACATCTCCTAAGGATGTTGCCAATCAATTGAAAAAGATAGAAACCGTTAGCAAGTTAGAATTCAGCGAACAACCAGATATTATTTCTGATCTAAGTCTACAAACTAGCAAATCCTTTTTGTACAAAGATATAATTGAAAATTTTCCAGATTATATTGTATCTACACTACCTATTTATCAATGTAAAATAAAAGACAAATTAGTAGATGAAAATGAATTGCTTGAGATAGCCCAAGAACAAATAGAAAAAGGGGTTAGTTTTATAACAATACACCCAACGATAAATTACTCAATCATGCAATTGGCACAAAAACGAATTGTACCTTGGACTTCTAGAGGAGGGGCAATTGTGATGAATGATCTGTCAACAAGAAATTTTCATGTTGATAATGTCTATATCAAAATTTTAGACGAGATAATAGTACTCGCAAAAAAACATAAAACAGTTATCAGTATTGGAGCATCTTTTCGATCTGCAAATATATTTGATAGTGTTGATGAATGTCAAATTGAAGAATTTAAATTGCAAAAAGAAATAGCAGATTACATATATGATAGAGGTGTTGATGTAATTATAGAAGGACCTGGACATAGTTCTCCCAATAAACTAAAAGACGTTGCACAATATTATCAGAAAATGGGATATCCTATCATGCCACTAGGACCAATACCAACAGATATTTCAATTGGCCAAGATCACATATCGTCAGCAATCGGAGCTACTATTCTGGGTATGCTTGATTGTGTTGATATTATAACTTCAGTTACTAGAGAAGAGCATACCGGAAAAATACCTAGTGTAGAGTCTTCAATTGAAGCAATCAAAGCAGCAAAAATAGCAGCCCATATTATTGACCTTTACAAAGTTGAAGATTTTTCTCAGGACAATTTAATTGTTCAATACAGAGCAAAACATCAAACATGTATATATGGAAAAAAAAGTTCAGGATGTAGTAGATGTGCACATGTTTGTCCTTTAAAGATACGATGTTAGTAAAATGCAAAAAACATCACAAAATAATTTTTTTCTTCATTCAACTTTTTGAAGGTTATTTATAACATGATGAACCTTGAAAATGCTTTTTTACAAAAGATTAGAAATCTTGAAAAAATGACAATTATGACCCTAAAATACTACCTCCTCATCATAACCCTTATCACCTTCTTTGCATTCGGATGGGACAAGAGGCTGGCAAAAAACAAAAAGCCAAGACTTGCCGAAAGTGTTTTGCTGATGCTCACGTTTTTGGGCGGTACTTTTGGTGCTTTTATTGGGATAACTTTTTTCAGACACAAATACGCCAAAAAAACATTTATCCTGAAACTGGTATTGGTGGTTGCTGTACAACTGACTCTAATTTTTCTTCTAAAGGAACATCTGACGGAGCAGCGGTGAGTTACAATTTATTTTATCCTGATTAGTTTTCAACTTACTGAGCATATTATTCTCTTACCTGAGTATGTACTTTTTCAACTCAGGCTTGCTAAGCTTAAAAGTCGCTGCTTATGAATAAACTTGACAAGGTTTTAATTAGAATTTGTCTGAGCTCCACAAACTTCTCGATACAATTTTTTGAAAAATTACTCGAAGTGACCTAACGATAAAGAAATTGTTTTTGTGAGGATTAAGAAGTAATTAAGAACTAACCTGCGAAAGGCTGTTTTCGTTGCGACGATTAACCTTGACAGGTTTTCTCTGAAGGATAGCCTGTTGAGATCAATTTTTCAAAAACAAACTTAAGTCAAAACAAAAACAGGCAGCCAAAAGGCAGCCTGTTTTCATATATAATAGTGGTTTGGTGTCTTATTTATAATACGCGGGGCGGCGGCTTAACTGGACGGGATTACGGTAGGTGCGTTTGATCTTGACCTTTCCGGTTGCCAGATCATCAACAAGTTCTACATTAAAATTTCCCATTCCGTAAATAATCGAATGAAAGTAGGAGCATTTCTGTTCCAGAATTACGGTGCCTTCGTTCTGCACCAACGCTAGCTGAACTTCAGTATCGAGTTCAAGAAATTGATCGTAGGTATACATTGTGAGTGGTTTCCGATTTTGGTAACAAGAACTGTGCCTGAAGGAGATTTTTTTTGAGATATGGGTGTTTTTTTTGTTGGGTGATGGATGAGAGATGTTGGGTAATGGATGAGAGATGATTGATGATTGATGATTGATGATTGATGGGGATAGGATTATTTCGCTTCAATCGCAACGACTTTTTGTATGATCTACGGACTGTTAAGCAATAGTGTTGTAAAATAATTTAGAGTTTTAGGATTTATCAAAGTTATTTTCTATTAGCTAAAACCTTTGTCAGGTTGTTGAATGGAATTTGTTTTGTGAAACACGAACTTCTCGATACAATTTTTCTTTGAAAAATCACTCGAAGTGACGGTGGGCAAATGACAGGAGTTTTTTTTTGTTGTAAGAATATGGAGGTGGGCTTTAAGTTGAAATATCTTATAACAGTACAACTGCATCAATTTTATTACTGATCAAATTTGATAAGTTGTTGAATGGAATTTGTTTTGTGAAACACGAACTTCTCGATACAATTTTTCTTTGAAAAATCACTCGAAGTGACGGTGGGCAAATGACAGGAGTTTTTTTTTCTGTGTATTCGTAATGGGTTGAGAGAAGTGCTTACATAAGCTTGATTTGCTGCGTTTGTAATAACTGAGAAATTTTAATTCAAAAACTCGGTCGTATTCAGTCTGACACAATACTCAGTTCCCAGATACAAGGGATTGCCATGTTTTTCAGACCAGAAGCCATCCAGAAGATCTTTCGACAGACATCGGTAAACCGCAGTGCCTTTGTACATTTTCTGATCATCACCTTCATACTGGAAATTAATCACCAGAATATCTTCCTTAAAAAAACCGGTACCATTCTGTTCGTGGTCTCCAATGATCCATTGGGCGATTATGCGGTTGTTTTCGTCAAGTGAAAGCGTCAGAACTCCGTGATAGGAGATATGATCCGTTTCTTCCTGATTACTGCCCTGAATGGAGTAGCTGCCCACCAAATTCTGTACTGTCATTAATTTATTTTTATGAACAGCAAATGTAAAAACTTTTATGCGCTCGGGTCTGTTTTGCCTGCCTTTTTCTCATATTTATTTTTGTTTTAGATTTGCTTTCATGTTATACCTGTTTGCTATCATCAATCTGATCACTTTCGCGGCATTTGCAATGGATAAATGGAAAGCTGCCAAACACAGAAGAAGAATTTCTGAATTTTCTTTACTGAACATCACATTTTTTGGAGGAACAGCAGGAGCAGTTTTGGCCATGTTGATTTTCAGACATAAGGTTTCGAAGAAGAGTTTTCTGGTTAAGTTTTTAGGGATTGTTGTATTGCAGGTTGGGATTTTCTTAGGATGCTGGAAGCTGAAGGTTGGATGTTTTGGTGGACTGTAAATCAGAGTTTGTCTCGATTGGTGATGCTTTGAGTTGTTGCAGAAACTCCGATGTAGGAAGATGTAAGATCGATGTTTTGGCAGACTTAGATCACAGGTTGTACTGGTCAGAGATGCATTGCGTTGATGCGGAAATTAGGATGATGGAAGATTAGTAGAGCTTTGGATGAGAATCTTTCCGATGAGGAATTTCTGATGCGCGATGCTCTTTCTTTAGTAAAAGCCGCCAGTACTGAAGTTGTGTAGATAATAAAAAATTACCGATTGTATAAAACTTATGTATAATAGCTGTCGATTCATTTGTAAAGTTCTCAGGAGCTAAAAAGCTTAAAGCAAGAAGCCAGCAGCCAGCAGCCAGTAGCCAACAGCCAATAGCCAATAGCCAACAATATATTTAACATTTTTTTAATATCCCAAAGCCTTCCTGCGGCATTATATTTTCTTAGACATTGGCATAATAACACCAAAAATAAAATATTATGTCAAAGAAAATTGCAATATTAGCAACCGACGGATTTGAAGAAAGCGAATTAAAATCTCCAAAAGAACATTTGGAGCAGCAGGGATGGACGGCTCACATTATCAGTCCGGAATCAGGAACTATTAAAGCTTGGGCAGAAAAGGACTGGGGACAGGAATACAATGTCGATAAAACATTAGATGAAGCTTCAGCTTCTGATTATGATGCACTGGTTTTGCCCGGCGGAGTAATCAATCCAGATCAATTGAGAACCAATGAAAAAGCTTTAAGTTTTGTAAGAGACTTTTTCACTCAGCACAAACCTGTTTCTGCGATCTGTCACGGTCCGCAGATTCTGATCAATGCTGAGGTAGTGGAAGGCAGAAACCTGACTTCAGTCGACTCTATCAGCAAAGACCTTAAAAACGCCGGTGCAGTTTGGGAAGACAGTGAAGTTGTGGTTGACAACGGTCTGGTGACTAGCCGTACTCCAAAAGATCTTCCGGCCTTCAATGCCAAAATGGTTGAAGAAATCAAAGAAGGCAAACACGAAGACCAAAACGCATAATCAAATTGAATAAGCATATAAAAGAAAGACTCGCATCAGATGATGTGAGTCTTTCTGTTTTAAATTAATACCATTCACTGATCATACTATTCAGGCGATATCAAAAGAAAATTATTTTCACCATTTAGGGTTTGGGGAAAAAAAAATTTCGAGAGACAGCCCCGGTTCATAAAAAAAGAAAGTTCACGTGACTACTTATAAATAATAAAAATACCAAACACCGTAAGAAAATTATTCACCCTTTAGGGCCGGGGAAAAAATAATTTTCGCTAAACAAACTCTCTTCATATTCAAAGACAAGTGATCACTCGGCTACTTATAAAATATAAAAATCCCAATCTCCGTAAGAAAATTATTTCACCCTTTAGGGCCGGGGAAAAAAATAATTTTCGAGAGACAGCCCCGGTTCATAAAAAAACAAAGTTCACGTGACTACTTATAAATAATAAAAATCCCAATCACCGTAAGAAAATTATTTCACCCTTTAGGGCCGGGGAAAAAAATAATTTTCGCTAAACAAACTCTATTCATAATCAAAGACAATTGATCACTAGGCTACTTGTAAATAATAAAAATCCTAACCACCGCAAGAAAATTATTTCACCCTTTAGGGCCGGGGAAACAAATTTCATTTCGAGAGACAGCCCCGGTTCATAAAAAAAACAAAATTCACAAGAACTGTTCTAAATAATAAAAATCCCAACCACCATAAGAAAATTATTTTCACCCTTTAGGGCCGGGGAAAAAAAATAATTTTCTGCGAACTAACATCCTTACTTTGCAGAAAAATTATTCCAAACCTATATTTTAATTAAGAAATTAATTTCTAACTCCACAATTACCATAACAGAGCAATCGTTTATCGACCACTCATTAATCGTCATTACGCACCTGAAAATCGCAGCCTTCTCATTATGAATTTGTTAATTAATAAAAGTTTTTATGGTTAATTCATTAAAAATCACTAATTTCGCACCCGTAAAAATCATTCATGCAAAACATTAGAAATATTGCGATTATCGCACACGTTGACCACGGTAAAACTACTTTGGTTGATAAGATTATTCATGCTACAAACATTTTCAGAGAAAATCAGGAAAGTGGAGAATTAATAATGGATAATAACGATCTTGAAAGAGAAAGAGGGATTACCATTTTATCAAAAAATATTTCTGTAACTTATAAAGACGTTAAAATCAACGTTATCGACACTCCTGGTCACGCCGATTTTGGTGGTGAGGTAGAGAGAGTTCTTAAAATGGCAGACGGTGTAATTTTGTTGGTAGATGCGTTCGAAGGACCAATGCCTCAGACAAGATTCGTATTGCAGAAAGCTTTAGAATTAGGTCTTAGACCTTTGGTAGTAATCAACAAAGTAGACAAACCAAACTGTCGTCCTGAAGAAGTTCACGATCAGGTATTTGATCTGTTCTTCAACTTGGAGGCGACTGAAGAGCAATTGGATTTCCCAACATTCTACGGTTCATCTAAACAAGGTTGGTTCAACACTTCATTGGAAGAAACTGAAAACATTTTCCCATTATTAGACGGGATTTTACAATATGTTCCTGAGCCTAAAGTTGAGGAAGGTAACTTGCAGATGCAGATTGTTTCTCTAGATTTCTCTTCTTTCTTAGGAAGAATTGCAATCGGAAAAGTAATCAGAGGTGAGATCAAAGAATCTCAGTGGATTGGTTTGGCGCAGGCTGACGGTAAAGTTTTAAAAGGAAAAGTAAAAGAATTATACGTTTTCGAAGGTCTTGGAAAGAAAAAAGTATCTGAAGTGAAAGCCGGAGACATCTGTGCTGTAGTAGGTTTTGATGCATTCCAGATCGGTGATTCATTCGTAGATCTTGAAAATCCTGAGCCATTGCCAAGAACTTCAATTGATGAGCCTACATTGAACATGACGTTCTCAATCAACAATTCACCTTTCTTCGGTAAAGACGGTAAATTTGTTACTTCAAACCACCTGAAAGAAAGACTGACTAAAGAATTAGAGAAAAACTTAGCATTGAGAGTTGAGCAGACTGGTGATGCAAATACATTCTTGGTATTCGGTAGAGGTATTCTTCACTTATCAGTTCTTATTGAAACAATGAGAAGAGAAGGATATGAAATGACCATCGGTCAGCCACAGGTTATCTTGAGAGAAGACGAAAACGGACAGAAACTGGAGCCTTATGAGTCTTTGGTTGTAGACGTTCCTGAAGAATTTGCTTCTAGAGTAATCGATTTGGCGACGCAGAGAAAAGGTGATCTTCACATTATGGAAACTAAAGGTGAGATGCAGCACTTAGAATTCGAAATTCCTTCAAGAGGTTTGATCGGATTGCGTTCTCAGATGTTGACCGCTACTGCAGGTGAAGCTATTATGGCACACCGTTTCACAGAATATAAGCCTTTCAAAGGGGCTATTCCTGGAAGAAGTAATGGTGTTTTGATTTCTAAAACTCAGGGGCCGGCTACAGAATATTCTATCGCTAAACTACAGGATAGAGGTAAGTTCTATGTTGATCCGGGCGAGGAGATCTACGCTGGTATGGTAATCGGTGAGCAGAACAAGCCTGGAGATTTGGTAGTAAACATCGTTGAAGCAAAACAGTTGAATAACATGAGAGCTTCAGGTAAAGATAAAGATACAGGTGTAGCACCAAAAATCTTATTCTCTCTTGAAGAATGTATGGAATATATTCAGTCTGATGAGGCAATCGAGGTAACTCCAAACTTCATCCGTATGAGAAAGAAAGTACTTTCTGAAGAAGAAAGAAAAAGAATTGAAAGAGGAGCGAAAGCATAATCTCAAATTCATCAATATAGCTAAAGCCCTGATTTTTCAGGGCTTTTTTCATTTTTAGACCATTTGTGATAAATGTATTAAAAGTATGGCAGAGCAAAATAAATATGACAGAATCTACGATTCGTAACTTATCTAGTATTTATGGATCATTTAAAATGACCTAGGAAGCGGAGGCGTTAAGAAATTTAGAAGAAATTCCGTTAAGAAATTTCCACTGTTTGAGTGGCGGCTATGATCATCTTAAAATGATACTTCGTCATTTCCGCCCGAGTTTGGAAATTTTAGGAATTACTTTTAAATTTTAGCTGAGAGTTCCAAGTCTTGAATTTTTGTTTCTTTTGTTTCAAGACAAAAGAACTGAGGACTTCGCGGCTGAATTTTTGTACTGAATATTTTATGTTCAGACCAAAACCACTTCTTTTAATATTAATTTTCCTTTTATTCATCATCTCCTGTGATGGATTAAAAATCCCGAAAAACGTTTTCGATCCATCAGAACGTGCAAAATATGAACGCAGTTTTTCAGGTGCCGACAGCCTGATGACTCAATGGAAGAAAGATTTTTCTGCAGCTGCTGCCAGTCAGTTAAAAATTAAGGACGGAGCATCATTGCTCGTGAATACAGGCAATTCTAAATCTGTCGCTTTGGGCTATTCAATCGAACTTAAAAAAGGAGATCTACTCGTCATCGAAACTGAAATGGCTGATGCGAATAAGAAAATATTTATTGATCTGCTAAATCAAAGTTCCGGTTCTGAAATAATGAAAACAGATCTTATTAAAAACAGTTCATTCTCAAAACAGATTCAGGAAGACGGTTGGTGCAAACTGGTCATACAACCTGAAATCGGCTTCGCAGGTTTATTTAAAATAAAAATTTACACTCAGCCCTCACTGCAGTTTCCTGTAGCAGGAAAGGGAAATAAAAATGTTCAGAGTTTCTGGGGCGCCAGCCGTGACGGTGGTGGCAGAAGTCACGAAGGGGTTGATATTTTTGCACCTAAAGGAACGCCTGTTGTTGCAGTCGCCAATGGCTACATCACCCGAACCGGAAATCAGGGATTGGGAGGAAAACAGGTTTGGCTTCGCGACGACGAAGTGGGAAATTCTCATTATTACGCTCACCTCGACAGCGTTCTGACTGAGGGTGGAAGAAAGGTGAAAACCGGAGATACGCTAGGTCTGGTCGGAAATACAGGCAACGCGGCAGGAGGAGCAACCCATCTGCATTTTGGAATTTATTCCACAGGCGGTGCTGTCGATCCTTATCCCTTCATTCGTGAACGGTCAGTTCCGAAATTTATCTCACAAAGCACTTCAGAACAGTTTTCAGGAAAAAATCTTAAGTCTGGAAGCAACTTGCGGTCAGGCTCCGGTACAGAATACGAAGTCCTTTCAACAGCCAGTTCCAAAGTTCAGGTCACAGTGATTGCAGCTCACGGAAATTGGTCTCACGTAAAAACTGATGACGGAAGAGAAGGTTTTGTGAAAGGAACTCAGATTGAAAAATAATAAAGTAAGTTTAATATAAATTTTTACTATTTCAACTCATCAATACTCATTTTGGGAAAGGTTGTTCTTGATTATTGTTCAGAAAATGGCCTTAATTATCGAAAGCAGTACTGTAAATTTGCTAATTTAATATAGTTTTCAATCATTTATTAAGTCGATTGTAAATTCCCCTTCATGCTTGATTAATTGTTATATTTTGGCAATGAATCTCAATCATTTATCACACTTTCGAACTCACTTAGTAAACTTTTAATAAATACATTTCGCTCTGTTCACTAACTAACACTTGTTAGTTTTAATAAAATTTGTATGTTTGGAAATGAAGCAATAACAGCTTTGTCTCAAAAATATATGATATGAAAAGGGTAAATCTTTTAAAGAGCAGTATGGCAATCTTGATGTTAGGTATAACTGCGCTAGTCAACGCACAGCAAAATACATCTGACAAAACAATCAACGACTCACTGGCAAAATCAAAACCCGTAATTGCTGCCCAACCGCAGGAGGCAAAAGTAAAGGTTGATTTTTACGGTTTTATCCGAAACGATATTTTTTACGATACAAGACAGAATATTGGTGCAGGCGAAAACATCGTTCCGCTTTATCCGAGAGACCGTGCTTTGGATGTCAATGGTGAGGATATCAATGATTCCCCAAAATTCCACATGCTTTCTGTAGTTTCCAGAGCGGGAATTAATGTGAAAGGTCCGGATGTTTTGGGAGCAAAGACAGCCGGAATTCTGGAAGGTGAATTTTTCGGCGCCACAGAAGGCGGAATCAATGAATTTCGTTTACGACATGCCTACATCACTTTAGACTGGGAAAAAACGCAGTTGGGAGTGGGGCAGTACTGGCATCCGATGGTAATTCTGGACTGTCTTCCGAATGTGGTCAATTACAGTACAGGCTCGCCGATTTTTGCTTTAAACAGAAATCCACAGGTGAGACTGACGCATAAACTTTCAGATCAGTTTAAAGTCATCGCTGCCATCAACTCACAGCGTGACTTTACGCCAAACACCGCACCATACCGTGACAGCGGAATGCCGTCCACCCATTTACAGTTTCAGTACAAATCTTCAAAATTCGTTGCCGGGATTGCCGGACAGTATGAAGAGCTTCGTCCGCAACTTTCTTCAGGTACACCGCCAATCGTAAACAATAACCGTGTGAAAAGTTTCACGGCAATGGCTTATGCAAAAGCAATCACAAAGCCTTTAACCATCAGCGCATCTGCGATGATAGGACAAAACGCTGCTTCACTGGTGATGTTAGGTGGTTTCGTTGGATACGCAGCTCCCGGGCAGGCCGATATTTTCAGAACGATGAATACAAGAAGTGCATGGATCGATTTCCAGCAGACTACTGCAAAGAAAGTAGCCTTCGGACTTTTCGCAGGGTATGTGAAAAATATGGGCGCTGATAATCCTGTTGAAGGTAGAGTTGCGACAACTTATGGCGTAACGTCATCATGGGGAGCGGTTTCTGCAACACCGGGCGGCAGAAGCGTTGATCATTTATGGAGAGTCGTTCCCCGTGTGGACTGGGTTTTGAGCAAGGCAATCCGTCTGAGATTTGAGGTTGAAAATACCGTCGCAACCTGGGGCGATGCACAGTCCAACGGAAGAGGTATCGGAAATGAATTTAATGCAAGAAACAACCGTTTCCATGTGGCAACTTTCTTTATGTTCTAAAAAAATAAAAACTCAGACTTCCGCATTTTACAACTGAAAAATTCATTGTGCATTATTAAATGAAACGGGATTGTATTATTAAAAATACACAGCAATTAACAGCCGGTTTAAAAATGATTAAAAATAAAATTTTCAAAGTATTTTTCTTTTCCCCAACCCTTCCTTCGACAGGCATAGGATGACATGGGAGAAAATATTATTTAAAATTTAAATGACTTCCATTAAGGTCAGGGAAATAATTTTGATGAAATTTAAACAGGCTCTAAATAAAATCTTTGTTCACTTGCGTTAAAATTCAGCATCATCATTAACGAATCTAATTGTTAAAATTTAAAACTAATTATATGGATACTACAATACAAAAACCAAAAAACAATATCCTCACAGTAATCATCGCCTCTTCAGCCGGAACACTGATTGAGTGGTACGATATGTTTCTGGCAATTATTCTGGCGGGATCGCTTTCTGTCAATCTTTTTCCTGCCGACGGTTCTTCGCACTTCTTAGAAACTCTGGCCGTAGTAGCATCATCGTTTATGTTCAGACCGATCGGTTCCCTTATTTTCGGAAACATTGGTGATAAGATTGGGAGAAAATATTCCTTCCTGCTTTCACTGATCTTAATGGGAGCATCAACATTTTTAATCGGATGTATTCCCAATTTTTCAAGCATTGGCTGGGCAGCTCCGGTTTTACTATTGGTGTGCAGATTAATGCAGGGATTGGCCATCAGTGGCGAATATGCAGGTGCGGTAATTTATGTCGCAGAACACGCTCCGGCAGAGAAAAGAGGTTTTTACACAGGATTTATTCAGGCAACTGTTCCTATCGGACTTTTAGTTTGTCTCAGTGTGATTTTTGCTACCAGAACTTTGCTTTCCGAAGAAGATTTCAACAGTTTTGGATGGAGAATTCCTTTTCTGTTAAGTTCTGTCTTGGTTTTACTGAGTTATTTTGCAAGAAAAAAACTGCACGAAAGTCCGGTTTTTGAAGAGCTTAAAAAAGCGGGTAAAACAAGCAAAGCGCCGGTACGAGAAGCATTTACCACCAAAGGAAATGTGAAATTAATGCTGAAGGCCATCTTCGGAGGAAACGCCGCCCAAAGTTCGGTGATGCAGACCAGTTTATTTGTGACTTTATTTTTCATGCAGAGAGCGGTGAAATTGGAAGAAACTACAGTTCTTCTCATCACGGGTGTTGTTACTTTTTTCAGTGCCTATTTCTATCAGTATTTTGGAGCATTAAGTGATCGAATCGGTAGAAAAAAAGTACTAATCAGCGGGTTGATTGCCAGCTTAATATTAATTCCGACCTCATTTTATTTATTTATGAAAATAGGAAATCCGGAAGGTTTAACGGAAGTTCACGCAATCAGTACAGAAGCAACTCTACAGATCATGGGAATAAGCTTTCTGCTTTCGGTTGCCGGAGCTGCGACCTACGGTCCTCTCGGTGCATTTATGCTGGAGATTTTCCCGACCAAAATCCGGTATACCAGTATGGGTTTTGCCCAAAATATGGGGAATGGTTTCATCGGTGGTGCAACAACCTTTGTAACTGAACTGATAAAAACTTCTTTTGTAGTAAGTGCGGTTATGGCACCGTTTATCGGCTTAATTTATCCTATTTTTCTGGTTCTTCTGGCTATTATTGTCAATACGCTTTTCGTTCCGGAGACTTACAAAACCGATTTGACAGAGGAACAGGATCCTAATCTTGTTGAGCCTTAAACTAATATTTTCTAAAAAGTTTCAAACTTTCGACTGTAAAAATTTAACAGCATAAATATTCGTATTTGTGCTGTTTCTTTTATTTCAACTTTCTAAATTTGCATTTCTTTAAATGAGAATGAATATTCTTATTTAAAAATGTAACTTTCTTTTTTTGCAATCTATGAAAATCAACAAAATAAAAATATTATTTCTACTCGGACTTTTCGCTTCTTTCAGCAGTTCATGTTCTGTACAGAAAAGTGCTTCTACAACAAAGAATACAGTTAAAGACAATAGGTATAAAGCCAAACCTAAAGATTCTGTTATTGCGGTGAAGCCGCAGGTTGTTGCGCCTGTAGACGAAGATTTTAAAGTTAACCTACCGGCGATCAACCGTGAGTTTCGCGGTGCTTGGATTGCAAGTGTTGCCAACATCAACTGGCCATCAAGAAATAATTTATCGGTTGAGCAGCAAAAGGCAGAAGCGATAAGTATGCTGAATATGCTTCAGGAAAATAATTTTAACGCGGTGATTTTTCAGGCGCGTCCGTCTGCGGATGCCTTATATACAAGCGAACTGGAGCCTTGGTCTTATTTCCTGACGGGAAAAACAGGTGAACCGCCTTATCCGAATTACGATCCATTACAGTTTTGGATCGAGGAATCCCACAAACGAGGAATGGAGCTGCATGTCTGGTTAAATCCTTACAGAGCCCATCATTCTAACGGCGGAACGGTTTCTAATCAGTCGATGGTCAATAAGCTTTCAGATATTACCATAAAATTAAAAAATGGAATGTACTGGTTTGATCCTGCCAATCCTAAAACGCAGGGACATGTTTCTAATGTTGTTAAAGATTTAGTGAAAAGATACGATCTCGATGCCATTCATTTTGATGATTATTTTTATCCTTATGCCACGTATAACAGAGGTGCAGATTTCCCGGATCATGCGAGCTGGAACGCATATCAGAGTTCAGGCGGAACATTGACAAGAGCAGACTGGAGGAGAGACAGCGTCAATAAATTTGTAGAAAGAATTTATAAAGAAATTCACGCCGAGAAAAACCACGTTCGTTTCGGGATCAGTCCGTTTGGTATCTGGAAACCTGGATTTCCGGAAGGAGTTGTGGGCTCTTCACAATATGATGAGCTTTATGCTGATGCGAAATTATGGTTAAATAAAGGTTGGGTAGATTACTTTTCTCCACAGCTATACTGGCCAATAGAATCGAAAGGGCAGCCTTTTGCCAATCTGTTAAATTGGTGGAAATCTGAAAACACCATGAACCGTCATCTCTGGCCTGGGTTAAATACGGTTGAAATAAAGACTGCCGACCGACCTACAGAAATCAAAAATCAGATTGAACTGTCAAGACAGATCCTAAATAATGATGCAGGAGAAGTTCACTGGAGTATTGCGGGTTTAACTAAAAATTCAAATATGCTTCCTACCCTGAAGAATGGACCTTACAAAGAAAAAGCTTTAACACCAAAAAGCCCGTGGATAAAAGCGGGTCCATTAGAAAAACCGACTTTGTTTACAAACGATAACGGAAGTTTTATCCAGACGAGCTGGAGTTCTAAAAATATCGCAAATGTCTTCCAATGGGTTCTTTTCAAACAGTATAACGGAATTTGGGAAACTGAAATCTTAACTTTGGAAACACTTTCAAAGGAAATTCCGAAAAGTAAAGACGGGAAAATTCTGAATGCGGTTGCCATTAAAGCTATTGACCGATTGGGTAATGAAAGTAATTATATGGCAAAAAAAGTCAGGTAGAGAGTTGGTGTTGGAGAGTTTGAGGATTGGAAAGTGGCAACATTTGCTGATGTCTCTACATTGTGAAGAATAAAACCATCGATATTTTCATGATGATCTTAAATAGATTGTAATTCATATAAAAAGTCAGTTCAGTATAGTGAACTGGCTTTTTTATTTTAGACTCACTATAAATTATATTGTTAAGATGATGATTAATAGTCAATTATATTTTACATGTTTTCAATTATAAATTGAAATTCTTTTATCGGAATCATTTTTGTATCCTTTACGTTACAAATACTAAAATATACGATTATGAACACTAATAGACTTTCACCAAGACTGGAACAGGCACTAAGTGACCAGATGAATACCGAAGATTTACAATCCAGAGTTTATTTCTCTTACGGAATCTGGGCAGCTGATAAAGGGTATGGTGGAATTTCAAACTTTCTTTTCCGTCACGCACAGGAAGAGAGAGATCATGCAGTAAAATTTATGCAGTACGTACTCAACAGAGGCGGTAAACCAACAATCACGGCGCTACCTTCACCAGGCCAGGAGCCGGCAAGTCTTACAGACTGTTTCGATCTTGTTTTCAAACATGAGGTAGATAACACGACTGCAATTTACAATCTCGTAAATATTGCTTTTGAAGAAAAAGACTGGGCTTCATGGAACTTCCTACAGTGGTTTGTAAAAGAACAGATCGAAGAAGAAACTTTCGCAATGAATTTAATTGACAAATTAAAAATTGCCGGTGGAGACAGAGCAAGCGACGAGTCATTATTCACACTCGATAAAACATTAGAAACGCTTCCGGATGATGCAGAATTGGCACAGGATGCTACAGGAGCAAATCCATAAAAGCACAACGATAAATTATTATTTCTGAAAATCTGTCAAATATTTGGCAGATTTTTTTTATTATGAAAATCACCTTAAAATTACTATCTTTGCACACCTTTATTTGTAATACGCAGGAACGCTATCACACTGAATTTATTGAAGTGAAAAGCCGATTGCCAAAGCAATAAAACATGCTGCCGGAAGGTTGCATAACATTAATAAAATAAAATTTCGTTATGAAATGTGGAATCGTAGGCTTACCGAATGTAGGTAAATCAACTCTTTTTAACTGCTTAAGCAACGCTAAAGCGCAATCAGCCAATTATCCTTTCTGTACAATTGAGCCTAACTTAGGAACAGTTTCTGTACCGGATCAGAGATTATTTGAGCTTGAAAAACTGGTAAATCCTGAAAGAGTTTTGCCGGCTGTTGTAGAGATCGTTGATATTGCCGGTCTGGTAAAGGGAGCAAGCAAGGGTGAAGGTTTGGGAAATCAGTTCCTGGCTAACATCAGAGAGTGCGAAGCGATTATTCACGTTTTAAGATGTTTTGAAAACGGAAATATCATCCACGTTGAAGGTACTGTAGATCCGATGAGAGATAAAGAAATTATCGACATCGAGCTTCAGCTGAAAGATTTAGAAACTGTAGGAAAAGCAGTTGAAAAAGCTAAAAAATTCATCAAGTCTGGAAAGAAAGAAGATATTCTGACGTATGAAACGCTTCATAATCTTGAAAAATTTATCGAAGACGGTAAAAATGCAAGAGAATTCCCAATGGATGATTTTGCAAAATCTATTATATCAGATGTTCAGTTGTTGACCAACAAACCTGTTCTTTACGTTTGTAATGTAGATGAAAATTCTATCAAAAACGGAAACGAATGGATTGCAAAGATCGAAGAAATGGCTCAGAAAGAAAATGCTGAAGTGGTAGTTTTAGCTGCTCAGATCGAAGCCGACATCAACGAACTGGATACTTTCGAGGAGAGAGAAATTTTCTTGGAAGAATTAGGCTTAACTGAACCGGGAGTTAACCGTTTGATCAGAAAAGCTTACGATTTATTGAAACTTCAAACCTACTTCACTGCTGGAGTAAAAGAAGTGAGAGCATGGACGATTGGACAAGGCTGGACAGCGCCTCAGGCTGCGGGTGTTATTCACACCGATTTTGAAAAAGGTTTCATCCGAGCAGAAGTGATCAAGTATAATGATTACGTGAGTTACGGAACTGAAGCTAAAGTAAAAGAAGCTGGGAAGCTTTCTGTTGAAGGTAAAGAATACATCGTACAGGACGGTGATATTATGCACTTCAGATTTAATGTTTAAAAGTATTAAAAGTTAGTTATAGTATTTTAAAAGAGCGCTCCCATGAATTTGGGAGCGCTTTTATTATGAGTAAATCGTCATTAGTGGTGCCTTTTTTTATTTGTTTTTAATTTTAATAAAATGATTTTTTAAACTGACGTGAATTTTCGACATTTGAATCTCCAATTATAAAAATGCTGTATTAAAATTTTATTCAGATATAAACAATCAGAGCATAACTTATTCCTATATTTGAATTATACAAATTCTCATCATGGAAAAAATAGCTCACGCTTCCCTGGAAGATTTTTACGGCGAGATGGCCAGCAGATTAGGAAAAGATTTGGAAAGCATCTTTCCTAAAGGTCTTCATAAAGATATCGGCCATTTTAATGTTTTTGATATTGCACAAACGCTTGCAACTGTCAAAAGGACATCTGAAATGCCTTACAACAGGAGGAAATATTATAAAATAAGTCTCATCAGAGGAAAAAACAGAGCAGAATATGCAGACAAAGTTATTTCGATAAAAAAGAATGCGCTGCTTTTTGCAACCCCAAAAGTTCCATATCATTATGTTCCTGAAGATGCAGATCAGAAAGGAAGTTTCTGCGTTTTTACTGCTGATTTTTTCACTAAAAATTCATCACAGCATGTTTTGGAAGATTTGCCTCTGTTTCAGCCGGGAGCAATTCCAGTCTTTGAAATTGATGATGAGCTTGCTGATGAAATTGAATTTCTGTTTTCAAAAATCAAAAAAGAGATTGATTCTGAGTATGCTTTCAAATATGACCTGATCCGTAATTATGTTTTTGAACTGATTCATTACGGACAAAAATTACAACCCGCGGCCAAAACTTCAACTTCGCAAAATGCATCCCACCGTGTCGTATCTCTGTTTATTGAACTGCTGGAAAGACAGTTTCCCATTGAGTCTCCCGATCAGAGAATTCAATTGAAAGTTGCCAAAGATTATGCGGAAAGATTGGCCATCCATGTGAATTATTTAAACAAAAATTTAAAAGAAAGCACAGGGAAAACCACCACCGAATTTATTGCTGACCGTGTTATACAGGAAGCTAAAATATTACTAAAGCAGACAAAATGGAATATCTCAGAAATTTCCTATGCTTTGGGATTTGAGGAAATTGCTCACTTCTCCAATTTCTTCAAACGGAAAACATCATTTGCACCACTTGAATTTCGGTCATGATTTGATTTATGCAAATTTCAGATTGATTGAAGCAAATGAATGACCGTAAAAATGACGCAACTTTGTCCCAATAAAAATATTAAAAATGAATACAGCAAAAGTAGCTTTAGTAACAGGCGGAAGCCGTGGATTAGGAAAAAATTCAGCATTGAAAATTGCTGAGAAAGGTTTGGACGTTATCATTACGTATCATAGCAATAAAGAAGAAGCTGAAAACGTCGTGAATGAAATTAAAGCTTTGGGCAGAAATGCAGCAGCTTTTCAGTTGGATACAAGAGATGTCAAAAGTTTTGATTCATTTATTAAAAATGTAAACGATCATCTTAAAGCAAATACAGAGAGTGGAAACATTGACTTCCTGATTAACAATGCGGGAACTGCTTTGTATTCTCCGATTACAGAAACTACCGAAGAGCAGGTGGACGATATGTTCAATATACATTTTAAAGGGGTATTCTTTCTGACGCAGAAATTTTTGCCATTCTTGAACGATGGTGGCGGAATTATTAATATTTCTTCAGGATTGGCAAGATTTGCTCAACCGGGATCATCAGTTTACGGTTCGATGAAAGCAGGTGTTGAAATGCTGACAAAATATATGGCAAAGGAATTGGGATCCAGAAAAATCAAAGTGAATGCAGTTGCTCCGGGCGCAATTGAAACCGATTTCGGCGGAGGAAGAACGAGAGATGACAAAAATATCAACGCAATGATTGCCGGAAATACAGCTTTAGGCAGAGTAGGCCTTCCCGATGATATTGGTGGAGTAGTAGCCTTTCTTTGTACTGAAGATGCACGTTGGATTACTGCTCAGAGAATTGAGGTTTCAGGCGGAATGTTTTTTTAAACAATATTTTATCTCTCGCAGATTAAGCGGATTAGGCAGACTAAATAAAAATCTGCTTGAATTGTTGAATCTGCGAGAGATTTAATTTTTTATAACTTGGCCAAATTCTCAATCGCTCTCTCAAGAGTTTCCTGTTTCTTGGCAAAGCATAATCTGATGACATTTTCATTCAGTTTATTTTTATAAAAAGATGAGAACGGAACGCTCGCCACTTTGTGAGTAACCGTTAATTCCTGAGCAAAATCAAAATCAGATCTGTCTGAAATTTTATCATATTTTAAAGCCTGAAAATAGGTTCCCTCGCAATCAAGCAGTTCAAATGAACTCTGTGCCAAGCCCTGTCTCAAAAAATCTCTTTTCTCCTGAAAAAACCGGTTTAGGCCAAGATAATGTTCATCATTTTTCATGTATTCTGCCAGTGCCAGCTGAATCGGTGTGTTGACAGAAAATACATTGAACTGATGGATTTTTCTAAACTCATCTGTCAATGCTTTTGGAGCGGCACAGTAGCCAATTTTCCAGCCGGTTACATGAAACAGTTTTCCGAATGACGCCACCAAGAGACTTCTTTCTTTAAGCTCGGGATGTTTACAGATGCTTAAATGTTCTTTTCCGTCATAGACAATATTCTCATATACTTCATCACTCAAAATCAATATGGAAGTGTCTTTTACAATTTTAATTAATTCCTGAATATCATTCTCCTTTAAAATCTTTCCTGAAGGATTGTTCGGATTATTGAGAATAATCATTTTCGTTTTTTCCGAAACCAAATCTTTCACCACACTCCAATCGATTTCATAGTCGGGAGCTTTCATCTCAAAACGTTTTACAATTCCCCCGAAAAGCTCTACCGTTGGTTCGTAGCAATCATAAGCGGGTTCGAAAATAATGACTTCATCATCTTTTTTTACGAAAGTGGCAATCGTTGTGAAAATTGCCTGAGTTCCGCCTGCGGTAATAGTAATTTCCGAATCAGGATGATAAACCGCCTGATGACTGTTCTCTATTTTTCTTGCAATTTCCTCTTTCAGACCTATCATTCCTCCCATGGGAGCATACTGGTTAAATCCTTTTTGAATAAAATGATTTACATGATCCAATAGCTCCGAATCGGGCATAAAATCAGGAAAACCCTGTGAAAGATTAATGGCTTCATTTTCATTGGCCAACTGAGTCATCTGACTGAAAATAGTGGTTCCTACATTTGAAAGTTTAGAAAAAGGAAGTTGTATCATGAACGAGATTTTTTTTGCGTAGTTCGAATGTACAGCAATTTTTGAAATTTAATCATATTGTAATATTAAAAATTGTTTTGTAACTGAATTAAAAGCGTGTTTTGTAAGAAAAATACTAAAAAAACAAACTGAAATATTCGGATATTTTTGTTCAATTCCGTACTTTTGTATGTTTGCTGAAATAATCTATGTCACAAGAAATAAACCCTGTATATTCCGAAGATAACATCAGAACCCTCGATTGGCAGGAGCATATTCGTTTACGTCCCGGTATGTACATCGGGAAGCTGGGCGATGGCTCATCTGCGGATGATGGTATCTATATTTTGCTGAAAGAAATTCTAGATAACTCGATTGATGAGTTCAGAATGAAATCCGGTAAAAGAATTGAAATAAAAGTCGACGACGGAAAAGTTACGATTCGTGATTTCGGTCGTGGAATTCCTTTAGGAAAAGTCGTGGATGCCGTTTCTAAAATGAATACCGGTGGTAAATACGACAGCAAGGCCTTTAAAAAATCTGTTGGTTTGAATGGTGTTGGAACGAAAGCGGTAAATGCACTTTCAGACTATTTCAGAGTCCGTTCTTTCCGTGAAGGGAAAATGAAGATGGCTGAGTTCTCAAGAGGAATTATCACCGAAGATCACGCCGAAAAAGATACGTCAGACAGAAACGGAACAGAGATTTCTTTCGTGCCGGATGCTGATATTTTCCTGCATTTTAAATTCAGAAAAGAGTATATCGAAAGAATGCTCCGCAATTATTCTTATCTGAATCCGGGACTGAAGATACTTTTTAACGGTGAAACTTTCTATTCTGAAAACGGTCTTAAAGATTTGTTGGAAGAAGAGCTGGAAAGTGATGTACTGTATCCGATTGTTCATTTGAGAGATAATGACATCGAACTGGCGGTAACGCATACCGACAAATCTCAGACAGAAACTTACTTTTCATTCGTAAACGGACAGAATACAACGCAGGGTGGTACGCATTTGAATGCTTTCCGTGAAGCGTATGTGAAAACGATCCGTGAATTTTTCAATAAGAATTTTGACGCATCAGATATTAGAAAGTCGATTGTTGCAGCAATTTCAATTAATGTGGAAGAACCCGTTTTTGAATCTCAGACGAAAACAAAATTGGGTTCCAACGACATCGGCCCGAACGGTCCGACGGTAAGAATTTTCATCATTGATTTCCTGAAAAGTAAATTAGATAATTTCCTGCACAAAAATCCTGAGATTGCTGAAGCGATACAGAGAAAAATTTTAATCTCAGAAAGAGAAAGAAAAGAACTTTCAGGAATTCAGAAATTAGCAAGAGAAAGAGCTAAGAAAGTTTCGCTTCACAATAAGAAACTTCGTGACTGCAGACAGCATTACAACGATCAGAAGGCAGAAAGAAAAGCTGAAACACAGATTTTCATTACCGAAGGAGATTCTGCATCAGGATCTATCACAAAATCAAGAGATGTAGAAACGCAGGCCGTATTTTCTCTAAAAGGTAAACCGCTGAACTGTTATGGTTTAACGAAAAAAGTAGTGTATGAAAATGAGGAATTTAACCTTCTTCAGGCAGCTTTAAATATCGAAGAAAGTCTTGAAGATTTAAGATACAATCAGGTCATTATCGCTACCGATGCCGATGTTGACGGAATGCACATCAGACTTCTGATGATTACCTTTTTCCTTCAGTTTTTCCCTGATGTAATTAAAAACGGACATTTATATATTCTTCAGACCCCATTATTCAGAGTAAGAAATAAAAAGGAAACAAGATATTGTTACACCGAATTGGAAAGAGTGAAAGCCTTAAATGAATTGGGCAAAAATCCTGAAATTACCCGATTTAAAGGTTTGGGAGAAATTTCACCAGACGAATTTAAAAATTTCATTGGAAAAGATATTCGCCTTGAGCCGGTTGTTTTGGGTAAAGATCAGACCATCGAGCAACTGTTAGAGTTTTACATGGGGAAAAATACCCCGGACCGACAGGTTTTTATTCTGGAAAACCTCGTAGTGGAAGATGCCAATATCAGTGATAAAGAAATTATAAGTGAAGTAGAAGAAATTATTTAGAATACAAAGACCACAAATGAGATTAAGTAACCGTACCAAAGCCCCAGTTTACAATTTCATCAATACATTATTATTAATGATGTTTTTTGGAGGAATTATTGGTTTTATTATAGAGGAATATAAGTTTCAGATTTTAGGCGCTCTCAGCTATCTGCTGATCATTATTCCGGTTTCGCTGTTAGTACTTTTCTATATCAACGGCAGACAGATATTTGAATATGACAGCGACGGTGAAGCTCTACATTTTAAAAATAGAAATATTGTACCGTTTCTTAACCAACCATTGAGTGACGAATTTCCAAAGTACAAACTGATGAAATTTGAAACAGTAAGTCTGTTATTTGTCAAAAGATTATATGTTACCATTTCCAGTAAAAACAGCGGTTCAACGATCTTAAAGTATGAGATCTCATATTTAACTCAGAAAGAAGTCAACGATTTAAAATTTTCGCTTAATAAAGTGATCAAAGCAAACAAAGAAAGAAGACATTAGGAAAGTAATGATAGAAGAAAACTCTCACGAAGGCGAAAGCTTAAAAAAAGTTTCAGGACTGTACAAAGACTGGTTTCTGGATTATGCATCTTATGTAATTTTAGATAGAGCAATTCCGTCTGTTTATGATGGTTTCAAGCCTGTTCAGCGTAGAATTATGCATTCTATGCGTGAGCTGGAGGACGGCAGATACAATAAAGTCGCCAACATCGTCGGAAATACTATGAAATATCACCCTCACGGTGATGCTTCGATTACCGATGCGATGGTAGGAATCGGGCAAAGAGAATTGCTGATTGATACTCAGGGGAACTGGGGAAATATCTACACTGGGGATTCTGCAGCAGCAGCGAGATATATTGAAGCGAGGTTGACCCCTTTCGCGTTGGAAGTAGTCTTCAATCCGAAAACTACAGTGTGGTCTAAATCTTATGACGGCAGAAATAATGAACCGGTAGATTTACCTGTAAAATTCCCGTTGCTTTTGGCACAGGGTGTTGAAGGAATCGGGGTCGGACTTTCCACAAAAATTCTTCCGCACAATTTTAATGAACTGATTAATGCTTCAGTAGCTCATTTAAAAGGCAAGAAGTTTGAAATTTTCCCTGATTTTCTGACAGCAGGTTTTCTGGATGTTTCGGAATACAATGACGGTCACAGAGGTGGAAAAGTAAGAGCCAGAGCAAAAATTTCTCAGGTCGACAAGCATACGCTGATGATCTCTGAGCTTCCTTTTTCTAAGAATACAGGCGATTTGATTGATTCAATCATTAAAGCCAACGAAAAAGGGAAAATTAAAATTAAAAAAATTGAAGACAATACCTCAGATAAAGTAGAGATTCTGATTTATCTTCACAACGAAGTTTCACCAGACAAAACGATTGATGCTTTGTACGCCTTTACCGACTGTCAGGTAACGATTTCGCCAAATGCCTGTGTCATTGTTGGGGACAAACCTATGTTCCTGAACGTTTCTGAAATTCTAAGAATGAATACTGATCATACGGTTTCATTGCTTAAAAAAGAATTGGAAATCGAACTTAACGAACTGCAGGAAAGCTGGCATTTTTCTTCACTGGAAAGAATTTTTATTGAAAACAGAATCTATCACGATATTGAAGAGGTAAAAAGCTGGGAAGACGTTTTAAAAACCATTGCGATTGGTCTGAAACCTCATACAGCACATCTTTTGAGAGAAGTGACAGAAGAGGATATTCTGAGACTTACTGAAATCAGAATTAAAAGAATTTCAAGATTCGATTTAGATAAATTTAAAGAAAATATTGCTGCATTAGAAGGTAAAATCGAACAGGTCAGACATCATCTTGCCAATCTGATTGCCTACGCGATTGATTATTATTTAAATATTCAGAAAAAATACGGAAAAGGCAGAGAACGTAAAACCGAACTGAGAATTTTTGATACTATTGATGCATCCAAAGTTGCAGTAGCCAACGAGAAATTCTACGCTAATTTCGAAGAAGGTTTCGTAGGAACTTCATTAAAAAAAGATCAGTTTTTATTCGACTGTTCCGATATCGACGATATTATTACTTTCAGAAGAGACGGAAGTATGAAGGTCGTGAAAGTTGAAGCCAAAACCTTTATCGGAAAAGATATTCTGCACGTTGCGATTTGGAAGAAAAACGACAAGCGAACCGTTTACAACATGATTTACCGTGAGGGAATGCAGGGGCCATTTTATATGAAACGTTTTTCGGTAACCGGAGTAACCAGAAATACAGATTACCGTCTGGCATCTGATGCAAAAGGTTCAGAAACACTTTATTTCTCAGCAAATCCGAATGGTGAAGCGGAAACAGTAACCGTTCTTCTAAAACCAAACCCGAGAATCAGGAAAAATAAAATGGATATTGATTTCTCAGAAATAGGAATCAAAGGCCGTGATTCTAAAGGGAATCTGGTCACCAAATATTCTGTGAAAAAAGTAGATCTAAAAGAGGAAGGTGTTTCTACACTGGCACCTCGTAAAATCTGGTTTGATGATACCGTAAGACGTCTGAATGCGGATGTGAGAGGAACGTTGTTAGGCAGTTTTAAAGGTGACGATAAGATTTTAACAGTCAATTCTCAGGGTGAAGCAAAGCTGATCAGTTTTGATCTTGGAAACCGTTTCGATGACGAATATATCATTCTTGAAAAATGGAGACCACAGCAGCCGATTACCTGTATTTACTATGACGGCGAAAAAGATATTTATTTTATTAAAAGATTTTTGCTTGAGAATACAACGAATCCGCAGACCTTTATGCCTTCGGAACATCCGAAATCTTTTATCGAAAGAATTTTAGTCTCCAATGGCACCACTGCTGAAATTATCTTTGCGAAGGATAAAGGAAAAGAACGTGATCCGGAAACTGTAAATATAGACGAATTCATCGGTGTCAAAGGAATTAAGGCAATTGGAAATCAGTTTACGAAATTTAAAGTAAAAACCATCAACATTACCATTCCTGAACCGGAAGAAGAAGAGCCGGAAGTTTACGAAGAACCAGATTTTACACCGTCAGCAGACGAAGATGGTGGTACAATTGGTGATTTGTTTGACGATGGTTCTGTTGAAAATTAAGAACAAAAATTATGAGTGTAATCGTTATTATATTAATTGCAATGACATCAATTATCAGTTATTTCGGACTGAATAATATGGCAATGTTTGAAAAATACAAGTTTAATGTTGCAGCAATAAGCAATAGAAAAGAATACATAAGATTGATAAGCTCAGGATTTTTGCATGCTGACTTTATGCACCTGTTTTTCAATATGTTTTCACTTTATTTGTTTCAGGGAGCAGTTATCCAATTTTTTGGAGAAATAGGGTTTTTGATTATTTATTTTGCTTCCATGCTTTTAGGGAATGTATTCAGTCTTTTTATTTACAAAAATCAACCATGGTATTCTGCGATTGGTGCTTCTGGTGCCGTTTCAGGAGTTATTTTTGCGGCGATAGCAATGGTACCCAATGAGATCCGTGTAAACTTTTTGCCAGGATGGCTTTTCGGAACACTGTATTTCGGATATTCTGTTTATATGATGTTAAACCCAAAACAATGGGATAATTTGGGACATGCTGCCCATTTGGGCGGTGCATTCTTTGGACTGATTTATTCGATAACGCTAAATCCTGAGCTGGCGATGAGTAATATTCTTTATTTGGGAGCGATGTCACTACCTCTGTTATACTTATCATACGAAATCTTTATAAAGAAAAAAATCGGTTAGAATTAATCGATTTTTTTATGCTTTATCGTTTTTAATCTTCTCGTAAATATATACTGGAAGTTTTGCGACAGAAATTTTCAGTTTATCTGAATTCAATTTTTGTAAATTCTTATCATTGATGTAATTATTACAGCTCATAAACAGGAAATAAGAAATAACTCGATTGTAATCATCAAGCTTCTCATCCTCAATCATTGCAAGCATCTGAGACATAAATTTTTCTCTGTCTTCTGCTTCTGACACGGCACGGCCAAGCCTTCCCACACTTCCGTAATAATGATTCTTTACAGGATTATCTAATCTAAAAGTAATTCCCATAATAAGATCATAAACGTTGATATTCAACTCTTCTAATTCCTTGATGTACGTATGACGAGATTTCCATGCATAACTTCCATCTGACAGTCTATCAAAGCGGTCATTCATAATGTCTAAATGTGACTTTAGAAAAATATCCCATCTGCCTGTCTCTGCAGAAAGAAGGGCCATATTTACACCCTGTACTCTTGGTCTCCTGTCTTGACTACAAAACCCTACAGCCTTTTCGGATCTCATCTGTTCAAGAATTTCCGTTTTTTTAGAATGCGAAAGTTTTCGCCAGTTTAACGGTAGGTTTACCGAAAAATCATGATTTAAATCTTTATCTTCATTATCCTGATTAACTTCAATAAATTTCGTCGAGGAAGTGTCAATAAGACAGTCAGAATAAATGATTTGCCTTGAATATTCTGGCTCCAGTAATACTTTCTTAAATTCAGATGCAAAATAAAAGCGGTTATCTTTTCATCAGTGTAATTATCTTTATCATTATATTCATAAATCCAGCTGTTTTCACCATTGTGTTCAAAAAGTTTTTGGCTGTAATCTTTTTCTATTTCTACACCGTAATCGTCGCCAAAATCGATTTCATTATACGTTATTACATCCTTGTCTCTGTAATTTTTTATTTTAGATTTTATAATGAGCAAATCTTTTCTCACAACAGCATTAGGATATTTTACAATAAAATCTTCGTAAGAAATATGGTTGTCAATATCTTTCTTGGCGTTTTCGACATGTTCTTTCTCTAAAGTGATAAGGTGTCCTATTGTTTGCTGTTTAGAATAGAATTTCTGATCGAGGTCACAGACTTTATATTTTAGATGTAGAGAATCCACAATTTTGCCCAGTTTAGACATGGTATCTTTACTGTAAATTAATCCGTTTTTAAAAGTAGTAAATTCTGTCTGTGCCTGTAAAGAATGCTGTGAAAGGACTGTGAGCGTTAATAATATTTTTTTTCATCGGTAAAAGAGTTATCAGTTTGAATGATAACGTTAAGATACCTGAAATTATTTTGTATGATTACCTCAAACCAATTACGAAACGGTCGTTTTCGCTTAAATCTTTGACTAACTCTGCGTGTGAGAAACTATCCTGATACAATTCTAAAGTTTCCAGACCCAGTTTTTGATTAATTTCCAGAAACAGCAATCCATTTTCATTTAAATATTGCTCACAATCTTCAGCAATCTTCCTATAAAAAATCAAAGCATCTGAAGTTGGTGAAAAAAGTGCCATAAGAGGTTCAAATCCCTTTACAGAATCTTCAATTTCTACTTCTTCCTCAATCCCAATATAGGGCGGATTTGATATGATGACATCATAGTTTTCAGTCAAAGTAGAATTCAGATAGTCGGCATGAATGAATTTGATGTCAAGCTGATGAAATTCTGCATTTCTCTGGGCAACTTCCAGTGCCTTTTCAGAAAAATCAATGGAAGAAACTTCTGCATCGGGAAAATGCTTTTTTAAAACCAAAGGAATTACACCGCTTCCGGTTCCAATGTCTAAAATTTTCAAACCTTGATGTGTAAACGCTGAATCTTTAATTTTCCGGATGGCAATTTCCAGAAATTCTTCCGTTTCCGGACGTGGAATTAAGACGTTTTCATTTACGAAAAAATTCATTCCGTAAAATTCTGTTTCTCCTAAAATATGCTGGTAGGGTTTTCCTGTTTTTAATTTAGAAATAACTTGCAGAAGCTGATTTTCATGATGATCTGACAATTCATTTTCAGATAAAGTTCTTAGCTGAATTTGATTTAAATCTAAAATTCTATCAGCGAAAATTGAAAAGAGAAAATCGCTCTCCGAATCTGTGTAGAGTTCCGAAAGCTCTGTTTTAAACTGTTTTTTTAAATCCGAAATTGTCATTTATCTTGTAAAAACCAGTTTTGTATCCGTCGATTTTTCTTCATCAATTCTGTAGCCTTCGTAGTTGAACGCTTTCACATCATTTAAGGTTTTAGCTTGAGTTTCTGCACAGAATCTAACGACCAAACCTCTTGCATGTTTTGTGTAAACAACGATGGTTTTAAGTTTTCCTTCTCTCAATTCATAAAATTCGAAATCAATGACTTTATGATTGAGCTTTTTTCTGTCGATAACTTTTCCATATTCGTTGCTGCATAAAAATAGAAGCAATTCGTTCTTTTTCATTTCAGAATTAAGCTGCTCTGTGAGTTTCTCAGTCCAGAAACTGTAAAGATTTTTATATTCATCAAACTCAAACGGTCGTCCCATTTCAAGTCGGTACAGCATCACTTTGTCTGATGGTTTTAGCAAACCGTATAAGCCAGAAATCATTCTGTAGTTTTTCTGTAAATAATCAACAGCCTTTTTATCTAAAGTTTTAGCATCTAATCCGCGGTAAACTTCACCTGTGAAGGCAAACATTGCCGGAGCTGACTCTTTTGTGGTAGGCTTTGCTTTCCATTTCTGATTTCTTTCCCAGTTTTCATCTGCTAATTTGGGCGAAATTTCCATCAGCTCGGAAAGATATTTTGGAGATTTAGGTTTTAGAAAAGAATGGATAAATGCTGCATCGTCAATGAATTTAGGACTTGTAGTTCTCAACAAATCTGTTGAGTTTTCTGTATTCATTAATTTTGCAGGAGATGTTATAATTTTCATAGTTTAAAAAACAGATATGTGTTTAAGACCGATCAGATTCATGAGCATGAGAGAGATAAAATCAAACATGAAATGGCAGATGATCAAAATTTTAATATTCGAATATTTCTTGTAAAAAACGGCAAATACAATTCCTATAAAAAATGGAACGACAACCTGGCCAATTGTTCCGTAAGAACTGTGAAGAATTCCGAACAGCAATGCTGATACAGTAATTCCTAATACCGGACTGTTGTATATCTTTTCAATTCTAGGCTGAATATACGCCCGCATCAGTAATTCTTCAATCACTCCCGCGGTGAGACAGGTAAAAACAATCAGAAAATAATTATTTTTAAAAATTAAACTGAGCTGTAATAGCTTATCACTTACTTTCTCATGAGTGATCAGCATAATTATTCCATTTAAAACAGTTCCACCTACCGCACAGATAAGATAGAGACAGATTACCGCAACTAAATAAAAACCGGCAGAATATTTTTTGTCTTCCCAAACGAAGAATGATCTGTTCTCAATAAAAAAATTATAAAGAAAAACCAGTACTAAGACAAGCCATAAAGAAAGTCTGTCGTAAAAGAAAAGATCAGCGGTAAATGTTTTAATATGAAAAAACTGATTGATGATCGGTATTGAGTACAGCATTGAGAAGGCAAGAAGTACAAAAGTAAGTACAATGCCTACAGAGTATTTTGCGTTAAGACTCATTGTGTAAACTTCTAAATTTCACCTTTTCCCTGTCTGATGATTTCCGGTTCGCCTGAAGTAAGATCAACAATGGTAGACGCCACGTTATCTCCATATCCGGAATCGATTACGATATCCACAAGATGATCATATTTTTCGGCTATCAATTCAGGGTCTGTAGAATACTCAATAATCTCATCATCATCTTTTATCGACGTTGATGCAATCGGGTGTCCCAGTTTTTCAACAATTAACTGCGGAATCGAATGATCCGGAACCCGGATTCCTATTGTTTTATGGTTTTTATATGCTAACGGTAAACTTTTATTGGCTTCCAGAATAAAGGTAAACGGACCGGGAAGGTGGCTCTTCAAAAATCTGAAAACAGAAGTGTCAATGGGTCTTGTAAAATCTGAAAGGTGGCTTAAATCATTACAGATAATTGAGAATTTCGCTTTGTCGAGCTTCTGTTTTTTGATCTGAGCGAGTTTTTCCATGGCTTTAATATCAAAAATATTGCAGCCCAATGCGTAGACGGTGTCAGACGGATAGATAATCAGTCCGCCATTATTCAGGGTTTTAATGACCTCGTTGATAAGGTTTTCCTGAGGATTGTCGGGGTAAATTCTAAGTATTTTTGCCATATAACAAAGATACAAATATTTAAATTATTTTCCGAAAACGCCGTATTTAAAAGAAATACTTGGAATGTTAAAATAAATTCGTACATTTGCAATCCAATATCGCGGGATAGAGCAGTAGGTAGCTCGTCGGGCTCATAACCCGGAGGTCATCGGTTCGAGTCCGGTTCCCGCTACTAAGTTAAGTGCTTTCGGTAAGCACTCTAAAGATACACCGCGGGATAGAGCAGTAGGTAGCTCGTCGGGCTCATAACCCGGAGGTCATCGGTTCGAGTCCGGTTCCCGCTACTAACAGGAGAATTACAATTGTAGTTCTCCTTTTTTTTATGGTGATAACAAGATATCAACTTTAAAAAAATGTATAGGTTTTCATTTTTCAATCCACTGCGTAGTGCCGGTGTCTGTTAAAAAATCGTAAAAATTTGTGGTAATCTGAATTTTTTAATAAACTTGAAAATTCAAAAGTTTCTGTGATACTTAGTGTCAATAATATTAGATAAAAATCAAGAAACTGAGAAAGTGAAATTTAATAAAAAAAGATTTATGGAAAACTCCCAAGAAACAAATGTCAAGAAGATTGAAGCATTTATGGAAAAATGGTTTAAACATTTTGACGAGTTAGATGAAAACAGCTTCTTCCTGCAATACTTGTCTGAAGATGTAAAAATGAAGTTCCCAGGTAATGATTTATTTACCGGGCACGAAGGATTCAGCAACTGGTTTACAGAATCTAAAAACAATCTTGTAGCAAATACCACACATCATGTTTCTGACATTAAAATTACAGAGACGGCAAAAAATCAGTTCGACATTGCCTTTGACGTAAGATATGTTGCAGAGATGAAAAATCAGAAAATTGATATGGATGTGAGAGAAGACTGGAAATTATCATGGGATGATGTAAAGAACCAGCCTGTAATATCTGAATATATCGTAAGTTAATTATAACTGTTTATACTCAAAAAGAAATCCCGCTTCGTAGTAGAAACGGGATTTTTTATTTAGTTAACTAGAGTGTCAAAATTCTGAAGTTTGTAATCATCAGATTTTAACTGCTCAAAGTAAGTTGATTTGTTATTTCCTTTCATCTTTTTTACTGCACCTACAGCTCCTGAAAAATCTTTATCAATTTTTGATGAAATTTCTGTCGGTTTGAAGTCAAGCTTTACGCTGTCATCTGATACCCCAAGATATCCATTCTTTTTAGTAACATAGTTGATGTAGTTTTCGTAGATGCCTAAAGTATTTCTGAAGTATTGTGTATGATAGTTCAAACATTTTTTAGTTTCTTTTGATCTACCTAAAATACAGCTTGCCATATTTCCTTTGTAAAGATCAAATTCCTGAGATACTTTATCGTATTCGTTTTTTAAAGCAACCTTTCCATTATCCAGAACAGTTGTGTTTCCTTGATTTTCACTGATCTTCTTTAGATGTTCTACCACAACCGGAACTGTGGCTTCAATTTTTGATTTTGCTTCGGTTACAGAACCGAATACTGATGACATCTGAGCTGATGCTGAGCTAAAAATAAATAATAATAAAACAGTAAGTAGATTATATCTTTTCATGAGAAATTTTTAAAGCACTAAAATAAATATATTTTCTCAGTTTAAGCAAGTAGATTTTAATTTTATTTAATAAATTTTAACAAGTTTTATGAAATTATAATATTATAAACTTAATTACTGCTAAATATTTAGTCATAAAATACAGTGAGTTGAAAATTTAACATATTTTAATAAAAAATATTCATCTGATAATCAGCTAATTAACAAATTTAAATCTTTATCACTAAAAAAATAGTTGTTCGATTGGATTTAATTTCTACATTTGTATAACTAATTTACTAGTGATACAGATTTCAAAGGTAAATGTAAGATAGAAAATGATATGAAGATTCAAAACTTAACAAAAGCAGAAGAGCAGGTAATGCAGTATTTATGGAGACTCGAAAAGGGTTTTCTGAAAGATGTTCTTGATCTCTTCCCGGAACCGAAACCTCACACGAATACGGTTTCTACTATTCTAAAGGTTTTGAAAGAGAAAGAATTTGTAGACTATAATATATATGGAAGACAGCATGAATATTTCCCTCTTGTTTCTAAAGAGCAGTATTCTGGGAAGACCATGAAAAGTCTTGTGAAAAATTATTTTAAAGGTTCTTACAAAAGTGCCGTTTCTTTTTTGGTTGAAAAAAATGAGATGACCGTTGAAGATCTTGAAATGTTACTGAACGAACTCAAAAAGAAAGACTAAGATGGAAGCACTGGTTTTATATTTCGGAAAAGTAATCATCTGCTCGGGTGTACTGTTTTTGTATTATCAGTTGTCTCTTAAAGACAAGACGTTTCATCATTACAACAGGTTTTATTTACTGTTTGCGATGATTACTTCTATATTGCTTCCCTTAATAAGAGTAGAAGATTTTACGATTGAAGTGAGCAACGACATTTATTTGCTTATTAACAGGATACAGAATTTAAACACAAACAATACAGCGGATCATGATTACATTTATTTTAGAATTGTTTTTTCAGCTTTGGGATTGGTGTCTTTCTATTTTTTAGGAAAACTGCTTTACGGAGTTTTAAAAATTACACAATTTAAAAACCAGTTTCAGAAAGAAACTTTTGAAGGAGTGAATTTCTACCAGACCAACCTTTCAGAAGCACCGTTTTCATACTTTAAAAATCTTTTTTGGAAGAATACCATTGTGATCAATTCAGACATTGGAAGGCAGATTTTGAAACATGAGATGGTTCACATAGAGCAGAAACATTCGTATGATAAAATATTTATTGAGATCATTACTGCTGTTTTTTGGTTCAATCCGTTCTTTCATATTATTAAAAAAGAAATAAGTTTAATTCACGAATATCTGGCTGATAAAAAAGCCGTCAAAAAATCGGACACAAAAGCATTTGCGCAGATGCTTTTAGCAAGTCACTTTTCCGGAAATCAATTAACGGTGACCAGTCCGTTTCTCAGTTCAAACCTAAAAAAAAGACTCAAGATGTTACAGAAACCCCAAACCAAATTCGGTTATGCGCGTAGAATTTTTGCATTACCGGTGTTATTTACAGTTGCTTTCGCTTATATGGTGAACGCGAAAAATAAAGAAATTGCAGAGACCAATATCGAAATAGAAAATGCAGTTTCTGAGATTAAAAAAGATACTATTTCTCCTAAAAATAATATCGATCAGATCGTAGAAAGACAGGAAGCTAAAATTTCTAAAGCGAATGACGATTTAAGGATTCAATCTGAAAAGCTTAAAACTTTAAGCGAAAAATCGAAAGAAAAAGCGGCAGAATTGAAAAAAATTGCCAAAGAAAAAGGTGATGACAGCTATGAATTTGAATTGAAAGCAAAGGAATTGAAACAGCTTTCTGGCGAAATGGATAAGATTGTTGACAACGCTTATGATTTAAAATTTAAAACGGATTCTCCCAATGGCAATAGTTATTTCTTTAAATTAAATGAAGATAAAGGAGTTGAACTGAGTAATTTTTTATATTCTAAGGAGTTTAAAGAAAGATCGGGTTTAACAGATGATAAAATTAGAGATTTGAATGAAAAAATAGGTCGTCGGGTTGGTAAAATAAATAAATTTTATCTCAATGGGAAAGATATAATGGCTAATGAAAATCAATCCATACCGCCAACTCCTATAACTCCGCCAATAGTAGCTCGTGGATACACAGGAGTTGCAAAATATACTGAGGTGAAGCCCTATGTTTTATCTAAAAAAGACCAGAGAAAGCTGGAGAAATTATCAAAAGAAAGAGCCGAACTGGCAAGAAAGCAGGCTGAGATTTCTAAAAAGCAGGCGGAAATTATCGGTGAGAAAACTCAGAATAATCCATGGATTATTTCTGTAGATGCACATGCAAATCCAAAAGCAGACTATACTGTAATTTCTAAATATGTGGATTCTGAAAAAAAAGTGAAAAATACCATCGTGAATACTCAAAATACACGTGTCATTACTGATGGTGCTATTTCCGATGCTCGTAAATTTAATATCAGTGGATTGGATGACTTTGATAATGATGTAAAAATTCTGATCGATGGAAAGGTGGTATCAAAGGAAGATTTGGCTGCTTTCGATTCAAAAAATATAAAAGATGTGCATGTTGTTAGAAATAAGGTGAATGGAAGACTGAAAGGAGAAATAATTGTAAACACCAAAAAAGGAAAGGCGGAATAGGTCCGGAAATTTTTAAAGATAATTTTAATTGACATCCAAAACGAATATGATATGGAAGCGCTGATTTTATACTTCGGAAAAGTAATAATTTGCTCAGGTGTTATGTTTTTGTACTATCAAATTGCTTTGAAAGACAAAACATTCCATCATTACAACAGATTTTATCTTCTTGCGATGATGGTAGTATCCATGATTCTGCCTTTACTTAAAATCGAATATTTCACAATTGAATTCAGCGATGAAGTTTTTGTTTTGCTCAATAAAATTCAAACTTTTACAGATTCTAAAAACACAAATGATGGAATCAGTTATCTGAAGTATATCAACTGGGGAATCGCCGGCGTTGCAGTCATTTTATTATGCAAACTTTTATTCGGAATATTTAAAATTATTAAATTTAAATCTCAATTCGAGAAAGAGAACTTTGAAGGAATCAATTTTTATCAGACCAATCTTTCAGAGGCGCCGTTTTCTTACTTTAAAAATCTGTTCTGGAAGAATTCCATTATAATAAATTCAGACATTGGAAAACAGATTTTAAAGCATGAGATGGTTCACATCGAGCAGAAACATTCTTACGATAAAATTTTTATTGAAATCGTAACTTCAATATTCTGGTTCAATCCGTTTTTTTACTTTATAAAAAAAGAAATTAATTTAATTCACGAATATCTGGCGGATAACAAAGCTGTCAGACAGTCGGACACCAAAGCATTTGCGCAGATGCTTTTAGCAAGTCACTTTTCCGGAAATCAATTAACGGTGACCAGTCCGTTTCTCAGTTCAAACCTAAAAAAAAGACTCAAGATGATTCAAAAACCAAAGACAAAATTCGGATATGCGCGCAGACTTTTTGCGTTGCCGGTGGTATTTACCGTTGCTTTCGCCTACATGGTAAACGCTAAAAACAGAGAGATAGAAAAAGTAAACGATGATGCTGAAAAAATAATGAAGTCATTAGAAAACAGAAGTGGGCAGACTAATGATGAAATCAGTCTCACCAACGCTGAAAATGTTGTTTCAAAAGATACCATCAAACCAACAAATTCTCAGACTTCTGAGGGCGCTATTGTTTCAAATTTAAAGATTGCAGGCATCGAAGGTGACCCTCTCAGTACATTTATGAAGGATGCTGATGATCATGATATTTTTCTGGTAGAAGGTAAAAAGGTCAGCAGGTCTGAATTTGCAGATTTTTTAGAAAAGAACAGAGAAACTCCCAATTATGTATTCAGCCATTCGGCGCGTAAGACCGATGCCGTAAATGTTATGATTTACAGTGCTGCTAAAAATAATGACAAGGTTTCCAGCGCTGTAAGAAACAAGATGATGAAGGAAAATAATCTAGGAAATGACATGTTCTTGTTTTTGACCAAAATGCAAGTCACAGATAAGGAAAGAGAAGACCTGAGACAGTCAGTATTAGACAGAGCAAAAGCTAAAAAAGCTTCACAGGAAGCGGAAGATAATACAGATCATGAGGCAACACAAAATGTCAATTTTGTAAAAGGAATAGATGATGCTGAAAGGCTTAGAATAAAATCAGAAAAAGAACTTGAAGCCCGAAAAGAGAATATCATCATGTTCAAGCACGAAGAAATTATATCTTATGTGAAAAATAAAGACCAAACTTTTACAAAAGATGAAAGAAAGTCTCCTGTGAAATCAAGTGTTATGGTTTTACCTTTAAAAGACGGGCAGTTTTTTATCGATGGAAAAGAATTTACAAAAGAAGAACTGAGAAATTACATGAAGGTTTTTCAGGAAGAAATTATTAAAAAGGATATTGCTTCGGCAAAAGCTCCATTTAAGTCTGTGAAAATGTACAGAACTCCGTACGGAGACAGAGGTTTCTCAAAACTGGATAAAGTGGAATTTTCAACTAAATAAATTTAAATATGAAATTAGTAACTACTTTTAGCTTTTTGCTCATCGTTATATTCGCCAGCGCACAGAATAAGCGTTTCACATACGACTATCTGTTTATTCCGGACTCTACCAACGTTTCTGATGTGAAAAGTGAATTGATGAATCTTGATGTCACAGATTCCGGTTCAAAATTTTACAGTGCTACCGTTTATCAGTCAGATTCAATTATGAAAGTTGATCTTGATAAGCAGTTGGCTGCAACTGGAATGATCAATGTAAAATCTGATATGCGAAAAGGTTTGATAAGATATTCGGTGAGCAAAAAATATCCGAAATACGAGGTTTTTTTACACAATAGAATTTTAATGGATCTTTATAAGGTTTCAGAAGAGCGGACAATTGACTGGAAAATTACATCAGAAAAATTAAAAATAGGAGAATGGAGCACCCAAAAGGCAGAAGCCGATTTTGGAGGTAGACATTGGTATGCATGGTTTACTACAGATATCCCCATTCAGGATGGACCGTATAAATTTCATGGCCTGCCAGGACTGATTGTAAAACTGGAAGATCAAACTCAGTCACACCGTTTTACTTTGCAGGCAGTTAAAAACTTCAGTTCTGTTCCTGAAGATATTTTTGGTTCTAAGGAAATTTCAGTAAATTCAAAACAGTATAACAAACTGTTGAAGGATAATGAAAATGATCCTACAAAAGGCCTCAAGCAGATGCAAATGGGTGGTGTGACCATGATTATGAAAGATGGACAAAACGCACACATGAAAGATCAGGAAGAGCGTATAAAAGCAAGATTGAAAAAGGATAATAACAGAATAGAACTTATTAAGAAATAATATAATGAGAAAAATTTTTAATCTCAGTTTTCTACTCTTATCAATAGTCGTCTTCTCACAAACCAACCGTTTCTTCTACGACTATAAATTTATTTCAGATTCTACTGACAAATCTGCTTTGACAAGCGAAGTTATGCTGCTGGATATTGATAAAAACGGTTCAAACTATTACAGTCAACAAAAATTTGTGGTAGATTCAACTGCTAAGGCTGATTTGGAAAAGCAGTTGAAATCAAGTCCAAACAATATCAGCATCCACAGGAAAGACAAACCGGGTATGGTTTCTTATAAAGTAACGAAGCAATATCCTGACTTTAAAACCTATCTTTTCACAGGAATTTCCAGCGACAGTTATAAGATTGAAGAAGACCAGAAACCTGAATGGAAAATTCTTCCGGTTAAACAGAAAGTAGGAGAGTACAATGCTCAGAAAGCCACAACCAATTTTGGTGGCAGAGAATGGACTGCATGGTTTTCTACAGATCTTCCATTTCAGGACGGGCCATATAAATTCTACGGACTTCCGGGTTTAATTGTGAAAATTGAAGATAAAACCGGATCACATTCTATGACGCTCGTAGGAAACAAAAATATTCAGACCAGTTTAAATAAAGAAATCGACCTGCCACAGGGAATACAGCTGTACGGAATGGGCGGCAAAGATATTGAAATCAATGAAAAGCAATTTAAGAAAGTCTGGAAATCTCACGTGAATGATCCGACGAAAAATATGCGAGAAATGATGTCTAAAAGTTCAGAAACCAACAAAGTGATTTTTAAAACAAGAACTGCTGACGGCAGAGAAATTTCAGACCCTAATCAGGTTTTCAGAGAAATGGAGAAAAAAGCCAAAGAAGGTTTCAAAAAGAATAACAATCCGATCGAGCCGGATTTGTATCAATAAATAAGTTAAGAAAAAAAAGCGGTGAAAATTTTCACCGCTTTTTCTATGTTATTTCTTACCCGTCAGCCATTGATCCTGAAGTTTCTTTTCAGCTAGCGTTGGATTGGCCTTAAACTGAAGCGTTTCAAGGGTCATCTTATCGAGAACTGCTTTTCCTTTAAGATCGATTTTATCATTTTTATCACCATTTTTTCTGAGAACAGTCACCGTAACGTTTTGCCCATCTTTAATGGTTTTAGAATAATTGATAAATTCCTGTACATTTTGAATATTGATTGTCTTACCGTCAAGCGCTACAACTTCATCCGTAATTTTGAATCCGATACTTTTCGCAAAAGGAGATAATGCAGAACTTTCATCAAATACAAAAGTGTTGTTTTTATCGTTGTAACCAGTCTGGTTCGGATCTTTTACAAACCAGAAGATTGGCGGAGTTTCCTGCTTGTTGATTTCTACACCCACCTGCGCCAAATATTCAGCGTATGGAGTTGGCTGACTTCCTGAGATATACTTATTGTAAAAGTCTTTTATCTGAGGATAACCAGTAACCGTTACCAGTTCGTCAATCAGTTTGTCATCTTTGAAAGGTTTGTTTTCACCAAATCTCTGTGATAATTTTCTGATCATATCACGGTAACCCATTTCTCCGTTTGACAGTTTTCTCAGTTCAATATCAAGGCACATCGTCAAAAGAGTTCCTTTTTCATAGACATTTCTGTACTGATCTTTGTATTCGTCCAGCAAAATATTTTTACTCATCACTGTAAACGGCATCGTATCGTTATAGCTTTTTGAGTTTTTAATTTTGTCGCTCATTCTCTGAAGGAACTGATCTCTAGTAATCAAACCTTCCTGAATCTGGAAAAGATTGGCAAAATATTCGGTTCCACCTTCGTACATCCAAAGATGCTGAGACATTTTAGGATCTGCATAATCGAAATAGTGAATTTCTTCTGAATGCGTTTTCAAAGGATTGACCGTGTGAAAAAATTCGTGAGAAACTACGTCTACAATTGCTTCGTCGATAGCTTCTTTAGGCATCATTTCGTGCAGGACAACACTTGTAGATTCGTGATGTTCCAATGCTCCGAAGCCTTTAATCTGAGGTCCCTCTGTTCCTGCAAGATAAAGCATGATCGCATACTTTTTATTGGTATTCATATCACCCAAAAATTTCTTTTGAGCCACGACCATTTTCTCTAAATTTTCTTTAAAATCTGCTGCTTTGTACTTTCCTGTTGGCGAATAAACTCCTAAAACCAAATCCATTCCTCCAGCATTGAAAGTTATATAATCAGGTTTTGAATACATCAATGGAGAATCGGTCAGTTTTGCATAATTTGCTAAAGTAAAAGTATCTGTAGCTTCAGATTTGTCCTGGTCTACCAAGGCAGTCGTTCCGTAAAAGTCATTGGGCTTTTGGATCGTCAGTTGGTAGGGAACATCCTGCATATTGTCGATATAACCCACAAAGCCATGAGTATTAATCAAATAAATTTTCCCCTGTTCGATATCTGTTCCTGATGGCGAAAATACAGCTTTGTGCTTATCGGTTGTATTCTCCTCATCAAAACTGTCATTTACCAAGTAGGTAACTTTAGTTAAAAACTGTGCGTTTTTTAGAGAGTAAGTATTGTCACCAACTTTCGTGAAAGCTATTTCTTTTCCTTTATTATCTAAAAATTTAATTCCCTCTATAAATCTTCCGTAATCATCCACAGAATATGTTCCCGGAACTGTTTTCGGAAAATGGAATTTAACATCTCCTGATTTCATTTTAGGAAATTCCATGGTAACAGCGATTTTGTCGTCTTTCACATTTACAAGATCGATATTGGCTTTGATAGATTGTGCATGAACAAAAGCTGCAGCAAGAATTCCTAAGCTAAGTGCTATTTTTTTCATTAGGTTTATTTTATAGATAAGTAGTTGACAGAAAATTGAAATTGTTACAGAATCATCAAATTTTATTTAATTTTTTTTAAATAAAAAAGACAAAACCCTGATGAAGCTTTGTCTTTAGTAATTTATTGAACTTTTTTATATTTGACGTAGTAATTCTTATTAAACTCTACAGGAGCGGTGTTTTTAAGTTTTACTTTCTGCCAGGATTCATTAGGCGAAATTGTTTCGTTACCGAATTTAACAGGAAGATTCAGGTTCTTTACCACATCGGTAAAACGGTATTTAAGCTCTGTTCCATTCTGAGAATATTCTAAAACCGGAACTTTGGTAGTTCTTAAATATTGATTGAAAACTGAAGAGAAATCAATTCCTGATTTTTCTGAAATATATTTTTCAATCTGTTCGGTAGTTACCGTTTGATGATAAAAATCTTTGTTCAAACCGCGTAAAATCTGTCTGAATTTTTCATCGTTATTGATCACCTGTCGGATCGTGTGAAGCATACTTGCACCTTTTGGATACATATCTCCGCTCCCTTCATTCCTCACGCCGTATTTTCCGATAATTGGAACGTCGTTGGAAATACTGTTCTGAATTCCCTGAGCATAAATATCCGCAGACTTTTTATCCATATAATTTTCAGTAAAAAGCACTTCAGAATACATGGTAAAACCTTCATGAACCCACATGTCAGCCTGATCTTTGGCTGTGATATTATTGGCAAACCACTCATGACCGCTTTCGTGTACAATGATGTAATCCCAGTTTAATCCGACACCCGTTCCTGAAAAATCGCGACCCAAATAACCATTCATATATTGGTTTCCATAGGCAACATTGCTCTGATGTTCCATTCCTAAGTAAGGAGAATCTACCAGTTTGTAAGAGTCTTCGTAAAACGGATAAGGCCCGAACCAATATTCAAAGGCTTTCAACATTGGCTTAACCTGCTGAAACTGTTTTTTTGCTTTATCTAAATTATAATCAATAACCCAATAGTCGAGATCAAGTTTTCCTTTTTCACCTGCGTAAGAATCTTTAAAATTGACGTACTTGCCAATATTCGGAATAATAGAGTAAGCATTGATAGGATTCTTAACTTCCCAAGTGAAAATGTTTTTTCCGTTTTCTGTTTTTTTATCGGTAAGTCTTCCATTTCCGATTCCTACTAAATCTGATGGTGTTATAATTTTCATTACAATTCCGTTTTCAGGTTCGTCACTCCAGATATCTTTTACAGGCAGCCATATAGATGCACCAATCCCTTCATCTGCAACGCTCATCCAGGGATTTCCCTTTTCGTCATTGGTGAAAACCCAGCCTCCATCCCAAGGTGCATTTTTAGCGATCACAGGATTTCCTGAATAGGTGACGTCGATCGTATATTTTTCGCCTTTTTTGAAATTTTTCTTAGAAGAGATGAAGATAAAGTCTCCATCTTGCTTAAAGCCATTGACTGTAGGGAAACTGCATTCAATTTTGTCTGCTTTCATCGGATTCTGAAGGTCAATCTGGAATACAGGATTGCTCACATCTTTTGAAATTTCAAAACTGATTTTGTTATTTCCTTTGATACTTTTTTGCTCGAAGTTGGGCTCTACAGATAATTCATATTTTTTGACATCCCAAAAATTACGGAATTCAGTATTTGAACCTTTAAGAGTGTCCTGTTTGGTAAACTTTTTATTCTGTTCAAAAAACTGCCCGAAAACCATTCCGGAAGCCAATAAAATCGAATACGAGAGTTTATACATGAGTTGCAAAATTTGATGTCTTCAAAAATATAAAATTTAAAATCAATTGAATAAAAAAGTGTGGAGAAATGCAGAAAGTGAAGAATTTAAATGAATACTTTTAATTTTAAGCTAAAAAAACAATTGTTTAAGTTTACATTCTCTAATTTTTATTTAAAAGAGACAGCGGTATTTTACTTTTACCCTCTTTCTTCAATAATGTTCCATTTTGGTTTTTCCCATTAACGGTATAATTTCCATCTGCAAATCTGCAATCGTGGTTTCCCACATAACCGAACATGCTGTAATGCAGGTAAGCATAGTGATGAAACCCCGATATGGTAAAATAAATTTTATTTTTAGTTTCTACAATAATGCTATCGGACTTTTTAAAATTCTCAAATGGAATATTGGTATTTAAATATTTGTCGGGTTCTGTAATTGTGTAATGTACAGTTGTGTCTGTTATCACTTCATTATTTCGAATTAAATAAAACTTTAATTGATCAATTTCATCTTTTCTAAATTGGCCCAGCATGATGGCTGGTTTTTCTGTAATCGTTGTGATACTATCAAATTCTTTCGAATATTTGATGCCATCTTCTCCCGCACTTTTGTGGCTGGTTTCCATTGACCACCAAAACCATCCTGCAATCAGACCGATAATCAATATCAATACTGCAGAAGCAATTAAACATCCTTTTAAATATTTATTCATTTAAAATATGATGTGCTTTAAATTTAAATAATCTAAAATAGATAATCATAAACAATGAGTAAAATATCCTGAAAACAAAGCGGCGGAAAAATCAAAGATTTTTCCGCCGCCCTTATATTCTTAATGTAAAACTATTTTCGAACTACAAGTGATTGAGCTTCTCTTTTCTGTACTTTTCTGTACGTATAAGCACACATTAAAATACTGAATTCATAAAGGAATAACAGAGGTAATGCTGCCATCATCATACTTAAAACATCGGCTGGAGTTATGATTGCTGCAACCACCATAATTAAAACAATGGCATGTCTGCGGTATTTTTTCATAAACGCAGGATTTAGAATTCCAATTGTCGTTAAAAAGTAAATCAACACCGGGAAAAGGAAAACAACTCCCATTCCTAAAACGACCTGTAAAAACAGAGTAGTGTAGTCACTCAAATCGTAGAGCGGAATGATAATGTCGGAAATTTTAAAGATAACTCCAAAATTGACAGCAAATGGTAAAATTAAAAAGTATCCGCAAAGAACGCCCATCATGAAGAGAATCCAGACAGAATTGATAATGAAAATCGAGTTTTTTCTTTCGTTTGGATGAAGTGCCGGACTGATAAATCTCCATAATTCCCAAACAATGTACGGGAAACCGATGACCAAACCTCCAAAAATGGAAACCGCCATCATTACATTAAACTGCTGATACAGCCTCTGTACACGCACCGGAAATTCTGACGGTAAAGTGATACTGTCTTCACCCAGCACCATTCTAGAAAAATGATTCACCGCCTTGAATGTCGGGAAATCATTTCGCGTAGGCCCGAAGAAAATATGATCCATAATCCAATTGATATTAAAACCGACTATAAAAGCAGCGATAACAATAGCGATAATTGAACGGATAAGATGACCTCTCAGTTCACCAATATGCCCGAAAAAGGACATGTCTTTACCTTCACTCACAGAATATTTTTTAATGTTTTCAAATTTATGAAAAAAAGCGGGGAATTGGATGATTGAAATTTGAGATTCATTGTTTTAATCAATGTTTATCATTTTTTTATTTAAATAAAATCTTAACTCTATTCCTAATCTCAGTCCTGCATCTAATTAATTCCCTCGTCCAGTAATTTATGAATATCTATAATTCCAAAGTACTGTCCGTTGTCTGTAACAATAAGCTGTCCAATATTGTTATCCTTTAAAATCTTCATCGCTTCTTTAGCTAAAGAATCCTTTTCAAGACTTTTGGGATTTGCAGACATAATGTCTTTGGCCAGAATTTTAGAAATATCGTCACCATTCAATAACATTCTTCGCAAATCACCATCTGTGATGACGCCTATGATTTTCTCATTATCGATCACAACAGTAATCCCGTGACTCGATGCACTGATCGAGATAATAACATCTCTGATAGATGATTCTAAAGTTACGTGAGGCTTTTGTGAAGAAACAAACTGCTCAACTCTTGCGGTTAGATTTTTTCCGAGACTTCCACCAGGATGGAATTTCGCAAAATCATTTTCTTTAAAATCATTAAGTTCCATTAATGAAATCGCCAAAGCATCTCCCAAAGCCATCTGTAAAGTTGTAGAGCTTGTAGGCGCCAATTTGTTAGGACAGGCTTCCGTATCAACGTGGGTGTCTAAAATTACGTCAGAATATTCTGCCAGCTTGCTTTTTCTGTTTCCTGTCATTCCGATTAAAGCAGAAGAATAGTCTTTAAGATAGGTAACCAAATTGATGATTTCAGGAGAATTCCCTGAATTTGAAATACACAGCACAACATCCTGCTTCTGAATCACACCCAAATCACCGTGAATCGCTTCTGACGCGTGCAGAAACTGTGAAGGTGTTCCCGTAGAATTTAATGTAGCAACAATTTTATTTCCAACGTGAGCAGATTTTCCGATTCCTACAACGATTAATTTACCTTTAGCGGAGTGAATGATTTCTACTGCCTTCACAAAGTCCTGGTCGATTCTTGTTTTTAATTTTTCTAATTCTGCTATTTCTATGGCTAGCGTGTTCTTAGCGATTGAAATAATGTTTGATGTATCCATTTCCGGTATGATTTCTATCTAAACTAGTCCAAAGTAAAGCTGCAGTTTTAAGGAATTTTTAACGCAGGTTTTATTTTTTATAAATCCGTTTACTTTTATTTTCAGTAAAAAAGTTATAACTTTGGGTTAGATGCAAATTTAGCAATACAAAATTAGATGAGCGCAAAAAAAGCCAATTTATCAGGCGAGTTAAAGAAATACTTCGGATTTTCTACTTTCAAAGGTCAGCAGGAACTCATTATAGAGGAACTGTTGCAGGGCAAAGATATTTTTGTCCTTATGCCGACTGGAGGTGGTAAATCTTTGTGTTACCAACTTCCCGCCCTTATTTCAGAAGGAACTGCAATTGTGGTTTCGCCATTGATTGCTTTAATGAAAAATCAGGTGGATGCCGTAAACGGTCTTTCATCTGAAAATGGAGTAGCCCATGTTCTCAATTCTTCTTTAAACAAAACGCAGACCAAACAGGTCTTTGACGACATAAAAAGCGGAAAAACAAAACTTCTTTATGTAGCTCCTGAATCGCTCATCAAAGAAGATTATCTGGAATTTTTCAGAGATGTGAAAATTTCTTTTGTAGCGATTGACGAGGCGCACTGTATCTCAGAATGGGGACATGATTTCAGACCCGAATACAGAAATTTAAAATCAATCATCGACAAGATTGCCGATGTTCCGGTAATTGCTCTTACGGCAACGGCAACACCAAAAGTTCAGGATGATATTCAGAAGACATTGGGAATGACCGATGCTTTGGTTTTTAAAGAGAGCTTTAACAGAGCAAATCTATATTATGAAGTTCGCCCAAAAGTGAATGTAGATAAAGAAATTGTAAAATTTATCAACAAACACAAAGGTAAATCAGGAATTGTATACTGCTTGAGCCGAAGAAAAGTAGAGGAATTTGCCCAGCTTTTACAGGTCAACGGAGTGAATGCATTACCTTATCACGCAGGTCTAGATCAAAAAGTGAGAGTAACCAATCAGGATAAATTTCTGATGGAGGAAGCTGACGTGATCGTTGCCACAATCGCCTTTGGGATGGGTATTGATAAACCGGATGTCCGTTTTGTCATTCATTATGATTTCCCAAAATCTCTGGAAAGTTATTATCAGGAAACCGGTCGTGCTGGTCGTGATGGTGGTGAAGGTCACTGTCTTGCCTTTTATGATCCAAAAGATATTGAAAAATTAGAAAAATTTTTAGCTCAAAAACCTGTTTCCGAACGTGAAATAGGATTACAGTTATTAAATGAAGTAGTGGGTTATGCCGAAACTTCAATGAGCAGAAGACAGTATATTTTATATTATTTCGGTGAAACTTTTGACCCTGTAAAAGGTGAAGGTGCCAATATGTGTGATAATGCATCAAACCCGCCGAAGCTGAAAGATGCTACCAAAGACTTGAAAAAAGTTTTGGAATTAATAAAAGGGACTCAGGAGAAATTTAAATCAAAAGATCTTATTGCAGTAATTGTCGGAAAAGAAAATTCAGTCACCAAATCTTATAAAATGGAGCAGACTTCATTTTTTGGTTTCGGAAAGGATGAAAAAGATAATTACTGGAAAACAATTTTAAGACAGGCAACTGTTCAGAACTTTTTACAAAAAGATATTGAAACCTATGGTGTCCTGAAAATTTCAGCAAAAGGACATGAAGTTATTGACGGGAAATTCAAAGAGCCGTTTTTAATTGCTGAAGACCGGGAATTTGATCTGTCACAAACCAAAGCAGACAGCGATCAGGTGCAAATGCAGGCGGCAGGAGGACTCGATCAGAATTTATTTGGATTGCTGAAAGAACTGAGAAAAAAGGTTGCGAAAAAACATGGAATACCGCCATATACGGTTTTTATGGATCCGAGTTTGGAAGATATGACCGTTCAGTATCCGATAACCACCGAAGAGATTACAAAAATCTACGGTGTAGGTGAAGGAAAAGCAAAGAAGTACGGGAAAGAATTCGCAGATTTTATTTCTCAATATGTTGAAGACAACAATATAGAGCGTACTCAGGATATGGTATTGAAAAATGTGGCAAACAAATCAAGCCATAAAGTTTTTATTATCCAAAATACCGATAAAAAAATAGATCTTGAAGATATTGCAAGAGCAAAGAATCTTTCGATGAACGATCTGTTGAAGGAAATGGAAAGAATCGTTTATCAGGGAACAAAATTGAATATCGATTATTATATCGAAGAAAATTTTGATGAAGACATGGTAGAGGAATTCATGGAATTTATGACAGAATCTGAAAGCGACAGCATGAAAGTTTTGCTGGATGAGTTTGGAGATGAACTTTCTGACGAAGAAGTAAGAATGCTGAGAATTAAATTTATCAGTGACGTCGCCAATTAATTGTAGAAAATATTGAAATGGAAGATCCAATTACTGAAGCAAAGAAAGAGCTTATTCAATGGATTAAAGATATGGAAGAGCTTGAAGACATTGCCGAACTGATGAAAATAAAGAGCAGTATGACTTCAGACGGAAAAGTTGCCGAAACACAGCCAAAATATGCTGTCGAAGATGATTTTGATGAAAGATTTGCTAAGGGAATGTCTGGCGAAGAATTGATGAGGAGGGTTTATGAACACATCGAATCTCTGCCTTGGAAAAAATAGTAGTTTTTTCAAATAAAGTTGAAATCTATCTGAAAGATTTGGTAGACATTTTATACAAGGAAAACTATTTTGGACTTAAAGAGAATGCAAAATCTTATGTTCAGGAAATTGTTTTTTTTGTAATGAAAAGTGATTTTAAATTCAATGTTAGAAAAACTCCAAACAATCTCAAGAAATTTGGGAGCAAATTCATAAAATATAAAGCCAATAATCATACAACTTGGTACATTTTTTTCGATCAGAAAGGCAATCAGTTTTTAATTAATCATATTTTGAACAATCATTCTCATGAATTTCCTGAATTAATGTAAATTAAAAATTGCTGATTAATATAAATTCTACTATAGAAAAACACTTTTAAACTGGAAGGTTTTCTCAAACCAACTGTATAATGAATAAGAAAATTTCTGTCATATTTATTCTGCCGGATCTTGAAACCGGAGGCGCAGAAAGAATCGTTACCACTATCGCAAACCATCTTTCCAGAGATTTGTTTGAACCTAAGATTTTGCTTCTACGCAAACAGGGCGGTTATCTGAATTTTCTTAAAAGTGATGTGGAAATTATTGACATTGATACTGAAAGAATAAGACATTCGTTAAAGCCTATTTTAAAAGAAATATACAGAAGAAAACCGGATATTGTATTTTCAGGATTTGGAGAAGTGAACGCGTATTTATCTCTATTTGTTAAACTTTTCCCGAAAGTAAAATTTATTGCCAGAGAAACCAATGTTGTTTCTGAGCATGTGACTAAAAAAGAAATTAAATTTTTCTATAATTTCTATAACAACTACCAGCAGATTATTGCGCAAAGCGACGATATGATGCACGATCTGGTGAATAATTTTAAGGTCAACCGCTCAAAGATTATTAAAATAAATAATCCTGTAGACTTTGAATTTATTGATCAGAAACTTATGATTTCCCGTAAGCCTGAAAGTTTTAAATACAATTATAAAAACGTTGTTGCTATAGGAAATCTATCTGCAAGAAAAGGTTTTGACAATCTTTTGAAGGTATTTTCGAGATTAAAAAATGAAAAAATTCTGTTGCATATTTTAGGAGATGGAAAAGACCGTGAGATTCTGCACCAGATGAAAGATTTTTTAGGCTTAAAAAATGTGGTTTTTCACGGACGACAGGAGAATCCGTATGAGTTTTTGAAATATGCAGATTTGTTTATTCTTTCCTCAAGATATGAAGGTTTCCCCAATGTTTTATTGGAGGCAGGAGCCTGTGGAACGTATTCTCTAGCCAACAACTGTCCGGGTGGCATCACTGAAATCATCCAGCACGAAATTAATGGTGAAATTGGCAATATCAATAATCACGAAGATTTTTCGCAAAAAATTATGCACATTCTGCACCAGTCGTATGATCAGGATGCTATTAAAAATTGTATAAAATCGAGGTTTTCCAAGGAGATTATTCTAGATAATTATGAAAAAGTATTGTTGGATTTAATGAAGAAAAAATAGTTTTAAATTTTCTGTAAATTCGCAATTCAATTTATCAAAAATTCAATATTTAATTCATGAAAAAACTTCCGAAATTAGGTTGTGCCTGCGAGAAACACGACCTGATCGAGTCTGAATACAGAACATCAACAGTGGGAACAGATTCCACCGAAGGCAGAAATGCAGAAGTAAGTGTTATTCAATGCCGCCTGTGCCAAAGAATTTGGATTAAATACGATGTCGAATTTCCAAATTCCCCACAATCCGCAAGATGGTTCAAAGGAATTATTGCCAAAAAAGATGTTGCAGAAATGAAACCAGAAAACGCTGTTGAATATTTAGAAAATCTTCCCTGGTATATATGCGGAGGTGAGTTTTTTGGAAATACAGAAGTTTTTGGAGAAGGAAATTTAGACTTTTTGTCGATATCAAATGTGGGAGATAGCAAGGTTTAAAAATATTCTCAATAATGTAGGCATCCTACACCCAGCTTCCAACATCCCACATCCGACAAAAACTTGACAAAACTCACTTTGTTCCTTCTAAATTAATCATTAAATTTGTAAGAATTAATCGTCAGATAATAAATAAATCAAAATATAAAATGAGTCAATTCGATGTTACCGTAATAGGTTCTGGTCCTGGAGGTTATGTGGCTGCAATCCGCGCTGCGCAATTAGGTTTCAAAACAGCAATTATTGAAAAATATTCAACTTTAGGCGGAACCTGTCTTAACGTTGGATGTATTCCTTCAAAAGCACTCTTGGACAGCTCTGAGCATTTCGAAAACGCAAAACACAATTTCGAAAACCACGGAATTATCATTAATGAGCCACAGGCTGATATTGCAAGAATGATTGCGAGAAAAAATGAAGTGGTAGAGCAAACTACAAAAGGAATCAATTTCCTGATGAACAAAAACAAAATTACTGTTTTTGAAGGTCTTGGAAGTTTTGAATCTGCAACTCAGATTAAAGTAACGAAAAACGACGGTTCTACAGAAACGATCGATTCTAAATATACCATTATTGCTACAGGTTCTAAACCTTCATCTTTGCCTTTTATCACTTTAGATAAAGAAAGAGTGATCACTTCTACAGAAGCTTTAAATTTAAAAGAAATTCCTAAGCATTTGGTAGTAATCGGTGGTGGAGTAATTGGTCTTGAATTAGGTTCAGTTTACTTGAGACTTGGAGCTCAGGTAACTGTAGTTGAATTCATGGACAAAATCATTCCTACAATGGATGGAGCTTTAAGCAAGGAATTGACTAAAGTTCTGAAGAAGCAGGGAATGAAATTCATGCTTTCTACAGCGGTTTCTGCGGTTGAAAGAAACGGTGATACTGTAAAGATCACTGCAAAAGATAAAAAAGGAGAGGAAGTTACAGTTGAAGGAGATTACTGTCTGGTTTCTGTAGGAAGAAGACCTTACACAGACGGACTTGGCTTGGAGAAAGCAGGTGTTGAATTAGACGAAAGAGGAAGAGTAAAAACAAACGACCATTTACAGACAAACGTTGCAAATATCTACGCAATCGGTGATGTTATCAAAGGCGCGATGTTAGCTCATAAAGCTGAAGAAGAAGGTGTTTTTGTTGCTGAAACCTTGGCGGGACAAAAACCTCACATTAATTATAATTTAATTCCAGGAGTGGTTTACACATGGCCGGAAGTTGCCGGAGTTGGTAAAACTGAAGAGCAACTGAAAGAGGAAGGTGTTGCCTACAAAATCGGAACTTTCCCAATGAGAGCGTTAGGTAGAAGCCGTGCAAGTGGTGATATCGACGGTTTGGTGAAAATCATTGCTGACGAAAAAACAGATGAAGTTTTAGGTTTCCACATGATCGGGGCCAGAGCTGCCGACTTGGTTGCTGAAGGTGTTATCGCTATGGAATTCCGTGCAAGTGCTGAAGATATCGCAAGAAGTTCTCACGCGCACCCAACCTATGCTGAAGCGGTGAAAGAAGCTGCTTTGGATGCGACTGGGAAGAGAGCGTTGCATATGTAGAAGTCAAGGAAAAAGTAAAAAAGCCAGGTTTGGCGCAAATATAAAAAGGGAAGTTTCGGCTTCTCTTTTTTTTGTATTTTGTTGCAAATATTTGATGATGATGAAGCTAATACTTTATTCGATGGTTATTTTCTCAGGATTGCTTTTCGGGCAGAATATTGAGCCTGGGAAAAAGATAGTCCAGCAAATTAATCAAATCAAAGATTTTAAAATTAAAATAGTTCCTAATTCTTATTTTACGGATAAATCTGAAGTAACAGATAACGGAATTGAACTAAAAGGATTTTACAAAAATAGAAGACTCAGAAAAATAGAACATTTTTTGGGTTTGTCTGCCTGGAAAATCGTTACAGAATATTTCTTTTCAGATGACGGAAAACTTGTTTTTGTTCATTCACAAAAATATCAAATACTTGATGAAAATGGTTATCTTAAAAAGCCGAAACTTCTTTCAGAATTGAAAAACTATTACGAAAATAATACCTTAATCAAAACGGTTGGACAAATTATAAATGATGAAAATAAAGATTATTTAAACGAATCAAAAAATTTAATAAACGATTTGAAAAATTACGATCACTAAAATCAGAAACCCCAACCCCAAAACCTCTTACTCTAAACTCATAAAACACTCCACTTATTTTCCTTACCTTTGCCAACTAAATTATCATCAATGCAACTCGGAAAAACCCAGACTTTAAAAATTTCAGAAAAAAATACTTCAGGATGGATGCTTGAATCGGAAACCGGCGAAACGGCTTTTATGTCTAAAGTTTTCATTCGTGAAGAAAAAGAAATTGGTGATGAAATAGAAGTTTTCGTGTATCAGGATGATCATAAACTGAAAGCTACGACAGAAACTCCTTTGGCGGAAGTTGGCGAGTTTGCAGTAATGAGTTGTGTGCAAAGTCTTCCCAGCGGTGCCTTTATGGATTGGGGAATTATCAAAGATCTTTTCATTCCGTACAAGCAGCAGAAATCTAAAATTCTTGAAGGCAAAAGATACCTTGTAAATCTCTATGTAGATGAAGATCTGGAACTGATTACCGGGACAACAAAATTCAAGAGAAACCCACAATACGAAGATGTACCTTTCAGAAAAGGTGATAAAGTGGAACTAATCATGATGAACGAAAGCGAACTGGGATGGAATGTGGTGATTAATAAGAAATATATCGGATTGGTTTATGCGTCTGATGTATATAAAAAAGTATATCCACTTTCTGAAGAAGAGGGTTATATCAAAACCATTCGTGAAGACGGTAAAATAGATGTTTCACTTCAGCCTGAAGGTTTTGAAAATATCGATGAGTTCAGACAGAAAATTCTGAACAAATTAGAAGAAAACTTCGGTTTGCTTCATCTCTCAGATAAATCTTCTCCGGAAGACATTAAAGCAGAGCTGCAGATGAGTAAAAAGAACTTTAAAAAAGCATTGGGCGGTTTGTATAAAGATAAGATCGTAGATATTATGGATGATAAAATAAGGTTAATTTAAAAGTACTATCAAAATATAAATTGAAGTCTGGACATTTTGTTCAGACTTTTTTTATGATAATTATCACAGAAAATTCATTAATTATTTTGTTTAACAATTTTGTCAAAACAATTGTTTGATATATATTTGCACAAAATTGTTTAACAAAAATGTCAAAACAAGAAAAGAAAGACCAAACTCAGGAATTAATCAAGGATACTGCAAAGAATTTATTCTTCGTGCAGGGGAAATTTAACGCAACTACACAGGAGATTGCGGACGAGGCGGGTGTTAACAGAACATTAATTAACTACTATTTCAGATCAAGAGATAATTTGATTCAGATCATTTTTGATGAGGCGCATCGGGTAGAAAAGGAAAAATCTGAATTGATTATGAATTCTGATTTACCATTTAAAGAGAAAATTGCCAACTTTATTGACGGCAGTTTACAGACCAGCTTGAAATATCCTTATCTCGAAACCTATATTGTTTCCCAAATCAACAAAGGGAGCTGTCATAAGAGAGATGTGGAAGAGAAAGATTTAAAAAAGATGTACAGCGAGATTGAAGCTGAAATGGAACTGGGAAATATTGAAAAAATGGCACCGGTACAGTTTATACTCAATATGATTTCACTTCTCATATTTCCAAGTGCCGTGCGTCCGTTGTTTCTGGAAAATATGATGCTGGATGAAAGAGAATTTGATCTTTTGATTGCAGACAGAAAAGACATCATTCTTAACATGCTTTTTAAAAATTAATTAAAAACTGTTAAAGTAATTATAAAACTCGATCGTCCTTTAGGGATAAAGTACATCAGGAAAGCAACTACAAAAAAAATAAACGAAGTATAAATTATGAATAGAAAACTTGTAACTGCAAAAAAGCTAAAAATTGGGATAGCTGCAGCATTTATGATTTTCGGCTCTACATCTGCCTTTGCCCAGCAACAGGTGTCATTGCAGGAAGCCATTAAGCAGGCTTTGCAAAATAAAGCAGAAGCCAAAAAAGCAGCTTTGCAGATCAAAAAAGCTGAATACAAGATTGCCGAGGCGAGAGCTGGAGCTTTACCTCAGATCAACATCACGTCTGGTCTTACTTACAATCCGGTGATTCAGGAATCTTTACTTGAATTTGGTGGAGAAAGAATTATTGCAAAATTGGGACAGCCATGGCAAACCACTACAACCGCACAGGTTCAGCAGGCGATTTTTGATCAGAGAGTTTTTACAGGTTTGAAAGCTGCGAAGTCAACAAGAGAATTTTATGTTCTTAATGCGCAGTTAACCAATGAGCAGTTGATAGAAAATGTTGCAACAGCGTACTATCAGGTTTTTGTGCAGGAAGAAAATCTTGAAACAGTAAACCAAAGCTACGCAAATACTGAAAAGGTAAGAAATGTCATCAAAAGTTTGGTAGACAATGGTCTTGCTAAAAAGATTGATTTAGACAGAACAAACGTTCAGTTAACAAACATTGGTTCCAACAAACAGACTTTGATCAACAGTGTAGAGCTTTCAAAAAATTCATTGAAATTCTACATGGGAATTCCGATCGAAACAGATATCGTTCTTGAGGAAAAATCTATAGAACCAAAACCTGAACTTCTGGCTTCGAATGTTGATTTGAATAACCGTTCTGAAGTGAAAGTTCTTCAGAAAAACAGAGAACTTCTGGTCTACAACAAGAAGGCAACAGAAGCTTATCTTTATCCTACGGTTAACTTAGTTGCCAACTATGGATGGGGCGCGACCGGAGCGAAGTTTCCTTTAACCAACGGCTTGCAGAATGGTGTACTTTGGAGTGACTTCTCAGCGATTGGTTTAAATATCAACATTCCGATTTTTACGGGTGGTGCGACCAAGTCTAAAATTGCTCAGGCACAGATTGATATTGATGATTTAGATTTAGATATTGAAAATACTGAACTTCAGTTAAGTCTTGATCATAAAAATGCAATTACCAATATGGAAAATTCATTGATCAACATAGAAAGTATGAAGAATAACGTTGGTCTTGCCGAGAAAGTTCAGAAAGATACTCAGGCAAATTATCAGTATGGTTTGGCAACGCTTACAGAAGTATTGGATACTGAAAATGCTTTAACTCAGGCAAAACAGAATTATGCTAATGCATTATTAGACTACAAACAGGCTGAAATCAAATTAATCAAAGCTAAAGGCGAACTCAATACTTTACAAAACCCATAATAAACTTAAGTGAAGTCTTTTATTTAAAAAAAGAGATTCCATTTACATTAAAAAATAATCATTATTAAAATGAAAAAAACTTTAATATATATCATCGTAGCAGCAGTACTGGTTGGTTTGGCTGCATGGAAAATTGCCGACAACAAAAAGAAGCAGGAAACTGAAGTGAAAGAGGTGGCAAAGCAGGTTGATAAAATCAACGTAAACGTAATCACTGTGGCACGAGAAAATATCGACACAGATTATTCTGCCAACGGAACTTTTATTCCAAAACAAGAATCAAATCAGTCTTCAGAAATCGCAGGACGTATCGTCAGCGTTTTCGTGAAAGAAGGTTCAAGAGTAGGAGCAGGTCAGGTTTTGGCAACTATTAAAAGAGATGCTATTGAGGTAGACGTTACTCAGGCTCAGAATAACTTACAGAATGCTATTGCTGACAATCAGCGTTATGAGAATGCTTTCAAAACGGGAGGTGTTACAAAACAGCAGCTGGATAACTCAAGATTGCAGTTGAAAAACATGCAGGCTGCAGTTCGTGCTCAGGGAGTTAAAATCAACGATACAAGCATCAGAGCAGGAATCAGTGGAACGATCAACAAGAAAATGGTAGAGCCGGGAATGGTGGTTGCACCGGGAACAGCTTTATTTGAAATCGTAAATATCAATTCATTAAAACTTTCAGTTTTGGTGGATGAAAGCCAGATCGGAAGAATTCAGCTGGGTCAGAATGTTTCTATTAACGTAAACGTGTTACCTGAAGAATCTTTCAGCGGAAGAATCACATTTATCGCTCCAAAAAGTGATGCTTCTTTAAATTTCCCTGTAGAAATTGAAGTTCAAAACAGAGGAAACCTGAAAGCGGGTATGTACGCAACTGCATTATTTAAAACAAACAACGGTGCCGAAACTCAGAATATGCTTACGGTTCCTGCAGAAGCTTTTGCAAATGGTGTAAGTTCAGGACAGATTTTCGTTGTTGAGAATGGAACTGCTAAAATGATCACCGTGAAAACAGGAAAAGTATACGGCGACAAAGTGCAGATCATCAGCGGACTGAACGGTGGCGAGCAGGTGATTACCAGCGGACAGATCAACCTTGATAACGGTTCAAAAATCAATATCGTAAAGTAACAGAAGAATGAAGTTAGCAGAAATATCCATTAAAAGACCGTCCCTCGTTATCGTATTGTTTACGATTCTTACGCTGGGAGGTTTGTTAAGCTACTCCATGATGGGGTACGAATTGATTCCGAAGTTTGAAACCAACATGGTGACGATTTCTACCGTGTATCCGGGAGCTTCGCCTTCTGAGGTGGAAACTTCAGTGACGCGTAAGATTGAAGATGCCGTAGGTTCTTTGGAAAATGTAAAAAAGGTAGAATCATCTTCATACGAAAGTTTATCGGTGATTATGGTTCAGCTGAACACTGGTGCCGACGTAAACTATGCTCTGAATGATGCACAGAGAAAGGTAAATGCTATTTTGGCAGACCTTCCGGAGGATGCAGATCCGCCGTCATTACAGAAATTTTCACTGGATGATTTACCGATCATGACTTTGAGTATTACCAGTAATAAACTGAATAACAAAGAGCTTTACGATCTTTTAGATAAAAAAATTGAGCCTATCTTTTCCCGTGTAAACGGTGTGGCTCAGGTTGACCTTGTAGGTGGACAGGAAAGAGAAATTCAGGTAAGTTTAGATGAAAAGAAAATGCAGGGTTACGGTCTTTCGATCGCAGATATTCAGCAGGCAATTCTTTCTTCAAACTTAGATTTCCCTACGGGAGCTTTGAAGACAAGAACTTCAAGATCTACCATTAGACTTTCAGGGAAATACAGAGATATCGCTGAAATGAACAACTTGGTTGTTTCCAATAAAGACGGAGCACAGGTTCGTTTATCTGATATCGCAACCGTATTTGATACTCAGAAAGATATTGAGAAAGTAGCGAGATTCAACCAGAATCCTACGATTTTGATGCAGGTGAAGAAACAGTCTGATGCGAATGCAGTGGCGGTTTCAGAATTGGTACAGTCAACTATTGCTCAGGTTCAGACGAACTATAAAGCTCAGGATGTAAAGGTGAGTATTGTAGATGACTCTACAGACTTTACTTTGGAAGCTGCAGATCACGTAATTTTCGATTTGTTCCTGGCAATTATCTTGGTGGCAGTGGTAATGTTATTATTCCTTCACAATATCAGAAACGCATTCATTGTGATGGTTTCCATTCCGGTATCATTGATTGCAACGGTGATTGGAATGTATCTGATGGGATATACCTTAAACTTAATGAGTTTACTTGGACTTTCACTGGTAGTAGGTATTCTTGTGGATGATGCGATTGTAGTACTGGAGAACGTTTACCGTCACATGGAGATGGGGAAAAGCAGAATCCGTGCAGCTTACGATGGAGCTTCAGAAATCGGGTTTACAGTAACAGCGATTACGATGGTAATTGTGGTGGTATTCTTACCGATTGCGATGAGTTCAGGATTGGTTTCTGATATCCTTGCGCAGTTCTGTGTCACGGTAGTTATTGCGACCATGTTCTCATTATTGGCTTCATTTACCATTATTCCTTGGTTATCTTCAAGATTCGGGAAACTGGTACATCTTACAGGAAAAAATCCTTTCGAGAAATTTATTCTTTGGTTTGAAAAGCAACTTGACAAATTTACGCACTGGATTTCAGGAATCCTGGAGTGGGCGCTGAAAACGGGTTTAAGAAGAATAATGGTAGTTGTAGTGACCTTTATTATTTTGATTTCATCATTTATGTTGGTGGCATTCGGATTTATCGGAGGTGAATTCTTCCCTAAAATGGACAGAGGTCAGTTCCTTGTTCAGATGGAATTACCAAAAGATGCTTCTGTAGAAAAAACCAACCAGTTGACTTTAGAGGTTGAAAAATACCTTAGAAATGATAAAGATGTTGTAGACATGATTACGACAGTGGGTCAGCAGTCATCAGGTTTCGGTGGTGCACAGGCAACTCTGTATCAGTCTGAAATTCAGGTAATTTTGGTGGATAAAGCGGAACGTGACGAAAGCACAGATATTAAATCAGCAAAAATCAAAAGAGCTTTAGAAGAAAAATTCACAGGAGTTGAATTTAAAACAGCACCAATCGGATTAATGGGAGCAGACAATGCGCCAATCGAAATGGTGGTAACAGCTCAGGATAACGCAACCGCAAATAAGGAAGCGAACAGAATTTTAGCTTTACTTAAAAAAGTTCCGGGATCTGTAGATGCTGAATTATCAACCGACTCTGGTAACCCGGAAGTTCAGGTGAATATCGACAGAGATAAAATGGCTTCTTTAGGCTTGAATCTTTCAAGTGTAGGACAGACGATGCAGACTGCATTCAGTGGAAATACAGACGGAAAATTCAGAGCCGGAGAATATGAATATGACATCAACATCCGTTTTGGTGATGCCAACAGACAGTCGATTGATGACGTAAGAAACCTAATGTTCACCAATCCTGCGGGAGAGCAGATCAGATTAAGTCAGTTTGCAGATGTGAAAATGGGTTCAGGACCAAGTTTGCTGGAGCGTAGAGATAAAGCGCCTTCCGTAAAAGTAAAATCTAAAGTTGTAGGTCGTCCTGTAGGGGATGTTGCCAACGAATGGTCTGCTCAGTTTATGGATAACGAAAAAACAAAACCAGCCGGTGTAACGTACATCTGGAGTGGTGACATGGAGAACCAGACTGAAGGTTTCGGTACTTTAGGAATTGCTTTACTGGCGGCTATTGTATTGGTTTATCTGGTAATGGTTTCACTGTATGACTCGTTCGTTTATCCGTTTGTGGTATTGTTCTCAATTCCATTGGCATTGATCGGGGTTATGGTTATTTTGGCCATCACCGGAAATTCATTAAACATCTTTACAATGTTGGGGATGATCATGCTGATTGGTTTGGTAGCGAAAAACGCAATTATGATTGTCGATTTTGCCAATATGAGAAAGGCAGCCGGAGCGAACACGCACGACGCTTTGATTCAGGCTAACCACGCCCGTCTTCGTCCGATCTTAATGACAACGATTGCGATGATCTTCGGTATGATCCCGATTGCGATTGCAAAAGGAGCAGGAGCGGAGATGAACAACGGTTTGGCTTGGGTAATCATCGGTGGTTTGACCTCATCATTATTCCTTACACTGATTATTGTACCGGTGGTTTATTCACTGTTCGATTCATTATTGAGAAGAATGGGTAAAGGAGAACCGGTAGATTATGACGCTGAAATGAAAGCCGATTACGAAGAAAAAGAACTGAGTGAAGATGGCTACACGCCAAAACACGTAGATTGATAAAACAGCCTTAATTAACCTGAAAGCCGCATCATTTCTTTGATGCGGCTTTTTATTTTAGTAATCATGCTCCCAATGACAAAAATAATTAAAAAGACTGCTTAATATAACACAACCGGTGGCTGAGGCCCTCGAAACCACGGATATATAAAAACAAGAACTGACAATTTCACAACCACAAAATTCCCGTCCCTGATCTGAAACTACAGGTTTGAAACCTCAGCAGATATATAACTAACTTTAACTGACCGGTAAATAACCACAAAGCACAGGTTTCAATCATTTAAGATCCTATGTAAAAATTTTCGTAACCTTTTAGGCAAAATCATAGATTGCGAAGTCGAAAGTATGTAAAGAAATTAAAATTAAATATGGATAAACGAAGTCTTTACAACTTTGGATAAACAAAAAAAGTCAGATTCTTCTGAGAATATCAGCAAGAACCTAACTTTAAAAAGAAACTATATAAAAATTTTTTTAATCTAAACTTGATAATTTCCTATCTCAGATTGATTACTTTATTGAAAACTTTTCCTGCCTGTTCTACACTGATAATGTAGTTGTCGGCTGTATTTGGATTTAAATCGAAAGTGATATCCAGCTCACCATTGGTTGCAGATTTATTCGAATTGTAATAAACGGTATTTGAAAAATCTGATACTGTGATTTTCACTGAATTTTTTAAACCTGAGAAATGCAGTTTTGCTTTATTTCCGTCCAAAGAAAATTCAGGCTTCACGATTTCTGCTACAGGCGTTTTATCAATAATTACTTTTTTGGAAGTGTCAACATTTATTTTATACTTCTCAATTTTACTTTCAGATTCTACGATTAGGTAATAAATACCTGATTCAAGATCTTTAAAATTGTAAGATTTGGCAACACTCTTATCTGAATTTAAATCTTCAGAAAGCAATTCACCATCATTTTCACTGAAGATTGTTACAGAAACGTTCTTTGCATTTGATACTTCAAAGGTTACCGATTCTGATTCAGCTTTTCCAAATGAAAGAGAAAAGTCTTTGTCTTTACTCATCGCACTAACTGAAAGAGATAGGAAACCGATCATCAAAACTGATTGTAATACTTTTTTCATAATATAAATTTTTTCATTTGTTAATACTGCAAATTTAGATCAAAGCTTAACGCAGTTCTACTGTACAATTTTCTTATATATGTGCTATTTTAACCCTAAGATTAATTATTTAAATTGTATTTGTTAATTTTGCATACAAATAACGATATTGATATGAAACATTCGCATCCCGCTTTCGAAGCTGTGAAACCCAATCTGGGAAGCAGTTTCACGAGTCTGAAGTTTTTGAAAAACGAAAATATCAAGTCACATGTATGGCATTATCATCCTGAAATTGAGTTAATCTTCGTCTGTGGCGGTTCCGGTAAGCGGCAGATCGGAAGTAATATATCCTATTTTTCAGATGGAGATCTTGTTTTAATGGGAACCAACCTTCCTCATTGTGGAATGACCAATGAAAACACTAACAACGATTACGAAATGGTCATCCAATTTAAACCTGACTTTTTAGGTGAAGAAATCTGGAATTTGCCTGAGATGCAAAAGATTACCAATCTCCTGGAAAAAGCAAAATCAGGAATTGTGTTTTCGGAAAATATTAAAAAAGATGTAGGTTTAAAAATTACCGAAATGCACGAATCATCTTCGTTGGATAGGCTTATGAAATTCATTAAAATTTTGGAAGAACTCGCCTCAACACAGGAATACCGAATTTTAAATGCCGGAAAATACTACCTCCAGACCCAGGTGGAAGATAATGAGAGAATCAATCATATCTTTAACTATGTGAAAGATCATTTTAAAGATCAGATCACTCTGGAAGAAATTTCTGATTTGGCTAGCATGAAAGTGCCTTCGTTCTGCCGTTATTTCAAGAAAATTACCAATAAAACTTTTACCCAGTTTGTGAACGAGTATCGAATTACCCATTCCCTAAAACTTTTAGCTGAACAGCCTCTAAGCATTACCGATGTTTGTTTTGAATCTGGTTTTAATAATTTCAGTTACTTTAATAAAACGTTCAAAGAATACACGGGGAAAAGTCCATCGCAGTACAGAAAAGAATTTAATTTCTTATTAGATTGACGTAATTTTGCATCTCCAAACTCTTTCGGAAAAACCACGTCAGTTCGGGTAGATTTTTTGAAGAAAACCGTATCGAGAACTTGAAAACTGCCAAATAAAAAACCGCATCCAGAGAATACGGTTATATTTTAAAATGCTGTTACAGCAAATTTGTATTTTCAAAATGAAAATTAATCCGCCATCACTTCACCGGACTTTCTGTAGATAAAATTTCCATAGATATGTCTTCTTGCAAAACGGCTCGGAGAATCAGCATTTACCATTTTGATATAGGTATTTCTCGGAACTCCGATGTATTCAAACATTTTCCCGTTCAAATGCTGAACTTTCAAAATTGATTTTTCAAGATAAAAATCAGTGATGATAGAAGTGGTAATCGTTTCCGTGTATTCTTCTTTATATTTTTCCTGTGTTTCAGGGTTGATGCTTACCAAAAAGTGATAGGCTTCAATCACAGATTTACTTTTTTCTTCCGCTTCCAGTTTCCCTTCTTCATTATTCACAAATTTATCAGGATGCGTATCTTTCATCACATTTCTGTAAACTGTTTTTAAATCTTTCAAAGTAGCGGTATTGTCTACCTCAAGAAGTTTTCTGTAATCACCTATTTTTTTCATAACGTACAATCCTTATTTCGGGGTGCAAAATTAGTCTTTTTAATTTTAAAAACCGTAAGTTTTTGATTATTAATTTGTTTTAATCATAAATATATAAACTTGTCAATTCTATTTTGTTATCTACAGAGATAATTTCAACTTTACTCAGCAGTTTTTGATCGTTATATGAAAATCTTATTTTTATATTTCCTCTAATTCCTGAGTAATCAGGTTTTGAAATTTCTAATATTTTATCTTCGGCATCAAATATAAAGGTAACTTTACCTATACTCCTGCATACTTCTGAAATCTTAAAATCGTAATCTGGCCATATTCTAATATAGTCGTAATCGAACTCATTATGATACTGACGATATTCATCCCATACTAGCCTCTCATTGTCATACGAAGTAATTTTTATAGGATTTTTATCTAAGTAATAATAATGGTAAATATTTTGACTTTTTTTATATTTTTCAGGGACAAAAGTTTTTACTAACCTTTGCCTGTCATCATATTTGAAGTATTTCTTTAAATATGTGGTCCATTTAGCTTTGGTTTCCCATCTTTCTTCCCCTAATAACTCACCTTCACTCGTTTTTTCAACTTTGGTTTTTATCCCTTTTTCAAATTTTTTTAAAGTACTAGAAATAAGTTGTTTTAAACTGTTATACTTGAAAGTGCTGTGGGATTTATTAATAGAATTAGGAAATTTTGTTTCAATTTTGACAAGTAAATTTTCGTTATAAACAAAGTTTGCTATATGATCATGGACAGAAGTCAGTTTGGAAGTTTTATAATTAATAGTTGACTCATAAATTTTATAACCTCTTTCGTTAAATTTTACGATTTTGCTCACTTTTCCACTTAAGCTATCACCAGCTAAAAATTGATAGATTTTATAATCTTTCTTAGATACGTTATATTTATCAAAATCGTAATCAGAACTGTCAAAAATAAAGTCCTGTGTATATGCGTAAAGTGAAGAGAATGTTAAAAGTGTAATTAAGAATTTTGACATTAAAATCAGATTTGGTAAGATTTTGACTGATAATGATATAAGAATGTTTTACGCTAAAGATATATAAACTTGAAGTCACTTAAAGCAGAAAAAAGCAGAAGTTTAACCTTTGCTCGTAAATCAAATTGAATTTACTTTAAAAAGTTTTTTTCTTTTTAGACTCCGCATACATTTTCCTAGAAGTTTTCACCATTGCAATCTTTGCCTTTTCTTTTTCATCCAAATTACGGGTTTCAAGGAAAAATCACAAAACCTCCCTCATCATCTCCCCAATTTTCTCCTCAATAAACCCTACCTTATCCTTCTTCACCGCAGTCAGAATCATCTTCTGACTTTCAGGAATCTCAGAATATTTTTCCGCCCACAGATTAATTTCTATCAGCAACGGAAGCAGATTGATGCCTTTTTCGGTCAGCTTATATAATACTTTTGCCTTACTGTCAGGGTGATCTTGCTTGCTGATAATTCCGTTTTCCTCAAGCATTAAGAGGCGTGAAGCGAGAATATTGGTTGCAATTTTCTCGTCAGATTTTAAAAATTCTCCGTAAGTACTCTGTTTTTTAAACATCAGATCTCTTACAATGAGCAATGACCATTTGTCTCCCCATACGTCTAATGAGCTGCTGATGGGGCAATCTGATCTCTTTTTTGAACTCGGCATAAAATTATTTTTAAATAATTAAATAAAAACACTTGCGTTTTGAAAGTAATGTTATAGATTTGTACTTGCAAAACGCAAGCAAATTTACCGAATTAAATTTAAAAATACAATGGAAAATATTCTTTTTGACGCTTACAAGAGTAAAAACTTAGATCTGAAAAACCGTATCGTGATGGCTCCAATGACCAGAAGCCGTTCAGATAATCCAGAAAATAAAGCAACCGAACTTACAGCAAAGTACTACCAGCAGAGAGCTTCCGCTGGTTTGATTATTACAGAGGGTACATTCATCAGTCTGGAAGCGGTTGGTGTCATCAATGTTCCCGCAATATACAGTTCAGCACAAATAGAAGGCTGGAAATTGACCACAGAAGCTGTTCATCAGGAAGGAGGGAAAATTTTCGCCCAGCTTTGGCACACAGGCGCATACTCTCATCCCGATTTGCACAACAGTAAAAAGCCTTTGGCTCCGTCAAACGTTAATCCTCAGCAACAGATTTTTACGGCTACAGGTTTTCAGACGAGCGAAGAACCTCAACCGATGACTACGGCAGATATCAAACAGACCGTAAATGATTTCAAACAGGCTGCACTCAATGCTTTTGAAGCCGGTTTTGATGGAGTAGAGCTTCACGGGGCGAATGGCTATCTGCTTCAGCAGTTTTTCAGTAAAAATTCCAATCTCCGCACCGATGAATATGGTGGTTCGGTAGAAAACAGAGCAAGAATTCTTTTCGAAATTCTCGATGCCATCAAAGAAGTTGCAGATTTAAACAAGGTTGGACTTCGTTTAAACCCTTCTCTCAATGGAATTATGGGGATTTTAGTAGATGACGAAACCATTGAGCTTTATAATTACATCGTCAACCGTCTGAACGGTTACGATTTGGCATATTTACACTTGATAGAGCCTTTTACAGACGTTTCAGGAAATTCAAATGCTATTCAGGAAGTCGCAAAACATTTCCGTAAAATCTACAACGGAACCATCATTATTAACAGAGGTTTCAACAAAGAAACTGCCACAAAAGTTTTAAAAGATGGTGACGCAGATTTGGTTTCTTTCGGAACTCCTTTTATAGCCAATCCCGATCTGGTAGAGCGTTTCAAGATTGATGCGCCACTCAATCAACCGGATCAGGCGACTTTTTACACGCCGGGCGAAAAAGGCTACACCGATTATCCGACTCTGAACATCTAAAATAATTTGGGCGAACGGCCGGGCTTTCCGCTGTATCTTTTGTTTCACAAAAGGATGCCGCTGCAATCCCTGTCGCAAACCCTACAATAACCACAATACACAACATTTAAACAAAACAAAAAAATGAAAACAACAGGAAATACAGTATTCATCAGCGGCGGAAGTGCCGGAATCGGTTTAGCCATCGCAAAAAAACTGACTGCGGAAGGCAACAGAATAATCATCAACGGAAGAAATGAAGAACGTCTTCAGAATGCCTTACAACAATTGGATAATGCGGTAGCTATTCAGGGTGATCTTTCAATTGAGGCAGATAGATTACGCATTGCAGAAGATTTAAAAAACAATCATCCCGATGTCAATATCATTATCAATAATGCAGGAGCAGCGTTTACTTATTTGCTGAACGAAACCCAAAACGCACACGAAAAAGCAGCGGTTGAAATGAACACCAATTATTTCAGCGTCATTCACTTTACAGAACTATTACTTCCTCATCTGCTTCAGAAAACAGATTCAGCGGTAGTCAATATTTCTTCGATTGCAGTTTTTGGAAGTCATAAAATGTTGCCGACTTACGGTGCGACGAAAGCAGCATTGCACAGTTACACCCAGGCTTTGAGACAGACTTATGAAGACCGGGAAAATATTCAGATTTATGAAGTCTATCCACCTTTAGTCAATACAGATTTCTCAGCAGAAATCGGCGGAGCTAACGGAATTCCGGCCTCAGAAGTTGCCGATGAGTTCTTTTTGGCACTGGAAAAAAATCAGTTTGATGTTCCGGTTGGTGATACCAAACAGTTTTTTGCAAAAGAATTAGCTTAATATACTGAGAAAAATTCTCTTTTGAAAATTTCATCGAAATTAGACCCTTTAGGGACGGGGAAAATAATTTGGATGAAATTTGAATATGATTTAAATTATTTACAAGGAGTTTTTCACGTAGAAAATATTGTAACATGGAATTAAAAGGAAAAACAATTTTAATTACTGGCGGAGCTTCCGGCATTGGTCTGGAAGCAGCAAAGCGGTTTCAGAAATCGGAGCTAAAGTCATCATCACAGGCCGGAATCAACAGAGATTAGATTTGGCTAAAAGACAGTATCCCAATCTTACGGTGATCAAAAGTGATGTCTCTGTCGCAGAAAACGCACAGGAACTCTTTGATAAAATTTCTCAGCTTGGCGGTATTGATATTCTGTATAACAATGCTGGGGTGGGATCAGCTCCGATCAGTTTAGGAGTTCCCAACGAAAAGCATCTGGAAAACGCTGCTTACGAAATGGAAATCAATTATTTGGGCGTCATCCGTTTAAATAATATTTTCCTGAACATGCTTCAGTCCAGAAAAGAAGCAGCAATTATTAACACGACTTCCATTCTGAGTTATGTTCCGTCATTGGTTGAAGCAACCTATTCAGCATCCAAAACAGCTTTGGCGTTTTATACAAAATCACTCAGAGAACATCTGCGAATAAGCAACAGCAAAGTAAAAATATTTGAATTACTTCCTCCGGTCGTTGATACAGAAATGACCGCTGCCAGAAAAGATAAAAAAATCACAACTGAAGAATTGGTAAAAGGTTTGATCAATGGATTAAAAAAAGATCAGTTTACCATCAGAATTGGTGATGCAAAGTTGGTGTATTATCTGAACAGATTTTTCCCTAAATTAACGTTCGGGTTGGTCAATCCAAAGAGTCAGGAACAAATTTTAAAACAAAACTCAAAACATGAAAGCATTTAGTATCAGCCGTTACAAAAAAGACAGTGACCTGCAATTGGTAGATGTTCCCGAACCGGTATTGAAAGAAAATGAAGTTCTGGTGGAGATTCACGCTGCCAGTGTCAATCTTTTAGACTCAAAATTGAAAAGTGGTGAGTTCAAATTAATTGTCCCTTACAAATTACCGTTGATCCTGGGTCACGATGTGGCAGGCGTCATCATAAAAGTAGGTTCAAAAGTGAAAAGCTTTAAAGTGGGTGATGAAATTTATGCCAGACCTGCAGATTTTCACATCGGAACTTTTGCGGAATTTGTTTCGATCGATGAAAAAGATGTTGCTTTAAAACCAAAAAACCTGACGATGGAGGAAGCGGCTTCCATTCCTTTGGTTGGGTTGACGGCTTGGCAGGCTTTGGTTGAAAAAGCCAATGTTCAGAAAGGTCAGAAAGTTTTTATACAGGCCGGATCCGGTGGAGTGGGAACCTTCGCCATTCAGTTGGCAAAAAATTTGGGTGCGACTGTAGCCACCACAGCCAGTGAAAAAAGTTTTGAGTTTTTAAAAGATCTTGGTGCCGATGTTCTGATTGATTATAAAAAACAGAATTTCGAAGATCTGTTGAGCGGTTACGATATGGTCTTGAACAGTCAGGATACCAAAACGCTTGAGAAATCTTTTGATGTTGTAAAACCCGGCGGTAAAATAATTTCCATTTCCGGTCCGCCAACGCCTCTGTTTGCAAAAGAATTTAATTTTCCTTGGTACGTAAAATTCGCAATAAAACTGATGAGCAGTAAAATCAGAAAAATTGCAGAGAAAAAAAATGTGAATTATTCTTTTCTCTTTATGAAAGCTAATGGAAAACAGTTGGCAGAAATTACAAAACTGATAGAAGCGGGAAAAATAGGACCTGTCATCGACAAAGTTTTTCCATTTGAAAATACCAATGAAGCAGTGAAATATGTTGAAAGTGGCCGTGCAAAAGGAAAAGTGGTGATTAAGATGAAATAATATTTGTAGAATAAAAAAGGCAGGAGTTTCAAAACTCCTGCCTTTATAATTTACTGAACTAAATTTCTTTCTTTTTCAAAAGCTTCAGATGCTTCCCTCGAAGCTTCCACCATCGCAATCAGCGCCTTTTCCGTTTCATCCCAATGACGGGTTTTTAAACCACAGTCAGGATTTACCCAAAGTTGCTGTGCAGGAATCACGGCTTGTGCTTTTTTCAGCAATTCCACCATTTCCTCTTTTGACGGAACTCTCGGCGAATGAATATCATACACTCCAGGACCAATCTCATTCGGATATTTAAAATCTGCAAAAGCATTCAAGAGTTCCATCTGACTTCTCGAGCATTCAATCGTAATGACATCGGCATCCATATCGGCGATATTCTGGATGATATCATTAAATTCTGAATAACACATGTGCGTATGAATCTGCGTTGCATCTTCCACACCGCTTGCCGAAATTCTGAAAGCCGCAACCGCCCATTTCAGATAATTCTGCCAGTCAGATGTTCTCAAAGGAAGACCTTCACGAATTGCAGGTTCATCAATCTGAATAATTCTGATTCCTGCTTTTTCCAGATCATTCACTTCATCACGAATTGCCAAAGCAATCTGTTTACAGGTTACCGAGCGCGGCTGGTCATCACGCACAAATGACCATTGAAGAATCGTTACAGGTCCCGTCAACATTCCTTTTACCCATTTTTGAGTCAAAGACTGAGCATATTCTGACCAGTACACCGTCATCGGATTCGGTCTGTGAACATCTCCGAAAATAACGGGAGGTTTCACGCAGCGGCTTCCGTAGCTCTGAACCCAGCCGTTTTGGGTAAAGGCAAATCCGGCCAGCTGTTCTCCGAAATATTCCACCATATCATTTCGCTCAAACTCTCCGTGAACCAACACATCGATCCCGATTTCTTCCTGCCAACGGATGGTTCTTTCGGTTTCCTGTTTCAGCAAAGTATCGTACTGTTCGGCATTTAATTCTCCTTTTTTAAATTTTGAACGCCAGGTTCTCACTTCTTTTGTCTGCGGAAAAGAACCAATAGTCGTCGTTGGAAATAATGGAAGCTTCAATACTTTCTGCTGAGTTTCTTTTCTTACATTGAAGGGGGAATTTCTCTGCGCATCTTCCTCTGTCGTCACATCTACACGGTTTTTCACTTCCTCATTGTGAATTAATGAAGATGTTTTACGGTTTTCAATTGCTTTTTTATTTTCAGCTAATTCCTGTAGAGTATTGTAATCCGGATTTTCTGATGCTAATTTTTTCAGGTTTACAATTTCATAAACTTTCTGTTTTGCGAAAGCCATCCACTGTTTAATCTCGGGAGAAAGAATATCCTCATTTTTCTCTGAATCCAAATCGAAAGGAGAGTGCAGCAATGAACAGGAAGGTGCAATGAAAACCCTGTCCGAGCCGATTTTCTCAACTGCTTTTGTAATGAAATGCAAAGACTGTGTGAAATCATTTTTCCAGATATTTCTTCCGTCAACGATTCCCAGCGAAAGACTTAAAGTATTTGGAATTGTATTTAAAACTTCATCCAACTGTTCAGACGAACGGACCAGATCAATATGCAGAACATCGATCGGTAGGGAAGTCGCTAATGAAAGATTGTCTTTTAAACCTTCAAAATAAGTTGCCACGATGAATTTCAGATTAGGGAAATGTTTTCTGATTTCACCATAGATGAACTGATACGTTTCTTTGGCTTTTTCATTTAAATCTAAAGCTAAAAACGGCTCATCAAACTGAATATATTCCGCACCGTGATTTTCAAGCTCTTTTAAAATCTGGATATAAACCGGCAGTAAATTCTGTGCTAAATCTAATTTATCAAAACCTTCCTCTTTTTCTTTACCCAATAATAAATACGTCAGTAAACCGATGATTACGGGCTTTGCATTGATTCCGGCCTGTTTGGCGCTGATGAATTCCTGAATGATTTTGTTGGAGAATAATTTGAACTCCTGATTTTTCTGAAACTCAGGAACGATGTAGTGATAATTGGTGTCAAACCATTTGGTCATTTCCATTGCCGTAATATCCAAACCTTCTTTCTGAAAGCCTCTTGCCATCGCAAAATACAGATCAGTTTCAGATTTTTTGAAAGCAATTTCCTGATAACGCTCCGGAATCGCTCCCACCGTCAGAGTCATATCCAAAACCAGATCGTAATAAGAAAAATCGTTGCAGGGAATCCAGTCTATTCCTGCATCCTGCTGCAGTTTCCAGTTGTTTTGAGTGATGGTTTTTCCTACTTCCAGTAATTCGTCTAAAACAATTTTGCCCGACCAATACTGCTCGCAGGCTTTTTTGAGTTCTCTGTTGCTACCAATACGCGGATAGCCAAGAATGTGTGTTTGCATTTTCTTTAAACTTTTATAATTAATGATTTTAAAAGTTCTTCAGATGCTTCGAAATGCTTTGTTAGTAGAAGTTTTTGAGAGTTTAGATACTTTGAATAGAGTAGATTTTTTAGTTGTTTTTTTTATCTGCTGCTTTTTAAACGCAAAGTTTTAACTTCAACTTAAAAATGTTTAAGCAGACAAAGATCGAATCAAAAAATTGATTTGATGAAGCTTGTGTTTGTAAATGAACTTCATCAGCGACAAAGTCGCAACTTTTGCTCCCTAAAATTTTACATTACAATAAAAACTCTTTGTGTTTAAATTTGAACTCAATATATTCAATGTATCATCTATCAATCCAAAACTCCAACCGCGAGAGCACTGATCATTCGGTAAAGGCAGGTCTCCTGGCTTGTAACAGTTTCTGTCATCCTTACCGTTTTCACAGTGGATATTTGTGGACAGAAACTTTTGGGATATTACTTACAGTTGCGCGACAGCTCGTGATTTTCACACGATTCCCTATTCATTTATTTTATATAAAACCTTTCCGTTTGATGAAGTATGTGAAAGAACAATTTCTTTGGTAAAGATAATAGTTAAGCGAATTGATCTGTTTAAATTAAAAAATAAAGGATATTGTTTGGTTTTATTTAGTTAAATCAGATTATTATTCGTTACATTTGAGAATTAAAGTTTTAAAAAGAATATTATTCCGTGGAAAGATTAGATGAGAAGGATATTCAGCTCCTGAGAATCCTTCAAAAAAACGCAAAACTGACCGTCAAAGAACTTGCAGCCGAAGTAAATCTCTCAACATCGCCAGTTTTTGAGAGAGTAAAAAGACTCGAACAGGACGGATTTATCAAACATTACGCAGCAGTTTTAGAAGCTGAAAAACTCAACCGTGGTTTTACTGTTTTCTGTCAGATCAAACTGAAAATTCATGACCGTGCAGTAGGAAATCAGTTTGTAGAAGATATTTTAAAGATTGATGAAGTCGCCGAATGCTACAACATCTCAGGCGATTTTGATTTCCTGCTGAAAGTTCAGGTGCGGGATATGAAACATTATCAGGATTTTGTTTTCAATAAACTGGGATCAGTAGATTCTATCGGAAGCACGCACAGTACTTTTGTAATGGCGGAGGTGAAGAATACGCATGGATTGAGTATTTAAAAAGTGAATTTCAAAAATAATTACTCACCTCAATCAAATTGAAATCGGGATCTCTGAAATATACCGACTTGATTTTTCCCAAAGCCCCGGTTCTTTCCACAATTCCCTCTATGATTTCAACGTTTTTTACTTTCAGTTCTTCTACAATTTCCTCAATATTTGTTTCTGCAATGAAACATAAATCTGCTGAGCCAGAAGTTGGGTGTTCAGCTTTCGGTTCAAATTCTTTTCCTTTTTGATGAAGATTAATTTTTTGATTTCCGAAAGTCAGAGCTTTTCTGTTGTCTCCAAATGTTACAACTTCGAAACCTAAAATGTCCGTGTAAAATTCTATTGTTTTATCAATATCAGCGACGCTTAAAACAAGATGGTCGATATTATTTATTTTCATTATTAAATCTTTTTTGATACCCAATAAATGCTTTAAAATTTTCGGAAAAACCAAAATGATAAATTGCATCTGAGTAGATAAAAATCATTACGTAAAACGGAATTTCCTGGACGGGAGTGAAATTTGATGAAAATATGAAGAAGAGTGCCAAAATAACAGCTATTGCAAACAAGATTATTGACAGAATCCTCGCCCAGTTTTTACCAATATAAACTAAATACAGAAGTCCTGCGGTCATGAAAAAGCGGATGATTTGTGAAACTAATTTTTGAATATCAATTTCCGGTCGGGGAGAATGATACAGATAAATAGTACTCAAGTTGACCAATAAGATGGCAGCAAAGATAGAAAGAGTTCTTCTCTGACCTTTCTTTTCCAAATAATTCATTGACTTTATCGTTACAATATCTTTCTATTCCTGATCCAGATACGTCAGCTTTGCATCTTTCACGAACTCTTCAAAACTCATATTTTTAACAGCTTTAGAATTTGTAAGTTCAATAAAATAATTAATTGAATTTGGAAGATTTTTGTTTTTTGTAGTCAATCTAAATCTTCTTACTTTTTCATTTACATTTAAAAAAGGAAGCTCAGTAATTTTCACCAAAATATTATTCACATCAAATGAAGCTTTGGGATCTTTCTGTAGCTTTAAAAATCTTTTTTGAGTTCTGTCTGTAGTTTCATCCAGAAATTTCTGCATCTGATAATCTGTAAGCAATTGCGGGTAGATCAAACCTTGCAGAAGGATAGAAGCGGTGATTTTATCAGATTTGTCAATAAGAACTAACTTATCATCAAAAAGAATCTGGTTGGCAGTTGGGACTATCTTTCCTTCGAATTTTTTATAATTTTTCTTTTTGTATTCCGTTTTAAAATGCTCTACAGCATGTTGATCCTTTGAACTTAATACTTCTTTCTTCTGACCAAATGCAACGGCAGAAAATAAAAGATAAAGTATTAAAGAAAATTGCAATTTCATATTTTTAATTTTAAAATAAATCTACACTAAATTTTTAAGCCTGACATGCTGAAGCAGCATAATGGTTTTCGCATCTTTTATTTCACCCGATTCAATCATCTGCAGCGCTTTGTCGATTCCGATTTCCAAAACTTCAATATCTTCACCTTCATCTTCAAGTCCGCCTCCTTCATTGATCTTCATATTTTCAGCATATTCGGCGATGAAAAAATGAAGAATTTCTGTAACAGATCCGGGCGACATATAGGCTTCAAAAACTTTTTCTGCCTTCGTGATTCTGTAACCTGTTTCTTCCTCAGTTTCACGGATAATGCATTCTTCAGGATGGTCATCATCCAGCAATCCTGCACAGGCTTCGATCATCATCCCGTCCGCATTTCCGTTAATAAAAGTGGGCATTCTGAATTGTCTGGTCAAAATTACGTTTTTTGTATTGGTATTATACAATAAAATCACGGCACCATTTCCTCTGTCGTAGGCTTCTCTACTTTGGGTTTCAGTGGTTCCGTCCTTTTTCTGAACGGTAAAAGTGATCTTTTTTAAAGTGTACCAGTTATCCGAAAGGATCTCAGTTTTCTCAACTTTTACGGTTGTATTTTGCATAAATTTTTTATCTTTCTATTGAAATTAATTTCGTTTTAATAAGTCTTCCAAAGCATCTTTTAAATCCGGAAATTTAAACTGAAAACCTTCATTATGCAATTTTTCTGATGATGTCCGCGAACCTTCAAGTAATGCCACAGAAAGTTCTCCAAAGATCAGTTTCATTACAAATCCCGGAATATTGGGCATAAACATCGGTTTATTTAAAACTTCCGCAATTTCCTTTGTGAAATTTTCATTATCGGTATGTTGTGGCGCAGATGCGTTGTAAGCACCTTTTACGTTTTCGTTCTTCAATGCAAATTCAAATACTGAGCTGAGGTCGTCGATGTGAATCCATGGAATGTACTGTCTTCCCGTTCCAAGCGGAGAGCCAATTCCGAATTTCACAGGAACAGCCATTTTTTTCAGGGCACCTTCTTTCTCAGAAAGAACAATGGAAATCCGTACTTTTACCACTCGTTCAGCAACGTTTTTTTCTAAAAATTCATCAGCGGCTTTTTCCCACAGAATGACAACTTCGCTGAGAAAGTCTTTACCTTTTTCGTCTTCTTCTTTAAAAATTTTTTCGGACGTAATCGCTCCGTAAATTCCAACGGCAGAAGCTGAAATAAACAATTTAAGTTTTATATTTTTTTCCTGTAAAGTTTTAAGGATCAATTGGGCAGAATCAACACGGCTGGAAATGATTTCTTTTTTACGCTCATCTGTCCATCTTTTTTCTGAAATATTGGCTCCGGCAAGATGAATAATGTGGCTTACATTCTCAAATGCCCGCTCATCGACCGTTCCTTTTTCAATATTCCATTCAAAATCATTTGCATGTTTTTTGGTGCGTGTTAAAAACCGAACAGTATATTCGTTTTCAAGTTTTTTTGCTAAAACTTTTGCGACCGATCCGCCGGCTCCGGTGATTACTACAACTTCTTTCATGTATTGATTTTGGATATTTTTTAATTCTTAACGATCAAAATATAATCATCATCCAAAAGTTTATATCCCTGGTCGTAAACAAATTTGTATTCAGAACCGTTTTTATAAACTTTAATTTGTGTAAAATAGTTAAAATCAAATCCTAAGCCAGTCAATTTGGTTTTGGCTATTTTGGTTTTTCCTTCAATATTAATCTCGCTCAAGATCCGGTAATTGCGACGCAGTTTGTTGTTTACATTCCGCATCAGATTGCTGGAGTCTTTATTCTGTTTATTGTTGTAGGCGTTTCTGCAGGCGTCGTTACAGAACTTTTTGTCAGACCGTCCAATGATTTTTTCGCCACATTCAAGGCATTCCATAATAATTAATTTTTCAGATTGTGTTTGTGTTTTTTATGTAAAAGGCGTTTCCACTTTGTACTTGTAGGATAAGTTCTGTTTTTGGTAAGATTATTAAAAATTAAAGCAACAACAAGTAAAATAATGCAACCCGACAGAACCGGAGAAAGTACGTACCAGTAGCCTAAATCAGCAATTTTCCCTGGAGAAGTAACTGCAATTAATGCTGTCGCTCCACCTGGTGGATGAAGCGTTTTGGTGTATTGCATTAAAATTATTGAAAACGCAACTGCCAAAGGTGCGGAAAGCCATAAAATATCAGGAACAATCTGGTAAATCGTCACACCTGCCAAAGCCGAAATCACATGGCCTCCGACAAGATTTCTCGGTTGAGCCAATGGACTTTGTATTGCTCCATAAATCAAAACACTGGAGGCACCAAATGAACCGATGAGAAAGATATTTTCCTGTTCCAAAAGATATTGCGACTGCAGTAAAGCGATGATTCCAATACCGAAAAAAGCACCGAGGAATGACCAGAAATGTTCTTTGTAATCGACGAGCGTTTCCCTGTAAATTACATATTTTGATATACGGTAAGTTCTTCGCAACGTTTTCTTCACAGTTTCTGATATTATGATTTAAATATACGAAAATTATCCGTTTGTAAACGACTGCGAGAATCTTTTGCATTAAATCTACAGGAAATACTTTCAAAAAGTAGAGGAATGTAAACACAGCTTTTTGTCATGCTAAAAGCATCCCGACAACGTTACTTAGATTCTTTCAGAATTACAAACGGACTGTTAAGATTTGCGTGAAATGCAAATATCGCTCATAGAAACCTTTCATTTTTCAAAAAAAATCCTCACATTTGCGCCATCAATGGGGTGCTGCAAGATTGCGGCTGAGATGATACCCGGGAAATTTTTCCACACCTGATTCGGATAATGCCGACGTAGGGATTTTTTGATTTATCATCTCATCATTTAATTTATATAAGTTAATTTGATGCAGGAAATTTTACTTAAGACAACCTGGCCGGAATGGTTCGGGGTCTTCTTTTCAATTTTTCAGGTTTTACTGGCCAGAAAAAACAATTCAAACAATTATCTTTTCGGTATTGCCGGAATTTCACTCACGCTGTATGTAATGATGCAGTCTAAACTTTATGCGGAGTTTACGCTCAATCTCTACTATCTGGTGATGAGCATTTACGGCTGGCTTTACTGGAAATTCGGAAAGCAGCAGTCTGAAACAAAGATTTCTGAAACAACTAATCAGGAAAAACTGATCACCGCAGGAATCGTGTTTGGAACATTCAGTCTTTTTTACATTTTTCTTACACATTTCACCGATTCTGACGTTCCGGTTTTAGATTCGCTGGTCAGTGCTTTTGCATGGGCAGGAATGTGGCTGATGGCCCGTCGGAAAATTGAAAACTGGATTTTGCTGAATGTCAGTAATATCATCGCAATTCCTTTGTTGATTCACAAAGATTTATATCTGTATGCGGGTTTGACGGCTTTCCTTTTCGTCGTCGCAATTTCCGGTTACATAGAGTGGAGAAAAATTATTAAATCTAAGTCTTTAAAAGTCGCTTGATTTTAAATCTTCACGAAGTTTCAACAGATGTTACAGATTTATTGTTTGCAAAATCTGCTCAATTAGCGGGAGATTAAAAAAGTAAAAAGCCAAATGACAAAGACATCAATTCAAAAGGAAACAGAGTCATGATTACATCTGAAGAAATTAGAAATCAAATGTTGGGAGCGTCTGAAGTTTCGCCACAAATTATGAATCTCATTCATGATCAACGGTTGCTGCAGATTTGGGTTCCCAAGAAATACGGCGGATTGGGTTTTCGTTTAAATCAGGGTTTACAAATCCTTTTTGACTGGTCTAAAATAGATGGAAGTTTGGGCTGGATGCTGACTTTGTGTTCTGGAGCTAATTTTTTCTCAAGAAATTTAAAACCAGAAATTGCAACAGCACTTTTTTCAAACTCAAAAACCTGTTTCGGAGGAAGTGGTATGATTGGCGGGACTGCAGAAAAACAGAATGACGGAACCTTTATCATCAACGGACTTTGGCATTTTGCAACGGGAGCACCACATCTAAGTCATTTTACCTTGAATGCAAAACTGACTGAAAAAGGAATTCCTCTGCTGGATAAATTTGGTTCTGAGATCATCCGGTCATTTGTAATTTCTAAAAATAAAGTTGAAATTATCCCGAACTGGAAATCGATGGGGATGAAGGCTACGGGAACGTTTTCATTTAAAGTAGAAAATGTTGAAGTTTCGGAAGAATACAGTTTTGTGTACGATGATTTTTTTACTGATGACGTTTTAGATAAAATTCCGTTCAGAATTTTTGCAGATTTGACTTTATTGGTCAATTATCTTGGGATGGCCGCCCATTTTTCTGAGGAAGCGGTTAAAATACGGCCTAATCTCGATTTGAAACTGTTTAATAAAATGATCAGTGAGCATCTGGAAAAATCATTTCAGTTTGCCGATGAGATTGAGATGTCACTAAAAAATTTTGAGACACTAAGTTCTCAGAAGCAAGCGGAAATTCACAGTTTCGCAACCGATTTAGTTGAGAAACTATCGCATCAGATTCTGGAAATTTATTTTCAGTTAGGAATCAAAGCAACTCACACTGACTCTACAATTTACCAGGTTTTCTGTGATTATTTTACGGCGACGCAGCATTCTAATTTTAGGAGGGAGTTTGGGGAAGAATGTTTTAACGAGTAGTTTAAGAGATTTTATCATTTACTCTTTCACAAACATCACATTCTGATATTCTTGTATTTCTTTAATAATGGGTCCAAATTTTACTCACTCAATTTCAAATTTAGTTTTGATTTATTTCATTTCTGTTCTAAAATAACCGCTTGCCATTTCTATTTGCTCTGTTTCCCTGTTTTTTATTTTCAGTTCGAGTTTTCCGTAAATACTGTCACCAGTTTTGTAATTTTCTTTATTCAAAGTTAATTTCTGTTTTATTATTTTGTATTGATTTTGCTTAAAAAAATCATCAGTTCTTTCAACGTCACTAAAATTATCTACATCAACAGTAAAAGCGTTGCCATATTTAAAAATTACTACGTTTGTACCATTGTATCCTGTTGAAAAACCAAATGTGATTATATCCAGATTTTTTATTTTCGGACTTTTTAATGCGTAACAGTTAAACAGTATTGTATCTCCATATTTTCGACCAATTGCGAAGTCAGTGGAGTTTTTTTCAGGTTTATTGAATCCAAAATTCCAAAATATTTTTCTATCAAGACTTTTTATTTGTTGGGAATTCGATATCTTAGAATCAACTGTTATTGAATTGAATTTTGTAATCCAAAAGATACAGGAAAGTATAAACAAGATGGTAAATACTGAAAGCAGATATTTAAAAAATTTCTTCATTACAGGTTTTTTCGATATTTAAGCAGCATTTTAAGTATCGCAATTTAATGGGATTCAAACACAAATTTTTAATTTGCTGAAATATCAATTCAAGACTTTTGCCTCGCTTTTATCAAGAGCTTATACCGAAATTAATTTAATTAAAATCTTCCTGATTCTGTTCGTTTTCACTTAAAAGTTTTATTCCATTACTCCAAATTAGTTTGTGCTTACTTTTATCATCCATGTTGAGTGAATAGTCTTCCATGTCATGGTTAGTTTTGTAAATATCATCTATAGTTACTAAACCTACCTTATTAAGCTCTACCTGTTCACCATATATAACTTTTATTTGATATCATACTCAACTTATTCAATTGTATTGTCAATTTACAAAGTCTATATATAATCAGATTTTGTCTGTTAATTGCATAATTTTGTTGTCTTTAAAAGTAAAGATAGATGTTCCTTTCAATTCAAGTTTATGACCTTTTTCAATCCGTTCGGAAAGTCTATTGCTAAAACAGCGGAATATTTAATTTCAATTTCAGTTTCGTTATGATTGTGACTAATTGAGGTTACGTTTTGTTTTCTGGTTTCAAAATATGATTTTGCCTGTTCGGCTTGTTTTTTAAAATCACTAATTCCATTTAACGTCATACTAACTTTTTCATCCTGTATATTCTGAAAAACGATTTCATCGTTAAAATCATGAGTCATTTTTTCAACATCAAATTCGTTATAACCTTCTATATAATTTTGGATGATTTTTTCTCTTTGTTCGTTCATATTATTTGATTTAATTTTTGACAGTTGTTCTAAACAATGACTGCTCATATAATCGCCAAAACAAAATGTCCAACAATTTAAAACAAAATGTCAAAAAAAAATAAAATAGTCGTATATTAGAGTAAATAACAATTATGATAGTAGAAATACAAGAGGCTGATTGGACAGCGTCGAAAGACAGATTTACATTTATTTTTAATAAACCTGATGAGGAAAGATATTTAATTCAAGTTTACCGAAATCATATTGAAGATAAATCATCAGTTTACATTCCGTTCATTAGTATACGAGACTATGGAGATAAGATCTTGATAGGTACAGAAGAACCCTTTACTGGATATGTAGTTTTGAAATAGCAGAAAATATATGAACTAAAAAAGCACTCATCAGAGTGCTTTTTTTATTATCTTTAAATACCATTTAAACAACATTTAAAATGAAAGTGAGAGGCACAATTGTAGAAGATGTAAAAGCAGCTGACAAATCAGTCATTGTAGAATTTCACGGCGATAAAGAGAAGCAGCATTTTGAACTGCATTGCCTGTTTAGCCCTTTTTATTTAGAAATGAAGAAATGGGATTCCTGGGATTTTATTATAAAAATGAAAAGTGAAATTTTCACAGACCCGAAAACCAGTGAGAAGTCTTACTTCACACACTTAATCTGCAAGAGAGCCGATAATAAGTTTGGTTTGGGTGATATACCTGAAAAATATAAATAAAGGCACTCAATTGAGTGCCTTTAGATTAAATCAGTTCTTTGTTGGTCTGTCTTCTTTAAGAAGACTTACGAGATCGACTTTTAAACCTTTTTCCTTCAGAAGTTTTTCTTCTGCTGCTTTAATAATTTTCGCTTTGATACCGGGAAAATTAATTTTAATTGCTGATTTTGCCATATTTTTTAATTAATTTATATCTCTAATATAAAAAATTATAATGACAATTGCAATTATTTCTAACCAAAATAACGATATATCATAATATCTTCATAACTCGCATTGTGGGTCAAAGATGTATTTAACTTCATAGTCGTTGCACCATCAAAGGGGCTCCTACAATAGCCTCGGGTCTCCATCCAATCACACAGTTCAATGATCTGACTTTTATTACTTGTAAAGTAGAAATATGAGGTATCTTCAATAGTCTTCAAAACGTTGAGATAATCTGATAGTTTCCAATAGTCAGGTTTGCTGTATGTAGAACAGTCTGTTGACAAATAAGGCGGATCAACTAAAAATACAACATTAGGATGGTTTTTATATTCTGCGAACAAATCTCTGTAATCTTTCTTCACACGATTTACGCCCTCCAAATAACCATCAGCACGATAATCTGAAAGCCTCACTTTATTATAGAATTTTTCTTTCTTTAGCTGCTCAAATGATGTCACATAATTCATCGAAAATAATAGACTTGATGAGATAGTCACCCAATCGATAAAACCTTCTTCTTTTGAAATCCTGCCAATAATTTCAGAATGCAAATCATCGGGCAAACGTTCCTTTCTTGCTTCAGATTTTGCGCAAATAACACGAATATCACTTAGCAGGTTGTTAGTTTTATCTACATATTCTAAACGTTGAGAATAGCCGTCAAAATCATTGTAGATCACTTTTGCATCAGGATAATATTCCTTTACGGTGTGACTCAGTAAACCGGAACCGCCAAATAGATCAACATAGACAGCATCTGCCGGGAATTCATTTAAAGCCTCTTTAAATGGTTTTAAAAATCTTCTTTTTTGCCCCTGAAAAGGTAGAGGCGCCTGTACATAATTGTACTTCATAATATATAATTTAAATAATTGTTTTGCTATATTTGCAGCCTCACTGTATTAAACAACAAAACCACCATAAGAAGACTTTTGTCCTCCAACGGTGGCTTTGTTGCTAATAAAAATACAGTGAGACGTTTTTTATTGTTGGAGGACGTTTTTTAATTCCTTTCCTCCTTGGAATTATACTAACCTTATGAAAAGAATCAAAACATTAGTTTTCTTTTTTCTTTTTTGCTTGATGATTTTGGCAATTATTTCCCAATTTATCCAAGCTGTTATGTGTCCTAAATTGACAACAATGGAAGTCTTTTTAAACACTCCTAAAAGCATGGTATTTGACTTTAAGAGGTGTTAAAATCTACAATAGACTTCAAACCGTGATTTTTATCTAATTTATTTAATATCCAAGTCAAAGCTTTTCCGGCTTTACTCAGCGTACCGTCACGCTCATTCTTTCCTAAAGCACTGGAAATGGTTTCTTCCGGATTGCCAAACTTGTAACCTTCATCAGTTCTCAGCGTTTTATTCCAAAGCGTACGAAACTCACGATTCCCAAATTTGTCAATGTTCACGGCAGTACTTCTGAAATATCCTTTTGCATTATCTTTCGATGTGATCAGCACTACAACATAATTGATGATTGTCAATGGAAGCAAAAGAATGTAAGCTACCAAAAACAGCAATACGTCAACACAATATCTTTTCATATACTGTCTATTTTCGTTTGAAATTTATCTTTGTAAATGCCCATAAATTGCGCGAAAACATCTACCAAATCAATTGATTTAGTTTTAATGAGAAAACGAACGTATTGAACCGATTGAGCCTTTAAAGTTTCGATTTCTTCTGAAATAACATTCCCGTCATCATCTTTAAGCTGGCGAATTCCTGTTAAAAGTTTTCCGGAAGCTCCCATAATCTCTTCTACGTTACCTTCATGAATCTGCCAGTTAGGCATTGTCAGTCTTTTATGAATGACATTGCCATCCTTCAAAATAAGGTACTGACGGACGTTTACATAGATTCTTTCCTCATCTCCTTCCATATCAGGAGTATTGAATCCTGTGACCACTAATTTTCTTGCAAATTGTGGATAGATTGGATGGTCAGGCAAAGCCATTTCATACCATGATTTCCCGATGCTTTTAATAGCGTCAATCATTGCCTGATCTTCAGGCTTTATTATTAATTCTGTATTCATTATTACAATTTATAAGCTTTTGTTATTGAAGTAGATACAATCTGAGAGCCAGGTCTTGCCACAAATTGGGCAAAAATTGAATACCCCTCGTTATTGCTTAGTGTTTTAGAAGTATTGTAACCTCCAATGATAGTTCTAAATACATTACCTGTTTTTATAAAAGTGACTACTAGTGGAGCCGGTACGGTAAGTATTAATATAGTTACACCCTCAACATTAATATAAACATAAGGACCATCAGCAGGTGACCAAAAATCGAAACTAACTAGTGAGTTCATAGCGACAGAGTTCACTGTATCGGAGTAACCTAATCCTATGAAACTATGCTCATAATCATGTTGCCAGTTTTTCTGACTAAAATTAATTGTTAACTCTATTAGAAAATCTTCACCCTCTGCAAAAATTTCAGAACTCTTAAAATTTACTTTAGGTATAGGTTGTGCAGCTCCGAAAGGAGTATCGACTGAAAAATTACCTCCGAGGGCTACATCATTCGGGTTAGGGTTTGCTCCTCCTGCATATAAAATATCCCAAGTTAAAGCATTTAAATTTACAGGTGTAACAGACTGCACAATTCTTAAATCCAAACTTGCAATATATACCTTGACACCGCTCGTTAATTTAATAAAATATTGACCTTCTGGAAAATTATAAAAATTGTAATAAAAAATTAAATCTAACCCAGAAGCATTCAGTTGTATCTGATTATTTGGTATAGTGGCTACTACTGTCGTTTTATCTGAAGCTAGAATCTGTATTCCCATACTTAGCTGATTTAGATTTAAATTAGCACCTTTCAATAAGATATATTCAACAGAATCATATTGGTTTTGGATAATAGGTGGTGCTATCAAATTAACGCTCATTTCGCCTGCCGAACCTAAGCCGCCATTTAAAACCTGTGCAAGTGCTAATGACTGTTCAATACTCATTCCCTGAGCCGTTTTTAGCCAATCTTGATAATCAGCATATTGAAATTTGCGTTTTGATCCTGTTGCATCTGTACCGTAAAAATTTCGATTATTGTATGTCACTTGTTGCGGTAATGTTTCGGCATTGTCTTCCAAAACCAAAGCAGACATTCTCGCACGTGCTGTTAAGTGCAATTGCTCTGTAGGCGAATCAGTGCCAAATCCAAATTTAATACCTGCCGGATCACGGTATATTGATGAATTTTTAAACTCTGAACCATTCCAAAATAAAAGGTATCCAACACCGGGATTGATAGCTTTAAAACTCGCAGTTCCTGATGCTCTGTTTACAAAATAGTTTCCGTCAGCTGATGGTTTGTCAAGCTTTCCATTTAAAGCAGATTGCAAGCCTTCAACCATCGCAATAGTAATGTTTGTCAATCCTGTAGGCAGATAGTTTCCGGCAACATTTTTTGCACCGCCTTTGAACATGAAAAGACTAAAGTTTCCATTTACAGGAATTGCAATAAAATCATTTTGCTGAAATTCGTAGTTTGCAGAATTAGCGACAAAAGCAGACAAAGAAGTTTCAGAAGCCTGAATCAAATCTGTAAGACCTAAAGCCTCAATTTTGTCAGCTCTTATCTTTCCTGCCGTCACAAAATCAGCTATCATCATCGACATTGCAACGATCTGTTCTTTATTGTAGACTTCCGGTGAAGCACCTTCATCAACCAATGCAACATTATCCGGAATATCACCAACTCCTAAAGCCATTCGCCACGCTTGTGTTTGCTCGTAGTTTAAATTGGAAGCGTCCAACTTTGCAAGGTATGAAGTGTGAGCATTGACATCATTTGCATGAGAATTTCCTAGCTTATTTTGTAATGCCTGTTCTAAAAGGCTAACATCGGATATGCTTACCTTTTCATCTTTGAACCGGATAGCACTCCAAGTATATTGAAATTGTGCTTCAGTCGGGATATCATCCGTTTGAAAATATTGGAAAACTGTATTTCTTAATTCTGACATTTTATTGAAAGTTAGGTTCTATAAATAGTGCGATTCTTGAAGGCTGTACGATATTGTGAGCCTGATTGCCTCCGAAACTGATTCTGATGTTTTTGTGCATATATGCAACGGAACTACCACCTATTGAGGCTGTAGATTGGTTCTGAATCGAAATAATTCCACTGCCATTATCACTCGAAGGCGCAATTGTGTAAATAGTTCCTGATAATTGTGGTAATTGTGCTGCTGTTAACTGATGAGTTTTTGAACCAACGTTAACCCCGAAAGTATCAAAGAAATTATCGTCCGGATCATGTCCTACAATTGTTTTTCCACGAGTGTCGAGGCATTCTTTCCAGCCGTCTGGTATTTCATCAACTGGACGATTAAACGCCCAAATAACACCGCCATTAAAGACAGGAGCCGTTTTCATTTTCAAAACTTCAATATCTGCTATCACCAAATCAAGATCAGATTGATTTGCTTTGGAATCAATTGCTTCCTTCATCTCTTTTAAAGTAGGAATACGTACAAATTCATCCCAATTATACGTTACAGAAGCATTACCAAATTTGACGGTCTTTTTTTGAATCAGAACTTTTGAAACCTGATTTTTAAAAACCTTTGTGATATCTTCCTGCTGAATGAAAACTGTTTGATCGACCGTACCACCTTCGAAGGCAAGAACATCACCGCCAATGGCAACGATTCCCGGACTTACCAAAGTTCCGACAACCTCGCAACCGGATAAGATGGTTAGATGCCCGGCAATGTTTCCAAGCACATTGAAAATAGTGTACGCTTCTTGTATCTGATCCATCAGATCGGCAGTCAATGGAACGCCGTCAGTCTGCATAAATTTGAAATTCAGTCTCATATTAAATCGATTCTGTAATTTTTACTTTGTAACATATAATATTCAATTTCAGCACGTAGCTGTAATTGGTTGATTCCTGTGTTTGGGATTTTGACAATAAAGTCATAATCACTATTTAATTCGGCTTCTGTGTAGAGATACATCGGTAAGCTGTCGACATAAAGCCATTGTGTTTTAGTTCGCCACTGGTCGTCTTCAGCCTCCGTATACAGATAAACACCATCAAACAAAACAGCTTTAACGATTTCTATTCTCCTTTCTACCGGGTCGAAATAATCGTTTAATCGTTTTTGCATTGAGAACTTTTGGCAGGTTGTATTCATCCTGATAAGGTTCTGTTTTCTTGCTTTTAACAATTCGCTATATAAAGCTTCCAATGGTAGTATTAAAACTAAAACAATAGCACTGATTATCGGTTTGCGTAAAAAAGTAGGTAGCCATTCGATAGCTAACTTTTTAAAATTGATATTGAAAACACTATCCATTTTATACGATGTATTGTAAACCTGTGAAATCTTCCACTTTAAACCTTCCTGATGCAGGAATCACAGACATATTAACTGGCTGGTAAAAACCATAGCCGTTCTGTCCCGGATCAATCCATTTAGACTGAATCTGCAACGTTTGTAAATCTTCCACGCCATCCACAGCGAGCATTACCGCTTCCAGTCTTTGAACGCTCAGTTCACCATTGAAAGGAAGGTTTTGTAAAAACGTTTGAATTGCTTCTTGTACGGGGAATTTTGCGGTTAAAATATTCATGCCGTCAGCTTTTAAAACCATAGGATCGTACTTTACTTTAAATGCAAACTTTAGCATGTCCGGCAGATAATTGATAATTGTTACATGATCTCCTGCCGGCGAAATTTCTTCGATGTATTTTGCAAAAGCGCTCATGATTTCCGGTGAAAAAACATCATCTAAATTTTGCGGTGCAATCTTCATTACTATTTTTGCTCGGCCATTATCGATCACACGATTGCAGGCTGCATACTTCACTATTTTACTTGCTTCAATTTGCTCGTCAGTTGCAATCACATCTGCACCATTATCTTCAAAAGTTAGTTTGAACTGGTCGCTTTCATTTTGGAGATCAAATCCATATTGAAAACGCAAAGCTTCAGAACGGTATCTTCTGAGATTAAAAACTTTCTGAATTGCAATGAGATCCCGAATTTCCTGCAGATGAAAATTTGCAACCTGCATGAAGTTGAAAATTGACCAGGCAACGACATCAAATATCATCTTCCAAATAGAAACTCGTGATGTGCTATTTAAACCGGAAAGAAGAGGATTGCTGTCTTTAGCAGCCTGCATTTCTGCAAATATTTGTTCAAATGTTTTATTCATTTTTTAAAGTACTTTAAATGTGTTCCCGACTTTCATCCAGCCGATTCCTCGTGTTTCTTCAACAGGTCTCAAATCCTGTAATTCTGTTGCAGGTTTTATTTTTTTTGCTCCGTAATAATTCAAAATATCAGTATTTTTGGAAACATCCGGAAGTTTTAGAACCGTCCCAGGTGCAACGCTTTCCGAAACTGAAAGATCGTTTGCCAATGCAATAGAAAAAGCATTAAAAACGCTTCCTGTATGCTGTACTGCCAAATCTTGCAGACTTTGTCTATTCAGGACTATTATCTCCATTTTTTAAACTTATTACAGATGATATCGCGGATTTTACTTTTACAAAAATGGCTTTCAACTTCACTTCAATGCTGAATCCTGCTTTCGGCAGATTCTCGAAAAATATTGAGTAAAATTCGATTGCGCACGCAATGGCTATTGCTGCCAAAGTGAGTGTGATCTGATGCTCAGTGTAACTTTCGGCCTTAAAGGTTTTAATCTTAAATATGGTCTCAATACCGTAGGCGCACATGATCAGCAAAAAATAGGTAATGCTTTTAACAACGGATTCTCTGATTCGTACACTGGTGAATCCCTTCTGCCAAAAACTGCTTTCAATCTTTGAATTTTTCCACAAACTCCATGAAGCGAGAACACCTGTTACAAAATCGAAAAGCATCAGTACGAAAAGCAATGAAATTCCCCACTGACAATCACTGAGCGTAATCATTCCAATAGCAGGAAAAGCAACAGCTGGTTTTTTAATTGCTGTTAAAAGTCCAATTGCATGTTTTTTATAAACTAATAATTCTTTCATGGTTATGTTATTTTACCCAATGTTAGTGGACTTCCTGCACCTCCACAGGTTCCGGTAACTGTTGCATTAAGCAATAGCTCCTTTATAATTTCGTAGAGAGCATCCACCAACGCATCTAAAGCTTCATCTGCATCTGTAGTATTATTTCTCGCTACTAATAATTTCGTTTTAATTTTCGCCTTTGTGGCCGCTTCTATAATTGGCATTTAAAATCATTTTAAAAATTGATTAAATCTTGTTTGAAGGTTTTTAAACTCTACATCGTTCAACAATTCAATTGTTATCCCGGCGTTCGTCTGAAAAACCATATTTCGGCATGCTTGCAGAAAATCATCCATCATTTTTTTTAATGTTTCGTTTTCTTTTTTTAGCAAAAAACCATCTTTATCAATCTGCAACTGAGTTTCGGCAATATTCAAATCTACAGACTCAATTTCGCTGAAGAATTCAATATAAAGCCTGTGTAAATCCTCATTTACCGGTGAGACCAAAACAAAACTCCCAACTTTTGGGAACAAATGAAACCGTTTTCCGTTTTCTTCAATGCTTGCTGATAACGCAACATCGGCAAACTCAATATCACCATCATTTATAACACAGGTTCCTTCTGTTTTATCGACTGAGATAATCTTTGCAGGAAAGGTCTCAACCTTTCTGTTTTTTAACTTTGCTAAAGCTTCCTGTATTTTTTTATCAATCACAATCTGTTACTTATGTGGACATCCCTACGAGCTCCGTCTGTTCCGAAACTGGTCACGACTTTATTTATAAAATATTTTCCCTCTCTGTTCAAATGGTCTCTGTCTTTAATTTTCGCAGCCATTCCACGAGTGGCAAACGGTATTAAAAAAGACTTTACCGAGCCTTCGAAGCCTGAATATTTTCTCTGGACTAAAGCATTTTCAGCAAGAGTTCTCAAAGTTTTCTCATCAGAGATGTTATTGAGTTTTACCTCAAACAATTCTCCATCATAATCTCCAATTTCTACCCGTATAACCTTATTCGCTTTATCCCTTGCCTCGTATCTCACTTTGACTCTCCGCTGATCTGCCGAGAGATATTCGAGGTTATTTTCTACTAAATTATAGTTGATATCATAGATAGCCTCCTGTCCTATATTTGTTAGTTGCTGAAGCCCTACATAAAGTTTTTGATCATCATCAATAAAAGCTACTACAGGATAATTTTCTTTTAGATACTGAAGAACCTGAGTTCCGTTTTGATTTTTGATAATGAACTTATCAATTGCCAAATGTGGTATTTTATCGGAAAGTTTAATTTCAGTACCATAAACAACCTCCTGCAAAATCTCTTTTAACGTTGTTTTTCCAAATGCCTTTGTGATATTCTTTCTTCTCAGTAACCACATTGAATCCTCACACTTTATTTCCAAAGGGATTTTACTTCCAATGCTTGCTACATAACCTGTGAACTCAACACCTTCATATTTTTTCTCATAACCTAAAGTTATGCTCACTTTATCTCCAACTTTTAAAGCCTCTTCAGTAAATTTTAATTCTCCATTTTCACGGATTTTAAATCTGGACGGTATTTTAAAGACTGCTGTATCAACCAACTCATCTACGCTTTTTGTAATCTCAACATCGCTAATACTGTGAAATGTAAATTCACCAACTTTAATAGTTCCTTTTAGAATAAACATTATGGTAGATTTAATTTTTCTTTTTCTTCTAAGTCTGCATAAAATGGCTGGTCAGAAACCGCCGTAATCGTGTATTTCTGTAATCCCTGCTGACCTGCCATTTCATCCAGTTCAAAAGATTTTAGCACAAGTTTTTCAATACCAAAAAGCTCTAAAAATAAATTAGCCTCAATATCCAGTGCATCATTAATTTCAAACATGGTGTGAAGCACCTGAACCTGATCAGTTGGATACTCATCACGCATTTCGCTATCTTCATTTAAGCAAACACCTCTAATGATCAACTGATAATCTTCGGTGCAGATATATTCTTTTACTGTTCCTCTTCTGTATTGTCCAACTGTAGCGGTTTCGACAATAGTTTTTGTTAAGCCTAAAGAAATCAAAGGTTCATTAGGGAGATCGAACTGTTGACCTTCATACGACAACGTTAGCCTCTGAAAATACTTTCCGTTCAAAAGAAGTTCCCGGCTGATGTTTTTTAAGGATGGTAAAACAAACAGTTTTTTATTACGACCCCACCAACTGGGGAAAGCCGGTCCGACATAATCGAAATGTGCTTTTGCAATTAATTCTTTAAAATCGAAGTCCATTAGTTTACCTGTGATTGATTCAAAGAGTTTAAAGCTCTTAATAATTCTTCCCTTACTTTTTCACCCAAAGTGCTGATTCCTTTTTCGCTATTCGAAACATTAATTACGGTTTGATCCTGAAGCTTTCCAATATTGACAACAATATTTGTTTGCTTAGAACCTCCGGAGACAATGCCATCCGATTTCTTATCTTTGTTTTTATCCTTACCACCTGCTGTTGCTCCCGGAGCAGTTACACTGTTTTTCTGCTTATTTAAGAAATCTTCGTAAGCACTGCTGTCTGTTTTTGTTGGACTTCCAATGCTGTCAAAAGAGCCTTTTATCTTCTTAAAATCTTTCGAAATACCTTCTGTATCAACAGAAATTCCAATTTCTCCAAACTGTTTTTTTGCTTCTTTCAGTCTGTCAATAGTACCTGTAGAATAATCTTTGAGATTCTTTTTATACTGTTCCTCGTTTTCCTTTATTTTTTTGGTGTACTCCGATGTAATCTCTTTGTTAATCGTATCGTATGCACCGGAAAAATCAAAGTCTAAAGCTTTTTTAATAGCCTGTCCAACATTGGAAATTTTCTGCCCTATCTTATCAAATATTTCAAACGCTGAATATCGTAAGCGGTTAAAATGATAAATTGCCGTATCAACACCTATTTTGAAGTTTGCTTTAACCTGATTCCAGTAAAGCATTACCAGTTCCTTTAGAGCTGCCCAGGATTTACCCCAGCCGTCTGTGTACTTCATCAGCATTCCAATGATTGTAATTACAGCCATTATACCAATGATAATCCAACCGATTGGCGTAAGAGCCATCGCCAAACTGAAAATACCCCATGCAATCGCACCATCTAATAAGTATGGATCTAAAGGCTGGAGCCAGTTTAATAGTGTTGAGATTCCTGTTGATAAGTAATTTACAATAAGCAGAACTCCGCTCATAATGTCACCGAATAGGCTTAAAGCAGAACCGGTATCAGAAACTCCGAAAACACCTTCAATAGCAACTCTGAAAAAATCAGAAATAGAATTCACCAGCGGACTGATGTAAATCCATAAAAGATTAAACCAATTTGCGATCTGTGGAAGATGTGCCTGCAAAAACTGTAAGCCATCACCAAGCATCGAGAGACTATCACCTAAAATTCCGCCACCATAACCACCGACTGCAACCAAAAAGCCCCACCACTGATCTTCTAGATTTGAAAGGCGACCGCCTAAAGTTTTGGAAACCGCTTCCATCGAACCACCAACGCCTTTCATTCCACCATACGCAATGATGGTATCTTTGATGGCTTTTTCATTGTTGGCAATTTCCGTTGTAACACCTTTGAAAGTTAACCGAACCTTATCACCGTCCTTTGAAGCTTTCACCCCGAATTCCTTCATTCTTTCAAACTCTCCAGTTTGTGCATCCATAATCGCCTCGACCAACTGATCAAATGATTTTCCCTGCGAAGCGGCTAAATCTCCCATTTTGGTCATTTCCAAATAGGTTGGAGCAATACCACGGTTTGCCAACTTTATGAAACCTCCAGTCAATTCGTTGAGCTGATAGGGTGTATTGGCCGCAAAGTCGGTGATCATCGCTAAGGCACTTTGTCCGATATCTTTACTTTGAAAAGTATTTGTGAGGACGGCATCAAATTTCTCATATTCTGCCCGTGCGCTTATGACCTGCTGTGTAGCTGCCATTATTCCGATTCCGGCAAATATGCCTACCATTTTAGAGCGTAGGTTTGAAAATGTATTTCCTAAACCTTTTGCGATAGTATTGGTCTGATTTAAATCCCGGTTTGTTTGCCTAACTCTGGTATCAACCACGCCAACTTCCTGAGCTACTCGACGTAGTTCGTTGCTGGCTTGATTTCGGAGGTTGATAATAAATTCGTAGGCGTTCATTATTTTTCGGATGCTTCTTTTTCCTGAATTCTGATAAAATGTAAAGTTTGAATCTGTTCTGCCCAGGCATCGTCCGAAAGAGTTTCAGGACTCTGAATGTGCATATAGTATCTGAGATAACCGTTAAAAAGTCTGATATTTAAGTTTTCTGCGTATTCGAATGCCGATGAATCATTAATATCAATGATTGCATCGTCTAAAGCTTTTTTAGCTGTGCAACTTTCTCATTTTGGATTTTTTCCATCGCCTGAAAAAGCGGAAATCTCACGGCAGCGTTTTTCTTATCATCGAAAACAGGATCAGCGGAAATTTTTACCAAATCATATAAAGCATTTTGCGTTACAAATGGTTTATCGCCGGGATTTTTTCTTTCAGCCATTGTAACATCTTCTTTAGTGATTACTCTGATCACCGTTACAGCATCGCCAATTCTGATTTCTTTTTGCCTATTTGGTAAATCTGTAATAATCGGATCGTCATAGCGAAGAAATTTCATTACTTCTTTTTTCGCTGGAGTAAAATAGTCATTGTCGGTTCTGATTTCTTTGTCACCGTCCAACCAAAGGACTTCAAGCATAACTTCGCCAAAGGCTGAATTTCCACTATCCTGCATGGCTGTGAATGCTCGCTGATAATCCGGCATCCCAGGAATACGTAAATAACAGGTTTTGTCATCAACTGGAAGTTCAAATACACCACCGTGCTTTTCTTTCCAATCTTTAATTTGCTGTTCTAAATTTTTGATTTCTTTTGTCATTTTGTTTGTTTGTTAAAGAAAAAAGTCCGCCCGAACTGAGCGGACTTCTAACCAATTAAATATTAAATATGAAAAAATTTACTGTTGTCTTTTTACGTCCGTGAAAATGATTGGCAATTCAACAATCATGTTTTTATCGCCCTGAGTCATTCCTTTTTTTACCTCGGTGAATTCTACACCTTTAAGAATATCAGTCACAATTTGACCGCCGTCTGACGGTACATAAGCAATAATGATTTCCATTTCTAAAAGAAGAATATCATTGTTTGGTGCATCTCTAGTCATGGCTTCCAATTCAGACTGCCAAATTGATATCTTGCCTTCATAAGAAGCGTTTCCGCTTACAACTCTATGAGGCTTTGATCCACGACCGTATAGAAAGTCTTTCTCTCTTTTTTCTGCGTATTCAACGACTGTGATTCCTTCGAGGATTCGACCGCCCACAACTACCGATAAATCCGGCCACTTGTACTGTTTTGATGAAAATGTTGATGCCATATTATGCGTTAATTTGAGCGGTGAAACCTATTTTTACAGTGATATACTCCGAATATCCCACAGGCAAAACCTGTAGTTCTACAGTCATTGCACCGGTCTGAAGCACGTTTTGATTTTCATCAATGAAACATTTGCACGCAGAAATTTCGCCCTGATTGGTCATGTTGCCGTTGATGTTACTTTCTACAGCCGACTGCCAGCTCTTAATAATCGCAGGGTGAATGTTCCCGTCTTCAGCTACCGGAACTTCATCAGCAAGATTTTCAACGAGTACATTGTACGCTAAAATCATTGCCTTATCCATCACAAAACCATTTGACAATGTTTTGAAATCGTCAGTTTCTTTGGTTAAAGTGGGATCAGATGAAAAGTAGAAACCGGCACGTCCTACAAAATTTCGCATGAAAATGTAGTTTTTGTCTGCCAATGCATCCCATGAAGCTGAGAGGCTTTCTACTTTTTCACCGTTAGTAAAATAAGCGTTGAAATTCTCAACGGCTCCATCTTTCACTCTATGCAGTTTTCGCTGAACAGGAGTAGATGCCAAACGTCCTAAAGCTAAACCGATTGAAGCTTCTTTTGCTCCATCTGTATTAGCTAATAAAACAGAAACTCGGTTGTGCTCAGTCGTTGCATAATCCTTCAGATTTTGAACGTTTCCTGAGAAATTATTCCCGGATACAACGCCTCTGAAAGGAAAATACTTTGTTGTAAATTCTTCGCCTAATGCCTGAAGATTTACAGCTGCAACATCAAGATCGGCATCAAGTCCGTTCGCTGAATTATCGTCGTCTTCGAATTCCTTAATGAGTCCTAAAACTCTGATTCGTCCTCCAGCATCGTTCAGAAGTTTTTTGGCAATGGTACCGTTTTTATCCGCCATCGCTGAAACTTTTGTTGCATCGCTTGTAAGCATGATCCACAATTCTGCATTTGTGCCTGCATAATCGTAAAAGGCTTTAACGTGTTTAAAAGCAAAAGGATTTTCGGTTTGTGTGATTCCGAATTCTTGTGCCTGTTCCAAAGAGAAGATCTGTTTTGATTCTCCAATGGCAATTTTTTCAGCTACCGTATTTCCGGTGATTACCAAACCGGGAACCTTTTGAATATCCGCTGTAAGCAGACCAAGTCCGGCGGTAGCGATTAAGAATGTTATTTTTGGTAAACCCATGGTTTAAATTGAAATTTTAATTAATGATTTTACTATAAATCCAGCGAAGAAAAACACAACACAAAGTCCGGCAATCATGAAAAAGTTGCTTTTTCTTTCTTCCTTTTCCGATTGAGATTCTAATGATGAATCAAAACGCTCTTTGCTTTCAAACTCACTTTTAATTTGAGCTCTTAAAGCAAGACTGTCACATTCGGCAGTAACGGTTATGGTATCATGTTCAATTCTCACAATGGCTTTTGCATTGCCATTTTTCTGTGTAAAGATTCGTGGCTGCTTAGAAGGTTCTTTAACACCATTAAAAGGCTGTTTAAACAGTTCATCAGAACATTTTTTAAATTCCGATACCGGGAGTTTTAAAGAAGTCTGCGCTTTTGAAGTGTAGAGAACTGTATCTCTGTAGCTCACTCTACTTTCTGAAACTTCTTTTTGTATTTTGTTTGTTGTTTTAACAACTTGCCGTGTTGTACGGCAAGATGTTAACAAACAAAAAGAAGAAAGAAGAATTATGGCTTTATAGTTTTTCATACTCTGTTTTTGCATTAAAACACGGACAGGCTTTTGCTACTTTTGGGAAATCTCTGTGACCCTGAATGATTGCTTTCGGAAACTTCTTTTTTAATTCAGTTAGCTTTGCTAAAAGAGATTTTTTCTGTGCTTCCGTGCGGTTGTCAATAGGTTTTAAATTCTTATCAACTCCGCCGATGTAGCATATATTGATAGTTTTCGAATTGTAACCAGCCACACCGTTTGAAACTTGGTCTATACTTAATAGCTCAACAATCTCTCCGTCCGGTTTAATTATAAAATGATAGCCGGGCATTTTCCATTTCAGACTTGTTTTCCAGTAATTTCTTATTGAATCAATAGATGTCGTCTGAGGAGTTGCTGTGCAATGCACGGCTATATATTTGATTTCTCGCATTAATTCTCTAATTCTGCGTCGATTAAAATCTGAATATCCTCATTGCTGAGTCCTTCCTCCGGTTTTACTTTGAAAAGGTCTTCATACTCCTGTACTAACTTTTCGTCCTGTAAAACTTCCTCAGCTGGCAAAGCTTTATTTTCAAATGTCTCCACTTCCGGATTATCTGAATTGAGAGTTACAGCGTGAGTTGTTGCATCTGCTTTTTTGGTAAACAGAAAACCATCTGAGGTTGCAAAAACCTCTTTGGCTTCAGGCTTGGACTTAAAGAAGTCCAAAGCCTTTTGTTTTGTATCTGACATGATCCTGATTTAAAGATTAAAGAATAGCTCCGAAATATTTCGGTGCGTTACTTCTGATTTTTCCGTTCAATGCCCTTTGTCCCATTGAGAACAAATCAGACTGCCAACCAGAGTGCTTTAAAGTTGGATAAACTTCAACATCACCAGTACATCTAAATACCTCTTCAGAACTCCAAATGTTTGATGCCTGTTTATCGGTTGCCTCAATAGTGGAACCCCATGGCTTCTTTGCACCGGCAGCAGTGTAATAAGGAGTTTTAGAATAACTGTGAATTTTGAAATCGTAAAGTGTTGCACCTTTCTCAGAAATGATTTCTTTGTACAGCTTTTTATCCTCTTTCTGAATCCTTGCCTCATGATCTGACTGCAAAATCACATTCATAGTAGACATGTCGATATCTAGTTTTTTCATAAATGCTCTCATGTCGATAAAAGCGTCGATTACAGAATCGTTTGCACCCAAGTTGATGATTTTATTAAATGCATCATTTGAAGCTGCTGACCAAGAAAATGCAGTTCGTTGAGCCATATTCTTAGCTAAAGCGTTTCTGTGACGGTTTAGAATTGATGCTCTTTTATCATAGCTCAATTCAGCGTCTAACAGATTATTGTGCTTAGTTTGTGCAGTTGACCAAATTTGCAGGATCACCTCGTGAGGGATATCATTAATATCTTGAATCGGCAATTCCTCATTATTTTCTGTGAAATAGTTTAAAAACACATCGGGATCAACGCCAGCTTCTGCCAAATGCAGTATATTATTTCTTACGAAAGCTGATAAGTCTTGTGATTGAGTAATAAAAGATGTGTCCGGAAGCGGCTGCTCTTTAATATCAGCAATCCAAACCTCTGTTTGTAAACCTTCCTGCAAAATTCCTTTCGGCATCGTAACAAAATAGGTGATTGCAGCATAACCCAAAGTAATAACTGTTGCAGAAACTACCGGATTGAATTCGACAGAAGGAACTGCCTGAGCAAACACAAATGATGCTGTGAAAGCCAAAATAAAGTTAATGGACAAAGCCAGTAATGAAAGTCTTTTTTTCATTGTATAGATTTTAATTTTTTTAATGATTGATTTATTTTGCTGTGTACCTCACACCTTCACCGTAAGATTTTACGAGTTGAGCGTATTTTTGAGGTTCTTCGCTTCTGATTCTTGAAAGCTCAACAGAATCGTGTTTTTGTAGGTAGTCGAAAGTGTCTTTTTCGTCACCTGTTTTGCTACCTTTACCTGTTTTGCTTAATTGAACTGCATCACCAATTTTGCTTTGGATTCCGTTGGTTTGATTTTCGTCCTCTTTTTCTTTAATAAGCTTACTAAGCTTAACCGATTGCGAGTCGAAATCACTTTCAAAGGCTTTGACTTGGACATCTTTCAAATCTTCTGGGATTAGTCCCAGTGCAACCGCTCTATCTACAAGTTTTGTAGCCTCCTGTGCCTGAAGTGCGATGTACTTATCTTTCCACTCTTTGGTGGCTGTTTTTTCAGTTTCCAAAGAGAGTTTTAGACTGTTTACAGCTTCTAAAACTGTTACCTCTGAACTATCTGCACTTTTACCTAAAGCCAGTGCGATGGTTTTTAATTCTGACATTGTATGTTCTGTTTTTTGATTGAGAAGTTTGATTTTGGGAGTAGTTCCGGTATGTCCGGATAAACGTATTGCATCATCATTTCCACCGATATCAACAATTGAAATTTCGATGAGTTTACATTTTGTAATCGTCTCATATTTTTGTCCCGGTTTTACCAAAGCTTCATCTGAACTCGCTTCGATAACATCGGCGTACATTGAGCACATTCTAATAAAATCGCCTTTTACTTTTTGTTCAATTTTTGAAGCAAAATCGTTTTTTGAATCGAATGTGATATGTGCAATAAGTTGGTCACCTTCCTTTGTAAGCCTCGCACGGCCGATTACTTCGTCTCCCGTAGGCTGATATTCGGAACGTTTGTGCATAAACAATACGACCGGATTTCTTTCGTACTGCGAAATATCTATGCCCTCCGTGATAATTCTATATCCGTATGAGTTTACATTTTCTGTGTTTACTATGAATTTATACTCCATTCTAAAAAGTGAGGTTTCTCTCGTATTGTGGAGACAAAATTGAAACATTCCGAAACCGAAAAAAAACCGTCGATAATACAACAGAATAAAATCTATACTGGTTAGAGATTTTTATCAATTCTCTAAACACCAAATTTTTACAACGCTTTATTAAAAGGAATTTTGCAGGAGAATCAACCACGATGATAGACATTCTTTTTACTGATGACCTTGTAATTTCCAACGGCGATTTTGCTATTGGCAACAGTGATAATCAGCATGTAAAACATATCCTGATTGCGAGTAAAGGCGAATATAAATCAGCTCCGGAAGTTGGAGTGGGTATTGAAAATATGCTGAATACTGAGGAACCAAACGAATTCCTGATTGATGCAAAAAGAAATCTACAGTACGATGGAATGAAGGTTTCAAATATAGCTTTCACTGAAGACGGAACTATTAATGTGGATGCAAAATATATAAACTAATGGCAAGACTTACGGCGGCCGAATCAGGCGCAAAAAAATCGCAGGGAAAAGACCTATTCATTAAAGGCTTTACCGTTACCAATATTTCGGAAATCATTGGTATAGGAGTGAAAACGCTTGCAAAGTGGAGAGATGACGAAAACTGGGAACATGAAAAAGAATTAGCTTCTTTAAAACCGTCAACCATTAGAAATCTTACTTTGAAAATGGCTTTAGCAATTGAGAAGAATGAAAAACTTCCTTACAAAGCTGATGATATTTCTAAAATTGTTGCTGCATTTGACCGAATTACAGACAGCAAAAAAGTGGCGGTTTATACGATGGAAAGCATCGACGGTTTTAGTTCTTACATGCTGGAGAATGCAGCTAAAAACATTGGGAAGAAAAGAGAAGTTCTATTGGAACTAATAAAAGAAATCCGTCCGCACTTTGATGCGTATGTAACTGAACTTTTGCAGAATGACTAAAACCGAACTTAAAGAGGCTAAGGAAAGGTATTTCATGCTTTCAAAGATGATTAAGGATTCTACTTACAACTCTTTGGAAAATGAAACGACCGACCAACAGAAGGAACGTATTAAAAAGCTTTTGAAGCCTGAGAACTATGTTGAATTCTTCGATTATTACTTTGGTATAAATTCAGGTTTGCCTCTTGCAGATGCTCCAAGCTCACAATTTCATCACGACAGTTATCAAAAGGTTTTTAAAGACAATAAAATCCGCCAGTTCCGGGAGTGGTACCGTGGTGCAGCAAAGTCAATTCATACCAACGTTGGTAATATCCTTCACCTTAAAGAAAATGATGAGTTGTTCTTTGCAGTTCTGATCGGAGCTAATGAAGGACTTTCCAAAATACTTTTAAGCGATGTGCAAATGCACCTTGAAAGCAATGAAAGAATTATTAAAGATTTTGGAGCTCAGTTGAGTTATGGGAATTGGGCTGATGGAGAATTTCAGACTAAAGACGGCCGATTTTTTAAGGCTTTAGGATTAAATCAACCTTTCAGAGGTTTGAGGTTTGGACAATACCGTCCAGACTTTGCGAGTGTGGATGACTGCGAAGACCGTGACAGGGCAAAACGTCCTGATATGGTAAGAAAATACGGTGAAAAGATTACTGGAGATTTAAAAAAAGCTTTCCATAAAGAGCGTGGCCGCTTGATTATTCCAAATAATTACATCGTAAAAGACGGTCTTTTGGACTTTCTGAAAGAAAAATTTAAAGACAGCAAGCATTTAGATATAAGTCGTGTTGATTTGGCAACAAAAAATATTACTGCTGAAGATGCACGAAAACGAACGGACTGGGAACCATCATGGCCGGAAAGATATACACGAGCCGATGTTATTGATATTGTAGAAGACGATGATCACTACACCTCGCAAAGAGAAGATTTTAATAATCCAATCGAGGAAGGAAAGCTTTTTAAAGCAGACACCATTATTCACACAAGGATTGCCGAGCATGAACAATGGGACGGAATTCTAGATCATTGGGATTTATCCTATTCCGGACCAGGAGATTTAAAAGCTGGAGTCCTTTTGGGAATAAAGGGAATTTATCTCTATGTATTAGAAGTGTTCTGCCAAAAGTGTGAGATAAATTCGGCAATGGAAATCAGAGCACAATGGGTGAAAAAATATCTTAAAAAAGGTTATACCGTGATGGGCTTTTTTGATGCCACAGCTGCTCAAAAAATAGTTTATACACCAATTATCTTACAATCTGCTGAAGATAACAAATGTCCTAACGTTCCAATTGGTTTACATCAGGAAGGTGATAAACATAACCGTATTGCAGCAGGTGTTGGTAATGCGCTTTTCCGAAAGATTCTTTTTTGGGATGAATCTTTAAAAATACGCTCAAAGCAGGATTACGACTTATTTATGAAATGGGTTTTAGCATTTGAAAAAGGAATGGCTACCGGTGATGACCCGGCTGATACTTTAGAGAGAGCAATCACATTAGCGCAAACCTATTTCGGTTATTCAAAAGAGGAAGGAAGCCACAAACCATCGTTTGGCAAAAAGAAACCACGCAGATTATGACTCCACGAAAAGAACTTTTTATAAAAATTAAACAGGCCTTGACGACCATACCGGAATTGGAGCTGGTCGACCTCGAACGTCAGCAAATGCAAAGTAATCAGTTTCCGGATCTGTTTGTTTCGGCTTTGATACGAATTAATAAAATTACTTATCAGAGCATGACTGAACAAAAGCAGGAAGGTGAAGCAAACATTGATGTGATTTTGTATTGCCGGGATGGCTGGATGAATCAACATAACGGAACTGAAGATTTTGAACACGGTTTAAATGAAATTGATCTTTTAGATTCTATTGCTGAAAAAATGCAGTTTTTAACCGGTGACCAATTTACAGCTTTGGAGCAGGTAGAAGATGAAACCGAAGAGCAGTCTATGAGTGGAATGTTTTCTTACCGTCAAAGTTTCAGCACAAACATTTATAGAAAATTAAATCCAAAATACTCACCTCAAAAAATATCTATCTAATGGCATTTTTAACCATACAGGAACTGAATACAGAAGCTCCCGAATCATTTATTAATATCCTGAAAGGAACTGAAGATAATATAATTACTGAGATCATCTTAGATCAGATTGCGGTGATGAAAACAAATCTCGGTTCTTATTACGACATCAAAGAAATATTTGATGCTAACGCTGAGCAAAGAGACAGAACTGTTTTAAATTATCTCAAAGACATGGTTTTCTATAAAATCCAAAAAAGAAGAAAGCCGGGTGTTATTGATCCGTCCGAATATGACGAGGCAATGAAATGGTTGGAGGAAGTTTCCACAGGAAAAAGAAAGGCAGATTTGCCAAAGAAAAAAGTAGATACCAACGGTGACGGTATTCCTGATGAGGAAGTCCCTTTTATGAAACTCGGAAGCCGTAAAAATTACAGAAATGGCTGGTAGTTTAAATGATTTAGAAAGAAGATTACTCAATGCAATGGAAAGCATTACAGAGGATTCTCTACGTATTATTGAGGTTGAAGGACTCAACTTTATTAAAAAGAATTTCCGTGACCAGGGTTTTAATGATGCAAGTATTGAAAAATGGCAGGAAAGAAAAACCACCGATGACCGTGGAAGAGATAAAACCCGGTACAGAACCAACCGGCGTGGACAAATTGGTGAGCTTACCAAATTTGGACGTAAGGAAATGAGAAGGGCTATTCTTACAGGTCATAATACAGGAGGTGATAAACTTAGAAACTCATTTCATGCACGAAGACGGAATTTAAGTATTGTTTTCTACACTTATAAAAACTATGCAAAAGCACACAACGAAGGTGATGGCGTACTTCCTAAACGCCAGTTTATGGGCGAATCTACCTATTTAAATAAAAAAATAGGCGACAAAATTAAAAGAACTTTAGACAGAGCATTACGATGAAATATACTCAGACAACTACAGACATTTCGGGCAATTTATTATACAAACCTGTGAAGCTTTCAGGTGGGGCTTCAAAAGATGTTAAAAAAGTAACTCAGTTAATGTTGGATGCTGTTAAGCAGCACCGAAGATTATGGCGTAAAGAAATCAACCATTGGCAACAGGCAAGGCAAATCCGTCATAGTTTAGAGTTTCCTCAAAACTATCCAATGCAGGAAGTTTATCTGGATATCATGCTTGATGCTCAACTTACCGGAATCACACAGAACAGAACTTTCAGAACCACCAACAAAGAGTATATTATTGTAAATGCTGAAGGCAAAAAAGATGATAAATGTACAGAGTTTATCAAAGAAAAATCATGGTTTGAAAAGTTCATTGAGTACACTCATGAAACTACTTATTTTGGTACCGGCTTGGTTTGGTTCAACAATATTCTGAAAGGTGAAATTAAAGGTATTGAAACGATTGACAGAGCTCATGTAATTCCGGAGCTGGGTCTTTTCGTTCCTGATGTAAATACTAATAAAGGTTTACAATATGCAGACGCTCCACATTATTTAATTGAGGTTCAAATGTACGATTCTATCGGACTTTTGGAGAAAGCTGCGCCTTTCACAATTTTAAAACGTCACTCCTGGGGAAGTTGGGACGAATTTGAGGAACTCTTTGGAGTGCCAATCAGAATCGCAAAGATTGCTTCACAGTCTGAAAGTGTTAAACAGGAAGTTGCCGGATGGTTGGAGGAAATGGGATCATCACCGTACGGTGTTTTTCCTATCGGAACTGAAATTGAAATTAAAGAAAATTCAAAAGGCGACGCTTTCAATGTATTTTATCATAAAATACAGGCTTTACGTGAAGAACTTTCTATGCTCGTTTTACATCAGACAATGACCACTGAAAACGGAGGAAGCAAGGCACAGGGAACAGTTCACGAAAATACTTTGGGGGAATTGGTTTTTGCTGATGAAAAGAAAATGCTTTCAATTCTCAATGATAAATTACTTCCTGCGATGAGGTTTTTCGGATATCCAATTCCGGAAGGTTTTAAATTTTCTATTGCACAGACTAAGGATACTAAAGAACAGATTAAAATTGATCAGGTATTTATCCAGGGCGGCTACATTTTGAAGCAATCATATATTGAGGAAGTGTACGGAACTGAAATTGAAAGTATGCCGACTCAAGCTACAAAAATACCATCGGAACCAAAAAAGAACTAAGCCTGCTCAAATTAAACTATCGCTCACAATGTTGTGGCGGTCATGAGCCGATAAGATTGACGGCTGATTTTGATTTGAGCAGGCTTCTGCAAAACTACATCGAAGAAATGTTCGATGAGAAAGACGTTTCGGAAGAGAACCGGAAAAAGCTTTGGGGACATTACAACAATAAACTGTCAAAAGGAATTGATGTAGGTTTTGGAAGTTCCGTGGAGTTTGATGATTCCGAAATTGTAAAGTCTTTGAAAAACGATGTTGCACGGTTTTCAGCTTTCAAAGAAACTTCTTTTAAAAACGATTTGGAGAAACTGATGGTGAAGAATGAGAGACTTGTGCCGTGGAGTGAATTCAAAAAAGAAGCTTATAAACTGTCGGGAGATTATAACGGAACTTGGTTAGAAACAGAATATCATCACACTGTTGCCAGTTCTAATATGGCGCAAAAATGGAAAGAATTTGAGCGTGATGTAGACTTATATCCAAATCTGAAAATTGTAACGGTAAATGATAATCGCAGGCGTAATGAACATGGTCTTTTAGATGGAGTGATTAGGTCATTTTACGACGTATTTTGGGATACTCACATGATGCCGCTTGATTGGGGATGTCGATGCGATATCGAGCAGACTGATGAAGATGTAACAGAAGTTCCAGGGGGATTTCAGACTAAAATTGAGTTTGAAAATAATTCGGGTAAAACAGGAAAGATTTTTGGAGGTACTGCCTATGAAACTAATTTATCTGAAAAAGAGAAAAAAGAAGCTCAGAAGAATGCAGACCGCTGGAGTAATGAATTAAGAGAAAATGCAGAATTACAAAAACTTAAAAAACCAAAATACAAGAAAGTTGGAGACGTTCTTGTAAGTGAATACGCAGATAAAAGTGGCTTAGTAAGGGATACAGAAGTTGCACAAAAAATATTTGATATGCATAAAGCTATCGTAAAGATAAGACCGCAACTAAACCCAATGATTGTCAAGGGTACAAAAAATCCGGAATATGAGATCAATGGCAAAATCTCCGATAGAAAAAGTCCTACAAAAGGCAATTTTACAAGCCTTTTGAAAAAAGCTAAAGATCAGGACTGTGAAAATATTGTTTTTGATTTAGAAAGATATCCTTATGAAATAGGTGATTTTCTCAGAAAGTTGAGATCTAACTTCGTAAATAATGATTCTTACCCGTTAATTAGAGATTTCTACATTGTTAAAGATAATAAAGTACTTTTCATCACAAGGAAAGAATTAAAAAAAGCAACCTACTAAGGTTGCTTTTTAGAGAAAGGAATCGACATTGAAAACTCGCTGTCTATCAGAACATTCTCTAATGCAAATATACAAACAATTTCCATTCCACAAAAAAACCGTTTAAATTGTTTTAAACGGTTTTTTAAGTGCTTTTAAAAGCTATTCATTATGCTGCATAAGAGCCGGACTCTTTAAGTATTGCTGAAACTGTTGCCGGAGCTATTGGCGGAAACTGGTTTGCAGTTTCTTCGAGTAAAGCGGAAAGTTTCCACTGTGGATGCTTTTTTTCTAATGCCGTGAAAAAATCTCTAACCTTTTCATTGCGTAGTTGGATTCTCTGTTTTCTGCTGGTCATACCGCAAAAATAATGAGAGGTTTTTAATTCTGCAAGTTGGCGTTAACTCTTCCGTTTCAAATAAAAATCCTGCAAAATCAACAAACCGTTTTCAACCATTGAAAGCATACTCTTTTCGGTTTCAAATCTACTTTCTTCATCTTTATAGTTGACAATTTGCGTAATACCTATAAATTGATCGCCGACCGGATAATAGTACATTTTATGAATTCTCTTTTCAGCTTTGTCGTACGATGTTTTTAAAAATACATCAATGCCATCGACTTTGATGATTTCTTTATTATCATCATTTTTAAGAGGAACGGTATCGAATAACAGGTCGACCAATTTATTCAGATTGGTTGAATATTTTTTTTTATCTAACCAAATTTTCATGTATGGCTTGCCATTAGAGATAAAAGAGCCGTCAGTCTGCAACTTGTAAGGGGTTTCTAACTCCTTATTTTGTACGATAAAAACTTTATGATTTGAAAGCTTTAAAATTGTTGCCGGCTGCGTTCCGTTCACAAGAGTTGTATCAACTGCTTTATTCTGCCCGAAAGCGAAAGGGGAAAATAATAATATTAACAGTGTTTTTTTCATTAGATAATTATTTGATGCTCTTTGAGCTCATTAATAAAATCTTTTAATTTTATTAGATTACTTTCAAAAGTAGTCAATATTTCATCTTTAATAATTTCTCGGTATAAAATACCTGCAGGTACGTTTTTTTCGTAAAATTCACCATCTTCATCTAAATAATCTGCTTTTATATAATGTTTTACATTTGCAAGAAGCCGAGCAATATCATATTTTCTATTAGTTGAGACTTCTGTTTCTAAATCTAAGTTCGATCTTCTTAAATAATTATCAAAGCTGCACTTAGCAATCTTTCCGTTTTTTTCTCCAATCATCCAATATGAGTAAAATTTGCCATTTACTCTAATTGGCATCTTTACATATCCAAATATTTTATCATATCTCAGATTGTAATTATCATCAAAAATCTGATATTCATTGAATTGTTCAATGTTTGATTTTGTTAGTTTTTTCCCATCGATTTTTAGTACAGTAATTTTGATGGTCGATTGATCATGAAATTTGTCTTTGATGCTCATAGTAATTTTTTGTAAAAATATTAATTTAATCCTTTGTAAAATATCCAAACCAAAATAAATCAGCTGGTTTTACTTCTTTGCCTTCTTTTAGTGAAAAAATTATTTTCTCACTACTTATTATTTCATAGTTCCAGTTGTGGCAGATACTGAATCCTGCTGAACCATATTTTAAATGTTCTAAGACATCATCGATGATATGACTCTGTCCGCTTATTGTGAATTGTGTCATTTTGTAAATATAAGTTGTTAAGTAGTAGGGATTGTACGGTTGACCGTAATTTAGAAGATGTGTATAAAATAAATTTTTTATTAACATCCTTAAAGCCTTTATAGTAGGACTTTTTTGAAAGTTATCAACAAATAATATGAATTACTTATTGAAAACTTAGAAAACCATTTAGTATATTTGTTAAAGAAAAAAGCTCAAGGCTACTAAACATTGAGCTTTTAGTTTAAAAGAATGGAATCATTATTTGATTTCCTAGAACCTTTGAAAACTATTCTTGAAATCTTGGTAGTGTTACAAGCACTAAAAAGAAAAGATAAAGAGTAGCAGTTCTAGTGAAAGCCTCCTTGCCGGGAGGTTTTTCTTTTAAATCATTAAATGAAGATCTTGTTCTTCAAAATCGTTTAATGAAGATTTTGTTCTTCAAAAATATAACTTTTTTTTGTTTATACAATCATTTATCAAAGGTCTCCCTCCATTTAAGTATTTCCCCCTTTGTTAAACCTGCATCTGTACAACGATTACAAGGTTATAAATTTTTTCTATCATATAATCAGATTTGATTTAACAGTAGCTTCACCTCCCTGTCAAACACCTCTGTATAAATAGTTTCTTCACACTGTTCTTCATCTACTTTAGTGGCAGTAAAAGTCCAAGTTGCATGAGAGCTTAAACCATTGGGAAAGGTCTCATCCGTGTACTGCCAAAGCCAGCTCTTAATCTCATATCCTTTTATGTGCAGGAATGTGAAAACATCCGACTGTGGGATTGTCATTTCAATTTTCATCTTTATTACCTTTTCTTCTTCTGTTATGTTTATCATCTTTTCGTCTTTGTTCTTCCTGGAGAAGAATTTCGTAAGCAGTTTTGTTATTATACTGAGTTCTCCTGATTTCGTACTTCAGATCACTGTTTGAAAGTTTTTGGCAGGTTTCCGGAAGATTGTCCAGGTATTGATCCACGCTTTCCAAAACTCCTTTGATTGAAAAAACCTCTCTATTTTTTTTGATTGGATTTGAGAGCCTATTTTCAAGCTCAGTGAATTTTGCGTAGGCTTCGTCTGACATTTTTTGCGGAGCAGGAGGATTATTAATTGATTTCCTCCTTTCCCGTTTTTTTATTTCAATGAGTCTTTCTCTTTCCGCTGATTTGTGGTCGAAAAACATCGGGACGTAACTCATTACCTTTTCGTGAAAACTCTCTGAATATGGTGGCTTTCCGAGGTCGCCTGTGCGAATCATTTTAAACATGAGTATGATGTCTTCGAGTGTATCGTTTCGGAATTTGTCGTAGAGGTCACCTGATAAAATCTGTATCTGATATTTTTCCATTTTCTTTCCGACTATTTCAAGATAGAACTCTACAATTTTGATAATCTCTTTTACTATATCCAGTTTTGAACCTTGAGAGACAATCAGCTCACCACTTTTGATACTATCTGTAATGGTGAGTGACTGTTCAATTTTCGCAATCTCATTAAATGCTTTTTTATCCGAACATGGCTTTAAGATCATCAGCGTCGTCAGCTGCGCTGGTTTTGACATTGTTAATTTGTTTGAAGTAGTCGCCATACATTTTAGGATTTTGTTTTATTCTTTCAATCTCGTTGATGTAGTTCTCAAAGTTGCTTTCTAAAAACAGCGTGCTGGGTCTGAGATACATGGCCATCTTTGGGTTATTTTTCCACTGAATTACCTTCAGTTGAATAACTTCTATAATCTGCTCTTTGGTGAAGTCCTGTTTTAAAAGTGCTGATATTTTGGAAATGTTACTTTTAATTTCACGGAACTTCGAGCCTGTAACTTCATTTAAAAAGTTGAGGATTTCAGTTTCAATCATTTTTCATTATTTTTAGATAAAATTTTTATTATGGATATTAACTTTTTAGATAAAACTTTAAGATTTCTCTATACTTGTAAATCGGGATATACCTTTACCAAAGACCAACCTCCACAATATTCAGATGAAGAATATAAATTTCTAAAACCTGCTTTGGAAAAACTTATCAAAGATGGATATGCAAACAAAGTTTCTACGCAAAGTAGTGCGACCAAAAATTTTATTCATACATATAATATTAGTTTTGAAGGTATACTAGCATTATCTAATGATGGAGGTCAACCGTATGCAGAGCAAAAAAAGAAAGAATATATTATAAAAATTTGGAATGTTTTTAAAATTATTGCAGTTGCAGTAAATGCAATTGTTGTTTTACTTTTCACTATTCTAACTTTTATGTACAAAGATTAATTCATTTTTAAAACACTGTTCACCATCTTGAAAGTAGGTGCCTTCGTTACATTAAACTCTTTGTCTACCGACGTGCTTACACCCTTAAATTGGTATACCGTTTTTTTGATGCCGTTTCGTTTTACGGTCTGCTGACCTTTGTACTGATAAGAATGATTGTCGATTTTAACCATCTGATCAATTGCGATTCCCGAAACCGGGATGATTGAGATTGTTGTCATATTGCTTTTGTTTTTTAATGCTTCACGTTCACCAAAGAGGACGTGAAGCGGTGTTTTTCTTTTTTTCAGTGCCATTAATTGAGCTTGATATTTTTTTCTGCCTTATCCCACCACGCTTTTGTCATCACCTTTGTTGCGCTTCGTGCATTGTTGGTTTTTACAGCCTGAAGCTGTTGGTGAACTTTCTGGAGTTCAGGTATTGAATGAGCATTTAAATGCTTTTTAAAGACTGATGAAGTGTACATCCAATTATTGAACTTGTAGAAGCCTCCTTTTTCTTTAATGCCGGTTTCCTCAGCAAGTTTTAAAATCTTTGAAATCCAGCCGTTTCTCAGAAGCTCATTTTTAAGCTCATCGTTTTCCTGTTCTATAGATTTCTGTTTGGGAACGTGAATGGATAAAAGTTTCATGGCTTCATCCATTGTGAGGTCGTCAATCAATGTGGTTCTAAAACCTGTAAAACCATTGATTTCAATTGCCACATGCGCAGGATTGCGGTCGGCAAATAGCTGTTTTAATTCTTCTTTTGGACTCATATTTTTGTTGTTTGTTTTGCTACTTTCTTTGATTTAAACTTGACCACGCCCTGCGAATTGAAATGTCATCTTATCCTGCAAATCTTTTTTTATGATTTCCGATAAAGGTTCAGCGAATGGAACATCAGCCAAACCCAAAATCACATATCCTTTCTCAACTCCAAATTGACCACCTTCTAAGATGTATTTTACATCCTTCATCACATATTTAGAATTTGGATTTTCGGTCGGGTATTCAAATAAAACCAGTCTATCCCCAACCTTGTAATTCCTGTCGTTTTTTCTGACCTCAAATTCTTTTCTGTTGTAATAAACATCATCAAAATACGGCTGCTGTAATTTTAACTTATGATTTGTCATGTTTAAATTTTTGCTCCTACCGGTGGAATCGAACCACCGAGAAACCATTTAGGAAATTTTATAGTGCTGAAAAATTAAGTTCAATAGGCTTGTAGGCTCCTTCATCATCCTTGACCCAAACCTTCTGATAAGATTTTGATTTTGGTCTCGTAATACTTTGGTTGATGAGTTCCATAGCATTTTCCCATTTATCCTTAATGTCTTTGGATTTGATTCGGGAGGTGTGTTTTTGCAAACCGAGAATCTTTCGTGCATCCAGTTTTCCACGGCTGGTCTGAAAAGCATCCTCAACAATTGAAATAATAAAATCATCACCGGAAATATTTTCACGAATCATGTTGATCAGCTTTTCCTTTGCCGCTTCGATTTTGATTTCGTCAAACTTGATAGCTTCATTTACATTCACCTCAATTTTGATTGTACGATTAAAGTTATACCAGGTGAAATTTCCTTTTCCGTCAAGTTTCACATCATTTTCCTGTCGGATTGTTTCCAAAACTTCCTCGTTTGCCTGAATGATTTCTTCTTTAAATGCTGCAAGAATGTCGTAAACCTTTGAAGCTGATTTTACCAGCTTATTGGCCAGCCTTTCCTTTTTTCTTTCGAGCGGTGTAGTTCTATTGTAAGGAACAGAAAGACCGCTTTCATCTTGCCAAAACAAGTCTTTGGCAGTGTGTTGTAGTTTCATATAATGTTATTTTTAATTATTAATTCTTTCAATTGACTCTCTCTAAACTTAATTTCCTTGATCAGCTCATCTGATATAGTATCGTCGCTGGTGCATTCCAATTGCTCTTTTAAATCAGCAATCATTTCCTCTAACTGTTCTTCGGTTATTTGGTCAGGCATGGCAGATCAAGTTTTATGTGTTTTAATTCTTCAGTCAAAATCCATTCATCCGGACTGTTCTCATAGTACTGAAGGCGATCCTGTCCGTACTTTAATTTTGGCGGCAACCACTTAAATTTTAAACACCAATCATAAAGCAGTTGGATGTTTTCTGTCGATTCTGATATTTTATCCTGCATCAGAAGGTGAATTCTCACCCGGTCATTCCATTTTAAAATCCTGTAGATGCTGTCGAGGATCAGAATGTTTCTAAGTATTTCTTTATTCATATACACTTTATTATTTTGTCCAGTATCTCTGTGCTCCATCCTCCCAAATTGTAAGACCTTCAGCAGCATATTCTCCGAGATAACGACCTTTTGAAAAAGCTTTGAATCCTTCCACCCATATTTTCAAATCTGCATCGTATAGAATCCTGTTTGCCGTTTTTCCCATCGGTTTGCTTCCGTCCATCTGAGAATTATAGATAAATAGTTTGTTGGGAAACTCTTTTTTAATGGCTCTGTATTGTTCAAAACTCAATCCTGTGTACTGAAAGCTGTCTATGATAATAAACCGAGGGCTTTGGCGTTTCCTGAGCCTTAAAATCAGTTCTTCAGGTTTCTCCTGTATTAACTGTATTTTCCTTCCACTTTCAGCGACCTGATGCCTTTGCCATGCTTTCTGCATCGTTCTTGAAGTTCCTTCCTCAAGCGAGTTAAACAATACTCTGTCAATCTTCGCCAGCTCCTTTGCGAGTTCCAACATAAAGGAAGTTTTCCCCATTCCGGACTGACCACTTATGAACCACGTTCCCGATGCTTCCGGCTCTTCAAAATTGTCATACCATTCGCCTTCCCATTCAATCAGATCATATTTTTTCGAAAGCAGGTCGGTAGACGATATGGCTTTACTCATGCGGTCATTTTTGGAAGATTCAACACTTTTCTCACTAAATTTTCTGTTAACGGTTCTCCAAGTCTGTCAGCTTCACGCATTGCAGGAAGCAAAGCATCCCTAAGCTCTCCGTAATTTTCGCATTCTCTCTGAATGAACTGAACAAGCTTTTTATCTTCAATACCTGCTAAAAACTCTTTGTATCGGGTATCAATTGGTTTTAATTCTCTGATTCCGTACTTCACTCTTCTGTAGAACTGAGGCATTCCCGGTGAATTTTTGCTTTTCAGTCTTTCGATTTTCGTTTTCAGCTGATCAGTACCGATGAGAATCAATGCACATTTTCCGTGAAGGTGGTCATGCATTTCCTTTACGTTGCATAAAGTCGCCTGTTTCATATATTCGGACTCATCCCAAATTACAGTCGGTTGACGGCCGTTTAATTTCATTCTCAGAAGCTCTTTAATGGCGGCATTGATCTTTTTAGTTTTAGAACCGGAAACATTCAGTCTCATCTGTTCGCATAATTTATCTATCAAATCGCCTATGGTGTCCATTGATCCGACTGTAATTTTAAAAACATCTTTCGGTGACTGCTTTACAAAAATGTCCGCACAAAATGTTTTCCCAGCTCCGGTCCCTCCGATGATAATATTCGTGTAGCCAAATCTTTTTGCATCTTCCAAAACTGAAAGCATCTGCACCAGCTGTGGAGTTTGACGTATCGACCATTTTAATTCGTTGCTGTAGTTATATTCTATAGTTTCAGCGATCATTCTGAAATATTTATCATCAATGGCAACTTCTTTTTTATCAACTACAATAAAGTGCTGTCCACGTCTCATGTAAGAAAGGTAGCTTGAAGGAACGCCGGACTTTTCAGCAAATTCATTGGCAGAATATTCATGTTCATCCATCCAAGTTTCTAGTTCAAGTAAGATTTTCTCTTTTATTTTATTCGTCATCGCTTAGATATTTATCAAGGTTAATTTTGTTTGCGTAGTAGTCGTCCTGTTCTTTTTCCCAGCTTTGCTGCTGTACTTTTTCGGCTTTCTGTTCCTGTTTTTCCAAAAGCTTTTTAGCCGGTGCAAGCCTTTTGGAATTTCTCTGGTCTTTGTGCTGTCCACGGCTGTCGACGATGACCATTTTTGCGAGTGTGTTGTCAAGCTCCGGATTCTGAATGAACAGCTGATTTACGATCCTGCTGTCTTCCGCCTGCGTTTCAAGAACAATCTCTTTTGCCTGTTTGTTGAAGTTTCTTACTCTTTCAAGTTCCTCACCGTCGCCTTCCTGTCTGTCGTAGAGTGCCATCGGCTGAACGTATTTCTGATCGAGTAAGAAACTTATGTTTTGCTCTTCATTGTGTGCTAAAACTTGTGTTAAATCGTTACTGTCAAATTTTATCGTCCAGTCAAGATGTGCATTCATTCTGAAATTGATATCAAAACTGTCGTACTCCATCTTTTTGCCGTTGATTGCTACGTGCAGACCGTTATGGCCAAGTTTGTTGGTGAATCCGGTAGTTTCTCCGAAGTGCAACAGATATTCATTTTGTGATATCTGTTTTTTAGCATCAGAAGGCATTTCGCTGTAAGCCTGTAGATACTGCTGAACCAATTTTTCACGCTCCAGTTCAATCATTCTTACCAACTGCATCATGCATCCTTCCTGGTCCGGAAATGAATGGCGGATTTTGTTCAGATACTCATCATTTGGCTGTACTTTCGATTTTACGCCCTGACCGCTCCAGTTTGGTGCTAGCTGGCAGTATGTTTTGTTGAAATGTTTAAACCACGGCTCAATTACTTTAGATTTTGCATTTCCAACTTTGGCAGGTGTGAATTTATCTGAAACAATCTCGTAGAATGAGGTCATTTCCTTTTTCGCATAGTTGTCAGCCTGAATCTGTAGCACTTTGTGTTTTGCCCCGAATAATTCTTCTGTGTGCTGAACTGCATTTCGTAAAGCTGCTTTAATTAAATCTGCATTTTCGTGAGTTCCGATTGCATAACCAACCGGATATTTAACCGACGGGTCAAGAACCACCACCATAGTAAGGCGGTTGTGATAAGTAGTAATATTTGCACCTTTTAGATTGGTCGCTGATTTCTGATACAGTAATTCTGTATCCCATCCGTCAACTGTCCAGTAAAGCATCGGCGATGTAGGTGCCGATCTCTTAACATGCATTGCAACTTTGTTATCGAAACCTTTTTCGCCTTTGGTTCCGGCCATTACAAGCAGGTTCCATTTTTTACGATAGTTTCCGATAGTGTTTGCAGAAAGTTCCGGGAATAGCTGAATTTTAGCAACTGCATTGTAAACAACCGCGATCTGTTCATTGTCAAAAGTCCTGTGATCTCTCAACAAAGTTCTGAGTAATGCTTCCTGATTGTCATCTTTCACCTTCACCGCTTTTTTGTTTCCGAAATTGTCAGATACTAAAGATGAATAGCCATCTTTTTTAAATTCCTCCAGCTTTTCCTTCAAACGTCTTGAAGATTTTGGAAGACTGTGACCGATCTGATCTTTCACCTCAGTAACTGCTGTGGCAGCATCTTTCCAAATTTCCGTAAGACCTCTTTTTCCATTACGGGAGCGAACAAATGAAACTGTTTCTTTTACGTACTGCTCAACTGCCTGAAGCATCTGAGCGTTTTTTACGTATTCCTCCTGCTTTTCGGTAGAAAGCGTTCTGTAATCATCAAGTTTATGACAAGCGAAGAAATCAACTGCCTCGTAATCGTCTTTGTAGAAATTTAGAATTAAATTCTGCGTGTTTTTCTTTGGTGGATATCCAAGAATCTTCACAATCTGAACTCTGAAACGTTCAGGGATGCTATCAAATTCTACAAGAGCCCTGTTTCCAAGACCACGTGCAGTGACTACTTTATTGATTTTACCGTTACTGCATAAATACTTGTAATTTGATTCAGAAATAACTCCTAAATCGTCATACAAGGCTTTTGCCGGTATCGTTAAAGTATTGTTGTAGAATTGATACATTTTTAAACTGTGTTTAAATGGAATTTAAATTGTTCCCAGCGGAGGAATCGAACCTCCGGAAAACCGTTTGGGATTTATAATTCTTCTAATGTGCTAAGGGCATCTTCAAGAGAATCAAGTACATTTTCGATAGCTCCAGCAGTCGCTTCAAAATCTTCTGTTTTTTCAGAGTAATTATAACCAGCTTCTGATTCCTGCCATCTTCCTGATTTTTCCGAGAAATAATCCTCACGTTCTGAAATAATCTCTTCTACTTTTTCGTGTTTTTCACGAAGCTTATCTATTAATTTTGATAAGGCTTGGTATTCTGCACTGAATTTCATTTTAAACTGATTTTGTAGTTTTACAAATTGTGAATCGGCCGAACAGCAACCATTCTTCTGTGACAATAGGGCTGCTGAAAATTGTCGTCACCGCAGTTTTGCGATATTTCAAGAATTTTAAAATTAATTTTCTCATATTTTCTATTTTAGAAGGTTTGATTTTTTTTCGATTGCGTTTTTAGCCGCATTCTCTAATGTGTTGTACTCCTTTTTAATTTCGTCAGGCATTACACCGTTACGATCTCCCCGTAATGACTTTCTGATGTAGTCAATAGTAAATCCATACTTTTTTTCGATCACAATGAGGATATCCGCATTGTAGATGTTTCTTTTTGTTATATTTTTGCCCATTGCCTTGTTTGTCTTTTGTACAGGACAAATATAAATAGAAAACTTTCTAAAAAGCAAGAGAAATTTAGAAAACTTTCTAAAAAAATAAAATGTGATGAAAAATATTGTTGAGAAATTAAAGGAATACTTGGAATTCAAGGGCGTTACGGTGAGTGTAGCTGAGAAAGAGATAGGAGTTGCCAATGGAACTCTAAGCAAACCATTCAAGGCGAACACAACCATCAAAACAGATACTTTAGAAAAGTTTCTAAATATTTATACTGATATCAATCCCTTTTGGGTGTTAGACAGTTCGAATGCAATGATTAAATCAGACGTCGAATCAATTAAAGATTCCGTTCAAGTATATAATACTAAGGGAAGAAAAACGAAGGACGCTGTTATGAGCATGCAGGAGGTACCATTCTATAATCTTGAAGCTACAGCAGGCCTGCAAGAACTTTTTAATAGTGGAAAACCACAAAAGGTTTTAGATACAATTAAAATTCCCAATCTTCCTAAGTGCGATGGAGCTCTTACAGTAACTGGTGACAGCATGTATCCACTTTTAAAATCAGGCGATATCGTTTTATATAAGCAAACTTCAGTAGACAGTATATTTTACGGTGAAATGTATTTAGTAAGTGTTAAAATTGACGACTGGGAGGAGTATGTCACTGTAAAATATGTACAGAAATCGGATAAAGGCGAAGATTTCGTAAAACTTGTTAGCCAAAACCAGCACCATCAGTCCAAAGATATAAAGGTTAAAAATATCCAGGCAATCGCGATGGTAAAAGCCAGCGTACGGTTTAACACCATGTTTTAGTTTAAATACATCGTAAATATCTATCTATCAATCAATTAAATCTATAAACATTTTAAAAATAGGGTATTCAGTTTAATATTTTTATGCAAAATAGTATGTAATTTTACTTTTTTGTTCGATTGAGTTATGTTTTTTTGTCTTAGATAACCTAACCCCAAACCTAACCCCAAACCTAACCGCTAAAGACATTTATCACAATTCTGGGTGACGTTAAAAACCTTTTGTAAAAGCTAACTATCCGGAATATTTCTGGTATGCTTATCACTAAAAATCGTGCTTTAGCGCACATTCAGGGCATATTTAACCGTAAAACAGAAAAACACTCCCTTAGGAGTGTTTAAATTGTATTTAAAGAATGTTTTAACGGTAGTTAAATGGTAGTAAAAAGTAATTTTTGACGATCTGTTTAGAATTTCTTTGACCCTCTTTTTTATGCGTTTTTCTTTTATTATCAGGCATTTAAAGCCTTTTTTCATGACCTTTTATTTTTGACCTTTTGTTTTATGCCCTATACTCACACCCAAATTTACGCAATACCTCTAAAATTATTAAAATTATTTTAATCACGTAATGTTTTGATTATAAGAATGAAACCCATTTTCAAACGACTACAAACGAATTTAAATAATTCTTTACCGACTAAATTTTCAAACCTGATGAATCTTTGCAACAGAGATTCGAGAAAACAGTGAACGTCTCTTATCTGAATTACTAATCTTAAAATATAAAAGTTATGTCACTAAGAAACAAAGTAACATTAATTGGTTACACAGGCAAAGAAGTAGAAATGATCAACTTCGAAAACGGAGGGATGAAAGCATCAGTATCGTTGGCAACCAACGATCATTACACCAATGCAAAAGGTGAGAAAGTGGAAGAGACGCAATGGCACAGTTTGGTGGCTTTCGGCAAAACCGCTGAGATCTTACAGAAATATGTGCCGAAAGGAAAAGAGATTGCCATTGAAGGAAAAATTACGTACAGATCGTACGACGACAAAGATGGTGTGAAAAGATATATTACCGAAATAAGAGTCGAAGAAATTTTGCTCTTGGGCGGAAAATAAGTGTACAATTCTAAAATCACAGACGATGCAGATTAAAGTCTTAAAAATAAGAATTGCAGAAAAATTTCTGCACGATGATCAGAGAATGATTGATGATTTCTTAGAGCATCACGATATTGTAAAAGTAGAAACTGCTTTTGTACAGGAAGATCAATTTTGGTCAGTGGTATTGTATTTTAACGAAGCAAAATCACTGCTTAATAAAAACAGTGTAAAGGATCCGAAAGCGGTAAAATATTCCGCAGAAGATGAAATGCTCAGCGATAATGAAATCATCATTTTGGATGCTTTAAAGATCTGGCGTTCAGAAAAAGCAAAAGAGCAGAACCTTCCGTCCTATTTTATTGCCACCAATAAAGAACTGGTCTCTGTAGCAAAATACAAACCTGCGAAAAAAGAGGAACTGCTGGACATCAAAGGTTTCGGAAAACACAAGATTGAAAATTATGGTGAAGAGATTTTAGAAATCCTGGAAAGTGTTTAAAATCCAAACACCAAAACACAAATGATTAAATGAGAGGCCGGGGAAATATATCTCCGGCTTTTTAATTGATTTAAAAGTCCTTTCAATTCCTTATTTTTGCACAGAATATCATTTATCAACCATCAATTATCATTTAGCATAATGAAGCCAAGCTTAGCAAAAGGAACGAGGGATTTTACCTCACTGGAAGTTTCAAGAAGAAAATACATTATCAATATATTACAGAAAAATTTCGAACTTTTTGGTTTTCAGCCTTTGGAGACGCCAAGTTTTGAAAATCTTTCTACTTTAACAGGGAAATACGGAGAAGAAGGTGACCGTTTAATTTTTAAGATCTTAAATTCAAGCATCAACGAAGCGAAAGACGAGAAAAAAACTCAGATGATGAATGATTTTCAGAAAGCTTTAGACAAACCTTTCAGTGCCGAAAGTCTTACTGACAAAGCTCTTCGCTACGACTTGACAGTTCCTTTCGCAAGATTTGTTGCCATGAACCACGGAAAGCTGACTTTTCCCTACAAACGTTATCAGATTCAGCCTGTTTGGAGGGCTGACCGTCCACAGAAAGGTAGATTCAGAGAGTTTTATCAGTGTGATGCCGATGTTGTTGGAAGCGAAAGCCTTTGGCAGGAAGTTGAATTGGTTCAGCTGTATCTCAAATCATTTGCGGAACTGAGAACATCTGTAACTATTCATATCAACAACCGAAAAATTCTTTCAGGTTTAGCAGAGTATGCCGGAATTACAGACAAACTGATCGATTTCACCGTGGCTTTAGATAAGCTTGACAAAATAGGTAAGGATGGAGTAGTAAAGGAACTTTTGGAAAGAAATATTTCTCAGGAATCGATTGATAAACTGGATTTCCTTTTCACACAATCTAATGATGCTTTGGAAAATCTTCTTCAGTTAAAAGAAAAATTTGCGGGAAACGAAATTGGATTAAAAGGCGTCGAAGAACTGGAATTTGTCATCACACAGTCATTAAATCTGGACGTTGATATTCAGAATTTGGTTTTCGATATTACGTTAGCTCGTGGATTAGATTATTATACCGGAGCAATTTTCGAGGTAAAGGCGGACGAAGCACAAATGGGTTCTATCGGTGGAGGAGGTCGCTATGATAACCTAACCGAAGTTTTTGGCGTGAAAAATGTCCCAGGAATTGGAATTTCTTTCGGTCTAGACAGAATTTATTTAGTGATGGAAGAGTTGAATCTTTTCCCTGAAGATGCTACGTCCAACGTAGAATATCTCTTCGCTAATTTTGGAGGTGAAGAAACCATCGAAGCTTTAAAATTAATTATTCAGTTAAGAGAAAAAGGGATTTCTGCCGAACTGTATCCTGATAGCGCAAAAATCAACAAACAGTTTACTTACGCTGAAAAAAAAGGAATTAAAAATCTTGTTTTTCTGGGTGAGGAAGAAATAAAAAATAGAACCGTAACCTATAAAAATTTAGAAGCTGGCGAACAGAAAACGGTTGCTTTAGAGGATTTTTTAGGATAGATTCTTTTGATATTCGAACGACAAAAATACTATACCGATAATCACCTTTTCTTCATTGGAATGGTGATTATTATGTTTATGTATGGGTGCTATAGAGATAAAAAGTATCATGAAACAATTGATAATGGTCTGCAGAGCTCACATGTAGTAATTGCTCAGAACTGTAAATACTCAAGGAGGTCTAAATCAAGTGTAAAAATTAATGTTGATGATAAAGTTTATTCAGTAAATCTGAGTTCTAATGTTTGTGAACGTTTCCCTGTACATTCGACAATTTCTGTTTTTTACTTAAAAAAATATGATGAGTACATTTACAAAACCAAAGGATATCAAGACAAGTTTAGTTTTATGTTGATAATTTTAATTTCTTCACTATTCCCATGGAGATTTTTATATAAACGTTATATTTTTTCGTTTCAGAGGAAAAAAATTAAGTGATTACTCTTCCCAACCGCACAGAGTTTTACCCAAAGTCTGTGCTTTTTTAAGACTCACTTTAATGATCTCATGTTTGCAGCTGGACAATCCACGGCAGTTTTTAGAGTAATGATATTTCTTTCCGCCGGCGCTGTCGCAAAGGTAGACATCAGATTTTATCACCGCTGTAGCATTCAGGTTTAGAATTACAACAAATGAAATAAAAAGTATATTCTTCATAATATATAAAATTAAAATTCCGGTTCAGAATGAACCGGAATTTTTCATCACGTGTGTTTTTAGTATTATAATGATTTTGTGTTTGTAATTATTTGTCAAAGATAAATTCTTTCTCACTACCGATTTTACGTGACCACGTAATTTGGATGTTTTTTTTGAAAAAAATCACAAAGCTTCTTCTACATTACTTGGCTTTGTGCTGAAATTTCCATCCTGTTGCAACACCAGCTGATACTCCAAAATATTATTATAAAGTGACTGCGGATCATCTTTTCCAACTTCTGTATTGCTTATAAATCCACCTTTTACTTCTCCATTTTTCATAGGCTTTTCAGGATTCCAGCCCTTCCCGTAGTAGAAAAAAGCCTGGTAAGTGCCATTGGGGAATGAAAATGTATAGCTGTCACCAGCCTGAATATATGCGTGGCGAACGACCTCATTATTCTTTTTGATGGTGACTACAACATCAGAATTACTTGTGGTAACTTTGATTTTTGAGCATCCCTCATCTTCGCAGGCCGAGTTCCCGCCGTAATACTCTGCGTATGGAGTGGAACCTGTCTGCAGAGAATTTGACTCATACAATTCATTTATTTCCTCTTCTTTGCGGATTTGTTCTGCTTCCACCTCACGAATCCGTTTTTCTTCTGCAGTTTCTTGCGGTATCGTATTCTCGTTATCCATTTGAGAGATGAGACTATCACCAGCCACATTTGTCTTTCCAACTGTTATGTCTTTCTTTTCACTGCACGATAAAAGCGCAAATCCAAGTCCCATAATTAAACTAATTATTTTCATGAGTGTTGTCGTTTTTTAAAATAGAAATGAATAGAAATCCTGCAATCACAACATCTACTACATTCCAGATGAATATATCGAGTGCAATATTTATAATGGTTTAGAGAGTTACGATGAAGTGATAAGTGCAAACTGTGTCACGGTTACTAAATCCTCTGCAAACCTACATCAGCAAAATTGTATTTCCTTACGTGACCACGTAATCTGAAATATTTTTCAAAAAAAATTATATTTACAGAAAATATAAACAATGGAAAACTATTTAGACATCAATAAAAACTCGTGGAACGCTAGAGTAGAGCCACACCTCGAGTCGGATTTCTATTTTGTAGATGAATTTTTAAAAGGTAGAAATTCTCTTAATTCTATCGAATTAGATTTATTAGGATACGTCACAGGGAAAAGCATTCTGCATTTACAGTGTCATTTCGGGCAGGATTCGATTTCACTTTCCAGAATGGGTGCAAAAGTGACGGGAATTGATCTTTCTGATAAGGCGATTGATGCAGCAAAAGATTTAGCACAAAAGTGCGGAACGGATACTGAATTTATTTGTACGGATGTCTACAATTTACCCAATGTCTTAAATGAAAAATTCGATATCGTATTCACAAGCTATGGAACCATCGGCTGGTTGCCGGATCTGGAACGTTGGGCAAATGTTGTCAGTCATTTTATGAAAGCAGACGGCGAGTTTGTCATGGCAGAATTTCATCCTGTAGTATGGATGTATGACGACGATTTTGATGCTGTAGCTTATCATTATTTTAATGATAAACCAATAATTGAGACATCTGAGGGCACGTATGCTGATGTAGCTGCAGATATTGTTCAGGATTATGTTTCCTGGAATCATCCTCTGTCTGACGTTCTTCAAAATCTGATCAAAAATAATTTAGTTTTAGAAAATTTCAGGGAATTCGACTGGTCGCCGTATCCTTGTTTTAAGCACGTAGAAGAATTTGAAAAAGGGAAGTGGAGGATCGCAAAGTTTGGGAATAAAATTCCTCTGGTATATGCCATTAAAGCAAAAAAGAAGTCATCGTAATGATGACTTCTTTTGTATATGAATGTAAATAATATTAATATCTTATCTAAAATTAGATATTTGAAGCAGTATCTTCTACTTTAGTTTTTGCTTCGTCAAATTTGTTTTGAGCTTGTGATGCAACATCATTTGCTTTAGTTTTCAAATCGTTGCCCCACTTATTAAGGTTGTCTTTTGCATTGTTGATCTTATCTTTCACAGCTTGTTGCTCTTCAGGAGTTGATTTTTTGTATTTCCAATACGCTAATGCTCCAATTCCTAGTAATGCTAATAATCCATTTGTCTTATTTCCCATGATTTCTGATTTTAAAAGTTATATTAAATTGTTATACAACTAACTATGTAAAATACGTGCCAAAAAATATATGGGATTAATAAATAAATGTTAAAATTTAATTAAAGATTTCAAAATTTTCTCCATCATAACTTGCAAAAACCATAGTTGGATACGAGTCCTGATGATAGAAATTACCGTCTTTATCTATAGCGATTGCACCGGCAAAGCCATCAATGGTTTTTAGTTCTGCAAATGTTTTATCAAAAGCTTGCTGAAGATTCATTCCGTCTGTGACTCTTGTAACGATTTTAGTAGATGTGGCATTGCTCACGATATCTTCTCCGACTCCGGTGCAGCTAACGGCACAAAATTCATTGGCGTAATTTCCCGCAACAGTTGCTGAGTCTGAAATTCTTCCCGGAATCTCAAAACCTTTTCCTCCAGTGGATGTGGCAACTGCTAATTTTCCATCTTTATCCAGAGCAACACAGCCCACAGTACCTTTTCCGCCACTATTTAATTTGGCTTCATATTCTTTTCTTCTCTGAGGAATTTCTGTTGAAAAGTTTTCAAAACCATGTTCAGACGCATATCTTTTCGCACCACTTCCGCCTAAGACACGGTCATCTTCCTTCATTAAATCCTTCGCCACGAAAATCGGATTTTTTACATCCTGAATATTAATTACACCACTCATTTTTTGAGTCGCCCCATCCATTATGGCAGCACTCATTCTGATGATTCCGTCGCTTTGAATTTGCGAACCCATGCCCGCATTATAAAGTTCATCGTCTTCCAAAAGTGAAACGGCGTAAGCAACTGTTTCAAAAGCAGAATGATTTTCTAAATACTCATATGCTTTTTCGGCAATATTCTTTAAAGAGTTTTGCTTTGCAACTTTCACCTCATGGCTTTGGTCACTTTCAGAGAAAAAACCTCCGTGGATGATGATTTTCATACTATATAATTGATGGTTGAGAAATATGATTGATCAGAGATAGTTGAGGATGGATAATAAAACTAAAATCATTTATCACTCATCAATTATCATTCATGATTTATGTTTGCGGAATCGGGTTAAACTGAGAATTTTCTATTGTTAATTTTCTCGTCGTCAAATCGTAGTGGTCATTCATAGACATGACATGTACGGTAAGATTGTCAATGGAGATAGGCTCACCTAAATTGATATTCGTAAGGTTGGTATCTTTAATAAATCTTCCGTCCACAATAATCACAAGCCCTGAACCAACAGCGGTCATGGTATCATTATGAATGAAAAGCCCGGTATCTTCCCCCAAACCTATTCCTAAAGTTCTGGGATTGTTAACGACGGCCTGAAAAAGTCTTCCGATTCTACCTCTCTGTACAAAGTGGGTATCAACAATCACATTGTCGATTAATCCAAGACCTTGTGTGGTTTTTATTTCACCTTTTAACAGTGCTTCAGAACTGCTTCCCTGATAGATCATGTTCTCAGAGGCGGCAGCTGCTCCTGCAGAGGTTCCGGAGTAGATAAAATCCTGCTCCATATATTTCAGTAATATAGTATCGTGAAATCTCGTTCCACCAAGAATTGATGTTAACCTCAATTGGTCACCACCGGTAAACATTACAACGTCAGCAGCATTTGCTCTGGCTACAATAGCGTCAGAGTTTGCTTCTTCACGGTTGTGAATATCAAGAATGTTAACATTTTTAGCTCCTAAAAATTCAAAAGCTTTTTTATATTCGGCACCTACAATTTGAGGAATCTGGGATGCTGTAGTGATTACTTCAATGATTGAATTTTCCTTATTCTTAGATTCAGTAATGATTTTTCTTAAAATTCCCCTTTCAAAAAAGTTAAGATTTTTTTCAATGTTCTGATCGTAATCGGTTTCAGAGAAACTGCCTTTATTAACAGCTCCACCGATAATAATTAATTTTCCAACAGGTTTCATAGCTGGCAAAGTTAGAAAATTATTAGCTGGTGACGAAATTATGAGGGTCTTTTAACGTATTTGCTTTGATTATAAATTGATTACAAAATTTAAACTTTTTTAATAAATCTTTAATTAGACTGTGGTTTTTTTTAAGCTTTTACATTATCTTTGATTTTAAAAGATATTTTTATTAATATAAATTACGTCACTAAAATATGAAAATTGAGAAAATACAAGCTTTAAGGGGTCCTAATATTTGGAGTATTAGAAGGAAGAAGCTGATACAGATGCGTTTGGATCTTGAAGAGTTGGAAAATTTTCCTACCAATAAAATTGAAGGCTTCCGTGAAAGGATAGAAAAGCTGATTCCGTCACTTATCACTCATCGTTGTTCTGAAGGTACTCATGGTGGTTTTTTTCACCGTGTTGAAACCGGAACCTGGATGGGTCACGTCATTGAGCACATCGCTTTAGAAATTCAAACTCTTGCGGGTATGGAATGTGGATTCGGAAGAACCCGCGAAACAAAATCTCCCGGTATTTACAACGTAGTATTTGATTACATCGAAGAAAATACAGGGATTTACGCTGCTGAACAGGCCGTAGAAATTGCGCATGCATTAATCAACGGAGACGAATATGACATTAACGCCTGCATTCAGAGACTGAAAGAAATCAGAGAGCGTGTACGTCTGGGCCCTTCCACCGGAAGTATTGTGGAAGAAGCAGTTTCCAGAAAAATCCCATGGATCAGATTGGGAACAAATTCTCTGGTACAGTTGGGATATGGTGTAAATCAGCAGAGATTTCAGGCTACAATCACAGGAAATACAAGCTCAATAGCTGTAGATATTGCCTGTAATAAAGAGCTGACGAAAAGAATGTTGCATGATGCAGCCATTCCTGTACCTATTGGTGACTTAGTTACCGATGAAGAGCAGTTGGACAGTGTCATCAGAAAAATTGAATATCCGGTGGTCATTAAACCATTGGACGGGAATCACGGAAAAGGATCTTCAATTAATGTAAATGACTGGGAGGCTGCGAAAGTTGGTTTGGAGCACGCTCAGAAATATTCAAACAAAGTAATTGTTGAGAAATATATTACGGGTTACGACTTTAGAGTTTTGGTCATTAATAATAAAATGGTTGCAGCTGCCAGACGTGTTCCTGCGCATGTAGTGGGCGATGGCGAAATGAATCTGCAACAGTTGAGAGACAAAGAAAATCAAGATCCAAGAAGAGGTTACGGGCATGAAAATGTGCTTACCGAAATCGCTGTAGATAAAGATACTTCCGAATTACTTGAAAAACTTCATTATACTTTAGAAACAGTTCCTCAGAAAGGAGAAGTTGTTTATCTGAAATCAACTGCCAATCTTTCAACCGGTGGAACTTCTATAGATGTTACTGATATGGTACATCCTGAAAACATCACCATGGCCGAAAGGATTTCTAAAATCATAGGCTTAGATGTCTGCGGAATTGATATTATGGCAGAAAATCTTACCCAGCCTTTAAAGGAAAGTGGCGGAGCGATCATTGAAGTGAATGCAGCGCCGGGTTTCAGAATGCACTTGGCACCAAGTGAAGGTCTTCCGAGAAACGTTGCGGCTCCGGTGGTTGATATGTTGTATCCTCAGGGTAAACCTTTCACCATTCCAATTATTGCGGTGACGGGAACCAATGGTAAAACGACTACGACAAGATTAATCTCACATATTGTTAAAAATAACGGATACAGAGTAGGTTTCACCACTTCAGACGGAATTTACATTCAGAATACGATGCTGACAAAAGGAGATACTACAGGTCCGATTTCAGCTGAATTTATCTTAAAAGATCCAACCGTAGAATTTGCAGTTTTGGAGACAGCAAGAGGCGGAATTTTACGTTCAGGTTTAGGCTTTGGACAGTGTGATATCGGAGTGCTGACCAATATTAAAGAAGACCATTTAGGATTAAATGATATTCACAATCTGAAAGATTTAACCAAAGTAAAAAGGGTAGTTCTTGACAGCGTAAAGAAAAACGGATGGAGCGTTTTGAACGCAATGGATGAATATTCTATGCGTATCATCAATGACCTGCCGAGCAACGTGGCTATTTTCAGCTTAGATGAGAATAATGAACACATTAAAAAGTTTGCGAAGGAAGGACGAATTACTTGTGTCTTTGAAGAAGGTTTTGTGACCATCAAAAAAGGCGACTGGAAAATCAGAATCGGAAAAGTGAAAGACTTCCCGATTACGATGGAAGGTAAGGCGAAATTCATGATCGATAACGTGTTGGCTGCAAGTTTGGCCTGTTACCTTTACGGTTTCGGAATCGAGGATATTTCAAATTCACTTCGTACTTTTATTCCAAGTGCTCAGTTGACTCCTGGAAGACTGAATGTATTTAATTTCAAAAACTTTAAAGTTCTTATTGATTTTGCACACAATCCTGCAGGATATGAAGCAATCGAAGATTATCTTAAAAATGTAGAGTCTACCAAAAAAATCGGGATTATTTCCGGTGTGGGAGACCGTCGCGATGAAGATATCAGATTATGCGGAAAAATAGCGGGAAGAATGTTTGATCATATCATTATCAGAAATGAAAAACATCTCAGAGGCAGAACTGAGGAAGAGATCAACGGATTAATCATTGATGGAATGCAGGATTCCGGAAGAGATGTAAGCTATGAGACGATTCCAAAAGAAATTGATGCGCTGAAACATGCAATGGGAATGGCTGAAGAAGGTACTTTCATTACTGCTTTGAGTGATGTAATTTCCAATGCCATTGATTTAGTGCAGGAATATCAGGCAAGAGAATTGCTGGAAGATGGTAAGATCTAAATCGATTATTACAAACAACATACATAAAACAAAACCTCAGAAATTTCTGAGGTTTTGTTTTTAGTTATTATTTCAGTCAGCAAAAAATGCATTAGAACTTCCAATCCAGATGGCATCTTTTTTATTAAAATCTACATTCACCATCGCAGCTTTTGTCATTCTTCCTAGATTTTCAAGCAAGATTGGGCGCTCATCCTGTTCTCTCCAGATATAAAGCAAACGGATTTCTGCCTTTGAAAAGTCTCCGTTGATATCTTCAAAAACCGGTTCGTAGGTTACTTTTCTCTGCAAAATATAGTTTTCCTTGTCTTCAATGGCCTCAGTAATTTCTTTTGTTGGATTTAAATTAACTCCGCTTCCAGCAAATGAAAATAACGGTTTTAGTACAAAATTTTCAAGGTTTTCACTTTCCGGAAAGTCATGTAGGAAATAACTTTTCGGAACAAACTGATGTTTCAACATCGGCAATAGGAATTTTGAAATTTTAAAAAACCAGTTGGGATGCGTGATCCATTTTACATCTGCCTCCTCACGGAAATCAAATTCTAGCTGAAGATCCGGAATTCGGTCTAATTCATCAAAGATAACACGATTGTAAATTCTGTTAATCTGAATTTTTTGTACATCATTTTCGTAAAATAGTTTTTTACCCTCTTTTTTTACTTTGGTCAGGCAAACCGTTTTTATTCCCAGTAATTTTTCTGTTAAAGCAAAATCGATTGCTGTTTTTTGCTTTTCAGGATATATTTCCAGTAAGATAACATTTTCAGGATTTTCATCACCAACAATTAATTCCCGGATATAATTCTGAAATTCGTCCTGTGGCATTTTACTTTTAATTTCTTCCAAAAAATGGTACATCTCAGAAAAAGTATCCTCAAACACTTTCTGAAAAGCGTACAGAGAAGGGAAGGCCTGTAGCTCGATGAGTTGAGGTTCTATTTCTCCGTTTTCACTTCTGCAGATTCCAAAATCGATGGTGAAAAAGTGAGGTTTTGCTGTATCATTCGGAACTTTACAGTTTTCCGGGATTGCTTTTTCTAAGGTTCCTTCCGGTAAAGCTTTGATCTGGTCGATAATGCTTTCACTGGCGTCAATGAGTTTATTTTTAAATTCATGAGTAAGAAACATCGGACTTTCAGAAAGTCTGAAAGCAGGCAATAATCCGCTTTTTACCTTTAAAATTTGTTGAAACTTTTCATATTTTTCCTGGCTGAATTCCTGATTAAACTGTTTTCTGTATTTTGGAATCATATTCTTTTTCTTTGTGATTTTAAAAAATCGAGCGGTTATGCTCGATTTTTCAGTGTTATTTTAACATTTGATCGAATAGCAAAAAGCAAAAAGCCAACTAACAGAAGCTGTTTACGCCATCGCTTCAATTTCTTTCAAGATGTTTTTTTTTGCTAACCTTAAAAACCTCGGCAAAATCTGAGCCTGTGTCAGCATAATCTTATCTTCATCATCCATTCTGTCTACCGTTTCAAGGTATTTTTCCATTCCGAAATTTTCAATCATCGCTTCTTTATTTTTCTCGTCCTTCAGATTTTCAATCATCCCTGCCGGATTGGCTTCCGGATGAAATTGTGTTCCGAAAATCTCATCAGAAAAACGGATCGCCATTACTGCTCTCTCCAAATTAATATGAGGACGGAATTTTTCAATCGCAACGATTTTCATTCCCAGTTCTTCAAAACGATCTGCATTCGGCTCGATAAACTGATATGCTCTGGAATCTACAGCATAGAAAGGTTCAGGTAAATTCTTAAGTAAAAATTCCTGCTCACCTTCTTCAGTTTTATGAATAGGCATAACCCCGAAAGAATACGACTTTCTTTTGCATATATTTCCCAAATTCCAGTGGATACTCGCCAACTGGAAAGAATGACAAATTAAAAATAAATATTTTTTCGCCTCGTTTTCCTGATTGTGCTGATACACTGAGTCTAAAAACTGAGCAAATTTATCTTCCCACTCAAAACCTTCACGATGCGGATTTCCCGGACCACCAGATGAAATGAAGATGTCAAAATCTTCTATATTCGGAATTTCATTTTTAAAACGGACATCAAAAACTTCGATGCTGATGTTCTCTTCAGACTGCTGCTTAAAGGCTTCAGAAATTTCTTTAATATTTTTAAATCCCTGGTTTGCATGATTATTATTCATGTCGAGCAAAGCAATTCTTACATCTCTCATAACTTCATATTTTATGCAAAGTTATTAAAAATATTATGAAGCTGTTTCACCGTGCGTAATGCCATATTCGGTCTCAGAGATCATGTAATCAACGACTTTCTTCAAATCTCCGGTCTCTTTGTAGACCGCAAGCTGACGGTCTGCGCCAGTTCCGTTTTCCAAAATCTTCCATGCATATTCCACTTCTTTTCTGCATCCTAAATCGTCTACAACATCATCAATAAATTCAAGAAGTTCTTTAAGCAAATCCGGATAAGGAACAGATTCTTCCTTCCCAAAATCGATTAGCTGAGAATGAATTCCATCTCTTGACGCACGCCATTTATTTTCATTCAGCAATAATCTTCTGTAGCTTCTGAAACTTAAATTCTGCTGATGCAGCTTGTAAATTTTAGCCACTAAACTTTGCATAATTGCAGCCAGGCAAACTGTTTCTTCAATTCTTAACGGCATATCGCAAATTCTGAACTCAATGGTAGGGTAGAATGGGTGAACACGCAAATCCCACCAGATTTTCTTAGCATTATCAATGGTTCCTGTTTTCACCAAAAGATCAACATAACTGTCGAATTCTGCCAAAGAATTGAAATAACTCGGAATTCCTGTTCTTGGGAATTTTACGAAAATTTCCTGTCTGTAAGATCTGAAACCTGTATTTCTTCCAATCCAAAACGGGGAATTTACTGAAAGTGCATAAACGTGCGGCAGAAAATAACGCATCACATTCTGAATTCTCACTCCTTCTTCACGGTTCGGAATCCCAATGTGTACATGCAGACCAAAAATCAGGTTTCCACGGGCAACATCACCCATATCATCTACAATTTTGTTGTAACGTTCACCGTTGGTAATCGTGTTGTGCTCCCAGTTAGAGAAGGGATGTGTTCCTCCACCGGAAACACGAAGTCCCTGCTCATGCGCTGTTTTGATGAGATGCCTTCTCAGATTCGTCAATTCTGCCTGAGCTTCCTGAATATTTTGGCAGATTCCGGTTTCCATTTCAATCATGGATTCGTGCATTTCGTGTTTTAAGTTTTCACTCAAAACAGCCTTTCCACCTTCGATGATCTTTGAAACATGCGAAACCAAATCTCTGCTTTCTAAATCGATGATCTGATATTCTTCTTCAATACCAATTGTAAACTGATGATGCATTTTTAATTTGTGTTTTGTATGGTTTTATTTTACTGAATCTTTCACAAAAGTTCCCCAAGAGATATTCTGTTTTCCAGGAACGTATTCTTTTGCTTTTTCGATTGCCAATTTTGCTGAATGCTCTACAATCCATGCAAAGTTTTCTTCACCTACAGAGTTTCTGTCAGCGTCAGGTGCAGGATTACAGAAGTCAATAGCATAAGGAATTCCGTCTCTTACGGCAAATTCTACCGTGTTGAAATCATATCCTAATGCTTCGTTCATTTTGATAGTATAATCATGAATTACTTTTAACAGTTTTTCTAAATCTTTACCTTCAGTCTGATGCGTAGTCGCATATCTCAAATGGTGTGGATTTCTCGGCTCGTACGGCATAATGTGAACATATTTTTTACCCAGACAGTACACTCTGTAATAATCCTGAAATACAATTTCTTCCTGAACCATCATGACCAGCTGCTCAGTTTCAGATAATTTATCCCAAAGATCTTCAGGGCTTTCTACTCGGTAAACGCTTTTCCAGCCACCACCGTCGTGAGGTTTCATGTAAGCCGGAAAACCAACATAATTGAAAATATAGTCCCAGTCATGAGGGAATTTCAGGTTTCTGAATGATGTTTCTGAAGTGTCGGTAGGTCTTTCGTATGAAGGCAATAAAACTGTATTCGGTAATGGAATTCCTAATTTAGACATTAAAGCATTGTTGAAAAACTTTTCGTCAGCGCTCCACCAGAATGGATTGTTAATCACATAAGTTCCGTTCAGTGCTGCATTTTTTAAGTACGCTCTGTAAAAAGGAACATCCTGAGAAATTCTGTCGATAATAACGGCATAACCGTAATCTGCACCCTGCTCCAATTTATCAATCGTTACTGCTTCAGCCACGATTTCCCCTTTTCCTAATTCATTCACTTTGTCGATAAATGCCCAAGGAAACGTGTCTTCCATTCCGAATAAAATTCCTACTTTTTTTGCCATAATTTGTCTTTTTAATGATTTACTATTAATATTTGAATTGTTTAAATTTTAAGAAAAAAATGTTCCGATAAAGGTTGGGAAAGCCATTCTCCACAACGGCCAGTCGTGGTTGATCCACCTTTTTTCATCATACCAGAAGTCGATACCTTTCGCACGGAGAATGTTGGCCATCTCTATGTTTTTATCTTTGCAGATATCTTCGTCTGAAGTACTTAGAACAATGTGCATGTGTTTATACTTCCAAGCTTCATCATTTTTTACAAACTCTCTCGGACAGTTGAAATAAACCAGCTCGTCCGAAATCCCGTCCATAAAATTTCTTATACTGAATGCTCCGGAAAGAGAGAATAGGTGAGAAACCACATCGGGAAATCTGAACGCGAAATTTGCGGCGTGATATCCTCCAAAACTTGCTCCTGCAACAGCTACACGGTGCGTACCATGAAGTTTCTGAATATAAGGTACAAACTCCTGAATCAGAAACTGCACATATTTTTCGTAATTTCTAATTCTCTGGTGTGCTGAAATGCTTTCATCGTAAAAGCTCCAGGCATCGATTGTCTGAATGTTATATAGTTTTACTTTTCCCTGCTCAACAAACCAATTGATGCTGCTGTTCAGATGAAAATCGTGATTTTGCGTGTACTGTCCTTGCGAAGTAGGAAACATAATGATCGGATAACCGAAATGTCCTGTAATTTCCAACTTAAGGCTTATTCCTAATATATGTGAGTAATAATCTGTGTGTTCTATATGTGGCATGTACTATAGATTTTTAGTTTTTTTTGTGTTTAATTTTCAGATCGAATGATTTTTAAAGTAATTACTGCCCAAGCTCCAAATTAATCCATATTAAATTAATAAGTGTTTGGATTTCAGTTAATTTAATAATAAGTAATCGTTACGCAGTCGGTTTTTCTTTAGGTGGAATAATATTGAGAAGATGCGCATGTATTTTTTCTGCAGCACGATCTAATCTTTCTACAACTTTTTCAGAATCTTTTGATTTGTAAACTATTCCTACATGATAATCGATGGGAAGAAATTTTACGACTTCTTCGCATTCAAACTGATCGTAATCAGGTTCTTTATCTTTGATTAAAGCAACGATTAATCCTGAATAATAACCTGTTGGTTTAGAAACTTCATAGTTTTTACCTCTTAAAAGGGCATCTTCAATTTTCGCCCATTCACGCCAGATATTGATATTGCTGGAAGCCTCCACTAAATCAGGAATGTGTGCACCGCCAACACGTGACGATGTTTCCAGGAAATACCATTTTCCATCTTCTTTTCCACGGATAAATTCTGTGTGAGTGGCACCGTTGAGTAAGCCGAAATTCATCAAAACTTTCGTATTGGCCTCATCTAATGCTTTAAATTCTTCTGAATATCTACCTAAAGTTTTGGTTCTGAAAACTCCGCCTTCATGGGAAACTTCCATGGGTGGAGCCAAATATTTTGAGGCAGAGGTGAAAACAATCTCTTTATTGAAGGTTAAACTGTCTACATGATAAACATCGCCCGGTTTGAAGCTTTCTAAAAGAAATAAATGACGCTCTTCACCCAGTTTCTCCAAGGCATCCCAAAGTTCTTCTTTGGTTTTGAGTTTTTTTATTCCAGATGCAGAAGCTTCCGATCGGGGTTTCAGAACCCATGGAGCAGGAACTTTATTCGTGAAAGTGTCTACTTCATGATCATTAAATACAGCGGTGAACTCAGGAACATTGATACCTGAATCTTTAGCTTTCTGGCGCATGGCCAGTTTATCTCTGAAATAACGGTGTGTAGTCTGTCCCATCCCGGGAATACGGAATGTTTCGCGAATCAGTGCTGCCTTTTCTACATCGTAATCATCCAATGCAATAACAGCATCAACTTTCCGTGTTTTCATCAAATGTGAAAATCCCTGAACAAGATGATCCAGATTCCAGACAGAAGGTTTCACTTCGGGCATGTAGAAAACCTCGCTGATGGCATCCCACGGCCAATTTTTCTCTTTGAGGTTTTCAGATGTTACTAAAATTACTTTATTGCCGAGTTTCTTCATCTCGTCCATAAAATCGTAACCTTTGTAATAGCACGAAATGCATACAATAGTTTTCTCCTCCATATAATGTTTTTTAAAATTTGGTGAATATTCAAAAATAAAAGCTATTTTTTGTTGATGTTTTAATGATGAAAATCAACAATCAATGCGTATTTGAAAATCACTAATCAATTATACAGAGAAATTTTGAAATAAACTAATTTTTAGTGATAATTTTCAATTAAATCGGCTAATAATTGCACACCATAACCCGTTGCTGCCTTGTCTTTAGCATATCCTACATTGCCAAACGCCACGCCGGCAATATCTAGGTGCGCCCAGTTCGGATGTCCTTCAATAAATTCTTCCAAAAATTTTGCGGCAACAATGCAGTCTCCGATAGGTTTCATTGAGATATTTTTAAAGTCTGCAACATCAGATTTAAAATCATCTTTCCAAATATCCCAAAGCGGCAAATTCCAGACTCTCTGGTTGGTTTTATCTCCGGTTTTTGTCAAAAGATTTTTTAATACATCATTATTAGAAAACATCGCTCCACAAGTGTCTCCAAACATACGCACAGAGCTTCCTGTGAGCGTTGCCAGATCAATTAAAACATCAGTTTTGTAGTTTTTCGCCATATAAGAAAGTCCGTCTGCTAGAGTCATTCTGCCTTCTGCGTCAGTGTTTAGTACTTCTATTGTTTTTCCGTTGTAGGCGGTAATTACATCGCTCGGTAGATAGGCATTTTCTGAAACGGCATTGTCAGTAATGGGCAATATTGCAACAATATTTACAGGCAACTGCATTTGCGATGCGTAAATCATTGCGCCAATCACTGCTGTTGCACCTCCCATATCAGATTTCATGTAATGCATATTGTCTGATCCCTTAATAGAAATTCCGCCAGTATCAAAAAGGACACATTTACCTATCAGGCCAAAGGTTTTGGCATTTTTTACCGTTGTTTTATATTCTAGAATAGTAAAAGCTGCATCGTAGGCGCTTCCCTGGTTTACAGAAAGAAAAGCGCCCAAACCTAATTCCTCACATTTTTTTCTGTTGAAAACCGTATACTTAAGTTGATTTTTTTTAGCTAAATTTTTAAGATAAGTACTGACGGCTTCTGGTCTTTTAAAATTCGCTGGTTTGTTCAGCCAGTCCTGACATGCGGTTTGTCCTTCGCAAAGTGCATCTGCTCTGCTGGAAATGACGTCTAATTTTTTCTGGCTTAAATTGCCGAAATGCAGTTCAAATTTTTCGTTCCAGAACGAATGATTTTTTTCAAACGGATAATTGTAAGTTCCCAGTAATAGTCCTTTTACAAATTCCTCAAACTGTTTTTCATTAATAAAATCAGCCAGAATCAGCGTATGAACTTCCTGAAAGTTTTTTTTCTGACCCTGAGAAAATTTTACGGCAACCTGTTGAAATTCGAAATTCTGCAGATCAGATTTCCCAAATCCGATGAAGTAAGTAATCGATTCCTCCTTTGCATCGATAAACACCTCATTTTTCTTTCCCGAAAACAGAATTGCTATATTTTTATTGTAATTTTTTTTATTCTCCTGCCACGATTCCTCTGTGAATAATTCGAAGATCTGTGCGTAATTTTTATTTCTTTTATTTACTAATTTCATAATGCTTTAGTTTTCTATGGTGTCCTGATGTGGCGTTACTTCTACCGGATTTTCTGTGTTGTTGTAAAAAAGCCATTCAATCGCTCTCGGGAATTCCTGTGACCAGTAAAACTCGCTGTGAGAGCCCTCAGGGTTGATGTTGGTTTTAAATTCAAAATCAAAAAGGTTTTTCTTTTCCCATCTTTTCAGATAATTTTCAAAAACCTGAATCCTTTTCACCATTTTTGAACCTTCCTGCTCACCTCCATATAGGTAAATTTTAGTTTTAAAAGGTACTCTGAAACTCATCATCGGGAAGTTGTTATTCGGTTCTACCCAAAGTGATGGAGAAAAAATTAACAATTTAGAATACACTTCGGGATACAGAAATCCGCTGTAAATGCTGATCAATGCTCCTAAAGAGCTTCCGCCGATTCCTGTGTTTTCACGGTCTTTTCTGGTTCGGTAATGTTCATCTACAAATGGCTTTAAAGTGTCGGTAATAAATCGAATGTATTTTTTACCCTCTGAACCGTTTGCCACATTATCGTTATCAAAAATATATTCTTTAATTCTTTCTTCACTTCCATGTTCAATGGCAATAATGATAACATCGCCACGACCGTATTCTGCAAGAATGGAAAGTTTTTTATCAATCTCCCAATTGCCGTACGGACTTCCTTCATTGAATAAATTCTGGGCATCCTGAAGGTAAAGAACAGGATATTTTTTATCTGAAACATAATAGTCGTAGGGAAGAAGTGCCCAGACTTTACGGTGTCTCTCAAGCTGAGGAATATAAAATTCTTCTGAAATAATCTCTACAATTGGGAAAAATTCCTGCTTAAAAGGTCCCCAATTGAATCTCCACTTTTCTACAGTGTGCGAAAATGCGCTTTCTGATTTCTGAACTTTTTTGTTGGGGGTAATGCTTCCGTATTTGTCGAGTTCTACGTTTTCCCAGCCTCCCTTGGTAAATTTAAATTCAATAATATCTGGTAAAAATTCATCGAATATTTCGATATAATAATTGTTGGGATCGATCTGTGCAAGCTGAAAACGGGGATCTTTAGGATTCCAGCTGTTGAAGTTACCGGTTATAAATATAGGTCTTTCATCTGCCTCCTCGGTGTAAAGTGTAAACTTCATATTTGTGTTTAAAAAATAGGTAATTCGATTAAACCCATAAAAGTATAAAAAATCTTTTTATATAAGTTGGTTAAAATTAATAAAAAACTGAGTTTAACACAGGAAAAATTTATATATTTGATAGTGATCGCAACTTGCAGACAAACCATTTAACAGAATGTTTTTCTATGGTTTTTTTTAAAATAAAGTTATTGATGCTGTAAGGTTAAAAAAACACTATGATGAATTCGGTAAAAACGTATACACTTTTCACAGATCATGATATCTATCTCTTCAAAGAAGGTAAGCATTATCGCCTCTACGAAAAATTTGGCGCACACTCGGTAGAAAAAGACGGAGTACAGGGAGTTTACTTTTCAGTTTGGGCTCCAAATGCAAAGAAAGTTTCTGTGATCGGTAATTTCAATAATTGGAATCATCAGGATCATATACTCTTTCCGAGGTGGGATGGTTCAGGTATCTGGGAAGGCTTTATTGCCGGACTGACCTGGGGGACGCTCTACAAATATGCAATAGAAAGTTTAGGCACTATTTTAGAAAAGAGTGATCCTTACGCATTGAGCTGGGAACAGAATCTTCAGGCAGCATCGCTTGTTTCTACCAATTGGTATGAATGGACAGATCAGGAATGGCAGGAAAAACGCTGGAAAAATAACAGCTTAGAAGCTCCGATTTCGGTGTACGAACTGCACTTGGGGTCTTGGGTTCGCAACGTTGAAGATCCCGAGAAGTTTTTAAACTACAGAGATATTGCAGAGAAACTGGTTCCGTATATAAAGTATATGGGTTTTACTCACGTAGAATTTATGCCCGTAATGGAGTATCCTTATGATCCGAGTTGGGGTTATCAGATTACCGGTTTTTTTGCAGCGACTTCAAGATTTGGATCTCCTCAGGATCTGATGTTTTTAATTAATGAGCTCCACAACAATGATATTGGAGTTATTCTCGATTGGGTTCCTTCACATTTTCCTGGAGATGCCAATGGTCTGCACCGTTTTGACGGAAGTTATTTGTACGAGCACGAAGATCCACGAAAAGGTTTTCATCCCGATTGGAAATCGTACATCTTTAATTACGGAAGAAATGAAGTTAAATCTTTCCTGATCTCAAATGCGATGTTTTGGCTTGACCGTTATCATGCTGACGGCTTGCGTGTAGATGCAGTGACCTCGATGCTTCATTTAGATTATTCAAGAAATGAAGGGGAATGGGAACCGAATATTTACGGGGAAAACGTCAATCTTGAAGCAAAAGCTTTTTTACAGGAATTTAATACTGCCGTGTATAAAGAATTTGGCAACAGCATCATCACGATTGCCGAAGAAAGTTCAGATTTTCCTTTACTCACAAAACCCGTTCACGATGGTGGAGTAGGATTCGGAATGAAATGGATGATGGGCTGGATGCATGACACTTTAGATTATTTCAAAGAAGAATACGATAACAGAAAACACACCCATCATAAACTGACTTTTGCATCGATGTACATGTACAACGAAAACTACATGATGCCTCTGTCTCATGATGAAGTCGTACACGGAAAAGCGAGTCTTATCTATAAAATGAAGGGTGATGAATGGCAGAAATTTGCTAATTTAAGGGCGCTGTATGTTTATATGTTTACGCATCCCGGTGCAAAACTGCTTTTTATGGGTGATGAATTTGGACAGACGAGTGAATGGAATTTTAAACAGAGTCTAGACTGGCATTTGCTGGATTTTCCTATTCATAAAGGCTTGCAGAGTTTAGTAAAAGATCTGAATCATTTATACAGAAGTGAAACTGCATTTTACGAAAATCAGTTTAACCCAAATGGTTTTGAATGGGTAGAAGCCGATGATGCAGAACGTTCTGTTCTAATTTATTTAAGAAAAGGAAAAAAGAAAGATGATGTTCTGATGGTAATTTTAAATCTGACTCCCAATGTATTTGATTACAAAATAGGAGTCGATGCCGGAACAAAATGGGAAGTTATTTTCAATTCTGATGATGAAAAATATAATGGTAGCGGAGTAGAAACAACTATTTTTAAAGAAGAAAATGAAGAGTGGATGAACCGTGAGAAATCGATTTCCCTGAAACTGCCGCCGCTCGCCGGAATCGTTTTGAAAATGACAAAAGATAGAAAGTATAAGATTCAAAGAATAAAACAACATAAAAAATAAGAATGACAGTTTATCACCTTAGCACAGAATGTTATCCTGTAGCCAAAGTCGGAGGTTTGGCCGACGTCGTTGGAGCTTTACCGAAGTATCAGAATAAAATGAAGGATGTGGATGCCAAAGTAGTGATGCCATGGTATAATAAATCTTTTGTTTATGATCATGAATTTGATGTGGTTTTTGACGGCTTCATTCACCAGGGGCAGAATATGCTTCAGGTTCAGGTATTAAAAGAAAAAACCAATACGTTGGGCTTTGAACTGTTTATGGTAAAAATTCCCGGACTGTTGGATCGTGAAAATCCTTACGGATATCAGGATGAAAGCTTCCAGTTTTTGGCATTTCAACATGGTGTCTTACATTGGCTGACTGCGATGCAGATTCGTCCTGACGTTCTGCACTGCCATGATTATCATACCGGATTAGTTCCTTTTATGGTAGAGAACTGTCCTGAATTTGGTTTTTTAAAAGGTATTAAAACGATTGGAACAATTCATAATGGTGAATATCAGGGGATGATGCGTTGGGATATGATTCATTATATGCCATCTTTTGATCATTATAAATGGGGACTTTTGGATTGGAACGGATTTATCAATCCTTTGGCCTGTATGATTAAATGCTGTACAGCTTTTACCACAGTATCTGAAGGATACCTTGAGGAACTTTTTGTGAGTTTTAGAGGTTTGGAGAGTTTAGTCCGTGACGAATTTGGAAAAGCATACGGAATTATCAACGGGATTGATAGCGATGTCTGGAATCCTGAAACCGATCCTATGCTTGATTTTAATTTTAATAAAAAAAATGTTCTCAAAATCAAAAAGAAGAACAAGCAGAAATTGTGTAAAGAATATAATCTGAATCCGGATTTGCCGCTTTTTGCGTTTATCGGAAGGTTTGCCACAGAAAAAGGAGCAGATTTACTGCCCGATGTAATCTGGAGAAGTATAAAGCAAACTTACGGCTCACTTAATATTATGGTTTTGGGATCAGGTAACACGTATATTGAAGATAAATTAAAGGAACTGAACTATGTTTACGCCAATTTTGCGACAGATATTGGTTATAAAGAACATTTATCTCACAAAATTTACGCTTCGGCAGATTTTTTGTTGATGCCTTCGAGGGTAGAGCCTTGCGGTCTTAATCAAATGTATGCCATGCGCTACGGAACAGTTCCCGTGGTAAGTTATACCGGAGGTTTGAGAGACACTGTAAAGGATATTTCAACAGGCGGTTCAGGATTAAATTTCACTTATCCTGGAGTTGATGATATTATTCATGCAATGGTTCGCGGCTTAGCGATCTACAATCAGAAAAAGGCGATGGATGATTTGGTACTGTCAAATATGAATTTTGACTTTGCATGGGAGAAATCTGCGGAAAAGTATTTAGCTTTATATAAGAACTAAATTATTAAGAGTGAAAAATAAAGCATACTTTCTAACCGCTGCATCATTTTTGATCTCAGTGTCTGGTTTAGCTCAAAACAGTAATCAGTCGATGAACAACACAATGTTGATGAACCGTCAGCAGACGGCTGCGGCAATGCAGTCGATGAACTTTGGAAGATCGTTGATGTCAAATCACAGCAAATTTTTTGCGCCCAAACAGAAAGAGCTTGATCTTTTCAGGAGACTTTCAGTCAATAACGCGAAAAAGATTGAAGAACTCGAAGCTGAAATTGCAGAAAAGCAAAGCAGTTTGGAAAGCAGTGATAATGCAGAAAAGATTCAGAAACAGATAAAAAGAAAAGAGTTTTGGCTGAAGATTGCAAGAAAAGAGAAAATAAAATTTGAGACTGCAATAACCCAGCTTGAAGCCGAAATTGCAGCTTCTGAGAATGCTTTAAATAAATAAAAAATAAATCAAGAAAAGTATACTAATAATTAGATAAACCACAAATAAATTTATGAATCCAAATGTCATTTCAATCGTTTTAGGAGGAGGAAGAGGTACAAGGCTTTTCCCATTAACGTACTCAAGATCAAAACCTGCTGTACCCATTGCCGGAAAGTACAGATTGGTTGATATTCCAATTTCAAACTGTTTAAATTCGGGTTTAAATAAAATATTAGTATTAACGCAGTTTAATTCTGCGTCACTGAATGCTCACATCAAAAATTCATATCATTTTGATATTTTCAGCAAAGGTTTCGTAGATATTTTAGCTGCAGAACAGAATGTTGAAAACGAAAGTTGGTTCCAGGGAACTGCAGATGCGGTTCGTCAGTCGATGAAACATTTGGAAAAATATGATTATGAATATATTTTAATTCTTTCGGGAGATCAGCTGTATCAGATGGATTTTAATGCGATGCTTGATTTCCATATAGAAAATGGCGGCGACGTTACCATTGCAACAATTCCTGTCAATGCAAAAGATGCCACAGGTTTTGGAATTTTAAAATCTGATGACGAAGGAAATATAACCTCCTTTATTGAAAAACCAAGCTATGACCTTTTAGACGGTCTGCAGTCTGAAGTTTCAGATAAAAACAAAGCTGACGGAAAAGAATATCTGGCTTCAATGGGAATTTATATTTTCACCAAAACAATTTTGAAAAAAATGTTTGAAGACGGAGCTGGAGACGATTTCGGGAAAGATATTATCCCAAGCTCCATCGGAAAATACAGCACGTTAAGTTATCAGTATGAAGGATACTGGACAGATATCGGGACCATAGAATCTTTCTACGAAGCGAATCTGGATCTCTGTCAGGATTTCCCACAGTTCAATCTTTTTTCATCTTCTCCTATTTACACGAGAGCAAGAATGCTTCCACCTTCAAAAATCAACGGTTCTTATGTGAGCAAAGCGGTATTTGGAGACGGCTGTATTATTCTGGCTGATAAAATTGAAAACTCAGTTATTGGAAACAGAACGAGAATTGACAAAGGCAGCACCATCGTAAATTCTTACGTAATGGGAGCCGATTTCTACCAAAATACTACTGAAATTGTCATGAACGACAGAGAAGGAAGACCAAATATGGGAATCGGAAAATACTGTTATATTGAAAAAGCTATTCTTGACAAAAACTGTTACATCGGAGATAATGTTCGGATTATTGGCGGTAAACATATGGAAGACGGAGATTACGGAACGCATTCTGTGCAAGACGGAATTGTTGTAATCAAGAAAGGCGCCGTGCTTCAGCCAGGAACTCATATCGGATAATAATTACATTACTATACAAACTGGAGTGATCAATATATTGGTCACTTTTTTTATTTGTATTACTTTTGTGCGATGCGTTTTTTTAAAATCATAGCCGTAATTGTTATTTTTCTGGTAGGAGCTTATGCTGCTTCCATGTATTTCTTTGTAGACGAAAGTAAAAGTTTCAAAGTTGAGAAAGAAGTAGATTATCCTTTAGACAAAGTCTTTAACCAGTTCAATAATTTACAGCATTTCACGAGATGGAATAACTTTTTTACAAGTTCTAAAACAATTACCATAGATTATTATACTCCTTACGAAGGGCAGGGAAGTGCTATCAGCTACAATGATCCTAAAAGTGAAGACGGTGGTGAAATGTTCATTCGTTACGAAAATCCCAACAAAACGTTGAGATATCAGCTCTTTGAAGACGAAGATGAAAACCCGACATTAATCGACGTTAAGTTCACGCCGGTTTCTGCAGAAAAAACAAAAATTACCTGGTTTGTTCACACTCCGAAACTTTCAGTTTTAACGCGAGCTCAGAACTTCTGGACCGAAGATAAATTCACCGACAATATCGACAAAAGTATGGTGAATCTTAAAAATGTTTTAGGCAATAAAGTTTCAAAAGATAATCAGCTGGCTTCGATTAAATATGACAGTCTGATGGTTGAAAAAGAAGAGGCCAAAATGATTTTGGGCGTAAGCGTAAGTACATCCAATAAAAAAGACGCTCTGTACAGAAATATTGTGATGAATTATAATAAGGTGTATAATTATGTGACAATGGATTTGGGCAAGAAAGATGATGAATTTGGTTACCCAATTCTGATTACTGATGCAGATAATTTTAAAGATAACGAAGTTTCTTATTATTTTGGAATTCCTTTATCTAAAAAATTCGGAGTCAACGATAATAATTTCAGCTTTAGATCGATCAGTCCTACTCAAAATTATGTGATTTATTATAAAGGAACGTATGCCGGAAGAGTGAAGGCAATTCAGCAGTTAATGCAAAAAGCAAAAACCGATGAGATGCGTTATGGTGATATTTATCAGACTTTCATAGAGCAGCCTTTAGAGAATCAGGATGTCAATATGAAGCTTTCGTTATCTGTTTATAAATAAATATGATACAAATCACTTCTTTATGTTTTTTTTAATAGTTTGAGTCTGCCCCAAGTCGGTTTTTTTTATTAAATTTGAAGATTAATACGACTAACAAAATTTAATAAATAGACCAACTGTAATAATGGACAGATTTTCATTCCTAAACGCAGCTCATTCTCAGTTAATTGAGGATTTATACCAACAGTACTTAAAATTTCCGGACTCTTTAGAACCATCATGGAAAGCCTTTTTTCAAGGCTTTGATTTTGCATTGGAGAATTATTCTGATGAAGAAGACATTCAGCAAATCAAAAACGTGGGAAATTCTTCTCCTGCAGTTCAGCAGATTTCTCAGGCAGCATCTAACGGTGAAGTTCCTGAGCATATCAAAAAGGAATTTAAGGTGGTAAATCTTATCGAAGCTTACAGAACGAGAGGCCACTTGTTTACAAAAACCAATCCTGTCCGAGAAAGAAGGCACTACACGCCGACTTTAGATATCGAAAATTTTGGTCTTGACCAGTCAGATTTGAACACAAAATTCAACTGTGCTGTTGAAACCGGAATGAAAGGTCCTGCAACTTTACAGGAACTGATCAGACATCTTGAAACAATCTACTGTGACTCAATTGGTGTGGAGTATACTTACATCAACAATATCGAGGAAAAAGATTTTATCAAGCAGTGGATTCAGGTTAATGAAAATCATCCAAGCCTTAATGCAAACGAAAAAACCGAGATTTTACTTAAATTAAATCAGGCAGTTGCATTTGAAAATTATCTACATACTAAATTTGTTGGTCAGAAAAGATTCTCGTTAGAGGGTGGTGAATCTTTGATTCCCGCTTTGGATCAGTTGATCTCAAGATCTTCACAGTTAGGCGTTGACGAGGTGGTACTGGGTATGGCTCACAGAGGTAGATTGAATGTATTGACCAATATTTTCGGGAAATCATACAAGCAGATTTTCTCAGAATTTGAAGGAAAAGAATTTGAAGAAGATGTATTCTCAGGTGATGTAAAATATCACTTAGGTTCATCTAAAAAAATAAAAACAGCATCGGGAGAGGAAGTTTCAATTAATTTAACTCCAAACCCGTCTCACTTAGAAACTGTTGCTGCTTTGGTGGAAGGTATCTGCCGTGCTAAAGTAGATGATCGTTACAAAGGTGATTATAAAAAGATTTTACCAATCGTTATTCACGGTGACGGTGCCTTGGCTGGTCAGGGTATCGCTTACGAAGTTGCTCAGATGATGACTTTGGAAGGTTATAAAACCGGTGGTACGGTTCATATTGTTGTCAACAACCAGGTTTCATTTACGACCAATTATGCCGATGCAAGATCTTCTACATACTGTACAGATATTGCTAAGGTGACAGAATCTCCTGTAATGCACGTAAATGCTGACGATGCTGAAGCGGTAGTTCATGCAATTCATTTTGCTGCTGATTTCAGAGCTAAATTTGGTAAAGACGTTTACATCGATTTATTAGGATACAGAAAATATGGTCATAACGAAGGGGATGAGCCAAGATTTACCCAGCCTAATCTGTATAAATTAATCTCAAAACATCCTAACCCAAGAGAAATCTATAAAGATAAACTCTTGAAAGACAGCATTACATCAAACGATGTGATTGCAAAAATGGAAACTGAATTCAAAGCACTTTTAGATAAAGACTTTGATGCTTCGAAGGAAATCGAGAAAAATGTGATGGATATCTTCATGGCAGATGACTGGACAAATTTCCCTATTGCAAAAAGAGGTGCAGTGCAGAATGCTGTTGATACAGGATATGATTTAGATAAATTGAAAGAGTTGGCTATTAAAATGTCAACACTTCCTGCGGATAAAAAATTCATCAATAAGATTACAAGACTTTTTGACAACCGTGTAAAAGCGATCGAAGGAAACTCTTTAGACTGGGCTCTGGGAGAATGGTTGGCGTATGCTACTCTTCTTGTTGAAGGTCATAATATCAGAATTTCTGGTGAAGATGTGGAAAGAGGAACATTCTCTCACAGACACGCCGTGGTAAAAACTGAAGATACAGAAGAAGAATACATTCCTTTAAAAGAAGTTTCAGAAAGCAGATTTGATGTTTTCAACTCTCACCTTTCAGAATACGGAGTTTTAGGATTTGATTACGGTTATGCGATGGCATCTCCAAATACTTTAACAATCTGGGAAGCTCAGTTCGGAGATTTCGTAAATGGAGCTCAGATTATTGTTGACCAGTATTTGGCTGCAGCAGAAGAAAAATGGAAGATTCAGGACGGTCTTGTAATGCTGTTGCCTCACGGTTCGGAAGGGCAGGGTGCAGAACACTCTTCAGCAAGATTAGAAAGATTCTTAACGCTTTGTGCGAATGAAAATATGGTCGTGGCAAACATTACTTCTCCTGCCAACTATTTCCACCTGTTGAGAAGACAGTTGAAGTGGTCGTTCAGAAAACCGTTGATCGTGATGAGTCCAAAATCATTACTTAGACATCCGAAAGTGGTTTCTCCACTGGAAGATTTCGCAAATAAAGGTTTCCAGCCGATCTTTGATGATCCTACAGCAGATCCTAAAAAAGTTGAAAAATTAGTTCTTTGTTCAGGTAAACTGTACTTCGAATTATTAGCTAAGAAAGAAGAATTGAATTGTGAAAATGTTGCTTTGGTAAGATTTGAGCAGTTGTATCCACTTCAGACTGATGCGATAGAAGCTGTGTTCGAGAAATATGAAAACAAAACTTCAATTGTTTGGGCTCAGGAAGAACCGGAAAACATGGGAGCATGGTCTTATATCTTAAGAAATTTCAGAGATACAGGAATTCAGGTTATCTCGCCGGTACCAAGTGGTGCTCCGGCTCCTGGAAGTCACAAAATGTTTGAGAAAAACCAGAATCTTGTGATCAACAGAGTTTTCGACAGAGATGATGCTCCGGCTAAAAGACCTGTTACCGCTTAATTATATTAAATATCCAATTAAAAAAATAAAAAATACGATATGTCAATTTTAGAAATGAAAGTTCCTTCACCGGGAGAATCAATTACAGAAGTTGAAATTGCAACTTGGCTTGTAAAAGATGGTGATTATGTACAAAAAGATCAACCAATCGCTGAAGTAGACTCAGACAAGGCAACATTAGAATTACCGGCAGAAGAAAGTGGTGTAATCACTTTAAAAGCTGAAGAAGGAGATGTAGTACAGGTAGGTCAGGTTGTTTGTTTAATTGATATGGACGCTGCTAAACCTGAAGGTGGTGCTGCTCCTGCTGCTGAAGCTCCAAAACAGGAAGAAGCGCCAAAAGCTGCTGAACCTGCAAAACAGGAAGCTCCAAAACAGGAAGCTCCAAAACCAGCTCCGGCTGCTCCTCAGTCTTATGCTACAGGTTCTCCATCTCCGGCGGCAAAGAAAATTCTTGACGAAAAAGGAATTGATGCTTCTCAGGTTTCCGGATCTGGTAGAGACGGTAGAATCTCTAAAACTGATGCTGAATTAGCTGCTGTTCCTGCAATGGGTGGAAGCTCTTTAACGTCTACCGGTGCAAGATCTACAACTACAACTAAACTTTCAGTTCTTAGAAGAAAAATCGCTCAGAGATTAGTTTCTGTAAAGAACGAAACTGCAATGTTGACGACTTTCAATGAAGTAGATATGTCTGAAATTTTCAGATTGAGAAAACAGTATAAAGAAGAATTTGCTCAAAAACACGGAGTTGGACTTGGTTTCATGTCTTTCTTCACAAAAGCGGTTACAAGAGCGTTACAAATGTATCCGGATGTAAATGCATCAATTGACGGAGATTTCAAAACGAACTATGATTTCTGTGATATTTCAATTGCAGTTTCAGGTCCTAAAGGTCTGATGGTTCCTGTATTGAGAAATGCTGAGAATATGTCGTTCGCAAATGTTGAAGGAAACATCAAAGACCTGGCAATTAAAGTAAGAGACGGTAAAATTACAGTTGACGAAATGACAGGTGGTACTTTCACTATTACAAACGGTGGTACTTTCGGTTCTATGTTGTCTACACCAATTATCAACCCGCCTCAGTCTGCTATCTTAGGAATGCACAATATCATCCAGAGACCGGTAGCGGTTGACGGGCAGGTGGTTATTCGTCCTATGATGTACGTGGCAATGTCTTACGATCACAGAATTATCGACGGTAAAGAGTCTGTAGGATTCCTTGTTGCGGTAAAAGAAGGAATCGACAATCCGGTAGAAATTCTATTGGGAGGAGATGAGAAAAAAGGTCTTGGATTGTAAAAATTAATTTCCAGGAATATCATATACAATCTCGCCTTCAAAAAAGGCGAGATTTTTGTATCAAACAATAAAACGAACAAAATGTTTTCAAAAATTACTTCAAATATTAAGGTGTCTGTGACGCCTGAGTATGATAGCAAAAACAGTTATCCGTCTGAAAACCGATTTGTTTTTAAATACAACATCGTAATCGAGAATGACGGCGATTTCCCGATTAAAATTCTAAAAAGAAAATGGCTCATCTTTGATGTAGGATTCGGCTTTACCGAAGTGGTGGGAGATGGTGTAATCGGTCTTACTCCGGATATACAGCCAAACGATCAGTTTGCATATTTTTCCAATGTAATGCTGCGTTCCGGTGTCGGAAATATGAGCGGTAAGTATTTGGTAAGAAACGAAGAAACTCACGAAAATTTCGAGATCGATATTCCAAAATTCAATCTGTTGTCAGCAATACTGGTTAACTGATTTTTGAGATAAATTGATTTGGTCAGAAAGATCAATTTTATTTTTAGGGCAGCTGTTTCCGCCTTCCGCTCCCAATTTTTTTTTTAAAACAAAAAAGATTTCCGCTCAAGTCGGGCTGCGGTTTTCACAAGACATCAAACGGCAGGTTACAGTTCAGAATTTCTCAGTGAAAGTTATTTGAACAACATCGCTTGTGAGATAATAATACTCAAATTTTACTACCTGGAAGCTTTAATTTTTATAATACTGTTCTCTTTGTTGCAGGTTCAAAAACGTATAAATCAACAGCTAAGAAAACCTGTTTTCAAAACAGTTGAAATCACAGTTTCTTTAGCTTTGCCTGAAAATAGTCGTGAATTTCGTCTGTACTGGTAATAATAAGCCTCTCAAAACCCAATAAAGCAATTCTGGCACATGCTTCGGCATCGTCTCCGGCTCTGTGGTGATTGAATTTTATCTGATGATGTTCTGCCAAATGTTTTAAACCATATTTAGGAAGGTAATTCCATGATTTTTTTGCCACCTGAATGCTGCAGAGATAATTTAAATTAGGCTTAAAAATTCCGTAATAATCAAGACAGCTTCTTAAAACACCTGCATCAAAACTTGCGTTGTGAGCCAACATTAATGTTCCGTACATCATATCCTGTACTTCGTACCAGATTTCATCAAAGGTAGGAGCGTCTTTCACATCATTCGGAACAATACCGTGTACATCAATATTTCTCTGGTTAAAATAGGGAAAACTCGGAGGTTTGATCAGCCAGGTTTTGGTAGAGACAATTTGTGAATTTTCAACGACGCAGACTCCCAGTTCGCAAGCCGAATGTCTTTCGTGAGTAGCCGTTTCAAAATCTATTGCGCAGAAATCCATGTGAAAATTATAATTGATGAATGATTATTGGTGAATATTTAGCCAATGTGTATGTATTAATTTTTTTTATTACCTAAAAAGTGTTTAAAAATAAGCCATTCTGTTTGGTAATACTTTTTAACTTGATTTTTCTGTCTTAATTTTAGAGTTCCAGGAATTTGAGCATAGAAACCAAAATGACCCCGTAAAACTGCCCACAGATGAGATAAACCATTTTTATAAGCAAAGTAAAAAGCAGCTGCTCCGTCTAAAATCATCCTTAAAAATAAAACCCAAATCAGATGAGGAAAAGGTAAATTTTTCATCATCATCGAAAGATTATTTCTGATATTGAGGAAAGTCTTTTGTGGACTTTGTTTATTCAGAGTTCCGCCTCCAACATGATATACTTTAGACTGTCCGGTATAATATATTTTTCTACCCGAATTAATTAATCTCCAGCATAAATCTATTTCTTCCTGATGGGCGAAAAATCTTGCATCAAAGCCATTTTGCTCCCAGAAATCTTTAGAACGGATAAAAAAACAGCATCCTGAAGCCCAGAAAATTTCACTCTCATCATCATACTGACCTTTATCTTCTTCTACATCATCGAAAATACGGCCTCTGCAGTACGGATAGCCCAAATTGTCGATCAATCCACCTCCGGCGCCTGCAAATTCAAAATATTTCTTATTATGGTAAGATAAAATTTTTGGCTGAACAGCCGCAATCTCAGGATCTTTTTTGAATAAATTTAAAACAGGTTCAATCCAGTTTTCAGTGACCTCTACATCAGAATTTAAAAGACAGTAATATTCTGCATGGATATGCTTTAAACCTTCGTTGTATCCACCTGCAAAACCGTAGTTTTTATCGTTTAAAACGATTTTAATAGTCGGAAAATGAGCTTTCAGAAAATCTACAGATTCATCATCCGAAAAATTATCAATAACGTAAATATCAACATTTTGAGAATACTTAGTTACGCTTGGAAGGAATTTTTCCAACCAGCTTTTCCCGTTCCAGTTGAGAATGACAATAGCTAAATTTTCTGACATCAAGATTTAAAGTTTTTCAGAATCAAAAGTTTTAATAGAGTCCTGATATTTCCATTTTCGGTGCGACCAAAGATAGTTGTCTGGCCTTTTTTTAATAGTATTTTCCAGGAGCTGATGAAACTTCTTCACCACTTCATTATTGACAAATTTTTCACCTTCAGGTTCAATCTTGTGATAGTTGATCTGATAATGACCTCGTTTTACTTTTTTCATTTCTGTATAAATAAAAATAAGATCCATTCTGGTTGCCAGTTTATCATACCCTATAAATGCCGGCGTTCTCTGGTTAAGAAATTCTAATCCGTAATTAACATGGGCAACATGCGGAGTCTGATCAGCAACAAAAAGATAGATGGAGTCACCGTCATTTTTACCTCTGAAAATATTAAGTATTACTTCGTTTGCTTCCAGAGCATCGTTGCCGAACTTGCTTCTCACTTTTTTCATCTGTGTTTCCCAAAACTCACTGTTGACTTTCCGGTAAACGGGATGACAGTTTTTTTGCGGAATAATAGTGGCCAGAGCATTCATCCATTCCCAGTTAAATACATGGCCGGCCAGTAAAATAATATTTTTACCTTCAGCTTTAGCTTCATGAAACAGGTGTTGATTGATGTGCTGCATTCGCACTCGCGTTTCAGTTTTAGACATCGTGAAAGATTTCACAGTCTCCGCCAGGTAATCTGAAAAATTAAGATAAAATTTCTTTCGTATCGCAGCAATCTCTTCATCTGACTTTTCAGGAAAAGAATTTTTGAGATTCTGAGTGATGATTTTTTTACGGTATCCTACAAAATAGTAATTCAAGAAGAAGATGATATCCGAAAAAATATACAATATTTTAAGCGGCATCTTCGAAATTAAGTAAAGTATTTTGATCAGAAAATTCATAAAGTCTACAAATTTAGCAATAATAAAATTATGGTTTCATTTTTGCTGCAAATAAGTATTAATTTTTTAACTTTATAGTACTGAATCGCCTAAATTTGGAAGTCTAAAAACCGATAAAATACGCAGTTTCATTATTTCAAAACTTATTATCTACACATGAAAAATATTTCAAAAAATCTGGCAATTCTCAGCTTTCTTTCAGTTGGAAGTTTGGTATTTGCACAGAATACAAAAGTTTCTCCTGAAGCTAAAAATCCTGACAGTAAGGCTCTCATTGTGAAAACTGATCATCAGGAACTTGAAGCCAAGAAAAAGGCTGCTGAAGAAAAAGCCAAACTTCCGAAGCCTTATGATGCGAAAGCCGATGCAGAAAAAGATATCGAGAACTTAGTGGCAAAGGCTAAAAAAGAGAAGAAAAACATTATGATCCAGGCGGGAGGGAACTGGTGTATCTGGTGTTTGAGATTCAACCAATATGTACAGACAACTCCTGAATTGAAAAAATTGGTAGATGATAATTATCTTTATTATCATTTGAATTATTCACCTGACAACAAAAACGAAAAAGTTTTTACCAAATATGGAAACCCAGGTGATCAGTTTGGATATCCTGTATTCATTGTTTTGGACCAGAACGGAAAAATGATTCATGTACAGAAAAGTGATGTGCTGGAGGAAGGAAAAGGTTACAGCCTTGAAAAAGTAAAAGAGTTTTTCAAGACATGGACGAAAAAATCATAAAAGAAACCGGGAATATTTCCCGGTTTTTTTATGGTCTTTATTCAACCTCCTTCATCAGTTATTTGAGAATACATGATGATGATATGGAGTAGGGAGCCAGCGTACGATTCAGTTCACGACTAAAAATAAAGAGCAGACCAAAAAAACCACTTCTTGCGAAGTGGTTTATATATTTGAGAAAATCTCTTGTAATCTTAAGCTTCTTCAGCTGGAGTCTCTTCTACTTTAGCAGCCTTAGGAGCAGCTGGTTTAGGAGCTTCTACCGGAGCATCAGATACTACATCAAACTCGAAGTTGTACTCTACATTTCTGTGAAGTCTAACTACTGCAGTTACTTTACCAGTTCTCTTAATCGTGTTTCCTGGGATTTTGATGTATTTCTTCTCAACTTGTACACCAGCTTTAGCCAATGCTGCAGAAAGATCTGCATTGTTGATAGATCCGAATAATTTGTCACCAGAACCTACTTTTGCAGGAATAGTGATAGAAGTTTTCTTCAATTGATCCACTACACCGTTTGCTGTAGCGATTAATTTAGCTTCTTCTTCTTTTCTAGCCTCCAACGTAGCTTCTAAAGTCGCTTTGTTTTTTGGTGTAGCTAAAAGAGCAATTCCCTGAGGTAACAAGAAGTTTCTTGCATAACCTGGTTTTACATTTACTGTATCGAATTCAAGACCTAAATTTTCTACGTCTTTTTTAAGGATAATTTCCATTGTTGTTGTCCGTTTTAGAGTTCCGAGTTCCGATTATTCATCAGATTTCTCTTCACTTCGTTAGAATTTAATATTAATTCAGCAACAAAAGCCAAAAGCTGAAAGCTAGTAGCCAATTGCTAATTGCAATTTTTTATTTTAATAAGTCAGCTACGTAAGGCATCATTGCAAGGTGTCTTGCTCTTTTGATAGCCGAAGAAACTTTTCTTTGGTATTTCAAAGAAGTACCAGTATATCTTCTTGGTAAAATTTTACCTTGTTCGTTTACGAACTGTAATAAGAAATCAGCATCTTTATAATCAACGTGCTTGATTCCGAATTTTTTGAATCTACAGTACTTTTTATCAGTTTTTGTATTGATATCAAGTGGAGTAAGGAATTTTACTTCAGATTCACCTCCAGCAGAGGCTTGTTTAGCCATATCATCTATTGCCATGTCTTTTCTTTTTTAAATTTGGGTTAGTAATTAAGCTCTTGAAGCTTTAAGTTTAGTTCTTCTAGTTACAGCGTACTCTACAGCGTGCTTGTCTAGTTTTGTAGTAAGGTAACGAATTACTCTTTCGTCACGTTTGAATGCCAATTCTAAGTCAGCAACTACAGTTCCTTCACCTTTAAACTCGATTAAAGTGTAGAATCCATTCTTTTTCAATTGAATTGGATAAGCTAATTTCTTCAATCCCCAATTTTCTCTGGTTACGATCTCACAGTTTTTTTCTTTGATAAGATCTTCAAATTTTTTCACTGCTTCCTCCACCTGAGCATCAGATAGAACGGGAGTTAAAATGAAAACAGTTTCGTAATTGTTCATAATGTAAATGAATTTGTTAATTATTTCGAGGTGCAAAAATATGAAATATATTTATAATGCACAATAAATCAGTACTAATATTTGAAAAATTGAATACGTACTCGTCAGTAAATGAGTCTCTGAAATTTACTTATAGAGTTTTTCGAAAGATTATTCTTTATTATTCCTGATTTCATGTAAAAAATTGACCTTTAGAACATCATACAGTGAATGTCTGCTTACTAAAATTGATGCGATCGAAGAAACCATCCCGGCCAGCATCAGATGGAAAATTAATGAATGTCGGTCCGTCATTTCCAATACAATAATGGCTGATGTAAACGGTGCTCTGGTAATTCCTGTTAAAAAGGCGACCATTCCGGCCAAAATCACAACGTTCGTTTCGTTTGGCGTTAAATGTATAGCTCCTGAAATTACAGAGCCTATACTTGCACCTGCAGTTAGGGCTGGCGCAAAAATTCCGCCCGCACCTCCTGAAGTAAAAGATAGCGCCGGACCCAGCATTCTTAAGATCGGCACGTACCAGTCTTCATGTTTGTCCTGAGTGAAAAGCACCCTTTCCATAATTTCTTTTCCTGAACCTAAAATTTCGCGGCTTATAAAAAATGCGATGCAGGCAATTACTAAAGCACAACCTACTAAGAATAAAACATTAGCTCTGTCGGTCTTCAGTTTTCTTTTTTTCCAGTCATTCATTTTAAGCATCGTTACAGAAAGCTGACTTGCCATAATTCCTGCAACTCCACCCACTAAAATAATCGGAAACATCACCATCAATGAGACATCATTGGTTTTTGGATATCCTAAATATAAATATGAACCTGCTAAAGTCTGCGCCGTTAAACCTGCAATAATTACCGCGGTGAACAGGGCTGTTTTAAAATAATTAATATGCGTTTTTGAAAGTTCTTCCACAGCAAACACAATTCCGCCGAGAGGAGTATTGAAAGCTGCTGCCAGACCAGCTGCCGCACCGGTCATAATCATGTTTTTCTTGGAGATTTTCGGCCACCATTCGGGAAGATATTCGTTAACTTTTCTGAAAACTGATCCCGCAATCTGAATTGTAGGACCCTCACGACCAACAGCACCACCACCAATTACTAAAACAACGGATGAAATTATTTTAAATACAATGATTTTCAAACTTAAAAGGCTTCTGATTTTCTTGTGTTCCTTGGGATTTGCCAGTTCTACAGCCGCCATGACCTGCGGAATTCCACTGCCTTTTGCATACGGTGCAAATTCTTTAACCAGCCACCAGGAAAGTACAAAGCCAACCGGAGCAATGAGGAAAATCATCCAGTCGTGCCAATTGAGAATGAAATGAAGGAGATTTTCACCCCACGCAAATATTTTTGCATACATCACCGCAAAAAAACCGGTAATCACTGATCCAATCCAAAATGGAATTGCCTGAAGAAGATTGTTCTTAAGCTGTTCGTTTCGGATATTGTCAAAGGATTTTTTAAGACCTCTGCGAATAGATGACAAAATTTTGCGCATGACTCAAAAATAGATTAATTTTTATTAAAATGAAAATTTCAGGTGTGATGATGTTTAATAAATTTCGATATTTATAATTAACGATATGATTTTTCAGTACAGTACACAATTTCAGCACAAATTCAGATAAGTAATCAACGAGAAGTCTGTCATACTGTAAGCATCTTTATAAAGTTATTTAGATCCCTAACAGAAAGACAAAATTTGCATTAGCGTAATAAAAAACCTCCGAAAAAAATTCGAAGGTTCATATCTGGAGTATTGGCAATTATTTATTACCGCTCATTTATTAGTTATATTTCAGTGTTCAGATCCCAGTTTTGAAGGTAATCATGAACATGTTTCAACATCATTCCACCTAAAGAACCGTCTACCACTCTGTGATCGTAAGAGTGAGACATAAACATCAACTGACGGATTGCGATTACGTCACCATCTTTAGTTTCAAGAACTGCCGGCTTTTTAACGATTGCTCCAATTGCCATAATTGCCACCTGAGGCTGAGGAATAATAGGTGTTCCCATTAAATTTCCAAAACTTCCTACATTAGAAATTGTATACGTTGCACCCTGAGTATCCTCCGGTCTTAATTTTTTGTTTCTTGCTCTGTAAGCCAGATCGTTGATGGCTTTTGCTAAACCTGATAATGACAACTGATCAGCATTTTTGATAACAGGAACGATAAGGTTTCCATCCGGTAAAGCAGTTGCCATACCGATATTGATATTTTTCTTTTTAATAATATTATCACCGTTGATCGAAACATTGATCATTGGGAAATCCTGAATTGCCTTTACAATTGCTTTTACGAAGATCGGCATAAACGTCAGTTTTTCACCTTCACGTTTTTCGAACATGTCTTTGTTTTTCGCTCTCCATTTTACAACGTTGGTTACGTCTGTTTCGATGAAAGAAGTTACGTGTGGAGCAATATGTTTTGCTTTTACCATGTTCTCAGCGATGATCTTTCTCATTCTGTCCATAGGAATGATTTCGTCACCTGCAGCGGTAGAAATAGTGGCAGCCGGAGCTGAACTTGTCGCTGGTGGAGTGGAAGCTGCCTGAACGGGAGCCGCCTGTTGCTGAACAGCCTGCTGAGGCTGATTTCCTCTGTTAGAAACGTGAGATAGAATATCTTCTTTGGTAATTCTTCCTTCTAAACCGCTTCCTTTAATGGTTTTCAGTTCAGATTCAGAAATATTTTCCTGTTGAGCAATAGATTTTACAAGTGGAGAAAGGTAAAGATCTCCCGAAAATTCTACATGTGAAGTAGCGGTTGGATTTAAAGGTTCTTCAATCGCTTTGATGGTTTCTGCATCAGGGGTTGGAGTTTCAGTTTTTACTTCTTCAGAAGATGTACTTGCTCCTTCTCCTTCAATTTCTAAAATAGCGATGGCTTCACCTACTTTTGCAACTTCGTCTTTTTGCTTCAGGATTTTTACAATTTTCCCCGAAACTGGTGTTGGTACGTCCGAATCTACCTTGTCTGTTGCAATTTCTACTACCGAATCATCTTCTTTTACCTGATCACCTTCATTGAATAACCAAGTGATCACTGTAGCTTCCATCACGCCTTCACCCATAGAAGGAAGCAATAATTTGTATTCTGCCATTTTCTAATTTTAGATTTTGACAAATATATAAAAAAAATCGGTTTTTTTATGAAATAGATAATTTTAGAAAAATTCGATGTAAATATTTTCTCCTACGTTTAATCCGAAAAGAGTTTTTGCACCGTTCTTTTTACTGCCCTTATAAATGGTAAGTTCAAGCTGTTGGCTGTCATTGAAAATAGCTGCAGATTGGCCGTGGTACTCGGTTTCTCTATCCCAATCTGATACAACTTCGGTATGGCTGGAGTAGATTTTAGATAAACTCAGATTTCTGAACTTTATTGTAAATTTTTCGAAACCTTTGGCCAAAGTTTCAAAGAATTCCTGACTGATATTTGATATTATGTTTCCGAAATTATCAATGTACATCACTTCCCCGATAATCATCTTTTCCGGCTCATTATAAACCGGTTTTGGAAATAAAAGCTGTTTGGTAGTTTCTATTTTTCTTCCAATCACTTCCGGAAGTCCGCCGTTTGCCAGATGTACCGCGACCGGAACGAAAACATCAGTAGAAGTGAAATTGACAACATCATCAAATCTGTTGTTCAGGGTGATTTCGTAAATCGCTTCAGGTTTGATATCAAAAAAAATCAAACTCAGCAAACCGTTGTCTGCAGCTAAAAAATAGGAGCCATCAGCTTTATACAAAATATTTTTTCTCGATTTGTGAAAAAAACTGTCCACTGCCAAAATATGAATCGTGCCTTTCGGAAAATAACGGTACGCATTTCTCACGATATAGGAGGTCTGAATGAGATTATATGCCTGAATATCATGGCTGATATCGACACTGTTGACTTCAAGATTTAATGACAGAATTTTCCCTTTCATAGCCGAAACTCTGTAATCTAAACGTCCGAAATCTGAGGTGAGGGTAATAATTGACATGAATAAATCTGATAGAAGTGCAAATTTATCTAAAATAAAAGGAAAGAAATAAATAATGTGGATAAGAATTTCATTTAAATCTAAAAAAAAACTTTTAAATTTAAAAATCTAAACAATAAAAATATTTGCATGTTTGAATTAACGTACGATCTGGAAGGTATTGATGCAAAAAACTTTTACGGAGTTAATAACCAATATTTCAATTTAATAAAATCCAGCTTTCCAACCCTTAAAATCACTGGCAGAGATCACCATATTTTTGCGATGGGAAATCAGGAAGCTCTTGATATATTTAAACTTAAACTTAACGACATCGTGTCGTTTATTTCCAAAAACAATTCAATAGAACTTAAGGATGTAGAAAATTTCCTCAATTTGAAAGATGAAAATGAAAAACATTTGGTTTTTGATCAGGACATCATCGTAAAAGGAGTTAACGGGAAGATCATCAAAGCCAAAACAACCAATCTAAAAAGACTCGTAAAAGAAACAGAGAAAAAAGATATGGTTTTTGCTATCGGTCCCGCGGGAACAGGTAAAACCTACACCAGTGTGGCCTTGGCAGCAAGAGCTTTGAGAGATAAGGAAGTGAAAAGGATTGTTTTAACTAGACCAGCCGTTGAAGCAGGCGAGAGCTTAGGATTTTTGCCTGGAGATCTGAAAGAAAAGCTTGATCCTTATTTACAGCCTTTATATGACGCGCTTCGGGACATGATTCCGCATGAAAAACTGGAAGGTTTTATGGAAAAGAAAGTAATTGAAGTGGCTCCGCTTGCATTTATGAGAGGTAGAACGCTTGATGATGCTTTTGTTATTCTTGATGAAGCTCAGAATACTACCCACGCACAGATGAAAATGTTCTTAACGAGAATGGGGATGAATGCTAAATTTATCATCACAGGTGATCCTACACAGATTGATTTGCCACCAAAACAGCATTCTGGTTTAAAAGAGGCGATGCGAATTTTGAAAGATGTAAAAGAAATTGGTTTTGTGTATTTAACAGAAGAAGATGTGGTACGTCATCCGGTGGTGAAAAAGATTATCCTTGCATACAACGAAGAAGATAAGAAAACCCGGGAATAATTTATTTGATATGTTTTTGTAGAAAAGTTTAAAAATATTTGGTGAATCCATAAAAAGTGATATATTTGAAATCATAAAATTTGTTAAAACTTTAAACTATGAAAAAATTATTATTGGTTGCTTCTGTTATTTTAATGGGAGTTTCAGTGAGTGCTCAGGAAGTGAGATTTGGTGTTAAAGCCGGATATTCTATGTCTACAATTAAATATGAAAGTGATTTGGGATCTGAAAGTTCCGATCCGGTACATACTTTTTATGCTGGAGGTTTAGTAGAATATAAGATTAGTGATAAATTTGGTCTTCAGGGAGAATTATTGTATTCACCACTGGGAGGGAAATATGTAATTAAGGAAGAGGATGAGGATGATCCGGATACTTTTTTCAATTTAAAAACAAAAACCACTTTAGGTACCTTATTGATTCCAGTTTCTGCGAAATATTTTATAACTGAAAATTTATCGGTTTCCGCAGGTGCCAGTTTCGGAGTCATTCTTTCAGCTAAGCAGGAAACTGTTTTTGATGCAGGTTTTAATATTCCTGGTGTAGAAATAGGGACTGATAATGAAATAGATATTAAAGATCAGACAAATACATTAAACATCGCTCCATTTATTGGTGCAGAATATATGTTGGAAAATGGTTTGTTCTTTGATGCAAGATATAACTTAGGAGTTTCTAATCTTGCTAAAAATCCAGAATTTAATGAAACCGCTAAGAACAGCTTTCTGCAGATTGGGGTAGGTTTCAAGTTTGGAGGAAACTAAATCAATTACAGATTAAATATACAAGGCAGAACAATTTGTTCTGCCTTTTTTTATGATGTGGTATGCAGCGGCATCTATTTTGCTGTTTAGTGAAACATTAATTCATAATAAACTTTAAGTAAAAAGAAATGAAAAAATTAATGTTATTAGGTGCGTTCGCATTGTTTGGAGGGTTGGCAAATGCTCAGTCAGGTTTTAAGTTGGGTGGTCATATTGGAGCTCCTGTAGGAGATGCTGCAGATTATGCATCATTTACTTTAGGCGTAGATGCTGCGTATATGTGGAACATCACGAAAGGTTTGGATGTGGGTGTTGCTTCAGGATATTCACACTTTTTTGGGAAAGACCGATGGGAAGATTTCGGATTTATTCCATTGGCTGCTTCCGGTAAATACAGATTCAGTGGTTTACCGCTTTTCGTAGGTCTTGATTTAGGAGGAGCTATATCTACGAAGGATGGTATCGACAGTGGTTTATACGTATATCCGAAAGTAGGATTTCAGTTGCCGAAAGCTGAACTGTATTTAGGATATCAGAACATAGGAAGTGAAAGAAGAGATTTTGACAGAGACAGAAGAATAGATTCTAATTTTGGAGCAATTAACTTAGGTGTTAATTTCTTTTTGAAGTAAAATATTTTAAATATAGGTCATATAGAACTCCAATTGAAGAATTGGAGTTTTTTATTTGATATTATTGAATTTAAATTATTTATATCTCGTTACTGCGAGTTTAATCCGAAAAAGTCAATATCCATGGGTGATTTTTATCATGTTAACAAATTTTAATATTAGATTTGGTCACTCTACATTTGCACCCAAGAAAGTATAAAATTATTCAAAATGAAAAAATTATTAATTGCAAGTGCTGTTGCACTTTTCGGTTTATCAAACGCTCAGATCGCTAAAGGAACTGTATATTTATCAGGATCTGTTGGGTATTCTCAAGAAGAAACTAACAACGGAAACTTGAAAACTGAAAACTTCAATGTTCTTCCTACAGCTGGATTTTTCGTAGCTTCTAACTTCGCAGTAGGTTTAGGTGTTGGTTACCAAACAGAAAAAACAACAGCAGTAAGCACTACAACTATCGGAAACGTTACTACAGTAAATAGTTCAGTTGAAAAATATCCTGCATTTGTTGTAGCTCCTTTCGCTAGAAAATACTGGACATTGTCTGACAAATTATATTTCTTCGGTCAATTAGCAGTACCAATGCAGTTTGGAAAAGCTGAATCTGAAGTTTCTTCTGTATCTACAAACGGAACAACTACAGTTTCTACTTCTACATCTGCAGAATCTAAATACACTCAGGTTGGTGTAACTGTTAAGCCAGGTTTAGATTATTTCTTAAACAAAAACTGGACTATCGAAGCTACAATCGGTGAATTCGGTTACAACAACTTCAAACCAAAAGAAGGTGATGCTACAAACAACTACAGCTTCGGTTTAAACCTTGCTAACGTTGGTATCGGTGTTAAATATGTATTTTCTAAGTAATTAGACAATCATTCAATTGATATAAATCCTGAGATTTTTCTCAGGATTTTTTTTGCTTTAAACTGAAATTGTTTTTTTTAGTTTAAAATGAAATAATCATTGAGATTTCAACAAACTCAATCTGACAAACGTTATACATACAGTTGGTAGTAGAATACTTGTCAATCTTTACCTTTCGAAGACTTAAATATTGTTTGTAAGTGAACTTACATAAGCATAAAACATAAAAAAACTCTCAGAATATTTTCTGAGAGTTCAATATTTAGTAAATGTTTAGTTATTTTCCGAACATTCCACCCATTCCAGGCATATTTGGCATTTTGCTCATCATCTGCATCATCTGTTTTCCCTGAGGTCCCTGCATCATCTTCATCATTTTACCCATTTGGTCAAACTGTTTCATCAACGCATTCACGTCTTCTATTTTTCTTCCTGCTCCCTTGGCAATTCTGTTTTTTCTCTGCGTATTGATAATAGAAGGTCTTCTTCTTTCGTCAGGCGTCATCGAGTGAATAATCGCTTCAATATGTTTGAATGCATCATCACTGATTTCAACATCTTTAATGGCTTTTCCAACTCCCGGAATCATTCCCATCAAGTCTTTCATATTACCCATTTTTTTGATCTGATTGATCTGCTTTAAGAAATCATCAAAACCAAATTCATTTTTAGCAATTTTCTTGTGAAGTTTTTTCGCTTCCTCTTCATCAAACTGTTCCTGAGCTCTTTCAACCAATGAAACAACATCTCCCATTCCCAAGATTCTGTCTGCCATCCTTTCCGGGTAGAAAAGGTCTAAAGCTTCCATTTTTTCTCCTGTAGAGATAAATTTGATTGGCTTTTCAACTACTGAACGAATCGTTAGAGCAGCTCCACCACGCGTATCACCGTCTAATTTAGTTAAAACAACACCGTCAAAATTCAAAGCATCGTTAAACGCTTTTGCTGTATTCACCGCATCCTGACCTGTCATTGAATCGACAACGAATAAAGTTTCGTTCGGCTTAATGAAATAATGAACAGATTTAATCTCATTCATCATCTGCTCATCAATTGCCAAACGACCTGCCGTATCGACGATTACTACATCATGACCATTAGATTTAGCAAAATTAATTGCGTTTTCAGCGATTGTTGAAGGATTAGTTGCTCCTTCTTCAGTATAAACAGGAACACCGATTTGTCCACCGAGAACCTTTAACTGATCGATTGCAGCCGGACGGTAAACATCACACGCTACCAACAAAGGCTTTTTAGATCTTTTAGTTTTTAAATAATTAGCAAGCTTTCCTGAAAAAGTGGTTTTACCAGAACCCTGAAGACCTGCAATCAGGATGACAGAAGGTTTTCCCGAAAGATTGATACCTTCCTGAGATCCACCCATCAAACCTACCAATTCATCATGAACAATTTTTGTCATCAATTGTCCAGGTGTAAGAGAAGTCAGTACATTTTCTCCTAAAGCTTTATCCTGAACTCTTTTGGTTAAATCTTTCGCAACTTTATAGTTAACATCGGCATCTACCAATGCTCTACGAATCTCTTTTACGGTTTCCGCAACGTTGATTTCTGTAATTTTTCCACGTCCGGAAAGATTGTGAAGTGCTTTATCTAATTTATCCTGTAAACTATTGAACATATTAATTGTAAATTATAGATTGCAAAAATAGGGAATTTCAGTCAGCTATAAAAGTGGTATTGAATGTTTTTGATAGCCAATACAATATTGAATTTTAAATGATTGACGATTTAAAACAGATAACAGTAATTTAGTCTTGACTTAGGGTGAAATTATTGCGCATCTGACTGTTGATGATCGGTAAATATGGAAACCCTGCCAGCGTTTCAAACGCTGGCAGGGTTAAGCATTGAAAAAGAATAATTAAATGAATCTTGAAAAAAAATAATCTTACCAGCTGGTAACGAGAAGATTCCTCGCCGCCTTCTCACTGCACTTTTGATATTTAGAATATGCTTTTGCCGCTCTTGTTCTGATCTGCCCGTTGGATTCGTTTAATAAATATCCTGAAATGGCGTCGTGCAAAGTGTATGCTTCGGGAGCCATCAAATTGATCGTCCAAACCAAAGGATTGACGTTGGCTTTTGCTAAATGTGGCGAAAAATAGTTCTTGCTGTAGCAAGCCAGAATAATCACGTCACGCTTTACTTTATCGGTGTTTTCGAAGGTCTCATTCAACTGGAAATCCATCAAACCGTCGTGACCCACATAAGCCAACAATTTGGAATTTCCACCGATTCCGATGGTTGTTTTTCGTATTTTTAAAGTGTCTTTGTTATTTCCGCTGCTGCTATTTAGAAAATCAACCGTTGCTTCTTTGATGAATTTTCCGTCGTAGGCATCGGCAACGAGATAGTAATTCTTGGTGATGTGTTTGAAAATAATTCTCTCTAACTTTTCGGATTTTAATTTTCTGGTTTCCACCAATTTCCACTCTTTGCTTTTCTTGAAATACGATCTCACTCCGAAAGCGCTACCCCAATACAAATTGTTGTCTGGGTCTTGTCCGTTACCAATTTTATCGGGAACAGGCACGATTCCTTGGTATTTATTGTCGCACAAAGCCACAAAAATATGAATGGTTTTGGCATCAGATTCGAAAGGAATTGTATTTTTTTCCTTTGAATTATTTTTAGAGATTTTGGCTGCTTTTTGCGATTTATCATTGCTGCAGGCAAGCATCAGAAAGCAGAAGAGAAGAATGGGGAAGTGGAGGAGTTTCATCATTATTTATTTGTATTTTCTAGCGAATAAAAATCTATGCTGTTTTCATTAAATAGATCAAAGAATTTAATTTTTAACTGACTATTCTGTTATCAATTCCAATTCAATTTCACCCCAATATTTTTTTGGTAGAAATATGGTTTTAGTATGTACATCTGTGTAAAAAAGCAACTGAGTGAAAATACTATTATCAATTCGGGTAGACAATTCTACTTTGTTGTTAAAAGAATCATTAGAAAGTCTGAAATTCTTCTTTTTAAACTTAAAAAACTTTTGAAAATCATTTCTTGACTGATAAATATTGTACACGACAGATTCTCCTTCGATTACAGCATTAATATGAGGATAATTTGGTCCTGGTCCAATAATCGCTTCATCTATAGGATATGGTTCTTCATTAATTTTAATATTCTTGGTTGCTAAAAATTTCTGAATTTCCTTAAAATCTTTGAGATTATTCTTTGCTGAAAAAAGCTGATTCAGATTTTCATCCAAAAACAGAGTCGTCTTATTTTGATTCACAATATAAACTCTTTGATGGTCACCAGTCTCATAACTGCTGAAGTCTGTCATTGACTTGTATTCTTTGAGTATTTTAAAATCTTTTTTAGATAAAATATCTGCGTTATTCTCTGACACATTGCCAATCAAAAATTCTCCTTCCTGCTTTACATCCTGATATATTTTGGGTAGCGCTATTCTTTTATTTAAATCTAAAGTATTCATCAAAAACGATTTATCTTTATTGTAAGCATAAAAATATTTTTCATCTGCAATATTTACAAGATAAGTGTCATACATAAAATCAAATTTTTCAATTTTTCCAGTTTTTGTATTTATTATCAATCCGCCTTCTTCGTACGAGTTCAATGCGATAAACTGTGACTGATCATGTAAAGTGTAAACCGCCCAAAGGTATGTTGGCGCTACGATTTCTTGACCTATGTCATCAACAATGCCATATTTTTGTTTCCAGCCGAATTCATGATACTTGCGGTCCTGAGCCTGTGAAAATTGAACCATAAAAATCAGGAGAAGAAAAAACAGTTTTTTCATATTGAGAGTGTGCTTTATTTTAGTTCTAAATGTTGAGATTGTTATCAATGCCTGTTATCGCATTTGGTGTAAATTTCAGAATAATTTTGGTCCAAAAAATCAATCGACGGACAGCCAAAAGATTGAAAAACAAATCCGAAAATTACGGGAGGTTTACCTTTAAACAAATTTCCTGTCCATAGATAATTGGGATATTCCATGTTTTCGATGCCATTTAATGATGCAAATCCAGAACCTTCGCCCAAAGTATAATTTTTCTCAAAAATCAGTTTTCTGTTTTTCAAAACTGCTAATTGTCTTTCAGTAACTCCAAATTCCCCGATTAAATCTAAAATAAAATACTGCAAATCTTCTGTCTGATATAGATACGCATTTCCCGTTTTCAAAGTTTTGTGTTGCGTTTTTACAGGAAATTTATCCAGAGAAACTTTCTTCCATTGTATTGAAGTCAAAGGTTTTTCGTTAAATGGATTCTGGTTTCCGAAATATGCGAAAACAAAATTGGCTTTTTCCATTGCTTTTTCTTCATATTCTGTTTTATTTAATTGAAATCCAATCATATAATCATATTCAGAAATTTCGTCGCCTTCACTGGCGTAAACATGTAGATTGGCAACCGCTTTCAAACTGTTTATCGGGAATTTTTCCAGCATATTCGCTTTGTAATTGTAGAGATAAAGCGTGTCTTTTTCCATGAGCTTAGTTCTTTTGAGGAGTTTTTCGCGATAAGTTAAAGGAAGTTCAATATGCTTTAATTCATCAAACGACATATTCTTCTGGTTTGTAATAATCTCTGGAGGAAGAGATAGTGAATCATTGTAAATGTCTGATAATGAAATGAAAATATCATATTCTTTACCGTTATCTATAGGATTGATTTCAAAAATATTAAAATCATTCAGATTAATTTTCGGAGAAATTAGGCTGTCTTTTTTTATTTCTGTTGATGCAGGTTTTGAAAAGGTTTTTTGTTCTTCTTTTTTGCAACTCAAAAGAAGTATGGTTAAAAAAATCAATAGAGAAAACAAAGATTGGGGTTTGATGATTGAAATTTTCATTTGTATTTTTTCTTAATCAAATATATTTAAAAAAACCAGCAACTTTTTATATATCATTAACAATTCGCAGTGTTTTATTTACGATTTGTAGTGAATTGAGTGATTTTTCCTTTAAATAATTATCTTAGAAATAAAACAATAGATTTTTGGTCTTCTTAGCCTTATCAGGGTAAAAGTTTGACAAGGATTAGTAAAAGATGATATAGGATCAGACTATATTTTTCGCGGAGCTGCTGGAAATCTCATTTGTCTTTTTATAATTAAATATACCAAAAATTTATAAATTTATCCCACAATATTGAAAATGAATCTATTCCCTCAACTGTGTAAAAAGAAAAAACTCTGGTTTCTGGCAATCTTGTTTATTCCTCTGTTAATCTTTGGTAATATGGCAAGTCCTTATATGGAAGGATCTTATCAGTCTTCGATGTATTCCATTAAAGATTGCAGAGTAGTCAAGGAGAAAATCTCTGTAAAATTCCGGAATGCCGATAGAGAACATTACAATCATTATGCTCATTATCATGTGATATATCAAATTATTTCAGATGTGGAAAGAGAAGTTCCTTTGGTCTTTGTTGGGAAAGAGCTTTATGCCAATCAAAATGTATTGGTAAACAATATTGCCGTGCAGCAGCTTGCTATTGATGAAAATTCGAAATCATTTATTAAAAAAAATCTCAATCAATTTGAAATAAAATTTAGTGAGCGTGATTCTTACGAAGTTCAGCCAAACGAACTTATCTATTTCAAAGCAAAATTAAGGAAGGGTGAAAATTTGATTGTCGTTGATTATGATGCAGAACTTGCTCAAAATCGCTCAGGCTTTGAGAAAAAATTCACCTTAGAATATGCTCTGTATCCATCAAAATTTTGGAAGTCATTTGACAACGTAGAATTTTTATTGGAACCGTCAGATAAAATAAAAATAGAATCTAGCAATGCGGGCAACTTTACGAAAACAGACAAAGCGTATGTATGGAAAATCAAAAATTTTGATGCAGATTTGATCATTGAATTCTCACCCGAATACAATTTCTTTGAAAAAATTCTTTTACTGTTACAGCCTTTAGGCATTGCTTTGATTTTTTTTTCTATTTTTAGTTTAGTGCATTGGAAACTGCTTAAAAAGCGCAGAGAAAGATTTCCTGCGAAGTACAATTGGTTTGTTCCCTTAGGAATTTTGGTAGTCGGGATATTATTCTATGCAATTCTTATTATCTCATACGATTTTATAGACTGCGTTTTGAATCAAAATAGCAAACATGGATATGTCTTATTGGGAATAATTTTGTCGGTTCCTTTTTTCTATCTGGTGTATGGATTGTTGGTTTGGTTTGCCGATGCGGAGATTAAAAAAAGAGTCAATCGATTGAATGGGCAGAACTAATATTGGGCTTTAGTCGTCGAAATATTCATTTGTATATTTCTAAATTAAAAATATAAAAAATCCGTCAATTCCCGTTCAACATTACAAATCGTAGCCTTCATTTACAATCTAAAGTCAATTGAGTGCTATATTTATCCTAGAAATAAAGAAAAATGAATTTATCCACTCACAAAACTCTGCAGAAGACCACTCAGATTTTCTTTGTCTTTTCTTTATTAATAATTGCTTTCAGCGTTTTTGATGTTATTTTGCAATGGTATGAAGTGGTGGAGATCACTTTGTCATATTCCATAATTTGGTTGGCCGTTCTTGTGGTTTCGCTTTTGTTGTTGGGGATTTCAGGAAAGTGGAAGAAGTTTTCACTGATTTTATTTTTGGGAATTGGGAATTTTCTACTTTTCATATATGTTGCGTTTTCATTTCCGATTTCTGTGACAAAATCTGTAAAAAACAGTCAATATCTTTTAGAAGTAAATGCAAACGGTAAATATAAAATTTTGGAAAAAAATTGTTGCTTTAAAAGAAAAATTGCAGAAAAAGCATCAGGGATTTTTTTTACACCCTATTCAAAGATTGGAATTGTGCATGTTTTTGAAGCAAGACTAATTTCAGAAACACCCGAAATGATGGTTTTAGAAATTGAAACTTCTGGTTATCAATCTTTTCGGAAAGTACAAGACACCATACAGAAAATGAAAAATTAAGTTGTTGAAATTTTGATAAAGTGACTTTTTTCATCATAAATGTAAGTAAAGAGATAATCCTAGAATACCAAAGGTTTTGGTAGTTAGAATTTAAAGTAAATTTAGACAAATTATATTTGAAATATTCAACTACACATCAATTTCATTACAATCAAATTTAAACTTTTTCTCACGACAAAAATCTTCAATTTTATTTTTGATACTATTCAAGCTTCGGTTTTCGCTTCCCAAAGTGAAACCGAAAATTCCTTCGCCACCGCCACTTGAAAAGATTTCGAGCGTGTACTTCAGTTCTTCAAATTTCAAAAAAGCAGTAATCGCCAAATCTGAATCTGTTCCGAAACTATAATTCTGGCTTAAGAAAATATGAAGATTTCCTTCTATTCTTTCAAATCTGGGATGAATGATTTCTCTTAAAAATTCAAGAAAATCTTTATCATTTCTATTTTCTCCTGAAATTTTAATTTTGATTCCCTTCATAGTTATTTGGTTAGGAGGAAATTTAATAAACTTTAAAATTATTGTTTTTCCTGATAAGATTTCACCCATTTCAGTTTTCCATTTTCATATCGATATTCATTTTTCCACCAAGAAGCACCGCCTCTGCAAGATGTAGAAAGGATTTTCTTTTTAGGATTAAGTTTAATATCACACAAACAAGAACAGGTAGAATTTTTGGAATCTGGTTCAGATAATAGGTTAAATTTTTTAGTTTTTGGATTGTATAAAAAAACAGAATAATATTGATACACACCCTTTCCTGCATCGTAAACTGAAAAAGCAACATCATCATAGCCATCAAAATTATAATCTTCAATCCGGCTTTGTCTTGCTCCACTGGAGCTTTCTATAGATATTAAATTTATTTTTTGTGTGGTTTTATCTGGATATTTAAAAATTAATTGGTCATTGTAAAAATGATTGAATTTTATAAATGTTTGATGAAGAAAATATTCATCAGAACCATCATATTCTTCATTTTCCACCAACTCAAGTTTGAATTTTTTGTTGTCTTTTTTTCTGTTGTAATAGAGGTTACCAATATTTCTTGGCCATTCTGTAAGCTCATAAGTTCCGTTTATTTTTCCGTTTACAATTTCGTCCCAGATATAAGTGGTAAATGTTGGTTGCCCAGATTCAACTTCAGAGGAATCAATAGAAATGTTTTTTATTTTTAATGGAATGACATCTTCATGATTTTTATATTTCACAAAAGCACCTTTTCCACTGGAAGCAAAATAAATTTTGAGATGAAATTCCTTCTTTTCGCCGACGGATTTTAAATGAAAAGGCTGAGCAAAAAATGGTTTTACGAGAAAGAAAAACATTGAAAAAAATAATGTTTTAAGAAAATATTTCATAATAATTTAATAATATTTTTTACCTATTAAAAATCCGAACCTTGATCCCAAATATAATCCTGAATCGGAATCCGTTGTTGGTTTTTTCTTTCATACCAAACGGTGAGAAAATGGGTATCACTGATTTCCCAAGTCACTTCTTTGATGACAATATCTTTTTTCTCAATTTCTTCGGAAGTGTGAATTTCCATCAAACCTTGCCGAATTCCTGTAAGCCAACTGTCGTTATCACCCATAATGAAAGTTTCAGATTCTACCGGAAGATGCTTTTGGATGACACTATTTTTTGAGTATAAACTTTCGATAAAATCATCAAAATTTTTTCCGCGGATTTCTTCCGGCGTTATGAAACGATTGCTGTTGATGATTTTCGATTTTTCATTTTTCGAAATCAAAATTTTATCCCCTTTTTGGTCTTTGCATTGAAGCAGGAAAACGGTTGATAAAATTAGAATTGGGATTTTTATTTTCATTTTTTTGTGTTTTAATTTCAAATATATTCAAAACTCCTCAAATTTCCGTTCACCATTTATAATTCGTAGTATTTCATTTACGATTCGTAATGAATTGGGAGATTTTTTCTTAATATATTACTTATGAAAAAACATTTAAGAAAAATTTTAATCTTCACACCTTATTTTTAATTCTCTTTCTCATTGGGATTTTGTTTCTCGGTTTGGGTGGTTTTGTCAACTTTGGTCGTCATTATAGAAGTTCCCTTGGAAAAATCAATTTCAATTTTTTATTAATGGCGATTCCTTTTATTTTGCCCTATTTTGTCTATTCGGTTAGAGAAAGATTTTTCAGAAAAACCGAAAAAGAAATCTTTGTAGAACATTCAAAACAAAATAATGAAACCCTTTTTGAAGGAGAAAAACTAGAATTGATTTTCAAAAAATGCATTGTTTCAATGAGAGAGATAAAAGGCGAGCCCAACGCTTTTTCTGGTTTAATGGATGATTTGATGATTGACAGAATACAATTATCTGAAGCGCATCCAGATTTTTACACAATTGCAAATATAAAATACCACATCAACGGGCGAAATTATTTTAAAGAAATACTATTTCCATTTACGCTAAAAAATACAGAAATTTTCCTGAAAATGAATCCGTCAACGCATTTGTATTACCAGAAAGAAAACCCCGAAAATGCCAAAGTATATTTGCATTTTTTGAATGATTATCTGTAAAATACAAGTCTTTCCAAGGTTTAATCTATAACAGACCTTCTGAAAATAGAGATTGAAAAGAATGAATTTCTAGATAAACAAATCTTAAAAAAGATATTCCTTCTATATTTCTGAAAAAGACTATTTTTGCAAAAAACAAAAAATGACTTCGTTTTTTAAGTGAAAAGACGAAATAAAATCCGCACATGAAATCTAATCCAAACATTCTTATTGTTGTATTTTTCTTTTTAACATTTCTGATTCATTTTTCTTTGTGGAAATTTGTTTTTCATCTTGACGAAATCATTATCATCAAATTTTATCTTTTCCTGAGTGTAATGTTTATGATGATGATTACGATCATTATATTAATTAATAGAGTAGTACCTCAATTTTTAGGTCTGTCAGTTGTAGGTTTGGTACTTCTAAAATTTGCTTTAATGTATTTAATCCGTAAAAAACTCAATTTTGAGGTTATTCCTGGATATAAATTTCATTTTATAATTCCGTATTTTGTCTTGACGACGCTGTTGACTTATTATGCGATCACGCTGATTAATCATGACAAAAAACAGTAAAAATATTTATTGAAACTAGAAAAAATATTCTATTTTTGCACAACGAAAAAAACCTATCAATGTTAAAGAAATTTGCAGTTTTATTCTACAGTATTTTTATGTTAAGTCTTGTGTCTGCACAGCATGGTGAGGCTACTGCTGTAGCTGCTCCAGAAAAAGAGCTTTCAGAAAAAGATAAAGTTACTAAAGAAAACAAAGAGTTTATCGATCATCACTTGTTAGATGCTCACGATTTTACATTGATGGTAGATAAAGAAGGTCACCACATTGGTTTTCCTCTTCCTGTTATCTTTTATGATAATGGAATTCATTCTTTCATGAGTAACAGAGAAGGTTTCATGCACGGTGATGTGATAGAGAGCAATGGTTCTTACTATAAACTTCACCATGAAAAAATCTATAAGACAGATGCAGCTGGAACTTTAACTGACGATGGTCACGGTCACCCAACGAACAAGAAGCCTCTTGATTTGTCAATTACAAAAAGTGTATTGATTATTTTAATTGTTGCTATTTTTATGTTGGTGCTTTTCACTGGTATGGCTAGATCTTATAAGAAGTCTGTTGTTCCTACAGGTGCAACAAGATTTTTGGAGCCATTGGTGATTTTTGTTAGAGATGAAATTGCTTTGCCGAATATAGGTCACAAGTACAAAAGATTTATGGGATATCTTTTAACGGTATTCTTCTTTATATTATTTTTAAACGTATTAGGTTTAATGCCTTTCGGAATCAATGTTACAGGTAATATTACCATGACATTCTTCTTAGCAATCTTTACGTATTTAATCACAACATTTTCAGCAAACAAAGATTACTGGAAACACATCTTCTGGATGCCGGGAGTTCCTGTGCCAATGAAGTTTATTATGTTGCCAATCGAATTATTAGGTACCATCACTAAGCCTTTTGCATTGATGATTCGTCTTTTTGCTAACATGACAGCAGGACACATCGTTGTGATGACATTGATAGGTTCAATTTATATTTTTAATAATTGGATCGCGGGCGTTGCTTTCCCATTCTTAACTTTAGTTATTTATTTATTGGAGGTGTTGGTAGCATTTCTACAGGCATATATCTTTACAATGCTGTCAGCTTTGTTTATCGGTATGGCGGTAGAAGATCATGATCACGAGCACGCTCACTAATCAAAATTTTAAAACAATTTTTTAAATTATATTTATTATGGAAATCCCTAGAATTATTGGTGCTGGTCTTATCGTATTAGGTGTTGGTATTGGTCTTGGTAAAATCGGAGCTGCTGCTCTTGAGGCTATCGCTAGACAGCCAGAGCAGTCTGGAAAAATCCAAACAGCTATGCTTATTGCTGCTGCACTAGTTGAAGGTGTTGCTTTCGCTGCGTTATTCGCATCATAAGCTATTCAAACAAAAAAACATTGTTGTAGCGGTTGGCTGCAACAATGTTAATTTAAGAAAAAGTAATAATTATTTATACATTATATAATGGAATTAATTCATCAGTTCTCATCAGGATTATTTATTATCCAATCGGTTATTTTTCTTGCACTTTTATTCTTGTTAGGTAAATTTGCTTGGAAGCCAATTCTTACTTCAATTAACGACAGAGAGACTTCTATCGTTGATGCTTTGAATCAGGCTAAATTGGCTAAAAAAGAAATGGAAGATCTTAAAGCTGATAACGAAAGAATTATTCGTGAAGCTAAAATTGAAAGAGATTCTATCCTTAAAGAAGCTAGAGAAATTAAAGAAAGAATTGTAGGTGAAGCTAAAGATCTTGCTAAAGCTGAAGGAGATAAAATGATTGAGGCTGCTAAGCAAACGATCCAAACTGAGAAAAATGCTGCAATGTCAGACATCAGAACTCAAATTGGTGCTTTGTCTGTAAATATTGCAGAATCTATCTTGCAGAAAAATTTGGAGAAAAGCGAAGCTCAGGACGAGTTGGTTCAAAATTATTTAAACAAATCTAATCTTAACTAAGAATGCTTACATCTAAAGTAGCTAAAAGATACGCACAAGGTTTGCTGGATTTCACAAACGAATCCGGACAGACTAATGCTGTATTTTCTGAAATGAAAGATGTTAAGAAACTGATGTCTGAATCTGAGGATTTAAACAAATTTTTCAAGACACCTTACATCGATGCAAAAAAGAAAGAGGATGTTGCCAAAGAGATTTTCAAAAGTTTTTCACCGGTTTCTCAGAATTTGATTACTTTGGTGATCAGACAGGGGCGTGAAAATCATTTAAAAAATATCGCTCAGGAATTCATCAATAAAGTTGAAGATATCAACGGCGTACAGAGAATCACTCTTACTACAGCGACTCAGCTTTCTACAGAAAACATCGAACAGATTTTAAAATCTACAGATTTAGTTAAGGCAGGTTCAAACTTTGACTTAAATCTTACGATCAATCCTGATATTTTAGGAGGATATATTTTAAGAGTTGGAGATCAGCAGATCGATGCATCTGTAAAATCTAAACTTAATAATATCAAAAAAGATTTTCATTTAAATTAAGAAAAAAAAACCATATAATGGCAGAAATAAATCCGGCAGAAGTATCTGCGATCTTAAAACAACAGTTGGCCAACTTCGACACTCAATCAAATGTTGAGGAAGTAGGTACAGTTTTGACCATCGGTGATGGTATTGCTCGTGTTTACGGGTTAGAAAATGTACAGTACGGTGAGTTGGTAAAATTTGCTAGCGATGTAGAAGGTATCGTACTAAACTTAGAAGAAGACAACGTAGGTGTGGCTCTTTTAGGTGAAAGTAAATTGGTAAGAGAAGGAGATACAGTAAGAAGAACAAACAGAATCTCTTCTATTAAAGTAGGAGAAGGTATGCTTGGTAGAGTAGTTGATACTTTAGGTAACCCTATCGATGGTAAAGGACCTATCGCAGGTGAATTGTACGAAATGCCATTGGAAAGAAAAGCTCCAGGGGTTATCTACAGACAGCCGGTAACTGAGCCTTTACAGACAGGTATCGTTGCTATTGACTCTATGATCCCTGTAGGAAGAGGTCAGAGAGAGTTGATCATTGGTGACAGACAGACAGGTAAAACTACTGTTGCTATTGATACGATCATCAACCAAAGAGAATTTTTTGATGCAGGAAATCCTGTATATTGTATATATGTTGCGATCGGTCAAAAAGCGTCTACAGTAGCTCAAATTGTTAAAACTCTTTCTGATAAAGGAGCTTTGGCATATACTGTAATCGTTGCGGCTAACGCTTCAGATCCGGTTCCGATGCAGGTGTATTCTGCTATGGCTGGTGCTTCTATCGGTGAGTTCTTCAGAGACACTGGTAGACCTGCTTTGATCATTTATGATGATTTATCTAAACAGGCTGTTGCTTACCGTGAGCTTTCTCTACTATTGAGAAGACCACCGGGCCGTGAAGCTTATCCTGGAGACGTTTTCTATCTTCACTCAAGATTATTGGAAAGAGCTGCAAAAGTAATCGCTGACGATACTATTGCTAGCCAGATGAATGACTTACCAGAGTCATTGAAGCCAATCGTAAAAGGTGGTGGATCTTTAACTGCTCTTCCAATTATCGAAACTCAGGCAGGTGACGTTTCTGCATATATCCCAACCAACGTAATCTCGATTACTGACGGACAGATCTTCTTGGAGTCTGACTTGTTCAACTCAGGGGTTCGTCCTGCGATCAACGTAGGGATCTCTGTATCTAGAGTTGGTGGTAATGCACAGATCAAATCAATGAAAAAAGTTTCTGGTACTCTTAAATTAGACCAGGCACAATATAAAGAATTGGAAGCGTTTGCTAAATTCGGTTCTGACCTTGATGCTTCTACTTTAGCAGTTATCTCTAAGGGAGAAAGAAACGTTGAATTGTTGAAACAGCCGGTAAATTCTCCACTTCCTGTTGACAGCCAAGTAGCTATGATCTATGCAGGTACAGAGAACTTATTGAGAAATGTTCCTATCAACAAAGTAAAAGAATTCCAGATCGAGTATATCTCTTTCCTAAGATCTAAGCACCCTGAAACTATGGCTGCAATTAAAGCTGGGAAAATCGATAACGATATCACAGGTGTTCTTAAGCAGGCTGCTAATGATTTAGCTTCAAAATATAACTAAAATTAGTTGATGATTGTTGGTTGATAGTTGACAGAATTTTCTAAAACTAGCAACCAACAACCGACAACCAACAACTAACCCAATATGGCAAACTTAAAAGAAATACGAGGAAGAATCAGTTCAATTTCATCTACGATGCAAATCACACGTGCTATGAAAATGGTTTCGGCAGCGAAACTAAAGAAAGCACAGGATGCCATCGTAATGTTGAGACCGTATTCTGAAAAATTGCAGGAGATCATCCAGAATGTAAATTCTAGCTCAGATCCTGATCAGGTTTCTATTTATGCTCAAAAAAGAGAGGTTAAAAAAGTACTTTTCATCGCTGTTACTTCAAACAGAGGTTTGGCTGGTGCATTTAACTCAAATATTGTGAAAGAACTGAATATTCAGTTTCAGAATAATTCTCAGTACGAAATTGAAGTTCTTACCATTGGTAAAAAAGCTTATGATGCGGTAAGAAGAAGCCGTACAGTGTTTTCTAATGAGAGCAGTGTTTTTGATAAGTTAAGTTTTGATGTAGTTTCAAACGTTACCGAAACGGTAATGAGCAACTATAGAGAAGGTAAATTTGACGAAGTGTATGTAATTTACAATAAATTCGTGAATGCTGCCACTCAGGAAGTAATTACTGAAAAAGTTCTTCCCATCTCTATGTCAGAAGTTGATGTTAAAGAAACTCAGGTAGAAACAGATTATATTTTCGAGCCAAATAAAGCAGAGATTTTAGATAATTTGATTCCTAAATCTATCAAAACTCAGGTTTTCAAAGCAGTGTTAGACTCAGTAGCTTCAGAGCACGGTGCCAGAATGACAGCGATGCATAAAGCAACAGACAATGCACAGGAGTTGAAGAATGACTTGGTTATCTTCTACAACAAAGCAAGACAGGCAGCAATTACAAACGAAATCTTAGAGATCGTTTCAGGAGCAGAAGCTTTGAAAAATTCTTAAGAATTTATTCAAAAAAAATATTAGAGCATCGGTTTTTCCGGTGCTTTTTTCGTTAAGTCGCTCTGTTAAATGATGAATGGCAGATGATTGATGTCTGATTAGTGTCTTATTTGCAAATGATTTTATTTAAAACTGAGAACCCAAATTACAAAACTATACTGTCAATCAACCAGCATAAAATATCCAGTAACCAACCTTTGTCACAATTCAATATATTTTGTATATCTTTGTACAATAAATTATAATTTCTAAATGGACTCTGACATAGTCAGGCTTTTACTAGCCTTATTTCTTGTTTTATTAAATGGCTTTTTCGTAGCCGCTGAATTTTCAATTGTTAAAGTTCGTTATTCTCAAATTCAGCTGAAAGCTGCCGAAGGCGATTCGATGGCTAAGCAGGCTGAGCACATTATCAAACATCTTGATGAATACCTCTCTGCGACGCAGTTGGGGATTACATTAGCTTCCCTTGCTTTAGGTTGGGTAGGAGAAAGTGCAATGCACCACGTGATTGATAATCTGTTTCATTCTTTAAACATTAATTTCAGCGAATCGACGGTAACTACAATTTCACTAGTGATCAGTTTCCTGATTATTACGGTAATGCACATCGTTTTCGGTGAATTGATTCCTAAATCGATCGCAATCAGAAAGGCAGAAGCGACTACAATGGCAACCGCGGTTCCGTTGAGAGTTTTTTATACGGTTTTCAAACCATTTATCTGGTTGATGAACCTCATGTCAAACGGAGTTTTAAGATTGATGAAAATTCATCCGGCATCTGAGCAGGAAATTCACTCGACAGAAGAACTTCAGCTTTTGGTTAAACAAAGCGCTGACAGCGGAGAAATTGAAGAAGAAAACTACGAGATCATAAAAAATGCATTTGATTTTACAGACCACTCTGCAAAACAAATCATGGTTCCGAGACAGAATATTACGTCAATCGATTTTGCGGATGATTTAAATGAAATCATTACGAAAATCATGGACAGTGGATATTCCAGAATTCCGGTTTATGAAAATTCAATTGATAATATCATTGGAGTATTTTACACAAAAGAAATCATCAGAGAATTCGTTAAGAGAAAAGGAGTTTTGAGTCATGAGGATCTGAGCGAATTAATGCGTGAGTCGTTCTTTGTGGTTGGAAGCAAGAAAATTTCAGATTTATTGAAAATTTTCCAGCAGAAAAAGCAGCATTTAGCAATTGTAATTGATGAATTCGGTGGAACTGAAGGAATCATTACGTTAGAAGATATTTTGGAAGAACTGGTAGGTGAAATTCAGGATGAAGAAGATGATGAAGAAAAATTGGTTGATAAAGTCGGTCCCAACACTTTTTGGGTAAAAGCTACGCAGCCTTTAGATGAAATCAATGAATCTTTACCTAAAAAATTAACCGTTTCAGAAGAAAGTGAGTACAATACTTTGGCTGGATTTATCCTACATGCCTTAGAAGATATCCCTGAAGAAAATCAGGAATTCGACTTAGAAAATTATCATTTCAAAATCTTAAAAATGAATAACAAGAGCGTTGAAATGGTAGAATTGATTTATAATGAACCTAGCAATATCGTAGATGATATTATAGACAAATTAGGAGAAGATTAAAATTTTTTAAACAATGATTTTTTATAATAGCATAAAAGATTACGAAAATCCGAAACGTCAGTACGAAGAAGAAGTTCTGGTTTTGGATGAAACTGATGAAGTTTACAAATTGATTTTGCATAATGATGATATTCATACATTTGATGATGTTATCGAAGCTTTGATAGAGATTTGTAAGCACGACATAATACAGGCCGAACAGTGTACAATGCTCGTACATTACAAAGGTAAATGCACAGTAAAAACTGGTTCCATGGATGTTTTGAAACCCATGCATGAAAAATTAATTGGAAGAAGCTTAACAAGCGAAATCGTATAAAATAAACTCCGGCAATCACCGGAGTTTATTATTTTGAAATTCCATGATTTGAATGAATATTTTAATCTTTCAATTCTTAAATCTTTTAATTGTTTTATATTTGTACAAACTATATTAGAATGCTTGTAATAGGAATTGCGGGAGGAACAGGATCCGGCAAAACTACAGTTGTTGATAAAATCATTCAGCAGCTTGATATTGAAGGGATGAATATTTTGTCTCAGGATAATTATTATCACGATAATCACAATCTTACACTGACAGAAAGAGAAGCGTTAAACTACGATCACCCCAAGTCGATAGATTTTGAACTGATGCTTAAACATGTAAAAGCATTGAAGAATAACGAATCTATCGAGCAACCTGTTTACAGTTTTGTGACGCATTCCAGAACGGGCGATCACGTTACTGTTGAACCGAAAAATGTTTTGGTTGTAGAAGGAATTTTGGTTTTGACAAATAAAGAATTGCTGAAAGAATTTGATTTAAAAGTCTTTGTACACGCAGATTCAGACGAAAGACTAATCAGAAGGATCAGGAGAGATACACAGGAAAGAGGAAGAGATCTAAACGAGGTTTTACACCGTTACCAGACTACTTTGAAGCCGATGCATCAGGAGTTTATAGAACCGTCTAAAAACGATGCCGATCTGATAATTCCCAATATGAAGCAGAATTCTGTAGCGATAGACTTTCTAACAACGGTGATTAAGAATTCATTGAGAAAACACTAAAAAATGGCGGTAAAAGAATTAATTAAAGACATCAAACCAAAATCAGAAACCATCAGATTTCTGCAGCATTATGTATTGAATAAATATGTGATTGCAATATGTCTTTTCTTGGTATGGATGGTATTTTTCGACAAAACTTCGTTTTTGGTTATCAATGAACTTAACGGAGAAATCAATAAATACGAAGAGCAACTCGACTATTACAAATCAGAATATGAAAAGAATGACCAATTCTACAAAAAGCTGATGAATAATAAATCTGAGAAAGAAAAATACGCCAGAGAAAATTACTTTATGAAAAAACCTAATGAAGAAATTTTCATCTTGGTAGTTGACAGCGCAAATATTGCCAAAAAATAATTTCATGAACTGTCTGATGTTAATTTTGCTTTGTAAGTGAATTTAAATTGACACGCACAGCGAATTCACCTTTCACAACTCACCACTTCATACTCATAGTCTATGTCACAAAATACATTTGAAAGCTGGGAAAATCTCGTTAAGAAACAGCTGAAATCGGAAGATATTTACACCGTTCTGAAAAAAGAAAACTTGGAAGGAATTGATGTAAAACCTTTTTACGATGCTGTTGAAAAACCTTTAGTCAATCTTCCCAAAGTAGAAGAAAGTACGCATTTGGTAGCAACCTATCATGAAACGCTGGAGGAAGATGTCTTTGCGTTTTTATTAAATGAGAATGTTGAAAATCTGGTTGAGAAAACAATTTTTATCAACAATAAAGATTTGGCAGAACACATCAGTCCTGCCGATGAAGATCAGTATTTTTCATTAATTGATGTTTTTGATGAAGGTGAAGCTATGATTAATGATCAGCTGGTCAAAGAATTACAGGCAAAAAGTTTCAAAAGAAATTTATGTATTGATGTTGCACTTCACCAAAATGCCGGTGCGTCTATAGTACAGCAGTTGGGAATTGCTTTGGCTAAAACTAAAGAGTTGGTAGAAGTGTATGGAGAAGAAATTTTAGATAAAATATTATTCAGGTTAGCCGTAGGAGGAAATTACTTCTTTGAGATGGCGAAAATCCGTGCGTTTAAATTGGTTTTTAATCAACTTTCAAAAGAATATGGTTTAGATGATATTCCATATATTTTTGTCGAAACTTCTTCGAGAAATAAGTCGGTTTCAGACAGCGAAAACAATCTGATTCGCTCCACTTTAGAATTAGGCTCGGCAATGATTGGCGGCGCAGATGCGGTGTTCAGCACCAATTATCAAATTGGAAATAACACTGAAAATTCTGAGGAAATTTCATTTAAGCAGCAAATCGTTTTAGCGTACGAAAGCATCATCAATGTCTTTGAAGACGCCTCAAATGGAAGTTATTACGTTGAAGATATCACCCAGCAGATTGCAGAAAAATCTTGGCAGTTCTTTTTAGAAATTGAAGAAGCTGGAGGATATTTAGAATCACTAAAACAGGGAATTATTCAGAAAAAAATCTACGACCAGGCTGTTCAGGAGCAGAAATGGGTTGAGGAAGGAAGGATAAAACTGATTGGGGTGAATCTGTACCCAAAATTAAAGGTTAAAAAATCTGTTGAAGAATTATACAGCGAAAAAGAAATAAAAGCGGTGCGTTGGGCTGAGATGTTTGAGTGATTTGTCCCACAGATTGCACAGATTTTCACAGATTTTAGAGTTGAATATTTTGTAATTTAAAAATTGTAAAAACACATTACGATGAAAGAAAATGAAATAAGTTTCTTAATCCGAAAATCCATTTTTGATGTGTATAATGAGCTTGGGCCAGGTTTATTAGAAAAAGTGTACGAAAAAGTTTTAGCTTTTGATTTAAAAAGTAAAGGTTTAAGAGTTCAGACTCAAGTTCCAATTCCAATAAAATTCAAAGGTTCAACTATTGATTCAAGTTTTATTGCGGATATAATTGTTGAGGATAAAGTGATAATTGAAATAAAATCGATTGAGGAAATAGGTAATGTTCATCATAAACAGCTTTTAACTTATTTAAAACTTACTAATCTGAAGTTAGGAATACTTGTTAACTTTAATACAGATTATATCGACAAAAATATTTTTAGAAAAATTAATGGTTGCATCTCATAAAATCTGTGAAATCTGTGGGAGATAAAGTTCAACAGTTCATCAATGCAAATCTAAACACAGATCTGCATTCGCTATTATTAAAAAAGTCTCCATTTCCTGATGTTTCGATGCAGGAAATTGTTCAGCAGATTAAGGGAAAGCATGTTGCACAGAAAAAGTTTCCGTTTCTACTGAAGGATGGAATTATTTTCCCTCCGCAGCTCAACTTAGAGCAGTCTTCATCTGATAAAACTGCAGTTTATAAATCAAAAATTTTGGAAGGAAAGAAATTTATTGACCTGACCAGTGGTTTCGGGATTGATGCCTATTATCTTTCAGAAAATTTTGATGACATTACTTTGGTTGAACAAAATCCTGAACTTTTACAGACTGTAGAACATAATTGGACTGTTTTAGGAAAAAAAGCAAAGTTTATCAATCAGAAATTAGAGAGTTTTTTAAGTGAAAACACTGAAGATTTCGATGTCGTTTATCTCGATCCAGCGAGAAGAGACCATCAGAAAAATAAAGTTTTTTTGCTGGAGGATTTGTCGCCCAACATCCTTGAAATTCAGGAAAAATTACTTTCTGTTTCTCAACAGGTTGTGATTAAACTATCCCCTCTCATTGATCTAAAATATCTCGTTTCAGTACTAAAAAATATTTCCCGGATTGATATTATTGCGCTGAAAAATGATGTAAAGGAGATTGTAGTTTTTTTATCTAAAGAAAATTCAGAATCCATTCAATGTCACTGTATCAATCTTGAAAGTGGAGAATCTGACTTCCAGTTTCAGTTTGGTGATGAGGAAAATGCGTCTGCAGAATATGCTGGACCAGAAAAATTTATTTATATTCCAAACAATACCTTATTAAAAGCCGGAATTTTTAATTTGATTTCAGAGAAATTTAATCTTAAAAAACTACATCCCAACAGTCATATCTATACTTCAAATATAAGAATTGACAGTTTTCCGGGAAGAATATTTGAGATGGAAGTTATTGATGGAAAGCAGATTAAAAAGAAGGGGCAGTTTAATATTATTTCTAAAAATTACCCACTGAAGCCTGAAGAAATTAAGAAAAAGTATGGATTAAAAGATGGCGGAAATGACTATCTTATTTTTACACAATCCAAAAAAGGAAAATTAATATTAAAATCAGTCTGAAAATGTTGCTGAAAAATGCAATATTTCTTACTTTTGAGCAATCAAAAATTTTGGTACAGAATCGCAGTGCTTGTTAGTCAAGAACATTGAGCTATTGCAGATGACCGTTTAAAGAAAATAAATAAATCATATGAAAAAATTAATTATATGTTTGGCTATCGCAACAGTAGCAGTAAGCTGTAAGAAAATTCAGGCTGGCGGTAATAAGAATACTTTGAAACTTGAAGAAGGTGTAGAAAGATATTCTGACGATCACCAAGGTGGTCACGACGGTCACAGTGCTGAACCAGCTCACGCAACTCCTGCACATGGTGCTCACGAAACTGAAGCTCCAAAAGCTACCGACAGCGCAACAGCAAAACATGCGGATTCTGCAAAAGCCGGACACTAATTGTTCTCAAAAATATACATCAATCCTGCACATGTGCAGGATTTTTTGTTTTAATAATGACCTGAGAGATAAAACGCTCTTTTTGTTTGTTCAGGCAGTCCAATTTTTTTAAATTTAGCCAAATTAAAATGACAATGCAAGAGACATTAAATTACATCAACGAAAACAAACTTCGTTTCGTAGATGAATTATTTGAATTATTGAGAATCGCTTCCATTTCAGCTGATCCAGCTTACAAAAATGAAGTTTTGCTATGTGCAGATAAAGTAGCAGAACATCTTAAAAATGCAGGGGCTGACAATGTTGAAGTGTGCCAGACCAAAGGGTACCCAATTGTTTTCGGAGAAAAATTAATAGATAAAAACCTGCCGACTGTTCTGGTATATGGTCACTACGATGTTCAACCGCCAGATCCTTTAGAATTATGGAGAAAACCACCTTTTGAACCTTATATTGAGAAAACAGAACTACATCCGGACGGAGCCATTTTCGCCAGAGGTTCTGCAGATGATAAGGGACAGTTTTTCATGCAGATTAAAGCGTTTGAAGCAATGATGAAGACGAATTCTCTTCCTTGTAACATCAAGTTCATATTTGAAGGTGAAGAAGAAGTGGGTTCTGTAAGTTTAGGTGATTTTGTAAATGAGTTTAAAGAGAAATTATCTTGCGACTGCATTTTGATTTCTGATACCCACATTTACAGCAACGAACAGCCAACCGTAACGACCGGTCTGAGAGGTTTGAGCTATGTAGAAGTAGAAGTGGAAGGTCCGAACAGAGATTTGCACTCAGGACTTTATGGTGGCGCAGTACCCAATCCAATTCATATACTTTCTAGAATGATAGCTAAGTTAATTGATGAAGACGGGCAGATCACTATCGACGGATTTTATGACAATGTAGAAGACGTTTCTGATGCCGACAGAGCAGACATGAACAAACTGAAAGACAATCCTGAAGAATTCAAAAAATCTATTGGTTTAAATGGTGTAGAAGGTGAAGCAGGTTACACGACCTTGGAGAGAACATCCATTCGCCCGACTTTAGACTGCAACGGAATTTGGGGTGGTTATACCGGTGAAGGTGCAAAAACAGTAATTCCTTCAAAAGCTTCTGCAAAAATATCTATGCGTTTGGTTCCTTATCAGACACCTGAAGAAATTACCGAAAAATTCACCAGATATTTCGAAAAAATTGCTCCGGATAATGTAAGAGTGAAAGTAACTCCGCATCACGGTGGAATGCCTTACGTCTTACCTACGGATACTAAAGAATATTTAGCCGCAAAAAGCGCAATGGAAACTGCTTTCGGAAAAGAAGTTCTTCCTTACAGAGGTGGAGGAAGTATTCCGATCACGTCAATGTTTGAGCAGGTATTAGGAGCAAAGTCAGTATTGATGGGCTTTGGTTTAGATTCAGATGCAATTCATTCACCTAATGAACATTATGGTCTGTTTAATTTCTATAAAGGGATAGAGAGCATACCTTTATTTTTTGAGAATTATTCTAAATAACAATAATGAATCCTTAAGAAGTTTTCTTAAGGATTTTTTATATTTTAACATTATTTATAATTAAATATGTGAAACTTTATTATATTTACATTAAATAATTTAAATAAATATTATGAAAAAAATTCTATCTTCTATATTGTTGACTTCTGCAACAATGATGATGTTTGGTCAGGTTATCGATACGCAGAATTTTAATTCACTGACAGCTGGAAATGTAGGAACTAACTTTGCAGGAGCTACTGCTGGTCAGGGTGGTTACTATTTGGTCAATGGCGTTGCTACCGATTATCAAATTGCAACTATTGACGCAGCACATGGAAACTCTCTCAAAATTACAGCAGGTTCTGGATTTGCTGCAACCTCAGATCCAAATAATCATTCAGCTGTAAAGCTGGTTGCTGTTGATCCATCAATAGGTAATAATGTGATCAAAGCGACTTACAGTTTCTACACTGGTTCCGCGAATGGTACGGGTTCTATCTATTTTACATTGATTGATGATGGTACAACGCCTGCAGTTATTGCTGGTGCTGTGTATAATGTTGTAACCAAAACAATTTCGGCAGCAGGTGCCCGTCTAAACGGTGGAGTTAGACAATTTGCCTTATTTAAAGCTTTAGATGGCACTTATCCTGCAAACACATGGGTAACGATAGGTATTGCTTATAATATGACTACAGGAGCATCTACATTTTATACTCCGCAAGAAACATATTCATATAATGCTCCAGTAGCGCCCATAGCACTTCTTCCAGGATTAGATATTGGGCAGTATCGAAGTTATAATTTTAATGCAACCGGTAATACAACTGCTTACAACTGGGCAATTGATGATGTTAATCTTTTATATACAGATAATATGAATTTTCTGGCAACAAGTGAGTCAGAAATTCAAAAAACTAAAAGTACGATCTATCCAAATCCAACATCAGAAGTTTTAAATATTAAAACAGACTCAAAAATAAACGGAGTATCTGTGGTTGATCTTTCAGGTAGAAAAATTAATGTAAAATTGGAAGGTGATAAAGTCGATGTTTCAACTCTTTCGGCCGGAACTTACTTGATTAACGTAGAAACTAAAGAAGGTATTTCTACAGAGAAGTTCATTAAAAAATAATTTTCATTTATAACTTAAGAAAACGCTTTATTTTGAGCGTTTTTTTTATAATTAATTATTAAAAAAAAATTAAAAACTCACATTATCTGAAGATAATTTTTGTTAGATTATATAATTTTTTATAATTTTAGATAAAATAAAAATAGTTATGAGAAAAATTTTACTTACAGGACTAATTGCTATAAGTTCTATGGTATTTAGTCAAGCTACAACAAATATTGCTACAGCGACTTATACAGGAGCTTCATTTGGAATTTTGTATAATGGTGCTCAATTATCAGGTACATTAACGAGTGCTACTATAAACGCTACACTATCTGCTCAGACAGGAACAACATGGGCGAATGATCTGACTATTATGGTTCTACCAACTAGTGCTATAACCGGTACACCTCTTCTTCAAGTAGGAGGTGATTCTAATTTTGGCGCTACTGAAACTGGTGCATGGCCAAATGGAGGAGCTAGTACTGCCGGTACAGTTGTTAATGGTTCTTATTCCTTAACAACACCGATTAATTTCACTGCTAATCCTGCATATACAGTTAGAATTGGCAATGGATATGCAAACGCCAATCCACCAACAAATTCCGGGACTTGGACAAATATAACTGTTACATTAACTGGGGTAACTGCATCGGTATTAGGTACCACGGAGATAACTGCAAAATCTGGTGTAAACGTAAGTGTTTATCCAAATCCAGTAGTCGATGTCTTAAACGTGATGACAAAAGACTCTAGGATTAATCTTGTAAGTATTACTGATATTTCTGGAAAGGCAATTAAAACAGTATTGAGCTCCGACAAAAAGAATGAAATTTCTATAGATGTGACTGAGCTTACAGCAGGAAACTATTTGTTAATTATTGATTCTGAAAAGGGTAAGTTTAGCAAAAAATTCATCAAAAAATAAATACTGATAAATCTTAGTATATTTAAAACGCTCCGATAGGAGCGTTTTTGTTATTTTAGAGAAATAAATTTAAAATATTATGATAGAAAATAAAGTAGCCTACATAACTGGTGGAACGAAAGGTATCGGCTTTGGTATTGCTGGAATATTACTTCAGAATGGGATTTCTCTTGCATTTTCAGGGAGAAATAAAGAAGATGTAGAAAAAGCTGAAACCCAATTGAAAAAGTTTTCGGAAAATGTTTTAGGATTGGTTTCTGACGTTAGAAGTTTAGAAAGTGAGCAAAAAGCGGTTGAAAAGATTACGGACAAATTCGGAAAGCTAGATTTTGTTATTGCCAATGCAGGATTAGGGATTTTTAAACCGGTTGACGAATTAACTTCAGAAGAATGGAATTCGATGATTGAAACGAATTTGACCGGAGTTTTTCACACATTAAAAGCATCCGTTGAAGAATTAAAAAAGACGGAAGGATACTATATCACCATCTCAAGTTTGGCTGGTGCCAATTTCTTTGAAAACGGAACAGGGTACAATGCTTCAAAATTCGGTGTTGTCGGGTTTACGCAGGCTGCAATGATTGATTTGAGAAAATATAATATTAAATCGACCGTGGTGATGCCGGGCTCAGTGGCAACACATTTCAACGGAAATGAACCTTCGGAAAAGGATAATTGGAAAATTCAGCCCGAAGATATGGGGAATTTAATCTTAGATATTTTAAAAATGAATCCACGTGTTTTGCCAAGCAAGATAGAGTTTAGAGCAACAAAACCAAAGAGTTAGAAACTTATAATGCGCTGAATAATAATTAAATAAGTATTATGCATGCATAATATATTTTTTATTTATATTTACAACACTTAACAAACAAAATCACTTCTTCAGTTTTATCATCTGATGAAGTAAAAAGAAAAATATATAGTACATATGAAAATATTAGTTTGTATTAGTAGTGTTCCTGATACTACTTCTAAAATTAACTTTACAGCAGATAAATCTGCATTCGACAAAAACGGAATTCAGTGGGTAATCAATCCGCTAGACGAATTTGCTTTAACAAAAGCAATAAAATTACAGGAATCTCAGGGTGCAACTGTTACCGTGATGAATGTAGGTGATGCTGGAACAGAGCCGGTAATCAGAAAAGCATTGGCCATAGGAGCAAATGATGCAGTAAGAGTAAATTTAGATCCTAAAGACAGTTATTCTACAGCAAAAGAAATCGCTTCCGTAGCTCAAAATGGCGGTTATGATTTGGTTCTTTGCGGAAAGGAATCAATCGATTATAATGGTGGTTCTGTACCTGGAATGGTTGCACAGTTGTTAGGTCAGCCTTTCGTAAATGCTTCGGTAGGTTTAGATGTAAACGGAAGTGAAGCGACTGCTGTGAGAGAAATCGAAGGAGGTAAAGAAACAATTTCTGTGAAATTACCTGCTGTAATCGCTGGTCAGAAAGGTTTAGTTGACGAGAAAGATCTGATTATCCCAAACATGAGAGGAATTATGTCTGCAAGAACAAAACCTTTGCAGGTTGTTGAGCCTACTTCTTCTGAAGTAAAAGTTCAGGGTGTTTCTTATGACTCTGTACCGCCAAGAGCAGCTGTAAAAATGGTTTCTCCAGACAATTTAGATGAGTTGGTAAGATTACTTCACGAGGAAGCGAAAGTTATCTAATAAGATTCAAGTAAAAAGTAAAAAGATTCAAGTAATGTGATTCGAAGTTTAAATCTCAAATTTCAAAGCTTGAACAAAAAACCTTAAACTTTAAACAAAATTAAAATGGCAGTATTCGTATACGCAGAAAATATAAACGGAGTTTACAAAAAAGCAGCTTTTGAAGCAGTTTCTTATGCTAAAGCAGCGGCTGATCAGGCTGGCGAAACAGTTACAGCAATCTCTGTAAACCCTACAGATTCTTCAGATTTATTGTATAAATATGGAGCAACAAACGTAATCAACATTAAAGACGAAGGTCTTAAAAATTTCTCAGCAAAAGCTTATGCGCAGGCATTGAGTGAAGTGGCTGACGGAAATATTCTTGTTTTTCCTCATACTACAGATGCTTCTTCTGTTGCACCAATGTTGGCAGTGATGAAGAATTTTTCTTTAATTACCAATGTCTTGGAAGCGCCGGAAAGCCAGTCTCCATTTCAGGTAAAAAGAAAAGCATTCTCAGGAAAAGGTTTCATGCATGCAAAAGCTGAGGGAGCTGGAGTGATTCTTACTGTTTCTCAAAACGCTTTCGGTGTAAAGGAAAACGCAGTTTCAGGGTCTGAAGAAGTCAAAAATCTTTCCGTGGCAAATGAAGATACGAAAGTAATTTCTCACGAACAGAGTTCAGGTAAATTAGACTTAAAAGAAGCCGAAGTTGTAGTTTCTGCAGGTAGAGGGATGAAAGGTCCTGAAAATTGGGGAATGGTGGAAGACTTGGCAAATACTTTGGGTGCAGCAACGGCGTGTTCAAAACCGGTTTCCGATATTGGATGGAGACCTCATACAGAGCACGTAGGACAGACAGGTAAGGCAATTTCTCCAAACTTATATATTGCCATCGGTATTTCTGGAGCTATTCAGCATCTGGCTGGAGTAAACTCTTCTAAAACAATCGTGGTCATTAACAGTGATGCTGAAGCTCCGTTCTTCAAATCAGCTGATTACGGTGTGGTAGGAGATGCTTTCCAGATTCTTCCTGCATTAAATGAAAAAATTAAAGCACTTAAAGGATAAGAATGTGAAGTGTGAATGGTCAATTCGCTTCGCTTGTCAATTTTTAAAATAATAAATTCACTTGCGAAGCAAAATTCACGACTGACCTTTGACAAACATCAACAATATAGATAAAAGCTCGGCTTCCGGGCTTTTATTTTTGTTTAAAAAGTAAAACCTACAATAAAAAATTAATTTATATTTGTAGTCATGGATTATAAACAGCTAATCATTCGCGGAATATCGTACAGCCAGACCCAATCGGGGGCGTACGCATTGTTATTGGAACATGAAGAAACACACATTAAGTTACCCGTTGTTATCGGGAATTTCGAAGCACAATCCATTTCATTAGGCTTAGAGAAAGACATTCATCCGCCACGTCCGCTCACCCACGACTTATTTTCGAAATTTATAGTATCTGCTCAGTTTGAGTTGATATCTGTTATCATTTATCAGATTGTTGACGGCGTATTTTTCTCAAATATCAATTTCAAAAATAAACTGAACGAAGAGGAGTTGATCTTAGACGCCAGAACATCAGATGCTGTTGCAATGGCAGTAAGATTCGATGCACCAATTTTCACTACTCAACAGGTATTGAATGAAGCCGGAATTTTACTGGAATTGGAAGATACCGCCAAGGAGGATGATGTTTTTTCTGAAACTGTTCAGGAAGGAGACAATCTGAAAAATGTTTCTATGGAGGAATTGCAGAAGTTGCTGGACGACGCTGTAAAAGAAGAAGATTTTGATACTGCTCTTGAGATTCAGGAGGAAATCAAAAGAAGAAAAAAGAAAATTGATTAAGATATTATAAAAACACAATGAGTTTAAAATTACGATTGACCATTCTGAGCTTTCTGCAGTTTTTTGTTTGGGGAGCCTGGCTTATAACGATGGCGAATTTCTGGTTCGGTACAAAGCATTGGGATGGTACTCAGTTTGGAGCAGTTTTCGGAACAATGGGTATCGCGTCTATTTTTATGCCGACCATCACCGGAATTATTGCTGACCGTTGGATTAATGCTGAGAAAATATTTTCGGCACTTCAAATTCTTTACGGAATCACCCTTTTCATATTGCCACACAGCGAAAATCCCAACTCATTCTTTTCAGTGATGTTGGTTGCCATGTGTTTTTATATGCCAACAATCGCTCTGGCGAATTCTATCTCATACACGGTTCTTAAAAACAGTAATTTGGATGTGGTAAAAGACTTTCCGCCCATCCGTGTTTGGGGAACTATAGGATTTATTGTTGCAATGTGGATCACCAACCTTACCGGTAATAAAGCTACTGAGGGACAATTCTACATCGGAGGTATTGCTGCAATTATCCTGGGAATCTACGCACTGACATTACCGAAATGTCCGCCACAGAAATTAATTGATAAAAGCACACCGTTATCTGAACAGTTAGGTTTAAATGCCTTTAAGCTATTCGGGAATTACAAAATGGCACTTTTCTTTCTGTTTTCAATGCTCTTAGGTGCGGCCTTACAGCTGACCAATGCTTACGGAGATGTTTTTCTAAGTGAATTTGCTCAATTTCCGAAATATGCAGACTCATTTGTAGTACAGAGATCAACCATTATCATGTCGATTTCTCAGGTTTCTGAGACCCTGTTTATTTTGGCAATTCCATTTTTTCTAAAAAGATTTGGGATTAAAAGAGTGATGTTATTCTCAATGTTTGCCTGGGTCCTGAGATTCGGATTTTTCGCTTACGGAGTTCCTACAGGATATGGATTGGGATTGATCATTATGTCGTGTATTGTTTATGGGATGGCATTTGACTTCTTTAATATCTCAGGTTCATTATTCGTTGAAACGACGACTGACAAGAAGATTCGTTCTTCTGCACAGGGTTTATTTATGATGATGACCAATGGTTTCGGAGCAGTTTTTGGCAGTTATGCAGCAGGTTGGGCGATTGACAGATTCTTTACTCACAGGTTTACCACGGCTTCAGATTTATCAACCTATTTAGATACAACACCAGACAATGCATCATTTTTAAATATTCTGAAAAACAGTTTTAATTCTGCTGTTAATCCAGACGGAACTCTATCAACGGTAGTGATGGTGAAAGACTGGCAGCAGATCTGGCTTTACTTTGCAGCGTATTCTCTGATATTGGCAATACTTTTCTGGGTGCTGTTTAAGCACAAACACGATCCTAAAGCGGTAGCCAACATTAATCACTAATCTCAAATATTCTTAAATAACAGATTGCACTTTAAATAAAAGTGCAATTTTTTTTATTTTCAGACAACCATTTTAAACTTTTGACGTCTTACAGTTAGAAACTGATACATGAAGAATTTAGAAGAGAATTTTAAACTTGCCAAAAAACAGGATCGGAGAGCCCAGAAAGCTCTTTACGAATTGTTTTCAGCTAAAATGCTGGCGGTTGCAAATTCTTACACAAATAATATTCATGATGCTGAAGATATTTTATTAAATGCTTTCTTAAAGTGTTTTAATAAAATTGAAGATTGCAAAGAATGGAAAAGTTTTCCGTTTTGGCTGAGAAAGATTGTAGTCAATGACTCCATCACCTTCGTCAGGAAAAATAAAAATATTCTCTATGCAGATATTGAAATTGCTGATGATTACCCGGAAGATGAGTCGGATGAAAATCTCAACGAAATTAATATCGAAGAAATATTTTCTCAAATGCCTGCAGGCTATCGACTGATCTTCAATCTTTATGTTTTTGAAGAAAAAAAGCATCAGGAAATCGCTGAGATGATGAACATTTCAGAAGGCACCAGCAAAAGCCAATTAAGCAAGGCCAAAAAATGGATTGCTGATTATTTAAAAGCAAAAGAAAATGGACAAAAAAATACTGAAACAGTTAAAATCTGATTACGAAGAGCTTGAAATAAAGCCTTCTTCAGATCTGTGGGATCAGATTGATGCTTCATTGGAAAAAAAGCCTGAAGTTATCCTTCAATCCGCTACTTCATTTCAATGGTGGAAATATGCAGCGGTTATTTTATTACTGATTTCTGTGGGAACATTGATTTTCTACAACCGAGATTTCAACGCTGAAAAAGCAAATTATGCTGTTAAGAAAAATGTTGAGAAAGAAGTATTGAAGAATGAAAATCGTTCAGAATTAATTACTGACAAAGAAAGTTTAAATGAGAATATCAGTCCGAAAATTGTAAAGGAAGAGGCCCATCAGAAAATTTTACATAAGTACTCTCAGAATTTAAAAATTACAAAAGAAAATTCTCCCAGCCACATTTCTGAAAGAACAGAAACAAAAATAGTACTTAATAAATCTGAAATCAATGATGATAAACAGGAAAAGGTCGAAAACCACAGTCTGCCTCTTGTTTCAAATACCCCAAAAGTAAGTTATGTAACTGCAAACGATCTGTTATTGGCCAGAGAACTTGATGTGTCCCGTGAAAAAGCTAATGAGGACGCACGAAGATTCGGGGTTATTCCTATTGATAAAGTAATTCCAAAATTGGGCAATGTAACAGTTCTGGGTGTTACCGTTTATGTAGACCCAAAATAACTTAGCAACTTCTTTTAAAATTTGCTGTCACACAGGTGTACAGAAGTAAAATAATGTCTAAAAATAACTATCTAAACATGAAAACAAAAATTGCTTTACTCTTAGCTATCATTGCTTTTTCTTACACTCAGGCTCAGGAAAAACCTTATACCGACATCCAGATGAGAAATTATGCTAAAAAGATCGACAGCATTATCGTTTCTGAAAAAGGTAAAATGAACGGTGAGCTGGATGCTTTGGATAAAACTTTTAAAGAAAATAAATTTTCTACAGAAGAAAAGCAGAAAATGAAAACAGAAGTTGCTCAAAAGTACGAGAAGATTATCAATGAAAAAGTTGACAGTCAGAAAGAGAATCTAGAGGAGGCGACAAGAGTATTGGTTAAAAGCTCTCTGATGGGGAAAGGGAATGTTTTTGATCAGATTGGTTTTGCACAGAATAATGCACTTCTAAGTTTTAAAGATTTAAAAAAGACTAAAAAAGAACTGTTGAAGCAAAATGATATAAATATATCGTTTGCGTATTCAAATCTTACAAAATCTGCCGGTTCTTTAGATTTAGCAAACAGGTCTTCAGAAATGAAATTTGGCAGATCGTCATCTTACGTTTTCGAATATCGCGCAACTCGGCAGTTTGGTGCGCTCACATCGCCCGTTTTTTATAGGATAGGACTGGGTTTGCGAACTGATACTTACAGACTTGATGATTCCAAAATTTTTGTTCAGCAGAACCGTCAGATTTCTCTTTCTGACTTTACAGCAGGTAATTTAATAAATTCAAGAATTTTTAATTATTATTTTACGGTACCGGTTGATTTTGTTTTTGTTCTGAATCCGAAGTATACTACTGAAAATGGTGAAAAAATGCTCGATAATTCAAAAGGGAATTTCAGAGTTTCGGCTGGAGTTTATGGCGGAGTAAGATATTTAAGCCAAAACCAAATCATTTATAAAAACTTTGAAGACAATAGAATAAGCAACAGAGAAAACATACGTGGATCTGTAAATAATTTTCTGATGGGTGGTAAGATTTCTGTCGGTTATGGTGCTTTAAACGTGTTTGTTAAAAAAGATTTCACCCCGATTTTTAATGATAATGCCAAGATTAATAACAAATATGGGATTCAGATTGGTTTGGAATTACTGTATGTTAATTTTTAATTGTATATCAAAAGTTAATTTCCATTACATAATAAATAATTTTTCGTGAATTTTTTTGTCGATCATTATTGTTAATATTCAAATATCTGATTTTAAAAACACACTCATTGTAAGTGTGTTTTTTTTCGTACTTTGGCATTTTAAGAATGAAATTAAAAGATGAAAAATATACAGTTGGTCGGATTAATTTTAGTGGTTGTAGGAAGCTTCTTACCACTCGTTCACGTTCCGATTATCGGAAACTGGAACTACTGGCAGGTTGATCATTCTTTAGCTTTTGCATGTTGGATTTTCTCAGCTATTGCATTGTTTGGAATCTTGAACAACAGTCAGAAAATCACTAAAATATTCGGTATTTTACTAATTCTGCTGTTTATCTTCACTATTTTCGCAACGAAATATCAGGCATTCAGCTACTTCAGTTTTCTTCCGTTTAAATCATGGACGGAAACTTTAGCCGCAACAGTGAAGCTGAAATGGGGTTGGGCTGTCGAATTTTTGGGAGCATTAATCATGCTGTTTGCAACTAAGAAAAAAATATGAGAGCAAACTCACTTCTGATAATTCCGTTTATTTTCTGCACTTCCAACGTCATCGCTCAGGAACATTTTCTTCTTCCGGATAACCCTGCAAAATGCCATCTGATGAAAGAAGGAAAGTTTATCAAAGAAGGAGAACCTGCAAAAAAATGGAATATCGTTATTAAGAAAGATGCTCAGCGGGAATATACCAACAACGGTAAAGATTACATCAAATATAAAGTCGAGTTTATCGATAACTGTACATACAAAACCACAGTTACAGGAAAATCGGACGGTAAAAATCCGATAAGAATAGGCGATGTAATTACCAATAAGATTGTAGAAACAGATCATCAGTTCATCAAAATTTCGTCTCAGTATTTTAACAAAATAGAAGAAATTATTCTTGAAAAAGTAGAGTGAGAAACACTTCACAATTTGGCATCTTGCTTTGATTGTGAAATAAATTATTATACATACTAATTAAATTAATTAAACATATGAAAGAAGTATTCATCGTTTCCGCAGTAAGAACTCCAATGGGAAGTTTTATGGGAAGCCTTTCAACAGTTCCGGCTACAAAACTGGGAGCAGCAGCAGTAAAAGGAGCATTAGATAAAATTAATCTTGACCCGAAAAATGTTCAGGAAATATACATGGGCAACGTTTTGCAGGCAGGTGAAGGACAAGCGCCGGCACGTCAGGTTGCATTAGGAGCGGGTCTTTCAAACGAAACTCCTTCTACGACTATCAATAAAGTTTGTGCTTCAGGTATGAAGGCTGTTACCATGGCTGCACAGGCCATTAAAGCTGGTGATGCAGACGTTATTGTTGCTGGTGGGATGGAAAATATGTCTTCAGTTCCACATTATTATAATGCAAGAAATGCCACCAAATTAGGTGATGTGAAAATGCAGGATGGAATGGTTTTAGACGGTCTTACAGATGTTTATAACAAAGTTCATATGGGTGTTTGTGCAGAAAAATGTGCGACAGATTATCATTTTACAAGAGAAGATCAGGATAATTTTGCTATCGAGTCTTACAAGAGATCTGCGAAGGCATGGAGCGAAGGGAAATTTGCTGACGAAGTAGTTTCTGTTTCTATTCCGCAGAGAAAGGGTGATCCTATTATTTTTTCAGAAGATGAGGAGTACAAAGCAGTTAATTTCGACCGACTTCCTACACTTCCTACCGTTTTCAAAAAAGAAGAAGGAACGGTTACAGCAGCCAATGCATCTACTTTAAATGATGGAGCATCTGCTTTAATTCTTGTTTCTAAAGAAAAAATGGAAGAATTAGGATTGAAGCCTTTAGCAAAAATCGTTTCTTACGCTGACGCGGCTCATGAGCCTGAAAACTTTACAACAGCACCTTCAAAAGCATTACCGATCGCTCTTAAAAAAGCTGGTTTAGAAATTTCTGATATCGACTTTTTCGAATTTAACGAAGCGTTTTCTGTAGTTGGTTTGGCAAATAATAAAATTTTAGGGTTAGATGCTGCCAAAGTAAATGTAAACGGTGGTGCAGTTGCACTGGGACATCCACTTGGAAGTTCAGGTTCGCGAATTATTGTTACCTTGATCAATGTTTTAAAGCAGAACAACGGTAAATACGGTGCTGCAGCCATCTGTAATGGTGGTGGTGGTGCATCTGCTATTGTTATTGAGAATATGTAAGAAACTCATGAAAACAAAATACGCCATTGCAGTCTTCTTAGCAGGTTTTCTAATTAATATTTTAGGCGCCTGGCTTAAAATTACGCACATTTCGTTAGGACTTCTGAATGGAAATTTATGCCTAACAATTGGATCTTTGATTCAGGGGCTGGGTCTTTTAATGATTATCTTTAAAATTCTGACCAATAAAGAATCTAAAGATTTTTTCAATAAATAATTTTTGTTTGCAGATAAATTAAAACCAAAAGCAGTAATGTTTTTGGTTTTTTTTTTGACTGCAATTTAACCGATTCACTCCGACGCAACTTGCGACAGAGTCAGCATTAAGTTAAACCAAACAATAATATTTCTCCGAAACAAAATAAAAATCACTGAATGTTCAACGGTTTTTCTATTTTTGTGCAACTAATACATTTTAAAATGTCTGAAACTGAAATTCAACCTTCACAAAACATAAAGAACAACCCAAAGATCATGAAAGCCTGGGCAGTCTACGACTGGGCAAACTCTGTATATTCTCTGGTAATTACCTCTGCAATTTTTCCTATTTACTATACAATTCTGACCACTGCGTACAACAAAAAAGAGTATGTAGCAGCAGCGAATGAAGTGCAGGAAATTCCGGTGAGAAATATGATTAAAGTTTTTGGGGAAACGTACGAGCCGGAAGCGGTTCTAAGTTTTTCTTATGCTATTTCTTTCTTTTTGGTTGTGCTTCTGTCTCCATTTTTATCATCATTAGCCGATACTATCGGAAATAAAAAATCATTCCTGCAGTTCTTCTGCTATCTGGGAGCAACATCTTGTATGGGATTGGCCATGTTTACGGGAATGGAAAATGTGTTCCTGGGATTATTGTTCAGCATCACAGCGAGTGTCGGTTTCTGGGGAAGTTTGGTATTTTACAATTCATTTTTACCGGATATTGCCACGCCGGAAAAGCAGGATTCACTTTCTGCAAAAGGATATATTTATGGATATTTAGGTTCTGTGGTTTTACTGATTATCTGTTTGGTATTAATTCAGGTAGTTGCGAAAGGTCCTGAACAGACCAATATCTATATCAGAGTCAGCTTTCTGTTAACAGGAGCATGGTGGTTTGGTTTTTCACAGTACACGTTCAAACATTTGCCTCAATTTGGCGATGTAAAAGAAAAGTTGCCAAAAGATTTGGTTTTACTGAACTATAAAAATCTTTTTAAAAGACACGACGAGCAGGGCGGTTTTTTTGAAGTTTTAAAAGACAACATCAGTTTCTATAAAGATATCGCCAAAGAAAGTTTCAGAGAATTATTCAGAGTGGGAAGCAAACTGTTTGCTGATAAAAGTCTGAAATTCTTTTTATTGAGTTTCTTCTTCTACAGCGTTGGGATGCAGACGATTTTCCTGATGGCTGTACCTTTCGGAAGTACAGATATTTTCCCGAAGCAGGCAGATAAATACAAATTAATTATTACTATTTTGGTAATTCAGATTATTGCGATTTTTGGAGCTTTCTTATTCTCAAGATTATCAAAAAAAATTGGAAACAAAAATGTGATTACGATCGCCGTTGTGATCTGGATCGTATGTTGTATTTCTGCATTCTCTTTAAACAAAGAAAATCCTAATCTTCAGCTTCAGTTCTATGCTTTGGCAGGTCTTATTGGTTTGGTAATGGGAGGTTTACAGGCGATGTCCCGTTCTACTTACTCAAAGCTTTTACCGGAGAATTCTATGGAAAACACAACGTATTTCAGCTTCTATGATGTGCTCGAGAAGATAGCGATCATCTGTGGAATGCTTATTTTCAGTGTGATCATTCAGAAATTCGGGAATATGCAGTATGCATTTATTGCAATGTCTACATTTTTTGCTGCCGGTGCAATCACTATCAGATTCTTAAAATCTAAGGTTTAAATTACGTTATTGGCTTAAAATTTGTTAATATTCAGCAGAATATGTTAACTTTGCACCATAGAATAATTACACAATGACGAACCCTCTATTTTACGCTAAAATCCTTCTCTTTGGAGAATACGGAATCATTGAAGATTCACAGGGCTTAACACTCCCATACAGCTTTTATAAAGGGACTCTGAAATTCTCGTCATTGGATTCAGACTTTGAAAAAAAGTCTAATGGTCATCTCATTAAATACGCAGAATATCTACATAATTTAGAACTTCCAGAAGGTTTTGAATTAAATGTTTCTGAATTTCAGAAAGAAATTTCCCAGGGTTTATTTTTCGACAGCAATATTCCTCAGGGATATGGTGTGGGAAGTTCTGGAGCTTTAGTGGCTGCCATTTTCGAAAGATATTCTTTTACTAAATATATTCCTGACAACATTTCTAAAGATGAACTTAAAAATCTGAAAAAGGTTTTTGGTTTAATGGAAAGCTATTTTCACGGAAGAAGTTCAGGTATTGATCCGTTAATCTGTTACATGAATCTGCCGATTCTTATCGAAAATAAGGAAAGCGTAGATAAAGTTTTAATTCCTAAGAGTGAAGAAGGTAAAGGCGCTATTTTCCTGATTGATTCGGGAAGTATAGGAGAAACGGGACCGATGGTTCAGATTTTCTTTGAAAAAATGAAGACTGAAGGTTTCCGCAAAACTTTGAAAGAAGAATTCATCCGTTATAATAATGCCTGCATCGATTCATTCCTGAAAAAAGATATGAATCCTTTCTTCAGAAACCTTAAAAAACTTTCTCACTGGGCCTACGAACATTTTCGTCCGATGATTCCTGAAAGCATCTTTAACGTGTGGAAAAAAGGTTTGGATTCCAATGCTTACTACCTTAAACTTTGCGGAAGCGGAGGTGGTGGATATATTTTAGGTTTCACCAAAGATTACGATAAAGCTGAAAAAATGCTTGACGGTTTTCATAAAGAAGTAATTTACAGATTCTAAAGCGGCCCGGAATGAATTCTGAAAAAGAAACTTTCCAGGAAAAGAATTTTATTTCCAAATCTCTGTTTTACAGACTTTCACAATTTGTCGGTTTTCTTTTAGGAGCACGGTTTTTCGTTGCTATCCTTCTGACTTTTGCATTATATGTTTCTACATTTTTCCTGTTCAATCAGGAAGAATCTTTCAGAAATTTCGTCTTCGATTTTAAAGTTCACGGGATTATTTTCTGTACCGTTCTGTCCATACTTTCCGGCGGAATCATTAATCAGTTCTACGATTTTGAAAAAGATCATATTGTAAAACCGTTCAGAACAAGAATTCAGAGCTTTATTAAGCAAAAGTATTTTCTGTATGCTTACCTCGCTCTCACTGTAATTTCTTTGGGAGTTGCAAGTTTTATATCTTATAGAGTCCTTATTTTCTTTATTATTTACCAGTTTTTTATGTGGTTTTACAGTCACAAACTGAGCCGGATTTTAATTTTGAATAATCTCACATTCGTTAGCCTTACATTATATCCTTTCTTTGGAATGATGGTGTACTATGAGACGTTTTCAAGAAAAGTTCTGCTGATGGCCATCTTTTTATTCCTGATTCTGTTGTGCATTGATATTGTAAAAGATACCTTAACGAAAAGCGTGGATAAGACATTTGGCTATGTTACTATTCCAAATTATTTCAAGAGTAAAACCACCAAAATCATCATTATTTCTCTGCTGATGATTACAATGGCCGTTTCGATGAAACTTATTGCAAAGACAGGAATTTCAGGTTTTATGGCTTACTATTTTGCGTCAGGACTGTTCATTATGATTTCCTGCATTTATTTACTTCTCAATTCTTCTAAAAAGTCTAAATTTTTCACACTCAATATTTTACGTTTTTGGGTTTTTGTAGGCATTATCGCAATGTTGCTCAATGGAATCGAGGGCAAATTATAGGTTGATTTTACCGCAAATCGAAGATTCAACGAAGTCAAAAGACATAAAAAGGACTTCTTAAAAAGGATTCAAAAGATGAGAAGATGTTATATGCTTCAATTTTGAATATCTGAAAGATAAACTCGGTGTTCTTTGCTTAGTGAAACGCCCTTGCCTCAATTTAAAATTATATTTATTTGAATCAGCGAAACTGCGTTTTGCGAACTTAAAAGCAGTCTGCAGTAAAAAAAAATATCTGTGAACTTTGCGACAAAAATACACCAATTTCAAGGTGAGAATAGGCATTAAAAAAACTGAAAAAATATATTTTAAAAACATTCAGGTTATTCTTACATTTGCCAAAATCAAAACTTAATAAAAAGGATGCCCATTTTTAACGATACTAAAGTCGCATTTGCCGATAAAACAGATGCTCAGTTGAGAAAAGCGTATTGGATGTTTAAAATGATTGAACAGCCGGCTTTGACCAATATCGGAACTTCTCTGCTTAATTTCACAGTACATAATAACTTTCCATTTGTCAACGGAATTGTAAAAAATACCTTGTTTGAACAGTTTGTAGGTGGTGAGACTCGTGAAGAAAGCATGAAGGCGGTGAAGCAGCTTTTCAAAAGAGGCGTTGGAAGTATCTTCGATTACTCGATTGAAGGGAAAGAAGATGAGGAAACTTTTGATGCCGTTTGCCAGGAAATTAAAGACATCATTAAATTTTCTGTGGGAAATCCTGCAATTCCTTTTATCGTTTTTAAGCCTACCGCTTTCGGAAGAATTGATTTATATGAGGCAGTCGGAAAAAATGCAGAACTCACTTCAAGCCAGAAAGAAGAATGGGCGAGAGTGGTAAAGAGATTTGATGAAGTCTGCAAACTTTGCCATGAACATAGTAAGAAAGTGATGATCGATGCCGAAGAATCGTGGATGCAGGATGCAGCTGATCAGCTTTGCGAAGAGATGATGGAGAAGTATAATCAGGAGAAACCGATTGTATGGAATACTATTCAAATGTACAGAACGCACCGCTTAGAATATATGGAGGCGAATCTTCAGAGAGCAAGAGAAAAGAATTATTTCATTGGTTACAAGATTGTACGTGGTGCATATATGGAAAAGGAAAGAGCGAGAGCTGCAGAAAAAGGTTATGCAGATCCTATTCAGCCAACGAAAGATGCTTCAGACAAAAATTATAATGCTGGTATTGATTTTATATTGAATCATTTGGATAAAGTTTCTGCTTTTTTTGGAACACATAATGAAATCTCTTCGGAGCTTGTTATGGATAAAATGATAGCGAAAGGTCTCGAAAATAACAATCCTCACATCTATTTTGGTCAGCTTTACGGTATGAGTGATAATATCAGTTTCTATCTGTCTGATAAGGGTTATAATGTGGCTAAATATCTTCCATACGGACCGGTGAAAGATGTTGTTCCGTATCTTACGAGAAGAGCCCGTGAAAACACTTCTGTTGCAGGGCAAACTGGAAGGGAACTTGGCCTGATTAAAAAAGAGCTTGAAAGAAGAAAAGCTTAAAAAAACATATTTTTAAAAACAATTTAACTCCGTGAAAACGGAGTTTTTTTTGAATCATATTATTTATAAAATAAATGGTTTGTTAATGGATTATTTATTTTAATGATAATCATTAAATTTTTATGTCAATTTAATATAAATATTATATTGTTTATTTAATTTTGATAAGAATTTAAAAAATATGTATATGACTAAAAATTTCCTTTCTGCTATCATTTTATTAGCGAATCTTACAACTGCGCAAACCACTTATACTAATGGAGGTCTGAGCACAGGAGCAACAGCAAACGCAGGTACCGCAGCACCTGCTGGATATACCTGGTCTGAACTTCAGAATAATACAGGTAATACAACAGAAGCAAATACAAGTTCAGGATTTTCTGCAATGTACAGCAGTGCAACTGCAAATTATTTTCTGGCTGATGATTTTGTAGTTCCTGCCGGAACGCAATGGCAGATTTCGGCGATCGACTTTTTTGCATACCAGACAAATTATGCAGGAACTACAAATCCCTTTACAACAGTCAGAGTTAATATTTACAGTTCAGATCCTTCAGTTGCAGGAGCTGTCAGCGTTTTTGGTGATGACACCACAAACAGGTATGCATCAGGAGTAGATTCCAATATGTACCGAATCTTCAACAGTGCAGTTCCAAATGCTTTAAACATTCCAGGTACTACCCGTAAGATTTGGAGAATAAAAGCAAATACTGTTGCTACCCTAAATCCAGGCACCTATTGGTTAAAATATCAACTTCAAAATGCAACAATTGCGAGCGCAGGATTTTCTCCAACAGTTACCATTCCGGGAAGTAGAGGATTAGCCACTTTCAATGCTAAGCAGTTTAATGCAGGGGTAAGTCCACAGGTATGGACCACTTTAATTGATGACGGAACTCCTGCAACAGCGCCAGATTTTAATGTAGATATACCGTTTATCATTACATTCACAACATCAACGTTGGGAACAGATGAAGTAATGCAGTATGACAACAGAGTACAGATTTATCCAAATCCTGTGAAAGAATCTTTCCAGATAAACAATCCCGGGAAAATGATTATCAGCAGTGTGGACGTTATAGATACTTCAGGTAAGCTGATCAGAACATTAAAAGGGGCACAGGAATACAATGTCTCAGATTTACCTAAAGGAAATTATATTCTTAAAATAAAAAGCAACGAAACAACGAAAATAACAAAGATGGTAAAGCAATAAATTTTACTTTATCTTATTAAAATCTGATCTTTAATCTGGATCAGATTTTTTTATGGCTCAAAACTTTCAAATTTTCCGTTTTCGTAAAACAGAACGATTCGTTTTATTTTATGAGTCTGATTTTCAATAGCTTGATTAATTAAATATTCTTTAGATTTTTCTAATGGCTGAGAATCGGATATTTTTTCTTCTTCTTTACTTTGATGGGAAATAATCGATTCTCGCACTGCCTGAATTTCGTCGGCTTTTCTTTCCTCCGTTCCAAAATCATCATCGTCATTCATCATTGTAAATAAATCGGGAAGAGAAGTCGGTTTTGTTCTCTCCTCCAAACTTTCGTGTTCCGAAATTTTTTCATCATCTGGCAAATCAGATTTCAACATTTCACCATCACCAGTTACGAGCCAATCCCAGAGAATTTCAGGAAACCTCGATTTAATTTTAATAATAAATTCTAGAGAGGGTTTATTTCTTCCGGAAGTAATATGTGAAATAGAAGAACGCTGTACATCGATTTCGTCTGCAAACTCAGAAGAGGTCAGTTTAGAGTATTCGATAACCTTTGAAATTCTCTCATTTAAACTCATAGAAATAAGCTTTTAATCTAATTACAAATGTAAATATAAAATTTACAATTGCAAAATACAAAAGTAAACAATTGAACTTGCTCCTAATATACAAAAGTAAATAGACTTAATTGATTAATGATCAGATATTTAGATATTTATTAAATAAAAAATAGAACGTTATCCACAAAATAATAAACACCTGATAACTGACGCAGTTTCCACTTAAAGTATAGCTGGAGATAATATTTTTAATGGAAAATTTCAGCGATAAGGTTGACAGCAAAACACCGTTAAATCTCTGTGATCTGCTTGCTGTCGGTATTTTGGAGCGAGACCACGCGATATGGAGTGGGAGAGAGGCTATCTCGTTGGTTTTACAGTTAATTACGGTTTTTCTCAATACCTGTTTATATTCATAACGCTTATCAGACCTGTATATATAGATGTTTTAACAAAATATTATGAAACTAACCTGGAGTATCAATAAAAATTTGTGTGACGATTTTAGATATACTACCTCAACCAAAATTTTAAATCAAAATGAGTGTGGAAAAATCAAGAATTTAACATGTTTACAATTGTATATTGTAGAAAATTCACAGTGTAATCCCCATTTTACATGTTTAGGATAATAACACTCAAATGACTGAAAATCGACTTATCCACACTTAAAGCAGATGTAAATAATCTATTTACTTAAAGTATATAAATGTTTGAATTTTAGTAGTTTAAATATGTTTAATTAAATTATTAGCAATCCACAATTTAACTAACAGAGTTTTTGGCAATTTACATCGTTTGACGATGTTACAAATGTTAATTTCTTTTTATCCTTTAAAATCATTATTTTTGACTCATGTAAATTACTGCAGAATGAATTTTGAACATTTGTATACTCCAAATCCTGATTTCCCAAACCGATATATTTCCCCTGAGAAATTATTTACTTACCTACAGACTAATCTCAGCGATTACATTCAGGAGATCGGAAGATCGTATTTAGATAAGCCTATTTATAAATTGAGTATTGGAAGTGGAGCCACGAATGTGTTAGCATGGTCACAGATGCACGGGAATGAATCCAACGCTACGCATGCTATGCTGGATCTTTTAATTACACTCGATCAGCATCAGGAATTAAAGGAAGATCTTTTCAGTACAATTACTTTAGATTTTATATTTATGCTGAATCCTGACGGATCTGAAAGATGGACGAGACTTACTGCTGCCGAAATTGATCTGAATCGGGATTTTCATAATGAGTCAAGTACAGAAATTAAGTTTTTAAAGAATCTTGTTTCGTCAAAGAAGTATGATTATGCCCTAAATCTTCATGAGCAACGTACGATTTTCACAACAGATGGAGTACACCCGGCAACACTCTCCTTTCTAGCACCTTCTGAAAATGAAGAAAGAACAGTTACTGAAAACCGAAAAAAATGTATGGCGGTGATCGCAAAGGTGTATGAAGCTTTAAAAGAATCCATTCCCTATCAGATCGGAAGATATACGGATGAGTTCTATCCTACCTCCACAGGTGATAATTTCATTAAAGCGGGAATGCCTACTATCTTATTTGAAGGCGGACATTTTATTGATGATTATACAAGAAAGGGAACAAGAAAATATTATACAGTTGCTTTGTATTATGCTTTAAAAGCTATCAGCGAATTGAAATCTGATACAAAAGGCTGGGAAAAATATTTGGAAATTCCAGAGAATCAGGAGACGCATTATGACATTATTTACAGAAATGTAAAACTGAATACCGATCATGAGTGTATTCTGGATATTGCCGTCCAGTACAGAGAAATATTTGAAGAAGGCAAAGACGAAATATCATTTGTGCCTTTTGTGATAGAAGCGGGCGAGGTAAAGAGAAAAAAAGGCTGGCTGGAAATAGACTGCACCGGAAAAAGATTTGTGAGCGACACAAAATATCCAAAGCTGGATGCCGAAGTCAGTTTTAAAATAGAAGAATAAAAAAAAGCGGAACAAATTAATTTGTTCCGCTTTTATTTTAAATAATATCGAATTTTAGTTAACGACTTTAATTCCGTTCGCCACAAATCTGATTTCTTCTTTTGGTTTTGTAATCGCGTCAATTTCTGACTGAGGCTTTTTAGCATCTTCTGCGTAGTGTTTCTGCTCGTCAATTGAAGTTACTTTTCTCTCCGCATTACCTTCCAAAACTACATTTTTACCTTTCAAAGCTGTTGGTACGAAAAAACCGTAATCTTTCATTTTCACGAAAAACTGAGTGTCATCTTCAGTTTGAATAGTTAACCAGCAACCTTTTTTGTCGCAAACGTCAACCACTTTTCCTTTGATGGCTACATTTTCAACTTTTTTGTTGTCTTTCTTAAGTTTTTTAGCCAATTTTTCAACGCTCATCGCTTTAGATTCTGTTGAAACAACGGTAGAACCATAGGTATCACCTACGATTGCGTTTCCTGCCGGAGGTCCGAATTTCTTTCCTTCCTGAGCAAATGCGAATGTTGATGCACTTACTGCCACTAGAAATAATATGGATTTTAATTTCATTCTTAATATTTTTTCCAAAATTAATAATAAAATTTGAATTTAGAATGATTATAAACTTGATAAAATACAGGTGCTTCTCAAATTCAAAACAAAAAGCAATAATAACTGCTTATTTAGCTATATTTGAAAGGTTAACTGTAAGATATTTTTAGTTGCAGAAGAAAGACAAGTTTATTAGCGGTCTAATATTTCTAAAAGTGAACAGATAAAGGTGATACAAATTATGAAAAAGAATATAATTCTAAAGGCATTTTTGTTTTTTTACTTTATAATATTTTATAACCATGTCATTGGTCAAAATCAATTATTTAAGTATGATCTGGAATATAAACCCAGTCCCTTGCAAAATAACACGATTGTAGAAAAGATGGTCTTAGACGTTGAAAATACAAAATTATCAATTTTCAGAACAGAACATGAAAAGAAATCTGACTCTCTTACTGCAAAAACGGGTTTGGGCTTGGGTAGAAAACCAACATTTGAAAGTCAGTTTTATATTGTAAAAAAGCTTGCTGATAATGAAGTGAAAAAAAGTATCAAGACAATGTATTCAGAGATATTTTCTGTCAATATCAATGAAAAACTTAATTGGGAAATTTTCCCGGAAAAAAGTAGAATTAGAACTTTTGAAGTTCAGAAAGCAACTGTAAATTATGGTGGAAGAAATTGGATAGCATGGTTTGCAAGTGAAATTCCTATTCAGGATGGACCATATATTTTTCATGGTTTACCCGGATTAATAATTAAAATTTCAGATAATGAAAATAATTATATTTTTAGTCTGACAGAAATTAAAGCCTCAGAAGGAGATATTACTTACAGACCCAAAAGCTCAGAATTAACCTGGGAACAATTTGAAAAATTATCTGAAAATTACTATTCAGATCCTTTCGCCACACTAAAATCTATGGGAATACCCATTAAAGTAGATGATGGTAACGGTAATGGTGTTACGCCAGACCTGAAAATTCTTTCAGATCAAATGAAAAAAAAGATAAAAGAAAATAATAACCCAATAGAACTTAATCATAAAATTGATTACAGATAAATCTCTTGTGCAAAAGCCACTTTAATATTTGAATATGCAGAAAAAACTAAAACTTTGGGACGCCACCATGCTCGTGATGGGTTCGATGATCGGTAGTGGAATTTTTATCGTAAGCGCCGACATGATGCGAAATCTTGGTTCGGGCTACTGGATGATCGTAGTTTGGATGATCACCGGAATTATGACGGTTGCAGCAGCAATTAGCTATGGTGAGCTTTCTGCTCTGTTTCCTAAAGCGGGAGGGCAGTACACATATCTCACAGAAATTTTTGGTAAAAAGATGGGTTTCCTCTATGGTTGGGGATTATTTACCGTCATTCAGACCGGAACAATAGCGGCAGTTGCCATGGCATTCGGGAAATTTACCGCTTATCTCGTTCCTTCGCTCAACGACGCGGCTCCTATCTTTCAGAGTGGGGAATTTCAGATCACCTGGATTCAGATTTTAGCCATCGCCATTATTCTCCTTCTGACTTACATTAATACCAGAGGTGTGGAAAGTGGTAAAATTCTTCAGAACGTCTTTACAGGTTCAAAAATATTAGCATTGTTAGGCTTAATTGCTGCAGGTTTTATCTTCGTTGATTTCTCGCATCTTGCAGAAAATTTCAGTTTCGGAACGAATGCATTCAATAATACAGACAAAGACGCAACAGGAAATTTCCTGAAGATCGGCTGGGAATCCATAGACGGAATGACTTTAATGGGCGGAATTGCGGCGGCAATGGTAGGCTCAGTTTTCAGTTCTGTTGCATGGGAAAGTGTGACTTTTGTTTCAGGTGAAATTGAGAATCCTAAGAAAAATGTGGTTAAAGCAATGATCTTAGGAACTTCGGCGGTGATGCTTTTATATATTGCAGTGAATTTCGTGTATTTAAATGCCATCGACCGTGATTCCATCGCATTTGCAGCCAATGATCGAGTAGCCGTTGCCGCTTCGCAGAATATCTTTGGAAGTGCAGGAACGGTGATTATAGCAGTTCTCGTTATGGTTTCTACATTTGGTTGTAACAACGGGTTGATCTTAGCCGGAGCAAGGGTTTTCCAGACAATGGCAAAAGACGGGCTGTTCTTCAAATCAGCGATCGATAATAATAAAAATGATGTTCCGTCAAATGCACTCTGGATGCAGGGAGTTTGGGCTTCCGTTCTCTGTCTGAGCGGACAGTACGGAAATCTTCTGGATATGATCTCATTCGGTATCGTATTGTTTTACATGATCACTGTCTTTGGAGTGATTTATTTAAGAATAAAACAACCCAATCTTGAAAGACCTTATAAAACATGGCTTTATCCTGTAACTCCTATTATTTATCTGATTATAGGAACCGTTTTCTGTCTTCTCCTTTTAATTTATAAACAGCAATATACGTGGCCGGGCTTTTTGATTGTTTTACTCGGACTTCCCGTCTATTACATCATTAACCGTAAGAAAACTACGGATTCATAATTTTGTAGGGAGCTTTTTCCCGCTTTCACTACTCGCTTTTTCATGTTTAGGGCGGCGACCCTGCCGCCGCCCTAAACATGAAAAGAGCTCAGACAGGCCGTTCAATCGGGGCTAGGAACATGGTATCCATTCAGATTTTGTCGTTATAAAGGTTTTAGTCAATTGCAATCTTGCCGAATAGGAGCACTTTAAATATAATATAGCTTTCTCAAATTTAATTAAGATGACTGACGAAAAACCTGATGATCTTTGATAAGCAGATTAACTTTGTCAAACTTAAAACAGCTGGAGGCCAAAAAATTCTTCTCGAATTTTACATTTAAAATAATTATAGCATTAAGATCAACAAAGTTTCAAAAGAATATCATAAATTATTTCCCGAAAATGATTAATTTGGTATTTCATTTACATAATGACACCAAAAAAAATTAAAATAGAGAACACCAATCTATGGACACACCAAATTACAGAATGCCTTTTGTGCCATCAACGCTGATGTCTGAGGGTGGAAGTATTGACACCTGCGACATGGGTGAAAGTATCGCCCACAATATTATGTTGCTTATCACAACAAAGAAGGGCGAAAACAGATATGATGAAAATTACGGAAACGATGTTTGGAATCTGGAATTTGATAACGGAGTTACATCAGCCGTATGGGAAAATGTTTTTATTAAAAGTCTGAAAAGACAGATTCAGGAGTTTGAACCCAGAATCGTTCATCCACAGGTCGATGCTCATGTAGAAATTGTTGAGCACAACTACGATACGAAGGAGCATACAGAAATCAAGAAAAAAGTAAGAATAGCCATTAATGCAAAGATGGAATCCACAGGAGAGCGTTTCAGCTTTTCTACCGAGCTGTTTCTGAGCCCAATGTCAATAGATTAATTACCACCTTATCACAAATATGAATTTAGATCAGAATATTTATTCGAAAGAATCTGTAAAAGCAAGGATGCTTCAAAATGCAACCAAAGTATGGGGATTGAAAAGTCCACAGTCGTTGGATCCTTTTGTTAAACTTTTAATAGATGCTTTCAGCACGGAAGTTTTTAAAGCTAATAACGAAATTCAGACTGTTAACGCCAGAATTTTAGAAAAGCTGGCTAAGCTGTTAACACCGTCAATCTACACGCATCCGATTCCTGCGCACGCAATTGCCTACACTGCACCATTTGAATCTTCCGAAGTTCTGTTGGATCATACCGAATTTTTCTTCAGAAAACAGATGAATTCAACAGTAAAATCGGAATCGGATAAACAGCTTAATATTCCGTACACACCAATTGGCAGTGTTAGAACCAATAAGGCGCAGACGGCCATTATGTTTGTCGGTAATACCTGCTACAGCATTGATGACCGCTTAAACAAAATCCCGATTTCAAGGTTTCAGGGAAGACCTTCAGATTACCGAAAAGTTACAATCGGAATTAACGTTTCGAAATATAGCAACGAAAAGTTCCCAAGAGCTCTTGGACTATACTGTTCTAATCCTGCGTTTGAGCATTTGGATTTTGTATACAAACTGCTTCCCTACGTTACGGTTTCAAGCAACGGAAATCCCCTTTTTGTAAAAGAAGGTTTAACCTACCTTAAAAAAGAACAGGCTGAAGGATATGAACAGCTTTTTCACGAACAGTCAATTCGCACGAAAATCATTGAAGATATTAAAAGTATTTATCACCATAAATTCATTGAAGTAACCGGACTGTCAAGAGATTTGTTTTCAGAATCGGGAACTTTGCCTCAGGATTTAGATTTTTTAAACGGAAGAGAAGAAATCCGAAAGTACATCGACGGGAAAAGCTTTCTGTGGCTGACTTTTGAGTTTCCACCACAGTTTTCGGCCGAGATTTTAGATAATTTCACTTTTGTGCTCAACGCGTTCCCCATTTATAACCGAGGCTGGAAAAAGACAGAATACAGTTTAGACATTATGGGAAATAATATCCCACTGATCACAGAAGAGGGCGAACATTTCCTTTACGTGGATGAAGTTCAGGATGGAGACGGTCGGAAATATACCGAAATCCCTTTTACTCCTTCAGATGATCTTAAAAAAGGTCTGTACACGGTAAGAAAAGGCGGTATGGAAAGATTCAACAACAGAAATGCTGTGGATATGATTTCAAATGTCCTGGAATTGACGAGAGATGAAATCGCAGCATTCTCATTATTGAACCGCGACAACGTAAAAGGAATGCTGAGCGAAATGTCTGACAAGATGAAATCAATGGTGCAGAAAGTAAACAACGCTAAAAGAACAATTAAGCAGGAACTCAACTACGTTATCATGGAACCTGTTGAAAAAACAGACCACACATACGCATCATTCTGGATTACCCACTGTACTTTTGCTAATCACATGCGCCCAGGAACTGAACTTTCAAACCAGTTAAAATCACAGTCTTTGATACTTTTGACGGAAACCATCGGTGGTGCGGAAGAACAGAAAGGTTCAGACAGCATTCAGGCTTACAAATATGCATTGACGACCAGAGATAAAATTATTTCCCTGGAAGATGTAAAAAACTATGTAAGAATGGTTTTGAAGGATGAATTAAAAGATGTCCGGGTAAGAAGAGGAACCATGATCAGCAACAAGCCCAAAGAAGGTTTCGTTCGTACCGTTGACGTAGAAGTGATCCCCCAAAATTATTCTTTCTATGGAAGAGTATACTGGGAGAATATGGCGAATATTCTGAGAAATCAGATTATTTCTAAAGCCATCGACGGAATAGAATACCGCGTCATGATCAGCAACGAAGATGTAGATTTTTTTGAAAACTAAATAAAACAAAATTCTGGAAGATTAATTTTTTCCGGAATTTTGTTATAAAACTGAGATTAAAATACCTGATCCATTAAAATCACTTCTCGGCTTTCCAATAGTGGAACAATCTCTTTCACCACCAGATTCTGATAATTCTCTGAGTTTTTATGAAATTCCAAGGCTGTTTCATTTTCATAACCTTCAAATAAAATCAATGTATTCTGATCGCTTTTGCTTTGATGAATTTTGTAAAATAAATTTCCTTTTTCTTCAGAACTTTTTTTTGCTGCCTGTGTCAGAATTTGCAAAACTTCATCCAGTTTTCCTACTTTAACATTCCATTGGGCATAAACGTAAATTGCCTGTTCGCTCATCTTTTTAGTTTTAATTTATAAATTTTTAGATTCCAGAATAGCGACCATTTTTTCGCCCAAACCCTTTGCAGATGCCGGGTTCTGTCCGGTTACCAAATTACCATCAGCAATACTGTTGGCAGACCAGGCTTCAGCAGCGTGAAAAATTGCACCTTGCTCAGTCAACGCAGTCTGAAGATCGAAGGGAACGTCAGCTCTTGCGTAGTTATCTTCTTCCTCAGTAGTAAAAGAAACTATGTTCTTACCACTGACCAGATAAGTTCCGTCACTTAATTTTACATTAAGTAGTGATACCGGACCATGACAGACAGCTCCTACAACTGCATTTTTTTCATAAACTTCAGCGATGATTTTTTTAAGTTCAGCATCTTCCGCCATATCGACCATAGGAGCCAAACCGCCGGGAATGAAAACCGCATCATAATCATTGACATTTACCTCTGAAAGTTTTGACGCACTGTGCATGTCTTCCCAGCCTTTTCCTGTTAGAAATTTTAAATTTTCCGGATCATCGGCTAAATTTAGCGCATCTAAAAATGGTGATTCGCCCGTCAGACTTGCAAAATCAATTTGATAACCTGCATTTTTAAACTCTGCGTAAGGATGGGCAACTTCGGATAAAAAAGTTCCTGTTCTTCTGTTATTCGGGCCGATTGCGTTGGCATTGGATACGATGATTAATACTTTTGCTTTCATATGTAACAATTTTAATTGATTTTTATTTAGTTTAAATTTCTACAGCAAATGTATGTCGCCTCAAAGCCTCAATTGAAGGAGGAAAGTCACAAAAAAAGTGTGACCGAAATCACACCAATCTTTCAATATTTTAAATCATTAAAATTTATAAATATCGGTTGTGCATTGTAAAAAGGTAATTAAGGGTTTTTAAAATTAACGCAATGGTATTTCTTTGCTAAATGAAATGCCTTTGTTTGTCTTAAAAAAGAATTTAGAGTAAAATCCTTGTCTTACTTTGCGATTAAAAAACGCAAGGAAAGACAAAGAATTATAAAATAACATTTAATAGTGTAAACAAAGGCGTTTGACTCCGTCGAATCTTCGATTTCACTTATTTTTGAAAGACAAAGATTTAAATGCAAAAAGGTTTAAATAATTATTTGTTATTCGAATAAAGTCTGCTTAAAGTTTCTCTGCTCACTCCGAGGTATTCCGCAATATATTTTTTAGGAATTTGAATCATGAGATCGGGATATAATTTTGAAAACTCTTCATAACGTTGCTGAGGTGTGCTTGATAGCAAAATCTTTATTCTGTCCTGTAACGCAACATAACCATTCGTCAGCTTTACTCTGAAAAAATGTTCCATGGTGTGAAATTCCGCAGACAGCTTTTCCCGGCCTTCCAAAGTAAGGCAAAAAACTTCTCCTTCTGACAGACATTCTACAAACATCGTCGATTTTTTCTGTTTAAAATAGCTGCTGTAATCGGTCATCCACCAGTTTTTTTTGGCAAACTGCACAATGTGCTCTTTTCCACTTTCGTCAAGATAATAGACTTTGTAAATTCCATCTACAACCAAGAACTCAAATTGCACATCATCACCTTCATGAAGCAGAAACTGATTTTTTCTGACGTTTTTGTGGGTGAAAAATGTTTTTATAGATTCAAATTCCTCGTCGGTAACGGAAATTATTTCTTCGATATGTTGCCGTAATCTGTTCATGAATGTTGATTAATACGGTGTAAATTTAAATAAAATTAAGGAAGAGAGAAGACGATGATCTGATAAGATTTAGATTTAAAATTTATAAAAATTTATATCGCTTTCATCTAAAATCGGAACTATTTTTAACTCAATAAATTCCATAAAATTCCGTAATTTTGCAAATCGTGATTTTCATGTAAGGTCACCCCAAATTATGAGTGAATCAAAAGAATATATAGAAGTTTACGGAGCCAGGGAACACAATCTTAAAAACATTGATGTCAAAATTCCGCGTAATGAACTGGTGGTCATCACCGGGCTTTCCGGAAGCGGAAAATCGTCATTGGCTTTTGATACCATTTTTGCCGAAGGTCAGCGTCGTTATATAGAAACTTTCTCTGCGTATGCACGTCAGTTTTTAGGTGGTTTGGAACGTCCGGATGTCGATAAAATTGAAGGATTGTCTCCCGTCATTGCGATTGAGCAGAAAACAACCAATAAGAATCCACGCTCTACAGTAGGAACGGTGACTGAACTTTACGATTATCTCCGTCTTTTGTTTGCAAGGGTTTCTGATGCCTACTCTCAGACGACGGGAAAGAAACTGGTAAGCTACACTGAAGATCAGATTTTAGAGACCATTAAAGAAAACTACAAAGGCGAAAAGCTCATGTTGATGGCTCCGGTTGTGCGTTCAAGAAAAGGTCATTACCACGAACTTTTTGTTCAGATGGCCAAAAAAGGATACGGACAGGCAAGAATTGACGGAGAGCTTCAGGATATTGAGTATGATTTAAAACTCGACCGTTACAAAACCCACGATATCGATATCGTTATCGACCGTTGGATCATTGGTGAATCTGCCTCTGAAGCCAGAATGGAGAAATCATTGAGAACTGCCATGGAAATGGGGGAAGGGGTCATTGGAATTCAAAAGCTTGGAAGTACAGAGATCGAATATTTCTCGAAAAATTTAATGGATGCCGAAACCGGTCACTCATTAGCTTTACCTGAGCCAAATACGTTTTCTTTCAACTCTCCGAAAGGAAGTTGCCCAAGCTGTAAAGGTTTAGGGACTATTAAAAAAATCAACACCGATTATTTTGTTGAAAATCCTAAATTATCAATTAATCAGGGAGGTTTGCTGCCTTTGGAAGATATTAAATCGAACAAGTGGATTTTAGCGCAAATCAAAAATATTCTTGAAATCTTCGGTTTGGGATTGACGACTCCCTTTAAAGATATTCCTGCAGAAGCGTTGGATTATATGTACAACGGATGTCACAAAGAATTTAATAAAGACCTGAAATACGCAGGAATTACCAAAAAAATAAAAATCAGTTTTGATGGTTTGATTCCTTTTATGGAGGAAATCATTGATGAGAAAGAATCTTATGAAGGTGTTTTGCTTGAAAGACATTTCACTACCGAAGAAACCTGTCCTGAATGTAAAGGAACCCGTCTTCAGCCTGGAAGTTTAAGTTTTAAAATTGACGGAAAAAATATCGCTGAGATTAACGGTTTAAGTTTGTCTGATTTAAAAGATTGGCTGAGAGACGTAAAAGATAAATTTTCGCCGAAAAATGCGATTATCGCTCACGAAATTTTAAAGGAAATAGAAACCAGACTTCAGTTTTTGCTTGATGTAGGTTTGGAATATTTAAGTCTGAGCAGAAGTTCAAAAACGCTCTCCGGTGGAGAATCCCAGAGAATCCGTTTGGCAACGCAGATTGGATCTCAGCTTGTGAATGTTTTATATATTCTGGATGAACCAAGTATCGGTTTGCACCAGAGAGATAATGAACGACTGATTAATTCATTAAAAAATCTTCGTGACATCGGAAACTCAGTGTTGGTGGTAGAGCACGACAAAGATATGATTATGGAAGCCGATGAGGTTTTGGACATTGGTCCGAGAGCCGGAAAATTCGGTGGAGAAATTCTTTGGCAGGGAAAACCTGCAGATTTACTGAAAGCAGATACGATTACAGCAGATTATATCAACGGAAAGAGAAAAATTGCCATTCCGGAAGTAAGAAGAGAAGGGAATGGGAAAAGTATTGTCTTGAAAGGCGCTACAGGAAACAATCTTAAAAATGTTACGCTTGATATTCCTTTAGGAAAACTGGTGGTTGTGACCGGAATTTCAGGAAGTGGAAAATCATCTCTGATTAACGGAACTCTGTACCCGATTCTGAACAAGCATTTTTACAGAGCCGTTCAGGAACCTTTACCGTACAAGAAAGTTGAAGGTCTTGACAATATCGATAAAATTGTAGACGTTGATCAGACTCCGATTGGAAGAACACCACGTTCAAATCCCGCAACCTACACCGGAATGTTCACCGATATCAGAAATCTTTTTTCTGAACTGCCTGAATCTAAAATCCGTGGTTATAAACCCGGAAGATTTTCTTTTAACGTGAAAGGAGGAAGATGCGAAACCTGTCAGGGAGGCGGTTTGAAAGTGATTGAAATGAACTTCTTACCCGATGTTTACGTTCATTGTGAAACCTGCAACGGAAAACGCTTCAACAGAGAAACGCTGGAAGTCCGTTACAAAGGAAAATCGATTTCTGATGTTTTGGATATGACGATTGATGAAGCGGTAGATTTCTTCCAGCCGATTCCTAAAATTTTTGCAAGAGTGAAAACTTTGCAGGATGTTGGTTTGGGTTACATCACCATGGGACAACAGTCGACCACACTTTCCGGCGGTGAAGCGCAGCGTATCAAACTGGCAACAGAACTCGCAAAAAGACAGACTGGAAATACTTTATATATTCTTGACGAACCGACAACCGGACTTCATTTTGAAGATGTGAAAATCCTTATGGATGCGATCAATAAATTGGTAGAATTAGGAAATTCATTCATTATCATCGAACATAATATGGATGTTATCAAACTGGCAGATCATATTATTGATGTCGGTCCGGAAGGTGGAAAATACGGCGGTGAGATTATTGCGAAAGGAACACCGGAAGAGATTATTAAATCGAAGAAGAGTTTGACAGGGAAGTATTTGAAAAAGGAGATGTAAAAGAAATCAATTTAGAAAGAGAAAAGAATTTGCGAAAGCAGATTCTTTTTTTATTTTTATATAAACTAATGATTAATGGACAAGTTAAGAGAAATTATAGATTTTGACACTTTAGATATTTCAAAGTTTTATTTAGGTAAAATTTCAGAAAATTACTATCATGAAAAAAGATTTATTAAAGATAAAATTGAAGGTGATACACTTGATATAAACTTTTATTTAAATAGTAAAAAGGAAGAAAAACAATTGATAGATATAGTATTAAATCAAGACAAAACAGTTTTATTAGGAAATCCAGGAATTGGAAAAACTAAAGAATTAGAGGTTTTATTTAAAACATTATGGGAGAGAAAAAATGAACTAGAAATAATCCCTTTTTTTATAAATATTAATATTTTTCGAAATTCTAAAAATTTTGAAGATTTAATAAAATATAAAGATTGGAAAGACTTTGAGAAAAAGTGTTTTATAATTGATGGTTTAGATGAAATTCCGGATCCTCAAGATTTCATTTCTGCTTTAAAATTCTTTTTAGAAAATTATAACGAAAGTATAAAAATAATAATTTCTTGTAGAACAAATATTTATGAAAAGTACTTGCTTAGGATTGATGATTTTGAATATTATTACTTAAACAATCTAAGTGACTTACAAATTATAAATATTCTAAAAAACACCTTTGCAATCAATATTACTTTTGAGGATTTGGATAAATATAGAGTTTTTTTAGAAAATCCTTTTAATTTAAATTTATTTGGTCATTTTTATAAAGAAAATCAAAAATTCCCACAAACTATTTTCGAAGCATTTGAACTCTCAATTGACCAAGAACTGATTTTGTTGAATAAAAAAAAGTTTGTTAAAAGTGAATTAATTGACGAAATACATGCTAAACATATTCTGACAGAAATCGCAATAATTAATGAATTAATGCACCAAAATTATATTGAAAGTGAAGACCTTTATAATTTAATAGGTAAAGAGGATAAATCTTTAATAGAAAAAATTTCATTAATAGAAAAAAATCAAGATTCAAAAAAATTCATTTTTAGACATCAAAATTATCAGGAATTTTTGTCAGCGAAGTATATTTC
>NZ_JAPDHW010000007.1:0-214495 GCF_025971945.1 Chryseobacterium kimseyorum
AGGTATAGAAATGCCATTTTCAATTAACCAATCTATCATAGGGAACTTAAGTTTTAAAAATAAAATCTCAACCTTTTCTAATTCTTTGTTTATTCCATAATGCTCCAAACTATTTCTTATAGATTGTAATTGTTCTAATAATATCTTCAGGTTATTATCTAATTTAAGTTGATTACTAATTTTTTGTAAAGCAGTAGTGAAAGATATTGTTTTAACAGGCCTATCTAAATCAAACACACTTATACATTTTTCTTTTGCGATTCTATATTTCTCATTTAATTTCGAATCTTTTTTATCGATTATCTCTTCATCGCCAAATTTATTCGATAGAATTTCTTTAAATAGTAATTCAATACCATTGTGAAAAAAAGTAATTCCGTGTTTCAAATCAAATAAATCTTTTGAATTACTCTCATAATTATTTAGGTACTCAATTCCTTTAATAACTGAATTTAATCCATTTTCTAATAATGTTATTTTAAAAATTTGTTTGGTCATAGAATTTCGTATAAGTTTTCGATAGCGTGGATTTGTAATCCGTGCCTAGAACATCAATAGTGTTGGTCACGGATTGCAAATCCGCAACATTGGTATTATAATATTTTGAAGCATATGGTCAATGATTAGAAATTCACGACATTGTTAGAATTCTTTTTTTGCGTTTTCTTTTTCTTCTTGAATACGTCTTTTAATGTATAAATCATATAAAGAGACATCCTCATATTCAATAGTAAAATAATTATTTGACCAGTTATTGATTCTGCATCTGATTTTATCATTATACCAACCCTTCAATGAAGGAGAATTTACAGAAGGTGCACCGTAAGCATCATTCATTATATTCCAAACATTGTAGTTTTATCTGTTATTATTTCAATTTCATAAATCAAATCATCAATTGTACTGACTGATATTTTTAAGACATCGGTTTGATCTATCTTTTTATATTTATTTCCAATGTAGAGATACTCATTAAAGTTCCCTACAGTGTTTTTTTCTTTTTCTATGAAATCAGAATAATTATTAATATTTGAACCTAATTTAATATCTCTGAAACCATTTTGTTCAGTAAGAAAATTCATATTTTGGGTAAATACAAATTGAAATTGTAAAACGAAGAAAAAGAATATAATATTTTTCATCATTAAATAAAATTTTTAAAGAATATGTGAATGTATGATAAAGATTTATTTAGCGCGCTAAGTGCTAATGTAAATTATAATTTCTTAAAAATAATCAAATATACAGTTATAGCAAATTTAAATTTAAAAAAACAAAACTAAAGCCCGATGTTATGCCCACACTGGCGCGAGCGTCCCGCTCGTGCCCATTCATGCTCGCATCAGCAAAAGACAAAACTCATCCTTCCACGTCCCCACCACGCACGATGTCGCGGATTTGCAATCCGTGACGACAACACACAACAAATCACCCCATAAAAACCACAAAAACATCTAAAGCATTATCTAATTCTGCATAATTTCTGGCACTGCTGAAATAGTAATGTTCAGGTTCTGCCACTATTTTCTGTTTTACGGGATTTTGATGAATATAATTGATCTTCTCTTTAATCCATTTATTTGAAAAAACTTCTTCAGCGTGGTAACCATCTCTCGATGTCGCGGATTTGCAATCCGTGACGACAACACACAACAAATCACCCCATAAAAACCACAAAAACATCTAAAGCATTATCTAATTCTGCATAATTTCTGGCACTGATGAAATAGTAATGCTCCGCTTCTGCCACTATTTTCTGTTTTACGGGATTTTGATGAATATAATTGATCTTCTCTTTAATCCATTTATTAGAAAAAACTTCTTCAGCATGGTAACCATCTTGCCAAACTTTAAACTTTTGCTCACTGGTTAAATGCTCGCAAGATTTTTGAAAATATTGCAGCATCCATTCTCTTCTGCTTTCAGGTTCAGACTGTATAGTTTCAATTATTTTTTTTGAAGTAAATTTTTTAAAATCTCTCATAATTTCAGAAACAGTGTATCTACCGTCTGCCCGACAAAATAAATGAAGATGATTTGACATTAAGCAGTATGCAAAAATGGAAAGGCCTTTTTGATTTTGACAGTATTTTAAAGAATCTATAATGACCATTTTTTGCGATAACCTTGTAAATACATTAACCCAGCCTACCGTTGTAATTGTAATAAAGTACGCTTGATCGATATCTAAAGCTTTGTATTTTGTAGACATCTGTGTTTTATTTAAAAGTACAAAATTTTATAATTGAAAAAGTCACGGATTGCAAATCCGCGACATCGGTTTGCAAATCCGCAACATCGGTAATAGATTTATCTTCAAAACTACAAACTTCTCGATACAATTTTTTTCAAAAACCTACTCGAAGTGACGGGAGTATGTTAAAATGTAAAACGGCATTATTATAATTTATAGAAAATACATAAGGCTGAAATTTTCACTTCAGCCCTACATGGTAAAACATTGGAATTCCAGACAGATTTTATCCTGTTACTTTTAAAGCCTGAATTTTTCCGTCAGCAATTTTAAAATGAAATTTCAAAATCAGAGGACTTCCCGGAAATGATCCTGCAATTTTTGCCGACAGTATATCTTCTTTTTCATCATAATCTACCGGCTCCATTGTGGCCTTGTTTTCTTTGTTGGATTTGTCGATCCACTTTTCAATTTCTGCCTTGCCGTTGTGCGTTTTGCCTTCATCAGATACCTGGGCATCTTCGGCGAAACAGTCTGCATAGGCAGCGCTGTTAAATTCGTTCTGAGTCTTTACTAAATCTGAGATGATGTTTGGTAATTGCATTGTATTGTATTTTAAATTAATTAAATAGTGGGTACGGTACCGCCGTCGATGACATATTCGGTTCCTGTTAAATAGCCGGCTCTCGGAGATACAAGAAAACCTACAAATTCGGCAACCTCTCTCGGTTCGGAAGGTCTGCCAAAAGGAATTCCGCCCAGCGCATCCATCACGCCCTGTTGCGCTTGTTCTACAGTGCTGTTTGCGTTTCTTGCAATTTCGCCCAGCCAGTCTTTCGATGCTGTCGTATTAATCCACCCAGGTGAAACAGCTAAAACACGGACACCCTTTGGAGTTACTTCATTCGACAGACTTTTACTGTAATTTCTCAATGCTGCTTTTGAAGCGGCGTAAGGCAAAGTAGAATCATATAAAGGAAGCTTACCCTGAATGGATGCAATGTGAATGATAACGCCACTTTTCCGCTCAATCATTTGGGGCAAAAACCCACGGTCTAATCGCACGGGAGCAAGTAAATTTGCCTTTAATGTGGATTCCCAGTCCTCATCCGATAATGCATTAAAGCCACCGGCAGGTGTTGTTGATGAGCCGAGGTTGTTGATCAGAATATCCAGCCGGCCATACGCAGACATGATTTCACTGATTACCTTCTGTGTTCCTTCCACAGTACTCAGATCAGCAGCAATGAAATGCATATTGCTGTTTTCTTCTTCTGGTGCATTTCTTGCCGAAATGATTACTGTCGCGCCGGCCTGCAATAGTCTTTCTGCAATCGCTTTTCCGGTTCCTTTTGTACCTCCAGTTACCAGAGCAATTTGGCCTGACAACTCATTGTTGAAATTAAACTGTTCCATTTTTATAATTATTTATAGGACAAAATTGGGCTATAAAAACAGTTTGTACAAGTACGGAATTACGATTCAGATAGGGATAAATTATTCCCCTATTGTGCAAATCGGAACATACGTTTAAATTTGCTTTATGTATGAAAGAAAAATAATCCCGAACTTAAATTGCGGTCTTGACCTGATCGGTGAGGTACTTTACGGCAAATGGAAAATACGTCTGCTCTGGTTTATAGATCAGGGACATCAAAGGCCGAGTGAATTACAGCGCAAAATCCCTGACGCCACGCGTAGAGTATTAAATATACAGTTGAAAGAGCTGGAAGATCACGAATTGATTACCAAGAAAATTTATCCTGTTGTGCCGCCCAAAGTAGAGTACAGTCTTACTGAACTGGGTAAAAGCGTTATACCTATAATTTTGCAGTTGGGAATTTGGGGAGATCAGAACGAAACGCACTTACGTACTGTTATTCTAAAGCGTCTGAACGCAGAAAGCGAATCGCTTCGTCTGGAAGAGTAGGGAATGGAAGTTGAGTTGCTATCATTAAAAATCACGGATCGCAAATCCGCAAAATCGGTAAATTGCGAAAAGTCGAGATTTTTTCTTCTTCAAAATGGCAAAAGTTCTGTATAGCAAATTTTAGAAAATGACATAGGAAATGAAAGCGTTAAGAAAATTAAAAATTAATTCGTTGAAAAATTCCTACATTCTGAAGCGCGACAGAAATTTTAAAATAAATCGTTAATCACGAACTTGCGCAAGGTTGGGAATTTTAGAATTAAATTTTAATTTTTAGCCATTATGCTCTAAGTCTTGTCCCAAAATTTCGGGATTGTTTCTTTTGTTTTAAGATAAAAGAAAAAATCACTTCCTTTTCGAAGACTTCCTCACACAAATCTGCGGTGCCAGCACCACCTTTTTTTCAATAGAAACTCCTGAAGAATTATCTTTCACATGATCGATGAAAACCTGTCCGGCCATATTTCCCATAATTAGAGGAGTCTGATCCATAGAGCTCATCGGTAGCTCCATAAATTGGGTGAAAGGCTCATTGGAGAAACCAATTACGGCTACTTCCTGAGGGATTTTAATCTTCCGTTTTTTTAATTCCTGACAGGCGCCTAAAGCAGCAAAATCGCTGGCAGAAAATATCGCATCGGGAATTGATTTGCTTTCCCACAAGGTTTTAATGGCTTCAATTCCGGCATCAATTGAACTTCCGGTAGAGATAATATTTTCTTCCTTCACCTGGAAGTTGTGATCGATTAAGGCTTGTTTGTAGCCATTCAGACGGTTTTGGTAGATCTCAAGATTCAGATCTCCGGCGAAGTGGCAGATGTTTTTGTAGCCTTCATCAATCAGATGTTCTGTAGCCATGTAGCCACCACGGTAGTCATCAATGGTAACGGTACTGATTCCAGGTATATCTTTCTTTCTGTCGAAAAATATAATGGGCGTATTGGTTGTATTTAAAATATGCTGAATATGTTCCGTGTCCACCGTTGTTCGGGAAACCGACATGAAAATTCCGTCTACCTGCGCATTCAGCAAAGTATTCAAATGCTTTTTCTCGGTTAAAACGTCTTCATGACTCTGGCAGATAATTACGTGATAGCCATGAAGAGAAAGTTCTTCTTCAATTCCACGGATCACAGATGAGAAAAAGTTGGTATTGATGTAAGGAACAATGATTCCAACGTTTTTGGTTTCCCCGCTTTTGAGGGCTTTGGCTAGATTATTCTGCTTATAATTCATTTCTTTAGCAGTTTTAATCACAAGATCTTTCGTTGCCTGACTGATTCTCGGGTTGTCATTCAATGCTCTGGAAACCGTTGCCACACTTACGTTTAGCTTCTTCGATATATCATAAATGGTGGCATTCTTCTTTGTCATAGGTATTCTGGACTAACGTTAAATTTCCTTCATATTCCGTTATGGAATGGTCGTAAATTTAATCAAATTATGTATATCACTGGTGAAAAACCACATTTTTATATGGATTTAAATATAAACGACTTTGCAGAGATGAATTTTTGATTTAAATGAAGATTCTGTATTAAAATAAGCGACCGTCATTTTATTTAAATTTAGGTAAAATCATATTGAAAAAAATATTCATTAAATTATCTTGAAGCTTTCTGTGAGAAATATTGTTTATAAATCATTCTAATCTTTATTTTTGCATTTTAAAACACAAATAATACAAATGCACAGTATTTTACCCTTTCTGTTGGCAATGGTAGCGGTCATCGTTCTGCTGAATATGTTTGCTGCAAAACTCAAAATTGCCTATCCTATTTTATTGGTTGTCGGTGGCTTAGCGATCAGCTTTATTCCCGGATTGCCAGTGATTAAAATCGATCCTGATCTGATCTTTTTTATATTCCTTCCTCCATTGTTATGGGATGCGGCATGGAATATTTCTTTTAAAGAAATGAAAAAATGGTGGCGGATTATCGGCAGTTTTGCTTTCCTGGTCGTATTTTTCACCGCTTTATCTGTGGCGTTAATTACCAATTATTACATTCCTGGATTTACCATCGCCTTAGGATTTTTGCTCGGTGGAATTGTTTCTCCGCCTGATGCCGTGAGTACAGGTGCGATCACTAAGTTTGTGAATATTCCGAGATCAACTTCTACAATTTTGGAAGGCGAAAGTCTTCTGAATGACGCATCATCACTGATTATTTTCCGTTTTGCTCTGGTTGCTGTAGGAACAGGGCAGTTTATTTGGCAGGATGCTACGATGAGTTTCTTTTGGATGGTTATCGGTGGGGTCGGAATCGGTTTACTTTTGGGATGGTTATTCGTACAGGCACACAAAATTTTGCCGACAGATGCACCTTCCGATATTGCACTGACGATAATTGAACCTTATTTACTGTATTGGGTGGCAGAACAGGTTCACAGTTCGGGTGTCTTGGCAGTTGTTGCAGGTGGACTTTTTATGTCGGTCAGAAGATTGAAATTTCTAAATAGTACCAGTCGTATTCACGCCTACAGCGTTTGGGAAAGTTTGATATTTATCTTAAATGGTGTGGTTTTTCTCATTATTGGTTTGGAACTGCCGGAGATTGTAGATGGACTTCGTGCAGATCAAATTCCACTGGAAAAAGCGATTGGTTATGGTATTTTAGTTACGGGAATCTTGATTGCTGCAAGAATGATCAGCTCATACGCTGCACTAATTTCTACCATGATTTTCAGACCTAGTGTACAGCCTCATGCTTCATCCCGAAAACGCCGATGGATGATGCCACTTTTACTGGGCTGGACCGGAATGCGGGGTGTAGTTTCACTGGCCGCGGCTCTGGCAATTCCTGTGACTCTAGATAACGGTGAAGCTTTTCCGCACAGAAATTTGATTTTGTTTATCACATTTGTGGTGATCTTGCTTACTCTCGTTGTGCAGGGGCTTACTCTGCCCTACATCATTAGAAAAACAGGATTTTTTGATGATATTTTTGCGGAAGAAGATGAAGTTTTAACCAAACAGAAAATTAAAAAAGAACTGAAGCAGTACATTTACCAATTTCTGAAATCGAAATATGAAAACGAATTGAAAGATCACGCAGGATTGGAAGTGTTTTTAAGACATTGGGAAGAGCGCGCCAAAGCCACCGACGACAGCTGGATGAATGAGAAAACGAAAGTGATTTTTGTAGAAATGCTTGAGGTGCAACGTGAATATCTTACAGAACTCAATAAAGATTCTAAAATAAACGAAGAAATCATCCGTCAGCAATTATATCAGATTGATTTGGAGGAGGAACGTTTAAGAATGATTTAATGGGAGATTGGTCTGTCACATGCATCGTTATTAAAAGTATTTTTCATTTTACGAGATACAGGTCAGCTATTTTACAACAGTCGTAGTTTTACTACACAAAATCGTAGAACTACTACAAATTTTCAAAAAGTTGGTAAAAAGTTTTAAAAATATTTTGGGTGTATTTATCTTTGAATTAAGAAAATTGAATCACAAAATATTAACAATTAAAATTTACAAATCATGGCAGCAAATTCAAGAGGAATCTTAAAATTCAACGGAAGCGAAGGTCAGAAATTATTAAAACTGAACTATAGCGTATCAAGATCAACAGACGTATCAGGTAGAGTAGCATCAGACCCATCCAACGCATTGATTAAATTAACCATTGAGGCAACAGAAAAATCTGACATCCTTGAGTCATTGTTAAACGGAAAATACAAGCCGACTTCAGGTGAAATTACCTTCAACAAATCTCACGAGGAAGGAACTTTGATTACTTTAAACTGGGAGAATGGGTACGTTATTCAGCACGAAGTGGATTTCGACGCAGTTGACGAAAACTCAATGTTGATTAGCTTTGTTGTAAGTGCTGAGAAAATCAACTACGGTAATTCGGCATACGAAGGAATCTGGCCGACAAGCTAACATTAAAATTTACCTTTTAAGTATTATTGTATACAAAGTAAAGACTGTCGAAAGACAGTCTTTTTTGCCCTATTTCTACTTTTCCTGTCGATCATTTCTTTCGAATTATTATTAAACGGATAATGTAGATTGGATCAGATACGCTGGCTGAAATCATCACATTATTTAAAATAAAATAAGATTTATCATACAAGAATGAATAATATTTTATAAATTTATAATTCAAAACACAAAAAACACACAAATATGAAAAATTTCGATTCATCGGGAAATTCATCCTTCCGTCCTACGCAGAATGCGGCAGGAATCTCAGAAAATCATCATACCGGTATCAACCGATTAGTCAAGTTATCTTTGGTAATTGAAGGTAAAGTGATTAAATATTACAAACATTTCAAACTTACCCAAAGCGCACAGAAACATCATGAGTTTACACTGACTTTGGCTCACGATACTTTAGGCGACCGCCAAACCCATACTTTAGAAGAAGCCAATAAATTTTTAGGGAAGAGGTTAACAGCGGTTATTTCCTATAAAGACATCGACAAAAGTCCGGAACGAACTTTCGTCGGTGTGATTACGGGAGTTGGTTTCAGCCAGGAGAGAATGAGTTTGGGAAATATCGTCCTGTCAGGTTACAGTCCGACTATTTTATTGGATGGTGCTCCTCATATTCAAAGCTTTGGAGGAACCCAGCCTGTGAATATGGGAATTATTGCTGAAGAAGTCATTAAGCAAGGTTTGGATAAAAGCCGGTTCGATATCAGAATTGACACGAATGATTATTCGCAAATTATATACAGCAGTCAGTACGACGAAACGCATTACAACTATCTGGCGAGAATGGCAGAAGCATATGGCGAACAGTTCTACTACGACGGTGAAGTTTTGCACTTCGGAAAACTTCCGCCACAGAATCAACCGATCAAACTGACGTATGGAAGCAGTGCCAATGATATCAAAGTTGAACTGAAAGCAGTTCATACAAAGCCTCAGTTCTATGGTTACAACAGTAACAAAAATGAAATTCTGAAATCTGGCGCAACACCGATTCAGCATGTTGGAGATTTGGCGAAAATAGCTTATCAGCATAACGACAATATTTATAAAACGCCTTCACTAAGAGTTGCTCCGATAAAAGCAACCACACATTTAGATGTAGAATATTCTCAGAAAAGCACAGCGGGAAGTGAAGCGGTGAATGTATTTACAATTTCAGGTTCTACGACGGTTCCTTTTCTACATCCGGGTTGCGCTGTTGATATCGAAATGCGAAAACCTGATACGAATGAAACTTCGTATTTCACAAGGATAATGGTTACAGAAACGACGCATGAAATTGATACGATTGGTCATTACACCGGAAGCTTTTACGGTATCGCATCAGACACAGGATTTATGCCAAAACCTGAGTTTACCATACCCATCGCACAGCCACAAACTGCGACCGTAATTTCCAACACCGATCCTGAAGGACAGGGCAGAGTTCAGGTGAGGTTTGACTGGCAGACGAATGACACGACGCATTTTATCAGAATGATGAGTCCCGATGCGGGAGGAACCGATCAGATTACTCAGAACCGAGGGTATGTTGCAATTCCTGAAGTAGGTGATCAGGTGATGGTGAATTTTGTACACAATCATCCCGACCGACCATTTGTGATGGGGGGAATGTTTCATGGTGGCGTTGGTTTGGGTGGTGGAATCAACAATCATATGCGGTCCATCCAAACCAAAAGTGGAATTAAAGTTCTTATGAATGATGATGAAGGAAGCGTGAATATCATCGATCCGAGTGGAAATACGTATTTTATGGATGGAAAGGGAAATATTTCGATGAATGCACCAAAAAATTTCACTTTGAATGCAGGAGAAAATATCAATATTACCGCAGGGAAAGAAATATCAATGGGAGCGGGAGCAAGTATTACGAGCTCGGCAAACGATAATATTATTTCTACTGCAGGAACTGATATAGTACAAACTGCGGCGGGCGATATTCGTGAATCTTCCGATACAAGAACTGAAATGGTAGAAAAGGAATTTTTCCGTCAGTCTGAAACTTCCAACGAAATTGCAGGGGAAATATCAATGTTCAGTGAGTTGGAAAACATGACAATGCAAAGCGGAAAGACTGTAGAATTCAACAGTGCAGAAAAATCAAAATTATTTTAATCATGGCCATTCGGAAAACAGCAAAAAATATTTGTTTAAAAGTACAAAAGGAATATAATCTTTTAGCAGGAGGAAGATTAGAAAAGTTTTCAGGTGAAATATTTATTTATGCCAATAAAAAAAATCTAACTCTTGTCAGTAACAAAAAAATTGTATCGAATGGGAACAAACATTAAGTTCGGAGAAATTAAGGAACGAAAAATAGACTTCCCTCCATTAGATGTTGGAATTAACGGGCATGTGATTTTTTGTAATGGTTATTTAAGCAGTCCGGCAAAAAATTCATTATCATATCTAAATGTCATTATGGATAAAGTTCCAGACGATCCTTTACAAGATCCTTTTAGAGGAGCTAACATGAGTGAATCGATGCTTACAAAAGGAGATGATATTATTACAAATAAAGAATTAAACTTGATAAATAGGAAAGGTGGTGAGTGGCTTTTTAGTGATGAAATGTATAATAGGTCAGAATATGCAAGATGGTTTTTTGCGGTTAAAGATCAATTTGAGGGATATTGGGATGGATATGATAACATTAGTAAAAAAAGATTTTCTAAAGTTTTTGAAGAATATTTTAATGCCAGAAATAATTCGCATTTTATTAATGGATCTCATGGATTGCAATCCTCAGGTGCTCATAGAGTAGAACACGGTATTACACAAGGATATGCTTGGGCAAAAAGTAATTGGAAAATTAAAAAAAAATCTGAAGTAGAACAAAAAAAGAAAAAAGACGATAGTGTCTTATCGTATTCACCCGCATATCAGCCGATTACAATAGTTGGTCATAGTCAAGGTGCAGCCGTTGCAGGAGGTGTTACTATTGGAATCCTATACTTTGCTTATGAAATGGGCTGGCAAGAGATTCCGGTCAATATTGTTTTTTTAGGTACTCACCAGCCTCAAGGATTGTATGAGGAGGACTACGAAGCTTTCGAAAAATATTATTTCGAAGATTTTATTAATGAATGGCTATTAGAATGGATATCTGACATTTTCAGTAAAGAAAAGCTAAAGCAAAAGGAAGGAATTTATGAGCGTATGAATGATTTTTTAGGATATAAATGGGGAGGACTTATAAACAGAGCTGTACAATTTACATTTCCAAACGATAGAGCACTTTTTGTAACACGAATGGGTGATATACCACTTGTAAAAAATGCGTGCAATGAGACTGATGCTTTGCAAATTGCAAGTTGGTATTTTGCTGCCGAAAACGGTCTGCCAAATTTTGTAAAAGAAAGTGATGGTTATATTTTTCCTAAAAGACTTTTAGATAAGCATTTCAATGAAGATGGAAGTGTTAATTCCAAAGCATTAACTTTTAAAGAAACAGTCAAAAAATATTGGGAAACATATCACAGTTATATAAATTATAGGGATTTAGTAAAAAATAATCCGCAACTAAAATATGAAAAAGCAAAATATAAAATTCCAGACATTAAATTGCTGCCAGTATGGTTTGAGATAATGATTAATAAAGCGATAAGAAGGGCTGAAGGAGAAAAAGCAAATCTTTATCTGCAAAGTGAATTGTACAGAAAAAAACTTGATGCTTTAATGGCTTTTGCTGCTGTGCACGATATGGAATTGCAGGCACATTTTGCTCCGGTTGGATTAATGTTCAACCAAGGAACACTTTCGGATTGGGAAATGTATCAAGATCAAACTATTTGGGATAGAGTGAAAGAGGCAGGAAAAGATATTTTTTACAGAGTAGAGTATTCAGCTTCTGCAATAGGAATTTCACAAAGAAAAAAAGAAGATAAATTATATGTTGAAGGTCAGGGTAAAGAAAGAATGATTAATACTTCTATTGTAAATACTTCTAAGATAAGGGAGTGGATTAGTAAAGCTTCAGACGAATTGACAGAAGAAAAAGGGTGGTTGGCAGATTTAAATTCTTGGTGGAATGGTAATAAGGAGTATGATGGCTCAGGTTGGGCGCATGGAGCTCGCACAGAAGTATACAAATTACTGGGTTTCAAAGATGATAATATAAATAATCTGTTTGAAGTTGGCGTATCTTCAATGTTGCAGAGAGGAAAAATAATTATTAATGATCAAAGTGATTTGAAAAAAAACTTAAATAAGGATTTTAAATTAAAGAATCGGGAAGAAGAACTTGCAAAACTAATAATAAAAGATCCCCGATATTTGAAACAAGATTTTAACGATATAAAAATTAGAGATGTAATAGAATTTGGTGGGGTAAGAGGATCTTGGGGTTCTTTTGTAAATCCTTTTGGGGAAAAATTTTCCCAATCTTGGAAAGTGGTGGTCAATCAATTAACATGGTTGATTAGACATGTAAATGTTGAATCTACAGCCTATGTAAAAAAAGATGGAAGTGTAAGAATGAGACATCAATTCGAAGACACATTTGATTTAAGACCAAATGTCGGCAGAACTGTCGCATATAATGCCTCTACTATGATTTTAGGATTTTTATATCACGATGCCGCTGGAGGTAACGATTTGATGAAAATAAAGGGCGATTGGAATAATAACTATAATCGTAATAATATTGACTTGATGGCGATGAAAGATGACTATATAAAACAAATGAAAGAAAATAAGAAAAATCGAATAGATTCTTTAATGAGAGAATGGAATCAAGCCGATGAGTGGAATCAAAATGTACCTCTATTTGGAAATTAAAATATTTACAGAATGAAATTTTTTAAAATATTTGTCGTCATTAGCATTTTTACAATTTTGTTTAATTGTGATAAGATAAAAAATGCTAAGAACAAATTAAACCCTGCTGGACCATACAAAGAAGCTGGGATTGATCCTTTTTATTGGGAAGCAATAGATAATGATAAATATTACATTCCATTAGTAAAACCGTTACGACTGATAAAGTGGAAAGGAACTGACCAATGGATTTTGGATACGTCGATAATTGGATGGAAGTATGGTGACATGGGACCGATAGCAGTTATAAATGCGAAAGATGTATATGTGTATGGACTTCAAGATGTCACCTATGACGAAGAAAACAATAAAACATCTTCTTCTTTCTTTTTTATAATCAATGTTATAAGCAAAGAAATAAACACATATGATTATGATAATCAACGAAAAGTGTTCGAAGAAGATATCAGAAAGCTTGGATTGCCTGAAACATATTTTGAACCTCATAATGTCTATGTTGAATATGAACGCTATCCAGACTTAGAATGGTTTCCTGATAATGTTAAAAATCAATTGAATAAGGTCAAAGTATTGTATCAGCGGGAAATTTTTAACAACCGTTAGAATGAAAAAAATATTTTATATAGCGACGACTATCATACTTTTGCTGGTAAGTTGCCAATCGGAAGAAAAATTTGAATGGCTACCAACCGAAAGCGCACCATTACTTTATCCAATGAATATTTATAAAGGATATTTATATTTTGAAGACGGTGGTAGTGTATATATTCCATGTTCAGGTTCTGCACGTAATGGATGGGGGTGATGATGGCTCAACACACACGCAGGGGGAAGATTTTAACCAGTACCGGTAAAATTAGAAGTTACCTGGGCATCATTCACAGAAAATAAGTTCTATACAGGTAGTTGGACTTTACCCAAGGAAAAAATGCTTAAGCTCTTTAAAGAAGGAGTAGTTTGGTATCGTACCCGAAAAAAGGAATCTTACAAACAAATTTTAGTGGGATGTGCGCCAGGAGGAGTGGTTGTTGTGTGGATGAGAGGCGCTGGACAGCGAGTGGAGATTGGACGATTTCAGGCTCGTGAAACCAAGATAGCGATGAGTGATTATGTCACAGGTAATCCTACTGCAATCCAAAAAGATTTTTTTGAAGCTCTGGCTGAGTTAGACCCAGAGTTAGAAGAGATAAGAAAGAAAAAAGGAGGTATTGAATATGGTCTTTGGGATAGTTATCGTAAAAAATATTCATGGCGGACACGTATAGAAATACCTAAGCATTCTTTTGATAACACCAGTTTTCAAATGTTCAATGGAGAGATGGAGGAACTATTCGACGAATCTCTTAAAAAGAATGAATTTAAAGAAAGAGCTGTACCACAATTATTAGATTTTATAGTTGCTGATTCTAAAGGAAAAAGAACTGTTTGGGAATTCAAATATTTAGACGAAGAAGAAATCATGGGTTTATACAAACAGGCAGATCCTAAACAGCCGATAGAAATAATTTTACGGATGAATGAAGATTTAGCAACCGCAGTTTAATTTTTAAACAAGGTGATAAAGAAATCCCAATCACAAAAGTAGATTTAGACAACATGTGGGAGTATGAATAATATAAGCAATAAAATAAATCTGCAGCTAACCATGGTTATGCTTTTGATTTTTATGTAAATCGGAGGAATGTAATTATGCAGAAATACAATAAACATATCACAGAAGCAGGTGAAACTTTAAAAAGCATTGCAAAACTTTATGATTTATCCGATGAATCTTTGAAGTTTTTTCACAACAATCATTGCAGAGCAGAAGACCATATTTTGATCAGTATTACGAAACAAAAAGAGCTTTTTCTTCCAAGAACTGCAGTGGTTGACAAAAACAGACTTGTGAAATTTGGACATGGAAACAGTTTGGTTTTTCAACCTGAAAATTCGTTTCTGAAATGCAGTACAGTGATTACGATTGAAAATGATACCAGAAAAAATGAACTGAAATATGATGTTTCCGTCACATGGATTAAACAGGAAAATGGTTTGCATATTTTTGAAGTTGACAGAATCTCCAACCTTTTTTTGAATGAAGAAGAAGTCAATGAAATTGCAGATTTATTGGCGTATAAAACTTCAAAGGTTTTATATCCGATGACGGTAAGTGTAGATCAGCAGGGGAAATTTTACAATGTAGAAAATGCAGACATTTTTAAAGAAAGATGGAATAACGTTAAAGAAGAAGTTTATAAAGAATTTGAAGGTGAAATTGTTGATGAATATTGCCTGAAGATTGAAAGGATTTTAGATGAACCCAATGCTCTTTTGATCTACATAAAAAATGATTATTTCATCCGGACATTGTTTTTGGGGATCTATCAGAAATTTAATCAGAATTATCAGACTGAAATTGTTGAAACCTTTCCAATAATTAGTAATGCAGTTGAACCCAGTTATAAAATTGAAGTGGAAGTTGATCCTTTAAAAGATGAGTATAATTTAATAAATATTTCAGGAAACGGAACATTGCATGACGAGAGAAGCCGATATGATTTTATCACCGGATCACCATTCTCAATAATTACAGAAGACAATCCTCAAATGAATAATGACGGAAATTTCAGACTGCAATATTTTCTCAATGGTGAAACCCCACTGCCGGAAGTTCTTTATTTGGAATGCGATATCAATCTTGAAAAAAAGAAAAAAATATCAGTGGTTATTACTGCTTTGTATGACTAACTTAAAAAACACAACTATGAAAAAAAATACAGTGACTAGACTTTTAATAGTACTGCCAATCCTGATTTTCACCTTCAATTTTGGACAGAAAACGGAATTTAACGTTCCAAAAAATATTGCCGAATTGCGGAATACCATTTTTGATTTTAAAAATGATTTTACAAGATGTGATGTGGCAGCCGACGCTGCTGCTGGTGATACTGAATTTACTACGAATGTTGATTTGTATGATTTGACATTTGATTCAAATAAGAAAAATCCTTACTTAAATTTAGCTTTAAAAAAAGGTGCAAAACCAAAACAGTTTATCCAGAAAGCCATCTGGAATATTTCCATGAAAAAAGTTTCGGCAAAAAGTACAAAAGTTTCTGTCGTTTTGGAGGAAATTATTCCGGATAGCTGGTCAGAAAAAGAAATCGATGTAAATCTGACAAAATCCACTGGCGAATTAGAAAAAGAACTTAAAGAATTTCTTCTAAATGCGAAAAGCAAAGAATTGTCTGAGGGATTAATAGCTGTCGACGATTCTTCAATTGATGCCGAGACAGTCGCAATGATGAATACTCAGGCCGATGCACAGATTGCAGCCGTAGAAGCAAAACAATCACAAAAAAAGATGACTTCAAAATATCTGCAGAATCTTTTTGCTAAAAAGCAATTCATAAATTTTCCTACAAGTGCGGATCAGTTTACAAAACTTTTAAAAACAGATCCAACCGAACTGGATTGCGAAACCTGCAAAAACGGAAAATATTCTAATTGGGATTTTGAAAATTTCAATATGATTTATGCAGAAATGACCAGTGGTGAAGAGTATTATGCCATTCAGTATTACGGTCAGGACTCGGTTTCCGGTTTGCCTTATGGTTTGGTTTTTAATGACAGTTCACCTTCAGAATGTAAAGATAAATTTGCGAGATACAACGCACAGCTCTATCAGACAAGCATCAATGTGACCGAAAGCTCTGCAGATGCTCTTACTGTTGTTACTTTTAAAATGAATACTTCCTTCGTCCGTTTAGAGTTTGGAAATCAATATTTAACACGGATTGTAATTTCAAATAAAGAATTGTAATCATGGCAGAAAAACACATCGTAGTACAGGGAGCTGTGTGCAAATGTCAATTCGGACAGACTCCGGACAATCTTAAAGTGCTCACGCATCAAAAAGAGTATGCAAATGATAAAAGTGCATCAAAAAAACTGATTGCCACAACGAAAGAAATCGGCGTTGCAACATTTGAAAAAAACACATTCGGAAGCTGTAGCAAAATGGGAAGTCCGCCACCGCCATGCAAAGTTATGGTAACCGAATGGCAGAACTTTTACGATAAGGTACAGCTCAGCAACGGCGGATATATTATTCTGGAGGACAGCAAGGCAGTTTGCGCAGTTGCCGGAACTCCCTGTATAGAAATTATAGATCACGGTCAGCGGGCAGAAGCGAGTCAGCAGAATTTTAAAAATGCAGATCAGGATGTGCAGCAGCAGATAAATCCGCTGGTGGATTCTAATAAAATGTGTAAAAAACAGCCTACGCATGAAGGAATTGAACATGGTGTTATTTAAATTTTAAAGGATGGCAAAAGGGATAGACAAGATAAAATATGTAAGTGGTGATATCTTTATAAAGATGTCGGTTGCTGATACAAGACTTACCGTCCAACCAGATAAGATTATTCGGTTTCAGGCAGAATGGGAACGCGGTGCAACTCCTGCAGAGATGTTGCAGCCAGTTACTTGGTTTGTTCGAAGCTCGGATAAAATGGATCACGTAAGCAGTGATACATTGCCTTCAAATCAGGCATTCGGATTTAAAATTCCTAAAATACTTTGTGGAAGTTGTCATTACTTTATTGATGCAAGTACTTCGGGAATTCCAGATGCGAATTCAAAAGGATTATTTGTGAAAGGATATTGTCCGCCACGCATCAGGAAAAGCAAATGGTCATCTACAAGCGATGGCGAAGATGTACGAAAAACCCATCAGTTTTGTTATGGAGATGAGATTCATTTAAGTCTTGAAACTGAAGGAATAAATGGTGATAAAGTTTATGTAACAGTTTACAGACGGGTACGGAAAGGAGGCGGTCTTTCTGATGATCATCCTATCATGAGATATACCAATGGATTGGTAATTGACGGAGAAATTAATATTTCGTTTGGGAATACTTATGAATGGTTGAATATAATAGGAAAAGCAAATGATGTAGAAGAATTTTATGTGCAAGTAAAATCCTTAGATGGAAAATTAATCACCGATGGAAAAGATATTGTTCACGCACGATATCTGAGAATTAAAAATAAAATATCTAATACCCGTGAAAAACCGTCTCTGAACAACTCACCGGTAAAAGTAGGTGATACCGATAAAAGCAGCGAAAGGATGTCGTTGGCTGCCGTATATTTCAGACCGTTGGATACATGGAACGGTGAATTTGGTTTTGATTGGCTTCGGGAAAAAGACAATGGTTTAGCACCCGCAAACGATCCTGCTTATGCCGATATTATTGAAGGAGGTTATTTGGATGGGATTACAGATTTAACAGGTGGAGCTACCGGAACTGCCTATGCAAAATTGAAAAACCAATATGAGAGATTGCCTGTTGCCAATACCGGTTATGCAGTTACAGAATATTTCGTGCCGTCTCTTACCCTGTTTTCCGAAGCCTTTGTTGCCACTTTACCCTCTACACTTTCAGTAAAACCAAGAACTTATGCAGATTTAAAAGTATACGTTGCCATAAAAGACGATATAGACAGATTGGAGTTCGAATATGATAAAAATCTGTTGACGGTAAACCCAGAAATATTGTCTGACAAAGCCAAAACCAATAGTTTAGTACCTTCAGCAGATACTTCTATAAAAATAACCTGCAAAAACGATTTACCTTCAGACAAAGAAATTAAAATCTATTGCTATCCCAAAAATGGAATGCCAAGGATATTGGCAGGGAAAATTGTGGTAGTTAAAAATAATATTTCTGTCAGAAAAAAAATGGATTTTGTTTTGGTTGATATTACAACCAATGTTACGAATATACCTATCAGAGGAAGTGTAACGGGTACTTTCGGAAGTGTAGAAGTAGATAATTTATACCATTCATTACACCAAGCTCTTGTTATTCCAAATATTGTAAAAACAACTTTAGATCTATCTTCCAATGCAGATTTTCAAGTAGGAGGAATATATATAGAAAGCGATTCTTCCCGGCGAAATTATATTGCATATTTAAATAAAACCAATCATAATTTCAGGAATAATCTTCATAGGGATACAAGAATTTTGTTTTTTGATGTTCGAAGTGGGAATAATTATATAAATAGGGTATATAGTAATTATTTCACATTATTTAAATTCGGTTTAGAATCTAATAATCGCAGCTCACAAGGTTCATTGGGTGGTGCTGTTGAGCATATCAATATACACAACGCCTTAATTTTCACCTTACCTTGGGCGGGTGGTGATGATACAACAAAACATGAAGCCCTACACGGATTGGGACTTAATCACACGCATCGTGACAGTACCCCCATAGACGACGCTGGATATAAATTTGTATTTCCCAATGGAAATAATTTTCCCGCAAAATCTACAGAAAATATTATGAGCTATGGGGACAAGGTGAAAAAATCTACCTGGCGATGGCAATGGCATATTATTAACTCTAATATATCAGAAAAATGAAGCATCTAATTTTAATAGCATTTCTGCTGAGTTTGAGTAGTTGTGATGGACAGAATAAAAAAAAACCAGTACAGAAAACTACAACAGTTAAAAATAAAACAACTCATTTAATAAAAAAAGAGAATATGGAATATTATAATGAAAACGAATATAAAGACTGGAAGATAGATCCAGAGCATTGTAGCCTTTTCCCATGTGCAGACAATGACAAATTTATAATGAAAGGAGACGAGCGAATAAATATATTTACCGATGAAAAAAGATTTATACAAGTGGAAAGGAGTAGTATAATCAATCCATATAAAATTGTTAAAGTTTACTCTTTTAAGAATAAACAACTTTTGAATCTATCACAAGATTTTTACTCTTCTCCTGTATCATATGAAAAGTATGATGAAAAGGGAAAAATAGTTGAAGTAAAAAATTATAATGAACCTTACAAGTTTACTATAGAAGATTTAATAGAAAAAATAAAAAAAGAATATAATGTTGATTTAGTAGATAAAAGTGAAGGTTCCGCAGCAGGCAGAACTTCAAAAGATGATGTTTTTTATTATGAAGTATTTTTAAAATCTAAAAAAGATGGATATGCAAAAATGGAATACTTGCTAATCGATGGAACTACAGGTAAAACGGATCTTAAATCTGATTTCCATGTAACTCCGTAGAGCATTGTTGGAATTCAAAATGTAATAAAGTTTACCCCCATCAAATGGAGATGACTGTACATTAAACCACGAAACGCTCCATGGCTAGGATTATGTCATACTCACCGGAATGATAAACCAATCCCAACAGCAGGGAAATATTACAAATATATCTTTCCTTGTGCGATTATCAATAAACCTTATTAACTCTCACCAAACACTAGCAATTCGACAGACAATGTAATGTCTTATCATACTGTTAAAAAATACTTGGCGATGGCAATGGCATTTTATTAACTCTAATATATCTGAAAAATGAAGCATCTAATTTTAATAGCATTTCTGCTGAGTTTGAGTAGTTGTGATGGACAGAATAAAAAAAAACCAATACAGAAAACTACAGCAGTTAAAAATAAAACACCTCATATAATAAAAGAAGATACTATGGAATATTTTAATATTGATCAATACAAAGATTGGGAGATCGATTCGGATTTTTCATCATCAGATAATCATAAGTTTCTAAAAAAGAGAAATGAGCGAGTGGAGATTAATTTTTTATCAGACGGAGTTCAGGTTCGCTTACGAAATTTTAATAGTCCTTATGAAAAAATAAAAGGTTATTCTAATTCTACTAAATTTTTAGTTGCAGAAGGCTTAGATTTTTACGGATCACCCATTGACAAAACTATACAGTATAACGAAAAACATCAAATAGTTAAAGAAATAGACTATGAAACACCTTATAAGTTTACAATAGAAGATTTAATAGAAAAAATAAAAAAAGAATATAAAGTTGATTTAGGAGATAAAAGTGAAGGTTCCGCAGCAGGCAGAACTTCAAAAGATGGTGTTTTTTATTATGAAGTTTTTTTAAGACATAAAACGGGAGAGCAAAAAATGGAGTATTTATTAGTTGATGGAACTACAGGTAAAACGGTTCTTAAATCTGATTTCCATGTAACTCCGTAGAGCATACAGGAATTCATAAAATTGAATTTTATATAAAAGAAAATGAATCTAAAAAGATGATAAAATGGTGGGAAGAAAGATATAAACATCTTAAAGTTTACCGTGTTTATCCCTGGACAGGAGAACAATGTACAACTGCTGTAAAATCTGCAATAAAAGAAGTATTTACATCTTTAAGTGAAAAGAATTGGATTCCGGACACTGCACAAACACCAAAAGGATTATTAAAAGATTTGAAATCTTTTATAAGCTCCAGCAAACAACATAATGGTGAAATTGCTACAATTACTATCATTAAACAAGAAGATTCTGATTGGCCAAAACCTTAAAAAATGAAAAAAATAATTTTTACTATGGGACTACTATCTGTTTTACAATGTGATAAACACAGAAAAATATATTTAGATGATGAAAAGTTTAATGTTGTTGAAAAGCAAATGAAAATTTCGAGTGAACAAGCTTCTGAGATCTATAAAAAATCTTTTGATAAAAATTTTGATGTTAAAGAATCTCCATATCAAAAAGAATTGTTTTATGAAATTATATATATCGAAAATGGTTTTTACTACATTGGATTTGCAAGTAAAAATGATAAAAGAGATATGAAGACAGATCCTATTTATTTTTTAGCACAAATAAATCCGGAAACGGGAGAGATTTCAGTTGTAAAATAGAATCTAGCGTTATCGAAAGTGAAGCAAAAAAGATATTTAATGGTGGGAGGAACGTTATCAAGTACAAATTTTCTTGTAAATTGACTAATTCAACTGATTTTGTTTTGATAATTTCATCCATCATTCTTACTGCGTAAATTCGTTGGACTGCAAAATCGTAAGAACTTTTTTTTGAAAGCGAAAAAAATATATTGCAAATATTAGGGTTGTAAATATTAACATTGCAAAAACTAAATATCATAGGTTTATATTTTCATATTGCTATCCTATATTTAAAAAAAGACGCACATATTACTAACTTTGAGAAATATGACGAAATAAAATCATATATGGTTGAGTGGTTTCAAAAATATTTCCTGGCTTTAGTTTATTAGAAAAAAGAGCACCGAAAAATCTCGGTGCCCTCAACAAACTAATTATAAAACTAAAGTATATTTATTTTTCCCAAACCTTTTCAATCTCCTCTAAAGATTTTCCTTTGGTTTCAGGAACCCATTTCCAAACGAAGAACAGCGATAAAACACTCATCACCCCATAAAATCCGTATGTGAAAGCGCCACTGAATTCCATCATAAAAGGATAAGTGGATGAAATTAAATAATTTGCTGCCCATTGAGCGGCAACCGCAATCGCAATCGCACTTCCTCGTATTTTATTCGGGAATATTTCTGAGATCAAAACCCAACAGATTGGTCCCCAGGACATCATAAATGACGCGGTGTAAACAATGATAAAGACCAAAGTGGCAATTCCGATGATTTGATAATAAGATAGAATTGCAATAGCAAACATTCCAATTGCCATCCCAACAGAACCAACAATCAATAATGGTTTTCTTCCCCATTTATCCACCGTGAAAATGGCGATAACGGTAAATACAACGTTCACCAATCCCATCACAACGGTTTGCAGCATCGATGAATCTTTGTGAACACCCATACTTTCAAAAATCCTTGGAGCGTAGTATAAAGCCACGTTAATTCCTACAAACTGTTGGAAAACTGAAAGCAAAATTCCAATCACTATCACAGTTTTCCCGAATGCAAAAATTTCACTCTTATGTTCAACGACAGTGCTTTTAATTTCGGAGAAAATTTCTTTTCCACGGGCTTCACCATTGATTTTAGTTAAAATTTTCAGTGCTTCTGCATCTTTATTAACGAACGTCAGATAACGCGGCGTTTCAGGAACGAAAAATAATAGGATACCGAATAGGGCAGAAGGAATCGTCAGTGACAAAAACATATATCGCCATCCGATTTCGTTGATCCATTCAACGGTTTGTCCGCTTGCGATGCCCCAGTTCACGAAGTAAACCACAAGCATCCCGAAAATAATGGCAAACTGATTCAGTGATACCAGTTTACCACGTATTTCGGCAGGTGCAATCTCACCAATGTACATCGGGCAGACCGCCGAAGCCAATCCCACACCGATTCCACCAATGATCCTATAAAAATTAAATGCCAGCAAAACACCCATGGAATGTTCGCCGTGTTTGAAGAATAAAAATTCAGGATACGCCGCTCCCAAAGCACTGATGAAGAACAGAAACGCCGAAAGCATCAATGATTTTTTTCTTCCCAGCTTCGTGGAAATCATTCCGGAAATAGCGCCACCGATGATACATCCGATCAATGCGCTCGAAATGGTCGCTCCGTGTGCCAATGAGCTCAATCCTAATGGAATGATCAGGTATTCCTGAATGGATTTTTCGGCTCCGGAAATCACGGCCGTGTCGTATCCAAACAAAAGTCCTCCCAAAGTGGCGACCAACGTAAGTACAGTAACGTACAGCATGTTGATCTGCGCCTTTGTTCCTGAAGAATATTTAGGACCAGAATCTATTATTTGCATAGTTTGATTTAGTTTTAAATGTTAAAAGTTTTTGAAACATGATTTTTTTTAACCGCAAAAGAATCAAAAGAATTTGCAGCATTTTAGTCATTCAAAAGATGGCAAAACGAATATTTTAACAAATATTTTTACATTTTGCAAACTTTTGAAGATCTGTTTTTTCAATAAGTTCTTTTGGACCTTTTGCGGTAGAAGAAAATACTCAAAAGTTGCCAATTTATGTATTAAATTATAAATACTGATTAATAATACTTTCAAGATATTCCTGCTTTCCGCTCTCTCTTCCAACTTCACCCAATCCTTGAGCGTAAGCCGCAAGATCTGTTAAAGATAAGCTTCCGTTTTCGAAATCTTTACCTTTTCCGCTGTCGAATGAAGAATATCTGTTGGTTCTGATCTCAGAATATTTTGATTTTTCTAAAATTTTATCTGCAGCCAGGAACGATCTTGCAAAATTGTCCATTCCGCTGATGTGAGCGATGAAAATATCTTCTAAATCTGTTGAATTCCTTCTGATTTTAGCATCGAAATTAACGCCTCCGCCTTGGAAACCTCCAGCCTGGATAATTACCAACATCGCCTGAGTCATTTCATATAAATCAACCGGGAACTGGTCTGTATCCCAGCCATTCTGGTAATCTCCTCTGTTCGCATCGATGCTTCCCAAAACATTGTTGTCAGCCGCTACCTGAAGTTCGTGCTCGAAAGTATGTTGAGCCAAAGTAGCGTGGTTGACTTCAAGATTTAATTTAAAATCATTCAATAGATCATACTGACGAAGGAAATTCAAACAAGTTGCCGCATCGAAATCATATTGGTGTTTTGTAGGCTCCATCGGTTTTGGCTCGATGAAGAAAGTCCCTTTGAAACCTTGAGCTCTAGCATAATCTTTAGCCAAATGTAAAAACTTCGCCATGTGCTCCTGCTCACGCTTCATATTCGTGTTAAGAAGTGACATATAACCTTCACGGCCGCCCCAGAATACGTAATTTTCTCCACCTAATTTAATGGTTGCATCCAAAGCATTTTTTACCTGTCCACCTGCGTACGCCAAAACATCAAAGGAAGGATTGGTTGCCGCACCGTTCATAAATCTTGGGTTTGAGAAACAGTTGGATGTTCCCCAAAGTAATTTCACGCCTGAAGCTGCTTGTTTCTCTTTAGCGTAATCAGTAATGAATTCCAGTCTTTTTGTAGATTCTGTGAAATTATCTGCCTCGTCAATCAAATCGTAATCGTGGAAACAGTAGTAAGGAACGCCTAATTTTGTGAAAAATTCGAAAGCTGCATCCATTTTTTCTGTTGCTCTTTGTTTGGCGTCAGAAGCGGTTAACCAGTCAAATTGCTGAGTTCCTGCACCGAACGGATCTCCACCGGTTGCACAGAATGTATGCCAGTAAGCGGACGCAAACTTGAAATATTCTTTCATCGTTTTTCCACGAACGACCAAATTCTCATCGTAAAATTTGAATGCCAACGGATTATCTGATTCTCTTCCCTCAAACTTGATTTTTTCTATTCCTTTAAAGTACTCTTTGTTTCCTGTCGTAATTGCCATTATTTTGATTTTATATTTTTATTGATTCTTATAATTTGTCTAATAGATTTCTTTGGGCAGCTTAATCCGCCTTCCACTCCCGCTTTTTTCTGAAAAAACCAGCGCATTTCCCATCCATTTTTTCACAAAAAGAGCTCCGTTCAAGTCGGGCTGCGATTCTGTCATTATATTAAATGAACGTTGTTCATTATAGTCGAGACTATGAACCACTTATCACCTGCTCCAATTTGTTTTTCCACTTCCCATAACTTTCCCTGTACTGATCCATATTTTTAAAATCAGGGATGTACGTTGTGGTAATATCTTTTTCGGTTAAAATATCCGTTAAGGTTTCAAATGCTCCTGCTCCGATTGCCGCTGCTCTCGCTGCTCCTGTAGAACCTGTCGTGTCAAATATTCTGATTTCAGTGTCCAATAAAGTTGCAATCGATTGCGCGAATAGAGAAGAACGAAATAAATTATCTCCACCGGCTTTAATAATTCCTTTCTGTAAACCGTCATTCATCAGAATTTCAGTTCCATAAACGAAAGAGTAGGCGATACCCTCCAGTCCGGCTCTGAATAAATGAACACTTTTGTGACGGTTAAAATTCACATTATAAGTAGACGAACCGATGTCTTTGTTCTTTAAAACTCTCTCAGCGCCATTTCCGAATGGTAAAACAATGATTCCGTCTGATCCGATTGGGATTTGTGAAGCCAGATCATTCAGTTCCTGATAAGAATGTCTTTTTTGATCCACCTGGTGACGTAACCAACTGTACTGAATTCCTGCACCATTTAAACAAAGCATTTTCCCGATTCTAGGCTGCTCTTTCGTATGATTGATGTGTGCAAAATTATTTACCCGCACAGATTCTTTAGAATGAATATTGTCTGTCACACCATAAACAACGCCTGAAGTTCCGCCTGTTGCAGCGATCTCTCCGGGATTCATAACGTTTAATGATAATGCATTATTCGGCTGATCTCCGGCTCTGTACAAAACAGGAATTCCTTCCGGCAAACCGCTTTCTTCAGCGCCCTGTTTTGAAACCACACATTGCTCCGTAAAATTGTCTACCACTGTTGAAACCAATGATTCATCAATTCCCCAGTGATTCAATAAGGTTTTCGAAGCCTGATGTTTCTGGAAATCCCAAAGTACGCCTTCCGAAAGTCCCGTAACCGTCGTTGTGGCTTCTCCGCTTAATTTTAAAGCAATAAAATCTCCAGGAAGCATAAACTTCCAGATTTTTTCATACACTTCTGGCTCATTTTCTTTAACCCATTTTAATTTTGAAGCGGTGAAATTTCCCGGTGAGTTCAAAAGTTTATTCATGCAAACTTCTTCACCCAAGTCGTCAAAAGCTTTGTCACCTGTTTCTACTGCACGGCTATCGCACCAGATGATTGACGGACGCAAAACTTGTTTATCCTTGCCTACCAAAACCAAACCGTGCATCTGATAAGAGATTCCGATTCCCTTGATTTCGTTTTTATCGATGTGGCTTTCTGCAATTATTTTTTGAGTCAGAATTCTAAGATTTTGCCACCATTGCTCCGGATCCTGTTCTGCCCATCCGATCTTTGGAGAATCGATAGGCATTTCTGTTTCCGGATATTTCGCGTGGGCGATCACTTTTCCGTTTTCATCTACAATGGATGCTTTTACCGATGAGCTTCCGACATCATATCCTATAAACTTCATTATTAATTAATAATTGTTAGGCTCTAAATGTAATAATTTTACACTAAAATCAATATTTTTTTATTTAAACTGTATTTTTATATGATATAAAAGCCTCATAAAGGTTTGTTATCATGACATTTGTATATTTTATCTTATCTTATTTTTTATGATAAGGTCGTTTTGTTTACAGCTTTTTTACAACGGAATTTTTTACTAAAAGCATGACTTGTAGAGTAGAATTTTGAATTTTAACCATTCAGGATTAAATTTCGTTCATCTTACGCGAAGGTATTTTTGGAATGTCTTTTTAAATATTTTCTTTACTTTTAATAATCAAATCACACATTATGAAAATACTATTAGTTTTAGCACTGTTCTCTGTTGTAAGTTGCTCAGGAAAAGAAAAGGCTGAAAGTTTTAAGCAACCCGATTTGACTCCGAAAGATACTGTGGCCGTTAAAAATAGGGATCATAATTTTGACATTCTTAAATTTTTACTGGATAAAGAAATAGGCAGTGAAAAGCCCGAAAAGGTAGATTACAAAAACTATTCGGTTTCGTTTGATAATGACGGTGATTCTTACAGTGTTTATTTTAGCAAGATCGCTACAGAAGATTTTAATAAAGATGGAATTCAGGATTACATTATCGAACGGAATTCTGAAGGAATGCTCGGCGGAAGTGCAAATACCGAATCTGAAATTATTTACGCCATCATGGGAAAAGATAACAAAGTTCAGAGGAAACATACTATTCTTACTTACGCTCCTTTCTCGTACAATACTTTAGATGACATTGTTTATAAAGATGGTATTCTAAAGGCGGACGCAACACAGAATTCCCGCACCTATTATAAACCTCCTCAGGAACTCGAATCGACTGAGCTGTCTTTTGTATATAAAAATGAAAATGTATACGAAGAATCTTATTTGTCCAACTGCGAACTTGCAAAATGGAAAGATAAAAAAGTTTTGAATAATGTTTCAGCGTCATTCAGAACCATCGAGATGCATAATTATACAGAAGTTTTAAATGAAAAACTCACAACCGAGGATTTCGAATGTACAGTAGAAGTTTCCGGTTGTGATAATTTAAATCTAGTCGCAGAAGGAACTTACAAAACGTCAGATTTAAGTGAGAAAAATATCGACAGCAAAAGGAAGCAGTTTCTGGATTTTCTGGTTAAAAACACAAGTCTGAGTGAGGATTTTAAAATGGTCCAAAATCATTATCTCACCGATGATCTGTCTGAAGAATACATCAAAAAAGGTTTTCTTTCATTTAAACTTTTTACAGATAAGGGTAAAGGCAAAGTACATTTTCGCTTGGTTTTAGATAAAAATACAAACTCAAATCAGACCGAAAACTGGGAGATTACGACACGTAAAAAGTAAACAAAAAGAGCTCTACCAATCAGTAAAGCTCTTTTAAATTATATCTTCGATTTTTATTAAATCACTTTCAAAGCGGCTTCCAAAGCCAATTCAATCATTGGTTTTAACGCTTTTTCTCTTTCGTCTGCCGAAATAAATTCTTTTGTAGGGATAATATCAGAAACCGTAAGAATTGTTGCCGCATTTTTACCCAAATGTTTAGCGTTGGCAAACAGGCCGAAAGCTTCCATTTCCACTGCCGGACAGTTGTATTTCGTCGCGATTGCAGGAGTTTCAGGATCTTTTCTGTAAAAAATATCACTGCTGTGAATGTTCGTCGCTTTAGATTTTAAAGATAATTCTTCAGCTGTTTCATTGATGATGTCAAAAATATTTCCCTGGTGAGAAAAAACTTCCTCTTCAAATCCCCATGCATATTTCGCGTAGGTACTTTCACTGGCTGCATTTTCTACATTAAGGATATCGAATAATTTTACATCACTCGAATATCCTCCGCAGGTTCCGATTCTGATAATCGTGTCAACTTCATATTCCGTGTACAGCTCAAAAGAATAAATTCCAATACTTGGAAACCCCATTCCGCTCGCGCCCACAGAGATTTCTTTGCCTTTGTAAGTTCCCGTGTAATAAAAAATACCTCTTGTTTGGCTGACTAATTTTGCATTTTCAAGAAAATTTTCAGCAATATATTTTGCACGAAGCGGATCGCCAGGTTGCAGTACCACTTTTGCTATTTCTCCTTTTTTTGCACTGATGTGTACACTCATAATATTTTTTTGAATGGTACAAAGATAGCAAATATGTGAAAAATGACCGTTCAAATCATAACGTCTGTGATTTTTTTAGGGAGCTATTTCCCGCTTTCCGTTTCAATCTTTTTTTTCAAAAAAGGATTTCCACTGCAATCGGGGCTAGGATTTTGGGATACAATCAGATAATGAGGTAACCTGAATCAAATCGTAGATTTTTACCAATTTTAATTAACCGTTAACTTACATCGTAAAATTGACTTTTCAAAAATAATATTTTCTATTTTTGTTAGATGATGGAAACCAGATCCCCATTTTTAGATACCTTATTCCTCCTCAGAAAAGAAGGCATAATGACCATTTTTTCTGATATTAAATCGATATCTCAGAAGGAAGAACAGGATGCTGCATACTACTTTGAATCTGAATTTGAAAAAGAGCGGCTGGAATTTTTATCTGATAAAATAAACTGTGACCGTGAAACTGCGGTTTGGGCAGCAAAAGTTTTGTATCACAGTGCACAGTTGCATTTGATACGGGAAAATACAGCGAAAGATTTAAGCCAGTTAATTCCATTATTCAAAGGTAAGAGAGAGATCAACTCAATCTTATCGGCAGATTTATCGCTGAGGTTTTTGCCACAGATAATTTCTGTTCTGCAAGATGTTGATCCTGAAGATCCGTTAATAAAAATACTCGAAAACATCTTACAGCAGTTTCATTATTCAGGAATTGGATTTGACTTGGATTTGGAAAAAATCGATTGGGAAGAAGAGCTAAAAGACAAAACCTACCGAAAATTATATCTTGAAAGGGTAGTGGAAAACAAGGCATACAGACTTGCAGAAATGCCCTACATCAATCAACAGTTGATGGCAGAATTTGGAATGTATAAAGATGTTTTTTGGAAAGATTTGCAAATCATTAATACAGAAAAGCCATAAAGTGGCGACGTCAACAGAATTAGGATAAAGTCCTGTGATATTGAATATAGACATTGTAAAGCCCTGAAAGGACGTTGTCAAAACTTTGTATTCTTAGCTGAGTGTAAAACCTTTGCGAAAGGAAAAATATGCAGAAAATTATATAAAAAAACCGTTGCGCTCTTTGCGTAAATAAGATAGCAGCAAATTATAACACAAAATCAATGATTCAAAATATAGAAAAACTAAACACCGTCCTCAATTACGTAAAAGACACTTTCGTTGGTAAAAATGATGTCGTAGACCTCCTCGGAATCTGCCTGCTGGCAAGAGAAAATGCATTTCTCTACGGCCCTCCCGGAACAGCAAAATCTGCCATCGTAAGAACCTTAGCCAAAACCGTAACCGACGGCAAGAACTTCGAATATCTTTTAACCCGCTTCACCGAACCGAACGAAATTTTCGGTCCTTTCGACATCAGAAAACTGAAAGAAGGTGAGCTGTTTACCAATACTGACGGAATGATGCCCGAAGCGTCGATGGTTTTTCTGGATGAAATTTTTAATGCAAATTCTGCGATTCTGAATTCACTTTTGATGGCCTTAAACGAAAAGATTTTCAAAAGAGGAAAAGAAACCAGAAATCTTCCTGCACTGATGTTTGTGGGAGCGAGCAACGTTCTCCCCGAAGATGAAGCTTTGAACGCACTGTTCGACCGTTTTTTAATAAGAATCAACGTTGATTACGTACATCCGGATCTCCTGCAGCAAGTTCTTTTAGCAGGAAGAAAGCTTGAAAATAATATCGAAACTGAAATTCCTGAAATTCTGGCGCACGAAGTTAAAGGTCTTCAGAATCTGTGTAAAACAGTTGATCTAAGACCCATTTATGAAGTTTATCTGAATACGGTTATCAATCTTAGAAATTCAGGAATTGCAATTTCTGACCGTCGTGCAGTTAAGCTTCAGAATCTGATTGCAGCCAGTGCTTTGATTTGTGGAAGAAACGAAGCAATTCTCTCGGATTTATGGGTGCTAAAACATATTTGGGATACCGAAGAACAGATCGAAATTCTGGAAGGGATTATCAACAGAACCATTGAAAAAGATGACCATCCAAAATCGCATCCCCAGGCTTTACACAACAAAACTCCGAATCCTGAAGAAGTGATGAAAGACGTAAAAATTCTTGTCGACAAATGGAATTTGGGAAGTTTGAGTTTTGAAGAGCAAAACGTGATTAAAGATAAGTTGAGATATCTTCAAACCCGTTGCGACTGGATCAGAAATTCTGAACAGAAACAGTATATTCAACATGAAATTGAAAGCTTATGGCAGAAGATTCTTCAGACCGTGTAACAGAATTTTGGGCAGAACTTCCCAAAGCTGACACAGATTTTCTTGGTGCAATTCGTGACTGGAGTAATGTTCAGATCGCTTCGGATGATGAAGTGATCTGGCTCAAAGGTTTTACCGATGAACAGGCTCTTTCAGCGGAAATTCAGCAGTTGCCTAATTTCATCTTATATGAATTACGTGACGGACTTCTATTTAAAAAAAATGCACTTGTTCCCAGAAAAAAAGTGAGAACGGCCTTGCTGTGGGCTCCTATCGATAAAGCGTTGCGGTTAACTTTTCCTTTATCAAACAATAATTTTTTTGGAATTGAGGAAAAGGTTGAAGTTCGTTTAAAGCCCAGCGAAGAAGAACAGACGGCAGTTGCTTTATTGTGTTCCATTGCTGATATTAAAGATTTCATTACTGCTCTGCCAAAATTTAAACTCGAAAAAATAGATTGGATTGTTATTAATGATCGGGCACTTTTTATGGGAAATCCGCTACTGAGTTTTCCCGGAAAAACTTTTTGGACGAAAGACGGACATCTTTTGCCAACCGGCTTTGATTTTGAATTTAAAAATATGAGTTCTTTACTCCAGAGAAAATATAATGCAACTCACGAACAGTGGCTTTTATGGAATGAAGATGGAAGTGTTCTGTATATCAATAAGGAGGATTTCAGAAAACTGTCTGTAAGCTCGTTCCGTCTCACCGAAAAATCAAAAGAATGGATGTAAGAGAATATTTTCAGTCATATGAAGATTATTTGTGGGAGTGGACTACTGATCAGGATGTTCCCGATGAGACTGGATATCATGAAAATAATCTTATTTCGATTCCAAATGTAGGAGCAGTTGTTTATAGACCTTTTTTGATTGAAGTATTAAAAGAATTTCAATTGATCGGATTGCCTCCGCTGACTCCTTTTTTACTGGTATTGTACGCAACTAATGAAGGATATTTACACTTAAAAAGTATTAAAACCGAATTGCGGAAGAATCCTCTGGTGATCCACGAACATATTAAACATTCGATTAGTCCCGCATTTCAATTTTTAGAAACAGTAAAATCATTACCCAATACTTATAAAAAAGGAAGAAATAGAATTCTTCTTCTTCAGACGATATTCACCAGCGATTTCGATACGGTTTCGGTAAAACACTCTGAATATATTATAAATGGATATTTAAGAAGCCCTCAGAAAATTAGTGATTCTGCGCAGAAAGCTGACCTCACTGTTTCAAAATTTTCAAAAGATTTAAGAGTTTTATCTACATTAAATAATAAATTTCCAACAACGGATTCTATCATCAAAGCCATGAAAGATGAGGTTGAAATTTCGAATTTGCAGGAAGATGTTGTACAAGAGGAAACTACCGTAGAAACCGACAAAGATTTTATTCAGGAACTCATTGAAGAATCCAAAACCTTTCAGATCGGAAGTTTGATTAAAAGAATATGGAGCGGTCTTAAAATCCCGATGAGACATCTTTCTCCAGGCGAACAGCCGATTGGTGGCGTTTCGGATATGACCAACAAAGGCGATTTCAGCAGAATGCTTTTGTCTGAATTTGCTAATGAAGATGAGGTTTTCATGAACCGCGTGGCGAATAACGAAGCTTTGTACATCCAGAGAGAAATTCCGCCTGAGGAAAATATTTTTGAAAGAATAATTCTAATAGATACGTCGCTGAAAAACTGGGGAACGCCAAAAGTTTTGGCATTTGCTTCGGCGATCGCAGTAATTAAACATCCAAAGGCGAATTCTGAATGTAAAGTTTATGCTTTGGGACAAACCAATATCCCAATTTCTCTGGATAAAGTAGATGAAGTGGTAGAAACACTGAACAATGTAAGTCCGGTTTTAGATGTTTCTCAGGCTCTTGAAAAGTTTTTCAAAGAAGAGCGAACGGAAAAGGATTTAGAAGTTTTTTTCATTACTCATCAGGAAAATTTAGACAATCCAAATCTTCAGAAAGTCATTCACGAAAACAGAGACCGACTGAAATTTTTAGTAACGACTTCATCAATAGGCGAACTGAATTTTTATAAACACCATAATGGTACAAGGAAGCACATTCAGAAAATTCAGCTTCCCTTAAAAGAATTATGGGCAAATCCACCAAAGCATAAAGCGAAAATTGTACAGGGTAATCGAATTAAAACTGCTGTTCCAAAAAACTATCCGCTGTTGTTTCCAACGCCTAAAGAGAGAATTAAGACATTTCTGTACGAAGGGGATTTTTATATTTTAAGTAACAAAAAACAGCTTCTGAAAACATATCTGTCAGACAATTACTATAATAAAAATATCTATCAGAATATCAGTACCCAAAAAGGATGTGAGGTCATTGTTGAAAATATTTCAGTAAAGCCGAAAGGTCAGTTTGCCCTGGCAAAAAATAAGGCTGGAAATTATATTTTGGCTCAGTTTCAGCCGGACAAAAAAATACTTTCGAAGCTGAATTTAAACACAAAAGAGTATTCTGAAATGAATCTTACCGGTCAGAATATTCCTTTACATTTTGGTTTAATTTATTTTAATAAAAACTTTTACCTGTATAATGCTGCGGCTCCGAAGATTTTCATAATCAGTGTAGAAGGTCATCTTTCTATGGAAGAGGTTCAAAATGATAAAGAAATTTTAAAAAATGGAATTAAAAGCGAAAGTGAACTTAATAAATTACAGAACAGAGGAGCGAAAATTTTGAATAATTTTACTAAAATAGGAATCAATGATGTTGATGAGTTGATTATTTCAAATTTCACTTTAGAAATGCGAAGTGAGAACGTTTACAGTTTGGTAAAAAGTCCGCAGCATATTCAGATGTTGGCAATTCAGGACAAAAATAAATTCACTTTTAGTGACGGAAGTGAAATTATCTCAGACAATCGCGGAATGCTTACTTTCATCAGCAGCAACAAAAATATTCCGAAATTCTACATTCCGTCTACTCATTTCGGATATCTGGCGATTGCTACTGAAAAAGAATTCGGTGGATCTGAATATTATCTCCCGAAAGAATCTAAGTTGAAAATCAGAGAAATGGACGAAATGTACAACGAGTGTATGGACTTCTTTATTAAACATGTTGTGGAATATGGAGCTTAGAATAAAACCATTTTCGAAAAATAATTATCCTAAAAAAGGACTTTTAATAAAAAGTTCCTCACCATTGGTATGGCTTCATGAAATGGAAATTTTAGGAATTGATTTAAACCAGATTCAGTCTTTTCCTGTTCCTTCGAATGAAGCGAATGTTTTGTTTGGTTGCTTCCTGGTTTTTCAAGATTATGCCCCCGGTGAAATCGGCAGAAACTCCTATTTTCAGTGTATTGACAGTAAATTTTTTATTCCTGAAAACACTACATTTTATCCTAAAATTTCTCCTGAAGAATGGCCAAATGCTGATGCCGAATATTTAATCATGCATCCGGATTTCGGATTTGTAAAACTGAACGAAGAAATCGACTGGATGGCAGTGATTCAAAATCCAAAACCATCGGAAGATCAAATAAGAAAACCATCTAAAGGTGTGAAAATTCCTCAGAAAATTGAGAGTTATTCCGTTGAAATGGATGACGAAAAAATTCTGGAAGCACTGGAAAAGCCACAAACCGAAGAAGAATGGATGAAAAACCTGCCCTTCGATCTGAAAAAAGTGATGGCAGGGAATAAAAAAGAAATTGAAAAATATTTAAAATATATTGAAAAATATCCTGATCGGGCTGTTGATCTTGGAATTCCGCTGGATGTAACAGGAACTTCCAGAGGTGATGGCTTTGCTACATTTATGTTTGGAAACAGTTGGTTAGGAAAATTGTTTGGTGGGAATTCTTCAAACGGAGAAAAATCCGAGTATTCTGAAAAGTATCGTTGGGTATTTTGGCTGTTTCTGATCATTATTGGTCTCAGCAGACTTTTCCTGTATCTGAATAGGGACCAAGCCTCTGAAAGTATTCCCAGGGCTTCATCAGGAAATATTTCTGAAGTGGATAAGAACATGATAAATCCTGTAGTTGCATACAAATCAGGCGTTACGGATATTGATTTAAAAATCGATTCAATGTATGGAAGAAAACGGAGAGATCTGATGAGGGAAGAAATGATAGCATCATTAGAACTCAGCAAACCCAACGAAAAAAGCTATAAAGATTATTTGAAAGACGGTGGGAAACCAATCGAAAAAATTCAGGATGATATTTCAAAGCTTAATACTCAGATGGATGTTGCGACCGATTCTCTAAAAAAAGTGTACCGTAAAAAGATCACGAAATATTTAGCTCAAAACGAAGAAAAAGTCAGAAAAAAAATCACTGATTCTCTGAATAAAATAAGTTCAGGAAAACCTGCTGATCAGGGAATTGTTAAAAATGTTTTAAAAAAGAAACAGGTGCTGATAGAAGATTCTTTAGGAAAACTGTATGGAACCAAAGAAATAGTTGAACCACCGCTTGATCTCGACAAAGCAAAAAAAGTGAAAACGTTTGATCATGAGAAACCCTATTCAAAAAATAATATTTCCTTCTCTGAAATTATTTGGCTGATTATCCTGATGACAGGCGTTGTCGGTATGTATTCGTTTGTTGTTAAAAGGAAATCTTTAAATATTGGAGGCGAAAATCTTCCGAATGGAATCAAGATTTTTCTTGTTATTGTTTTGGTTGCAATGTTGGCTTATCTTTTTTATCCTTTAATCGAAATGTTTGGCTACAACTGGTTTGTGTGGATTCTTATTATTGCAGTCGTCCTGCTTCTTTACCGTCTTTTCAGCGAAGACAAAACCATTTTAAAATCAGATAAAGATGAATAAGCAGAAGTTTACCGATAAATTTATGGCGGCATTCTTTATTCTGGTAATTCTTAAAGTTATCGGAATTCTTGCTGAATTGTTTCATGCAACTTTTTGGAGTGTTATAGGAAATCTCCTGATTTTTATTGTTGTTGCTGCGATCATTCTTCTGGTGATTACAGCTTTGAAGGATCAAGAAAAGCAAAATCAAGGAGTGAATGGTCGAAAAGGAGGAAGCGGAAGTTCGTATGTTGAAAGTTCACTTTTCGACAGAATCAGAAATAAATATGAAGATCTTGCCCAAAAATACATCGACGAAAAAGATTATAAGAAAGCAGCAAAAGTGTATATGAATCTTCTTCAGGACAATTACCGTGGTGCAAAAACTTTGGAGGAAGGTCTGTTTTATAACGAGGCGGCAGTAATTTATCTTAAAAAATTGAAAAACAGATCCGAAGCTGCTAACTGTTACGAAAAAGCAAAGCAGTACAGAAAGGCAATCGATTTATATAAGGAGCTTGAACAGAAAGAGAAAGTTGGTGATCTCTTTAAAGAACTGAATGACATAAATTCTGCTAACTCTTATTATCAAATGGTTGTCGACGATTATGTAAATAACAGTCAGATGGTAAAAGGTTCATTGATCTATCGGAAAAAAATGGAAATGCCGGATGAGGCACAGAAAATATTGCTAAAAGGTTGGGAAGAAGATCGGGATGCATTCAATTGTCTTAATAATTATTTTGCCAATATTTTTGAGATTAAAAAACTCGATCAGCAGATTCAGGAATTGTACGAGAAAACTCCTTCGGATAAGAAAATTACTTATCTTGAAGCTATAAAACATGAATTTAAAAAAGATCCCCAACTTCAAAATACTACAAGAAATATTGCCTACGAAATTATTGCTGAAAAGGTGGCAACACGTTCTGAGATCGTGAATGAACTAAAATATTTCAATCCAAAAGATGAGGTAATTTTGAAAGATATTTCCAGATATAAAACGGGAAGAAATAAGATGTTCAGGAATTAGAATAACAATAAATCGGTCGGAAACAGTTTGGTTTCCGACCGATATTTTTACATATTATCTCAATGATTTTTTGAAATTAAAATTTCCTGTAATCATTAAAATTAAACTGATGAGTAAAAGAGAAACAACTGACTCCATTTTCAAAGGAGAGATTGAGCCTTTGTAATGTTTTAAACCAAATTTTTCCACTTCGGCTAAAGAACTTTTCTTTTCCTGAAAAATTTCAGGATAAAAATGAAGCCTCACTTTTTCATGATAATCTCTCACAAAATTCTGAAAATCCAAATGCGATTTCAAGTCTGAACCTGACAGTGAATTTACCGAAAGTTGTGTCTGAATGGTTGGGAAAAACAGCGCAACAACAGACGCAAATTGCTGACGGTTTTCTAGCTTCTTTTCCATTGCTTTTCTGCTTTCCAAAGCCTGATCATCGCCCATTTGCTGCATTCCGTAATACCAGAACCATGAGAAAGTCTTCTTTTCATCGAAAGGATACTGCCTGAATTGCGGATAATGTTTAAAAAAGGGATCCATCGTAACGTTTTTAGGTAAATCCCATTTTTCGTGATAGCCCTGTCGCTGTTCCATTACATGTTTCAGAGCTTCAGGAACAGGATATTTTGCCGTGAGGTATAGATTGAGTGAAGCGGGAACTACAATGGCCAAACCAACCCACAAACCAATCAGGGATGATGCATTGAAATTGGATGTTTTCCCAAATGAAATGATGAAGAAAACAGCTGCAAACCAAAAAATTAAATAAAGCAAAATCAATCCGAAAATGGAGAAGAAAGTGGAGTCCAATTCAAGATTCAGATAGAATAACGCTGCAATCATTAGAATAAATGCAGTTGCAAAAATGACCAAAATTCTGACCAATAATTTATTCCAGATAATAAGATGAGGTTTTGAAGTCTGAGATTTAAGTAAAATCCAGACACCATTTTCCTGCTGTGACGAAAGAATGTTGTAGCTCAATGCAATAATTACCAATGGAAACAGAAAAATGAAAACAAATCCCAGATCGATATTTCCCATCAGTAAGCTTGACGGATTTGCGATGTCGGTGTCATAAATCTGTCCTTCCAAACCAAGCATCGTAACCGAAATCAGGTAAGGATTGATGTCTCTCTGTCCGTTTGAAAAAGCTGCCCATTTTGTTGCTGTATTGGCCACCGAGAACTTGTTGTGAAAAAAGAAAAGTCCGGTGTCTTCACCAAAATGTTCATAGTTTTTTGCGGTATTTTCTTTCTGCAATGCAACGGCTTTCTGAACAACATTGTTCTGACGTTCAATAAAAGTTTTTCCAAAGTACAGACCGATAAATCCAGCCAGAAGCAAAATAACGATGGCAGTGATCGAAGATGTGTTTCGGAAAAATATTTTGAGTTCAAATAAAAAAAGGTTCTGTTTCATGTTTAAATCGTTTTGATACGTTTTACCGAAAATTGAATTCCTAAAATGCTTACGGTAAGCCAAAAGAGCAGGGCTAAAAATGCTGTAGAATTTTTAGAAACAGCCTCATTGATTGTCGTGAAATGATATTCAAAATCTTTCTGTGAAGCCCAATTGTTGCGGCTGATCATGTGTGGTTTCTCGTGTTCTCCGGGTTTCTCGTTGCTGATATTTTCGATCTGCAGCTGATTCATCTTTTGAGCCAGGCCATATCGGTATTGTTCAGCCTGATTTTGAAAATCGGTGTATGTACTGTAATCGGATGCTGTCAGAATCATCGAAACTTCTTTTAAAGCCAAATAAGGATTGAGAAAACTCGCCAGTTTTGTAATACTGTTTTGATTCTCAAAGGTTTTATTTAAATCTTTCTGATGTTGGCTGTAAATACTTGAAGTAATTTTTTCACCTTCAGCCATAATAAAACCACCATAATTGAATGGAAGCTTCTTCACATCATCCACATTGTATTTTTTCATTAAAGAATCTTTTATTTTCGCATAATGCGGATCATCGGGATTGTGGCTGTCACCTTCTTTGCTCACATCTTCAGCAATTTGGGCCAAAAAGGAAATTTTAGAAGGCGAAGGATAAATTTGATTTCCAATGGACTGCGTTACCCTGGGCATCATCACAATGAAAAATATCCATGAGGCCAGTAAAGTCGTCAAAGCATGTCTGGATCCTGACGATGAAGCAGAAACCAAAGCCGTAATCACGGAGATGACAAAGAAGTAAATGATGTAACCGCCAATCAGAAGCAAAAGTCTCACTACAGAATCGCCGGAAAGCTGCCAATTGCTTAAAATTCCCCATAAAATAATCGTGAGAATAATTAAAGGAATAAAAATAGAAAGCGATAATGCGAGCAGTCCAAAAGTTTTGCCCCAAAGTAGATCTTTCCATGTCGTGTTCTGACACAGTAAAATTTTTAAAGTTCCTGATTCCCGTTCTGCCGAAATACAGTTGTATCCGACAAAAATAATGAGCAGCGGAAACAGAATCTGCAAAACCATAGCCACACTCAGTTCACCAAAACGAAGCATCCCATTGGAGAAACTCGCTTCACTGAAGTTGACGCTGTTTTGTTTATGAGCTTCCAGAAAAATAGAAACGCCGGCGAAACTTTCAATTCCAAAATCAAAAAAGCTGAGTTCATGTTTTTCCCTGAAAGCAAGATAGCCGTAATGCGCCATTCTGTGAGGATGTTTGTCGGGATTGGCAAGCCATTGTTTTCGAACTTCTTTTTTATACTGAAGTCTTTGTTCGTTTTGCACCTTGTAGTTTTTCCAGCCGACAAAAGTGGCGAGAAGCAGCGAAAAGCTGAGTAAAACCGCAAAAGCAAAAGTTGCCTTATTGGAATAAGCCATCCTGAAAGTCTGTCTGGCTATGATAAATATGTTGTTTGACATTTGATTTTAATTAATTAGAAAATCAGGATGGGTTTAAATGGTTTGCAGATACAGTTTCTGCAAATCTGCCGCAGTAATTTCGTCGGCTTTCAAAGTGTGAATCAGTTCGCCACGTTTCATAATTCCGATATGCGTACCGACATTGACGGCATTAAAAATATCGTGAGTCGCCATCAGTACAGATTTCCCTGAATCTGCGAGTTGTCTGACCAAGACGGTAAATTCTTCGGTTGCTTTCGGGTCTAATCCGCTGGTCGGTTCATCCATTAAAATCAGTTGGGCATCTTTCGCCACGGCGATGGCAATTCCCACTTTCTGACGCATTCCCTTGCTGAAACCGCTGAGCTTTTTATAGTGTGCATCGGTCTGTAATCCGCATTGATTCAGGAAATTTTCCAGTTCATTTTTGGTGAAATTAAAACCTGCCAGTTTTGAAAAATAGCTCAGATTTTCTATGGCAGTAAGATTTCCGTAAAGCATCACCACTTCAGGAATATAAGCGATATTTTTTCTGCGGTCGCCTTTGCTGTCATTAATATTTTTATTGTCGAATAATATCTCTCCAGAACTCGGTTCCAGAAAGCCCAAAATAAGATTGATAGTCGTGGTTTTTCCGGCACCATTCTGACCGAGCAGACAGTAAACTTCGCCTGCGTTGACGCTTAAATTTAATTGATTGAGCGCCAGATGAGCTCCGTAACTTTTTGTAAGTGAAACAGTTTGTAACATAGGTTGATGTAAATAGATGATTGCCCCTTCTCAAAGAAAGAGCCTGAATTTTTAATTGAATTGTTGAAATTTCTGACCGTTAAGCCAAAGAATAAACAGCAGGCGGACCTTTATTGGTGCACGACAGAAGATATGCACGGCTCTCGCCAAGAACAAAATAAGATTTTGAACTAAATGTTTTCAGCTTTGAAAAAGATAACTGCTGAATATTTTCAGAAAGGAAATCCTGCGACTGATGCTTGATAAAATCACAGAAATCACATTTTTCGGCCAAAGATTTAAAATGAGTCATTCCCGAATCTTTTGTTAAATCAGAATGAAATAGTGTTTCAGTTTCTGAATTATGATGATGAAACAGCTTAATAAAATTGGCCTGCACAAAGACAAACAGCAAAAAAACCGATAGAAACCGGATAACAGTGCTGCTTTTGTATGTGAGATTTTTTGCTGACAAGTCGTCAAAGTTAGTATTTAAAACTTGAAAGACAAAACCTGGAAAGGATTGTTCAGTTTAAATTAATATGATTTAGTGTTTAAGAGAGAGTAAATTTTTTATAGTTATTCTAGAAATCGAAAGATAATTGTTCACCTATTTTTGCGGATGTTTCACCTAAAAAAGGAAAGGTTTGTATAATTTTATATTGACCTGTATTTGGATCAAATTTCCTTAAAGCTATCTGACAGCAATCGAATTTGAAATTTTTATCAGCAAAAAGTTGAAGTGCAATAGTTAGCTGGTCTTCTGAAAGATCCCGACCTATACTCACATGTGGTGGAGATATTTCGCTCATTTTTGTTACAGGAATTATGTTTCTTACATTCTTAGTTATATTGTGAATTCTATCAGTAAATTCAAAGGAAGGCAAAAACACAGCACATTTTGAAAAAGCCGAACAACTTAATCGATTGAATAATGTGGCAAAAGGAACCACATTTTCTACAAATTTCTTTAGATATTCTTTAACACCTGTGAGTTGATTCTCAGTGGCTTCAAAACCTGCAATAGTGATATGGGCCAAAGAATTTTGACTTGGATAACTGCCTGCTTCTGATGTCAGATGATTTTTGAAGTTCATTACATCCTCAATTGTTTGAGCCAGCGGATGAAAAATTATTGAGTAGGTATATGGTTTTTTCAGGAAGTTCATATTTGAGAGAATTTAAATTATAAGAAGAATTTTAAATTTTTATAGTGAAAATTTCAAGCCTTAAATTTTCAATTATAAACAGTTATAGAAAAACATTTATCTTTGCACCAGTAAAATTATGACAATTCAAAGAGCACATATCAGTTTAAATCTATGCGACAGCCCATCAATAAAGGGATTGTTCGGATATGAATACATGATATGGAATGAGGCGAAATGCGCTTGCTTTGAAAATTTTTTACTGTAAACCCGTAAATGTTTAATCAAAATACAGCAGAAACGCCTCGATATTCGGGGCGTTTTTTGTGTTTTTAAGGACGAAATTATTTAGAATGGAAAAAAATAAACAAAAAAGTAAAATTTTTTTAATCCAATATGAACATATAATACGATAAATAAGAGTGATTAATAAACCGATGAGAGACAGTCATTTAGGTAATTAAGGTATCTGTAAATTATTACGGACAGAAATTTTCTACTCTAAAAATAGATTATAATTAATTGATTTTCAACTAGTTAATTGAAAAATAAATTTGTGAGTTAAAAAAAATCATACTTACTTTGCAACCGAAAATTAAAAGCAACACGTTTTAATCTTTTCAAAAAACAATTTTATACAACAGGAATATAATGAAACAATTACATAACATATCTAATCAGTATTCAAGACAACACGGACAAATGCCGGTGGGACTTGCATGTCTTCCTGATAGTGAATTTGTGGATAAAAGGTGTTTATATAAATGCGTCAGTTAATGAACTGATACGTGAAAAATATAGAGCGCCTCCCGAAAAGAGGCGCTTTTTTTATGGTTTCTTTAGCTTATTTGGTAAAGCGCCGGTATGTGGCACCGGAAAACAGGGTTCGATCCCCGGAGAAACCCAAAAGGTAAATGGAAAAATGGTCAATTGTGAATCGTGAATTTTGCTTCGCAAGTGAATTTTAAAATTTCGTAAGTAGAGTGAATATAAAATTGAAAGCAAAGCGAATTGACCATTGACTAATCACAGAAACAATCTCATAGCTCAATTGGTTAGAGCACCAGTCTTTTAAACTGGGGGTTGAAAGTTCGATTCTTTCTGGGATTACAGGAAATGTCAATGGTCAATGGTGAATTTTACTTCTTAGTGAATTTAAAATTGACAGCAAAGCGAAATGATTATTGACAATTCACTCCAACCTATTATAAAGATTCACGGAAAAATTTCCGATCCGACTGTCTCTCGGAAAAGAATTTTGAAGTGAATCTGCAAACTGGAAAGATAACGGTGGTTGTTTACCCGCCTTGGACGCGGGAGGTCGCAGGTTCGAATCCTGCCGCCCCGACAAAAATGTGAATGAGTGAATGGTCAATTTTACTTCGTAAGTGAATTTTAAATTGAGAATTCACAATATTTAATGAGAAAAAGAAAAGGTTTGTCGAGCGCAGAAGTTCTTTACAAAAACACAAATAAAAATAGACAAACTTTTTCTCAACTCAATAGCGAAAGATGGATTGAGAAAATCAATCATCGTTTATCGCCTATCAATTATATCTGATGGTTCGCCGAAGTGGGAGAGTCGGGGCGGTCTGCAAAACCGTTGTGAAAACTGAGTGGGTTCAACTCCCATAGCCATCTCAAATAAAAAGTGAATGGTCAATAGTGAATTTTGCTTTGCAAGTGAATTTATAATGATTGATAAGTGAAGCGAATTGACAGTTCACAATTCACAAGTAATTATCCCGAAGAAAGATTAAAGTTTGTCGGGCGCAGAAGTTCTTATATCAAACCAAAAATTAAAGACAGGCTTTATTTTTCTTCATATTGATTCATAGTGTAATTGGCAGCACACAAGACTTTGACTCTTGTTGTTCAGGTTCGAGTCCTGATGAATCAGCAAAATTTATCTGTCATCATTGAAAAGGCTTTGTGTTCTTAGCTGAGTGAAATCGAAGATTCGACAAAGTCAAACGCCCTTGCGAACTTTAATAGCAGTGGGTAGTAAAAAATCTTTGCGGACTTTGCGTTAAAATAAGCACGGTGCCGGAGTACAGATATTAAAATAATTATTCATAGAAATTTTAAACAAAACAAATTTAAAACATGTTAAAAAAATGGAAACGCAACAACAAACATGGCAAAACATGACCGGAAAGATTTTCCGAAATACGATCACCAATTTGGTAGAAGAGGCCATCATCCGCGAACAGGCAAATGGATACCGACTGAAAGTTTGTGTGGGTTCAGATTCCCACGTTTATGGCGATGAGATCAGTTATGCAACCGCAGTTGTCTTTATCCGTGAAGGAAAAGGAGCGTTTACCTTTATCAGAAAAGAAAGAGAATTTCAGAAAATCAGCATCAAAGAACGAATGCTCAACGAGGTCAACAAATCTGTAGAAATCGCATATGCCATCTGTTCAGTTTTAGAAATGTATAATGTCGAAATGGAAGTTCACGCCGACATCAATACCGATCCTGAATTCAAATCCAACGTCGCTTTGAAAGACACAATGGGATATATTTTGGGAATGGGATATGTTTTTAAAGCAAAACCTTTTGCTTTCGCAAGTTCCAATTGTGCGGATATGATGGTGTAGAAGCAGGAAGCAGGAAGCAGGAAGCAGGGAGAGGGAAGCGGGAAGTTTGGTAGTATGATGTAAATTTCTGGCATCCAGCTTTTGACTTCCAACCTATAAAATTATTGAAATGACAAAAAGACTACTTTTTTTGGATGATCTGAGACATCCAATTGATGCTTATCACTATACAAAGCAAGATATTTTCCTCAGAGACGACTGGGAAATTGTTCGGAATTACCATCAATTTGTAAGTTCAATTTTAGTAGAAGGATTTCCTGAATTTATTTCCTTTGATCACGATCTTGCTGACGAAGATTACCTAGAATCAGATTCTCACGAAATTCCTGAAAAGACAGGTTACGAATGTGCAAAATGGTTAATAAATTATTGTATGGATCATAATGTAGAATTACCGAAGTTTTTCAGTCACTCAATGAATCCTGTAGGCAAGGAGAACATTGAAAGTTTATTAAACAATTACAAAAAATTAACCCGCTGACAGCAGAAATATTAGTTGGAAGTTTTTACAAATAGAAAACTTCCGGCAACCTGCATCCAGCACCAAAAATTAAAAAAAATGAAAACAAATATATTCTTTACCGCAGACCATCATTTTGGTCATTCCAATATTATAAAATTTTCCGAACGGCCGTTTGAGTCGTTGGAACAGATGAATGAAGAACTCATCAAAAGGTGGAATGAGAAAATCGGTAAAGATGATACCGTCTACCATCTGGGTGATGTCAGTTTAGGTAAACCGGATTTTACAAAAGAAATTCTGGATCGGCTCAACGGCAAAATCCATCTGATCAAGGGCAATCATGAAGGAGCAACCTTGACTTATCCGAAAAGATTTGAATCGATAAAAGATTATCATGAATTGCGGATTGATGAACCGGAGAACGGCAACGGCAAACAGAAGATTATTCTTTTGCATTACGCAATGCGAACCTGGAATGGCTCACATCGCGGAACCTGGCAACTCTACGGTCATTCACACGGAACTTTGCCTGATGACGAGATGAGTTTAAGCCTCGACGTCGGAGTAGATTGTCACAATTTTTATCCGGTTTCATATGAAGAAGTGAAGAGTTTGATGCAGAAAAAGAAATGGACACCACCGTTTGCCCCGAGAAATTAGATAAAATTAAAATAATTTATTTCTACGCAAAATGATTGCGCAATAGCATCTTTACTTTGCATCATCAATTAGAAATAATACTAAAATTCATCGATGGATTTCAGTCAAAATATCAGACAGGTCATGTTGAGCGTTTCGGTATATCGCCATTGCAGAAGGGTTTGTTGAGAAACATGAGTCTTTTCTGTTCAGCTTGATCTGAAGGTTTTAGAAATTTGCCAAAAAATTTCACCATAACGCTATGGGTCGAAGGTTCGAGTCCTTCTATTTCTTTCGGGAAATATAACTCAGTTCGGTTAGAGTAATAGCAATTTTTGATGTGTGGGTTCGAATCCCACTGCCAATTCGGTTGGTATGGCGAAATGGTTGACGCGCTACAATTAAGTTTGTAGTATCATTTTAAATAGACTCAAAATCTATTTTGATGGAGTTTTTAAATGTTTTCTCATTCATAAAAACATTTCTCAGAGGAAAATTCTGAGGTTTTTTCAGTTGTTAAATCAACAATTTGAAAAAGCTTGCAGGAAAAGATGATTTTGGAAAAATGAAGTTTAGTTTAATAGACTGACGATTGTTCGGTCAATTTTCTATGATGACGGTTTTTGCGTGAGCGATGGTAACGGATACCCCGCAGTGAAGAGGCGACAGCCGATGAGCGAGGAGTAGAAGTGGACGTAGCGACCCGGGCTGCTGCCTTTGCAGTGGAGAGGGACACGCCCAAAATTTGAAAATAGCAATAAAGTTGAATATCAGGTTTTGATACAGATGGATTTTTTATAAACCGCTTTTCTTCCGCCATTTTTTGGATGAGAAAATTTCAGAATTTCCTTTTTTAATTAAAATTAATAACACTTTAAAAACAAATATAATGATTAAAAATGTACAAATTAAAGCATACCAGGTCGGTCTGGTTTTTAAAAACCGAAACTTAACCGAAATTTTGAAAGAAGGCAATTACTGGCTTTTCGGAAACAAATCTGTAGAGATTTTTGAAATGAAAGCCCAGTTCAGAGCCGGCGACGATTTGAATCTTTTGCTGAAAAATAAAGATTTAGCTTCAATGATTGAGCTTGTAGATGTGAAAGACGGCGAAATCGTTTTGGTTTACGAAAACGGAATCTTTAAAGAAGTTTTGAACGTGGGTCAATATGCTTTCTGGAAAGAAATTGTGAACAGAGAATTTCAAAAAGTGGATTTAACGAAAGTTGAAATCACCGAGAATATTTCTAAAACAATTTTAGAGAATATCAAGTTGAAAAGTTATGTCAGAAAGTTTGTCATCGCCAATCAATACAAAGGTTTGCTGTTGATTGACGGTAAATTGACCCAGGTTTTGGAAGCCGGAACATTCTACTTTTGGAACAACGAAACTTCTGTCGAAGTGAAAGCTGTAGATACGAGAATGCAGCAAATGGAAATCGCCGGACAGGAATTGCTGACCAAAGATAAAGCGATGTTGCGAATCAATTTTTACGTGCGTTATCAAGTTGAAAACGTGGTGAAAGCCTTGATGAACAACAAAGAATACGACAAGCAACTTTATATTTTGATGCAGTTGGCGTTGCGTGAATTCGTTGGAGCATTGACTTTAGATGAATTGCTGATTAAAAAAGATTCTGTCGGCAGAGAAATTTTGGAAAACCTTGGAGCAAAAGCCGATGACTTAGGTTTGAAAGCCTCTGACGCGGGAATTCGGGATGTGATTTTGACTGGTGAAATGAAAGAAATCATGAACCAGGTTTTGATAGCCGAGAAAAAAGCGCAGGCCAACAGCATTATGCGTCGTGAAGAAACGGCTTCCACAAGAAGTTTGCTCAATACCGCAAAATTAATGGAGGAAAACGACGTTTTGTGGAAACTGAAAGAAATGGAATACATGGAGAAAATTGCCGACAAAATCGGTGACATCACAGTTTCCGGAAACAGCAATATCGTTTCTCAGTTGAAGGAGATTTTCGCTAAATAATTTTTAAATAAAAGAAGACCAGTTCAATCATGAGCTGGTTTTTTTATGATTCTAGTTCGGGTATTCCTCTGCCAGCTTTTTATCCAACACAAACGGAACGACCGGTACAACGGATGCAACGAGATAAAGAGCAATTCTCATCAGACTCCATCGGTATTTGATGGCTGCCAAAATTAAAAAGACAAAAAAGACGAGAAACAAAACTCCGTGAATCCATCCAAAATATTTTACAGCGTGTGGGAAGTCGAAAAAATATTTCAAAGGCATCGCGATAAAAAGCAGAATCAGATATGAAATACCTTCTATCACGGCTGTTTTTCGATATAAATTTATCATTTTAATAATTTTGGAATTTCTTTGTTTTCTACTGCAATATTAGATGATTTCTCTTGAATGGGCAATATCGGAGCTTTGTGAAACAGCAAAATCATTTATCAACTGAAAGAAATTTTTACAAATTATTTTTAAAACTAAACAGGTTTCAAAAAATATCACCTTTTTATTCCAGCAAAAAGTCCCAAAGGGACGGCCTGACAAAGTATCGGACTTCAGTCCGATTAAAAAATGCTTGACTTTAAATCATTTCACTGCTTTTCTCCATCCACTCCTGATAAGAAATCACGCCCAGTTCCGGTTTTCCAACACCTTCCAAAATCGAAATAAATTCGAGCTGATTTCCATCGGGATCGTTAAAGTAGATTGCTAAAGCCGGCATCCACGCAAAAACCATCGGTTGAATTGACCCGTTCTTCATGAAGTTGTAAGGTTGTAGGTTTTTAGTTTTCAAAAAATCAACTGAATAATTCAGAATGTCATTTGTGTCTGCTGAAAAAGCAAAATGTCTGGTCTGTAAATTTTCTTTCTGTTCCCACAAACCAAGCATAGATTCTTTCTGGTCGCCAATCCACAGAAAAGCGATAGGTCTTGTTTCGTCCATGTGAGCCAACTTTAAGCCTAAAACTTCGGTGTAAAACTGTATTGAATTTTCTAAATTGCTTACCTGGATGTGTGTTTCGTAAAGTCCTTTTATCATTATTAAAAATTTAATTAGACAAAACTATAAAACGGATTTTCTAAAATTTAAAATCTACGATTCCTTTATTAAAAATGAATGATAGATATATTTCATTTTGCCTTACAATTAAATTTTATCTTTAATGTGTGATATTTTTTTTTATCTTGAATTGTAACTAAATGGGTATCTATACTGTCATCTATTTGTAAAATCTTATCAATTATGCTAAAACTAATTTTAAATGTATTCATTTTTCTTTTCTCCGTAATTTTTGCTCAATTTTCAGGGCAGATGCTATACCAGATTTATCAGGGAGTGAATGTTGAAAAATATCAAGGTAAAAACTTTATTCTGGAAGGGAAAATATTCTATAACAACGAGATTTCCAATAGTTCGTGGATTGTACTTGCCACCGTGCCGATGAACAGTAAAGGCAAAGTAATGAAAGATCCTACACACACTCCCGATGCTGGAATTTACTATAAAAAAGGAGAGTGGAGCTCATACGAAATGAAAGGTAAAATCGATAAAAATGCGATGGGACTTGTGATCGGAGTTTCTGTAGCAGGTAAAGGAAGTTATTATCTTGATGATTTTAAATTGTATGTTTTGGATGGTAAGGATAAAATCGAAATTCCTGTGAAGAACGGCGATTTTGAAGAAGGTTCATTGATGCCTTGGCAATCCCACGCTGCGGAAAAAGGTTCTACAATGTCAATCTCGACGGCTAAATCTTTTTCAGGAAAACAGTCATTGCTGATTGATAATTCAGACGCAGATGTTAAGCCAACTTTTGGCAATAACAAAGAAGTCGGAAAAATGATTGATATCAACGGTGTTAAATTATACTATGAAATCTATGGACAAGGCTACCCGCTTTTGCTAATCCACGGAAACAACAGTTCGATGGCGAGTTTTGATAATCAGTTGGAAGTTTTAAGCAAAAAATATCAGGTGATAGGATTAGACAGTCGTGGACAAGGAAACTCCACTTCAGACGATGTGAGATTAACCTATGAATTAATGGCGGATGATGTCAACGTATTTTTAGATAAATTAAATCTTAAAAATGTCAACGTATTAGGCTGGAGCGACGGCGGAAACATTGCGGTCATATTAGGAATGGAACATCCTGACAAAGTAAAGAAAATGGCTATAATGGGAACGGTTTTGTATAATAACGAAACTTCAGTAGATCCTGAAATCAATAAAATACTCCATCAACAGGTCAATGAAATGAAGGCAAGAGGCGTCGCAGAAAACAATATGGATTACCGTTTAAAAATGCTGCTTCTCACCGAGCCTAATATCAATCCGGACGCTTTGAAAAAAATACAGGCTCCAACTTTGGTAATGGCCGGAGAGCATGATGTGATGCCGGAAAAACACACCCGACTCATCGCCGATAAAATTCCGAATGGGAAAATGTTGATTTTCAAAGGTGGAGATCATGAGGCTCCTAAAAATATGCCCGAAAAATTTAATAAAGCCATTTTGGAATTTTTCGAAAAATAAAAAATGTATTGATTATTTAATGGATTTTCTTTCCAAAATCTCAATCCTTTCCAAAATGCTGGAGAGGATATTTTTTTGCTCAGAAGATAAATAGCCAGCGATTTTGTACACCTCTTTTTCAGAATGATTTTGATCTGAAACTGAACTTAGATACTGCAGATTTCCATTTTCAATACATAACAGAGTTTCAGGATTTTCTTCCAACATATTCGACTTCATTAAAAACAAAAAGTCCCCAATTTTATAATTTGACAAAACCGATGTGCTTTTTTTGAATTCATAGATTAAATCAATATTTGCTAATGCTTTTTGCAGTGAGTTGTATTGAATGTTGTTTTCAAAATTATTCTCCTGATAAGGCAGATCTGAATTAAAGGAGAGTTGGAATTTTTCGAAATTTTCCGGCTTATTTAAATCATCAACAGTTAACGGAACAGTCAGAAATTTGTCTAAATCGAGATTAAAGTAATGAACTACAGTTAGTAAAGTGGCGATTTTAGGTTCTGAACGTCCTTCTTCATACGCGCCGATAACGCCTCGATTCAGTTCAAATAAATCTGCGAATGCCTGCTGGCTTAAACCTTTTGCATGTCGTATTGTCTTAATGTTAGCTCCGAAAAAACTCATAAGTTCTAATCTTTTTTGCAAATGTAAGACTAAATTTAATTGTTTTGCTAATATTATTTGCATTTTAATATATTTTTATTATATTTGTGAACATCCGATATAAATGAAGTGTTTTGGTGAGGTTTTTTAGTCGGAATGTTTTAAATATTTAATAAGATTTGAATATTTATTGCAAAATAAATAATCTATTAATAATGAATTATGATTGATCAGGAATTTTTAAATATAGCTTTTTCTCCGGTTAACACGGTTTTATCTGTGTTGCTGATCTTATCGGTCATTTACTGGCTCTTTACCATTATCACTGGACTGGATATAGATGTCGGGCTGGATGCTGATATTGATACTGATGTCAACAGTCCGGATGGTCACTTTCATGTTGGGGATGATGCTTCGGGGTGGCTTCAGTTTCTGAAATTTCTGAATCTTGATATTGTACCGATCACGTATTTCCTGACGCTTTCACTTTTACTGACCTGGTTGGGTTCATTTTATCTCGAGTCTTTTTTCTCTTTTGAAATTTGGATCTCGGCTTTAATGGTAATTCCGATATTTTTCATCAGCATTCTGTTGACGAAATTAATTTTAAAACCATTAAATCCATTCTTCAGAGAAATTAATCACAAGGGCGAAATTCCACATGATTTTCTGGGGCGACAGGGGAGAATGAAATCAACCATCCACGGAGATAAAACCGGAATGCTGGAAGTGTTCGTAGGAAAAGATCCGATGATCCTGATGGTGAGAAGCAAAGATGGTGAAGTCATTAATCATGGAACGACTGTTTACATCGTAGATGAAGACCGCGAGAAAAGAATTTATTACGTCGCTGAAGAAATAAAATTTTAAAAAGTAAAACAATGATCACCTTATTTATGCTGATGTTCAGCTATATTTTAGAATTGCTTCTTTAATTAGTATTAATCATTTTATTGTCAGATGTCTTGGCTGAGAGAAATCGAAGATCCGACGAAGTCAAACGCCTTTACGAACCGAAAATATGCAGAACAATAGTGAAGGAAATCTTTGCGTCCTTTGCGTTAAATAAATTAAAAACACATTTAAACAAATAAACTATAAAAATATGAATACACCTTTGATTGTTGGGATTGTTGTCACAGTGATAGCATCTCTCGGATTGATTTTCTGGATTTTATCGATGTATAAAAAGACCGTTCAGGGAATCGTAATTTTAAGAACGGGATATGGAGGAACCAAAGTTTTCTTCAATGCCGGAATTGTAATTCCGGTAATCCACAGAATGGAATCGATGGATATTTCGGTTAAAAAACTGGAAATCGCCAGAGAAGGAAAAGCAGGTTTGATCTGTAAAGATAATATGAGAGCCGATATTCAGGTGGCTTTCTTTATCCGAGTGAATAAATCGGCAGATGATATTGTAAATGTAGGACAGACGATTGGTTGCCAGAGAGCGTCTGACATCAATACTTTGAGAGAATTATTTGAGGCGAAATTTTCTGAAGCGCTGAAAACAGTAGGTAAAAAGTTTGAATTTATCGAACTCTACGAAGCGAGAAGCGAATTCCGTCAGGAAATTTTACATATTATCGGAACCGATCTGAACGGATATGTTTTGGATGACTGCGCGATCGATTATCTGGAGCAGACGAAGATTGAAAATTTAGATAAAGACAATATTTTAGATTCTGAAGGGATTAAGAAAATCACTGAACTGACGGCTACTCAGAATATCAAAGCCAATCAGGTTCGCAGAGATGAAGAAAAAACGATCACCAAGCAGAATGTGGAAGCCCGTGAAGCAATTTTAGAACTGGAAAAACAGCTGGCTGAGAAAGAAGAATCTCAAAAAAGAGAAGTAGCCAATATTAAAGCACGTGAAAATGCTGAAATTCTAAAGGTTGATGAAGAAGAGCGTCTGAAATATGAAACTGTGCGCATTGCGACTGAAGAAAAATTGCAGATTGCTGAAGAAAATAAGCAAAGACAGGTTGTGATCGCTTCTAAAAATAAAGAACGTGCTGATTTGGTTGAAACGGAAAGAGTGCAGAAAGATAAAATGCTTGAAGCAACTGAAAGAGAAAGAATTGTTTCGCTGGCTCAGATTGAAAAAGAAAAAGCCATCGAACTCGAGAAGAAAAATATTCAGGATGCCATCCGTGAGCGTTTGATTATGGAGAAGACAGTTGTTGAAGAGCAGCAGACAATTAAAGATTTGGAAGCCTTCAAAACGGCTGACAGAACCAAGCAGGTTGAAATTACTTTGGCAACTCAGGAAGCAGAAAAGAAATTGATTCAGGAAACCAGAGCAGCGGAATCGAGAAAATTATCTGCAGAAAAAGATGCTCAGAAATATGTGATTGAAGCTCAGGCGAAAAGAGATGCGGCAGAAAAAGAAGCGGAAGCGCGTAAAATTATCGCTGACGCAAAAGCGAAAGAAGAAGCAACAGTTGGTTTGTCTGAGGCTCAGGTTCTTCACGCTAAAGCCGACGCAGCCGAAAGACAGGGAATTGTAGAATCAATTGTTATCGAGAAAAAAGCGGAAGCAGAAAGAAAAGAAGGAGTTGCTCAGGCTGAAGTAATCAAAGAAAAGGCGTTTGCAGAAGCAGCCGGAATCACCGAGAAAGCAGAAGCGATGAAAAAGCTGAACGATGCAGGAAAAGATCACGAAGAATTCAGACTGACTTTAGCAAAAGAAAAAGAAGTGGAACTGGCGCATATTTCCATCCAGAAAGATATTGCACAGGCTCAGGCTGGAGTTTTGGCGGAAGCGTTCAAATCTGCTAAAATTGATATCGTTGGAGGTGACAACACCTTCTTTGACAATGTGGTTCGTCAGGTTTCAGCCGGTAAAGGTTTAGATAAATTCATCAGCCACAGTGAAAATGCTACATTGGTAAAAGAAAATCTTTTAGGCGATGGCGAAAATATCATAAGAAAAGTAATGGGAATGGTTGATAAATACAATATCTCTTCCGAAGACATCAAAAACATGAGCATCGCAAGTCTGATCTTCAAACTGAACGGCGTTGCCGACCAACAGGAAAAAGGTCTCTTGTCAAGAGCAATGGATATGGCAAAAAACCTCGGTATCGAACAGAAACCAATCAGATAAAAACCTAAAAAAAATATTTTGATTTACTGAAAAAGTCCCGAAGGGACGGCTTAACAAAGGATAGGATGTAATCCTATCAAAAAATTAACAACAAAACAGTAACTATTTTATATTGTAAAACTCTCAATGTGTAATTTTTCGATGATGCTTTGAGAGTTTTTTAAAGTCTGCTTAAATGATTGTAAATCAAAATTTTAATGGAATTTTTTTACCCCAACCCTAAAGGGTGAAAAATACCAGTAAAATTAAGCAAAATGACTCTCTTATCATTTGGCTTTAGCCAAAACTTATTTTCAACAATTTAATCAAAGCTTTGCTGAGTGAAATCATATTCGACGAAGTCAAACGCCTTTACGAAAGAAAAATATACATAATATTTTCAAAAACATAACAGAATGATGTTGACATCAAACATCCATCATCATTCATCAAACATTAAAACCTATGTCAGAAAAATTAAATTCAGGGACATACGAAATAATTCAAAGCCGTCTGAATGAGCAGAAAAACGACCTCATTCAAAGGCTTCAGAAGCTGAACGAAAACCGTAAAGAAATTTTCGGGGGCGTAGATTTTTCTCTCATTGCGAATGAAAGAATTTCTACCGAACACAACTGCGTCGCCAAAGATATTTTTTCACTGAAAAACACGTTGATTTTCGGATCAAATGCGCATTTGGGTTTGCAGAGCGAAATTAATATTACAGATGTTTTCTCAATTTACACGATCAATAACGACCGTTTTGAACCTCGTGATTTATCGCTGATCAATGATGAAATCTTCGTTGAAGAGTTCAAAAATTTGTATAAATATTACCGAAACACCTTCTTTGCACGTTTTCATTTTACCGAAAACTATCTGTACATGGTTTTCCAGCTGTCTGAAAGTACATCAGATATCAAGGCTTTCAAATGGCTGATCAAAGAAGATCAGTTGGTGTATGTGGATTCCAGAAGTGCTTCGGAGGTGACATATCCGCCACAACATGTTTTTGCGTGGACGAAAGCGACTAGGGATATGCAGCGCAGCGGAAAATTTCCGCACGTTTCTCTGGCAGATAAAGTTTTTGTGGAATCGATTGGTGGAGATATTACCATTAAAATCGAGGACAATACCGACACGGGAAAAGGAATTTACTCCGAGGATGTTATCCATAAAGATCAGAATCTCGATGATGCTGAAATTCACTTCTGTGATCTTGATAATTTGGTTTTATTTAAAATTAAACCATATCAGGAAACGGAAAGATATTTCATTTACAATCATAAAGAAAAAATCGTTTCGCGTGTTGATACCTTGAAACATTCGGCGGTTTTGCTTCCGGAAAATCAAGGTGTGCTATTTTCCAATGGGTACGCTTTACAGACTGGAGGTCTAAAAGTAATCTCTCAGGATTCAAACCGTCTTCATTATCTGAAAACGATTTCTGAACCGAACGGCGAAAATTTTATGTACGTTTTTTATGATGATAAAACCAATAATTATCAGCTGATTTCGTACAATATCATTACGCAGACCATCGAAACGCCGATCCGTTGCAGCGGATATTCCATTTTAAATGATGGAAAGCTGATTTATTTAAGAGAAAGTGTAGAAACGACGAAACATCATTTAGCTCAAATCTGGCAAACGCCCTACGCAAAAGAATTGCTGCCGAATACTGAGAAATCTGACACACTCATCTACAAAATCGGGAACAAAGATATCGTAAGAGTGATGGCGGAAACTCAGGAACTGATTACTTTACTCAACAAAGAAGATTCCTACAGCGGGCTGTACGATGATATTGTTAAGCTTTCCACAACGATTTTAGATGCGTATTATTTTCTTGGTGATGATGAGGTCGAAAACCTTGATCAGCCTTTAAAGGAAATTCGAAGCATTGCCCATTCCGCGATCAACGAGTTTGAAAAAGTGGTCGAACAGAAGAAAAATACCGCAGAAGCTGTTGAGAAAATCAAAATTGCCTGTGAGAAAATTCTGGATAATACCAAAAGGATTCATTATTCTGAACTGACTGAATATATCGATATGCTTTCACAAATCCGGGCGCTGCGTGGCGAAATTACTGGAGCGAGAGATCTGAAATATGTCGATGTTAAAATTTTCGATGCCTTAGATCAGTCACTGGCGGCAAGATCAGAAGAACTTTCCGGTGCTTGTGTCAATTTTCTGCTGCAGGAAAATTCTCTGTCCCCTTACGAAACCAGAGCGCAGTCCATTTCAGAAAATATTATCAATTTACAGAAAGCAATTGATGCTAAAACGATTGAAGAAGAAATCACGAATTTGTCTTCACAGCTCGAGCTTTTGGTGGATATTGTCAATAATTTAAAAATTGAAGATACTTCGCAATCAACGCAGATTATTGAAAATATCTCGGTGATCTTTGCAAGATTAAATCAGGAGCGACTGGAATTGTCGAAAAGAAAAAGAGAAATTTCCGGTAAAGAATTGTCCGCTGATTTTCAGGCGCAAATGACATTGTTTGACCAATCCGTGATAAATTTTCTCGAACTTTCGCAAGCTCCGGAAAAATGCGATGAATATCTGACCAAACTATCCATTCAGCTCGAAGAAATGGAAACCAAATTCATTGATTTTGATGAGTTTATCCAAAAAATCGGCGAGAAAAGAGAAGAAGCATACGGTCATTTTCAAAACAAAAGAGTTCAGCTCACGGAATCTCGTAACAAGAGAACGCAGAATTTATATGATTCGGCAAAAAGAATTTTGCAGTCCGTAAAAACAAAAACCGAATCCTTTGATGCTGAAAATGAGATCAACGGCTATTTTGCGACCGATCTTATGGTGGAAAAGGTTCGTGATATTTCCCGACAGCTGATGGATATGGAAGATTCTGCCAAGGCGGAAGAAATTCAGACCCTGTTGAAAACTTCGCAGCAGGAAGCAGTCAGAAAGCTTAAGGATAAGAAAGAAATTTACGCAGACGGCGACAATGTGATCGCATTGGGTGATTATAAATTTGCGGTCAACCGTCAGAAATTAGATCTGACTTTGGTGCTCAGGAATGCTCAGTACTATTATCATTTAACCGGAACTGGATTTTATGAGCCTCTGAATTTTGATGCGGTTGCAGATTACAAAGACGTGTGGAATCAGGAATATATTTCGGAAAATTCTCAGGTAAAACGTTTTGAATATTTAGCCTGGAATATTTTCTCAAAAAATAAAAACATCAACACTGAAGAACAAAACCGGAATGCGATCCAGCAGTTTATGACTGAGCATTTTGGTGAAGGTTTGGTGAAAGGAATTCATGATGAAGATGCTTTAACGATTGTTTCAAAACTTCAGCAGATGCATAATGAATTGGGACTGATGCAGTTTACGCCATCTGAAAGAGCCTTGGCGCAATTGTTCTGGTATTTTTTGAATCAGGAAAGAAAAGAATATTATCAGAAACAGTTTGAAGCGGCCAATTTAATTTCTAAATCTTTTGTAACTGATCAGGGTTTTCAACATCTCAACGATGAGCTTTCAAATGAGATCAGGTCTTTTGCACAAAGTAATCATCTTTTTGCTGAGGTCAATGATTTCAATGCTGCCATTTATTTAAAGAGAGAAAGTAAATCAGCGTTTGTTGTTTCTGAAAAGGCGGCTCTGCTGTTCGAATCATTTTTAAAAGATTTAAAGGACAAAGGAAAGGATCTTGAATTCATCGATCAGCTGAATGCATTAAAAAATTATCCATCAGCGTGCTTTTCAATCGCAGAAAGTGCTTTAAATGCATTCTTATTAAATTCAGAAATGAATTTTGAAGAGGATGTGAAAAAAGAAGTCGCAGTCTTTTTTGTAACCCAGCAATTCAACACTGAAAATATTCTTCATGTCACATATGAAGCGGATTTAAAAGGTTTGAAATCATTAGAAAAAGACCTCGATTATCATTTAAATTATTATGAATTCAGTTCACGCCTGTCCAATTTCACTGAAGTGGTTGTTCCGAAATACAAACAGTTGCAGGAATTGAAAGCGAAATGGGTGAGCGATAAAAAGAAAAGTCTGAAAATTGATACGTTCAAATCTCAGGTTTTAAGCTCTTTTGTAAGAAATAAATTGATTAATGATGTTTATTTTCCTCTGATTGGAGCGAATTTAGCCAAGCAATTGGGAACAGTTGGAAACGACAAGCGCACCGACAGAATGGGAATGTTGCTTCTTGTTTCGCCGCCCGGTTACGGAAAAACCACGTTGATGGAATACATGGCAGACCGAATGGGATTGGTTTTCATGAAGATCAACGGTCCGTCAATTGGTCATGATATTGTTTCCACAGATCCGAATGAGGCTAAGAATGCCGGCGCAAAACAGGAATTGGAAAAACTGAATTTAGCTCTGGAAATGGGCGACAACGTAATGTTGTACCTTGATGATATCCAGCATTGCAATCCTGAGTTTTTACAGAAATTCATTTCTTTAGCTGACGGACAAAGAAAAATTGAAGGAATTTATAACGGTGAAAGTAAAACCTATGATTTAAGGTCAAAACGTTTCTGTCTCGTCATGGCAGGAAATCCGTACACGGAAAGTGGCGAGAAATTCAAAATTCCGGATATGTTGGCGAACCGTTCGGATACTTATAATTTGGGTGAAATTTCTGGCAGCAAAACGGAATTATTTGATTTGAGTTTAATTGAAAATGCCCTGATGTCAAACGATTATCTCACCCGACTGACCAATCAGGGAATGGAAAATCTTTACAGTCTGTACAACAGCATTCAAACCAATTCTCCGAATGTTGATCTGGCAGGAAATTTCAGTTCGAATGAAATTTCAGATTTCAGAAAGGTTCTTGAAAATACTTTGAAGGTTAGAGATATCGTTCTGAAAGTCAATAAACAGTACATCGCTTCTGCAGCAATGGCCGATGATTATAGAAACGAGCCGTCCTTTAAATTGCAGGGTTCGTATCGGAATATGAATAAATTGATTTCAAATATTCAGCCGATTTTAAAGGAAGATGAGGTAACGCAGATTGTTTTAAATCATTATCAGAATGAATCGCAGACGCTGACCACCGGAGCAGAATCGAATATGTTGAAATTAAAGGAACTGATGAATCTGATTTCTGAAGATGAAAAAAAACGTTGGGAAGAGATCAAGAAAACTTTTGTCAAAAATAAAATGATCAAAGGCTTAGGTGAAAATGATCGAATGACGCAGATTGTGGCTTTGCTGGCTCAGTTTAGCGAAGGTCTGGATGGGATTAAAGATGTTTTGAAGAAAGATTAGAGCGATATATTGCAAAAAAAATGCTGCGGTTACCGCAGCATTTCCTGTTTTATTTATTGAATATCGTCTTCGCAGATTTTCTTCCATTTTGCAATGGTTGTTCTGCTGATTTTATATTTTTTTGAAATATAATTGCTCGAGAATCCGTGTTGCTTTTGATACATTAAGATCTTCAGCATCGTTTCTCTGTCGTACGTTCTCAGCTTCTGGTTGTTTTCTAAACTTTCTTTCGACTGTTTGAAAAGTTTTTCGTTAAACTTAATCACCTCGTCGCTGGTGTTAAGATTCTGAAGAAGCTCCGTGACTTTTACGTCTTTCAATTTTTCTGGATATTCTGCCTGCAGAAGATCGTGATAAATTTTGCTGTAATTAGGTCTCATTTTCATATAATAAATTTTGGTGGTTACGATTGCTTTTTCTGCAGCCATCGGTGAAGTGTACTCTTTGGGATCGAGTATTCTTTGATGACGTCTGCCTGCGTCATTTCTCCGGATTCTATTTGTTTAAGAATAAAATCTTTGATTTCCTGAGTGTAAATATTTTTTCTGAACTGTGGTGCTTTGTCGGATTTTTCTTTTCTTTTATTCACTGCTGATGGCGGCGCATACAAAATCAAATGGGAGCTGTACAATCTAAAAAAGTCATACTCCAGCAATTTAGACCATCGCAAAAGAATGTCTGTGTCTATCGATTTGCTCGCGTAAACGTTCTCTACAAACTCCTCGTCTTTACCCAAAAAATTACATATTCTTTCGATTGTAATTTCGTTGTGATCTACAAGTTCTTTGATCGACTGACCTATATGTATTACTTTGTATAACATTTTTAAATAATGGTTTATTTTTAAATATTTCTCCAATAATCAGTAACTGATAGGTATTTGCGTTTTTTCGAAGCTTTGAAAAAAAACTTCAGCGGAAATCTACAAAGGGTAGATAGCATGAGATGATCTGTTGAAAACTTGTACTGTTCTAAAAGTCAATTTATTATAATTGGTTTTAAATGTCTATGTCTGTTTTCTAGTTCGTCATCTCGATTATTCAAAGGCGAGGGGAGTTCTCTGAATAATCAGGTAATTATTTTAAAATTTAATGATTGGAATTTTGCCGTTTTTCCCGTGTTAATGAATAATACAGACTATATTTTCATTTGAGATTCCGAAGATTCTAATCGGTTTATTTTAAAAACTAACTTATTAACTCTTCAAAATTAAACAAAAAAAGCCAATTAAACACCAAATTTTACATTTAATTATTATTAACAATAATTAATTTATGTTGATGATTAAAAGGTAATAAAAGTGGTTACACTTATTATATTGCAAGTAATTTGATGGTTACTTTAAGATATTCAATAAGATACATTCATTTGTTTGTCAAAAATTCTTCCTCCATAAAGATTGTATACTTTATTCATAGTATTTACCTTTGGCAAATGAAAAATTGAGTCTGTTTAGTGAAATAATTATTCTTAAAACATTTTTATTCATCTTTGATAGTTCGAATTTAATTGTAAATAAATTTTTTCTGTTTTTATTATAAAATTCATAATTGTCTGCTTTAAAGCTTCCCAATGAAAAATACCATCGCGCCTTTTGATTTTTCAAAAAAAATAAATTATAAAAATGAGCTTTTGGCTGGCTTCACGGTGGCTATGACTATGATTCCCGAATCACTGTCATTTGCAATACTCGCCGGGCTCTCACCGCTTACCGGTTTGTATGCTGCCTTTATGATGGGGCTGGTTACTGCCGTTCTGGGTGGTCGTCCCGGAATGGTTTCCGGTGGTGCAGGTGCTACAATCGTAGTACTGATCGCGTTGATAAAATCTCATGGTGTGGAATATCTCTTTGCTGCCGTGGCACTTGCCGGTATTTTTCAGATGCTTGTCGGTATTTTTAAATTGGGAAAATTCGTCCGTTTGATTCCGCAACCTGTAATGTATGGTTTTCTGAATGGTTTGGCGATTATCATTTTTATGGCTCAGATCGAACAGTTTAAAGTGACCGATAGTAACGGGGTCGTTACTTGGCTTCAGGGATCGGCACTGTATATAATGGGAGGTCTGACGGCATTGACGATCGCAATTGTTTATTTTTTCCCTAAACTGACGAAAGTTGTACCTGCATCTCTGGTAGCAATTATTGTTGTTTTCGGAATAGTTTTAGGATTTAATATCAATACAAAAACTGTTGCTGATATTGCCAACATCAGTGGCAGTCTGCCTGTTTTCAATATTCCCAGTATTCCATTTTCTCTGGAAACTTTACAGATCATTTTCCCTTATGCAATGATTATGGCCGGTGTCGGTCTGATCGAATCTTTACTTACTCTGTCGATGGTGGACGAGATCACGGATTCTAAAGGAAGTGCCAACAAAGAATCTGTGGCGCAGGGCTTAGCCAATATTACCAACGGGTTTTTCGGCGGTATGGGAGGTTGTGCGATGGTTGCCCAGACTTTAGTGAATCTTAATGCAGGTTCACGAGCCAGACTTTCCGGGATTATCGCATCAATTACTATATTGATCATTATTTTGGTAGGAGCACCTTTTATTGAAAAAATTCCTATGGCTGCACTGGTAGGAGTTATGATGATGGTGGCGATTTCCACATTTCAGTGGGTGTCGATACGGATTGTTAACAAAATGCCCAAGTCGGATATTTTTGTGGGGATTACCGTGGCTGCCATTACAGTGCTTTTACATAATCTTGCATTGGCGGTTTTGGTAGGGGTAATTATTGCCGCTTTGGTTTTTGCGTGGGATAATGCTAAAAGAATCAGAGCAAGGAAATTTATTGATGACTCCGGGGTAAAGCATTATGAAATATTGGGTCCTTTGTTTTTCGGTTCTGTAACTACGTTTGCCGATAAATTTAATCCTGCGGAAGATCCTCAGGAAGTTGTTGTTGACTTTCGAGAAAGCAGAATCGTCGATATGAGTGCGATTGACGCCCTGAATAAACTTTCTAAACGCTACGCTCAGCTTGGTAAAAAACTTTATCTGAAACATCTGAGTGAAGACAGTAGAAAGATGTTGAAAAATGCTGAAGCCGTGATTGAAGTGAATATTCAGGAGGACCCTACATATAAAGTGATGCCGGAGAAGTAAGGATTTTAAGGTTTCATTTTTTGGAATTTTGATTATTATTAATAATTTTCTGTAAAATTTCAACGTCTACAATGTCTATGAGATCTTTTCTGTCTGTTGTAAATGAACCAAATCTTAAATAATCTTAAAATAAATAAAGATTACAAGAAAAATTTTATCTTTGAATAGATTTGAAATTCAAACACAATTGATTTAAATAATGATACAACATATTAAAAATCTTTTTCAATAGAAGCTAAGAACCATTTAACTTAAAAAAAATTGAAAACAGATATCGACATCCAAAACCACGCTCATTTTTCTTTTGATCTGTGGCTTACCTTAATAAAATCTCATCCTGAATTTAAAGCAAAAAGAGTTGAGCTCTTCTCCTCGTTTTTTGACGTCAGCAAACCTATTGATGAAGTTGCAAAAGTGGTAAAATATTATGATGACCTGTGCAATACCATCAACGAAGTTATCGGTGGGAATGTAGACACTTTTGAGATTTACTTACTGATTCTGAATTCTTTACAGGTTGATTTAAAACAGTTAAACAGGGAAAAATTAAACGAGTTTTATCAGAAAAGTGAGGATTTATTTTTAGAATACAAACCTGTTGTAATTTTTGAAAATTTGCATCAGTTTTTTGACGAGATTAAAAGTCAGGGAAAGACCATAAATATTCTCAGTAACACAGGATTTATCAAGGGTACAACCATGAGGAAATTCCTGATCAACGAAAACCTGGATCAGTATATTGACTTTCATATTTATTCTGATGAACTGAAGATTTCCAAACCCAATCCGCTTGTTTTTCAGGAGGTCAAAAATTTACTGAAAAACAAGGATTTAAAAATGAATCAGATTTTGCATATAGGTGATAATCCGGTTGCGGATTACAAAGGCGCAAAAGATTTTGGTTTCAACGCACACTTACTAAAACACACTATATAATATGAACAAAAGGTACAGCTTGCACCACATTCATTCGGCAGATGAATTTACGTTTTCGCCTGCTGAATACAGCTATTTTAAGTATGGCGACAGGTCATATGCAGAAAAATTTGCCAAAGAATTATTCGAAGGATTTATTGCTCAGCATGAAGAAATTTTAGATACAGACAAAGAGATTCTCGTATTACCGAGTCCATATATGGCAATTCCGACGGCTTCTAATTTTTTATGTTTTTATTTTAAAAAGCAATTGGATTATTATCTGTTTCAAAAAGGGAAAAAGTCAAGTATTTTATCTAAAATCAATAGAAATCATACCTATACAACAGATTATGGTACTCTGAGCTTTGAAGATCGTAAGAGTCTGATTGCCAATGATACCTATTATCTTGATAAGGATTTTTTAAGAGGTAAACTCTGTATTTTTATTGATGATATCAAAATTACAGGAAGTCATGAATTTACAGTAAATAAAATCCTGAATGAGTTTGATGTACAGGCAGATTTCCTGTTCATGTATTATGCTGAATTAATGAATTTTGAACTGGATCCTAAAATTGAAAACTACTTTAATTATTACGCAGTAAAGAATGTAGAGCACGTTGCAGAAGTGATGGTGAAGCCAAGTTTTCAGTTTAATACAAGAATTGTAAAATATATTTTAGGTTTAGAATCAAGTAATTTTGATTATCTTACGTCTAAAATTAAAAAAGAGCAGATGGATCATCTTCTCGAGCTGGCAATCAGCAACAATTATCATTTAATAAAAGAATACGAAACCAATATAAACACTTTAACACAAACAGAACTTAATTATGGCTATTAACTTACAGAAAGGACAAAGAGAAAATATAAACGCTCCAAAATTTACGATCGGTTTAGGTTGGGACATCAACAATACATCTACAGGTGGAGCATTTGACTTGGATGCTTCTTTATTTTTGCTGAATGACGGAAAAAAACTGGTTTCAGACAATCATTTTATTTTTTATAACAACCTTGAATCTCCGGATAAAGCAGTAATTCACTCTGGTGATAACTTAACGGGTGACGGTGATGGTGATGATGAGCAGATCAAAATTGATTTAACAAAAATTGATGATGCCGTAAAAGAAATTACCGTTGTGGTAACGATTCACGATGCTGACGAGAGAAGACAGAACTTCGGGCAGGTGAGAAATTCTTTCATCAGAATTTTTAATACAGACACTAACGAAGAGATTCTGAAATATGAATTAGACGAAGATTTCTCTATCGAAACGGCTGTAGAATTCGGAAGAATCTATAACAGAAACGGAGAGTGGAAATTCGAGGCAGTTGGAAGCGGTCAGAGAGACGGTTTAGAGAAATTTGTATCAATGTATCAATAATCAGTTATGGATAATCAGGACAATCAAAATATAGATCCACTTCAGTCGATCGAGCCTCTGAAAACGTTTGAGCCTACACCTATGCCACAGGCACAGCCGGCTCAGCCAGTTCAAAGTTCGGCTCCGGCGGTTTTGGTGGACAGAGACGGAAATGTAAATTTAAGCCAGATTCAGGATGCAGAGCGTCATAAGTATGAATTGATGGCTAATGCCATTGATGAATCTAATCCGGGTTCAATCGTTAATTTCGGTTCAGATTTACAGAAAACGTTAGCCAATCAGAGTGACAGTTTCTTAGGAAACGTGAGAAGATCAAATTCCGGCGAAGTAGGAGAGCTGATCAATAATCTTCTGATCGAATTAAATTATGTAGACGTAGACGAGATTAATAACGGTGGCGTAAAAGGTTTTCTGAGCAGACTTCCTTTCATGAAAAAGATGCTGACTCAGGTTGATAATCTTTTCGCCAAATATGACAAAATCACAAGCAATATCGACCAGATTTCTCATAAGGTAAATGCTGGAATCATTACTTCAACGAAAGATAATGCCGTTTTGCAGACTATTTTCGACAGTAATGTGAATTCCATAAAGGCTATTGAAGAATTGGTGATTGCAGGGAATCTGAGAATGGAGAAAGCGGCAGTAGAGTTGGCAAACATGGAAACCAATGTGCAGAATTTTGCTGACTACCAGATTGCTGACAAAAGAGATTTCATCAACAGATTAGACAGAAGACTGGCTGATTTAAAAGTGGTTCGTTTGATTATGATGCAGTCACTTCCACAGATCAGATTGGTGCAGAACAACAACGTTTCAATTGCTGAAAAAGCACAGACGATTTTAACAACCACTTTACCGGTTTGGAAAAATCAGCTTTCATTGGCGGTGGCAATGCACAGACAGCAGCAGAATATTGAAGTTCAGCAGAGAGTTTCTTCTACTACAGAAGAGATTTTGAGAAAAAATGCGGAGCGTCTGGGTCAGAATTCTATCAATGTTGCGAAAGCCAACGAGCAGACTATTGTTTCGGCTGAAACCTTGAAAGAAACGACTGCGATGTTGATCAACACTTTGAATGAGGTAAAACAAATTCAGAAACAGGGTACAGAAAGCAGAAGAAAGCTGGATCAGGATCTGCAGACTTTAGAATCAGAATTAAAGGCAAATATCAGAGGGTAAAATAGAGCAAAAGCGTGGAGGATGAAGTTGCAATCATAATGTCTCAGAGTAGAAGAAGATTAACCAGGCTTAAACTTCTCTCTAATTTCTTTGAAAATATTGACGTGATATCGGTGTACATTAAAACCGATATTATTCATAAATTATTTGAAGAAAACAAGACTTTAGATTACAATAAACTTGAGCTGTTTCATTTGCAATATACTGACAGTCTGATAGAACTGCTTACCAAGATCAAAAAGAAAAAGGAAAATGATCTGTTGGCTGTGATTAATGAGATCAATATCAATAATCAGTACATTGAAAATTTTGAGGAGAAAAAAGTTGATAATTTCGAGACAGACCGTAAATTTTACAGCGGCGTTTTTTCTGAACATTTGAGAAAACTGTATAAAGATCTGACTGAAGACAAATTCACCCTAAACTGGAATGATGTTCTCTATTTTCATAAAAAATACGCAGTAGAATTCTACAGAACGGAAGCAGACGAAACCAAATTAAAACTGGGCAATGTTCCTTCTTATCAGTATCAGGATTATGCTATTGAGCGGAAACTTTTAGGGAAATTAAACATTCAGAATTTTAAGGTTCGCTTTGTTTGCGGGTTCAGATTGGGCCGTGACGAGTATGAACTTTTCAGGATTTTTCAGTCGGATGAGCATTTTATCTTTAATGTGGAAGAAAGAAGGCTGTATTTGACTAATGATGAGTTGTCATATTTAGATACTTCAGAAAACGAGTCAAATCAGGCATCAGTGATGAATCAGCTCAAGAGAAGAAACGAGCAGCTTGAAGAAACCATTCACGAAAATAAAAGAATTCTGCCTGAGGGTGTAGATGCTGTTTTAAAAGACTATCAAAGAAATCTCGAAAATGTGGACATTATGAGTAAAATATTTGATGTCAATGAGGAGACAAATATTCTGCGCGCGATGTTGAATTTAAATTTAAATAATTGATTTAAAGTAAAAAGTAAAAAGTAAAAAGTAAAAAGTAAAAAGTAAAAAGTAAAAAGTAAAAAGTAAAAATTTTATATTAATTACTGAATTCACAATTCACATTTGATGATTTACTTTTTTACTGCTTCAAAATATAACTAAACAGTACAGAACTATGGCAATCAACTTACAGAAAGGACAGAGAATAAACCTTACAAAAGAAAACGGAACAACGCTTTCCCAGGCTTGTGTTGGAATAAACTGGGGCGCAATTGAGAAGAAAAGTTTCTTCGGTGGCGTTTCAAAAGAAGCAGTAGACCTTGATGGAAGCTGCATTTTATATGATAGCAATAAAAATGCTACGGAAGTAATCTACTTCGGGAACTTAAAATCTAAAAACGGATCTGTAAGACACAGCGGGGATGATTTAACGGGTGATGTAAGCGGAGATGACGGTTTAGACAATGAGGTTATTACTGTTGATTTCGCAAAACTTGATTCTTCAGTTGAGCACGTAGCTTTGGTTTTAAACAGCTACAAAGGTCAGGATTTCGGAACGATTCCTTTTGCGTCAATCCGTATTTATGAAGGAACTCCAACCAGTGTAAAGGAGGTTTTTGCTAAATATGATATTGCCAACGACAAATCTTTCAGTGGTCACGTGGCAATGGTAATGGGCGTTTTCTACAAGAGAAACAACGAGTGGAAATTCAATGCCATCGGAGATCCTACTGCCGACAGAAAACTGGAGCAGACCATTGAAACAGTGAAGCAAAAATATTTGTAAACACAAAAATCTGTCTGAAATTCTATAATTTTAGACTCATAAATACTGAGCAATACCTGTATCTTTACAGCTATTGCTTTTATCATATAATAACACATTTATAAAGTGGAACAACACAACATTTTAGATCTACACCCAGGGTTGGTGTGGGGATTTGCGGTAACTGTAGTTATCATGCTGCTCTTAGATTTAGGAGTTTTCAATAAGAAAAGCCACGAGGTTTCTTCAAAAGAGGCAACCATCTGGTCTGTTGTCTGGATTTCTCTTTCGATGATCTTTTCGGGAGTTGTTTATTGGGTTTTCAATACTGACGGAACGGCTGGGAGTCATGCTGTGGCAGTAGAAAAGTTTACGCAGTATCAAGCCGCTTACTGGATTGAGAAAGCGTTGTCAGTCGACAATCTTTTCGTATTTATCCTTGTTTTTGGGTTCTTTAAAGTTCCTAAATTTCTTCATCACAAAGTTTTATTCTGGGGAATTATTGGTGCTTTGATCTTCAGAGCAATCTTTATTTTTGCCGGAGTTGAATTGATTGATCTGACGTATTTGCCTGAAATGAATATTTTCGGTCATGCCGTAAGAATCAACGTGGTCATGACTCTTTTCGGATTATTCCTGATCTATGCGGGAATTAAATCGTGGGGCGACGGCGATGGTGATGATGACGAAGATTACTCCGATACCGCTGGAGCAAAACTGATCAAACGTTTCTGGAAAGTTTCCGATAACTATGACGGAGATAAGTTTTTCACTGTACAAAACGGAATCAAGATGGCAACGCCACTTTTGGTTGTTGTAGCAGTAATTGAGTTTACCGACGTACTCTTTGCGGTAGATTCTATTCCGGCAATTTTTGCGATTTCAAATGATCCTTTTATCCTGTATACCTCAAATATTTTTGCGATTTTAGGATTGAGATCTCTGTATTTCCTGCTTGCGAACTTCATTCATATGTTCAGCAAACTGCCTTATGGTTTAGCAATTATTTTAGCCTTTATCGGTGTGAAAATGTTAATTGCACCGTGGTATCATATATCATCACCTGTTTCGTTAGGAATTGTAGGTGGAGTATTGGTCATCTCGGTATTACTTTCCATTATTTTCCCCGATAAAAAGGAAGATGAAAAAGAAACAATAGAATAATAAATTTGAAAGGCTCTACAATTTGTAGAGCCTTTTTTTATATCCAAACCTTCAACTTTTTTCCTAGGTAAGAAATTGACCATTCACCTGTAAAGCAAAATTCACAATTCACTTTATTTGTACTTCAAAAGCTTATTAATTTTCTTTCTTGTCTGCAGTGAAACCTTATACGCTTCATCTCTTAATTTTTGAATTTTTCCCACAGGCTGAAAGATTTCTGCACTTTCAAAAGGGTTAAAAGACAGCAATTCATTATCGCAGGTATTGGGAGTAAGAAAAGAATTTTTCTCAATCTTCACTTTTCCGATTTTTATAAATGGCGAATTTTTCCATTCGCGATTCAGAATATTGATGGGTTGGTCTTTCAGATTGTAACAGAACTGAATCATCACATCAGCATCATAATCTTCACGATAACAAAAGTTTTCAATAGCTTCTCTGGTCGTCAAATCTCTTCCGAATTTTCTCTGTGGATGTTTCGGACTTAATTTTATTTTAATCATGTGTTCCCCCAAACGGTAGGCACCGACCGAATGGTAGTCGAAAGACAGCATAAAATCATTCTTTTTAAGTAAAAACTGCATGCTTTTTCTCAGAAAAGATAAAGCAAATAAGTTGGGCAATGTATGATAGACCTGTGAGAGAAGAGGCGTGATGTTTCCCCATTTTTTAATAAAGAACCGATTGACTGCCGTAAATAATTTTAAAAATGTTGATACTGAATTGATCGGGAACAAAGGAAAATTCACCAAAGGATAATTGGCAATCGTCCGGTCTGCATCATCTTTTATTTTGATTGCAAATCCGTAAGCAGGAATATCTTTTTTACCTTTTTTTACCTTTAAATGAGCATTAGACAGCCTTACCACGATATTGTATTTTTCTTTATCAAATAAATAGAGCAGGTCAGATCGCATTTCCGGGTCGATCATAAATTCTCCTTTCAGAACTGCATAAGTTTTGGCATGAGCATTTCTTGTCGCATAATTAACGTCACTTAGGGTAGAAGAATGTTCTACAAAATCTGCAATGCTTTTTTTATTTTTTTCTAGAAGTTGTTTTTCTTCATAGGAAAGCTTGTCAAAGTTCTTATTATATTTCAGTGGATTTGGCATATTGTTTTAAAACTCAATTATAACGCCAAGTTTTTAATTCTACGTTAAGAGAATATTAAACTTGTTTGAATTTTAAAATAGAGGCCGAATCCTGTATTAAAATCTGAAATTATATATTCCCAAAATCGCGCTTCTGGCTTCCCGCTATAAATGCTATCTTTGTAAAAAAAAGTTATGGGAGTAGCAGATATGTTATTTAAACGTAAAAAAGAACAGGCTGAGAAAAACCTGAAAGACGGTCAGGAATATATGGTGGAGTACGGCAAAAGAGAAAGCGTGGTAGAATTGCCAAGCGGATTGCAGTATGAGATCATGGTAGAAGGCGACGGACCAAAGCCGGGACCGAAATCTATGGTAAAGTGCCATTATCACGGGACGACAATCGGTGGAAAAGTGTTCGACAGTTCTGTAAAAAGAGGAACTCCGGCATCATTTCCTTTAAACAAAGTGATCAAAGGTTGGACAGAAGCGCTTCAGTTAATGCCTGTAGGCAGCAAGTGGAGATTGATTATTCCTCCTCATTTGGCGTATGGAGATCAGCAGATTAGCAAAGAGATCGGACCAAACAGTACTCTTGTTTTTCAGGTTGAATTGTTAGATATTAAATAATTTTACCGTACATATTTGAACTAAATTACCTGTTTTTCGGGTAATTTTTTTATTTTAGAAGACAGTATTTAAAGTCTGATGAGAATGAAGAAGATTTTCTGTTTTTTTGCCATTTCCTTTCTGTTGACGTCGTGTGTTTCTAAAAAGAATCAGATGATTAAACAGAATATTCTTACGTTGAAAGACAGCTACTGTAAAGCACCTTTTCAGTATAATTACAACAATAAAATTCCATCCTACAATGCAGATTCAATTCTGCAAGCTAATCAGAAGCTGAAAAATGTATTTTCAGACCAGAGTATTTTGGTTTTAAATGCATTAGATAATCTGGATGAGGTGAATGAAATTATGGAACTTAAAAAAGATTCATCCTTAAATTCGCAGGTGAAAGTTCTTCAGCTGAAAATGAAAATCAACAGCAAAATTACCATTGCACTTACAGAACTGGATGCTGTAGCGGCTGAGTTTGACTGTGAAGGGGAACGTGTTGCACAAATAGGAAGTTATGTCAACAATCTGAATGACTCACGGAATAACCGTTTGATTTTATATTCAATCGTTGCTGGTGCCGCCGCGTCTGTGGCCGGTGGTATCGTGAAAAACGAGGGTTGGAGCAATGCTATCGACATTAGCGGTGGTGCTTTGGGAGCAGGTTTTGGATTGGCAACCTTAAATCCGAAAGGTAAAAAAGTGGAATTTATTCATCAGAGAAATCTTCTGAGAGATGTTTGGAATGAAAAACTGGAATCTCCGAATTTTCCGCCATTTATTTGGTATATGTACACCGAAAAAAAGTTTTCCAACAGACAGGATCACTCGATTGTAAAAAATATGAAACACCGCTGGCTGCATTATCAGTTTGATGACGAGCAGACAAAAGCAGATCAGTCTGTGATTTTCAGTGATGGCGGATTTTACCGAGCCGGAGATTTAGAAAACCGCGCTGCAATGCTCAATCAGATGCAGTCTGCCACAAGAACAATTAATCAGACGATCAATTATCTGCTTTTAGATTTAGATAAATTGATTTTGTGATTCTGAATCTTTAAATTTGCTTCTGCAATGTCAGAGTTAAAAAAAATCCGAGAAGCGAAATATCTTACACAGGAAGAATTAGCAGAGAAATCAGGAATTTCTGTGAGAACGATTCAGCGTATTGAAGCTGGAACAGAGCCGAAAGGGTATACATTGAAAACTCTGGCCGCAACTCTTGATGTTTCCGAAAAAAAATTATTGATATCAGAAATTTTAAATGAAGAAATTAAGGTTGAAGAACCGATTCTAATTATTGAGAAAGAGGTGACTTTTAATTCTAATTTAGTCAAAATGATTAATCTTTCCTCACTGCCTCTTGCATGGTTTCCTGTTGCCAATTTTCTACCGCCGGTATTGATAATGCTTTTTACAAAAGAGAAATCACAGATCGTAAAACAGATTATTTCGCTTCAGATATTCTTAGCAATCATTTCACCGATTGTTTTTATGCTGATTGCTTTTCTAAAGTTAGGTTCAGCGTCTGTTATGATGACCATGATTTGTCTCGCACTCGCAAATGTGTATATTATTTTGAGAAACGCATACGAAATCGATAAGAAACGGGCACTTTATTATAAGCTGAATTTCAATATGATATAAACCTCAAAGTTAAATGTCGGGTTTTTGTCGGGCTCTTTTTTTTAATTAAATTTAAAAAATTCTGAATCTTTGTCAAAAATTAATCAATGACAAAAAAGCTCAGAATCAGCGTTTATTTATTCATTCTTTTTATCACAAATTTACAGGCGCAGATTGCGAAAAACTCAGCACTTTTTTTAGAATTAAAAAAGCAGGACAGTCTTTTTTTCGAGCGTGGTTTTAATAATTGCGACATCGCTTATCTCGAAAAAACAATGGATGAAAATCTGAAATTTTATCACGATAACGGTGGTTTTCAGGACAAAAAATTGTTCATAGAAAGAACGAAGCAAAACATCTGCGGAAACCCAAATCAGAAACCGATTCGTAAAGTGATTGAAAGCAGTCTGGAAGTTTTTCCTCTGTATGATAACGGCGAATTGTACGGTGCTATTCAAACTGGAGAACATCAGTTTTATATCCGCGAAAAGAATAAAAAAGATGTGTTGGGCGGTCAGGCAAAATTCACATCAGTCTGGACAAAAAAAGATGGAAATTGGATGATGAGTGATGTTCTCAGTTATGATCATGGGAGTCCGGGTCAGTCAGAACTGACAGATAATCTTCAGCAGTTAATGAAAGAAAATAATATTCCAACTTTGGGACTTGGTATTATTGAAGACGGAAAATTAAAGGAGATCAAGGTTTACGGAACACTGGACGGGAAAATTACTGCGCCTTACAATAGTCTTTTCAATGTAGCATCTTTAACAAAGCCTGTAACTGCAATGACCGTTTTACGTTTGGTAAGCCTTGGTAAATTGAATCTTGATGAACCACTTTACAAATATTTTACAGACCCTGATATTGCAAAAGACCCGAGACATAAAAAATTAACTGCGAGAATGATTTTAAGTCATCAGACAGGTTTTCCAAATTGGAGATGGCAGAAAGCCGACAAAAAACTAAGTTTTGATTTTGATCCCGGAACTAAATACCAGTATTCCGGTGAAGGATATGAATATTTGAGAAAGGCGGTTGAGAAAAAATTTAATAAAAGTCTTGAAGTATTAACTGAAGAAATGATTTTTAAACCCTTAAAGATGACCGACACAGGTTATATTTGGAATGAGAAAAAGCAGGCCGGCAGAATTGTGATCGGTTACGACAGAGACGGAAAACCATATGATACCGTAAAAAATATAAGCGCAAACGCAGCTGATGATTTGACGACTTCTGTGGAAGATTTCAGCCAGTTTTTGGTTTCTGTAATGAATAATGATTTACTTTCAAAAACAGTTTTCGAAGAAATGAAAACAAAACAATTGATGACCAAAGAAAATAAATATTTCGGACTTGGTTTTGAGATTTATTATTTGGGAAATAACAGGATTGCGCTATCCCACGGCGGTTCTGATACAGGAGTTAATACGATTTTCATTATTCTGCCTGAAACCAAACAGGGATTGGTAATTTTTACTAACGTTGACGACGGATACAAAATCTATGAACCTATTATCAATCATTATTTAGGAGATCTAGGAAAAAAGATTGTAGCGATAGAAACGAAATAACCAATTGCAAATTCATTATAATTAAATAATTTTAAATGTAATTAATTTTGTTACAATTAAAATTTTACTACCTTTGTCTCATTATTATGAGCAATACAAGATTCGCTACGGCAATACACATTATGACTTTATTGGCAAAAGTTCCTCAGGAGTGGCTTACTTCTGACTGGATTGCCGGAAGCATTAATGTAAATCCTGTAATTGTCCGTAAAGAATTAAGCGAACTGCGTGAAGCCGGATTAATTACAAGCCGATTAGGGAAAGAGGGTGGTACTCAGCTTGCAAAAAGTGCCGATGATATTAAAATTTCTGAAATCTATGCAGCTGTGAAAAACAATGAAGTGTTAGGCAGGAAAAATCAGAAGCCCAATCCGGCCTGTCCCATAGGAAAGGATATTAACAATCACCTTTGCATGCTTTTTGATCAGACAGAACAGTTGGTCAGAGGTTTTTTAGGAGATAAGTCTCTTCAGGAATTTACCAATCAATTTGAGTAAAATTTTTTGGTTTAAAATGTAATAAAAGTTATTACATTTAATTTTGAGTGTGAAAAATAAATGGGAAAGAATCGTAAACTTCTTTAAATAAAAAATAAAAATATGAGCAAAAAAGTAGCAGTAATCGGAGCCACAGGATTTGTGGGAACGCAGGTTGTAAAAGAATTGGAAAGCAGAGGATATTCTGTAGACGCGATCGTAAGAGATATTTCGAAAGTTGAACAGAAAGAAAATGTCGTTGCCAAAAGTATTGATATAAATAACATTGATGAACTTGCTGAAGGTCTGAAGGGAAATGATGCCGTCATCAACACATTCAATGCAGGCTGGACAAATCCAAATCTTTATAACGACTTTCTGAACGGAAGTAAAAACATCGAAAAAGCAGTTGAAAAGTCGGGTGTTCAAAGATTTATCACTGTGGGTGGGGCAGGAAGTCTGTTCATCGACGGAAAGCAATTGGTTGACGGTCCGGATTTCCCAGCCGATATCAAACCGGGTGCAACTGCTGCAAGAGATTATCTAAATGAGATTAAGAAAAACGAAATTCTGGACTGGACGTTTTTCAGCCCTGCTATCGAGATGCATCCAGGAACGGCAGGAATCAGAACCGGAAAATACAGAACGTCTCTGGAATCACCTGTTTTCGATGAAAATGGAAGAAGTATTTTATCTGTGGAAGATGTTGCGGTTGCATTGGTTGATGAACTGGAACAGAATAACCACATCCGTGAACGTTTTACGGCAGCTTATTAATTCGATTTTGTTTAAAAAGCCTCCACAAATATTCCTAATAAATTATCAGATAAAATACGATCATAAATTGTAAAAAACAGTATCGGCGGCCCCCTTGGGGCCGCCGATACTGTTCAATCTGAAAACCAGAAATTTATAAATTCATAAACAGCTTCGGATTCACCGGAGTATTGTTTTTGTGTACTTCATAATGCAGATGCGGTCCCGTAGAACGTCCTGAATTTCCGGATTTCGCAATAACCTGTCCCACTTTTACCTTATCATTTGCTTTGGCTACCAACTGCGATAAATGTCCATAAAGTGTTGCCAGTCCATTTCCGTGAGAAACGATCACACAGTTTCCGTAACCTCCTTTCTGACCCGAAAAAATAACCGTTCCGGCAGCGGTAGCAATCACATCTGACCCGAAAGGAACAGCAATGTCTAAACCTTTGTGAAACTGCATTTGATCAGCTTCTGCAGGTGGATTGTTTTTTTCTGGTGCTCTTGCTGCAGTTGTAGAAGCAGTATTTGCTGATGAAGTTGTGGGTGCAGCCGCTACAGCTTCTGTTTTCGCTTTTGGCGTCACCATTACTTTTACTTCGCGCTTATTTCCATAGCTGTCCGTCAGTTCAATGGTCTTCTCGTAAGGCTCAGCTTTTACTTCAGTTTTTGCAGTGGCTGTAGTAGCGACCACATTCGTTTTTGATTCTCCGGTTGGTTTTACCGATGCAAAAACCGTTTTAAATGGAATTGGATTTTTTCTGATCCCGAAGTTCGATGAAATATAACCTTCACTTGGCATTCCCAAAGGAACCTGCATCAGCTTTTTCTGTAGATCCATGAGATATTGACTGTATCGGTTGGATTGTTTTGCCAGATAAATTGAGTTTGAGATACTGTCACTATCAAGAACCATCAGTTTTTCGTTCTTAATGTCTTTAGATTTTAAAAATGAGTTCAGCTGTCCTACTGTTTGATCCACTAAGTTGAGGTCTGTCTTCATTTTCAGGTAATCTACGCTGTCTTTTTCGGTGTTTATTTTCACCAGATTGACTTCGTAATTTTTATCGTCTTTCTTTGAAAAAAGGTTGGCGATAAAAATACTTTGTGCAAAAACAATAAGTAAAAGTCCTGCAATTAAGATGTTTACCTTTTTTTTGCTTCTTAAAAATTTCTTCATTTTCTCTTTCTTAGAATTTAAAAACCGTTTTAAGGGTGCAAATTTAATTAAAAATAATTTTTAAGCGATATCTTTAATTTAAATTTATGATAATCTCTATTTAACGGATTTTTAATCATTTAATTGTGTCGCAGTGTTAAATTTTTCAAAAAAGATCGTTTATCATCCCAATAAACTTTCAGTATTTCTTTGTTTTAATATATTTGCAGTTCACACTTGAATTATGGCGAAAAAGAAAACAATTTCAGAATCTGCAAACTCAAAAAAGGCTAAAAAAGACATTTCCGTAGGAGTTGTCGGCAGCGGAAGTTTTGCGACAGCGATTGTGAAAATGCTTGTTGAAAACTGTAAAACCGTACACTGGTGCGTTAGAAGTGAGTTTGTAAAAGGTGCAATCGAACTTCGCGGTCACAACCCGACGTATCTTACAGCAGTAAACTTCAATCTTAAAAATTTAAAACTGACCACAGATATCAACGAATTGGTTTTAGCCTGTGACGTAGTGGTCCTGGCAACTCCGTCTATTTATCTGTCAGATACGATGGAGAAAATGACTTGCGAGTACAGAGACAAAATTTTCGTTTCAGCAATCAAGGGGATTATTCCTAAGGTTAATGATGTGGTTGCGCATTATCTGAAAGAGGAATTCCAGATCGGTTTCAGAAATCAGGCAGTCATTGCGGGTCCGTGTCACGCAGAGGAAGTTGCGATGGAAAGACTTTCTTACCTCACCGTTGCGACGGTAGAAGATGAAACTTCTGATAAACTGGTAGGAATATTCAATTCAGATTTTATCAAAGTCAATTCAAGTAAAGATATTTTAGGAAATGAGTACAGTGCGATTCTGAAAAATATTTTCGCGATCGGTGCTGGGATTGCAAGCGGTTTAGGATATGGAGATAACTTTACAGCAGTATTCGTATCTAATGCCATCCGTGAGATGGAGACATTCTTAGAAGCTATTTATGAGGCTCCTAGAGATGTGAATGAAAGTGCTTATTTGGGAGATTTACTTGTAACTGCCTATTCACTGTTCTCCAGAAACAGAAACTTAGGAAATCTGATTGGAAAAGGTTACACCGTGAAATCGGCTATTCAGTCGATGAACATGGTTGCTGAAGGGTATTATGCGGCAGATTCCATTTACAAAACAGCAAGACAGAAAAATCTTGAACTACCAATTATTGACACGATTTATGCGATTCTGTATGAAGGTAAAAATGCCGAGAAACAGTTCAAGAAACTGACTGCAAAATTGAACTAAGAATATTTCAGATTAAATCAAAAATAGAACATCAGTATTTATTTGCTGGTGTTTTTTTATGGCAGCTTTTCCACCTGTAATTTATCCTGAGCTTGTCGAAGGGCTCCCGCTTTTTTGCCTCCGCTTTGCTCCGGCAAAAAGAGCTCCGTTCAAGTCGGGCTGCTGCAATTCGATGTGTAAGAGCGAAGGGAAAATTAAAGAAGTATGAAACAATAAGTAGAATGACACAAACATCCCGCTCCTACGGAGCTCATTACAATGTATATATCAGTTCCTACAAACATTTTTGCTTTAGTGGAGCCTCGGATTTAATTATTTTGACAACTGACAAATCCATCATCGCTAAAAAACCTTACATTTCTTTACTGAGTTGATGCTTTAGTATAATTTCTTATACATAAGATTCAGAATTCTTATTTGGCTTTGCGAGAATTAAAACATTATAAAAATAAAAAATATTCAAAATCGTCTCTTGACCAATAAAAAAATCTGCAAAATCCGCTCAATTTGCGAGAAAAAAGACTCCCCAAAGTATGTTTCCAATCTGTGAAAATCTGTGTAATCTGTGGGAAATCAATTCTTTTTTTTCCGGGTTATTAACTTACTTTATAATTGATGTTTTCACGGTAATCACTAAGGCAACATACACATCCAGATTTTCATGAAATTTTAATTGTAGAAAAAATAGCTTCATCCACAAGAGGATAAAATTTCAAAATAAAATCCACCGCATTAAAAAAATCATTAAACAATCATTTAATAAAAATCTTTTCCCGAAATTCGTAGTAAATTTAAAGGAATGCCGAATACAATTTTAAGCAGAACACCCAAACCAAAATACGATGTTGTTTTAATCGGTGGTGGAATTATGAGCGCCACTTTAGCAACATTACTTCATGAATTTGATCCTAATCTAAATATCGCCATCTTCGAAAGACTTGGAAGATTTGCAAAAGAAAGTACTGCTGCCTGGAATAATGCAGGAACCGGACATTCAGCTTTCTGCGAACTCAATTATACTCCAGAAAGTGCAGACGGAACAGTCGATATTTCTAAAGCTGAAAAAATCGCTGAACAGTTTGAAATTTCAAAACAGTTCTGGTCTTATTTAATCGACAAAAAATATATTTCTACTCCCTCAGACTTTATCAATTCCTGTGCACACATGAGTTTGGTGTTTGGCGAAAAAGATGCTGAATATCTTAAGAAACGTCACGATGCGATGAAAGATTCTCCGTTATTTTCCGCTATGGAATTTTCTACGGATCACAATCAATTGAGAGAATGGATTCCTCTGGTGATGAGCAAAAGGAATGATACCGAAGTTCTGGCGGCCACCAAAATGGATTTGGGAACCGATGTGAATTTCGGAAGTTTAACCCGAAAAATGGGAAGACATTTACTGGAAGATTCCAATGTGGAAGTTTTCCTGTATCATGAGGTGAAAGACATCGATCCGAGAAATGACGGAAAGTGGGAGATGAAGGTGAAAGACAGAATCCACAGTCACAAACAGGAAGTGGTTGCAGACTTTGTTTTCATAGGAGCAGGAGGTTACGCATTGCCATTATTGGAAAGTTCAGATATTAAAGAAAGTGAAGGTTACGGAGGTTTTCCGGTTTCCGGAGAATGGCTGGTGACACATAATCCAGAGTTGGTAGAACAGCATCAGGCAAAAGTCTATACACAGGCAACCGTTGACGCACCACCAATGTCAGTACCGCATCTGGATTTAAGAATTATTGATGGTAAAAAAGCATTGCTGTTCGGTCCTTTTGCCGGATTTTCGACTAAATTTTTAAAAGAAGGCAACTATCTTGATTTGCCGGCGAGTGTCAATACGAAGAACATCAGATCTCTTTTTGGAGCCTGGTGGCACAATATTCCGCTGACGAAATATTTGGTGCAGCAGGTTGCGATGACCAAAGCCCAGAGAATTCAGCATTTAAGAGAATTTGTAAAAGATGCAAAGGAAGAAGACTGGGAACTGAAAGTTGCCGGACAGCGTGTTCAGGTCATTAAAAGAGACGGAAAACAGGGTGGGAAACTTGAATTCGGAACTGAAGTCGTAGTTAATCAGGCAGGAACGATCGCCTCTCTCCTTGGTGCTTCTCCCGGAGCTTCCACAGCAGTTTTTGCAATGGTAAATATCCTTGAAAAATGTTTCCCTGAAAAACTGAATGGAGAATGGAGAGAAAAGTTATTGGAAATGATTCCGTCATATGGACAGAAACTGGCAGAAAACCCTGAACTTACCGAAAAAGTTAGAGCGTACAGTAAAGAAAAATTAGAACTAAAATATTAAAATATCAGCAATTGGTAATGAGTAGTAATTTCTAGAATGCTGAAAAAATTGCTCATTACCAATTACTTATTTCCCATCACTCATGGAAGAAGTCATTGTAAAACCCATTATCGCAAAAGAATTGCTTGAATCTCTTCAGACTAAAGTTGAAGAAGAGAAACAGGTAATTGTGCATTGCTGTTTTCCGGCGTCACCATTTTTGGGAAATCTCATCAGAATCTGGAATACGACCTATCTTTTAGACAACAGTTCCAGTCATAAAAGTAAATTGATTCACGCGGAAAATATTACCATTTATCCAAACTGGACAGCTGTTCCTTTTATGAGAGATTTTTGGTTTACTTTGGTTTTTTCGGGACTGCCGAAAGACTGTACAAGTTTTGATTTTAAAGAAATTATTCCTGAAGAAGGTGGATTTTTTGTAAAATCAATTAAAAGAAATTCATCAGACATTTACAGAATTAAAATTTCAGAAGATTAATGAGAAAGCATTTTCTACTTTTACTTTTTATAATTCCGGTTTTATTATTTTCTCAGAAAAAAGGTGAAGCCTCGAAACAAATTCAGGAGATTGAAAAATTCCAGAAAGATTTGAATAAAGAATATTTAGATCAGAAAGAAACTCCTCTGAGAGGAGATAATTTTGCGAAATTTGAACAACATCCTTTCTTTCCGATTGATCTTAAATACAGAGTTACAGCAGAATTTATTAAAACAGAAAATCCTCAACCTTTCGATTTGCCGACATCTTCCGGGAAATCTAAATCGTATCAGGAATTTGGTAAAGCAACTTTCACCTTAGATGGGAAAGCATATACTTTAACGGTCTACCAAAGTTTAGATTTAATGAAAATGGAACAATATAAAGATCATCTTTTTTTACCGTTCCGTGACGAAACCAACAATAAAGAAACGTACGGCGGGGGAAAATATATGGATCTGAAAATTCCTTCAGGAAATACCATTGTTTTAGATTTCAATCAGTCATATCAGCCTTACTGTGCTTACAATGCGTACGATTACAACTGTCCGGTTGTTCCGGAAGAAAACAAATTGGCATTCGAAATTCGCGCAGGAGTCATGTACGAAGACATTTACCATCATTAAAATGGTTTCTCTAAGATTTTATACTCCGGATGATTTCTCTGAGCTTAATTATTCTTTGGATGCAGAACAGTCGATGTTTACTTCTTCTGTTGAAAACGCGTTAAAAAGAATTAAAGAGAGAAATGACGGCAGAGCATTTCCGGTAACCGTTTATTTAAATGAAAAGAGAGTCGGTTTTTTCGTTTTGGATTTTGGAAATGATAAATGCGAGCTCAGTGGAAATGAGCACTGTGTTTTGCTGAGATCACTTTCTATTAATCCCGAGTTTCAAGGGAAAGGCGTTGGAAAAGAAACGATGTCGAGAATTGATGCTTTTGTCAGGAAAAATTTTTGTGACTGCAGTGAGATTGTTTTGGCGGTCAACCATAACAACAGTTCAGCATTCCAACTTTATCTCAGGACCGGATATCTCTATGAAGGAAAATCTGTTGAAGGCAGAAACGGTCCCCAGTATGTGATGACCAAAGCTTTAAGTTAATTTAGAAAATAAATTTCTAGTTTGGCTTGATACTTTCAATTGTGTTTAAACACTATTTGAATATTATTATGGAAGTATCATTAAAGAATCAAGTCGCCATTATCACAGGCGCATCAAGCGGTATCGGAACAGGAATTGCCAAATCAATTGCCGAAGCCGGAGCCACCGTAATCATCAATCACTCATCAGAAAAGTCTCACGACAGCGCTCAGGAAGTTTTAAAGGAAATCAAGGATGCAGGCGGAAACGGAATTACCTACAAGTGTGATGTTTCTAAGGAAGATGAGGTCGTTAAGATGTTCCAGGATGTTATTGCAGAATTCGGAACGGTAGATATTCTCGTCAACAATGCAGGAATTCAGAAAGATGCAAAATTCACAGAGATGACCTTAGATGACTGGAACGCAGTAATGGGTGTCAATCTCACAGGGCAGTTTCTATGTTCAAGAGAAGCCATCAAAGAATTTCTGAGACGCGGAATTGATACCTCAAGGTCTGTAGCATGCGGAAAAATCATTCATATAAGTTCGGTTCACGAAATTATTCCCTGGGCGGGCCACGCAAACTACGCCGCAAGCAAGGGAGCTATTAAAATGCTGATGCAGACATTGGCTCAGGAATTCGGCGCAGACAAAATCCGTGTGAACTCGATCGGCCCTGGAGCTATTCAGACACCGATCAATAAAGATGCGTGGGAAACGAAAGATGCCCTGAATTCTTTGCTGGATCTCATTCCGTACAACAGAATCGGGCAGCCGAAAGATATTGGAAACCTGGCAGCATTTTTAGCGAGTGACCTTGCCGATTATATTTCAGGAGCCAGCATTTTTGTGGATGGAGGAATGACAAGTCTTGAGAGTTTTTCAGACAACGGGTAGTTCTTTGGCGCACAATTCCGGCTTTCACTACTCGCTTTTTTGTGCCTTTCATTTGCCAACGCTTACAAAAAGAGCTCAGACATGCCGCTCAATCCGGGGCGCAGATTGTATGCAGTTGCACATTAGTTTTTATTTCAAAATCAGTCAGTGATGAATTCCGAAAAAGAAAGATTATCAGATGTTTCATGGAAAAAATGGGGCTCTTACGTCAGCAACCGTGAGTGGGGACTGGTGCGTGAAGATTACAGTGCCGACGGTGACGCCTGGAATTACACCAATCATGATACTGCAGAAGCAAAAACCTACAGATGGGGCGAAGAGGGAATCTGCGGAATCTGTGACGATCTGCAGAAACTGGTTTTCTCAGTAGGCTTTTGGAATAAGAAAGACAAAATGGTAAAAGAGCGTTTCTTTGGTCTTTCAAACGGTCAGGGCAACCACGGTGAAGATGTGAAAGAATATTTTTACTACCTTGATTCTACACCAACGCATTCTTACATGAAGATGCTGTACAAGTATCCTCAAAATGCCTTTCCATACGATGATTTAATAAAAACGAATGCCGAGAGAAACAAAGTAGAAGCAGAGTATGAACTCATCGACACCGGAATTTTTGATGAGAATGAATATTTTGATATCTTCATAGAATATGCAAAGGAAAGTCAGAACGATATCTTAGTAAAGCTGACAGTCATTAATAAATCCGATAAAGAGGCCTCATTAATAATACTTCCCACTATTTGGTTCAGAAATACATGGAACTGGGGATATGACAATTACAAACCGCATTTAAGTTCCGAAGAATCAACCCATATCAAAGTCAGTCATAAAGATTTACATATTAAAAATCTCTATGCAAAGCATTCTCTTAACGCCTTGTTTTGCGAAAATGAAACCAATCATCAGAGGCTGCATCAATCTCCCAATCAGTCAAAATATTGCAAAGATGGGATCAATGATTTTATTATCAACGGTAATTCTTCAGCCGTCAGTTCACAGGACACAGGAACAAAAGCATCTTTTCTGATTGATGAAAATTTTAAAGCGAAAGAAATTAAAACTTTTGAATTCAGACTTTCTGATAAGAATTTAAGTAATCCCTTTGAAGATTTTGATCAAATATTTAATTTAAGAAAAAAAGAAGCGGACAAATTTTATGCTGAAATTCAGGACGGTATGGAAACTGATGATGAGAAATTGGTACAGCGGCAGGCTTTTGCAGGAATGCTCTGGAATAAAATGTATTATCATTACAACGTAGAAAAGTGGCTGAAAGGAGATCCTGCGCAACCGAAACCACCGAAATCTAGGGAAAAAATTCGCAATCATGACTGGAAGCAGCTCAACAACGAGCATATTATTTCGATGCCCGACAAATGGGAATATCCTTGGTATGCCACTTGGGATTTAGCCTTTCACACGATCAGTTTTTCTCTCATTGATCCCGATTTTGCTAAATATCAGCTGAAACTCTTCCTCTTTGAATGGTATATGCATCCCAACGGCCAGCTTCCCGCGTACGAATGGAATTTCAGCGACGTGAATCCGCCGGTTCATGCATGGGCGGTTTTCAGGGTATTTAAAATTGATGAATATCTGAAAGGAAAACCTGACCTGGAATTTTTAGAAAGTGCTTTTCAAAAACTTCTGATAAATTTCACCTGGTGGGTCAATAAAAAAGACAACAACGGAAACAATATTTTTGAAGGCGGATTTCTGGGACTCGATAACATTGGAGTTTTCGATCGTAATACTGCGCTTCCCAATGGCGAACATCTGGAGCAGTCCGATGGAACCAGCTGGATGGCAATGTTTGCGCTCAATATGATGCGTATTGCTTTGGAATTGGCTCAGTATAACAGGATTTATGAAGAAATGGCAACGAAATTTTTTGAGCATTTCCTCTACATAGCCAATGCACTGGATAACATGGGAGAAGAACATTTCAGTCTTTGGGACGAGGAGGATGAGTTTTTCTATGATGCCATTTCGTCGGGTGACGGCAATAATCAGTTTCTAAAGCTGAGAACGATTGTCGGGTTAATTCCTATGTTTGCTGTTGAGGTGATTGACGATGAAATGATCGAAAAACTGCCCAATTTTAAAAGCAGAATGAAATGGATTTTAGAAAATAAACCTGAACTCGCCGCCTTGGTTTCGCACTGGGAAGTAAAAGGTGAAGATTCAAAACATCTGCTTTCTCTTCTGCGCGGTCACCGTTTAAAAAGACTGCTGAGCAGAATGCTGAATCCTGAAGAATTTCTGTCTGATTATGGAGTCCGTGCATTGTCGAAAGAATATGAGGAAAATCCGTATGAGCTGAATTTAAACGGAACCGATTACTCCGTAAAATATACTCCAGCAGAAAGTGACAGCGCACTTTTTGGAGGGAACAGCAACTGGAGAGGGCCGGTTTGGTTTCCTGTAAACTTTTTAATTATCGAAAGCCTTCAGCGTTTTTTCTTTTATTACAGTCCGGATTTTATGGTCGAATATCCTACAGGAAGCGGAAATTATTCAAATTTAGATCAGATTGCAGATTCTTTAGGGAAAAGACTTGCTCAGTTATTTTTAAAAGATGAAAATGGAAATCGTCCTTTCAATGGTCAGTACCCAAAATTTCAGACTGATCCTGACTTTAAAGATTATATTCTGTTTTATGAATATTTTCACGGCGACAGCGGTCGTGGAGTAGGAGCGTCTCATCAGACAGGATGGACGGGTCTGATTGCGAAGATTCTTCAGCCAAGATTTACTAAAAAAGAAATTGCAAAATCGGAAACCGAGATGCCAAAAGACAAAGATTCGTAAATTTTACTCAAAAATCTGCTGAATGATTTCTAAAGAATTAGGTGTTTTGAAGTCTGAAATATGGTAATGGTAATACACCAGAATACTGTCTAAAAAACTTTTTCTATTTGACGCCGGAATTTTTATTTCGTAAGGATTTGAAGATGAAATAATCGTTTTCCAAAATAAAGAAATCTCGTCATCAAAAAGCAGATGTGTGGAAAAAGTAGCAAAAGTTCCGGTTTCAGGATCAAGAAAACTGCCGTCTCCTACGAGTGGAGCAACGCCCTGAATTTTTAATATCTTAATTAAAAAAATAAGATGAGACTGGTAGTTTCTGCTGTTCAGTTGATCAATAAATTCGTCGATGATATAAAAAACGGTCAGGTTTTTATTTTCATTTCTTAAGATCTGATTGAGGAAATCTGAAATGAAAAATACGACAGTGTTGGCTTTTATATCCGTGTAAATATCATGAATATTGAGCATTTCAAAACCTGAAATAGTCTGCATACTTCCTGTTTTACCAATGCGTATTGAAAAGTTTAATTTATTTAAAGGCAGGAGGAAGGCTTTCTTCTTATTTTTTTTGGTGTAAATGCCCCGTAAAAAATAAGTCTGAAAGCCTTCCTCCTCGGTAAAACAATGCAGAATTGCATCATTTTCACCATATTTTATAAATGAAAGTAGGAAGCCGTTTTGAGAATTCATTAATTGACAACAGCTATTTTTGCAGTTGCTTTATCGCTTGCATCTTCGTTGGTCATCAGTACAAAATAAATTCCTGATGCTACTCTTTTTCCTTTCTGATTGTTAAGATTCCACTCGTAATATCCGTTTCTTGAAATAGCAGAATGTACAATGTTTCCTGCAGCATCTGTAATTCTGATGTTGGTCTTTTCCGCAAGACCTTTTATTGTTACATTACCTTTAAACTGAGAATAAACTACAGGATTTGGATAGACCAAAACGTTTCCAAAATTAGAAGTTACGTCTGCTACATCACCTTGATAAGTGACAATTCCATCATAGGTTACGAAATAGACCTTACCTGTTTTCTTGTCCACTTTAATATCAGTTACTGTATTCGTTGGAAGTGGAGAATTTTCTTTAGTAAATCTTTTAAGTACCTGTTCGCCGGATGCTGAAAGGTAATACACACCACCACCGTCAATAGAAACCCACTTTTGGTTTCCACCATCAACTTCTATCTGCAAAACCTGAGAATCTCTGAACAGTTCTTCTGCAAGATTTCCCTGTTCTATGACGATCGGTTCTAGAGTTGGATTGTTTTTTACTTCAGTTACCGCATTAGACAGTATTCTTAAGCCTGTAAAGTTGCCAATCCATGCATCTCCGGATTTATCGACAGCAACAGATAAACTTCCTGGAGAACCAGACGGTAAGCCATTGCTTTCGCCCAATAAGTACTGTGTGTCATCTGAAAAATTGCTGGTCTTCTTGGTGTCATACACTAAGAAATTGTTAGAACGGGGAAGCGGCAACCATAGAAGATCATTGCTGAAAAGTGGCTGTTGTACACCACTGCTGAGCAGTCCAAGTTCTTTAACAATAAAATTATCTGTTGCTTTATCATAAAAGGACAAAGCAGCGGTTAATCCTGAATATGCAATTGTCGCAAACAAATTATTCTGATCATCATAGGTAAAACCTACCGGTCTTCGGTGATAAGGACCCGTTGCATCCAAATCATATCTTTTTACAAAATCAAAATCTTTTGAACCGGAATTGTATTTCATTTTATAAATACCATATCCAGGTGCGGTATTATAATTAGTAAACATTACTTCTGACGGATTTGCAGGGTCTGCAATAGCGTCAAGAACATTGAATACGGTTGAACTTGCTACAAATATTGAAGGATAAATCCACTCTGTACCAGTAAAATAATAGAAGCCCGGATTTCTTGGATTATTCAGACCTTCATTAAAGTCATTAACTCTGGCTCCACTGGAAACCAAGAGCTGATTTTCATTAAAAATCCTGATTTTATAGGCATAGTTAAAGTAAGGTCCATCTGGTTTGTATGCTATATTGTCCTCACTTTTTAAACCGGATAAAATCGTCCCTGCATATATTCTTGAACCGACTTTTGTGGCGGTGTTGCAAGTTTCTCCTACCGTAACAGATCCAGTAAAAGTTCCGTTTGTATTGTAACTGTAAATTCTTGCAGCATCTGTGATCACGATATTGTCGGCATTGACAACAACATCGCTCACATTGCCAAAGGTCTGCGAAACTGGTGTAGAAACACCGTTATTATAAATGTATGATGCTGTAGCTGATGAGAAAGAAACTACATTTTCTGAATCGATATGGGTAAAGTTTCCGGGAAGTTCTGTACTCCAGGTTGAAAAAACAGGAAAAGTTGTATTCAGTTCATGCGTTTTCAATCCGGTATTGGTTACAGAAAAAACTTTATTGTCTTTGATCGTTGCTTCATTGCTGGCCTGATAGACACCTCCTGTAACAAAGAATGCAGAATCACCGAATTCCTTCTTTTTTAAATCGAAAATAGAAACTCCATACCCTACGGAAACTACAGCTCGGTCTCCGGTAATCGAAATATGATTGATTCTTTTGCTCCCATTATATCCTGTTGCGATAGGAATATCAACAACATATGTTACTCCCTGCGGCGTAATCACATCAAGTGAGCCGTTCTGATAACCGATCAAACCAATTTTAGTTTGCGGATTGTAATCAAAAGCAGAAATTTTAACTTCATGCAAGCCATTCGCCTTCGAAAGTTTAGTAATTTCTCCTGTAGAAATGGTATAATAAAAAATTCCGTTTTCTGTAGCAGCAACGATCTTACCATTATCTTCTTTTATTGCCAAAACATTGTTGTAAGAAAACAAATCAGCCCATTTTTTTGAGGAAATATTTTGTGCGCTTACGATTTGCAAGGAGGCCAAAATACCAAGAGAAATTAGAAATTTTTTCATATTATGCTGTTATACTGCTGTCAATTGCCTGATTGTTCCAGGAAACCGTTTTAATATTTTTATTCTGATCAAAAAAGAAATCTATTCGTCCCAAAAGAAGTCCTGCCCAGCCCACCTGGTTTACCAAAACGTTTTTTCCCTGTCTGTTCTGGAAGGTTTGCGGTTCAGGTAAGAAAGTGTGCGTATGACCGCCTAAAATTAAGTCAATATTTTCTGTTTTTGAAGCTAAAATTTTATCGTTGAGTTTTTCAGGTTCGTCTCTGTAATCGTAGCCAATGTGGGAAAGGCAAATCACAAGGTCGCACTTCATTTCGTTTTTCAGGAAATTGGAATAATGCTGAGCTACATCAACAGGATCGGACCAAATGGTTTCGCCATACTGTTTTTTTCCAACCAATCCGTCAAGTTCGATTCCCACTCCGAAAATTCCGACTTTAATTCCGTTTTTGTTGAAAATTTTATACTGTGAAGTTTTTCCGTCTAAAATGGTATTTTTAAAATCATAATTCGAACAGATAAAAGGAAATTTTGCATTCGGCAAAACTTTTAAAAATCCGTCTAAACCGTTATCGAAATCGTGATTTCCCATTGTGGAAGCATCATATTTCATCATCGACATCAACTTAAATTCCAGCTCGCCTCCAAAAAAGTTGAAATACGGTGTTCCCTGAAAAATATCTCCGGAATCAAGCAGCAAAAGATTGCTTTCTTCGCTTCTGATTTTCTGAATTAAAGTCGCTCTTCTCGCAAAACCGCCCTGATTGGGATTTCTAGTGTAGCTCGAATCAAACGGTTCAATTCTGCTGTGCTGATCGTTGGTATGAAGTATCGTTAATTTATGGGCTGAAGAGAAAGAATTTAAATGTAGTTCTTCCGCCATCATCAAATTCGGAGCTAAAGTCATCGCTAAAGTTCCTCCTGTTATCGTTTTTAAAAAACTTTTTCTATCCATTACTTCTTCCCGATAAAATTTAAACGGACTTCCTCCTTCGGATTGATCTGCTGATTTTTCTTAAAATATTCTATAAACAGATCTCTCAGTTTGATCCCTGTAGGAATTGATTCTCCCATTGCAAAAAATTTCATATTATCACCGCCCAAAGCCAGATAATCTGAGGTTGCAATATAATAATCCTGATTTGGATTAATTGAATTTCCGTTGATTAAACTTTTGGAAAGAGTACCGTCATTCGTTTCGATATACAAATGAGAAACAGGGTTGTTTTTCTGATTTTTAGCGTAATAATCAAATAATCCCTGCAGATCTGAACCTTTAAATTTTACGATGATCACTTCATTTTCAAAAGGCATCACTTCAAAAACATTTTTCAGAAGAATATCACCTTTCCCGATCGTTGTACGGATTCCACCGATGTTGATCAGTGCTGCATCAATATTTTTATTCAAATTGGCTTTTGCCCAGATATTCGCTCCGTCAAAAGTATAATCTGCCAAAAGATTTCCGAGATTACTGTTGTCGCCTTCCTTCGTTAAATCAACTTGAGTGTAAGAGATTTTCTGATTCATCTCTTTGTTGAGTTTCTCGGTGTAAGGCTCGATAAATTGAGCAAAATCTTCATCCGCCTTCAGGTCCTGATTAATAGAAATATTCTTCTGCGTCTGCACACTGGCCACCTGCAACGAAGTCGTTTTACAGGCTGTGAGCGAAAGCAGGGCAATTCCTATCAATAAGAATTTATTTTGCATAATTTCTTTAGTATAATGCAAATATAATTATATGTATAATAAAACAGGATTAAATATTGTAAATTCTTGTATGAAATTATTAAATTTGGGGAAAATAATTCGAACAGATGAGCATTTTAAAAGGAGTAGGTGTTGCTTTGGTAACGCCCTTTAATGAAGATTTATCCGTAGATTTCGAAAGTTTGACAAAACTCATTGAGTACAACATCGAAAACGGAACCAACTATTTGGTAGTTTTGGGAACTACAGCGGAAGCTGCTACACTTTCTTCAGACGAGAAGAAACAGGTAGTTGAGCACATCATTAAGGTTAATAATAAACGTCTTCCTTTGGTTTTAGGAATTGGCGGAAACAATACTCTTGAAGTCAAACAGCAGATCGAAGAAGCTGAATTATCTGATTTTACAGCCGTATTATCAGTGTCTCCATATTACAACAAACCTAATCAGGAAGGGCTTTACCAGCATTATAAAATGTTGGCTTCTACCGGGAAAAATATTATCATTTACAACGTTCCTTCAAGAACCGGACAGAATGTTGAGGCCGAAACGACTTTGCGTCTGGCGAAAGAATTCCCGAATTTATTCTTAATTAAAGAAGCTGCACCCAACATTCTTCAGTATTTCGATATTTTGAGAAAAAAGCCTGAAGGTTTCAATTTGGTTTCAGGAGATGATGAATTTACACTTCCTGTAACTTTAGCGGGTGGAGCAGGAGTAATTTCTGTAATCGGACAGGGTTATCCGAAAGAATTTTCAACGATGGTTCAGCTGGCTTTTGATAAAAAAGTAGATGAAGCCTATGAAATTCACAATAAACTGGTTGATATCACAAGACTGATTTTTGCTGAAGGAAATCCTTGCGGAATTAAAGCGGTTTTGGCTGAAAAAGGATTGATTAAAAACTATCTGAGACTTCCATTGGTTCCTGCATCAGAAGGACTTTATGCGAAAATAAAAGCTGAAATGGCGAAAATTTAGCAGTGAATGGTGAATTTTGCTTTGCAAGAGAATAGTGAAGCAGAATATTAAACATAAAAATAATGAAAAGTGAAAGGTGTGATGCTTTTCACTTTTTTAATCTAAAATAGTTTAACACATTAGTCACCTAAGTTTTTTAGTTATCTTGTTTGAAAACATTTTAGAGCACATAAGTTTTGAAAATCTTGGATTTTCTTTGTAAATGTTGTCAATATTTAAAGTATTTAGACTGAAAAGTTTACGTTTCTAACATTATTAAAAAATTTTTGACACAAGTTGCTTAAAGTAATTGATTCAAATGCTTTAAAGAGAACGTAGTTTTGAAAATCTTTGATTTTCTCTCTAATGTGATCTGAAATATTTTCAAAATTAATAAAAAATCTTTGTGACTGATGTGTTTAAGTAAATCTAAAATGTAATGAATCTTATCAAAGCAACAAAAAAAGACATTCCCCTCATTCAAGATTTAGCAAAAAGGTCATGGGAAAATGCTTATGCTGATATTCTTTCCCAGGAACAGATGAAGTATATGCTTGACACTATGTACTCAGAAGCAGAAATTTCAGAGCATTTAAAAAATCCAAACTATCATTATTATCTTGTTTTTGATGAAGTTTTAAATGTATTTGATGGATTTTTAGGCTACGAAAATCACTATGAAGATCACACGACAAAACTGCACAGAATTTATCTCGTTCCGGAAAGCAAAGGAAAAGGTTTAGGAAAAAAAACGCTTGAATTTCTCAATGTAAAAGTAAAGGAAAGTGGTGATCACAGAATTATTTTAAATGTGAATAAATACAATTCTGCAAAAAGCTTTTATGAATCTCAGGGTTATCAAGTTTATGATGATGGCGTTTTTGATATTGGAAACGGATATGTGATGGATGATTATCTGATGGAGATAATTCTGTGAAATCATTAGAAACGGGCTTTAGCCCGTTTTAGATTATTTAGAATCTCATAGGCTTTAGCCAAAATTTAGTACTACGAAATCTTACTCCACTTATTTTTCCCTTTGTAATACTGCAAATAGTAATTTTTAATAATCTGATGGTCGGGTCTTGAAAGCAGGGGATCGGCTTCAAGAATCTTTTCGACCATATTTTTTGTGTTTTTAATAATTGCCGAGTCATTCACCAGATCAAGTCTTTTGAAATCAACCACACCGCTTTGCTGCGTTCCCAATATATCGCCGGGACCACGCAGCTGCATATCGACTTCAGAAATTTTGAAACCATCGTTGGTTTCGGTCATGGTTTTAATTCTGGTGCGGCTGTCAGACGATAATTTATCTGAAGTCATCAGGATGCAGTAGCTCTGCTCACCACCTCTTCCCACGCGGCCACGCAACTGATGAAGCTGTGATAACCCGAACCTTTCTGAACTTTCGATCACCATCACTGAAGCATTAGGAACATTGACACCCACTTCGATTACGGTTGTAGCGACCATGATTTGCGATTTTCCGGATGCGAAGTAATTCATGGCTGCATCTTTTTCGTCAGGTTTCATTTTACCGTGAAGCATAGTGACATCGTAATTTGAAAAATTTTCCATTACATTTTCTAAGCCTTCCATCAGATTTTTGTAGTCCAGTGTTTCAGACTCTTCAATCAATGGGTAAACGAAATAAATCTGTCTGCCTTTCCGTATTTCTTCATGACAGAAATTGTAAACGTAAGCGCGGTCTTTTTCTCTTCTGTGAGCCGTGATAATCGGCTTTCTTCCGACAGGCATTTCGTCAATTACAGACACATCCAGATCAGAATAAAAACTCATCGCTAAAGTCCTTGGGATCGGCGTTGCAGTCATGACCAGAATGTGTGGTGGAATTCTGTTTTTTGCCCAAAGTTTTGCCCGTTGAGCAACCCCAAATCTGTGTTGTTCGTCGATGATCGCCAAACCAAGATTTTTAAACTTCACCTTGTCTTCCAAAACTGCGTGAGTTCCCACCAAAATTGTCAGTTCGCCATTTTCCAGTTCTTCGTGGATGATTTTTCGTGCAGAAGCTTTTACGGAACCGGTGAGGATATTTACCTTTATATTGGTGTCTTTTAGTAAATCTTTAATTCCGTTGTAATGTTGCTGGGCAAGAATTTCGGTCGGCGCCATCAGGCAACTCTGAAAACCATTGTCGAGAGCAATCAGCATCGTCAAAAGAGCAACCATCGTTTTTCCTGAACCTACATCACCTTGTAAAAGCCGGTTCATTTGAATAGGCTTTTTCATATCGAACCTGATTTCCTTTAAAACTCTTTTTTGTGCATTCGTCAGTTCAAAAGGAAGGTGATTTTCGTAGAAACCTGTGAAGTAATCACCAACAATCGGAAACGGATTTCCGTGTGATTTTGCTTTGTGGTGTGCCTTTTTTAAGCCAAAACCTAATTGAAAAAAGAATGATTCTTCAAATTTTAATCTGAAGTCAGCTTTTTCAAAATATTCTAAATTTTCAGGAAAGTGAATGTTTAAGTAAGTCTGCTGCCTCGATAAAAATTTCATCGACTTCATCATGTAGTCTGGAAGATTTTCCTGAATTAAACTAGGAATTTCTTTACAGATATTTCTTAAAATGACCTGAAAAAACTTCTGATTAAGACCTCTTTTAGTCAGCTTCTCAGAACTTGGATAGATCGGACGCAAACGGCTGTCTTTTTCTTTTTTCTCATCCAGTTCAATCTCGGGATGTGGCATTGAAAACTGATTGTTAAACGCATTAATCTTTCCGAAGATAAAAACCTCACGGTTCACTGGAAGTTGCTCTTTCAGCCATTTTGAGTATTGAAACCAGACCAGATCCATACTTCCTGTATCATCGTTGAATTTTGCGGTAAGTCTTTTTATTTTTCCATTGTGAATTTCCTGAACGTTTGAGATTTTCCCTTTGAGTTGTATTTCAAGATTGCTTTCCTGAAGATTACCGATTTTATACACTTTATTTTTATCAATGTAGCGAATCGGGTAGAAGTGCAGAAGATCTTCTACAGTAGACATTCCCAAAACATTTTTAATAAGTTTGGCTCGTTCAGGACCGATTCCTTTTACAAATTCTATGGAAGTCTCTAAAGTCAATGATTAAGAAAGGCACGAATTTCGGGAAAATTTAGAAATAAAAAAAGCTTTCAAATCTGAAAGCTATGATTCATTGTTTTAATTTGCCAACAGCCAGTAGCCAACTACATCCTAATCTTTTATATTCGATTTAAATTTTTTCTGAAAATCTTCCCATTCCTGTCTGGTTTTAATCTTTTTAAACAGATCGTTTGAAATCAGAGTAAGATAAGGTTCAAGTTCTTTAGCCGAAAGTTCCCCCTGCAGAATCGTGATCGGAGCCCCGTTTTCATCCAAAAAAACTGTACTCGGAACAGCTCCTACATTCATAAACTGTGTAAACTCGTGAAGAGAGTTTCTACCTTTTTTATGTGCAGTATTTTCGTTCACAAATTTTCTTCCGAATATTTCGATCTGCTTTTTTTCTTCAGCATTAAATTTAACAGGATAATACTTATCATTCAAAAACTCTGAAATCACAGGATGTCCGTATGTTTTTTTATCCATGATTTTGCACGGACCGCACCAATCTGCATAAAAATCAATGAGTATTTTTTTAGGTTGAGTTTTTTGTGCTTCTAATGCTTCTTCTATAGTCATCCATTTTACCTGGGCAAAATTTAAAGTGATGAAGAAAAGAGAGAGTATGGTGAAAATTTTTCTCATGATAGATATTTAGTAAAAGTTACAGGAATTCTATTTAACTTCCTGCATTAGCTTTTTAACCAATGGTGATATCAAAATCAGTACCACTCCGGCAATCACAGCATACAATGCCAACTGCTTATAACCTTCTGTATATGAAATTAATGCATCGTAGTTGGTAGAGCCTTCTTTTGCTGTTGCCAAACCAGCTCCGATAATTCCTGCAACATATTGACCGTAAGCCGAAGCCAAAAACCACATTCCCATCATCATTCCCTGAAGATTTTTGGTAGAAAGTTTGGTCATAATTGATAATCCGATAGGAGAGAGGCAGAGTTCTCCCAAGGTGATAACCAATAAGGCAATGGTGAAGAAATTCAAAGAAGTAATTCCCTGTAAATCAGCGAAAAATCTGGTGGCGAAAAGCACATAATATCCTAATCCCAGAAAAATAAATCCTAAACCAAACTTAATGATGGTATTGGGTTCTATTTTTCTTTTGCTCATCCAAATCCACAGCAATCCAATTATTGGTGCTAAGAAGATGATGAAAAATGCACCTCCGGAATTATTTACACCATTTGGATCTAATCCTAAAAGATCTTTATTTAAATTTTTAGCGGCGAAAATACTTAGCGAGCCTCCACTTTGCTCATAAATTCCCCAAAACAAAATTGAAAATAAAATGAAAACCAAAGCAGCCCAAAGTTTTTTACGCTCAGCAGGTGTCACTTTAGACATTTCAAAAAATAAATAAATCAAGGTCAATGGTCCTACAGTCAACATAAAATAGTCTGTATATTCAGGCACGGAAACCATAGTCATGATGATTGGAATGAATATTAGCGATAAAATGTACACACCATACTCTTTGTACTTAGGCATTGGTGCAGACTTGACTTCATGATCCGGATGTCCGGGCTGAAGACCGATTGATCCCAGACTTCGTTGGGTAAATATGAAATTAATTAAACTGATGACCATAACGATAGCAGCCAGACCAAAAGCAACGTTCCAGTGCAGACCTTCAGGGATTAAGTGAGAAAGCAACTCTCCTTTTCCGATCGCAATACATAAATATCCTCCAAGGAGTGCACCTAGATTAATTCCAGCATAGAAAAGCGAAAATCCGGCATCGGCTCTTGAATCATTCGGTTTATAGAGCTGTCCGACCATAGAAGAAATGTTGGGTTTGAAAAAGCCTGTACCTACAACCGTAAATGCAATTCCCAAAAAGAAAAATTTGTGTGGATCTGTTGCCAAAATCAAACTTCCCGCAATCATCAGTAATCCACCCCAAAAAAGTGATTTCCTGAAACCTAAAATTTTATCAGCGAATAATCCACCTACAAAAGTGAATGCATACACAAATGCTTGGGTCGCTCCATACTGAAGGTTGGCTTCTTTTTCATGGAAATTAAGCTGTGAGATCATAAAGAAAACCAACATTCCACGCATTCCGTAAAAGCAGAAACGCTCCCACATTTCGGAGAAAAAGAGCGACCAGATTTGTTTTGGATATTTTCCTTTGAAATTCTGTATTTCGTCGAGGGTTAAATTCATAGATACAATATGTTTTTTGAAACAATGATTTATTTAGACAGTATTACTTAAAATAAATATCTTTTTACAATCTACTAATGTAAAAAAAAACCTCTGAAAAATCAGAGGTTTAAAAATATTTTGATGATGTATTAGTTTACACCGTGCATCATTTTTTTCAAAGTCGGAGAGATTAATGCTAAAATGGCTCCTGCAATTCCACAAAGAATAACGAATACCATAAAGAACTCAAACAAATTATGAATTTCAAATCCTGCAAAACTGTTGTAGACAGTTGAAATCTGTTCCTTTTCTAAAAGTGACTGCTGATCTGCACTTAAAGTCACTTTTTTATCTAAAACATCCTGAAGATTAATTCCTAACTCTTTTGCTTTTAAGAATTTATCACCTGTTGCAGGCAAAATAGATCCTAAAGTTCCTGATAGAGCGTAACCTGCTGCATTTGCGATAAAAAATACACCAAATAAAAGTGATGCAAATCTTTTAGGCGCTAATTTTCCTACCAAAGACAAACCAATTGGAGATAAACATAGCTCACCCATTGTCTGTATTAAATAAAGTAAAATCAACCATTTTACAGCAAGCAATCCAGAGTTTCCTAGATCTTTTACATTGTAAGCGATAATTAAATAACTCAATGCGATCAGACCAAGACCAATAGCTTGTTTCAATGGAGAAACCGGTTCTTTTTTATTCGCTCTCAATTTGTCCCAAAGCATACTGAATGGAACCGCTAGCATTACGATAAACAAACCATTAAAGATCTGTACCATTGAAGGTGGCATATTCCAGCCAAAAATATGTCTGTCTGTTTGATTGTCTGCAATAAATGTCAGTGATGAACCTGCCTGTTCAAAGGCTGCCCAAAAGAAGATAATGAAAAAGGATACAATATAAATTACCCATATTCTGTCTCTTTCTATTTTGTTTTCGGTTGCTGACATAATTAGATAAGCCAAAGCAATTCCCATCGAGTAAATGAATGGATAGATTACTGCTTTCACAAATTCTCCCATGCCGACAGAACCAAATCCAACTTTGTTGACAAATAAATATTGAAATCCGAAGAAAGCCACTAGAAAAACCACAACAGCAATACCGATAGAGCTTCCTGTAAATTTGGCAGTCTGTGATTCCCCTTCTTCAAAATCTTCTGCTGTACTTTCGCTAGGTAAACCACCAATTGGTCTTCCTTCCGGTGTAACAACATACTTGTTTTTAAGCAAAATGAAAGTTAATGTTCCAATCGTCATTGCGATAGAAGCTGCTAAAAATCCCCACTTAAAGGCGTGAATATCTCTTAAACCGTTAGAATCTTTTACATCTCCTAAAAATGGACAGATAAATTGGCCTAAAAATGCTCCCAGGTTAATCCCCATGTAGAAAATTGTAAATGCAGAATCTAATTTTGATTTTTCCTGCTTTGGATAAAGGCTTCCAACCATCGAAGAAATATTAGGTTTGAAAAACCCGTTCCCGAAAATGATAACGCCCAAAGCAATCCACATCAATGTTTGTGCTGATCCTAAATTGGAACTGAATGTTGATGCACTCATAAACATTAAGAACTGTCCCAGTGCCATTAATATTCCTCCTACAATGATACAGTATCTGTTCCCTAAAAATCGGTCTGCAATGAAACCTCCCAACATTGGTGTTAGATAACACAGAGCCAAAAAGCCACCATATATTATTGTAACATCTCCTTCTTTCATCAGTAGAGAGTTTACCATAAATAAGGTAAGCAATGCTCTCATTCCATAAAAGTTGAAACGCTCCCACATCTCTGTTCCGAATAGAACCCATAATCCTTTAGGGTGTTTAGTCTTCGACTGAACTGCTGTATCCATATATTAATTGTTAATTTTTTGTTAAGACCCACAAATATAGTTTTTTTTGCGTTTTTGACAAGGTTTTAATTTTTTATTTTAAACAAAAAAAGCTGTAGAAAAATCTACAGCCTTCGTTATATGATACGGTAAAGAAATTAATTAACTCCTTTTTCCTTCATAATTTTATTCAATCTTTTTAAAATAGATAAACCTAAAAGTGTGGCTAAAAGTAACAGTCCAAAATTCACAATAAAGAAATTGGCTTTGTTGTCATAATCATACCAGAAACTTGCTAAAACTCCTGAAAGTTTATTACCAATAGAGGTAGAAAGGAAAAATCCGCCCATCATTAATGCAGTTAGTCTTGGCGGAGAAAGTTTTGAAACCAATGATAATCCCATCGGAGAAAGGCAAAGTTCACCAACCGTAATTACTCCATAAGCTGCAACCAGCCATAATGCCGATACTTTTATCAAACCATTTTGTCCGGCATACACTGCTCCGACCATCACTAAACAAGATAAAGCCGAAATAAATAGTCCCAAAACGATTTTTGATGGTGTACTTGGTTCTTTTCCTTTTCTGCGAAGCATCATGAAAAATGCAACTACGACCGGAGTAAGTAGAATTACCCAACCAGGATTAATAGATTGGAATAATTCTGTGTTGTAGAGGTTAACTTTCTGTGATGGATTGGCTTCTAATTTAGCTTTTTCCGCCTGAGGAACATTTCTGAAATAAATATCTTTTCCCTGTTCTTTCAGCGCCTTGCCTTCTGCATCTTTTTTAACCTGATACTGGTCATCATATACAGAAACTTCCTTATCCTGAAAATCTTTTTTATCCACTAAATAAATAGCTTCCAAAGGTTTTTCTAACGGAGCAGGAACAGTTCTGTCTGTGTAATAATTTGCCCAACGCGTCAATGCGGTTCCGTTTTGTTTAAAAACTGCCCAAAACATTAAACTTACTGCGAAAATAGCGAGCAAAGCACCGATTGGTTTTTTATCTTCTGCATTCGCTTTCACGTAAAGCATTACATAGAAATAAATCACCGGAACGCAAGCGAAAATAAAGGCATCAGTACTGTCACTTCCGAAAATGTTATTAGGAATAAACCATCCAATCAGTCCGAAAATAATAGCAGGTAAGAATACTTTCACCAAAACATCTGATATTTTGGTGTCACCTTCCTGTGCTGGTTTTAAAACGTTGGCCTGAAGAATATGTCGTCTGCCGATGGTGAAAACCAAGAGTCCAACAAACATTCCGACTCCTGCAGTCATAAACGCAGGTCCCCATCCGTATTTATTACGCATAAATGCTGCAATAATATTACAGACAAAGGCACCGATGTTGATTCCCATGTAGAAAATATTGTAACCTGCGTCTTTATTGGCTTTGTATGGTTCTTCGTTATACAAATTTCCTAACAGCGTGGAAATGCTTGGCTTGAAAAAACCGTTTCCGATAATTATTAAAGCTAAAGAAGCATAGAAAAGAGGAAGTTCTTTAAATAATCCAACCCCAAGATAACCCAATCCCATCAGAAATCCTCCGATATAAATGGCTTTGATGTACCCTAAAACTCTATCCGCTAAAAATCCACCCAGGAAAGGAGTCAAATATGTCAAGGCGATAAATGTCCCGAAAATATCATCGGCGTTTTTATCATCAAAAGCAAGTCCGCCTTTTTCGCTGTCAATCATGTACAGAACGAAAATTCCGAGAATTAAATAATAGCCGAAACGCTCCCACATTTCTGTGAAAAATAAGTAGGGAAGGCCTTTTGGGTGTTTGGTTTTCATGAATCAGATTTTTACAATTTCACAAATATAAAATATTTAATATAATAATTGAATTTTATTAACTTTGAGTAAAATAAAGCATTGAAATGGAAATCACATTAAAAGATGTCGAGAGTAATTTGGAAACATTGCCGGAAGAATTTTTATATCAGGTAAATGATTTTATTGATTTTTTAAAGTATAAACATTTAAATGATAAGCAGTATGTTGTTCCTGAATGGCACAAAGAGGAGGTTAGAAGAAGGGTGAAATATTCTCAGGAGCATCCGGAAAGTTTTATTTCTGAATCTGAGATGAATGATTTTTTAAACAGCTTTGAGCGTGAAAGCTGAAATTATTTATAGTCAGTTTGTAAAGATTGATTTGAAGGAAATAAATCAGTGGTACAACAAAATTGATAAAAGATTATGGAATTTTTTCCTGAAAGGATTTCGCTTAAAGATTAATTACATTAGAGAAAATCCCCTGGCATTAGAGGTAAAATATGATGTTAACAGAATTGCTTTTCTAAAGAAATTCCCTTACGCGATTCACTATCAGTTTGATGAGACTGAGAATAATGTAAAAGTATTAGCTGTTTTTCATACATCGCGAAATCCGGAAAATTGGAAGGAAAGGAAATAAAAATCCGAATCTCATCTTGAAGATTCGGATTTTTATATAATTTAAATCTAATCTTGAAATTAAAGGTTTTCCAAAATAAAATCCGTCATTTTCTGATATAGCTGCGGTCTTGTCTGTCCGCCATAAATTCCGTGGTTTTTATCTGGATACGCCATAAATTCAAACTGTTTTTTATTTTGAATCAAAGCTTCAGAAAACTCCATAGAATTTTGGAAATGTACATTGTCATCAGCTGTTCCGTGAATTAGTAAAAATTTACCTTTCAACAGATTAGCATAAGTGGTAGGTGAATTATCATCATAACCAGCCGGATTTTCCTGTGGTGTCAACAAAAATCTTTCGGTATACACAGAATCGTAATATCTCCAGTTAGTCACCGGGGCAACAGCGATTCCTGTTTTGAAAACATCAGCACCTTTGGTCATTGCCAAACTTGCCATGTAACCACCGAAACTCCATCCGAAAATTCCTATTCTTGTTTTGTCAATGTACTTCTGAGTTCCCAACCATTTCGCAGCAGCGATCTGATCTTCAATCTCGTATTTTCCTAAATTTTTATAGGTTACTTTTTTAAATTTAGCTCCTTTAAAACCTGTTCCACGTCCGTCAACACATGCGATAATATAACCTTTCTGAGCCAACATTTCAAACCAAAGTGCATTTCCGTTGTCCCACGAATTGGCAACTTGCTGCGAGCCGGGACCCGAATACTGGAACATAAATAATGGATATTTTTTATTCGGATCAAAATTTTTAGGCTTAATGATCCACGCATTCATTTGATCTCCTGCTTCATTAGGAATCGTGATAAATTCTTTTACAGAAAAATTATCTGCCTGCAGTTTTTTAAACTGATCATCATTGTTTTGAAGCTCCTTCAGCTGTTTTCCGTTACCGTCTTTTAATACAAAAGTATAAGGTTTTGAAGCTGTAGAACAAGTTTCAATAAAGTAATTATAATTTTTGCTGAAATTTGCAGAATTATTTCCTTCCGTATTTGAAATCAACTGCGCTTTCCCGTTTTGGATATTGATTTTGGAAACCACCTTATTGATACTTCCTTTTTCAGTAGTCTGAACAAATATTTCTTTAGACTTTGGGTTGTAACCATAATAATCTGTTACTTCCCAATTTCCTTTTGTAACCTGCTTTTTAAGTTTACCATCTTTATCAAACCAGTATAAATGACGGAAACCATCTCTTTCAGAAGCCCAGAGGAAAGAATTGTCTTCAAGAAATTCTAAAGTCACATTGTCTGTGTCGATCCATTTTTCGTCAGTCTCTGTGAATAATTTTGTTGCTACTCCGGTTTTTGTATCGACTTTCAAAACATCAGAAGCGTTCTGCGTTCTCTGTGAAGTAATCAAAACAATCTCATCAGCATTCGCCGTCTGAATAACGTTTGGAATATAATAGTTTTTAAACTGATCTAAGTTAACTTTTGTCTTTTTTCCGTCTGCCAAATGATAAATATGCGCCGATGCAACAGAATTTTTTTCTCCTGCTTTCGGATACTTGTAGCGCATTTCATTTGGGTAAAGTGATTTTCCGTAAATTGGAATGTAGATTTCAGGAACATCAGTTTCAACCAATTTTACAAACAGGATATCTGCCGAATTTTTAGTCCATTCATACAGTCTTGCATGCCCAAATTCCTCCTCGTAAACCCAGTCTGCCAAACCATTCAGTACCTTATTTTTTACACCATGCTCTGTGATTTGCGTAATTTTTCCTGAGTTTAAATCCTGATAAAATAAATTGTTGTCAACGATGAAAGAAATTTTGGTTGCATCCGGAGAAAATCTCGGTTCCTGAACCGCTTTTCCCTCATTCAAAGTTGTAGTTTTTCCGGTTTTTAAATCTTTAATGTCGTATTTACCCAAAAATGAATGTCTGTAAATCGGCTGACTTTCTTTTAAAAGAAGAATTTTAGACTCATCATCAGAAAATTCATAGCTTTCGAAATTTCCATCGACTAAATTTCCTTCTTTCTGAGACGTTTTATATGAGTACTTGGCAATTCCGCCCTGCTCAATGACCAGATAATTTTCACCGTTTTTCATAGATGTGATTCCGGCAATGCCTTTTCCACGGTAATATCCTGAGTAAATTTTATCTAAAGTAATTTCCTGAGCGGTCACATTATAAAAGGCTGCGACAACAGTAAGGGTTAGTAAGAATTTTTTCATTGCTTAATTTAAAGAAATCCAAAGATAACAATTTTATCAAATTGTAGTAAAAAGCTTTTTAAGATTGCAATTTGGCAGAAAAATTGAAGGTATTCTTATACATTAAAAATGATCATTATGGAAACGCAGGAAAACAAGAAAAAACTTAACAAGTACGAACTCGAAAACCAAACAATATATACAGGATTTGCTACTTTTAACGATGCGGAAGCTTACGCAAATGAAGCGGGCGGAACTGTAGTGGAAGTAGGTTTTAAAGATGGTAACGACAATCCACAAATAACGACCGAAGCAGGACTGGTTGAAAAAAAATTACATTATTTCGTTGATGCTGGTGATGAATATAAATTTATTCACTCTTCAGACCCAGGCTTTAAGCAGTACGCAGACGAACTTCAAAAAATTAAAGCTAAACAGCAGCAATCACCTCCAGATGAGCGTTATATCGCCAATTTTGAGATTGAGAATGCAGAAGATCCTATCGTTGTTCTGAAAAATGATCAGTTTGAATCGGTGACTTCAAGAGAAAGATCCAAATATCTGAAGCATGCACATGTATATGAAATAGGAGTTTCTACAGCGAAATCTTAATATACACTTATTACTTTCAAAAGAATCGTCCGTGAAAATGTTTTTCACGGACGATTTTAATTTTTATTTTGTTTGATTGTAGAGAATTTGATAATATTCATCAGCCATTCGGTCACTGTTGAACTGGTCTTTCACGTCATTCATTGCGCTCTGCTGTATCTTTCTCCATTTTTTGGGTTCATCGTAATAGGTTGGGAGAATCTCGTTTTCAAGAAGTTCATATAATTTATTTAAATCATAATTATCCTGCTCGTAAATGCTCATATTTTCATAATCACATTTTGGCACCACGAAAGAATTTTCTCCATGCTTTGCAAATTCAGGAATCCATCCATCATCTGTCGATAAATTAACGGAGCCATTCATTGCAGCCGACATTCCTGAAGTTCCTGAAGCTTCTCTCGGTACACGCGGATTATTTAACCATACATCTGAACCCTGCTTTAAAGATTTGCTTAAAGAAAGTTCATAGCCAGTCAGAACTGCCATGTTTTTATAGTTATTGCTTTCTTCAACCAAAGTATTAAAGGTTGATATTGATGAATAATCCATCGGGTAAGGTTTCCCTGCCCAAATAATCTGTACCGGATATTTCGGATGATTTAAGAGTTTTTTGAATCTCTCTTTGTCATGCAATAGTAAATCTGCCCTTTTGTAACCTGCAAATCTCCTTGCCCAAACCATTGTGAAAGTATTAGGGTCAAATAAATTTCCTGTTTGATCGGCAACTATTTTAAATAATCTTTTCTTTAAAAGTTTTTTACGGTAATCAAAAATGGTATCGTTGTTTTCGTCTTTTGCGTTATAAAGCTCCTTGTCGCCCCAGTATTTAAAATCCTGTGCGTTGGTGATCGATTTAATTTCGCAGATGCCGGAATATTTGCTCCACATTTCTCTTGAAACCACGCCATGAAGTTGAGAAACTCCATTGGCAATTCTTGCCATTTTCAGAGCGCAGAGAGAATGATTGAAAAGTTCACCGTCAGAACCTTCAAGTTTTTTTGCTTCTTCCATGCTCAAACCTGAAAAGTAAGACATATCGTAGCATAATTTCAGGTTATGCTTTTCGTTACCGGCTTCTTCCGGAGTATGCGTTGTGAAAACCAGCTTCTCTTTTACCTTTTGCAGATCGCCGTTGAATTTCTTTAACAAGTGGAAAGCTGCGGGAAGTCCGTGAGCTTCATTCAAATGATAGACTTCTCTCTCAATATTGAGTTCATCTAGTAATTTTGCGCCACCTTTTCCCAATAAAATATACTGAGCAAGCTTCGTCGATTCGTTGGCGTCGTAAAGTTTGTGACATATTGTTTTTGAAATATGATCATTTTCAGGAACATCTGTAGAAAGGAAAAACATCGGAGCTGTATGGAAAGTTTCAGGATCAAGATACCAGACTTTTACCCAAACCGGTGCACTGTGAATTTCAATTTGAAATTTCAAACCAGTGTCCTCGAGAAAGCTGTACATTTTCTTTGTCCAGGTAGGCTGTAATGTCTGATCATGATTTCTCGCCTGATCGTAGTAACCGAATTTCCAAAGAATTCCGATTCCTATCATATCCTGCTTCAGATTGTAAGCACTTCTCATGTGAGAACCCGCAAGAAAACCAAGTCCACCAGAATATATTTTCAAAACCTGCTCAAGGGCAAATTCCATAGAAAAATAGGCGACTTTTTTAGAATATTTTTCGTTAACGCTATAAGGTATTTTAAAGTTTTTAAAATCCATAAAAATCGGTTTTTGTGTTTAAAAGAATCAAAGGTATCGATTAAGAAAATAAATTTTACATTAATTAACCATTAATTATTTTTAAATATCTCTGTTGAAAAATTTTTTTAACTACCTTTAATTATAAATTTTTGATAATCAAAAACTTCCACGTATGAAAAAAGTTTTTTCTGATGAAGATTTAATCAAGAATCTGAGTTTATATTATCTGAATCGTCATCTGAAAAAGAAGCCGATGGAGAAATATCATCGCACCATAGACGAATCTCCTTTACATGACAGAGAAAAATACAAGAAGAAAGCAGAAATTTTGCTGCTGAATTCTTTCATGCATCATTTCCCTGAACTTACCTTTGAGAATCTAACCTGCGAAAGTCCAGACTTTATCGCAAAATTTAATAACAAAAAAATAGGAATTGAATTGACCGAGGTTATCAATCATCTTGAAATGAAGAAGGTTGAAAGCAATTTAAATAAGATATTCCGTCAGGCAGAAATATTATTAGAACAGGAAGACACCACGAAATATCGTGGTGTTTATTTTTTGTCTTTTCGCACGCCTCTGAAATTTGATAATCCCGAACAGCAACAGGAAATCATTCTTCATATTTACAACAGTATTAAGAAGAATAAAGCAGCAGGTTGTGTAAAAAGCATTCGAAAATCTTCTCACCGAAGAAATGTTTTTATTACACACGAGTACAATATGAATCTCTTTGATGAGCTTTGTTCTGAGAAAATTCTGGAACTCATAGAAAAGAAGAATGAGAAATTTCCTTACTATGACAGATCTGTTGATGAATGCTGGCTGGTGATTGTTTCAGATATGAATTCTCTTGCTTCACGATATACCTTTATTCAGGATCGGGAGCATTTGAATGAAGTGAAAAGTCCGTTTCATAAAATTTTTCATCTTGAAAACTTATGTGGGAATATGACGAGTATTAAGTAGTTCTGTAGATTTGGTAAAAAATGTTTAAGTAAATAATATTTTTATTATTAAATATTTTAATATTATCATTGTTTGGTGATTATAATTAAAAATCCATATATTTGATATGCCTTAAACATTAATAACCAATCCGATATGAAAAAAACTCTACTTCTTGTTATTTTCCTGATCTCTCAAACTTTTTTCTCTCAGGCAGATTGTTCTACCGCTTTGTCGGTTTGTGGAAATTCGAATATTACGTACAGTCCTACAGGAATTGGCGCAGTTAATGAACCTTTAGGAGGTTGTTTAATTACTGGTGAACACAATTCGATCTGGTACAAACTTACGATCGCAACCAGCGGAACGCTTACCTTTAATCTCGTACCAAATGATCCCGGAGCCGATTACGACTGGGCGGTTTATGGTCCGAATGTCGCATGTGGCGCTTTGGGCGCTCCCATACGCTGTAACGCGGCCACGGTTATCGGAGTCGGCGCATCCACAGGGCTTAATATGACAAGTACCATTACCAATGCGCCGGGTGGATCATTAACACCATATTGTCAGTATATGGATGTTTTAGCTGGACAGACTTACTATCTTTATATTGATAACTGGGTGGGAGCTGGAAGCACTACAACTGCACCGTTCTCGTTGACATGGGGCGGAACTGCAACACTGGCTTCTCCTTTTACAGATCCTACGCTGCAACCTAACCCATTTTCTCCTCCGGGATTACCGGCTGCAAATCCTGCAGATCCCAGAGAGGTTTTAATATGTGTAAGTCCTGCCGTTTTTGATTTCAGTACACTTACAGCAGGAATTCTAAATGGAAATGCAAATTTTGTTGTCTCTTATCATACTACCCAAAATGATGCATTGGCTGGAACAAGTCCTATTACAACTCCGATTACGGTGAATACTACAGCTGTTTACTATTACAGTATTCATTATCAGGATCCTGCAAATCCAACCAATCCACTGAATTTTTGCCGTCAGATTGGTCCGTTTAAATTTAAACAGGGAAATATCACCGCCCTCGATAAAACGATATTTGCCTGCAACAACAATAAAGCAGGTACGGCAACTTTTAATTTGAACTCGGCAAATGTTTATACAGGTCCTAATATTAACATAAAGTATTATCCTACAATGGCAAATCTAATTGCCGGAACAGCGCAAATCACTAATCCCACTCAGTATGTTTCTGCGCAGGGTGTGGTTTATGCACTGGTAACCACAGCGGATGGATGTTCTGATATAGCGGAGATTACCTTAAGTTTTTATCCTGAAGTTGTTGTTACTGATGCGGTTCTGCGTTTCTGTGCATTACAGGAAAATCTTGTCACAGCATCATTTAATCTTACGACAGCAATTGTTACTTTACAATCAGGCACAACCAAAAAATATTACAAATCATTACAGGATGCCATTAGCGGAACGAATGAGATTCCGGCAAGTAATGCAACGGCATATATTTCGCCAAACGGAGTAGTCTATATAAAAGTTATTAGTGAAAACGACTGTTATGCAATTGCAAAAATTACTTTGCAGGTAATTCCTCCGGTTTACTCCACCGTTTTAAAAGATAAAATCATTTGTATAGAAGATAGAACGACGCTTGATGCAGGACCGGGATTTGACGGATATGAGTGGAGTACAGGCGCAACAACTCAAACAATAACAGATGTTGGTGTGGGAACGTATTGGGTTGAGTTAAAAACAGGTGAATGTATTTCACTTCAGACAGTTAAGATTTACGCGTCTGATCAGCCGGTTGTAACAAGCATTGAGATTTCTAATACAACAGTTACTGTTAATGTGAATGGAGGTAAAGCACCTTATAAATATTCTATTGATAATGTCAATTGGCAGGATTCCAATGTGTTTACAAATATCCAGCGAGGCGATCATGTAATCTATGTAAAGGATTCCTATGACTGTGAGCCTATCAGTATCAGTATTGTTGTGCCCAATTTAATCAACGTCATTACACCAAACGGTGATGGAATCAATGATGTTATTGATTATTCTGCACTGGCAAATAAACAGAATCTGATATTTAATATTTTCGACAGATATGGAAATAAGATCTTCCAGGCAGATCGATTCAATAATTACAAATGGGATGGAACTTCAAATGGAAAAAAAGTTCCGACAGGAAACTACTGGTATTCTGTAACATGGAATGAAAATGATCAGAAGAACACCTTATTCAAATATACAGGTTGGGTGTTAGTTAAAAACAGAGAATAAATAATGATAATCAATAAAGAACCATCTTGAAAAGATGGTTCTTTTTAGCTGAAAACTTTCGTGTCTTTAAAATAATCAGAAAGATAAAGTATTTTGCCACATTCAGAAAATTGAATGATGGTGCAGATTTCGTTGGTGTAGGTATCTTGTCCGGATAGTTTTCCTAAAGAATTTGTCTGGTAGAAATATTTGTTATTTCCTAAATGAAAAATTTCAGAAACACTCCATTCAATTTTTTCATAACGTCTGAAAATAGCTCTGAATAAGGCTAAAATTCTGCTTTTCCCGGAAATTTCTTTCGCTGGCGGAATCCAGATTACAGTATCATCAGTAAACCATTTCTCAAGCGTTTCAATGTTTAGAGAATTTAAATCCTGCATAAAATGGCTGATCTTACAATTCATAGGCTGCAATTTACATTTATATACGTAATAATTGGTAAATTGGTTTTTATTTAACACGGCCGCAACCTGGAAATTTGCATTTATTTTAATGGAAAAAAGTTTCAAAAAATGAAAAATTTTACTCTCAATAAAGACAAAGGAATTATTTCTGATAAATTTTTAAGCAGAAACATTACAGATTTTCACTGGGCATGTCAATATATTGCAGAATTGCCTTACAAAAGAAATTTACATAAAAATAATATACTCTGTGTTTTTAATGATTTGGGTGGAACCTGCAGTACAAAACATGCAACATTAAGAAAACTTGCACTGGAAAACGATTACGATGAAGTAAAACTGATTCTGGGGATCTTTAAATTGGATGCAGAATATACGGGTAAAATTCGCCGTACGCTTGAGAAATTTAAACTAAAATACATTCCCGAAGCGCATAACTATCTAAAAATTGAAGAAAAATATTACGATTTTACAAACCCCAAATCGAACTATGATCAATTTAAAAATAAAATACTGATCGAGAAGGAAATGGAATTCAGTGAAATCGTGAATGAGAAAATTTCATTTCACAAAGATTTTCTTAGGAAGTGGATCGTCGCTGAAAATATTCATTACAGTTTAGATGAAATTTGGAGCATTCGGGAACAATGCATTCAGGATTTGCAGAAAATTGAAGGAGCTGCGAATGAAAATTCTTCTCCTGTATGCTTTATCAGAAGCCCTGAAATAAGGGATGAATACAAATAATAGATTGAATCAATTCAGCATTCATATTTAAATTATTATCTTTGCACCCACAAAATTCAGTACAATAAATGTCTCACTTTCACAGAACTGCCGCGTTTCATACCCTTGGCTGCAAATTAAATTTTGCGGAAACATCTACCATTGCCCGTCAACTGACAGATGCAGGTTACGATAAGGTGAGTTTTGATGAAAAAGCGGATGTTTATGTCATCAATACCTGTTCGGTAACTGAAAATGCAGATCGTGAGTGCAAACTTCATGTGAAGCGTGCAATGAAAGCCAATCCTGAAGGTTTGGTGGTGATTGTGGGTTGCTATGCTCAGTTAAAACCTGAAGAAATTTCCCAAATTACAGGAGTAGATTTGGTTCTTGGAGCCAAAGAAAAATTCAATATTTTGAGTTATCTTGATGATTTGGAAAAGTCTGAAAGTGAAGGTGTTGTTCATTCATGTGAAATTGAAGAAACCGATTTCTTTATCGGAAGTTATTCTATCGGAGACAGAACCAGAGCTTTCCTTAAAGTTCAGGATGGTTGCGATTACAAATGTACCTACTGTACAATTCCTTTAGCCAGAGGGATTTCCCGTTCAGACACCATCGATAATGTTTTGAAAAATGCAAAGGAAATTGCAGCAAGAGACATTAAAGAAATTGTTTTAACAGGTGTCAACATTGGAGACTACGGTAAAGGTGAATTTGGAAACAAAAGACATGAGCATACTTTTTTAGATTTAATAAAAGAATTGGATGAGGTTAACGGCATTGAGAGAATCCGTATTTCATCCATTGAACCCAATCTTTTAAAGGACGAAAGCATCGAGTTGGTTTCAAAAAGTAAAAGCTTTGTTCCGCATTTTCATATTCCGCTTCAATCGGGTAGCGATGAATTGCTGAAAAAAATGAAGCGTCGTTATCTCACGAAATTATACAGCGACAGAGTCAATAAAATACGTGAAGTGATGCCTCATGCAGCGATTGGTGTTGATGTGATTGTAGGTTTTCCTGGAGAAACAGAAGAGCTGTTTATGGAGACTTATAATTTCCTGAATGAGCTTCCTATAAGTTATCTGCACGTTTTTACCTATTCAGAAAGAGAAAATACCGAAGCAGCGGAAATGGACGGCGCAGTTCCGATTCCGGAAAGAAAAAGACGCAACAAAATGCTTAGAATTCTTTCTGAGAAAAAGAAAATGTCATTCTACCAAACTCAGCTTGGACAGACGCTTCCAGTACTTTGGGAGCACGAAAACAAGGATGGGAAAATGTACGGCTTCACAGAAAATTATGTAAGAGTGCAGAAAGATTTTGATCCGGCACTAGTTAATCAGATTGAGTTTTTAAAACTTGAAAAAATCAATGAAGAAGGTGTGGTTTCTGTCATGAATTCATTTGAAAGTTTCTTAGAAAAAATTTAGGAATCTTTATTTTTCTTTCTTGAGATAAAATGTACAATAATACCACCTATTAGCGCATACATAAAAAATTTGCCGACCAACTCGCCTATTTTATAGGCCTGTGAGTCTTCCTCATTGGTATTCATTTGATTTTTTGAGGTTAGATCTTTCCTTAATTTTATAGATTGAATGATTTTATTTTCAAAAAATTCAACTTTATTATTTTCAGGCGTACTGATCATCAAAAATGAGTAGGGAGTTTTATTAAGGAGTAAAATGTAGTTATTCCAAATCTTGTTGGCTCCGCTGATTTTTGTTTTGAAACTTGATTTTAAAAAAAACAGTCCATTAATCTGTACAAATTCTTTACTGATAGTTTGACCTTTGCTTTGATCTAACATGCCGTCATAATAACCTTCATAAAATTTTAGCAGTTCATCTTTATCTTCGATGTAAGCATCTACTTTTTTTTCAGGTTTCATAATCAAAATAATTTCATCTTCAATAAAAGCTTTAATCAAATTTTGTCCTAAAGTGTCTGTAATACTGAATTCTTGTGGGATGTTTATTGAAACATCTTCACTAACATGATAAGGGATTAACTTTTGTCCAAAACTGTTCGTGTAAAAAATGAAAAGAAAGAATACAAGTGTAATTTGAGATTTTTTCGGGGTCATGAGTCGTTCAGATTTTCTTAGTTTTCTCAAAGATAATAATTGATCATTTAGATTTGTTTTTTTTTATACCGTAAAAATGATCAGATTGGCGTACTTTCTGTACCATTAGTTACTTTTTTTAAGGTAAGGATATCTTTTAATTTAAATTAAACTATATTTATTTTTTTCTAATTTTTAAATCTACATTCTTATGAGAGATAAGTTTTTATCCTGGGGACTGGCGTTGGTTATTGTGACATGGATTGTCGCACTTCTAATCAAGGCCCATTACTGGATTCCAATATTTTTAACGGCAGTTTATGCGCTGGGAATTTATAATACTTACCAAACGAAACATGCCATTCTCCGAAATTTTCCTGTTTTAGGATATTTCAGATACTTTTTTGAAGATATCTCTCCAGAAATGCAACAGTATTTTATTGAAAGAGAAACTGACGGAAAACCTTTTCCTAGAAATCAGCGTTCAGCGGTGTACAGACGCTCTAAAAATCTCAGCGATACAGTGCCTTTCGGAACTCAGCTGGAGGTCAACCACAGAAAATATGAAGGGATCAAACATTCTATATACGCTAAATCTCCAAAAGAAGAATTACCGAGAGTCTTAGTCGGCGGCGAACAATGTACCCAGCCCTATAATGCTTCTTTATTTAATATTTCAGCAATGAGTTTTGGGGCATTGAGCGACAGAGCACAGATTTCGTTAAACAGAGGTGCAAAAAAAGGAAATTTCTATCACAATACAGGTGAGGGAGGAATTTCTCCGCATCATTTGGAGGGTGGCGATTTATGCTGGCAGATAGGTACAGGATATTTCGGCTGCAGAGATGATGAAGGGAAATTTAATCCTGAATTATTTACCAAATATGCCACACTTCCGAATGTGAAGATGGTTGAAATTAAATTGTCTCAGGGTGCTAAGCCTGGTCACGGCGGAGTTTTACCCGGTGTAAAAAACACCCCGGAGATTGCGAAAATCCGTCACGTACAACCAGGTTTGACGATTGTTTCGCCACCGTCGCATTCATCATTTTCTGATGCTGCAGGTTTATTAAAATTTGTGCAGCATTTAAGAGAATTATCCGGTGGAAAACCGGTTGGTTTTAAGTTGTGTATTGGTGATACGAAAGAGTTTGAGGACATTTGTGTTCAAATGAACGTCTTGAAAATTTATCCTGATTTTATTACTGTCGATGGAGCAGAAGGAGGCACAGGTGCCGCACCACCTGAATTTTCTGATGGCGTGGGAATGCCGTTGGAGCCTGCGTTGATTTTTGTGAATAAAACACTGAAGAATTATAACGTCAGAAATAAACTGCGAGTAATCGCCAGTGGAAAAGTACTGACGAGTTTAGATATTTTAAGAGCAGTTGCAATGGGAGCCGATATGTGTAATAATGCCAGAGGATTTATGTTTTCATTAGGCTGTATTCAGGCGTTGAGATGTAATAATAACAATTGCCCGACTGGGGTGGCGACTCAGGATAAAATGCTGATCAAAGGTCTTGATGTGACAGACAAAGCAGAGAGAGTATATCACTTCCATAAAAATACTTTGCATACCTGCAATGAATTGATCGCAGCTGCGGGTAGAAGTTCTTACGAAGAAGTGGATGCTTCAATGTTCATGAGAGGTGATGAGTTTGAGCATCTTTCAGATAAATATTTCCCGGATATCTTAGGGAACGTGAGATAATTTAAATCTCACAGATAGCGAAAAAAAATCCGCTTCGTAAATAGAAGCGGATTTTTTTAATTTTATTGTTGGCTTACAGGTCTCACCTCTGTGTGGTAGATCTGGAAGTTAAATACGATACATGCGTTTTGAAGATTATAGAAATTTGCATCTCTCGCAAAAGCAGCCTTTGAAGGGACGATAATCACGCCTTGTAAATTAGGTAAAGTTTCATTGGGTAAGTTTTCGAAACCATTGAAATATTTTAAACCTTCCTGAAGACCTTCAATTTCATAGTAACTTCTAGGATATGTAGATGAAACAGATGCTTTTTTAGCATAATAGAAAGTTGGGTCAGTTTTAGGAGAAGCTTCAGCATCAATTGTATTAATAAGAGCTCCTGCAGAGGTAAGTGCTACATTACCGTCGATATCCGTTGCACGGTAGTAGGTTGCTCTCATCATTGTTTTAATAAGACTTGCAGATGATGATGTTGGATCTGTGTTGATGGTTTTCCCTGGATTAGGTTGTGCACCGTCTCTTTTAATATAAATAACACCGGAAGGAAGTTTTACAGGACTGAGTTCTGACAACTTCTTATAATTGTCGTCTGTAGCATCTGTACTGCTAAATGCTTTGATGTTTCCCTGTGTATCTAAGTAGTTATTATCCATAAATTTTTGGATAGCCTGCTCATCAAGAGTATTTCTCACCTCTATGTTATCTGGCTCTACGAATGTTTCAACTTCATCATCTTTCTTACAAGCTGAAAAACACAAAGATCCAGCAAGGATATACAAAAATATTTTTTTCATTTCAAAAACTTTAATTACTTTACAAATAATATAACGGCAAAAGTATAAAAAATTATGAGAATAGATAAATTTTTATGGAGTATTCGTTTTTACAAGACTAGAAGTATTGCTACGGATGAAATAAAAAAGAATAGAGTAGCAATAGGCGAGTCGGTTGTAAAGTCGTCGAAAGAGGTGAAAGAAGGAGATGTAATCAAGATCCGTAAAAATCAGATTGACTATAAAATAAAAGTCATACAAATCCCTAAAAGCAGAATTGGAGCAAAGTTGGTATCACTCCATATTAAAGATGTCACAGATAAAGAACAGTATGAACTGCTTAAATTACGAAAAATGTCTCAGAGCTATTACCGAGACAGAGGCGAAGGAAGGCCAACCAAAAAAGACCGAAGAGAGATTGATGGCTACGTAGAAAATGATGTAGATTCAGATTTTACAGATTGGGACGATTTCTTTGGAGAAAGCAGTTCAGAAAAAGAAGAGGAAAAAGAATCATAAATACAGTTTCTCAATAATCTCGTTCATAATTTCTTCCGGTTCTTTAGAATCGGTACCGATGATGAACTGGGCTTTACTGTAAAATTCATTTCTTTCAAATAAATGTTTGGCAATGAACTCGGGGAGGTTTTCGTCTGAAATATTAGCTATCAAAGGCCGTTTTTCTTTTTGCTTTGAAATTCTTTCTATTAAAGTATTGATAGATGTTCTTAGAAATACGCTTTTAGAATTATGGTTGATGATTTCCATATTATTGTAATATACCGGCGTGCCTCCTCCAAGGCTCAAAACAATATTTTCTTCCGTAGCCAGAAGTTCTTCCAAAATTTCTCTTTCCTGCTTACGAAAGTAGATTTCTCCCTTTTTTTCGAAGATTTCAGGGATGGTTAATTTATTTCGTCTAGAAATTTCTCTGTCGAGGTCAATTAATTTAAAATCTATTTTGTCGCTTAAAATTTTGGAAATGTGAGATTTGCCACTTCCCATGTATCCGACTAGTGAAATTATCATGAATTTATTTTAAACAAATTTGCGAAAAAGTTTTGAGATAATGAAAAAAGTCCTATCTTTGCACCACTAAAAACAAGGGACATTACTTAACACTGAAACTTGATAATAAAGTGACCGACTCGGTAGCTCAGCTGGTAGAGCAATACACTTTTAATGTATGGGTCCTGGGTTCGAATCCCAGCCGGGTCACTAGCAAAAATGTTATATTTTTTTATAATTTTTTTGCCTGCGTGGTGAAATTGGTAGACACGCCATCTTGAGGGGGTGGTTTCCTAAGGATGTGCTGGTTCGAGTCCAGTCGCAGGCACTGCAAAAAATAGTTTGGTAATTCTAAAATTTATTTTAAATTTATCAAATCTAAAAAACAAGACCGACTCGGTAGCTCAGCTGGTAGAGCAATACACTTTTAATGTATGGGTCCTGGGTTCGAATCCCAGCCGGGTCACAAGTTTACTGAAAAGTAAATTTTTTTCATATTAATATTTTGTGATTTGGTGTTCAAAGGCTTCCTTCCGGAAGCCTTTGATTTTTTATGTGTGTAATTAATCTAAATGCATGTTATCAATCAGTCGCACTCCATCTACCATCACTACAATAAATGCTCTGTAAGATTTATCTTTATAAAAGAAGTCCGTTTCTTTCAATGTTTTTTCATCAGCAATCATAAAGTATTCCATCTGCATTCCAGCCTGGTCGTCAAAAATATCTTGTACCCTTTCTTTAATTTCAGGAATTGACACTGTTCTGAACCAATCATTCACTTTAACAAGCGTTTCATAAATCACTTTAGAATCTTCTCTTCTGTTTTCAGAGAGTCTTTGATTTCTTGAGCTTAAAGCCAATCCGTTTTCAGCTCTGTAAATATCAACACCATGTATATTGATGTGAAGATGTTTCTTTTCGGTCATCTTTTTAATAATTGCCAGTTGCTGAAAATCTTTTTCACCAAAATAAGCATTGTCGGGTTTTACCTGTCTGAATAGTTCTTCAACTACAGTTCCCACACCATCGAAATGTCCTGGACGCGATTTTCCTTCCATTTCATTTTCAAGACCGTCAAAATCATAAGGCTGGCTTTCTGCTTTTTCAGGATAGATATCCTGTACTTCCGGGATGTAAACGGCATCTACCAAGCCAGATGTTTCGAGTATTTTGATATCTCTGTTTGTATCTCGTGGATACTTTTTCAAATCTTCAGCATTATTGAACTGTGTTGGATTTACAAATATTGACGAAATTACAAGATCGTTTTCTGCTCTCGCAGCTTCATATAGGGATAAGTGGCCATTATGCAATGCTCCCATCGTGGGTGCAAAACCAATTTTCTTTCCCATTTCTCTTTGTCTTTCAATAAAGTCTTGAAGCGTTTTTTTGTTTCTTAGTACTTCCATAATTTATTTTAATAGCAATTCAAAAATACTAAAATATCTTGTATAAATTTTTAAGATTTAGCAGTTTGATTGTGATGATTATCGTAAAAAAATGTTAATTAGATTGATGTTGGATGTTTTTTTGTAATTTTGCAACTTATAGCATTATTTAAATTATATAAAAATTATATGCCCAATCAGAAAATACTGTACATTACCACAGAGATGTACCCTTATCAGGAAGACACCAATTTAGGAACCGTGGTAAACAAAATGGCACTTAAAATGCACCAAGAAGGCAATGATGTAAGAGTTTTTATGCCACGATTTGGACAGATAAGTGAAAGGAAATTCCAGCTTCACGAGGTAATCCGCCTTTCTGGGATGAATATTATCATCAACGATTTAGATCAACCCCTTATTATTAAAGTAGCATCCCTTCCGGGAGAAAGACTTCAGGTTTATTTTATTGATAACGAAGAATATTTCAAAAGAAAACAATATTATTTTGATGACGAAGGCGTAGCTTTCCCTGATAATGATGAACGTGCGATTTTCTTTGCAAGAGGAGTAATCGAAACGATTAAAAAATTAAACTGGGTACCTGATGTTATTCACCTTAATGGCTGGATGGCTTCATTTATTCCTGTTTATCTAAAAACATTCTATCAGTCTGATACTTATTTCAAAGACGCAAAAATTGTTCTGTCACTGTATAATGAGAAAGATGCTCCTTTAGATAAAGGTATTGCAGAAAAATTACAGTTTGATAATATTTCAGGTTTAGATGCGTTGAATAATCCAAGCTTTCAAAGTTTTGTGATTGAAAGTATGAAGTACGTAGATGAAGTTGTAAAAGGTGACGAATTTTTGGATGGAGATTTAGATGTTGCTTTCAATGAAACGACAACTTCAAAATCTGAATATCTAGACGTAGATTCTATCAATAAACTATATTAAAAGAAATTTTGATGATTTATAATATGAAAAAAGCCTTCACTATACTATCGATGGTGATTTTTGGCGGAATGCTGGTATACAATTGTGAACCAGATCCGGATTCTCTTGGCGAACAATTATTTTTGGACGGAGCAGCAAATGGTAATGAAGTTGCTTATGATGTCATTGCATATAATATTGATAATAAAGATAGTATACAGAGTGATGCTTCAAAAATTTTAAGTTCAGCAACCTTAGGTGCTTTTTCTACAAGCCAGTTTGGAATGCAGAAAGCGGCATATTACACACAATTGAGACTGCCGGCGTATGACCCTGATTTTGGGGCAAGTGCACAGGTAGATTCTGTGGTACTCGTTATTAAACCACAATATGCTTCAGATTCTATCACAACAACTACTGATGAAAATTATGTCTATCCAGATGGATCAGTAGCCGCAAAAAAAGTGGTAAATACATATCCTGCAACCAAATATGGTAAAACGAAGGCGAATGGAGGAAATTTAACTGTTAAGGTACATGAAGTTACTGAATTTTTAAATGGTTATAATGATATAGCTTATTCAAATACAGTTTATCAGACTGGACAAGAATTAGGTTCTAAAACTTTTAATGGTTCTGTAAATTCTATCGTTATAACGAAGGATTCTGATGCTAGTTCACTATTCACTTCAGAAGTTGGATTTAGGATACCATTGTCAGCATCTTTCTTTAAAACTAAAATTATCGATAAAAAAGGTCAGCCTGAATTAAAAGATGTTTCAGCTTTTATTAGATATTTCCGAGGTTTGAAAATATCTGTAACTGAATCTGATGGATATTTAGTGCAGTTTTCACCATCAACTGCTGAGTTAGTGATGTACTACAAATCTATTGATACAGGCGCTACTGCAAGTACTCAGAAGAAATATGCATTCTCGATAGGAACTGGAAATGTTCATATCGGAAATTATAATTATGAACGAAAGGACTCTGCGGTAGGAGCTGCGAATTTAGCCAGTAATACAGCAACTGGTGATGGTACTCTTTTCGCTCAAGGAATGGGAGGTAATTCGATTGGGGTTAAATTTCCTGAGGCTACAATTAATACCTTAAAAAATTTATATCAAAACAATAAAGCAGCAATTATTAGTGCAAAAATCAGAATTTTTACAGATAAGGTTGAATCAGCTAAATTCCCTAAGCCGTCTTTGATGACTATAGTGCAGAGAGATTTAGACGTGACAGATCTTGCTAACCCCAAAGTGACTACAGCTTTCACAAGTGATCTTCTGCTGTTATCAGGTACACCTAATTTTGCTTACCTTAAAGCTTATGATTTAGATAAAAATCCTGCATACTACGATTTTACAGTTACTCAATCGTTAAAAGATATAGTGGAATCTACAAAAGGATATGAATATTACAAAAATAGATACTTTAAGATAGACATTGGTAGTTTTTTACCTTCTTCTACAACAGGTGCTTTGGCGGGATATCAATATACTACGAGACCTTTTTCTTTAGATAGAGCTGTATTCAAAGGAACTGTGCCTAATGATCCTTATGAAATTAAATTAAGAGTTACTTACGGTACAAAATAAAAAAAATAAAAAACACTCAAATAAGTTATGTGCGGAATAGTAGGTTATACAGGTTTTCAAGATGCTTACGATATAGTTATTAATGGTCTTAGAAGATTAGAGTATAGAGGTTATGACAGTGCCGGAATTGTTTTGGAAGGTGAGAATAGTGCATTCGAAGTTGAAAAAACAAAAGGTAAGGTTGATGATCTTGTAAATATCTCAAGTAAGCTAAAAGGATATGCAAAAGTAGGAATGGGACATACCCGTTGGGCTACACATGGTGTACCAAGTGATAGAAACTCTCACCCTCATGTGTCAAACAATGGAAAAATTGCTATAGTTCATAATGGAATTATAGAAAATTACGATACAATAAAAATAATGCTTACGGATAAAGGCTTCACTTTCAAGTCAGAAACTGATACCGAAGTTTTAGTGAATCTCATCCAGTATTTTATGAATGTGAACGCTGAAACAGATTTTCCTACAGCAGTAAGATATGCTCTAAATGAAGTGTATGGTGCTTATGCAATTACCGTAATGCACGAAGATTATCCCGGGGTTTTGATTGTTGGAAGACTTGGTTCTCCATTGGCAATTGGAATTGGTGATAAAGAGTATTTTATTGCTTCTGATGCATCTCCCTTTGTTGAATTTACAAAAGAAGCTATATATTTAGAGGAAGGTCACATGGCCATTCTTTCTTTAGAAAATGGCGTAGATATCAGAACTATAAATGATAACTCTAAAATTGTTCCTGAAATTCAGGAACTTAAATTAAATTTAGAGCAAATCGAAAAAGGCGGATACGAGCATTTTATGCTTAAAGAAATCTTTGAACAGCCGAAATCTATTCATGATACCATGAGAGGTAGACTTCTCGTTGAAGAAGGAATTATCAAAATGGCTGGAATTTGGGATCATCTTGAGAGATTCAAAAATGCTAACAGAATCATCATTATTGCTTGCGGAACTTCATGGCACGCAGGTCTTATCGGTGAATATTTGATTGAAGAATTTGCAAGAATTCCTGTAGAAGTTGAATATGCTTCAGAATTCAGGTATAGAAATCCGATTATTACAGATAAAGATGTGGTGATCGCAATCTCACAGTCAGGTGAAACTGCAGATACAATGGCAGCTTTAAAACTTGCAAAAGAGAGAGGTGCATTTATTTATGGTATCTGTAACGTAGTTGATTCATCCATTGCAAGAATTACAGATGCGGGTTCATATACACATGCTGGTCCTGAGATCGGTGTGGCTTCTACAAAAGCGTTTACTGCTCAACTCACGATTCTGTCGCTTATCGCATTAAAATTAGGTAAGCACAATGGAAATTTAGGAAATGCAGAATTTATGAGCTTGGCAGCTGAATTAAGTGCTATTCCTAAAAAGATTGAAGAAGTTTTAGAAGCTACCCATGAGCTAACTCAGGAAATTGCAAAAGATTTTATCAGTGCAACGAATTTCCTTTACCTGGGAAGAGGTTACAATTACCCTGCAGCTTTGGAAGGAGCGTTAAAACTGAAAGAAATTTCTTACATCCATGCAGAAGGGTATCCTGCAGCAGAAATGAAGCACGGCCCCATTGCATTAATTGATGAGAATATGCCAATTGTTATTATTGCACCTAAAAAAGGTCATTATGATAAGATTGTGAGTAACGTACAGGAAATTAAAGCAAGAAAGGGGAAAGTTATCGCTGTTGTTAATAAGGGAGATACTCAGGTAAAAGCTATGGCAGATTACGTTATTGAGATTCCTGAGACTTCAGAGTGTTTTTCACCTATCGTTGCGTCGGTTCCTTTGCAGCTACTGGCTTACTACATAGCAGTTTATAGAGGTGCGAACGTTGACCAGCCAAGAAACCTTGCTAAATCTGTAACTGTAGAGTAAAAATACTTGCAAATAAAATAAATTTAGATTTTTTTCGTTATTCTAAAAAAAATCTTAAAAGTTTCTTAAAAAAATTATATATTTACGGCTTAATTATAAAAATTAACATGAAAAGGATATTTCTTTTATTATTGTCTGCGTCGGTAGCATCGGTATCTTGTTCAGGTGGTGGATCTTCTTCTGTAGGGAAGCCAGGAACAAAAGGGGAATTGATACCTAGAGAAAAAACAAAATCATTTGTTGCAGAAAGACCGTATGGTATGGTTGCCATTCCTGGTGGTTCTTTCGTTGCAGGTTTAGCTGATGTGGATTTCACAGACAGCCCTGAAAAAGCAGCATTGAAAACTGTAACTGTTTCATCTTTCTTTATGGATGAGGCTGAAACTACTAATGCAGAGTACAGGGTGTTCATTAACTACGTTAGAGACTCTATTGCAAGAACTATGCTAGCTGAAGCTGCCGGAGAAGGTGGTGAAGGTGGTGGTAGAGGTACAGGCATCGGAGACTATGCTTACCTTGCAAAAAAAGAAGAGAATCTTACTGCATACCAAGAATATCTTGAAGGTGCAGGTGGAAGAGACGGCTTTGATGATACTAAAAAATTAGACTGGAAAATTCCATTACACTGGAATACCTCTAAATATCCTGATGTTGAATATGCTGAAGTTTTAGAATCTATGTATTTACCGGCTTCTTCTAGAGTTGGTAGCGAAAGACTTCTTGACGTTAGTAAATTAAAATATAATTATAAGTGGGGAGATATGGATGTTGCCCTTGCTGAAAACGAAAGAGGTGTAAACTACCTTAGAAGTGAAAGCATCGCAATTTATCCTGATACTACAGTTTGGGTAAAAGATTTCCACTTTACTTATAACGAGCCATTGTTTGAACAATATTTCTGGCACAAAGCTTACAAAGACTATCCTGTGGTAGGAGTTACTTGGGATCAGGCTAGAGCATATTGTAATTTCAGATCTAAATTAAAGACTGATTACAATGAAAGCATGAAGAGAAAGAAACAAAGACCATTAACATTCCGTCTTCCGACTGAACTAGAGTGGGAATATGCTGCAAGAGGAGGAAAGCAAAATGCTACTTATCCTTGGGGTGGACCTTATTTGATGGACGACAGAGGTTGTTATCTTGCAAACTTTAAGCCAAAAAGAGGAAATTATATGGAAGATGAAAAATTAGGTACTTATACTTATACAGCTCCCGTTAAAAAATTCAAGAAAAACAGTTTCGGATTGTTTGATATGGCAGGAAACGTTTCTGAGTGGACAGCATCTGCATACAACAATTCATCATATGGTTTCTCTTCTACTTTAAATCCTTCTACTAAGGATAACGTAGATACCAAAAGATCTGTGAGAGGTGGTTCTTGGAAAGATGTTGGATATATGTTGATGACTGGTGCTAGAGATTTCGAAATGAAAGACTCTGCAAGAAGTTACATCGGATTCAGAACAGTACAGGATATCCCTGAAGCTGCTGTTAAAGCAAAAAGAATTAACAGATAAGAATTTATTCAAATAATTATTTTCAGAAACAATTTTATTTAACATTAAAAAAAACTAACTTATATGTTTAAGACTAAAGATGCTTGGATGAATTTCTTCTATTCATTCGGTGCTGCAATTGTAATTCTTGGAGCTTGGCTAAAAATTACTCACATTTCATTTGGCCCAATTAACGGTAACATCGCACTTACAGTAGGGCTTGTTACAGAGGCAATTATCTTTATTATTTTCGCTTTTGACCCTCCAGCAGCTGAAGAGTCTTACCACTGGGAAAATGTTTATCCTGAATTATTAGACAAACATGCAAACCCAAACCCATTACATTCTAATGTTTCTTCTAGAAATACAGTTGATCATTTTGCAGAATTAGAAAATTCTTTATCTAGTAAATTAGATAAGATGCTTCAGGACGCTAAACTTGATGTACAGTTATTCGACAGATTAAGAACAGGAATCGATAAGTTTTCAAGTTCAGTAGATCAAATCAACCAAACTGTTGATGTTTCTGCTTCTACTCATAAATACAACGATCAGTTAAACAAAGCTGCTCAACACATGGAAAGCATGAACGCTTTATACGCAATGCAGTTAGAAAGCGGTCAGAGACAATCTGAATTCGCTAAGAAGTATGTAGCTGATATGCAGAAATCTGCAGAGCATTCTGAGAAATTTAATCAAGAATTACAAGGTTTAACTACCAACTTAAACAGCTTAAACAGAGTTTACGGTGGTATGTTAACTGCAATGAAGTCATAATCCCGAACCATTAATTTAATAAAAAACTAAAGAAAAGAGAATGGCAAAAGGAAAACAGACTCCACGTCAGAAGATGATCAACCTAATGTATTTGGTGTTCATCGCAATGATGGCCCTAAACATTGATGTTGAAATTATCAGATCATATTATGATTCTACTAGAGCATTAAATGAAACAAGACATTTAACTGAAGATAAAAATCAGGATATTTTCGAAGTAACCTTAGAAGCAAAAGCTCAACAGGTTCCTGATACTTATGCTCAACCTTGGGAACAATATAAAGTTTTGAAAGGTAAAATTGACGGTTTAGTAGGTTCTGCTGAAGAAATTAAGGGAATTTTGAAGAAGAATTCTGAATTTTTTGACAAAGATCCTAAGACTGGAAAAGATATGGATGTCAGTGAGAATTTTTCTGCACTGAACAATAACGAGGCAACTACAGAATATTTCTTTAAGGAGGGTGACGAAAATAGTCCTTCTCCAAAAGCTTTAGAGCTTAAAAAGAAAATGGATGATGTCAGAGCTTATATTGTTTCTACTTTTGGAAATAACCCACAGTTATTGAAATTAGTTGACAGAGCAAACAGATCTATCGTTGCGGAGTATCCACAGGGTAAATCTCCAAATGGAAAAACTTGGTTTCAGAATAAATTCTATCACCAGCCGCTTATCGCTGCAATTTCAAACTTAGAGATTATTCAGAACGATGCAAGAAATGTACAGTCTGATGCATTAGCATTAATGCTTCAGGAGAAAGTTGATGCAAGCATTAAGTTTAATCAGTATGAAGCAATTGTTTCTGCACCTTCAGACATTCAGTCTGGTAAAAAAGCTGAAGCAGTTATTATGTTAGGAACTTATTCTAACAGTAATAAAATCAGCATCAGTGGTGTAAGCAGACAGGAGAACGGTAAAGGATATCTTCCTTTAAATACCGGAGGTCTTGGTGAGAAGAAAATTGGTGGTGTTATTACATTAACAGATGCTACAGGAAAAGCTCAGCAATTCCCTTTCACACATACCTATAATGTAATTGCTGGTCCTCAACAGGTAAAACTTGAGAAAGGTCTATTGCTTTCTGCGGATAAGATGAACGTAATGTATAGAGGATTAGAAAATCCAGTGACAGGATCTATTCTTGGCGCGGATAATTCTCAATTGTCTTTATCTGCTCCTGGTGCAGTTGTTAAAAATACTGGAAAAGGTAAGTGGAATGTAACTCCTTCAACAGGTAATACGGTACAGTTAACACTTTCAGGTGTTGACCCAACAGGAAGTAGAGTTTCTCAGGTATTTGAATATAGAATTAAAGGTATTCCTAGACCACAGGGTCAAATTAGATCAAAAGCTGTTAATAGTATGCCTGCAGAGTCAATCAAAAATCAGATTGTTACAGCAGCTTTACCAGATTTTGACTTCCCAGTTTCATTTACAGTTAATAGCTTTATTCTGAAACTTCCAGGTAGAGCGGGTACAATGATTCAAGGTAGTTCATTGTCTGCGGCTGAAGGACTAACAAGAAACTTAAGACCTGGTGATGTAGTGTATATTTATGATATTCAAGCAACTGCTACAGGTCTTGGAAATCAAAGATTGAAAGAAATTTCACCTGTTGTAATCAATGTTCAATAAGATTAATTTGTAAATTCATAATATGAAAAAATATATTAGCAGTCTTTTAGTTTTAGCTTCTGGGTTTGCATTTTCCCAAACGATTCTAAATGCTTCTTCCCCAGAAGAATTCAGACAGATGAGAGCTGAAAACATGAGAAAAGTGGGAGATACTGTTATTAGCAATAAAGTAAAACCACTTGAGTACGGTTTCGTAGATGATAAAGATATCCTGAAGAGTATGATGGTTTGGGAAATTATCGATATGAACGATAAGATCAATCAACCATTCTACTATGATAATCCAAATGGTTTATTATCTAAAAATACAAGATCATTATATCAAATTTTATTAGATGCTGCACTAAATCAGCAGATCGATGAAGTATATGATGACGAGAACTTCACTACAAAATTGAGTCCTGAAGGAATTCAGAAAAAATTAGAAAGTGTAAGATTAGATGATGAAGCAATCGAAATTATCAACTCTGGTAGACCATTGACTGAGGCTGAAAAGCAACAATACACAGATTATATTAAAACTACAACTGAGAAAGTTAAAGTTCTTAAAATAATGGGAATGTGGTTCATTGATAAGAGAGATGGTCAAATGAAATATAGACCACTTGGTATTGCTGCAATGGGTCCAGATCCAACTTCAATCGGAAGAGTTGGTCCAGACGGGCAACCTTTAGCTGGCGCTGATGAATTAGTAGATCTATTTTGGGTATACTATCCAAAAGCCAGAGATATCTTAGCAAATAATTATGTTTTCAATAGAAAAAACTCATCTGCAGATTTATCTTTTGACGATATCATCAATGCTAGAAGATTCTCTTCTGTAATCTATAAGTCTTCAAATGGTTTAGGTGATGGAGTTATCAAAGACTATATCCCTAGAAATGCTGAAGAGCAGTTGCAGGAAAGCGACAAAATCAAAGAACAGATTCTTCAAATGGAGAATGATATGTGGAATTACTAAATTTCACTTGATATTTATAAAAAACCTGAGTACTTTTACTCAGGTTTTTTTATTATGAAAAATGTAGATTATATTATAGTAGGCGATGGGTATGCAGCCTTATTTTTTGCCCACCAACTTACCAGAAATAAGAAGTCATTTGTTATTTTTTCTGAAGGCAGGAAAAGTGCATCACAAATATCTGCAGGAATTGTAAACCCCGTGGTTCTTAAGAAATTCACTACATTCTGGCTGGCACAGGAGCAGTTAGATTTTCTTAAAACTTCTCTTGATGAAATAGAAGAATATACAGGTGTAAACTATTTGATTAAAGCATCCATTCACAGAATTTTTCATGATGAGAATGAGCAGAAATCGTGGCTTAAAAAATCGCAAAGTGAAGAACTCGAAGGATTTTTAGATAAAAATTTCGAACACTTAGAGGTAGTTAAAAATGATTTTAATACAGGAATAGTAAAACAGTCAGCGAGATTAAATGTTCAAGGCTTTTTTAATGATCTCTTAACGTTTCACCAAACTAATTCCCGACTGATCAGTGAAAAATTTAATTATCACGAATTAAATGTTGCAGAATCGACCTATCACGATTACAGGTTTAAAAATATAGTTTTCTGTGAGGGAATGGGAGTTAAGAATAACCCCTACTTTTCAGATATTCCGGTGATTCCAAATAAAGGTCATCATATTAGAGTGAAACTTTCTCAGCCAATTCCTGAAAATTTGACCATCAAAAAGAAACATTTTTTATTTCCATTAAATAATGGAATGTATTTTTATGGTGGAACTTATGATAGAGAACAGCTTCATGAGCATATTGATGAGTCTGCCATTGAACAACTAAGGAATGGTTTGTCTGAGTTTTACCCTTTAGATTTTGACATAGAAGAAGTTCATTTTGGTTTCAGGCCTACCGTCAAGGATCGGAGGCCAATTGTAGGAAGGCATCCTGTACATGCCGATTTATATGTTTTTAATGGTTTAGGTGCTCGGGGAATTCTCAACGGTTGTTATTTCTCCAAAAGTTTATATGACCATATTGAAAATAATAAGGATCTGCCTAAAGAAATTTCTCTAGAAAGATTTCCCAACAAAAAAGACGCTTAGTGAAGCGTCTTTTTTGTTATTGTGAGGCCATCTTTGTGTCAGCCTGATTTTTTTTCCCGTGAAATAAAACCATATCCACATCTTTTTGAAGAAATGTAACTTCTGTCTTGGTATTCGTAAACAGATATTTATTGTCTTCAGTTGAAAAACCTGCTGTTTCATGATTTTTTTTCAACTCGTAAGTTCTACCATTTAGATGCACAGTGACAATATCTTTGGTATTATTCATAATAATTTCCATTTCATCGCCGTGACGATCTGAAACAGTTTCTTTCGTAATTTCATCCTGAGATTCCGGTACTGAAGCTGCCATGGTGACATCAAGGTCTTTTGAAGAGTGTTTACACGCTGTAAACGAGAGGATTATAAAAAATCCGAGAACTAACTTTTTCATTTTGAATTGTGATTTTAAAAATTTTCATGTATGTTGTGATGGTGCGGTAAAATTACAATTATTTTTCTTTAAAATATGTTAATTTTTAATAATTTAAACATTTTTACTAGTGGTTTGGGATGATAATTTTATGTTAAATGTAATTTCTGCTTCTGTCATACGCTTTTTCAGCTGAATTCAAGAAGAGTTAAATTTTGTTAATAGTGAATTGACTATTAAAATCTACACTTACCTTTGCCACTTCAAATGAGAAACTACATCGTATACTTTTTGACCAGCCTTTTTTTGCTATTCGTAGTAGAGAGCAAGCTTAATGTCAAAACTTTATACAATGACTTTTCTGGTCATATTTCTCACAACTATCCTGAAAAGCCGGATCAATCGAATCATTCCGTACAGAAAGTCTCGCTACAACAGTCATCCGACAGCAATGATAACTTTTCTTTGGAATTGGCCGAGGATGATTTTCAGTTATCGGATACTATGCAGGCAATCGTTGTCTTCGCAAGTGTTTTCGGGTTGATCTATTCATTTGGTCTATTATTTAAGAAAAGGGTTAAACCTTCTATTTCTGAATTTTTACAGCATTACAAATCTGTAAAAACGTTTATTCTGATCCGTTCTATCAGAATCTAAAATTTCATTGTAGCTACTATTTTTTGTTCCCAAACCGGGAATGAAAAGCTTTGCATTGTGTTTATTCTGATTTCACAATGTAGATATTCCCGAATTTTTTATTCAAACTAAACTTTTAACGATTTTAATAATACTCTCGATTATGATGAAAAGAGTTGTCTCAGGCGTTATCTTAGGCGCTACACTTTTACTTGCAAGCTGCAACGAAAAAAAGGAAGAAAAACAAGAAGATTCAGTGTATCCGGTGACATCACCTGTAAAAATGGATACGATTATTAACAAAGATTTTGTCGCTCAGATTCAGTCGGTGAAAAACATCGAAGTTCGAGCTCAGGAGAAAGGTTTCCTCGAGAAAATATATGTTGATGAAGGTCAATATGTAAGAGCCGGACAAACACTGTTCAGAATTATGCCGCAGATTTATCAGGCAGAGTTGCTGAAAGCCAGAGCAGAGGTAGAACAGGCTTCTATTGAACTGAAAAATGCAAGTACGCTTGCCAGCAATAATATTGTTTCAAAAAATGAAAGATTAATGGCGAAAGCGAAGTTGGATGCTGCCAATGCAGAGATGAAATTAGCGCAAATCCATCTTTCCTTCACAGATATTAAAGCTCCATTCTCCGGAGTGATCGACAGAATTCCATTGAAGTTGGGAAGTCTGGTTGATGAAGGTGATCTTTTAACAACACTTTCAGATAACACTAATATCTACAGCTATTTCAATGTTTCAGAACCGGAATATCTAAATTATCAGACTCATGTCGCAGATCGCGGAAGCCAAAATGTAAGTTTAATGATGGCTAATGGCGAGATGTTTAATCAGCAGGGAGAAATTCAAACTATCGAAGGTCAGTTTGACAATGAAACAGGTAACATTGCTTTCAGAGCTAAATTCCCAAATCCTGAAAAGCTTTTGCGAAATGGTGAAACAGGAAAGGTCAGAATGACTTTACCACTAAAAAATGCTTTGATCATTCCACAGAAGGCAACCTATGAAATTCAGGATCAGAAATATGTTTTTGTGATTGATCAAAACGGCGTTGCTAAATCTAAAAACATTAAAGTTTCTTATGAGCTTCCCGATATCTATGTTGTTTCTTCCGGAATTTCTCCAAATGAAAAAATACTGTTAGAAGGCGTTCAGAAAGTAAAAGACGATCAGAAAGTGAAAGTGAAATTTCAGGATCCGAAAAAAGTTCTTCAGAATTTAAAATTAAAAGCAGAATAATAGTACATGATAATTGATAAGAGATCATTGATCTATCATTCAAAATTCATCATTAATAATTTATAATTATTGTATGTTTAAAAAATTCATTCGCAGACCTGTTCTGTCAATTGTAATCTCGCTGATTATTGTTTTTATGGGAGTTTTATCTTTAATGAAACTTCCAATCACTCAGTTTCCTGCGATTTCTCCACCCAAAGTTAATATCACGGCTACTTATCCGGGAGCCAACAACGAATTGTTGGTCAAAGCAGTAGTCATTCCTTTAGAGCGCTCATTAAATGGTGTTCCCGGAATGAAATACATGACTTCGGATGCCGGGAATGATGGAGAGACTTCCATTCAGGTAGTTTTTGATTTGGGGACTGATCCCAATGTTGCTGCAGTAAATGTTCAGAACCGTGTTTCATCTGCAGTAAATAAACTTCCACCTTTAGTTGTACGTGAAGGGGTAAAAATTACCCGTGAAGAACCGAATATGCTGATGTATATTAACCTGTACAGTGACGATCCTAAAGCCGACCAGAAATTTCTTTTCAATTACGCAGATATTAACGTAATGTCTGAACTGAGAAGGGTGAGCGGAGTTGGTTTTGCCGATATTTTGGGAACTCGTGAATATGCAATGCGTATTTGGTTAAAACCCGACCGTTTAACAGCTTATAATATTTCAGCAGATGAAGTAATGGAAGCTCTTAACGAACAAAGTCTAGAAGCATCGCCTGGAAAAACCGGGGAAAGTTCCGGGAAACGTTCTCAGTCATTCGAGTATATCTTAAAATATCCGGGACGTTTTAATAATGAAAAAGACTACGGAAATATTATTCTTAAAGCTAAATCGGCAGGAGAATTTTTAAGATTAAAAGATGTTGCCGATATAGAATTTGGGTCGTCGATGTACGATATTTATTCTACATTAAACGGAAAACCGTCTGCCGCAATTACAGTAAAACAGTCTTACGGATCCAACGCAAGTGACGTTATCAAAAATGTGAAAACCTTAATGGCTGATCTTGAGAAAACCAATTTCCCGAAAGGAATGCATTATGACATTAGTTATGATGTTTCAAGATTCCTGGATGCCTCGATTGAAAAGGTAGTTCATACTTTGTTTGAAGCCTTTATTCTGGTAGCGATAGTGGTGTTTTTATTCTTGGGAGACTGGCGTTCTACGTTGATCCCTGCGATTGCAGTTCCGGTTTCACTGGTAGGAACTTTCGCGGTGATGTCCGCATTTGGAATTACTTTAAATATGATTTCGCTTTTTGCATTAGTCATGGCCATCGGAGTCGTCGTCGATGATGCAATTGTGGTGATTGAAGCCGTTCACGCCAAGATGGAAGAGAAAGGGCTTTCGGCATTAAAGGCGACTGAAGAAGCAATGCATGAAATCAGCGGTGCGATTATCGCGATTACGTTGGTAATGGCGGCTGTATTTATTCCCGTGGCATTTATGTCGGGTCCGGTTGGAGTTTTCTACCGTCAGTTTTCGATTACAATGGCATCATCCATTATTCTGTCTGGAGTTGTGGCATTGACTTTAACTCCGGCTTTATGTGCTTTAATTTTAAAAAATAATCACGGAAAAGCGAAGAAGAAAGGTCCTGTCACGATTCTTTTAGATAAATTCAATAACGTATTTACTAAAGGTGCCGGGAAATATGAGAACTTACTGAAGAAAACCGTCACTAAAAAGTTCATCACACTTCCTTTGTTATTGATTTTCTGTGCGTGTACTTACTTTTTAAGCAATTCATTGCCTTCAGGATTTATTCCGGGTGAAGATCAGGGGATGATCTATGCAATTATTCAGACACCACCTGGTTCAACGTTAGAAAGAACCAATCAGATTGCGAAAGAACTGTTGAAAGAATCTGAAGATATCGATGGAGTACAGTCTGTTTCTTCACTGGCCGGCTACGAAATTCTGACGGAAGGAACGGGTTCAAACTCAGGAACATGTTTGATTAACCTTAAAAGTTGGGAAGACCGTTCAGAATCTGCCGCGGAAATCATTGAAAAGCTTGAAGAAAAAGCCAAAAATATTCCGGGAGCCAATATTGAATTCTTCCAACCTCCGTCAATTCCTGGGTATGGAGCTGCAGGTGGATTTGAATTGAGACTTTTAGATAAAGCAGGAAGCGGCGATTACCAGAAAATGGAGCAGGTGAGTACTGATTTTGTGAAGGAATTAAAAAAACGTCCGGAATTAGGTTCTGCGTTCACTTTCTATTCTGCAAGTTTCCCTCAGTATATGCTTAAAATAGATAATGATCTGGCCGAGCAGAAAGGTGTGAGTATCGAGAAAGCGATGGATAATCTTTCTACCTTAATCGGCTCGAACTACGAAACCAGTTTTATCCGTTTCGACAGACCCTACAAGGTGATTGTTCAGGCAGGTCCGCAGTATCGAGCATTGCCAAGTGATTTGTTGAAATTATATGTGAAAAACGATAAAGACCAGATGGTTCCGTATTCCGATTTTATGCATCTGGAAAAAGTATATGGTCTTTCCGAAATCACGAGACACAATATGTACAATTCTTCTGAGGTGAGCGGAACTCCGGCTCCGGGATACAGTTCCGGACAGGCAATCAAAGCCATTCAGGAAGTTGCCGATAAAACATTACCAAGAGGCTTCGGAATCGACTGGGCAGGAATTTCCAAAGATGAAGTGGGCCGTGGAAACGAAGCTGTCTACATCTTCCTGATCTGCTTAGGATTTGTTTATTTAATTCTTTCGGCGCAGTATGAAAGCTTTATTCTTCCTCTACCAGTGATTCTTTCACTGCCTACCGGTATTTTCGGAGCGTTTTTATGCCTTAAATTATTAGGATTGGAAAACAATATATACGCCCAGGTTGCGATGGTCATGCTGATCGGACTTTTAGGTAAAAATGCTGTATTGATCATCGAATTTGCCGTTCAGAAAAAAGCAGAAGAAGGAATTCCTGTCGCACAGGCAGCCATTGAAGGAGCAGCAATCCGTTTCAGACCGATTCTGATGACTTCATTTGCATTTATTGCCGGATTAATTCCTTTGGTAATGGCAACCGGACCGGGAGCGGTGGGGAACAGAACGATTGGTACCGCTGCAGCAGGAGGAATGCTTTTGGGAACCGTTTTCGGATTGATGATTATTCCCGGACTGTATTACATTTTCGGAACCATTGCCGATAAATCCCGACTGGCAAAATATGAAGAAGAAAATCCGTTAACCGAACAAACAGAACCTTACCAACACGATGATAAACATGAAGATTTACAGTAAATATATAGCAGCCATCGCCTTATCGCTTGTTTTAGCAAGTTGTAAAGCGCCAATGGCAACCGTTATTCAGGACGAAGTAAAAAATAATATTCCTGAAAATTTTAATCAAAACGAACAGCAGGACGAAAATACCAACAGCGGAACTACGCCCTGGAGACAGTTTTTCACAGATCCTAATTTGGTAAGTTTAATCGAAACCTCTCTGAAAAACAATCAGGAGCTAATGATTACGCTTCAGGAAATAGAGATCGCAAAAAGCGGAATCGTTGCCAAAAAAGGTAGATTAAGTCCATCGGTCAGAGCAGGACTGGGAGCCGGAGTGAGTAAAGTCGGCCGTTACACGAGCGAGGGAGCCGGAGATGCCTCCACTGAAATTGAACCGGGAAGAGAAATTCCCGATCCGCTGGGTAATTTTGAAGGTGGCTTAATGGCCAATTGGGAAATAGACATTTGGAAGAAACTGAGAACAGAAAAGGATGCAGCCGTTGCCCACTATCTTTCAACGGTGGAAGGTAAGAATTTTGTGCTTTCAAATCTGATCGAAGAAGTGGCTGATAATTATTATGAATTGTTGGCACTGGATAATCAGTTGGATATTATTCAGCAGTATATCAAACTGCAGACAAGAGCTTTGGAAATTGCTAAAATTCAGAAGCAGGCGGCGGCTGCAACCGAATTGGCTGTGAAAAAATTTGAAGCCGAACTGGCAAAATCAAAAGCTACAGAGTACACGATCCGTCAGCAGATTACCGAAAAGGAAAATCAGATCAACGCGCTTTGTGGACGTTACCCTCAACCGATTGTGAGAACGAAGGAAAGTTTTATGTCGATTATTCCGCAGACTGTTTATACGGGAATTCCATCTCAGTTATTGGCAAACCGTCCGGATATTAAGCAGGCAGAACTGGAATTAAAAGCAGCTAAACTGGATGTTGAAGCTGCAAGAAAAGAGTTTTATCCATCGTTGGAAATCTCAGCAACCTTAGGATTGGAAGCTTTTAAACCTTCTTATCTGGTTAAATTGCCCGAGTCAATCGCTACAAGTTTAGTTGGAGAATTGGCAGGACCGCTAATCAACAAAAGTGCGATCAAAGCTAATTTTCAGACAGCAGATGCAAAACAGATTCAGGCTTTGTACGAATACGACAAAACCATTCTGAATGCCTATCTTGATATTTCAAACCTGATGTCTAAAGTGAAAAATATTGATCAGTATTATCAGTTAAAGTCTCAGGAAACGCAGGCTTTAGATCAGTCCATCGATATTGCCAATCAGCTTTTCAAAAACTCGAGAGCCGATTATCTGGAAGTTTTGTTGAACCAGAGAGACGCTTTAGATGCAAAAATGGAATTGATTGAAGCCAAAGAGAAACAGTTAAGTACCGTTGTCGATATTTACAAAAGTTTAGGCGGCGGCTGGAAATAAGTTAGTTTTTTATTCATATATCATTATTTCAATCGTGAGTCCGGTTCTGTTTTCAGAGCCGGGCTTTTTATAATATTAATGTAATTTTTTTAAATCGTCATATTTGATTATATTAGAGGTAAACCACCTCTAATGTCAGAATTTATTAAAAAAATTATTAAAGTAGGAAGCCTTGAAAATATAACTAAGTTGTATGAACAAGGTGAAATTTTTTGCAGTACGATGAAATATTTTAAAGATTGCGAAAAACCAGATGCAAGATTTGATAGACTTGAAGGTTCAATCGAAATAAGTCAATTTACAACATTAACAATTTACAATGATAAAAAAGAAATCATTTTATCAAAAAATAGTAGTCCTAAAACGATACCATTGAAAAAGGGTTTTTTATCTAAATTTGATTCTAAAATTCAAGGTAATTTTTTTTGTTGTACTGCTATAACTGATGAAAATGAAAACTGTTTTCTTGATTCAAACTTAGGGGCGTACAAGATTGATGAAAGATTTTTAGAATTTGGTGATACAATGTTGATAATAAATAATCCTACTCATTTTATTTTATCAATGCAAGAAGAGATACGAAATTTAGGTTTTACAAATAACGAAAGTTTAGTCGAATACTACGACTCAAATATAGATAATATGCAGCTGTCAATTTTTAAAAAGGATAAAAACTATGAATACCAACAAGAGCTGAGATTTTATATTGAAAATGATAATGGAAATCCAATCAAATTTTATATCGGCTCACTAAAGGATTATTCACAGATAATAAAACTGAAATAAAACTGAGGATGTCCTGAGATTCAAAAATCTAAGAATAAAATGGATGATTTGAATGTACGCTTGTTGATGTGTATTAAAAAATTTATTTCTTCGTGGGAATGATAGCGCAGAAAATAAATATTTCAAATTTTTTATTATTTTTCAAATAATTGAATTTCCATAATAAAACACGTCGAGTTTTGTCGCATTACACCTATAGCTTTGCAGTATAAAATCTTAAGGCTATGGAAATCCCGTTTTATTTAGGTTTCAGAGAATTTGAAAAAAATTATTACAACAATCTTGAACTTTGGTTTGAGCAATATCACAATACGAGCGAGACCGATTTTCTTAAAAGTCTTGTCGCACTCTACAAGCCCTATTTAAGTTACAGTTTCACAGCAGACCAACTTCAGGCTGATGCAACCGTTCAGGTGAAAAACTGCTACTTTTCATCATTGGAGAACTATGGAATCTCATTCAATATTGACCAGGATTCAGAACATTCAAAAACAAAACTTAATCAGATCTCAGAGGCAAAAACCATTTCTATGATGGAATATGCGCAATGTGTTCTCGATAAAATCAATGCGTATTTTCAACAACGTCGGATTTCAATGAAAGAAAATGAAACCGTGCTGGATTATTTCAATCATTTCGAAATCATTACGCTGAAAGAAAAAAACGGATATTGCCTGAATTACGATCAGCATCAGAAAACGCTACCTTTCTTAAAAGCCTATCTGCCACATTTTGGAAGCACAGTCGATATGTCTCTGTACAGGAATTTTTACTTTTCGGTGGTGAGAATTGCCGAATTTATAGACCAAAAGCTTAAGGCTATCGAAGCATTTGATCAAAGCATCTACAGCGAATTGAAATCTGAAGCTATGTTGAAAATCCATATGAGAGGGCACAGTTTTCTTACGATTTGCAACTGATTTTTTCAGGAGCTTAATCCCGCTTGTAATTTATATTGAACAAGGTCGAAGTGTTATATCATTCTCGCCAATGCTTGTTCTGCACAGCCAATTTTTAAAAAAGATTTCTTTACAATCCGGACTACGTTAGAAGTCTTTCATTAAACACCAAACATTCATACATCATTATATTGTTGGAATGCATTTTATTGGAGTGTATTTCAAGCAGAAATCCAGATCATTGATCTGGATTTTGTTTTTTTAATAAAATGATGATGTATATTATGTCGGAAAAATGTCTGAACAAATACTTGATTTGTTAGGTTTTTTAGAATTTTCAATAAAGTCTAAGATGTTTAAAATAAAAAAAGCGTTGAAAATCAACGCTTTTGCAGAGAGGAAGGGATTCGAACCCTCGATACAGTTACCCGCATACTACCTTTCCAGGGTAGCTCCTTCAACCACTCGGACACCTCTCTATGTTTTGAAGACTGCAAAAATAGGCTATTTTATTGAATTACCAAATTCTTATTTTCTTTAGTCACTAATTTCACCACAAATATTTCTCGAGAAATTATCCGCAAAATTTCCGCTGTAGTTTGGGTTGTTGATCAGGTGCATGGCTTTCGTAATCGCAGATTCTGCCGTCATATCTCTTCCGCTGATGGCTCCGATCTTTGCAAAAATGTTGCTGTTTTCGTATTTACCAAATGAAATTCCGCCAGAAATACACTGGCTTACCACTACGATTTCAGTTCCGTTACTTCTGATTTGTTGCAAGGTTTCCAAAGTCTTTTCACTGCTGAAAATCGTTCCTGAACCGAAAACCTGCAAAATCAGGACTTTCATTTTTGGAATTTCTTTAAAATGATTCAGTTTCATACCCGGAAAAATTCTCCAGAACAAAACGTCCTCAGAAATATGCTCGTCTACATGAAACTCAATTCTGCCATCACAACGGAAGAGATTGTCTTTGTCAATCTTAAGATGCACTCCCGATTGCCCGAGAATAGGGTAGTTCGGACTTGCGTATGCGTCAAAATACTCCGCAGAATATTTTAAAGTACGGTTTCCTCTTAATAATTTATACTCAAAATAAATCGCAACTTCCTGAATGACCGCTTCATCCTGTTCGTAAAGGCTTGCATAATAAAGACTTGTCAGAAGATTTTCTTTTGCATCAGTCCTCAAGTCTCCAATGGGAAGCTGTGAACCGGTAAGAATAACAGGTTTTGTTAAGCCTTTCAGCATAAAACTCAATGCTGAAGCGGTGTACGACATCGTGTCTGTTCCGTGAAGAATCAAAAAACCATCGTATTTTTTATAATTATCAAAAATATAATTGGCAATAATTCTCCATTCTTCTGGTCCCATATCAGATGAATCGAGCGGTTTTGCGAAAGGATGTACGAAAACTTCACATTCCATGAGTTTCATTTCGGGCATTTTCTCAAAAATATTTCCGAAATCAAAGGCGCGGAGACTTCCGGTTTCGTAATCTTTTTCCATACCAATCGTTCCACCGGTATAAATCAGAAGGACTTTTCGCTTCATTTTAAATTTAAATTAAAAGTTTTGAGTTTCTTTTCAGGTTCAGAATTTCAAAATTACGTTAATTTGCAAAGATTAGAAAATAGATGGAAGATTTAGCAAAAACTTACGAGTACCTGAAGCAGTTTTTAACGGATGAAAGATTACAGAAAATTGAACATTTCGCTCCCGAAAGTTCAGATTTTGTACTTCCTGTTTTGGAAGATGTCTATCAGTTCAGAAATGCTGCAGCCATCGTACGGTCTGTTGAAGCTTGTGGTTTTCATAAAGTAGTGGCCTTACAGGAAGAAAATAATTTCGAACCCAATCTAAAAGTCACGAAAGGAGCCGACACTTGGGTTGAAGTAGAGAAACTTCCCAGAAACATGGAATCTTTCCAAAAAATTAAAGATAAAGGCTATAAAATCGTCGTCGTTTCTTTGGAGAACAACGCTACAATGCTTCCTGAGTATGAAATTACAGAACCGATTGCTCTTGTCTTCGGAACTGAAATGGAAGGCGTTTCTCAGGAGATTTTAGATTTTGCAGATGAAACTTTGGCGATTCCGATGTACGGTTTTACCCGAAGTTTTAATGTTTCTGTTGCCGCTTCGCTTTGTATGTACGAACTGAAGCAAAAATTGCTGAAATCTGATATTGATTATAAACTTAACGAAGAAAAGCTTCTGAAAATGAAAATCCGTTGGGCGGTGAATTCTATGAGAAGTGGGGAGCAGATTTTGGCGAAATATCTAAAAGATAATAGTATTCAATCGTAAAATCTGTCTTAGAAAATCATCTTATTATAATTCCAGGCAGCTACAAAAACTCCCGCCGTTTCGGTTCTCAATCTCTGATTTCCCAATGAAACTGCTTTAATGCCTTTCTCGGCCAAAAACAGAATTTCTTTATCTGAAAAATCGCCTTCGGGACCAATCAGAAAAGTACAGCTTTCTAATTTTGGAATTTCATTGAGATTGATTCTTTCTAAATTTTCATTGCAGTGCGCGACAAAAGTGGTTTCTGCATCTACATTTTTCAGGAAATCAGCAAGTTTAATCAAATCATTAATGACGGGAAAATGAAATCTTAAACTTTGCTTTGACGCGGCAATTGCCTGTTTTCTCAGTTTATCAATGTTCAGATTTTTACGCTCTGTTTTTTCGGTTTGAAGAATTGTGATTTCAGAAATTCCCATTTCCACCGCTTTCTCAACGAAAAATTCGATCCGGTCAATATTTTTCGTTGGTGCAATCGCAATATGTAGTTTAGGATTGAAATCTGTAGTCTCATTTTTAATTTCGACAACTTCAATTCCTGCTCTTTTTCCTTCAATCACTAATTTTCCGGAAGCAACATTTCCTTTTCCGTCTGTCACATGAATTTCCTCGCCATCTTTCATACGAAGAACTTTCACAATGTGCTGCTGCTCTTCGTCATTAATGATTGCTGTTCCGTTATTGATTTCTCCAAAAAAAAGTTTCATTGTTGTATTTTAATAAGAAAAATTAGAAAGTGGAGTGATTTTAAAACGTAATTTCATTATCACTTAAAAACGCAACTCCGGTTTTTATGGTAGTGTAAACATCACCATCACAGTCTCTGTAAGAGCACATATAGATTTCTTCAACCCATTTATTATTCATAAAAATCAAATTCAAATATTCGTTTTTTCTTAAATTATTTTTGATGGATAAATAATCTCCTTCTTTCGGTTCGTAAGTAAAACTGAATACATTTTCTGAATTAATTTTCTCTATAATTTCTTCCTTTACATTCTGAACATATCCTATTTCTGAACTTACCATTAAATAATCTTCGTCCTCAGATTTTTCTGTCACTTCATTTTTTCCGGTAATGGTTTCTAAAACCCAGTAATATTTTGAGTTCTTTTTAGAATGTGTTCCCAGTACTTTTTCTTCTAATAATACTTTCATCTGTTGATGTTTAATGTTTTTTAAAGCCTAAAACTTTAATATAATTGAAAATTATTTCTGTTAATTGTTAATCAAGAAAGACTGTGCATTTACATTTTGCCAACTTTTGAATAATCTTGTTATCCAATTTTTCTTTTGTTGGCTACTAAAATTACAAATCGTATTTCGAGGTCGCTGTTGTTCTTAGATCTGTAAATTCTCCTCTTTCAAATTTCAACTGTGCAACCATTGCAATCATTGCCGCATTATCAGTCGTATATTCAAATTTAGGTATGTAAATATTCCAGCCTAATCTTTCGTGGTTATCCTGCATCACTTTTCTTAATGCTGAATTGGCAGAAACTCCACCTGCAATGGCTACTTCTTTTATATTTAAATCTTTCGCTGCTTTTTCCAGTTTATTCATTAAAATTTCAATGATGCATTTCTGTACCGAGGCACAAAGGTCATTCATGTTTTCTTTAATGAAGTCAGGATTTTTCTTTACCTCTTTTTGAATGAAATATAAAACTGAAGTTTTAATTCCGCTGAAAGAGTAATCGTAGTTTTCTAATCGAGGTTTATTGAATTTAAATGCATCAGGATTTCCTTCTTTTGCCAACCGGTCGATAATGGGTCCAGCCGGATAATCTAGGTCGAAAATTTTTCCGATTTTATCGAATGCTTCACCTGCTGCATCATCGGTAGTTTTGCCTATGATTTCCATGTCAAAATAATCCTTTACCAGAACAATCATGGTATGTCCGCCGCTCACCGTAAGACACAAAAAAGGGAATTTTGGCGGCACAGGATTTGCATCGTCGATGAAGTGCGCCAAAATATGCGCCTGAAGGTGATTGACTTCTATCAAAGGAACATCTAAACTCATAGCCAGAGACTTAGCAAAAGAGGTTCCCACAAGGAGAGAACCCAAAAGTCCGGGGCCACGGGTAAAGCCTATGGCAGAGATTGCATTTTGTTGTATATTTGCTTTGGTTAAGGATTTTTCTACTACAGGAATAATATTCTGCTGATGAGCTCGTGACGCAAGCTCAGGAACCACGCCTCCATATTCTTTATGGATTTCTTGGTTTGCGGCAATATTTGAAAGAATAGAATTTCCTTTGATAATGGCTGCTGAAGTATCGTCACAAGACGATTCGATACCTAAAATTATAGAGTCACTCATAGTAATGGCAAAGTTAGAGAATAATAACGAAAATGAGCATAAAAAATCAGTAGCTGAAAACTTAGGTGATCAGGTACAAAAGACGGTTGATAATGTTCAGGAGACTGTGAAAGAGGCTTCTGAGCTTGCTTCTGATGCCATTAATCACCCGATAGATACCGCTCAGGAATTTGGTAAGCAGGCCGCAAAAGATGTGACAAGCTATTCTTGGTGGGCGAAATTATTACTCATTCTTTTCTGGACCGTTTTAGGTATTGTCGCTTTTGTTTTTATAGCCATCAATCTTCCCGTGACTAAAAGATGGGCTGCTGATCAGGCACTGCAGATCGTCAACAGAGATTTTAAAGCTAAAATGTCCACAGAAAGTGTAGAGGTTGATTTCTTCGGAGATGTGACGATCAAAGGTCTGAGAATCAAAGATTATAAAGATTTAGATTTCATCAAAGCGAGAGAATTTAAAGCCAATTCAGACTGGTTTTCTCTGGCAACAAATGTGGGCAAGAACAATTCTTTAAGTTTTAATGGTTTAAGGCTCATAGATGCTGACATTAAAGTGATTACTTATAAAGGTGACAGTATTTCAAACTTCATCCGTTTTACTAAACTTTTTGACAGCGGAAAGAAAAAAGATCCTACAAAACCTCCTTTCCAGTTAAATTCAAGATTAGAAATTTTAGATTCCAAAGTTTCGATTGTGAATCAGAACTCTCCTGGTGAACCGGGAAAATGGCTGACAGCAACCAATGTGAATCTGATTGCTCCAAGATTAAAAGTAAACGGTGTCAATATCACAGCAACGATAAATAATTTTACATTCACCACGGAAAGATGGGGCAAAGCACACTTTGTAGACACTTTCTCAACGGATTTTTCAATGACCGAAGACTATCTTTTTCTGAAAGATTTAACCTTCAATACAGATCATTCGCTTCTTCAGGGAGATATTAAATTTAATTTAAATAAAGGTTCATGGGCTGATTTTACCAATAAGGTAAAATGGGATATGAATCTGAAGCTGGGAAGCCAGTTGAGCGGTTATGACATTTCATATTTTGTGACCAACTGGGATAATTATGTTCCTTTCAATATTTCCGGAAAGATGGCGGGGCCGTTAAATAAATTTACTTTGGATAATTTCCTGATCAGAAATCCTTCGGTAAATATCGCCACTCAGAAAATGAGTATTACCAACTTACTGAAAGGTAATTTTTTAATTGAAACCAATAATCTTTCTGCCGATTTCACATATAAAGATCTGAAAGCCATGATGCCGAAATTCATTTCAACCAAAATGAAAAACTTCGCTGACGATTTCGGAAAATTAAAATATAACGGAGATGTAAAAGTGACTCCAAAACAGGTCTACGTATCATCCGGAAATCTGATGACCGGAATAGGCCAGGCGAAGATTTCTAATTTTTCGCTTACAGATTTCAGCACGACAATGCCTAAATATAAAGGCTATGCAGAAGTAAGAGACTTAAATACGTCTGTGATTACCAAAAGTAAAACAGTCGGTTTGATTTCTGGAAAATTTAATATCGACGGTCAGAGTTTCGATGTCAATACCATGCGCATCAGGACGCAATCTCAGATTTCCAGTATTGATATTATGAATAAGGAGATCAATAATCTGAATCTGGATGGTCTGCTTGATCACAGGAAATACAACGGTTTGATTACCGTCAATGATGAACAGGCAAAAGCAACTGTAAAAGGCCTGATCGATTTCAGTACTAAAAGAATTTCGGCAAATATTGATGCGAATGTTACGCATCTGAATATGAATTACTTCACCGACAAGCCGGGAAGTCAGATCGTGAGCGGTCAGGTCAACGGACAGATGTCGATGACAGATCTGAATGATTTAAATCTGGACGTGGAAGCAAACAATATCAATTTTGCAACGGCTACACAAAGGTACCAGATACCGAATGCTAAAGTAAAGACATTTATAGAGGCTGGAAACAGGGTGATTGACGTCAATGCTCCGGGAGCAGTGAATGGTAAGATTTCAGGACGGTACAATCTTGCAGATTTAGCGGGAATGGTAGAGAACGGTTTAGGAAAAATCTTAGTGGGTCCTCCGCCGAGAAAACTGTATCGTGGACAGAATTTTACGATGAACTTCGATGTTCAGCAGGGACTGGTAAGTTATTTTATGCCTGATCTTAAACTTCCTCAGGGTGCTACGGTTGAAGGAGAGTACGATGGAAATTCAAATAATTTAATTTTAAATCTTGATGCAGCATCTTTAAAGTATGTGATGACCAAAAAAGAGGAAATCACCGATGCAGACATGGCACTGGCAAATGCAAATCCTGATTATAAAATTAATGAAAGAGAAAATATCACAAGAGACAGTGCCTTGGTAGACAGTGTTATGGTGAGAATCAATACTGCAAATCTTGATCAGCAGCTGTATGCGAAAATAAAAAGAGTAGAATACAATAAAAATATTCTGAAAGACATTCTTCTGACAGGGAAAAATGAGAACAACTCAACTCTCAGAATCGCAACCAGCTTTAAGCATGGAAGTCCGGAAGACGAACTTGATGATAATCTGAAGAATTATGCAGTAAACTTTAATCAGTCAACAAACCCGGCAGGAGATTATATTTTCAGGTTTGAACCTACAGAAGTTAATTTTAATAATGTTAAATGGTCAATTGACACTAGCCCCGAACTTGATCATTATATCAGTTACCGTAAAAAAACAAAAGATTTTGAAATTAGAAATCTTAAAATTTACTCTGATAAAAGTTCACTTTTAATCAATGAATCGATATTTAAATCTGCTAAAGATTTTTATGTAGATGCCGAGGTTCAGGATTTTGCGATTGAAAAAATTCTGGAAATGCAGGCGGGAGGAAATCCTATGGATATCAAAGGTTTGGCCAATGGTAATGTGAAGATTAAAATGGATAAAAGCACACTGCAGCCGTTAATAGATCTTACAGTTGATGACATTATGATGAATGGAAATGATATGGGAGATCTTACCATCTCAGCGGTCAATGGATATTCACTGAACGTGTATGACGTCGATGTAAAAGTAACTTCGGCAGGAGTCATTGGAAATAATAATCTTCACTTAACAGGAACGGTCAATAATAATACAGCTTCGCCTACGATTGATCTCACAGCAGAACTTCGTGAGTTCGATTTAGCATTCACCCAACAGTTTGTGCAGACGGTCTTTGGAAATTTAAGAGGAAAAGCAACCGGAGATTTGAAAATTAACGGAACTCTGAAAAACCTGGATTACAGTGGAGATATCGGATTGAAGGAATTTGGTTTAAAACTTCTGTTTACGGGAGTAGATTATTCGTTTGACGATACAGTAATTCCACTTTCTAAAGGTTTGGCAATTTTGAATAATATTGGAGTTCACGATGGCAGAACAAATTCGCAGGGAACAATCTCCGGAGCGATACAGTTTGAAACTTTATCATCGATGGGAGTCAACTTAGTAATGAGAGCTGATAATCTATTAATGCTGAACACCACTCAGAAGGAGTATGATCTATTCTGGGGAAGGGTTTACGGTCAGGGAGACCTGTATGTTGACGGACCGGTTTCGGCACTGAATCTTTCAACACCGAATATGAAAGCACTGAACGGAAGTACATTTACTTTTAACTCAAGCTCTACTTCTAATGTTGAAGAATTTAAAATGCTGAGATTCCTGAAAGAAGGAAAAGACGGTTTGGTGACTTTAGAAGATAAGAAAAGAACCGGAGCCAATATGAATATTGATTTCAGCCTTGATGTTGACAAAGGAACGACAGTTAATGTCTTGGTAGGAGATGATGTTGGAAATATTACCGTGAAAGGAGTAGCAGATGATTTGAGATTCCAGATGGGAAGACAGGGTGCTATTGCGATGAACGGATCTTATATGGTTGACAGCGGAACTTTTGTTTCTAAAGCAATTCTTAACCGAACTTTCCAAATTCAGAAAAACAGCAGTATACGTTGGGATGGTGACGCAATGAAACCGGCTCTGGATATTTCTGCAAATTATGTGAGAATGGTTTCGAATGCCGGCGAATATTTAAATATGGGTCAGTTGCAGCCCATCAGTATCTTATTGCAGGCAAATATTACCAATACACTGAATGATCCAAAAATCGCTTTAAATGTTACGGCGTTGGATGTTTCCAGTCAGGTGAAAGAAACTTTAGCAGCAAAAATCAATCAGACGGAAGGTGAAAATGTTTTGCAGTTTGGATCTATCTTATTGCTGAATATGTTTAATGTTACCAACACTGGAGGCTTGGCCTTTGATGCGGTAGGTGTTGCGGAATCTTCAGGATACAATATGCTTCTGAAACAGTTGGGTTCTGTTCTTAATACGATGAGCAGTGAATTTCAGATTGATTTGAATTACGTTAAAGGTGACCAGTATTCAAATACCGGAGACCGTGCAAATGCAGGTGTTAGTTTTGATCTTTCTCCACGAGTAACTGTGAAAACCGGCTTGGGGATTCCTTTGAATAAAACGGAAGCTACTGATGCCAATTATCTTTCCGGTGAAGGATCTATAGAGTATGATATTTCTAAGAAGAATGACGGAACGCTTCTCTTAAGAGGGTATTCTAAACCTACAAATATTGGAATGGGAGTAGGAACTGTAGGGACAAACGGATCTGCAAATCAGGCGTATGGTGGCGGTATCGTATGGAGTAAAAGCTTCAATTCTTTCTTCAAAAAGAAGAAAAAAGATAAAAAACAGACTCCTGCCAATAATCAAATAAAAACAGATTCCGTAAAATCAACGGTTAAATAATCTGAATCCTTGAATGATTTTTATCATCCGTGTTAATTATTGTTAATGTTTGATATATTTTTTTTAGTTAATATATTTTTCTTAATTTTGTAAAAAATTTATCGATTTTTTAGGAAAAATATAATTTCACTAATATGAACTATCAACTGGACGAAATAGACAAGAAAATTCTTGATTTCTTAGTAGAAAACACAAGAATGCCTTTTACAGAAATTGCAAAACAGATGGATGTATCTGCGGGAACAATACACGTAAGGGTAAAGAAAATGGAAGATGCAGGTATTATTTTAGGATCATCTCTTAATTTAGATTATGGTAAATTAGATTACCACTTCACAGCTTTTATCGGAATCCTTTTAACAAAATCAAACCGCACTCAAGAGGTTTTGAAAGAGTTAGGAACAATTCCAAACGTAGTAGAAGCAAGCGTTATCTCAGGGAAATACAACATTTTCTGTAAGGTAAAAGCTAAAAATACTGAAGACGCGAAAAAGATTATTTATCAGATCGACGACATCCAGGATGTAATGAGAACTGAGAGTATGATCTCTATGGAAGAGTTTTTGAGCGATAAAAACAGATTGATCAACGCGATCTCAATTTAATCAAATTTTAGACGATATAAATACCGAAGAACTTATGAATTTATTCATAAGTTCTTTATTTTTGCACCATGGAAAAGGAATATAAAGAATACAGTTACTTTGATGAAGACCCGAAAAAAGGCTGGGGTTTTATTTTGGCCTTGGCTGCATTACTGCTGTTTACTTTTATGGGAATCGGATTAGATTTTGATGAATATCTTCAGCACAAAATGCTGAATATTCCGTCAGGATATTTCTACTTAATTTTTTCTATCGATATTTTAATGATTGCAGGTATTGTACTGATGTATCTGTACAGAAAAGTCGGCATCTTTCTTTTTCCTGTGATGCTTGTTCTGCACTTCTTTATGCATAATTATTATCTGTCTACATTTTTATATTCTGATGTGACAAATCTTTTTCTCTTTACAGGTTTCGGAATGTTGGCGATCATCCCAAAGTGGAAGTTTTTCAGATAATCAGTTTAAAATATTTAAAAAAAAATCCACTGTATATTCAGTGGATTAATTATTTTATTTACAGTCATCTTTTTTATCTTGTAATAATATTCTTAGTCCATTTTAAAGGAACCGTTGTTTTCTGATTAAGAAAACGTTTTCTTACACTGTCTAAATCTGCAGAAAAAGATACTCGAGAGAATACGGTGCGTTCTGTGATGAAATATAATGAGTAAATGTAACTGTTTTGGAATCATTTATTGATACTCCTTCTCCGTGAAAGATTGGAGTTACTAATTTTCCGTTTTTGCATCGGCCTTTCTCTAAGAACAGTATTCTGCTCCAATGAATTTTTGATTAATACCGCTTTCTATTTCATACACTTCATATGTGCTTCCGAATGTACCGTACTCGAAAACCTTGTTTTTGCTTCCAACTTTTAATGCAGGATGATAAGATTTTGTTACTTTAAAAGTTTTTTGAGAAATAAAATAGCCTTCTACCGCACTATGTAATCTTGGATCAAAATGATTCAAAAGTTCACTGAATGGAGTGTGTGCAGGATCATACGCTTTAACTAAATGACTTCCCGCTAGAATGAATAAAATTCCAAAGGATAAGGCTATTTGTTTCTTAGTTATGTATTGTTAGTTTATTAAAGTAACAGACAGCAATTCACAAACCCAAGAAATATTTACTATTAATTTCAGAAAACAAAAAAACACGCCCGAAAGCGTGTCTAATATTATTTAAAGAAGAAATTATTTATCTAAAATTCTCTTCACTGCCTCAATAACAGCAGCAGAATCAATTTTATATTTTTTCATTAATTCAGCAGGAGTTGCAGATTCTCCGAAAGTATCGTTAACGGCTACAAATTCCTGTCTTGTAGGTCTTTTTCTTGCCAACATTCCGGCAACAGATTCACCTAAACCACCAAGATAATTATGCTCTTCAGCAGTTACAATTTTACCAGTTTTTTCAACTGATTTTAAGATGATTTCCTCGTCTAACGGTTTAATCGTATGGATATTGATGATCTCGCATGAAATACCTTCTTTTTCAAGCTCTTCTGCGGCAAGGAGAGATTCCCAAACCAAGTGACCCGTTGCAACAATCGTTACATCAGTTCCTTCCTGTAAAAGAATACCTTTTCCAATTTCGAAAGGCATATCTTCAGGAATAAATACAGGAACTACCGGTCTTCCGAATCTTAAGTAAACAGGACCTTCAAAATCAGCAATAGCCAAAGTTGCCGCCTTTGTTTGATTATAATCGCAAGTATTAATTACAGTCATTCCCGGAAGCATTTTCATCATTCCGATATCTTCCAAAACCTGGTGTGTTGCACCATCTTCTCCCAACGTAAGACCTGCGTGAGAAGCACAGATTTTTACGTTTTTGTTAGAGTAAGCAATCGACTGACGGATCTGGTCATACACTCTTGAAGTTGAGAAGTTGGCAAAAGTTCCTGTAAAAGGAATTTTTCCTGTGATGCTCAAACCTGCAGCAAGACCCATCATATTAGCCTCCGCAATACCTACCTGGTAAAATCTTTCAGGAGCTTTTTCGATGAACTTTTCCATTTTCAATGATCCTATAAGGTCTGCACAAAGCGCTACTACATTAGGGTTTTTGTCAGCCAATTCTGCCAATCCGGCTCCGAATCCTGAACGTGTATCTTTTTTTTCTGTATATGTATATTTCATGTGAAGTTTAAATTTATGATTGATAAATGATGTTTGATAATTGATACAAGTGAGAAATCATTTATCAATTATCACTGATCATTCATGTTAGTAATCAGCCGGAGCTTCTAAGTACAACTGTTTGAAAGCGGTATCCAACTGCTCATCACTTGGAGCCTTACCGTGCCATGCATGAGTTCCCATCATATAATCCACTCCGTTACCCATAATGGTGTGAAGAATGATTGCAACAGGTTTTCCGTTTCCGGTTTCTGTTTTTGCTCTTTCAAGAATAGCGATTACGGCTTCAAGATCATTACCGTTTTTCTCTTCCAAAACGATCCATCCGAAAGCTTCTAATTTTGCATGAAGATTTCCTAATGAAAGAACGTTTTCGGTGCTTCCGTCAATTTGCTGTCCGTTATAATCGATGGTAGAAATGATGTTGTCAACTTTTTTACCTGCTGCATACATAAAAGCTTCCCAAACCTGACCTTCCTGCAATTCGCCGTCACCATGTAGAGTGTAAACCAAAGATTCATCTTTGTCTAATTTTTTACCCTGAGCAACACCAAGCGCTACAGAAAGTCCCTGTCCCAGAGATCCCGAAGCAACTCTGATTCCTTCCAGACCTTCATGAGTCGTAGGGTGACCCTGTAATCTTGAATTTAATTTTCTGAAAGTCTTTAATTCCTCTACCGGAAAGAAGCCGAATCTCGCTAACGTAGAATAGAAAACCGGAGAAATATGCCCGTTTGAAAGATAGAAATGGTCTTCATTTTTACCTTCCATGGTAAATGGTAATTTGTAGTTCAGAATTTTACCATACAGTGCGGTAAAATATTCTGTACAGCCTAAACTTCCACCAGGATGACCTGAATTTACAGCATGAACCATTCTCAAAATGTCTCTTCTGATTTGTGTTGTAAGAGATTTCAGCTCTTCAATACTTTTACTCATATAGTAGGATTTATTTATTAGAATTGATATATGCGAATTTACAATTTTTTGTCGGCTTACGGAAATTGAAAAATCCGGAGTTGGAGTTCCGGATTTCTGTGGGTTTTGAAAAAGATTTTTTATGTTTACTAAACCTTCAAGGTTTAAGATTCTGAAAGATTGAATTTTTTATTTGTGTTCGTAGGATCAGGCTTTATACCTATAAACTCTTGATCAAATAAATATTCTCAGCCAAAATTTAAACAGTTCACTGATTTTATACTTTTCATACGCACTCCTTCTATGTTTCATTTATGATCGGTATATGATCACTGTATGCTCTCTGAAAGTCTAAAATCGATTAGAAAAAAATTAAACAGTGGTGTGAATTTTTAGATTTTGTGAATTATTTTCATGTGCAGTTTCTCCGTCGTCGCTCCGTCATCCCTCCGTCGAAAGTTTGATGGTGTTTTTGAGGAGGAAAAATTAAACAGCAGTTTTTATTAGTTTATAAATTAAACCTTGACACGGTTAGATAATTTTTACCAGCTTATGGAAATTGAAAAATCCGGATTTTGAATGAGATTTTTATGTTTACTAAACCTTCAAGGTTTCTAAAACCTTGAGGGTTTGAAAATTTATAATGTTTTTGACTACCGCAGCCCGACTTGAGTGGAGCTCTTTTTGTAAGCCGGGAAAGTGTGGTGGCACAAAAAAGCGAGAGCCCTTCGGCAAACTCAGGATAAATTCAGGCGGAAAAGCTGCCCAAATATTTTTAAAACCGTGTGTTTTTAAAGTTACTAGTGACTAAATTTTTTATTTTTATCAATAGAATCGGGCTTTAGCCCGATTTCATTTTTGTACGCAGTGAGTTGGCTTTAGCCAAAACTTAAGAAATTTAATCATTATTTTTTTTAATAATTACATCTGAATTCTGCTATTTTAGGATAATTTTTTTCGTTATAAGTGTAAGTAAATGTTTTAGTTTCATACGATTGAGGAATATCATTTACAAAATGCCTCTTAGAGTATTTCGTGTAATTATTTTGTGAATACCGAATAAAAATATAATCTTCAAATGGAACTTGTAAATCTTTAAAAGGATTTTTATATGAGTCGTAATCTCCATATTCAGTAATTGTTTTACTAATGTAATTTGGTACAGAAACAGAACTGGAAACTTTAGTAACAGATTGAACGTTGTCATTTGCTCCGTACACTACGGTTGTGATTTCATTTAGATCTAAAATATTATTACTGTCATAATGCTTACCTATAACTGATGTTATTTTGTTATCAGTGTAGCTGTACTCATATTTCCATTTTGAACTTAAGTTATCTGCAATATTAGTAGTAACACGATCTTTTGCCACTAATTTTCCATTTGTATAGGATAAGTATTCTATCAGTTGAATATTATAAATGTTCGGCTGTTCCACTATTTTAATGGGCAGATTACTGATGCTATAAATAATTTCGGTCGTGCTTTTTATTTGTGTTGTAAGCGGTTGAGAAACGTTACCCTGAATAATATCAAAATCTAATTTTTTAATAATATCATTTTGTGAATTATAAATAAACTCTGAAGTGAATAATTCCTGACCATACAATGGGACGACAACGGGATTGAATTTTGTAATAAAACATTTCTTCTCAGTTTCAATTTCGTCATTTGATGAGTTGTCGCAAGAATATATACTGAATAATATTAAAAATATATAAATTGATCTTTTCATGAAATTAAAGTCATATGTAAGTTTTACGTATAATTTGTCTGTGATCTCTCCGGATTTCAAACTGAACAAAACATTTTCGTAAATGAAAAACTGCTAACTAAATATTTTAATTAAACCAACTTCAGATAATTCTTATTCTTCACCAAGTACAGTCCAACAAACGTCAGCAAACCATTCAGAATAATTAATTCCACACCAATCCTGTAATCAGTGTACGCAGTTACCAAATAATTAATAATATACGTAAGAACTGGCGCTAGAAGTGTTACGGCAAGAATAGAATATTTTGTTGAGATTTTAAATTTGGTAAAGATTCCGAAGGCAAATAACCCTAAAAGTGGTCCGTAAGTGTAACCTGCAATTTCCATGATGAGGTAGACAATTGATTTGTCATTCATCGCTTTGAAGACCATAATCAGAATAAAGAAAACCACTGTAAATGTCAGGTGAATTTTCATACGAAGATGTTTTTTCTGCAGTTCTGTACGGGTTTTGTCTTCATTTAAATTTAAAAGATCGACACAGTACGAACTTGTCACGGCTGTCAAAGCACCATCCGCAGAAGGGAATAAGGCGGAAATCAAACCAATGATGAAAATAACAGAAATTGTCATCGGGAAGTAACCGTTAAGTGATAACGCCGGGAACAGGTCGTCGCCCATAATATTTTTCACGTTTCCTGCGGCATCTTTAAATCCGAAAACATTGGAAACCACTTCTTTTCCATCGACTATACTTGTAACTTCCGAGTATCCCGCACCGTTTTGCAGCGCAAACAGATAAAGTAAACCGCCTAAAAACAGGAATGCCAGATTCACAAAAAGCAATGTTCCTGCGAAAGTCAGCATATTTTTCTTGGAATTTTTCAGATTGTCTACGGAGATATTTTTCTGCATCATTTCCTGATCAAGACCTGTCATAGCGATGGTAATAAAGATTCCACCGAGAATAGTCTTGAGGAAGAATGTTTTGGAATTGGGATCAAAATTAATGAAATGGGTATAGTTCTTCTGTTCCAAAACGGCGTAGGCTTCGCCAAAAGATAGATTTAAATTGGATAAGATATAAACGATACAGGCAATCAAACTGATAATCATAAATGACGTCTGCAGAGTATCGGTAATCACAATCGTTTTTACACCGCCTTCAAAGGTGTATAGAAGAACCATTAATAAAAGTACCAAAGCCGTTACCCAAAACGGAACCCCTAAACCTTCCAGTAAAAATATCTGTAGGACATTTACAACAAGATATAATCTGGCTGTAGCGCCAATCGCTCTGGAAACAATGAAAAACACTGAACCGATTTTATGAGCTTCTACATTAAATCTTCTGCCTAAATACGTGTAAATGGAAGTTAGATTCATCTTATAGTAGAGTGGGAGGAGCACTGCCGCCACAATAAAATAGCCGATGAAAAATCCGATGACCATCATGTAATATTCAAACCCGCCGAAAATATATTCGCTTCCGGTCATTTTCCCAACCGTTCCCGGTACGGAAATAAAGGTGACACCGCTTAAGCTGGTTCCTATCATCCCGAAGGCAACGAGCCACCATTTGCTTTTCTTGTTACCGATAAAGAAAGACTGGTTGTCAGAATTACGGCTGGTAAAATAGGAAATCACCAAAAGCCCTACAAAATAGACAAATACAAACAGCAAAAGTACAGTTCCTGGATTCATGCTTTAAATTAAATTTCAGCAAATATAGTTTTTTTTGGGAAGCGGAAGCGGGGTGATGGAAGATGGAAGTCGTGTCCCACAGATTTCACGGATTTACACACATCCTTCACGGAGTTATTCAGGGGAATAAAAAACCACGAATGCACGAATATCTTCTAAATTATTCAGATAAAATTCGTGCATTTGTGGCAATTTTAAAAAAGGTATTCTCAATCATCTGAGAAATCTGTGGGAACAATTCTTAGCGTCCACATCCATCACCCAGCTTTATAACACATCTCTCAAATCCTCATTTTTCTGAAAAGTCGCTTTTGCAAACGGGCAAAGCGGAATAATTTTTTTATTGTTTTCTCTGGCAAATTCTACAGCTTTGATCAGCATTTCCTTTCCTACGCCTTTTCCGTTGTAAGCTTCTTCCACTTCAGTGTGATCGATGATGAATCGGTCTTCTCCAGCCCAAGTGTAAGTCATTAATCCTGCTTTCTGTCCGTCAATTGAAGCTTCAAAGCTTCCGTGTTTCTCGTCGTTGTTTTGTTTTACTTCTATCATATTATGAAAATTTGGTTTGAATTTCTATTTCGTTAAGTAATATTTTATGTACCGGACATGCATCCGCAATAGCATGAAGTCTCTTCAGCTGTTCTTCACTCAGTTCACTTCCTTCAAAATTAATGTTTCTTTTAAAAATTGCCAATTTTGTAAGCGGAAAATTTTCCAGTTCTACTTCTACATCTATGTTTTCTACGTCCCATTCTTTTCGGTCAATGTACATTCTTAAAGTTGCGGCAGTGCAACTTGCCAAAGATGTGGCGAGGATTTCAAAAGGATTAAAACCTTTGTTTTGTCCGCCTTTATCGGTGGGTTCATCGGTGATTAATCTGTTTTCACCAGCAATCACTTCCGTGTAATATTTGGTTTTGCCTAAGCTAGCTTTTACGGTTACAGCCATGTTTTTTATAGGTATGAGTTATGGTAATGAGTAATTTATGATTGATGATTGATGATTGATGATTGATGAAAGTTTCCCACAGATAACACAGATTTCCACAGATTTAATTACCGCCTGTAAAAAATCTTTGATTTTTTAATCTTATGTGTTCTTCCTCAGCAAATCAGTTCATCTAAACTAATGTGATTGATGTGTTTGACGCTTTTGTGACTTTGTGGTTAATTTTCTCTGAGATTTTTTGCGATATCTGGTTGTGTAGTTGGAATTTCAGCTTCTATCAATCTGTTCCACAGATGACACAGATTTCCACAAATCTATTTACCGCCTGTAAAAAATCTTTGTTTTTTTAATCTTATGTGTTCTTCTTCAGCAAATTAATTCATCTAAACTAATGTGACTGAAGTGTTTAAAGCTTTTGTGACTTTGTGGTTAATTTTCTCTGAGATATCTGGTTTTGTAGTTGAAATTTCAGCTTTAAGCAATCTGTTTTTTAAAATTTTCAATTTTTTCGTTTAAATCTTTTAGCATTTCAGGATTGATCACACCGCTTTCCAAATCAAAATTCTCATAAAATTTAGGCAGTGAAAAAGTTTCTTTCACATCAGCCGCAAATTGAGGAAAGAAAGTTTTTGCCGTATTCATCACGTTTCCGCCACCGAAGCCGCCTGGTGAAGTCGACATCAAAAGCATTGGTTTATTCTGAAAAACTTTCACATTAATCCTCGAAGCCCAGTCGAAAACATTTTTAAATGCAGCAGAATACGAGCGGTTATGTTCTGCCAGAGAGCAGATGATCACATCGCATTCTTCAATCTGCTTCAGAAAGTTATGCGCTTCTTCAGGAAAACCTTTTTTCTCAAGATCTACGGAGAAAACTGGCATGTTGAAATCATTTAGGTCAATAAAATTGATTTCATTTTCCTGAAAACTTTTGAGAACAAATTTTACAAGTTCTCTGTTGATGGAAGTGGAAGAGGTGCTTCCTGCAAATGCGAGTATTTTCATTATTATTTTTTTTATAAAACTATTGAAAATTAATTAAGTGGAAAAAAGGACACGGTGTTTACTTCTTCTGGATGTAGTTATTATTGAAATCAATTTAATGATAATAATTTATTGTGTTGATTTTGTAAATAATTCCTCGAATTATAGTGATTGCCTGTCTATTTTTTATGCTATGCATTGTTTTATTAAATTTTTTAGACTTAAATATATTTTTATTTAAATTATTCGTAAATTAATTTATATTTGTAATGCAAATAAAATCAAACATTTATGAAAAAAACTATCCTCATGTTGGGTGCTGTTGCGCTAATCTGCGTTACAGCATGCAAAGAAGACGCCTTAAAAACTGAGCGCGCCAAAACAGAAAGCTCTGTGGGCTCAGAAGAAAAAGTTTCAAACGGATCAGGTGTAACTGTTGACGGAGTACAAGTCCCGAAATTCAGCAACCCTGAAGTTCAGCAGTTTGCCACTGAATACGCAAAGATGGTTTCTGAAATGTCCGCAGCATCAAGAGCAGGAGATGTAGCCAAAAGTCAGGAGCTTACGGCAAAATCGCAGGAGTGGACTGCGAAAAATGCATCTTGGTCAGCCAAAATGACTCCCGAAGATTCTAAACTTTGGACTGATTTCATTACAGAACTTTCTGAAGCTGAAAGAAAGAATTAGTTTTTAATTCTAAAAAAGCAAAGCCTCTTATAAAACAAGTGGCTTTGTTTTTTGTATTATTTTCTGTTGAGAACAGCTTTCGGCAACGGAACATATTCTTTGTCATCTCCCGGAATCAAAGGAAAAGCTTCATAATTCTGATCATTCCAGTCTACTTTTGCTTTGTCGATTAATTCTTTATCTGAATTCACGAAATTCCAGAAGATAAATCGTTCTTCATCAAAAGGCTCACCGCCAAAGAGATAAACCGTCGCATTTTCGCTCATTTCAAACTCACAAAGTTTGGTGTTTTTTGCAATCAGCAATTGTTTCGAACCATACGTATTGCCGTCAGCATTCACGGTTCCGTCCAAAACATACATTGCTGCTTCACCGTAAAGATCCTGTCCGATGCTTATTTTCTGAGCGGTTTTGGTTTTAATTTCAATAAAAAACAATTTGCTGTGAACCGGAACCGGAGATTTTTTTCCAAATGCTTCGCCTGCAATCAATTTAAACTGAACTTCACCTTCTTCCCACACCGGAAGCTGGCTGGCTTCGATGTGATGAAAAGTTGGTTCGGTCTGCTCCAGATGTTTGGGAAGTCCTACCCAGATTTGAAAGCCGTGAAGTTTTTTGTCGGTCGTTCTCAAATATTCCGGTGTTCTTTCTGAATGTACAACGCCTTTACCGGCGGTCATCCAGTTGACGGCGCCAGGTTTTATTTCTAAAGCACTTCCGATGCTGTCTCTGTGAAAAATTGATCCTTCGAGAAGGTAGGTTAAAGTTGAAAGTCCGATATGCGGATGAGCAGGAACGTCAAGATTCTGATAGTCTTTTAATTCCGCTGGTCCCATGTGATCGATAAATACGAAAGGTCCAACTGCTCTTTTTTCACGGAAAGGCAATAATCTTCCGACTAAAAAATTTCCGATGTCTGCTGATTTTTCTTCTATGATAAGTCCGATGTTTGACATGATGGATTTGGTTTTTTTGTTTTTGAATGAAGCTAATTTAATCAAATATTTCTTTTGCTGATTGCTGTTTACGTAAATTTAAATTTTATCGTAACCCTCAAATCTTTCGTCAACAATGCGTTTCCAGTCTGGGTTTTTTCGGATAAATGCAAAAACGTATGGGCAGAATGGAAGCAGTTTTTTACCGCTTTCTTCGATGTACATTAATGTTTTTTCAACAACCGCTGCAGCAGCTCCGGTTCCCGCCAGTTCAGGTTCGGCTTCCGTATGAATGAGAGCAATCTGCTGACTCGTTTCTTTACAGTCAATAAACGCAAAATGACCGTTGTATTCTATTTCAAATCTCTTTTTTTCTTCGTTTTTTACCAATAGGATGTTTTCAAATTCCGGTTTCATGATTTTATATATTTTAAAGGTGTTTAAATGTGATTCTTATTTTTACAAAGCTTTTCGGATAATATGCTTGGATTCTTACCAAAAAACAACCGTTAGAAATTAAAATTAATAATTTAATAGTGATTAATCTTCCAGATACCCGAATTTTCCGGTATTGAAATCTTCAAAAGCCTGCATAATTTCTTCTCTTGAGTTCATAACAAACGGTCCGTGAGGAAAAATCGGTTCATTAATCGGTTCACCGCTGATTATGAGTACAATTGAATCTTCGGTAGCTTCTACGGTAAAGCTTTCGCCGTCATTTTTGAATAAAACAAAATTATTAACCGGCGCTTTTTCTTCTCCATTGATAATGATATTTCCTTCGATAACCAAAGCTGCAGTATTGAAGTTGGCGGGGAAATTAAATTCTGCCTTTCCACCTGATTTCAATTTGGCATTCATCAGATTAATTGGAGTAAAAGTAGATGCCGGACCTCGGTTTTCCTGGAATGATCCGGCGATAACTTCAATGAAACCATTTTCACCCAAATCTACTTTTTTCATTTCTGAATTGGAGATCGCCTGATATTTTGGTTTGCTCATTTTATCTTTTGCCGGAAGATTTACCCAAAGCTGAACCATCTGAAAGATTCCGCCCTGCTTAGACCATTCTTTTTCGTGATATTCTTTATGAAGAATGCCGCTCGCAGCCGTCATCCACTGTACGTCGCCTTCTCCAATGATTCCGCCTCCTCCTGCGCTGTCATGATGTTCAACTTTTCCCTGATAAGCAATCGTTACCGTTTCAAAACCTCTGTGTGGATGTACGCCGACACCTTTTGGTGTTTCGGATGGATTGAAGTGAAATTTTGAGTTATAATCCAACATAATGAACGGATCCATTCTTTTCATATCGAGCTTCTGTGCGCTTGGTATAAAATTATGCACCCTAAAACCATCGCCTACGAATTGAGCAGGCTTTGGTGAAATAATCATTTCTACTTTTTTAGTTGTCATAATATGTCTGTTTTAATTTTAAACAAATTTAGGACAGCAGAAGTGGATTAACGTTGATGTGTGTTAAGTTCGGATTTTGAGTGGGAGGGAAGGAGAGTAAGAGAACGAGAGAGTTTGAGAGTCGGAGAGTTGCTTGGAGTTTAAAAATTTTATATTCTCATACTGTAGACGAATACCCTCAAACGCTTAAATGCTCAAACTCAACCGCTCCTACGATTCGGATTTCATGTTTTTTCCATCTGAGACGTGGAGTCTGCGGAAAACCAGGCTTGATAAGATGGTTAAAATTCCGACGGTGAGAAAGGTGTAGCGGAATGCATTGTGAGTTTCGTGAAGGATGAGTTCCGGGCTGTTTTCGTAAATTTTTAAAACAATTAAACCAAATGCAATTCCAAAACCTATGGCCAACTGCTGGTTCACTGAAATCAGGGAATTCCCGCTGCTGGTCTGGAAATTTCTTAAGTCTGCAATTGAAATTGTATTCATAGAAGTAAACTGAATCGAGTTGAAAAATCCTAAAATAGCGATTACCGGAACGAACCAGAAGATAGAATCATTGATATTGGGAATTGCTAAACAGCAGATTAAAGTTCCGATCACAAAAGTGTTGACCATCAACGTTTTTTTGTAACCGTATTTATTTAAAATCCGGATTACCGATGATTTGCCAAACATTGCAGTTAGGGCCATCGGTGCAATAATCCAACCTGACATTACTGCCGATTGGCCGTAAGCGATCTGAATCATTAAAGGAAGCAGAAGCGGAACGGAACTGATTCCTAATCTTGTTGCAAGATTTCCTACAATTCCAACACGGAATGTACGTACCTGAAATAAATTCAGAGGAAAAATTGGGTTGTTGCCTCTTTTTGCATGTCGGTAATAATAGTAGAGAAACAGAAATCCTAAGATGAAAACTAATAAGACGGGTGTGATATTCTGCATGTCGCCGAACAGTTCCAGTGAAACGGAAAGCAGCAAAGAGGCTGCCGCAAAGATCATAAAACCTTTCAGATCAAAATCGGTGTCACGCGAATTGTAATTCGGCATATATTTTAAACCCAAAACAATTCCTAAAAGTCCAATGGGAATATTAATTAGAAAAATCCAGTGCCAGGAAAGATAATCAACCATGTAACCTCCCACCAACGGACCTAAAACAGGACCAATCAAAGCAGGAACGATGGCGAAGTTCATAGCTTTGAGCAATTCGTTTCGGTTAAAAGTTTTAATTAAAGCTAATTTCCCGACAGGAGTCATTAAACTTCCGCCAACTCCCTGAACGACGCGGGAAATAACCAAATGCGTCAGATTCTGTGAAAGTGCACAAAAGATAGAGCCCAAACTGAAAAGCACCAAAGCGAAAATAAAAACTCTTCTTGTTCCGAAACGGTCTGCCAAAAATCCGCTTGCCGGCATAAAAACGGCTAACGTCAGGACATAACTGATGATGGCGTTCTGCATATTCAGCGGAGATTCATTCAGATCTCTTGCAATTGAGGGTAGGGAAGTATTTAAAATTGTAGAATCCAGCATCTGCATAAAAATAGCAGTTGCTAAAATTAAAGGAAGAACTTTTTTTACGGTTTGGCGGGGAGATATAGTTGTGGGCATGTAATTAAATTATCTTTGAACTTAAATCTTAAGCTTAAAATTTTTAATTATTTGAAGTTACAATTTTCGAACCGATAATTTTCATCTTCAATATAAAAGTTGGCATTATCCCAGAACACATTATTTATTTTTGGTGAAAAATGTTCTTTTAACTTAATAATCGGCCGATCATATTTTGTGACCTGATTTGTAGTGATATCTTCAGACATGAGATAAAAATTACCATAAAAAGTGGCAATAACCTGACTGTCTAAGATATAGTTTTCTTTGTCAATCTGTTTATAGAAATTAAGAAAATATTTTCCGTCAACTTCCTTGTAGGTTTGAATGATTTGATGAAATGTCTGCGAAGGATATTTAGAATTTTTATACTGATGCATTTTTCTTGCGATACAATGTTCATAACGAATCACGGCAAATGTCTCAGTATCTATATAAATCGTTCCAGACGAAGCTTCCGGAGCAGGATAACCATATCCTGTGGAATAAACTCCGGGAGAATTGTTGATGAAGTCAATTTGATACGCTTTCTTACCGTTATATTCGATGACTTTTTTGCTGGTTAAACTATAAGATGAAGTTCGGTATAATACATTGGCTTTACTTAATATAACATCCCGATTAAGCTGTACCCACAAACTTCCAATACCGCTTTCTTTACTTCTTTCGGAATTTTCTGTGTGGCTCTTGTACTGTAAAATTTCACCGAAAATATTTTTCTCAACATTATTGGAGCTGTTTATACCATCTTTATTAAAAATTTCGACTAAAGCTTCTTCGCTGTATTTTAAAATATCTTTTTCATTATAACGCTTGTCGCTTACATAAAATCTCTGATTGTAAGGTGTTTGGATGTAATTATGCTCAACATTATTTTTAGCCTTTTCCAAAATTTCTGTTGCCGACAAAGCTTTCTGACTTTTTAAAACAATCTCTTCAATCTGCGTAGTTTTTTCGGTAGATAATTTTAAATAAATATTGTTTTGAAATTTCAAAGATTCAACACCAATAGAATCATTTTGATAGCCAACTGCAGAAATTATGAGATAATCATTTACTGATGATGATTTCGAAATAGTGAATTCTCCCATTTCATTTGCAACGACACTCTTATTGTTTGACTTAAAGTAAATATCGGCATAGGCGATAGGCTTTTTTGTCTCTCCATCTAAAATTCTCCCTTTTATTTTGTTGGATTCCTTGATCTGAACGTTATTTTCATTAAGTTTTCTGTAAGAGATCATTTCCGGAACAAACATTTTTGGAATGTAATAAATGCCGTCATATACATTTTTCCAGTTTAGTGAAATAGGAAGATAGCCTAAAGTTGACGTGTAAAATTCATCTTTAGAATAGGTTTTAAGATCAATCAAAACGGATGGACTTGCTTTAGAAAACAGATCATATTCCAAACTGTTTTGCGGAGGTGTCAGAATACGCGTTTCTTTGTCATGCATTCCCAAATAATTTCCGGAGTAAGAGGTGAAAGCTAAGGAGTACAGCAGATCTCTGTATTGCTTTTTTAAAATTCCACCGAATGGCAAAGCTTCATTTAATTCATTAATATTCTTAATCGTTTCTTCTAAGGTAACCTCATTATGGCCATTTAATTCTTTTTCTTGCTGATGAAGTTTTTTAAGATATTCAAGACTTACATCAGTAAGTTTAAATGTACTTAGATTGTTGGCGATATGATAATTGGCTGCCCAAAGAATGAGTTTTTCATTTTGTAATTCTTTCTGGAGAAAAGTGAAGTTTTCTGCCATTTGCTGATCTCTTGGGTTCTGAACTGGAAAACTTTCACCATTCAATTTTTTCAGAGTGTAATCTATTTCAGACTTTGAACTTTTAAAAGTCTGCTCAATAACTTTTGTTTTAAAATCTTTATCCTTTATTGAAGCCAATGCTTTGAGGAATTGATCGTAGACAGAGTACATCCTCTCAATCTCAGTGTTATTATTTTTTAAATATTCTAAATCCTGATAAATTAGAGTTTTATCAACAAGCTGATATTCTTTTTCAGAAAAGGAAATATTGTTTCTTCTGAAAACATCTTTTAAATCATTTAAATAGTGTTGCTGAAAAATAGTGCCTTCCTGACAGTCAACGCCCAAGATTTTCATTTCCGGATTCTGTTTCACGTAAGATAGAAGTTCCTGAAAAGCTTTCGTTTCAGACCAGCTGGCAAAGATGCTTTGGTTGTAAGAACTGATATCCGGATTGGAATGATACAATTCCCATGCTTTAAAATTATCATAAAAACCAGCTTCAAATAAAATGGTTTTGAAGTGTTTTTCCTGATGTAGCTTTTTAATCAAATTTACTTTTTCATCAAACACCGCTCCGTCACCATGGGTAGGCTCGCCCAACAAAACGTATTGGTGGCTGTCCGTAATCTGTGCTTGAATTTTTATAGAAGAAAAGGTGGAGATCAGGACAATGGTTAAAATATTTTTCAGCATGAATTGTGTTTCAGATGTGTTTTAGTTAATATTCGTCATTATAACGATGAATGAGAATGTTTCATATCGTTACACTAAAAAAAAACTATTCACAGGCATTTATTAATTCCACTGGGTTTTCAAAATTCTGTAAAAATAATTTCTGCTTTTTATCAAAATTTTCTTTGAATCCTCTGTCGCCAGGATTACCGTCAATACTCATACTGGTGATCCATCCTTCATTGGAAGTATTTTGAAGTCCAAATATCGAAGAAGGTTGTTTTTTGTAATCTTCCCAAACTTTAGCCCATTTTGCAGACGAAGTTTTTATTATGTTGTTTGTACCGAAGTTTCTTTCTGAAATATCATTTGTTTCTTTTGTGATCGATTTCATTTCGTAAATAAATTCGTTTTCGGAATCATTGAGTTTTAAAATCAATCCGGGCAATCCATGAAATTTATAAGGTCCGTCCTGAACGGGAATTTCTGTTGTGAACCAAGCAGTCCATTTTCGGCCGCCAAACTCAGTACTTGCTTTTTGAACAGGATAGCTCAAATAAATATCCTTTTCAGAATTTATTTTCCACTCAAATGTACATTGGTTTTTTACGATGAAAAGTTTGTCGTAAAGCTGTTTTTCAAATAGAACTTCGTTGTTAATGTAATTTTTTAAAACAACATCGTTGAATTTTGACTGACCATATTTGTAGTCAAAGGATAGACTGCCCAATCCTTTTTTCTTAAATTCTTTCAAAGCTATTGTTTTCGTCGAATCATTTTTAAATTTTATATAAGACAGAAATTCAGATGTTTTGTTGTCATGAATTAATAAAGCAAAATCTTCCTGAAGATATTCAGATGCTTTTTTCTGCGGTTTCCATTTGAAATCATAGACTGCTTTGTAAGACTGTGCTGATATAAAAACAGACAAAAAGAAAGAGATAATACTGAATTTAATTTTCATAGAAAGGTGATTTTTTCTGATGTGAATATAAATAAAAACCCCGAAAAAATACTTTTCCGGGGCAGTTATTGTAAGCTGTTAACTTTATTTTCTAGGCTTTTCTACTCCTATCCACGCTTCACCTTCTCTTTTCACCTGGCTTAGTGTGAACGTTTCAAAATCATCTGTTTTATATTCGATGTTGTCTACATTTCGCTCAAATGGCATGATGTAGAAGAAGTCTTTGTCTGTCTTGTCAGCTTTACTTCCTTTTTTCACAGTCGGCATATATTTTTTCTCGAATTTGTATTTTGGTAAATACTGTTTCAGAGAAGCGTAAAATTTCTTGTCTTTTTCGTTTGGAATGATGTCAACGATTTTAAATTCGTCTTTTTTCTTGTCCACCCATAGATAATAGTTGGTTTCTTCCATTGTCTTCTTGTTTAAAGAAGCAAAACCGAAAAATTCTTTTGGTACAAGCTGTTTTATTTTTTCTGCGTCAACTTTAGTGAAATATTCACCCTGAGAAGGATCTACATAAGTTTCCAAATTAAGCAGCAATACCTGATTGTTTTGGAAGTTTTTGTTTTTGAAATACTGGTCTAAAGATAATTCTGCAGTTTTTCTTAATTCTTTTCCTCTTTCATCCAATTTCTTTGTGGGGTTTTGAGGATTTACTTTTTTTACAAAATTATATAAAACCACTGGCTTGATATCCGCAAGGTGAGGGAAGGTTTTCAATTGCTCAGCTTTTACCAACCAGTAATATTGCTGATAGTAATCGTCTTTATCAACGGGTTTTACACTTTTATAGGTAAGCGCAAGTTTTTTAGAATTAAGATATTTTCCATATTTACCTTGTCCAAAAGCGAAGCTTACAGATAGTAAAGCAAATAAAATAGTAATGTTTCTTTTCATTTTACAACAATGATTATTTTAATTTTTCAAATATAATTATTTATTAGATAATAAGTTTAATACTTAGTTAAATTATCTAAATATTATTGATTTTATTGAATAAAAAATCCTGTAAGAATACAGGATTGATAAATTTATTGATTTTAATAAGAAGTTTCATGTACTTTGACGGCTCTTCCGCTGGGGTCATTCATTTTTTTAAACGCTTCGTCCCATTCTAAAGCTATCGGAGTGGAACATGCTACCGAAGGTACCGAAGGTACCGTAGCTGCTGCCGTTTCACTTGGGAAATGTTCTTCGAAAATAGTTCTGTAGCGGTACTCTTCTTTGTTTTGAGGAGTATTTAACGGAAATCTGAATTTTGCATTTGCCATCATTTCATCGGTTACATATTTTTCTGCAACATCTTTCAGAGTGTCAATCCAAGAGTATCCTACGCCGTCTGAGAACTGTTCTTTCTGTCTCCAGGCAATAGATTCGGGTAAAAGATCTTCAAAAGCTTTTCTCAAAACCCATTTTTCTATTTTTCCTTCTGCTTTATTGATCATTTTATCCTGTGGATTTACGTTCATCGCAACATCCATAAATTCCTTATCCAAAAACGGAACACGTCCTTCAATTCCCCAGCTCATCAAAGCTTTATTGGCTCTCAAACAGTCATATAAATGAAGTTTCCCAAGTTTTCTCACGGTTTCGTCATGGAATTCTTTGGCATTTGGAGCTTTATGGAAATATAAATATCCACCAAATAACTCGTCTGCGCCTTCACCTGAAAGAACCATCTTAATTCCCATTGATTTAATCACTCTGGCCAAAAGGTACATCGGCGTGGAAGCTCTGATGGTTGTTACATCATACGTTTCCAAATGATAAATAACATCTCGGATGGCATCAAGGCCTTCCTGAACGGTAAAGTTAACTTCATGATGAACCGATCCGATGTGTTCAGCTGCTTTTTTTGCGGCCGCTAAATCTGGTGAGCCCACCAATCCAACTGCAAAACTGTGTAATCTCGGGTACCATGCTTCCTGTGTGTCTCCACTTTCAACTCTCTGTCTTGCGTACTTTGCAGTCACTGCAGAAATAATGGAAGAGTCTAAACCTCCGGAAAGTAAAACTCCGTAAGGTACATCGCTCATCAACTGTCTGTGCACGGCATCCTCCAGTCCTTTTCTGATCGCTTGAATATCTGTAACGTTATCTTTTACCGCTTCAAAATCTTCCCAATCTCTTTTGTACCATTGTTGAAGTTCTGTTCCTTCAATATTATAAACGTAATGTCCCGGAAGGAAAGTGTCAATCTTTTTGCAGACACCTTCCAACGCTTTCAGTTCAGAAGCGATATAGTAATTTCCATTTTTGTCCCAGCCTTGATAGAGTGGGCAGATTCCCATATGGTCACGGGCAATCAGATAGATGTCGTTTTCAATATCATAGAGTGCGAAAGCGAAAATACCGTTCAGCTTTTCAATAAAATCTTTTCCGTATTTTTGATACAGTGCTAAAATAACTTCGCAGTCAGACTGTGTTTGAAACTCATAATCTGGAAATTCTTCTTTCAGTTCGCGGTGATTGTAAATTTCACCATTTACCGCTAACACTATTTTGCCGTCCTTAGAAAATAAAGGCTGTTTTCCGGAAGTTGGATCAACGATGGCAAGTCTTTCATGAGAAAATAATACTTTTTCATTTTGAAAGACACCACTCCAGTCCGGACCTCTATGACGGATTTTTTTAGACATTTCCAAGACCTGAGATCTTAATATTTCTGTTTGTTGTTTTGCATCAAACAAGCATACGATTCCACACATTTTATTTTTATTTGAAGCTAAATTACGAATTGTGCATAAAATTTAAAATAAAAATTTAATTAAAGTTAATATTTTTAATCAATTCGTTTAAATTAAATAAAAATATCATTTTAGTCGGCGTTTTAGCTATATGATGGATTGATATTTTTCACACGCTTCAGTACAGTGTAAAATCCGTTGAAACAAAAAAAGTTGTAAAATATTGATCTATGATAATTAAATATCCAAATATTTTTCATTCCTTTGTTGCTCGAAATAATTTTTTTTCATCATTTGTGTTTTTACCTCCTTGTAATAATATTGCAAGGAGGTTTTGTTTTTACTCAGATCCAAGTAAAGCACCTGAAATATTCCATGCGCTGAAGCTGGTTCCTTCAGGTTCTCCCTGAGGAATTTTGACCTGAATCGTATGTTTTCCAGCTTTTAAATTTCCCAGCTGAATGTAATTTGGGTTGGTAATGGTTCCCGGGCACCAGTTTGATCTGCTGAGGTCTGATGAAGAAAGTCCATCCGGAAAATTTCCCGATGCAGGATTATACAGACGGTAAGATCCGCAATCGGTTCTCCACGGAGTAAATGAGAAAGTCATTTTTCCATCTAAATAAACAGAATTGGGTTTAGGAATAAATTCGTCACCATTTTCCCAGCCGCCGTGACCAGTTGTGATGTATCTTAATTGCGCATCTTTTAAATCTTTATTTAAAGTAAATTCTACAAATAATCCTTTGTCATTATTAAACATTGTCGCATAATCCTGTCCGGCCATTTCCATAATATTGGTCGTGTTAAACAGCGGAATTACTTTGTTATTTTTGTTGACCATCTGATCACTTTTGTGAATGGTAATGTCTAAACTTATCTTGTGGCCGCCTTTGTCATAATTTCCTATGAAAGTTCCTACCCAGATTTCTTTTTCAGAAAGAGATGGTTTCAGTTCAGTAATGTCCTGTCGAAAAGGACTCACCGTCTGCCATGTTTTATCTTTTAATTCTAAATTATTAAACTTATTGATTCCGAAAGCGGTGAAAAATCTCATCAGTTCTACCGTCGGCTGATAATTTTCGTTTGAAATAATTCCAAAATACTGCTTCCCGTTTCCATTTTCATAAAGCGGCAGAGTCTTTACTCCTTTTTCTAATCCGTCAAAAAATGTCTGTGATTTTTCTTCCGGAATGAAAAATACCGTTCCCGTTCTATCGTATGCATCACCATTGGATTGTTGTTTTAATTCCACAAAAACATTTTCACCCTGAGATATTTTTGGAAATTTAATTTTCTTTAAAATAATCGTTCCGTTTGCAAATCTTTTGATGTTTTCATCAGATTTCGACTGGTCTGAGAAATTGATAATTTCATTTTCAAACACTTTTAATGTCGTAAATCTGCTTTTCCAGAGTAAATCTTTATAGCTTAAAAGATCGGTTGTAGTAGTAGGTCCATTAATGATATTTTCAATCCCGGATTTTTTGATTTTTTTGAGAGATGTGGCTGTCGTCGCAGAGTTTCCGTTTCGTTCGATTTCTAAAACTAAACCTAAATTTTGTCCGAGACTTGACGGCCCGCCTTTCAGTTTCAAATCATTAGTATACCAAACTTCAATGGTGTTTGAGTTGATTTTGGTAACTGCCTGCTTACAGGTGTAGCCCAAAATTTTCTTGGTTTTGCCGGTGAATTCAAAACTTTGTTTAGCAATTGCTTCCGAATCGGAAGTTGAGATGATTTCTCCCGGCTTTAAAAATCCATAAGAAACAATTGTGTTGGAAGGTTTTTCAATTTTGCTGATTTCAAATGGATATTCGTTTTTCTGCTCTTTTGTCTTCAGATTTAAAATGTAATTTTCACTGTCATTCAACCAAACAATGGTTGGGTTTTGATTTGGCTGAACTTTTCCGTTGTAAGAACTTGTATATTGAATTTCGTAGGTCTGCGCGAAATTTAAAACTGATAAAACTGTGAAAAAACTGAGTAGTAATGATCTGATCATGATATCTTGGTGGTTTTTACAAAGGTAAAGTTTTGATTTATTTAATAAAAAAACTACTCCAAAAAATAGAGTAGTTTGTATGTCTTATTTGAAAAAAATTAAGCTAATCTTTCAATCAAAGCCATGTAGAATCCGTCATATCCTTGGCTTGGCATTATCTTTTCGTCTTTGATTAATTTAAAATCAGGGTTGTTTTTCAAAAATTCTGCAACCTGTTCATTGTTTTCTGAAGGAAGAATAGAGCACGTTGCGTACACCATTTTTCCGCCTTTCTTAAGGATTTTAGAATAATCCTGGATGATCTGCTGCTGTTCTTTTTTAATTCTGTCGATGAACGCCTGATCGATTTTCCATTTACTGTCTGGGTTTCTTTTTAAAACTCCCAAACCAGAACACGGCGCATCAATCAAAAGTCGGTCTGCCTTCTCGTGAAGACGTTTAATTACTTTGTTGTCAGAAATTACCCTTGTTTCGATATTGTGAGCTCCAGCTCTTTTTGCACGGCGCTTCAGCTCAGCCAATTTCCATTCGTAAATATCTAATGCGATAATCTGTCCTTTGTTGCCCATTAAAGCTGCTAAGTGAAGCGTTTTTCCACCTGCGCCAGCACATACGTCAACTACTCTCTGGCCTTCTTTTACATCAAGAAAATATCCTATTTTCTGAGACGTTGCATCCTGAACTTCAAACAATCCGTCTTTAAAAGCACTCGTCAGAAAAACATTCTTTTTCTCTTCCAACTGCACAGCATCTGGATAGTTTTTTACGGTGTAAGCAACAACATTTTCATCGGCAAGATCAGAAATCAACTCTTTGGCGGAAGTTTTCAATGAATTTGCTCTTAAAACTGTCGGAGCCTGCTCGTTCAAAGCCTTCATTTCTTTTTCCCATATTGGTCCCAATTCTTTTTCCAAAGTTTCAGCCAACCATTCAGGAATAGAATGTTCGATAGATTTTGTAGGAACGGTTCCTTTTTTCAGTTTGGTCGTGATATCGGCAATTTTGATGCCTTCAAATTCTTCAAATCTTTTGTAGTTGGTTTTACTGTAAAGACAGTAGGCGACAATTAATTTATAAACGTTGTTGGGTTTTACACTTTCGCCCATATAATATTCAAGGCGTCTTTTCCAACGGATAATGTTGTAGAAAATCTCCGAAACAACTGCTCTGTCCTGGCTTCCCCACTTTCTGTGAGCCTTTAAAAGTCTTTCGATTACTTTATCGGCATATTTATTTTTCTCAAAAAAGGTTTCTTGTAAAGCATCGTGAATTCCGATGGCCAAGTTTCTGTGTATTAATTCCATTGTTGCAGTATGCTGTTTGAACTTGCAAAAATACGAATTTAAGTTGAGAGTTAGGAGCTTATACGTATGAGTTATATTAGTAGGAGACTTTGATTTAATTTTCCGGATTAAATCATTTTCAATTTAATATAAATTGATTTTTGATATTGTCTAACTTTCAGTTTGAAACTTGTAATTCAAAAAAATTACCTTTGCAAAAAATAAAAATATGAGTGATGTAGTTATTTGCCCAAAGTGCAGTTCAGAATTTACCTATGAGCAGGATGATTTGATGGTGTGTTCTCAGTGTTTCTACGAATGGAATCCTAAAGAAACTGCTGCTGAAAATGATAATTCAGGAAAAATTCTAGACGCTAACGGAAACGAACTGCAAGACGGAGATTCTGTAGTAGTTGTAAAAGATTTACCGGTAAAAGGCGCTCCGAAACCTGTAAAAGCGGGAACTAAAGTTAGAAACATCCGTTTAAGACCAGACAGCGATCATAATATTGATTGTAAGATTGATGGTTTTGGTTCGATGGCTTTGAAATCAGAGTTTGTAAAGAAAGCGTAGCTGCTTCTGGCGATTGGCCTTTGGCATCTTGCTTACATACGCGATAGTCTAAGGCTAAGTGCCAATAAAAAAAGGAAAAGATTGGACAGTGTAAACTTCCGAGACTTCATTGCTGGAGAAAGCTAATTTCAGTCTATTGGGTGGAAGAGAATTGAACCAAAAGTTTCCTTATGTTGTTGCTGATTCAAATGTAATAATAATATTGAAAATCAGACAGATAAAAATAATTTATTTATCCACAAACTAACAGTAAGGGTGCTGACAATATGTTAATTATTGGAATGATATTTTCAGAGATCCGCTGATCTTTTCTTTGGTATGAATGATCAGTTTTTTATTTTTTGAATTCAATTTATTCCAGTAATGATTTCCTGCAAATCGGCTTTCTAAAACTTCCGCGTCGGCACCAATTTCTGAAATCTTAATCTGCTGCGGGTAATATGCAAAATTTGAAATTTCAAAATCTCTCATTTCAGATTCAGAAAAAATATTGACCTCGCCGAAAAGTTTGGCAACGTAAACGTTGTATGGGTTTTGATATGTTTCTTCCGGAGGATCATTCTGTATCAATCTTCCGCTTTCCAAAATGACAATCTGGTCTAGCCACGGAATGATATCCTGTAATTCGTGAGTAGATATAATCAGAGAAATATTTTTTTCCTTTACGTATCTGAAAAGCTTTTCCCGAAGTTCAATTTTTCGTGCGTAATCGAGATGGCTGAAAGGTTCATCCAGCAAAAGTAATTTAGGTAAGACAGAGAGCGCTCTTGCAATGGCAACTCTTTGTTTTTGTCCGCCACTCAGGTTTTTCGGCAATACATTGGCGTATTCTACCAACCCTACAACTTCTAGAAGTTCATAGACTGTTTCTTTTTTCTTGGCTAAATTAATATTAGAGAGAAATTTCCCCACGTTGTCAGCTACGGTTGCATAAGGCATCAGGTCAAAATTCTGCGCTACAAATTTCATTTCTGCTTCTCCGGGAACGAGATTTCCTTTTGGTCCCATCAGTTTTGTGCCTTCAAATATAATTTCGCCCTGGTCCCAATTGAGAAGACCGTAGATCAGGCTTAGCAATGTAGATTTTCCGCAGCCGCTTTCACCAGCCAATGCAATTATTTTTCCTTCATCCAGTTTGAGGTTGAAGTTCTGGAACAAAGGCTTTTCCTTTGTGTGTGAAAAATACAAATTGTTTATCTCTAGTAGCATAAGGCAAAAATACGGTTTTTAGAAAACACTGGCATATTTTTAGTAATTTAGCAGTGACTTAAAATTTACTTATAATGCAAAGAAAATTATTTTCCCTGGCTATTCCTGCGCTTTTTGCTGCCGTTGTAGCTGTTTCGTGTCAGAAAGAAAAACCGGTTGCGAGCGATGGTAATGAGGTGACGACTACAAAAGACGGAAACCAATACGTACTGGATACTTTGAACAGTAGAGTGGAGTGGAAGGGATATAAAGTTTTTAAATCTGAAAACACCAGTCATTTCGGAAAGATTACTTTTGAAAGTGGTGATGTGACTGTAAAAGAAGGGAAGCTGGAAAGCGGGAAATTTGTTGCAGACATGAATTCTTTAACGTCTGAAGATCTTAAAGATGACGCTGAAAAATTAAATAAATTGAATGGTCACCTAAAGAGCGGAGATTTCTTCGAAACTGAAAAATTTCCAACGGCTTCTTATGAAATTACGAAAGTGACTCCATCTGCAGAAGGTGATTATAATACGCTTTTGGATGGTAATTTGACGATTAAAGGTATTTCAAAACCTGTTCAGTTTAAAGCAAATGTTTCAGTAAATGATGGTGTGGCAAGTATTGCAACAGAGCCCAAAGATATTATGAGAGAAGAATTTGGCGTTAAATTTCAGAGTCCTGCTGAAAATGGTGTGATCAAAGATGAGGTGAGTCTTCAGATTAATGTGAAAGCATTAGAAAAGAAGTAATTGAGCTTATATTTAAATATAATGAAAAGGGCGATTTTATTACTCAGTATATTTTGCTTCCTCTTTTTACTTGGGATGATCGTGCTGTCTTATTTCGCTTATTCTAACAATATTATTCAGTTTGCAGTAGAACTTTTTACAATTCCTGTCATTTTATCCGTTGGTTTTGCATTTGTCTTTAGCTTAATCAATGTTCTTAAAAGAAAAAATGAATATCAGTTGATTTTAGTATTAAATAGTCTCACTCTGTTAATGATTGTCTTTGCAACCATTGCGGATTACAACTAAATAATTTTTGTGAAAAAAATATATACGTGATTCTAATGATTTTAGATATTCTTCTTCATCAATTTTCATATATGGCTATCTTCAATGATCACTCATTCAATATACCACCTATCAGAAAAAAGCAAAGGTGATTTCTAAAAAAATATTACAATCTGTCTAAATGAGTGATTTTTTTATGATGAATTCAAAACTTTTTTAATTGGAAAACCTTATTTTTGCAGATACATTTTTGAAAGGGTTAAAACAATGACAGAAAAGATAGAAGAATTACTGATCGAAGTAAACGGCTTCAGCGCAACATCCAAAGATGAGATTGAGAACTTCAGAATCAAGTATAATGGTAAAAAAGGGGTTTTAAATGATTTCTATGAATCATTGAAGACGGTTCCTAACGACCAGAAAAAAGATTTTGGACAGAAAATCAATTCTTTGAAGCAGGCTGTGGCTGCCAAGTTGGAAGATTTTAAAGCGTCTTCTGAATCTTCTGTAATTCTTGAAAAGGAAGACCTTACAAGACCTGCTTTTCCTTTAGATTTAGGTTCCAGACATCCAATTAATTTGGTGAAGAACAGAATTATCGATATTTTTAAATCTATCGGTTTTGCTGTTGCAGACGGACCTGAGATTGAAGACGACTGGCACAACTTTACAGCATTGAACTTACCGGAATATCACCCGGCGAGAGATATGCAGGATACTTTTTTCATCGAGCAGAATCCTGATATTTTGTTGAGAACACATACATCATCGGTTCAGATTCGTTATATGGAGGAAAATCAGCCACCAATCAGAATTTTATCTCCGGGAAGAGTGTTCAGAAACGAAGCCGTTTCTTCCCGTTCTCACTGTATTTTCCATCAGATTGAAGGTTTATATATTGATGAGAAGGTGAGTTTTGCAGATTTAAAGCAGACAATTCAGTTTTTTACCACAGAACTTTTCGGAAAGTCAAAAATCAGAATGAGACCTTCTTACTTTCCTTTTACCGAGCCAAGTGCAGAGATTGATGTGTATTGGGGATTAAACTCAGAGACCGATTACAGAATCACAAAAGGAACGGGATGGCTGGAAATTATGGGTTGTGGAATGGTAGATCCAGCAGTTTTGAAAAACGTGAATATTGATTCTGAAAAATATTCAGGTTATGCTTTCGGAATGGGAATTGAGAGAATTACAATGCTTCTTTATCAAATGAGCGACATCAGGATGTTCTTCGAAAATGATATACGTACACTAGAACAATTTAAGTCATTATAATCGATTTATAATTAAAATAAATTCAAATCCTGTAAATCTAATTTTTACAGGATTTTTTTATACATTTAGAAGATAATTTACACAAAGAATGTCTAAGAAATCGCTGAGTTTTAAACTGAGGAAAATTGTTCTTTTCTCGCTCATCACTTGTATCTTACTGATACAGATTACCATTGCTGGATTTTTTTACAACGAATTTATCAACAGAAAAAATCTCACCTTTATTGAAAATCAGCTTAAAGAAGTTCACCTACTAGAGAATCTGACTGATGATTCGAGAAAAGAATTAATCACTGCACAGGATAATTTCCAAAAATATGTGATGAGTCAGGATGAGGAATATCTCAAATCTTACTTCAACTCTGTCAATAAACTCACCAAAAATTTAGACAGTATTAATCAGTATAAATATCAAAATCCCAGACTGAAAAGTATTTTTGCTTCTCATAAAAAAGAGGCTGGAGAAACCAAAAACCTGAAGTTGTTGGTAGATTCTACATATCAGTTTTCAACAAATTCAAATTTCATTGCGCGTGAGGAACTGCCAAAAGCCGTAAAGTATAACCTGAAATATGATTTTGATAAGTTTGAGGTTCAGACCAAGACATTTTCAGATACCATAAAGAAAAAAGGGCTGTTCGGCCGGTTGGGTGATGCTATTTCCGGCAAGGAGAATGTGCGTAAAGACAGTGTCGTCGTTACGGTAAAAGGCGGAAAGCCATTGGATGTTCCTACAATTAAAGGCGAAGTTGACAGTATCGTTAATTCAATTAATAATCATTATTCTAAAGAAATTCAGAAAATTCAGCTGAGTGTAACCAAAAATAAAGATAACAGCGGTAAATTTTACACAACCTTCAGTAATCTGTTGATTTACAGTAATCAGTTGATGAGTATTTATGAATTCGCTGTCAAAGATTCGAAGGCAGACTTAGAAAAAGAATATGCTGAACAAAATTCAGAAAGTAATAAAATACGAAGGTATTTGGTTTTGGGACTGATGTCTTTAATGTTTATTGTTTCTGTACTGATTATGTACTTTACAAGAATAGCTTTTATATATGAAAGAAAACTGAATGCTGCCAATCAGCAGATCAGTGAAAACCTGAACTTTAAAAACAGAATCCTGGGAATGCTGAGCCACGAGCTGAGATCGCCTTTAAAAATTATTGGAATTTTCATCAACAGAATCAATAAAAAGACGAGTGATGAAAGTATTAAAGAATATTTGAAATCCATAAGTTTTACCAATAATACTTTGCTGATGCAGGCCAATCAGATTTTGGAGTATACTAAAAATCAGCATGTTGAAAATAAGTTAATTCCTGTGGTTTTTAATCTTAAAAATGAAATAGATTCAATTTTAACATCGATTGAACCATACATAGAAACGAGAAATAATAAGTTTGTCATTCAAGAAAATATAGATCCGAATATTGTGGTTTTTTCTGATAACACCAAGATCAATCAGGTTTTCATGAATATTCTGGGTAATGCCAATAAATTTACAGAAAACGGACAAATCACTGTAGACACTTCTGCCGAAAGGAAGGATGAAAATACAGTTACCTTAACAACAAGAATCAGTGATACAGGTGCCGGAATTTCAAAATCCGATTTAGAAAAAATATTTGAACCGTATTATCAGGGAGTCTTGTCAAATGAAGTAGAAAATTTAGGAGCAGGATTAGGACTGAGTCTGTGTAAAGAAATTGTAGAACTATATGGTGGAACTATTTCTGTAGACAGCGAAAAAAATGAAGGAACAACAGTTTCATTCGTTATTAATTTAAAATTAAATCAATGAGTTTATCAGATGAAAAGTCTTTAACGTTTTTGCTTGCAGACGATCACAGCCTAATCAGGCAGGGACTTTTGTTTGTGATTGAAGATATTTCAACAGACAGCAATATTTTTCAGGCGTCTACTTTGCAGCAGGTTTTAGAGGTCGTCAAAACGAAGGAGATTGATATTGCGATCATCGATGCTCATTTTCCTGACGGTAACAGTCTTTCGATTTTACCTGAGATCAGAAGTTTAAAACCTGAAATTAAGATTTTGATTTTTACAGGAATTGACGAAACTACACAGGCTTTAAAATATATTAATGCAGGCGCTAACGGTTTCCTCAGCAAGATGAGTGAGGAAGATGAAATAGAAAATGCATTGAAAAATATGATGCAGTTCGGCGAATATCTTTCTCCGGTTACGCAACGTTTATTATTGAGTTCTCTGAGAAATCCAAATATGGCAAATCCTATATCGCGGCTGACGGAAAGGGAACTTCAGATCGCAAAATTGTACACTGAGGGCTTTGGTAATCTGGAAATTGCCAATCAACTGGATGTAAAACAGAATACCATCAGCACAGTTAAAAAAAGAATTTTTGAAAAGCTTGAAATTGATAATATTGTTGAACTCATTCAGTTAATGAATGCCAATAAATAGCATTACTGAATCCTAAATATCATCATCTCAATTTTACAGAATAATAACAAACAGAATCATCGCCGGTTCTGTTTTTTGTAGATAAATATCTACAGACTGAGCGATATATATCTAAGCTGTTTATGCTAAATGTATTTCTATATGTTGGTATTTTTGTATCAAGATAATAGATTATTTAATCATATCTGAAAAATAATGTGAGGTTTGGTTCAAAAAGCACAAATGATGAAATTTCAAACGTCATATTAAAACACAAATGATGAAAACAAAGTGTCAAAATACTGAGCCGAAAGGCTCGGTATAAGATACTAAAAAATGAAACACAAATTCATGTTGGCTTAAAAGCCACAAATGATGATTTTTTATATAACCAAGCACCAATGATGAAAAATTCGAGTGTCGGAAGCAGAGCCGAAAGGCTCTGCGAAAGATACTTGAAAACAGAAACACAAATTTTAAAGATTCTAAAAACACAAATGATGAATCCTTTAGTATAATTACAAACTCAGAGTTTGTTACCGATACAAGGAAAGGCCAAAGCAAGAATATTGTTTTGGCCTACTTTTTTTACAGCAATCTTGAATATTAACCGTTACTCATTACAATCCCTGGTTATGCATCGCCCGGTAGAATTGCTGTACAATTTAACGCATGAAGCACTGATATCATAGATGATCATTCCATCTTTAGGATCAGTGATTAAAGCTGAATTCTGAATTCTTGTAATGACGAATCCTTTCTGATTAGATTCCAAAGCAACGAATCCGTTGGGAATATTTTCCGGCCATTGAGGCAACTTAATCTTTTGGGTAGAAATCCCCAGTTTCGTAGGGGTACCAATTCCTGTAGTCTGAGGTTTGGTACAGTGTTTAAAGATGGTTAAAATAATATTGGCTACATTACTTTGTAGACCTGCTGTATCAAAAATAGTATAGCCTGTCACCGGAACACTTCCTATAAAACCTGTTTGAGGAGTAAAGGTAAGCAGTCCCGAATTGTTTAAACTCCAGGTTCCTGTTCCTGTTACCGTAAATCCTTTCACATTACCACCCACTACAACAATTGATGTGGCATTAGGCGGAGGTAAAAGATTAATGGAAGATGCTACTACCGATCCCGCGTTAGGATCGACGTCATTGGATGTGAGATTTATAGTTATGGGTTTGTTTTTTTCTCCACCCTGAATGTCATTATTCGCAGTAGGCGGTTGATTGATACCGAAATTTTGATTCTGAATGGCAACATCATTCAAGGTGACATTGATCTGGTTATCGGTATTGTTGTCAGTGGCTCCCACAATGGTAAATCCTGCAGGTGTCTGCAGTTCTATCCTGTAATTTCCCGGAAAAACACTGGAAAAAATAAATACCCCGTTGGCCGCTGTGGTAACTGTATTCACCAAAACATTCGATGCGTTGTAAAGTCTAACCGTCGCTCCCGCATATCCATTTCCATCCGGAGTTCCTGCGTTATTGTCATTAAAAACAGTTCCGGAAATAGACTGCATAACTCCCATTGATGCTTTGTTGTAAGCTGTAAAAGCAATATCACTTACTCCAGAAAACTTCTGGATAAAGTATCTTACTGAGGTGGCATTAGAAACGGTGATTCCGAAATCACTCCAGTCAAAAGCCATCATTCTCAAAGGTCTGGTTCCGTATAATCCTGCCTGATAGGTTGGAGTAGGGTTGGCAGGACTGTAAAATTTGAACGCACCGTTCGCCATAGCAGGAATCGAGGTTGAGAAATTAATATTAACTGCATTACCAACAAGAGTATTAGCCATATTGGTAAAGCTGTAATTGTCATTGGCATCACTTACCTGACCAACCTGTGTAAAAATAATATCGGGAACACTGTCACCAATTGATGCAGGGTTAATGTCAGAAATCTGATACTGAATTTGGGTAGAAGAAGGAAAATTAAATATGGCAGTGCCTATATCTAAACCCTGTGCTCCATCCGTAATGTAGGATAAGAGATTATTGTTGACAGGTACAGGGCTCACGTTTCCGTCACCACCACCATAGCTGCTGGCTACACCAATATAGGTGCTGCTACTCGGACTTGGCGAAGAAGTTGCCGGAAAAGCCTGAAATACCTGAGGAGAAAATCCGACAGTGTTGGCTGTCAGTTTGCCGTCATTTACTCCCGTGGAATAGTTGGTCCCATTCCATGAGAATGCTAAAAGATTATGGCTTGTATTGGGAGCTACCGAGTTGTTGGTCTGGGAATCCCAAAAGTTATTATAATCTGTATAAATTCTGGTAATGCCCTGTCCGAAAATAAGTTCTGAACAACAGAATAAGAAGACAATAAGAAAGTCTCTTATGGATTTTTTTTTAATCATCATTTGTTTTTTTATGGTTTTGATTTATTTAAATCAAATCATAATGCAAATATATCAAAATGTATAGATAGGGATAAGGACAGAAATGTTAAATTTTTAATTGCTCAAAAAAAACATAAGTAATTAAATAACTTTTGCAGGGATCGTCTAAGTTTGTGGTAAAAAAAATGCCGGTCAGAATTGCCGGCACTAAATTTATTTTTTATTTGATGAACTTCAGTGGATACTTCACATTTTTATAATCATCAAGACTCGCTTTTAAGGAACCTACAGCAAGTTCTGCTTTTAAGAGCAAAGGGATGTGATTATTATCATTGGAAACCCACATCGTAACGCCTTCTTTTTCTTTAAAAACGCGGCCGCTTTTCACAGATGGAATAATTTTTAACGCACTGATCGTCCCGAATTTTGTCTTTAAATTTTCTGTTCCCACCACTTTCAGCTGAAACGGAAACATTTCATCATCGATCCAGACATTCATATTAAATACAGTTCCCGTTCTAAGTTCTGAAGGGGTTTTGCTTCGTAAAAAATAAAAACATGAAAGCATATCCTGAACTCCTTTTACAGACTTTATGGTCTTAGAGCCATTGGCAGGAGTTTTTTTGTCTGTTAAAACCAAGGTATGATTATCGTGATTGAATACAGTCTGGAAATGCTGTGAATAACCTCCTTCTTTTACATTTCTTACATAATAACTGGGAAGTTCTGTCTGCATATTGATATAACTTTCATATAGATCTTCAACTTTAAAAAATGCTTTCACAGCGCCGGTGGTTGAGCCTGTACCTTTTACATACAGGTGAGGAACACCTTTGTAGTTTGTTTTTTTTGCGGTAAGATTTGCTGATCCTGCAGTTAGAAAACCGTAATGAATTCGAAGTGTTAAAGATTCTCCATCACTAATATTTGTGATCTGACCCTGACCGAAAAAGAATACAAATATTGCCGTTATATACAGTAATTTCTTCATAATTTAAATTTTACAAAAACACTGCCAAATGAAGTGCAGGTTTTATACGTACGAGATTTGATAAATCTCAGTTTTTTATTTAATGGTGTTTAAATATGCTTCGCATTAAAATTAGTAAATTTGCAGTTACATACAATTAAATTATCATCATATTATGATTACTACAGATATATTAATTATCGGAGCGGGACCAACCGGACTTTTTGCTGTATTTGAAGCAGGTTTGCTAAAAATGAAATGTCACATTATCGACGCACTTCCTCAACCTGGAGGGCAGTTGGCAGAGTTGTATCCTAAAAAGCCGATTTTTGATATTCCGGGTTATCCTTCTGTTAACGCTGGGGAATTGGTAGATAATTTAATGGAGCAGATTAAGCAGTTTCAGCCAGGATTCACTTTGGGAGAAACGGCAATTTCTTATAAGAAAGTTGATGAAGAATGGTTTGAAGTGATCACCAATAAAGGAACTGTTCACAGATGTAAAGCAATTGCCATTGCAGGTGGTTTGGGAACATTTGAACCGAGAAAACCGACGATGGATAATGTGGCAGACTATGAAGAAAAAGGTCTTGAATATTTCGTGAAAGAGCCTGAGCATTTCAGAAATAAAAAAGTGGTCATTGCAGGAGGTGGAGATTCTGCCTTAGACTGGAGTGTTTTCTTATCCAATGTTGCCAGTGAAGTAACATTAATTCACAGAAGAAATGAGTTCCGTGGAGCTTTAGATTCTGTAGAAAAAGTTCAGGCTTTAAAAGATCAGGGTAAAATCAAACTGATCACTCCAGCCGAAGTTACTGCTATTAAAGGTGATGGAAAAGTCGAAGCAATTACTGTTGTAAGAGACGGAGAAGAGCCAATGGATATTGAAACGGATTATTTCATCCCATTATTTGGATTGACTCCAAAATTGGGTGAGATTGCTCAGTGGGGACTGAATATCGAGAAAAACGCCATCGTTGTAAACAATGCTTTAGATTATCAGACCAATATCGAAGGAATCTACGCTATTGGGGATATCAATACTTATCCTGGAAAACTGAAGTTGATTCTCTGTGGTTTTCACGAAGCGACATTGATGTGTCAAAGTGTTTATAACAGATTAAATCCGGGTAAAAAATTCGTTTTAAAATATACAACCGTAAGTGGAGTAGACGGTTTCGACGGTAGCCGTAAAGAAGCTGAAAAAGCGGTGGTAAAGAAAATAGATTAATTTGGTTTTTAGGTTTTGTTGCCGGTTGCCAATATACATTTCTGGAAACCGTCAACGATTAACCATCAACTAACAACTTAATTAAAATGAGCGATATAAATATTAGAATTACTGACAGGGAAGGACTGACTCACGATATTGTGGCTCCTACCGATATGTCGATGAATTTGATGGAGATCATCCGTTCTTACGAATTGGCAGAAGAAGGAACCATCGGAGTTTGTGGAGGAATGGCGATGTGTGCCTCATGTCAGGTTTACGTAATCAAAGATCCCGGACTTGAGCCGATGGGTGATGAAGAAGATGCCATGCTTGGTGAAGCGTTTCATGTAGAGCCCAACAGCAGACTGGGTTGCCAGCTCCACATTGCAGATGCGATGGAGGGTCTTGAAGTAGTGATTGCTCCTTATCCTTAACCAGATTAGATTGTTTAAATATAAAAAACACCCCTCGAATTTCAATTCAAGGGGTGTTTTTATAGGGCAATATTTTTATTAAATTGGGTTTGGATCTTTTATTTATATCTCCTCTTTAGAAATCCACTTTCCGACAGCCGGAGCCTGATAATTTCTCATTTTTTCTAAAAGCTCATCAATATTGTCGCTCACCAAAAGCATTTCCTGATTGATCTGTTTTAAAAATCCTTTATCAACCATGGTCTGAACCATTTTAATTAAATCATCGTAAAAACCGTCGATATTGAGAACAGCAATAGGTTTTTTGTGAAGTCCGAGCTGTGCCCAGGTAATCATCTCGAAAAACTCTTCCAGAGTTCCGTAGCCGCCGGGAAGTACAATAACGCCGTCGCAGAGGTCATTCATTTTGGTTTTTCTCTCGTGCATACTTTCCACCAAAATCAGTTCGGTAAGATGTGTATGCGCAATTTCTTTAGACTGCAGAAAGTGCGGAAGAACGCCAATTGCTTTTCCGTCTTCCTGAAGAACGCCGTCAGCAACTGCACCCATCAGTCCGACATTGGCGCCGCCATAAATAAGCTGAATATTTTGTTTTGCAAATGTCTGTCCGAGCAGAGTTGCCTGCTCCTTATATTTTTCATCCGAACCGAAACTCGATCCGCAAAATACGGTGATGCTTTTCATTGATTTGAATTGCTTGTTATATTTTTAGTTTAATATGAATGTCGAAAAATTAGTAATCACTTAGTTTCTTAATGGCTTGTTTGTCATTGACTACGTCGAATCTTAGATTTCCGGGGGAATCTAAACCGTTTTATTTCAATGTGCTTAGATTCCTGCGGAATGACAAAGTGAGTTCTGAATTTAGCATGGTGATTAAAGGCGGACAAGCATAGATTAATTTAGAAAAATATCCAAAATCAATCGACTTTGGATATTTTAAAAATGTATTTATAATTTTATTTCAAAGGAATATTCGCTAAAATATCTTTTGTGAAACTCCAGAATTTTTGGGTTGAAGGGATATTGGCTTTTTCATCCGGCGAGTGTGCTCCTCTTATGGTTGGTCCGTAGCTTACCATTTCCATTTCAGGATAATTGGCACCGATAATTCCGCATTCCAATCCTGCATGACATGCAACAACATGTGGTTTTTCGGCAAATTTTTCGGTGTAGATTTTTTCCATCATCTGAACGATTTCAGAACCTGGTTTTGGTTTCCAGCCAGGATAAGAGCCACTGAATTCGACATTCATTCCTGCAAGTTCTGAAACGGATTTTAATTGTTCAGCCACAGAATCTTTAGAGGAATCTACGGAAGATCTTGAAAGATTTAAAATTTTCAATCCACCTTCTTTTAATTCTAATCTTGCAACGTTGTTTGATGATTCTACCAAATCCTGAACATCAGGACTCATTCTGTAAACACCGTTGTGAAGCGATTTTAAAACTAAAATAATCTTTTTTGAATCTTCCAACGAAAGCGCTTTATCTGAACTTGTGGAATTTTCAATGTTAATCTGAAGTCCGGCCTCGATCGAAGCAAATTCTTCTAAAATTTGTTTTTTAATTCCTTCGGTAATATTTTCGATGAATTCTCCTGAATTTCTCACAGCAATCAAAGCCACAGCTTCTCTGGGTATAGCATTTCGCAAACTTCCACCATCGATAGAAATCAACTGTATGTTTTCGTCTGCTAAACCTTTGTAAAGGATTCTCCCCAAAATAATATTGGCATTACCGAAACCTTTGTGAATATCCATTCCGGAATGTCCGCCCTGCAGGCCTTTCACTTCGATTCTCACTACCTGTCCGTTTGCAGTCTCAGTAGAATAAGTCTGATTGATTGTAACATCAATTCCACCTGCACATCCGATGTCGATCTCATCATCTTCTTCTGTATCTAAATTTAGAAGAATCTGTCCGGTCAATTGTCCGGGTTTTAAACCTAAAGCTCCGGTCATTCCCGTTTCTTCATCGATGGTAAACAAGGCTTCCAGATCAGGATGTGGAATATCTGTGCTTTCAAGAACCGACATAATGGTTGCCACTCCCAAGCCGTTGTCAGCACCTAAAGTAGTACCTTTTGCCTTTACCCAGTCACCGTCAACTTCCATCTGAATTCCCTGTGTTTCAAAGTCGAAATTCACATCATTGTTTTTCTGGCAAACCATATCCAGATGCGACTGCATTACGATTGATTTACGATTTTCCATACCAGGAGTGGCAGGTTTTTTAATGATGACATTTCCTACTTCATCAACTGTAGTTTCTAAACCTAAATTTTCACCAAATTCTTTGATGAAAGCAATTACTCTTTCTTCCTTTTTTGACGGTCTCGGAACAGCATTCAGTTTGGAAAAATTCTTCCAGATAATCTGCGGTTCTATGTTTGATAGTTCCATAAAATTTATTTTTATCAAAATTACGGATAAAAAAAATGCTCCCGAAATTCAGGAGCAGTATTTTTGCTATATACTAGATGCTGACGCCAGTTGTTTGATGACCTATATTAAAAAGCCAATCGTCAAAAGCCAATCGCCATCCACCAATTAACATCCACACTCTCCATAAATCGGGATCACCGTCTTGCTTCCGTCCGGTTTTTCAATGGTTAAAGTTCCTTCAAAAAGCAAAACTTCTTCGTTCTTTATTTTCTTTCCTTTTACAGAAATTTTATAGTTTTCGTTTTCAATTTCTTTGGTCAGTTCTTCATCTACTTCCATATCGCTTGAGGAAATCAAATTCATGGCGATTCGTTTTCCGTCGAGTTTCATGTAGGCTGTTTTTCCTGCATCATCGGCATAAATGTATTTTTCGTTTTCAAAATCTGCTTTGTTCTTTGCAAAATAGCACGAACATTCTTTGATTTCTTTCGGAAAAGGAAATACATCTACCAGTATATTGGCAGGTTGAGAGTCTGTTTCTGCAGAATCCTGAACGATATTTACGGAATCTTTTTCTGTTGGATTTGTAACGGTTTCTTTCTCCTTTTTACAGGAAACCAACATAAAGGCTGAAAAGAAAATGATTAAATATTTCATCTGTTAAAAGTGCTATAATTTATTATATTTTTAGACGGTCATGAATTCAAAATATGAGCCAGTGCAAAAGCAAAAGGAAAATGTCCGGAGCTATCTATCCTCTGGCTCTTTCAAGCAATACCATCATCAATAATGATAAAACCACCAAACTTTCGTCTTCATCATCAATATCAATCAGTCTGTCTAGCTGGAATCTTCTGCCGAACATTGATGGCATCTTTTTTAATTTAAAATATTCTTTGCCGTCGATGCCTTTCACGGTGTAAGAAGGATTTAGGAAATATCCGGTAAACATTCCGATGACAGGAATTTCGCCGACCATTCCGTCGAAAAATTTCACCCACGCATTGTCTTCAGCTACAGTAAATTTTGCCTTATCGTTCTCGTCTAAAACTTCATAAGTTGATTTCCAGATAGAGCGCACTCCTTTTCTTGCCAATCTCCCGAAACTCTTTCCAATTGTATCTTTGATAGAGTATGATGCATTAAAATCAATCCATTGGTTTGCCTGAATTCTGAAAAGTTCTTTGGTTTTGCTTTCGTCATTGAAAACGATGACGTCTTCTTTCAGTTTAAACATTTTCTGGCGAACATAAGCTACTGACTTTCCATGCTTGTCTGTAATGTTGAAATCGCTGGCAAGAGTGGTGATTTTAAATTTAAAATCCAGCGGATAATTGAGATTGTTAAGAATCATTGTAGTTTGTTTTCAGTTTAATATTTTGATGATCAAATATAATGGTTTTTTCAATGTTATGAATGATAAGTTGATGATACTGATTTGGATCATATAAAAGAGTTTAAATGGATGGAATTATCCTGGTAAATGATCTTTTTCTATTCAGATTTTACAACTATAATTCTTATTTTTGTACTTATGGATTACCCAAGTAAAGTATTGGCAAAAGCAGTTGAGGAAATTTCCGGGCTTCCGGGTATTGGGAAGAAAACCGCTTTGCGTCTTGCACTTCATTTACTTAAACAGCCTAATTCCAGAGCGACAAGTTTAGGAACTTCTATCATCAATCTGGTGAATGAAATTAAATACTGCAAAGAATGCCACAATTTTTCAGATTTTGACATCTGTGAAATCTGCAGCAATGAAAAACGCAGTGACGAACTAATTTGCATTGTAGAAGATGTACGTGACGTGATCGCCATAGAAAATACCGGAAAATACCGAGGGAAATATTTGATTCTTGGTGGAAAGATTTCTCCGATGGAGGGCGTAGGACCTCATCAGCTGAATATTCCGAGCATTGAAAAGAAATTGCAGCAAGGTCAGGCAAAAGAATTTATTTTTGCATTGAGTGCGACGATGGAAGGCGATACTACCGCTTATTACATTTACAAGAAATTCAAAAATTCAGGGATTCAGTTTTCAAGTATTGCCAGAGGGATTTCCGTAGGCGATGAGTTGGAATATGCTGATGAAATTTCTCTGGGAAGATCAATTATCAACCGACTTCCATACAACGAAAAGGATTAAAATGGCTAAGAAACTTTCAATCATTATCGTTAATTACAATGTGACTCAACTTCTGAGAAACTGCCTTATTTCTATTGAGAAATATGCCGAAAATGTCGATTATGAAATCATAGTTATTGATAATCGATCTACCGACAGCTCATGGGGTGATCTTATTCCCGAATTTCCAAAGGTGAAATTTATAGCATCAGAAAAAAATGAAGGTTTTGCAATTGCTAACAATAAAGCAATAAAAACTGTAGAAGGAGAATATCTTTTAATTTTAAATCCGGATACTGAGCTGGAAGGTTTTTATTTAAATGAAATTTTAAATTTTGCTGATTCAAAAACTGATTTCGGTTGTCTGGGCGTAAGAATGCACGATGCAAATGGAAATTTTCTTCCGGAAAGCAAACGTTCAGTTCCCGACATGTTCAATTCTTTCGAAAAACTGTTTACCAATTTTAAAAAGAAAAATACAAAATCCTATTACCGAAATGATATTGGCGAATTTGAAATTGCAGAAGTAGAAGTCATTACCGGAGCATTTTTCTTAGTTAAAAAAGAGGTTTATGAAAGGGTAGGAGGTCTCGACGAAAAGTACTTCATGTATGGTGAAGACATCGACCTGTGTTATACTCTGCTTAAAAATGGGTATCAGAATTATTACTACGGAAAAGCTTCTATCTTACATCATAAAGGTGAAAGCACGGTGAAAGATGAGGTGTATCTCGATAGATTTTATGGAGCCATGCAGATTTTTATTGATAAATATTACAGAGAAAGCAAACCTGTGCAATATTCATTTCTGAAAGCAGGTCTTAAGCTGAGACATAAAATAGAACTTATTAAACTTAAATAAAAAAGCAACTCAAGTAAATTGAGTTGCTTTTGTTTTATATCGAAAAATATTTTCTTATTTAGTTGCCGGAACACTTACCGGAGCTGTAGTCGTAGAAGCAGGAGCTGTTTGCTTAACAGGAGCTTCGGTTTTTGTTGGAGCTGTCTGAATTGCCGGAGCAGACTGTTTAGGTTTCCCTGTAACAACTACGCTGATTAAGATAAGAACGATAATTACCGCTCCTAAAGTCCAGGTTGACTTCTCCATAAAGTCGTTGGTTCTCTGTACGCCAAACTGTGCAGAAGATGCACCTCCGAATGTACTTGAAAGGCCGCCTCCTTTAGGATTTTGAGCCATAACAACGATTACCAATAAAATGCTGGCAATCATAATAAGAACCATCAATAGTGTAAATATAGTATCCATTAATTCTAATATCTTTTTGAATGGGCAAATTTAATGTTTTTTTACAGAACGGCAAAATAAAGATTTCACTAAAAACGAAAAGCGGAGACAATTGTCTCCGCTTTTCAGATTGTATTAATAATCTTATTTAAAATCAGTGTCTTTAGCCTGATTTACTTCGTAAGATTTTACGTTCATAGTCATATCCATGCCCATTTGATTGACAGTAATGGTGTAAGGCATCTTCACACCTGCAACATCTTTGTAATCAGCGTATACTGTTGGAACTGTCATTTTTTGTCCCTGAGCATCTACAGTTTCAGTTTCTCCAGTTTTAAGACCGGTTTTTACGCTGTAGTAATATGCTTTGTCAGCGGTTTTGATCGCATAAGAATCTTCTCCACCTATCTTCTCAATTCCTGCTAATTTATAATCTGCAGATTTTGAGAAAGCTAATTCTTCGAAAAGTTCAGTATTTTTCAAGTTATCCGCAATCTCTTCTTTGGTCATCTGAACTTTCTGTCCTTGTTGCTCTGAGTATCCAGCTTTACCATCAAAAACTTGTTTTTGAAGTGTCATCGCTCCCATTGATACTATAGTAAGTTCTTTACCACCCTGAGCTTTTACCGTTTTAAAATCGATCGTTTGACCCTGCATAGACATAGAAGCATTCATTGTGTAAGATGAAACTTTAGCTAAGTTTGCTTTTCCACCAATTGCTGTAATGTATTTATCAACAACCGAAGCAACAGTCACACTAGCATCAACTTTTTGAGCAACTGGTTTTCCGACAGGGTTTGCGTTTGCATCAAAATATTTTACAGGATAACCTAATTTTTCTAAACCTTCAGAAATGTCAGAAGCTTTACCAGCAATGAAAATTCTGCTTTGGTTCGGCATTACTGTAGCTTTCACCGCAGTAGAAACGTCTGCAGCGGTTACTTTATCAATTGATTTCAAATAATTGGTATAAAAATCAGCCGGAAGATCATTTACTTTTTGGCTTACAGCAAATCTTGCAATTGTTGCAGGCTGTTCCAGTGACATAATAAAGCTTCCTTTTAATTTAGCTTTTGCATTTGCCAATTCGTCAGCTTTTACGGTAGAAATTCCGTTGATTTCATTCATGAATTCTTTTACCGCTTTATCAGTAACTTCATTTCTTACACTTGCTTCTGCTGAAAAATCAGGAGAATATTTGCTGGCGCTTATGTTTGAGTAAGCTCCGTAAGTAAATCCGTTTTTCTCACGAAGATTCATGAACAATCTTGCTTCACCGCCACCGCCAAGGATGTAATTTGCAATGGTAGCAGGGAAATAATTAGGATCTTTCATTTTCAAATTGTTGATGTTTCCAACAGAAACTACCGATTGCACGGCAGTAGGTACATCAACTACATTGATTTCGGTTTTAGCCACATTTGAAGCAGGCTCTAAAGCTGCGAAAGTTGTATTCGCTTTCTTCCAGTTGCTGAACGCTTTTTCAACCAATGGTTTAACCTTGTCAAATTTCACGTCACCTACAATTACTAAATAAGCATTATCCGGCGCGTAGTATTTTTTGTAAATATTCTGAACATCAGCCAACTGAATTTTGTTCAAAGATTCTACTGTTTCAAATTCTCCTCTCGCCGTATTTTTTCCGTAAATCAAAGCATTTGAAACTCTTGATGCAATTGAAGAAGCACTTTTCTCTTCACTTTTGATAGCTTCAATTGATCTTTCTTTTGATTTTTGAATTTCATCAGCAGAAAATTTAGGATTGATAATCGCATCTGCCATTAAACCTAAAACTTCAGGGAAATATTTTGAAAGTGAATTAGAAGAAGCACCTGCTGAATTAAAACCTAAATTGGCTCCTAAGAAATCTATTTTCTTGTTAAATTCGTCTTTGCTTAAAGTCGTTGTTCCGTTACCAAGCTGGTCTGCCATGATTTCGCTTACTCCTACAACATCGCCTTCATAGTAAGGCTGTCTGTCCATAGAAAGGCTCATGTTTACTCTAGGTAATTTGTTATTTTCAACAACCATTACCGTCAAGCCGTTTTTCAGCTGGAAAGTTTTTGGCTGTGCAATGTTGATCGAAGGAGTTGGTCCTGCTTTCGGCATTGCATTAAGGTCAATTTTTTGTGCAGAAAGCATTCCTGAGAATAAAAATGCTACTGCTATATAAGTGAATTGTTTTTTCATTTGTAAAAATTTAAAGGGTATAATTATTTAAAAACGTTGAGCTTTTAAATGATTATTTTTTTTCAGGTACGTAATTAATGATTACTCTTTGGTTAGAATTCAGATACTTTTTCGCAGCATTCTGCAAATCCTGCTTAGTGATTGATCTGTAAATTTCAATTTCTTTGTTGATCAAATTGGTATCTCCCATCAAAACGTGATTGGTTGCTAATGAAGCAGCGATTCCCTGAATGCTTGAGTTAGAATTTACAAACTGATTTTCAAACTTGTTTTGAAGTTTCTGATAATCTTCCTGAGAAATCAACGTTGTCTGAAGTTTTTTAATTTCAACATCAATGTCTGACTGTAAAGTCTGTCTCGTTGTAGCTCCCATAGGAATTGCAAAGAAACCAAATACCCCGTAATCTTCCATTCCAAGATTAAATGCCTGAACTTCTAATGCTTTTTTCTCCTGATCTACCAATTTTTTGTAAAGAACAGACGATTTTCCGCTGCTTAAGTAAGATGAAAGCATATTTAAGATATACGCGTCTCTGTCTTTATTTGAAGGAGTTCTGTACCCAAAAATATAAGCAGGTAGCTGGATGTTTGGATCGGTCACTGTTTTCTCAGTTTCCTGAGTAATTGGATTTTCTTTAGGGAAGTTTTTAGGAGTTACTGTTCCTTTTGGTATTCCTCCATAATATTCCTGAATCCACTTTTTTGTTTGTTCAGGTTTAATGTCTCCAGCAACAACTAAAGTTGCATTATTCGGAACATAATATTTTTTATAGAAATCTCTGAATTCCTGCAGTTTCGCACCGTTCAGGTCTTCAATTGATCCGATTACAGAACCACTGTACGGATGATTGGTGAAAAGATTCTGCTGAATGGCATTCGTCAGATTTCCGTAAGGCTGATTATCCATTCTCAATCTTTTTTCCTCTTTTACTACTTCTCTCTGTGTATCTACACCAATTTGATTGATTTCTGCATGACGAAGTCTTTCAGCTTCCATCCAAAGACCTAACTGCTCATTGTTTGATGGAAATGTTTCGTAGTAATACGTTCTGTCCATTGTAGTGTTGGCATTGTTTTGTCCTCCGTTTGAAGATACAATTTTAAACCAATCTCCTCTTTTGATGTTGGGCGTTCCTTCAAACAGAAGATGTTCGAAAAAATGAGCAAAACCAGTTCTGCCTTTGATCTCGTCTTTTCCACCTACGTGATACATTATAGCTGTAGTAACTACCGGTGCAGAATTATCCTGGTGAAGAATCACGTGCATACCGTTTGGTAAATCATACTCTTCGAATTTGATTTGTTGTGCATTCAGCATTACTCCAAAAAAAGCAGCAGCTGCAACACTAAAAAGTCGTTTTTTCATAAATAGAAATTGTTTTGTCAATGAGTGCCAAAAATACATGAAATGTTACAAATTTTTAACAAAATTTTGTAGTTTTAAAAGTTGAATTATGATTTGATTTCAATCATATATTTTCCAGCTATTAAAAATTAAATTTGAAGTTTATAAAAGCGCTCGGCAATGAAAAGTTTTTTAGAACAAAATATCTCACCCGAATCACTGATTACCCTCTTTAGCCAAGCTCCTGTTGCCATGTGTCTGTTGATCGGTGATGATCTCATCATCCAGAATGCAAATCCGCAAATCTTAGAACTGTGGGGGCGAGATTCTTCAGTGGTGGGAAAGCCATTGTTTGAGGCATTACCGGAAGTGAAGTCTCAGGGTTTTGTAGAGATTTTTGAGAATGTTTATAAGAAAGGCGAAACATTCAACGGCAATAAACTTCCTATTTTTTTAGAAAAATTCGGGAAACTTGAGGAGCATTTCTTTGATTTTATTTACGCGCCGGTTTTCAATGAAGAAAAGATGATTATTGGTGTGAGTGTTGTTGCAACGGAAGTTACCGCCCAGGTTGTCTCAGAAAGAAAATTAAAGGAAAGCGAGTACCGATTTGAAAACTTGATTAAAAATTCAGATTATTCCACCGCTATTTACAGAACAGATGATTTGTATATCGAGCTTGCCAATGATTTGATGCTTAAAACCTGGGGTAAAGATGCCTCAGTTATCGGGAAAAAACTTGAGGATGCTTTGCCTGAACTCGAAGGGCAGCCTTTTATTGGAATTCTCAAAGATATTTTTAAAACAGGAAAAGCTTATACTGCAACTGAGGATAGAGTAGATCTGGTGGTAGACGGAAAGCTTCAGACTTATTATTTTAATTTTTCTTACCAACCCTTGAAAAATGCCAATGATGAGGTGTACGCCATTCATAATATGGCGGTTAATGTTACCGATTTGGTAAAAGCAAGGGAAGAGATTCAGGCTAGGGAAGAGAAATTCAGAGATCTTGCAGACTCGATGCCACAGTTTGTATGGACTTCTGACCGGGATGGAAAGATGACTTACATGAACGAAAACTGGTACAGATATACAGGTTTCGATAAAAGTGAGGATCCGGCCGACGGTGTTAAAAGAGTGATGAAGCCAGGAGTTTTTGAAAAGGTTGAGATTGCGTGGGCAAGTAGTATAAAGACGGGCAAACCTTTTGAAATGGAATATGAATTTTTTGATCCCTCCAATCCCGATGCTTACCGATGGTTTTTGGGAAGAGCAACTCCCACCTTTGATGATAGCGGAAATATAAAGCAGTGGATTGGTACTTTCACAGACATAGATGATTTTAAACAATTACAAACTCAAAAAGATAATTTCCTCGGAATTGCCAGTCATGAGTTGAAAACTCCACTGACGAGTTTGAAAATTTATACTCAGTTTATAGAGAAAAACCTTGTCCGGAAAGATGACCTGAAAAATGCAGAAGTTGCCAGAAAAATGGATGGTCAAATAGATCTTCTTACCGTTTTAATCAGTGATTTGCTTGATGTAACCAAAATACAGAATGGCAAGATACAGTTAAACGAATCTGAATTTGATTTTGATCAGCTCACTGAAGAAATTGTTGCCGAACAGCAGATGACCTCAAGACATAAAATAGTTTTGTATCCTTCAGCAATTGGAATTATATACGCTGACCGCCACCGAATTTCGCAGGTGATGAGCAATCTGATCAGTAATGCCATCAAATATTCACCAGATGCAGATCAGGTAATTGTTGTTACAGAACTGAAAGATAATAACGTCATCTTCAGTGTGAAAGATTTCGGAATTGGAATTCCTCCGGATAAACACAGTAAAGTTTTTGAGCAATACTACAGAGTCAGCGGTTCAAAAGAACATACTTTTTCCGGACTTGGATTGGGACTTTATATTTCTTCAGAGATCATCAAAAGGTCTGGAGGACGTATTTATGTATCATCAACAGAAGAAAAAGGGTCTGATTTTTGCTTCGAAATCCCCAAAAGAAAAAAAGTACAACAAAATGCCTAACGCGACAAAAGTTTTAGTGGTAGATGACAGTCCTGCAATCGTTGATTCTATAGAGATGATGCTCGACTTTGAAGGATTTGAGATTGAAAAATTTTATAAAGGTTCAGATATGCTGAAAACTTTGAAAGCAGATTCTAAACCCAATGTGATCTTAATGGATATGTGGCTTTCTGGTGAGGATGGCAGAGATATATGTAAAGAAATTAAAGCAGATGAAGATCTGAAAGATATTCCGGTTCTCATTATGTCGGCAAGCCGTGGTTTGGAACAGTCAGCTTTAGATGCCGGAGCAGATGCTTTTATTGCAAAACCTTTCGACTTAGGTGATATGGTTGACCGATTAAAGACATACGCTAAATAGATTTACATTTAAATATAGATATCAATCAGCAGAATTTTATTCTGCTGATTTTTTTTCGATGCACTTCTGAATAATTATTTTCTTCAGTTAGTTTGAAAAAGTTTCATCTTTTAATAAAATGAAAAAGACCATCGGTATTTTTCGAAATAAAGCTTAAAAAATTGGTCATATAAGGGCAACAAAGATCAGGAACTTAAAAAATGCCAACATCTAATTTCAGAATTTGAATTCTCCTTATAATACACTAATTTTGTGTTCCCAAATTTTTTTGCTGTATGGATTATCTGAAAGGACTTAACGAATCACAATATGAAGCCGTTACCACAATACAAGGACCACTGATGGTGCTTGCTGGAGCCGGTTCCGGAAAAACCCGTGTACTCACAATGCGTATCGCTCACCTTATTACCAATGGTGTAGATCCTTTCAATATTCTGGCATTGACCTTTACCAATAAAGCGGCAAAAGAAATGAAGGAACGTATTGCGAAGGTTGTAGGCCAGAGCAATGCAAGAAGCTTATGGATGGGAACTTTTCACTCGGTATTTGCAAGAATTTTGAGAAGTGAGGCGCATTATTTAGGCTACCCTTCAAACTTTACGATTTACGATCAGCAGGATGCTCTGAATGTGATTAGAAAAGTGTTGAAAGACATGAATATCGATGCAGATTTGTACAAACCTAAAAAAGTTCAGGCAAGAATTTCCAATTATAAAAACAATCTGATTACCGTAAAGGCTTACTACAACAATCCTGAATTAATGGAAGCTGATGAAAAAGCCAATATGAAATTCATCGGTAAAATTTATGAAAAATACGTAGAAGCTTGCTATAAAAACGGATCTATGGATTTTGATGATTTATTGTTGAAAACCAACGAGTTGTTAACAAGATTTCCGGAAGTTTTAGCAAAATATCAGGACAGATTCAGATACATTCTGGTGGATGAGTACCAGGATACGAACCACTCGCAATATTTAATTGTGAAAGCTCTAGCTTCGAAATTTGAAAATATTTGTGTGGTAGGAGACGATGCACAGTCAATTTACTCCTTCCGTGGTGCGAATATTTATAATATTCTAAATTTCAAAAAAGATTATCCGGACGCAGTGACGGTTTCGTTGGAACAGAACTACCGTTCGACACAAAATATAGTGAATGCTGCGAATGTAGTGATCGCTAAAAACCTGCAGCAGTTTAAGAAAAACGTTTTCAGTGAAAATGAAGTCGGCGAAAAAATCAAAGTGTACCGTTCTCTTTCTGATGCAGATGAAGCTAATTTTGTTGCCGGAAATATTTGGGAGCTGAGCAACAGAGAACAGAAAAAATTCAGTGACTTTGCTATTTTATACCGTACGAACTCTCAGACAAGGGCATTTGAAGACTCTTTAAGGAGAAAAAATATTCCGTATAAAGTGTATGGAGGTCTGTCTTTCTACCAAAGGAAAGAAGTAAAAGATTTGATCGGCTATCTTCGTCTTTTGGTTAATGAAAATGATTCTGAAGCGTTAATGAGAGTTATCAATTATCCTACAAGAGGAATTGGTGAAACTACTCAGAACAGATTAATCGTTTTTGCAGATTCGCAAAATCTTCCGGTGTCTAAAATTTTAGATAATCTCGGAATGTATGCGCCGCAATTGAAATTTAATAATGGTGTTTTAACCAAGCTGAGCGACTTCTGGTCGATGATAAAAGCGTTTCAGGTTTTGCTTAAAACAGAAACAGCTTACAGCGTCGCGATGGAAGTGGCGAAGCGAAGCGGTTTGATTAAATTTTTAAAAGATGATCAAACACCAGAAGGTATATCTCGTGTAGAAAACGTTCAGGAATTGATGAACTCGATGCAGGGTTTCATTGAAGAGCAGATGCAGATTGAAGATGGTGACCCGAGTTTACCGAATTTCCTTGAAAACATTGCACTTTCGGCAGATACTCAAAGAAAAGATGATGAGGCAGACATGGTTTCATTAATGACGATTCACCTTTCCAAAGGACTTGAATTTCCGGTGGTTCACCTGGTAGGTTTAGAAGAAAATCTGTTTCCTAGTTTTATGAGTTCGGCAACCCGGGAGGATTTGGAAGAAGAAAGACGTTTATTTTATGTTGCCCTGACAAGAGCTGAGAAACAGGCATTTTTCTCTTACGCAGTTTCGCGTTTTCAGTGGGGAAAAATTACTGATGCCGAGCCGTCAAGGTTTTTGAGTGAAGTGGATGAAGAATATATTGAGTTTCTAAATCCGGCTATTGAAAAGAGATTTATCAATAACGCAGGGATTACTTCCAATATTTTTGATGAGCATCCTTCCGAAATGAAGAGCTTCAAAAAAATTGAAAAGAAAACAATCTCGAAAGCTGAAAGCGACAAGCCAATCGCTGAACCAAGAAAGTTAAAACCGGTAGCTACGGCGAAAATCATTAATCCAAGCGGAGCATCTTCGCAGGATATTGAAGTTGGCGACAAAGTGAGACACGACCGTTTCGGAATTGGGGAAGTGAAATTTTTAGATGGCACAGATCCGCAAAATATCAAAGCCAAAGTTGTTTTCTTACATGAAGGCGAGAAGAATTTGATTTTGAAATACGCTAAACTTACCAAAATTTAAAAAATAACATTTGACAATTATAATTTTTGTCTTTTATTAGTCTACTTTTTTTGTAGACTAATAAATATCATTTACATTTGCATCCTGAAAAAAAATAATTTTGAAATTTTAAATGTAGGATGTATGAAAAATAGAAAGACTCTCTTGTCAGCTTCGGCTTTATTTTTCTTGGGAACTTATGCAGCGGCTCAGGAAAAAGATACTGTAAAAACAGCAAGCGTAGAAGAAGTGGTAATTTTGGGCTCAAGAAGTGGAGCGAGATCAAAGGTCGACAGCCCGGTTCCTGTAGATGTATTTAATCTGAAAGAGGCATCGGTTGTTTTGCCGCAGTCTACAATAGGACAAATACTTAATGCCATTGCACCATCTTTTACCTCAACAATTCAGACGAATGCTGACGGAACCGATCATTTAGATCCTGCCCAGTTAAGAGGTTTAGGTCCGGATCAGGTTTTGGTTTTGGTCAATGGAAAAAGACGGCACACCTCAGCTTTGGTGAATGTCAACGGATCACCCGGAAGAGGGACGGTGGGAACTGACCTTAATGCAATTCCCTCTTTTGCCATCAGCAGAATTGAAGTTTTAAGAGACGGTGCTTCTGCGCAGTACGGTTCTGACGCTATTGCCGGAGTAATTAATTTAGGCCTAAAAAGAGATATTGGAAAGCTTACCGGACAATTAACGTACGGAGGAAATCTTACAACAACTGCAAATGACCATACCGGAGATTTTGATGGACAAAATATTCAGGTCGACCTGAATTATGGAAATAAAATAGGGAACAAAGGTGGTTTTTATAATATTACATGGTCTTCACAGTTCAGAAATCCAACTTACCGTGCAGGAACAGAAAGCGGATCTATCTATAACGCCTACAATGCCATCGAAAAGCGTGCTTTAAATGACGGTGTTAATCTTTCATCCCTGTTTACAAATATTGGAACGACACCTAACTCGCAGCAGCTGATTAATTATATTCATCAGTATGCGCAGGGTGTAGATTATTTTTCTCCACAATTGCAGAGTCAAATTCAGGGAGCCAATACTATTGCAGGATTGCAGAGTCTTTTAGACGCAAACGTTACAGATCAGGAATTAGCATACAGAGGTCTTTCTAGAAAAGATTTCAATATGCAGGTAGGTCAGTCAAAATTAAATAACAATCAGCTTTTTGCCAATATTGAAATTCCGATAAACGATGACTGGAAAGTATACACATTTGGTGGATACAGCTTCAGACACGGAACTTCAGGAGGTTTTTACAGAAGACCCAACCAAAGCCGTACTTTTACAGGCCTGTATTCTGATGGATATCTTCCTCAGATCGGAACAGATATTCAGGATTTATCTCTGTCTACTGGCATCAAAGGAGACTGGAATGGCTGGGATGTAGATTTCAGCAATACGTTCGGACGGAATTCTTTTGATTATACCATTGAAAATACAGGAAATACCTCTTTAAGATTTGCTTCTCCGAGTGAGTTTGATGCAGGAGGGCTAAGATTTTCCCAAAATACAATCAATTTAGATTTCTCAAAAAAATATGATGTCTGGAAAGGAATTAATGTAGCGTTCGGAGCAGAACACAGATATGAAAATTTCAAAATTACAGCTGGCGAGGAAGCTTCTTATGCGACCTATGATGCTGAAGGAAATTTATGGAACGGAACGACTCCGAGAGCGACAGATTTTTTCGGAAACGCACTTCCTGGAGGATCACAGGTCTTTGGCGGATTTAAACCGATTAACGCAGTCAACAAAAACAGACAGGCTGTTGCAGGATATGCTGATGTAGAATTAAATTTTACCGATTGGTTTTTGGTAGATTTGGCTGCCAGATATGAAAATTACTCAGATTTTGGCTCTACTTTTAATTATAAACTTGCTTCAAGAATTAAGCTAGCAAAAAATTTAAATTTTAGATTTGCAGGATCTACAGGCTTCCGTGCTCCTTCTATTCATCAGATATATTATAATGTGACGTCTACACTTTTTACAGACGGAACTTTGAAAGAAGTGGGAACTTTCAGTAATGATTCGAAACTGGCAGCGCTTTTAGGAATTCCTAAGCTTAAACAGGAAACTTCAAAATCAGCAAGTGCAGGTTTCACGTACAGAATTCCTTCGGCAAATTTAACGTTTACAGCTGACGGATATTTCACCAGAATTGATGATAGAGTTGTTCTTACAGGTCAGTTTCCGAGAACCGTTGCTCCCGAGGCTTTCGACGCTGAGGCCGTTAATGCTGCCCAGTTTTTCACCAATGCGATTGATACAGAAACCAAAGGATTGGATGTGGTAGTTTCTCACACCGCGCGATTTTCAGATCTAAAACTTGATAACAGTTTTGCATTAAATTTAAACCAAACCAGAAAAGTGGGCGGCATACATTCTTCCGGTGCTTTACAGGCAGCGAATTTAGAAAGCACATATTTTTCTGAAGCCGCAAGAATTTATCTTGAGGAAGCAGTGCCGAGAACCAAGGCAAGTTTATCTCACAACCTTACATGGAAGAATGCCACCTTTTATCTGAGAAATACTTATTTCGGAAAAGTAACAAGTCCAGATATTGTTGATGCAAACGGTGATGGAGTGATTTCCACCAACGAACATCAGTCTATTTCCGATAAAATCATTACCGATCTGTCTTTAGCATATCAGTTCACAAAAAGTGTCGGTTTTACAGCTGGAGTGAATAACTTATTTGATATTTATCCAACTCGAAATGTAACTGCATCAACCAATAATGATCAGTTTATCTATTCGCGTTCTACGTCCCAGTTTGGGCAGAACGGAAGATCGGTTTTTGCCAGACTTAATTTCAGTTTTTAACCGTTTACAGTTTGATTTTTAAAACGGGTTCAATTTATTTGAATCCGTTTTTTTTCTTTTTTAAATTTAAGCTTTGCTAAATTTATTTTTCCTGAAAATTGAAAGCGGTGTCGAAAATAGAATTATTTGTCATGGAAAGCTCTGTAAAGGCGACATTAATTATCTCCCACAGATCGCACGGATTTTCACAGATTTTTTTGAAATTATGCCTGAAAATCTCAATATTTTTTGCCGAAACATAATTCAGTCTTTCACAAGCCATAACGTGGCGACATCCATCAGCACAGGGTGAAGCCCTGTGAAGAAATGACACATCACAAAGTCAGCCCTGAAAGGGCGAAATCAATTTTTTTGCCCACAGATCTCACGGATTTTCACAGATTTTAATTTTGATAATCAAACCTCTACTTAATAATTCTAAAATCACAGTAAAATCTGAATCTCATCAGGAAAATCTTCGATTTTCAATCTTATGTGTTCTCTTCAACGCAAAGTTTTGATCTAAATCTTTGTGACTATGTGTCAAAATCTATTGCAGATCTTTAACAACATCTCATCATTAGTTACAATGCGAAAATGGTAAAAATCACAATTCGTATATTTAAGGTTCAAAATTTTAAAAATGAAAAAAATACTTATTCTGATCTTCGTAATTTTCTATTCCATATTATTATTTTCTCAGGAATATCAAACCATTTCAAACGTTCATTACTACGACGAAAAAACAAATCAATCCGATATATACATTAACGACAGATGTGTTTTAGATGTTTATACTCCGAAAAATGTAAAGAATTTTTCAACAATAATCTGGTTTCACGGTGGCGGAATTACGGGTGGCGAAAAACATCTTCCCGAAGAACTTAAAAATAAAGGAGTAGCCATCATTGCTGTCAATTACAGACTTTCTCCAAAAGTAAAGGCTCCGAAATATATCGAAGATGCAGCCGCAGCTACAGCCTGGGTTTTCAACAATATCAAAAAATACGGCGGAAGTGAAGACTTAATTTTCATTACCGGTCATTCTGCGGGCGGATATCTTGCTTCGATGGTAGGTTTGAATAAATCTTATTTAAATAAATATAAAATTGATGCAAATAGGCTTGCCGGAATTATACCGTTCAGCGGACAGATGATTTCCCATTTTACGACCAGAAAGGAAAAAGGAATTGATGAACTTGATGCCAGAATCGATGAAATGGCACCGCTTCATTTTATCCGTGCTGATGCGCCACCATTACTTTTAATTACCGGTGACCGTGAAAAGGAACTGATGGGAAGATATGAGGAAAACGCTTATATGTGGCGAATGATGAAGCTTAAAGGCCATAAAGAAACCGTTTTATATGAACTCGATGGGTTTGATCATGGTGGAATGGCTGTTCCCGCTTTTCCATTGCTTTTGAATGAAATTAAAAGAATTGAAAAACTAAAAAACATTCAGCGATGAGATATGCAATTGCCTGTGTTTTAATGACACTCTTTTCTTGTGAGAGTAGGGAGAACAAATTCAATTGTTGGTTCGTGGCAGTTAATCGGCTCAAAATACGGAACCGGAGCGGAAGTCATTGAGAAGGATATAGATTCTGAATATATTCTGACTTTTTATAATAATGGAAAATACAGAGAGTCAGTCAATGGAAAACAGATTGATGATCAATACCTGATCGACAAAGGAGATTTGATTGTTCTAATCAATTCCAAAACATCAGAGAGTAATTTTTATTCTTATAATTTTAAAGGCAATAAATTAATTCTTGACAAGGTCGATAAAGACGGAAGTTTAATATGTGATGAAGGATGCTCAACGATTCTAAAAAGGATTAAGGAATAAAAAAGAGGCGCAGTAAAAACCACGCCTCCCATTTCTATAGTTTAATAAGAAACTTATCTCTCAACCAATTCTTTCACATTCTCACCATAAAAATCGGTATGCGAAGTCTTCACCTGAAGCAGCTGATACCATTTTCTAAATGCTCCAACGAAAACTACGAGCATTAAAACCATCGCAACAATCGCTAATGTTGCCAGTAAATATTGCTGTTTTGGAATGTAAATATCCATCACCTGAATGTATCCAGCCCAAAATGTAATAATCGCCATAAAAACTCCTGGAATTGCGGAGCAAAGTGCATATTTTCCACGGTTTAACCTGATGAGCATTGTTGTGCAGACAATCAATCCGCACGCGGCGAGCAACTGATTACTGATTCCGAAGAGCGGCCAGATGCTGCTTACATTTCCGGTGAAAACCAGATAACCCCAGGCAAAAGTAAACAGTAAACTGCTGATGATAATCCCGGGAGTCCAGTTTTTATCATTAAATTTAGGAATGACTGAACCCAGCATTTCCTGTAAGAAGAATCTTCCCACTCTCGTTCCGGCATCGATCGCGGTTAAAATAAACACCGCTTCAAACATAATCGCAAAGTTGTACCAATAGGCCATCAGCTGATCCATGTACGGGATTTTATTAAAGATGTGAGCCATTCCCACGGCCAGAGAAACCGCACCACCAGTTCTTCCGTGCAGATCAATCCCAATTCTTTCAGAGAAATAATCGATATCAACGCCATGCAAAGCTGGATTTGCAGCCAAAAAAGCATCATACGTTTCTTTTGGAGTGTTGATTGCAAAATAATCTCCCGGCATTAATGTACATGCGGCGATTAATGCCATCAATGCTACAAAACCTTCCACAAGCATCGCTCCGTAACCTACAAACAAAATTTCTTTCTCTCTGTTCAGCATTTTAGGAGTCGTTCCTGTGGCAATCACTGCATGAAATCCTGAAATCGCTCCACACGCAATGACAATAAAAATAAAAGGTAAAACCGGACCACCGATTACGGGACCGCCACCATTGATAAACTGAGATAATGCCGGCATTTGAATGGTTGGGTGAATCACGATTACCCCAATCGCCAACATAATAATCGTTCCGATTTTAAGATAGGTTGAAAGATAATCTCTCGGAACCAAAAGCAACCAAACCGGAAGTACTGAAGCTAAAAATCCATATAGAGGAATGGCAATTGAAATCGTTGTAATGTCCCAGGTAAACATATTGTTCATAGTCTCATTCTGCATCAGACTGTGTCCGCCAATGATTCCTGCAATCAATAAAACTCCACCCAGAATACTTGCGAAAGTCACGGAGTTTTTTCTGTAGCGCATAATCAATCCCATGATAATCGCAATAGGCATTGTTATGACAACCGTGAACAATGACCACGAAGCTTCGTGCATCGCATTGATACAGGCCAATGACAATCCGGCAAGCGTTAAAATTAAGATGAATAGAATTGCAAAACCTGCAACAGTTCCCGTCGTTTTACCAATTTCTTTGGAGGCAATCGTCGCTAAACTTTGTCCTTTGTGTCGCACCGATGCGAAAAGTACCACCATATCGTGAACCCCACCACCCAGAACACATCCGATTAAAATCCAGATTGCACCGGGAAGATAACCAAATTGTGCTGCCAACACGGGTCCAACCAAAGGTCCAGCTGCTGCAATTGCTGCAAAGTGATGTCCGAAGAGTACATTTTTATTGGTGGCAACGTAATCTTTTCCGTCAGCAAATTCTACTGCCGGCGTCGTGTTTTTGTCATTTAAACGGAGAACTTTGTTCGCCAGGAAAATTCCGTAGAAACGGTAGGCTATTGCAAAAATGAGCAGTGATGTGAACACCAGAGTCAGTGCATTAATTCCATTTAGAAATTCCATATCTTTTCTGTTTTATGTGAATAAATAGTTAGGATTTCTGCTTATTTATTAATGATAATGTAAGCATTTGGCCAAGGTACTTATTTTCTATATAAAACAAATCAATATGTATATCAATTTAGCAAAGTTATATATTAAATTGAGCGATACTAATATTAAATTAATGATTTACAGATATTTAAATTATTGCTTCTTTTTGAAAAATACAGTTTTGTAATCCTGAAGTCATTGATGTATAATTTTACTTTTTTTGAGATACCATAAAATCTACCATCACAGTATTAAGCTCTTCCTGATAAGCTTTGTCGGTATCTTTAAAACCGTGATTCCCTTTTTTCACCACAATCAATTGATGCATTGTATCAGTTTTATTCAACATTTTATTCAACCTTTTTGAATGTCTGATCGGTGCAATCTTATCTTTATCGCCGTGAAGTATTAGTGTAGGAACGGGATTTTGAGTGTAATTTATTGGTGAAATGGTTTTACAGAACTCGATCACTTTTCTTCTTTCGGTATTAACGTCATAACCCGTCATTCCTTTTGCGATTTTCGTTCTGATGTCGATGATCTTTTTTGAAATTAAACCAACGATAAATAATAAAGGTTTGGGAGCTCTGGTGTGAAGAAGTCTGTTCATATCAGTCGGTCCGAAATTGTCAACAACATAGTTTACTCTGCCGGAATATTTCGAAAGCTCCTGATCTCCCACAAATTCACTGTCAGGCGTGTATGCTGAAAGAAGCGAAAGGTGAGCTCCTGCAGAAACTCCCCAATAACCAATGTTTTCTCCGTCAAAACCATACTGATCTGCATTTTTTCTTACCCATTTTACCGCATCTTTAGAATCTTCAATCGGTCCCGGAAAATGCACATCATCACTCACCAAACGGTAATTGACACTTAAAACTGCAAAGTTTTTTTCTGTCAGTTTTAAAATCGTCTGCTCGATATAGTTATCGGGAGCTATAACTTTATCTCCCAATGCCCACGCGCCGCCATGCAGAAAAATAACAACCGGTAGTTTTTCCTCTGCGGAATTTTTCGGTCTGTATATATCCAGTTTCAGATCTTTTCCCTGACCGTCTTTTTTGTAAGTAATATTTTCGGTGACGGCAGTTTTTTCCTGAAGTAGAGTGCTTTTTGCTGTCTGAGCAAATAATGATGCCGAAAGAAAGAAAATAAAAAACAGGTTTATAAAAAACCTGCTGATATTTGTATTGCTGATGGATGAATTCATAAAGTAAATTTGATGAGGTGTGTTATTTTACTAACTCCTCAAAAAGTTTACCAAAAGTTTTTTCCAAATCCTTAGATTTCCCCGGATGAGGTCTTGAAGTCTGAACTACAGCACTTCTCACGGCTGTCAGCCAACGGAATCTGTCCGGAATTTCCAATAGTGCAATCGGGCCACCATCTTTTTTTCCTTCCGCAATATTTTTAAAACTTTCCAGATTTTTGATGATGTCGTCATAATCCAGTTTACTTTTAATCAGTTTAAATTTATCGGGACACAAATAAAAATCCACTTTAATGAATTTCTCTCTCTTCGAAAACATCACCAGTCCGATGTTGAAAAATTCTTCTCTTTCAACCTTCGGCACCAGGCGGATGACGGCGTACTCGTATATTTTATCCTCTTGCATTTTTGGCTTCGTTTACAAAGATTTGTGAATTTTCAAGACGTGTTTTCAGGAAGTTAAAATACACTTCACGTATTTCATCCGGACTTTCTTCAGCATCATTCCAGTGCAGCCAGTCTTCAGGAATTAAATTGACAATCTCTCTGAAAATTGTTTCATTTAAAACTTCATGCGCAAACTTTTCAGCCTCATCCAATTGTGTTGCTTGTGGAAGCAGAACATGATCTTTCACATATTTAAACGGCGTCTTTGCCGCAGTATCAAAATTCTGCCACGAATGATGGAAATAGAATGACGCTCCATTATCAATAACCCATAATTCTTTATGCCACATCAGAAGATTGGTATTCTTAAAAGTACGGTCGATATTGGTAATAAAAGCATCGAGCCAGACAATTTTTGAAGCCAAAAGAGGGTCAACTTTTATACTTGAATCAAACGCAATAGATTCTGATAAATAATGTAAGCCTAAATTTAAACCTTCAGAAAATTTCAGCAAATCCTGAATTTCTTCATCGGCTTCCGTTCTCCCAAAATCTACATCGAGATTTGCGAAAACAAGCTCGGGAATTGGTAATCCTAAAGCCTGTGTGATCTTTCCACCTAAAAGTTCGGAAATCAACATTTTCACGCCATGACCTGCTCCACGGAATTTCAAGACATATTTAAAATCATCATCAGCCTCTGCCAAAGCCGGCAGTGAACCACCTTCCCGAAGAGGAAGAATGTAACGCTGTACAGTAACTGTTCTAAGATCCAACATAACGCAAAAATAAGATTTTTACCTGTGTTTAATTCTATTTTACTATTTTTAAGTAAATTAAATCTTAAATCACCTTTCGATAATTTCGCAGGAACCTGAATAATTTTAATTTTTTGAATTCCTGAGAATAAACAAGTTAATATTAACATTACAGACGAAAAATATGAACATCATCAAAAACCTTAATATACAGCTCTCAAATCCTGAAACAAAAGACTTTTTGGCAGACGCCTATTATCCGGAAGCTAAAACCAAACTGCCGTTAGTAATTTTCGTGCATGGTTATAAAGGTTATAAAGATTGGGGTGCCTGGAGTTTAATGGCTGAAAAATTTGCAGAGGCAGGATTTTTCTTTGTAAAGTTTAATTTTTCTCACAATGGGACAACATTGAGCAATCCGACAGGTTTTGATGATCTGGAAGCTTTTGGAAATAATAATTATTCGAAAGAACTTTCAGATGTAGATTTTGTTGTTAACCACTTCGTTAAAGATCCCAAAGTTGACGATCAGAAAATAATTTTGATAGGTCACAGCCGTGGAGGCGGGATTTCTATCATTAAAACCTGTGAAGATATTAGAATCAACGGATTGATTACTTTGGCAAGTGTCGATCATCTCGAAAGATTTCCGAAAGAAGAAGCTTTTGAAAACTGGAAAAATGAAGGAGTTTATTATGTTGAAAATGCAAGAACGAAGCAGCAGATGCCTCATTTTTATCAATTCTACGAAGATTTTGCCAGCGATCCTCACCGTTTTGATGTAGAGCGATCCATGGAAATGGCAAAAGCTCATGTTTTAATTGTTCATGGGACTTCAGATGAAGGAGTTAGTGTGAAAAATGCAGAGCATCTTCATATTCTGCATCCTAATTCCGAACTGTTTTTAATCGACAATGGGAATCATGTTTTTGGAGCGAAAGAACCCTGGGAAGAAAAGGAATTGCCAGAAGACCTGAATACAGTAGTTCAAAAATGCATTACGTTTATAAATGATAAAATTGTAAATGCTTAGATAAAAAGACAGCTCTATGAAAGCTGTCTTTTGTATTAAAGGGAAGTGTCAGTTTTTATCGCATTTTTCCTCACCGATTTTATTAAACTTCTGAAATTTTTCATGGTCATCATTTCGGTACGCGGAGTGAAAACAGTCACCTTCTGATCTTTATCTACGGCAACTTCTGAGTATGCTTTAAACGAATATATTTTTTTTAACGTGGTGATGTCATAAACATCCATCATCGCAAAAGTTTCGTTGGTTTTGTACTGACTCTGCATTCCAATGGTATTGTCTAAGGCATTTCGAACTTTAAACGTATAGACATTAACAAGGTAATTGTAATCGGAACTGTTTTTTAATACTTCAAGATCTTCTGGTTGGGGATCAGACGGAATGTGATTGTGAATGAGATTTTCAGATTTTGCAGTTTTCAGATCGGTAGCTTTTCCGCCACTCATTTCATTAAATAAGTGCAGAATCTCTTTACTCATCAACTCTCGGTGTTGCGAATTGACATCGGTGTTGATGTTGTTAATCAACCACTTTTTATCTTTTGAAAACACCAAAGATTTACTGTAAATACCGTAATCCTTTCTTACAGGGTAATAACATGACTGTAAGATGATCGCAGCACAAAGTAATAGAATAATATTTTTCATCAATGTACGGTTGTCAATTTATTTAACTAAAATTTTCCAGGCTTCATCGATTTTACTTTCAAGCAAAAATTTCTGAGCTTCCAGATGAATATTTTCGTCATCATGGCAATTTTCAGAAGGCAAGATTTCTACATTTGCCAGCATTCCCAAATCATTTCCTGTAAAAACTTTGCTGAATTTTATGGTATCAGGAAGCAGATCAAATCCAATACCTTTGGTAACCAAAGGTTTCGGGACTTCGAAAAGGTTATTTTCATTATTTCTCGAATACCAGTTTCCGCCCAAACGAGCGACCATATCCAGTTTTGCCTGATCTAAATTTCCTTCAGCATTCAGATATTCTTCTCTCATGTGAATTTTTTTAACCTCACAAATGACCAAATTTCCTGCGCCACCCTGATCTCCCAAAGATTTCACTTCTAAAACCTGACACTCAAAGTTGACTGGACATTCTTCAATCAATTTAGGCTTCACCAAATCTGCATCTTTCATTGTCAAACCGGATTTTACAAATTCATTGACATCATCTCCGTATTCTGTTGATGCTAAAGAAATCTGCTGTACAATTGGAAAGTTCACGGTTCCAATGACCACCTCAGGAACTTTCAAAACGTTTTCCAACGTATGTTTCGTCGTATTATCCCGAACTCTTCTCGATGGAGAAAAAATCAAAATCGGCGGAACGGTACTGAACATATTAAAAAAACTGAACGGCGATAAATTGCTGTTTCCGTCTTTATCAACCGTAGAAGCCAATGCAATCGGTCTTGGTGAAACGGCGGTCTGCATAATCGTTTGCAGTTGTACTGAGGATATTTCTGAAGGGATGAGTGTTTTCATAATTTTGATTTTACCACAAAAGTCACAAAAGCTTTAAGAGTTGTCAATACTGATTTTTTAAAGCTCAAAAAAGATTGTAGCTTTTTCGATACTGTGCAATGTAGGGTTAATTGTTTTCTTTCATAAATCATAAAAGCATTTCGTAATATTTGTTTACAAATGTTTCCTGACCTTGATGGTATAGATTCTTTACATTAAAATTGACTAGAATACCTTTGGGTTTTCGCAACAAATTAATATAATTTAAAACCTGTGCTCTGTGTATTTCATTTAACGAAGAAACAGATTTTATTTCAAGCACAATTTGGTCTTCAATCAAAAAATCACAAAAAAAGTTGCAATTGATTTCTTTTTCTTTATAAAAAACCGGCACTTGTAATTCAGATTTGTATTTAATATTTCTAAGCTTGAATTCCTCTTCTATGCATTTATGATATACACTTTCTAACAAACCGGCACCCATAATTTTATGCACTTCTATACAGGCTCCATTAATTTTATAAGTCAAATCTGTTAGATAGGATTGAGTGATCATTTAGTTTTATCTTGATTACAATTAAAAAGACAACTTTTTTGAACTTTATTTAGAAATCATTAAACTTTAAATATAAAAAATCTTTTGTGACTTTTGTGGTTAAATAATTATTTAGCAGGAATAATTTTACCGGAAACCTCCCCGAAACCTACTCTCACGCCATCTTTTTCAGCCCAGGCTTTCATAATTACGGTATCGTTGTCTTCAATGAATTTTCTTTCCTGTCCGTTGCTTAGGGTGATTGGGTTTTGTCCTCTCCAGGTTAATTCAAGCATAGAACCGTATGATTTTGGATCGTTTCCTGAGATTGTTCCACTTGCGTAAATGTCTCCAACTTCCAGATTACAGCCGTTCACCGTGTGGTGAGCCAACTGCTGTGTCATGTTCCAGTACATATATTTGTAGTTGCTTTCTGAAATCAGGTTATCTTCACCATTTTCTGGTTGGATGTAAACTTCCAGATTGATATCGTAATTTTTATCGCCTTCAAATTTTAGATAATCCAGAACTTCAGGATCTTGCGTTGGAGAAGTGGTTCTGAATGGTTCCAGAGCTTCCAGCGTTACCACCCATGGAGAAACAGATGAACCGAAATTTTTAGCCAAAAACGGTCCTAACGGAACATATTCCCATGACTGAATATCTCTTGCTGACCAATCGTTGAAAACAACCATTCCGAAGATCGCATTTTCAGCATCTTTTGTAGAAACGCTTTCTCCCATTTCGGTATTTTGATTGATAATGAAAGCCATTTCCAATTCAAAATCCAGCTGTTTGCAGGGACCGAAAACCGGTTTGTCTGCATCTGCGGGTTTCATCTGGCCTTTCGGACGGTTAATATCAGTTCCCGAAACAACAATAGACGAAGCTCTTCCGTGATATCCTACCGGTAAATGTTTCCAGTTGGGTAGCAATGCGTTTGCGGGATCTCTGAACATTTTCCCGACGTTGGTAGCGTGCTCGATACTGCTGTAGAAATCCGTATAGTTTGGAATGTGAATCGGCATAATCATTTTCACCTGATCCAAATCGTAGAATGCATCTTCAATGGTTTTTTCATCCTTAGATAATATCGAACCTTCCTGCAGTAATTCCTGAATTCTTAAACGAACCGCATTGGTTACTGATTTTCCTAATTCTATGAATTCATTTAAAGTATATGCTTCGAAAATATTGTCTTCTAAACCTTTGATTTCTTCGAAATAAGAAAGATCATACAAAAGTGCCAGATCAACAACCTGATCGCCGATTCTTGTACAACAGCCGATAAAGTCTTTGTTAAATACTGCAACTCCAAAAGGAATATTGTGTATCGAAAAGTCTGAATTTGAATTATATTCTACAAATGATTTCATAATGTAATAGTTTGATTTAAATTTAAAAGTGAGAATTCTTAACGGGCTTAATTACTTAGGAAATCAATAGTTTCCCCTGAAATTTATATAATCTGATTTAAAGCCAATCGTAAGAAGTCAAAAGTAAATGCTACTTTGTTTTTTTAGTGTAAGATTCTTCGTCAATCCACCGGTCTCTCGAATTGATATCGATCAGATAGATTATGTCCTTCTGTCTTGTTAAAAGAAGTGTTTTCGAAACAGGAATAGGAATCTTTTTGTTTTCAAGTTTATCAGCTCTTAATGAAATGATATTCTTTTTTCTGATGATGTCTCCCGAAAATACGTTCGATGTACTTTGTCCGGTCGCTTTGTCGTCAAACATTTCAACGTAGGTTGCATCGTTCCCTTTGATGATGATGAAATTTCTTTCTGTGTGATCATCAAAATTTTTGATAAGTACAAATTTCTTATTGTCTACACTTACGTTTTCAAGATGTTGGTTAATTCCTTTTCTCTCTTCAAGTCGACTGATGATTTCGTTGATGGCCGCGTAGTTTTGTGCCTTCGATAAAAGACCGATAAAAAACAGTGTACAGATGAATAATTTTCTCATAAGCTGTGTTTATAAAAAAGTTTTGTCAAGATGTGCATCCTGACAAAACTCTATATTGGGTTTAAAAAATTATAGATTTCCTCTTTTCTCCTGTTCTCTTTCTAGAGCTTCGAAAAGGGCTTTGAAGTTACCTGCGCCAAAACTCTGTGCGCCGTGTCTTTCGATGATTTCAAAGAAAAGGGTAGGGCGGTCTTCTACAGGTTTTGTGAAAATCTGAAGTAAGTAACCTTCCTCATCGTGGTCAATTAAAATCCCTAAGCTCTGAAGCTTTTTAAGATCTTCATCAATATGACCCACTCTTTCAGGAACCAATTCGTAATAAGCTTCAGGTGGAGCAGAAAGGAATTCTACACCTCTCTTTTTCAACTCAGTTACGGTGTGGATAATATCTTTTGTAGCAACTGCGATGTGCTGAACACCTTCTCCTTCGTAGAAATCAAGATATTCTTCAACCTGAGATTTCTTCTTACCTTCAGCAGGCTCGTTGATAGGGAATTTTGCAAAACCGTTTCCGTTAGACATTACTTTAGACATCAATGCAGAATATTCTGTGTTGATCTGCTTGTCGTCAAATGAAAGGATGTTTACAAAGCCCATCACTTTTTCGTACCACTCAACAGTCGGGATCATTCTATCCCAGTCTACATTACCAACGCAATGGTCAACGTATAATAATCCTGCTTCTTCAGGTTGGTAATCGCTTTCCCACTTTTTATAACCGGGCATAAAAGGTCCTGTATAGTTTTTTCTTTCGATAAACATGTGAACCGTTTCTCCGTATGTATAAATTCCTGACATTTTTACCTCGCCGTACTCATCTGTCAAAGTTACAGGTTCTAAATATGGTTTTCCACCTCTTTTGGTAGTTTCTTCGAATGCAGAATAGGCATCATCTACCCAAAGTGCCAAAATCTTCACTCCATCGCCGTGTTTTTTTACATGCTCGCTAACTGGTGAGTCAGATTTCAGACCTGTAGTAAGGATTAATCTGATCTTTCCCTGTTGAAGAACATAAGATGCACGGTCTCTTACTCCGGTTTCGGGACCTGCGTACGCAACAGACTGAAAACCAAATGCTGTCTTGTAATAATGAGCAGCCTGCTTAGCGTTTCCTACATAAAACTCAATGTAATCTGTACCATTTATTGGCAAAAAATTCTCAGCTTGAGCAATTTTTTCGGCAAATGTAAGTGTTGACATATTTTCTATTTTTACTTTTATTTAATGGATTGCAAATTACAAAATTCCTGTAAATAATTAAAAACATTATTGTTGTGTAACCGATTGCGTTATTTTTAATATATGTTAAAGTTCACTTAAGTATATTTAAGTTTAAGTTTGTTTTGTTATTTAATCTATATTTGTATTAGAAACTTGATGTTGAAAAGAGAATTATTTCTAACAAAGAAAGCCGTAATTGATTACGGCTTTTATTTTTTATTATTTAATCTTCCGGCGTCAGGATTGTAATTGTCCCAAATTTTCCAGACATTATCTATTTTGCGAATGAAATAAATCTGTGTATTGAGTTGATTTACAAAGTGTTCTTCTCCAGTTTCTCCCACTTTAAACAGGAGATTCCAGAATTCCTGAGTTTCTAAGATTTTTTTGTCTGGCTCATCTGTAACGATGTTCACATCAAAGATTTCAAAATTCGAACGGTTATTCTTTGTAACAAGCTCAAACTGCCTATCGCAAAGCTCACGGCTGAATTCTGACGCTCGCTCTAAAAATGGTGAATTGTCAAAAACAAGATCTTTAAATAATGCAAGTTTTAAGACAGGGAAATTTTTATACAGATTAAAAACTGTTTCACAATACCGATAAACAATGTCAGTTGAGAAAACGTCATCTTTTACTTCCTTGCCATTAACTTCATTTTCCCTTACATGATGTATGTACGCATTCAAATCTTTGAAACCTAAAAAAATACAAATCTTATCAAGCGTCTTTAGAAAGCGCAAATCATTATGGGTTTTATCCTGATAATCGTTTTCAAAAAAGCGTTGCAGAGTGATGTGTGATATGGTAAGTCCCAACTCAAACCTTTTATCATCTTTAAGTTCTTCTGATATGGCAAGTTCATCTTTAATGATCTCTGAAAGAATAATATAATGGCTTCTCTTCCACTGGTGAACTTTTCCTAAAACTGAATCCTCTACTTTAGGGTGTTTTACAACCTCTTCTTTTATCGAATTATAAATCGTCTTCAAATGTGTAATGTTTTTATAACAGATGTTTTCTGCAAAAAGATTGCCAAAAAAATTATCTATTTTATTTAAATGTACAGATTTTCAGAACAAAATTGAGTTTTTTATTTATTTAATGCTTAAATCTTTCGTAAGCCGCTCTCTCCAGCATTTCCCTGTCATCAGGATGCGCAATACTAATTAATTCCTGAGCTCTTTGTCTGAGGTTTTTTCCATATAAATAAACGCTTCCGTATTCGGTAACTACCCAGTGAATGTGACCTCTCGTTGTCACAACTCCCGCTCCCTGTTTCAGGAAAGGGACAATTCTGGAAACACCTCTTTTCGTTCTTGAGGTGATGGCAATAATGGGTTTTCCGTCTTCGCTTAAAGCGGCTCCACGCATAAAATCCATCTGTCCGCCGATACCGCTGTACTGCATGGTTCCGATGGAATCTGCGCAGACCTGCCCGGTTAAATCAATTTCAATAGCCGAATTGATCGCGACCATTTTTTTGTTTCTCATAATGTTAATCGGGAAGTTGACGTTGCTCACGTCATCAAAAGAAAAAACAGTGTTGTCATCTACATAATCGTACAGTTTTCTTGTCCCGAAACAGAAGCTCGTAATAGTTTTATTATCGTTGTAGCCTTTGTATTTATTGTTGATGACATCATTTTGAATTAAGTCGATCACACCGTCGCTCAGCATTTCGGTGTGAACACCTAAGTCTTTGTGATTTCCCAGACATTTTAAAACCGCATCAGGAATAGTTCCGATACCCATTTGCAAAGTCGATTTATCATCAATCAGTTCCGCCACATGTTTCCCGACAAGCATTTCGTCCGGGCCTACTTTTGCACCGTAATCTACGGTTGGAAGTTCTTCCTCATTCCAGACCAATTTATGAATTTTGCTGATGTGAAGCATTCCGTCACCATGTGTTCTCGGCATCAAAGGATTTACAATGGCAACAATGATTTTTGCAGTATCGACGGCTGCTCTGGCAACATCAACCGATGTTCCTAAAGTACAGAAACCATGTTTATCAGGAGGGGAAACTGTAATCAAAGCTACATCCAGCGGCAAAATATTTTTTCTGAACAAAATCGGAATTTCACTTAAAAAAACCGGAACAAAATCCCCACGGTCAGAATTCACAGCATCACGCACCGGCGTTGAAACAAAAAGTGAATTCACAAAAAATTTATCCTTGTACTCAGGTTTTGCAATCTCCACATTTCCCTGTTGGGTAATGGAAACCATTTCAACATTATCCAGACGGTGAGACTGTCTTGCCAGTTCGTCAATCAGGTGATTCGGAGTACATGCAGACCCGTGAAAAAACACACGGTTCCCACTTTTAATCGTATAAATAGCTTCCTCTGCGCTGATATAATTATACATATTGAAATTTTTTACTTTAATATCTTAAAGGTAAGTTTTATTATTTAGATTCAGTCTAAATATCTGGGTGTTTTGGTGGAGATATTTGTCATGTTTTACTCAATCTGTAAAAAAGAAAAGGATTGAATACTCACATTCAATCCTCAATATCTTTCATAAAATTTTATGCTAAAAGCAAGAAGCCAAATGACAGTCGCCAGACTATTCCTGCGATCTGTCCTCCAAACTATGATCCTCACTTTCCAGCCAAGAAGTTTTATAAGAAGGATCTTCCACTTTCATCGCTTCCTCAGTAATTTTCAACGGTCTGAATGGGTCAACCATTACCGCATATTCCTCAGTGTATTTTTTACCAATGCTTCTTTCCATCGCTCCTGGATGAGGTCCGTGAACGACTCCGCCAGGGTGAAGCGTGAAATCCATTAAATCGATATGGTTTCTGCTCATAAAATCGCCTTCCGTGTAGAATAAAACTTCATCAGAATCAATATTTGAGTGATTGTACGGAGCAGGAATGGCCAGTGGATGATAGTCGTACATTCTCGCACAGAAAGAACAAACCACAAAATTGTGCGCCTCAAAAGTCTGGTGAATGGGTGGCGGTTGGTGAATTCTTCCCGTAATCGGTTCGAAGTTTTTAATATTGAATTTATAAGGATAAAAATAACCGTCCCAGCCTACAACATCAAAGGGATGCGTTGCGTAGATAAAATCAGTGATCTGATTTTCTTTCTTTACTTTAATTAAAAATTCTCCCTTTTCGTCTTTTGGTTCAACAAAAGTCGGCGTGATAATATCTCGCTCGCAGAACGGAGAATGCTCCAAAAGCTGCCCGAATTCGTTTCTGTAACGCTTCGGCGTATAAATCGGAGAATGACTTTCCACTACAAAAAATACGGTGTCATCAGAATTTAATTCCACCTGATAAATTGTGCCTCTCGGAATAATCAGATAATCGCCAACTGAGAATTCAAGATTTCCTACAAAAGTTTTTAAAGTTCCGCTTCCTTCGTGTACAAAAAGAAGTTCGTCACATTCAGCATTTTTATAGAAATAATCCATCGAGTTTCTCGGTTTTGCCAATCCCATTTTAAGGTCATTGTTTACCAAAAGAAACTTTCGGCTGTCCAAAAAGTCATCTTCAGGCGTCACATTCATCCCTTTAAACATTCTCGGCGTCACGTTTTTATCAACTGCAATTTTTGGCGTCACGTCTTTTGCTTCGCCAATTGATCTGATTTGTGTCGGTCGGTGAACATGATACAACAAAGAAGAAATTCCGTGAAATCCTTCTGTACCAAATAGTTGCTCATAATAGAACTTGTCTTCCGGTGATTTAAAAATCGTATGTCTTTTTGGGGGAATATTTCCCGAATGATGATATCTCATTTTACTTTTTAATGTTGACTCTCAAATTTAATATTTTTTAATGAATTGTTTAGAAACATTTTTCACAGCAAATTTTTTAACCACAAAAGTCACAAAAGTTGATTGCTTAAGATTAAGTTTAATGAATGTTGCTGATAAGTTCAAATAAGCGTGGGAAATTTTCACATAAAGCTTTTTTGAACTTCTGCTTTCAAAGTTTTAAAGCTTTAAAAACGAAGAATGCTTTTGTGACTTTTGAGTTCGTTGAATTTTCGATTTGTGTTTTTATAAAAATAGTTTTGTTGTTCTAAAAATAAATGTTAGTTTTGTCTAACAATTTTAATTTCATGAAGCGAATATTATTTTTTGCCGTAATTTTTTCAGGTTTCTTTTACTCTCAGGAAAAGGATAGTTTAGATTTAAATAAAAATTCTGACTCAGTAAAAATTCCTGCAAAAAAGGAAAGAATGAAATTGATTGACGATGTGGTGATTACGGGAACAATAAAGCCTGTAAGTAAATCTAAAAGTCCGGTGAATGTGGAAATTTACAGTCAGAAATTTTTTCAGAAAAATCCCACACCAAGCGTTTTTGAAGCGATTGCAATGGTCAACGGTGTTCAGCCACAGTTAAACTGTTCGGTTTGCAACACGGGAGATATTCACATTAATGGTTTGGAAGGTCCGTACACGATGATTTTAATTGACGGAATGCCTATCGTCAGCTCGCTTTCCACGGTTTACGGTTTAAGCGGGATTCCCAACAGTCTGATTGAAAGAATTGAAGTGGTAAAAGGTCCGGCTTCGTCGCTGTACGGTTCTGAAGCGATGGGTGGCGTGATTAATATTATTACAAAAAATGCCCTGACTGCTCCAAAATTGAGTGTTAATCTGATGACAACAACGTGGGCAGAAAATAATTTGGATCTTTCAACAAAATTTAATGTCGGCAAAAACGCAGCGTCTTTACTCAGTTTAAATTATTTCACTTTTAATGAAAAAATAGATCAGAATAAGGATGATTTTACTGATGCTGCGCTCCAGAACCGAATATCTGTTTTTAATAAGTGGAATTTTAAAAGAAAAGAAAACCGAATGGCAAGTTTTGCACTGCGTTACCTGTACGAAGACCGTTTCGGCGGTGAAATGCAGTGGAATAAATCGCATCGTGGCGGCGTTGAAGTGTATGGAGAAAGTATTTATACGAATAGAGTAGAAGTGTTCGGGATGTATCAGTTGCCGGTGAAGGAGCAGATTTTCACGCAGTTTTCTTACAATTACCACGACCAGAATTCATTTTACGGAAATACGCCTTATGAAGCTCTGCAGAAAGTCGCCTTTGCGCAAACGTACTGGGACAAAAAACTGGGAAACCATGATTTTATTCTGGGCTTGACTTTCAAAAAGACATTTTATGATGACAATACTCCCGGAACACTGGGTTCGGATGAAGTCACCAATCAGCCGATGAAGTCGCCGATTTTTGGAACGTTTATTCAGGATCAGTGGGAGATTAATGAAAAAAATACGGTTTTGCTGGGTTACCGTCTTGATTACGATAAGATTCACCATTCTGTACATTCTCCACGTTTTGCATGGAAATTTTCGCCGAATCCTTATCATACTTTCAGATTCAATTTTGGAACGGGTTTTAGGGTGGTGAATTTATTTACCGAAGATCATGCGGCGCTGACGGGTTCGCGTGAGGTGGTGATTCAGTCGAATTTACAACCTGAGAAATCCATCAACGGAAATTTAAATTACGTCTGGAAAATTCCTGTCGGAGACCGTTTGGTTAACGTTGATGCTTCTGCTTTTTACACCTATTTCAGTAATAAAATTGTCGGTGATTTTGATTCTCAACCCGATAAAATTATTTATGATAATTTAAACGGCTACGGAATTTCAAGAGGTGCTTCGATGAACATTGATTTCAGTTTCAGTTTTCCTTTAAGTGTAAACCTGGGAGTTACCTATCTCGATGTTTATCAGAAATTTGATGATGAAAGAGAAAAATCACGTCAACTCCACGCGCCAAAATGGAGTGGAACGTATAATTTAACCTATAAATTTAAAAGTAATCTTGCCATAGATTTTACCGGACAGTTTTACGGACCAATGCGGTTACCGGTTTTACCGAATGATTACCGACCGGAATATTCTCCGTTGTATTCTGTAGCAAATATTCAGGTTTCAAAAGCGTTTGATTCAGGGTTTGAAGTGTATTGCGGAGTAAAGAATTTATTCAATTTTACGCCGAGAGATCCGTTAATGAGACCTTTTGATCCGTTTGATAATAATGTGAATGATCCGATTAATAATCCGAACAACTATACTTTTGATACGACATATGGATATGCGCCGATGCAGAGAATTAGAGGGTTTTTGGGTGTGAAGTATAATTTGAAATGATTTTTTAAACGCAAAGATTATTTGCTTTGCGTATGAGTTTGAGTATTGCAAAGGCAAATAAAATTTGCTTCGCGAAGCTTGAAAATACATTTACGAATGATTTTTTAAACGCAAAGATTATTTTGCTTTGCGTATGAGTTTGAGTATTGCAAAGGCAAATAAATTTGCTTCGCGAAGCTTGAAAATACAGTTAATAATGATTTTTTAAACGCAAAGATTATTGAATGTATTTGAAAATTTTAAGGGATGCAAAGGCAAATAAATTTGCTTCGCGAAGCTTGAAAATACATTTACGAATGATTATTTAACGCAAAGATTTTTAAATGCATGTGAAAATTTTGAGGGATGCAAAGGCAAATAAATTTGCTTCGCGAAGCTTGAAAATACAGTTAATAATGATTTTTTAAACGCAAAGATTATTGAATGTATTTGAAAATTTTAAGGGATGCAAAGGCAAATAAATTTGCTTCGCGAAGCTTGAAAATACATTTACGAATGA
>NZ_JAPDHW010000007.1:214595-249908 GCF_025971945.1 Chryseobacterium kimseyorum
TGAAAATACAGTTAATAATGATTTTTTAAACGCAAAGATTATTGAATGTATTTGAAAATTTTAAGGGATGCAAAGGCAAATAAATTTGCTTCGCGAAGCTTGAAAATACATTTACGAATGAATATTTAACGCAAAGCTGATCATGCGCTTCATCAAATCAACTTGTTGATTCATCTTTGCTCCTTAAAGTTTTAAGATTTTAAAATAAATCTTTGCGTTTAAATCTTTTACATCAAATATGAAGAAAATTTAAGCAAAATGAAATTGTGAGAATCAGAACCAGTTTAAAATAATGCAATGAAATTTTTTATATTTTTAATGTTATCAGTTTCCGGATTCTGTTTTTCACAGATAAAGTCCGGAACATTTTCTGAGCTTGAGAATCTGAAACATAATAAAAAACCAATTATTATTCATCTGTACACTGATTGGTGCTCCATCTGCAAAATAGAATCTTTTAAATTAAATAAGGATAAAGAATTGGTTAAAATAATCAGTTATAATTTTCATTTCATCAATTTTGAAGCTGAAAAAACCAAAGAAAAAATTATTTTTCAAGGCAAAGAATTTAATTATTTATCCAACGGAAATTCAGGAATCCACGAGTTGGCGTTGGCTTTATCAAAAAATAAAAGTCAGCCCGTTTATCCGCTGTGGATAATTTTAGATGAAAATCAGGAGATGTTTTACTATCATGAGGGTGAATTTAAACCTGAAAAAATGAAAGAGAAATTGTTGGAAATTTCTTCGTTATCAACTCGCTAAAAAAAATCCCCAGACTTTAAAAAAATCTAAGGGATTGCTGCTCACGAATTTAAACAAATCAATGTTTATCCAGCCAGGAATTTACGAGTTGGGAATGATCTTCAACCCATTTTTTAGCGGTAGCCGCTTTGTCTTTACTGTCTTCCATTTTAGTTAAAAGATCGGTCATTGTTTTGTCGTCAAAATACATTTTAGCAAAGAATTTTGTTAATTCCGGGTGGTCTTTTCCAAAGCTTTTTCTGCTGTAAGTCTTGATTTTTTCTGCTTCACCAAATGTTCTTTTTGGGTCTTCAAGAAATTTTAATTTCATTTTGCCAAACATCCAGTGAGGTTGCCATCCTGCGACAACAATCCATTCTCTGCGTTTGATTGCATTCTGAAGCTCAGTAATCATGGCCACTGTAGAAGAATTAATCTGACGGTAACTTAACTGATAATCAATGATAGCTCTGTCTGTTGCAGAAGTCATTCCGGCTCCTTTTTCAATACCGATGATTCTGTTATTGAACTCTTTCTCGTATTTTGGCAAGTCTTCTACAGACTCTATGGGAATATACTCTGGAACCACTAAGCCGATTCTTCCGTTGTCATAGTTTGTTCCAAGGTTGATTAAATCGGGGAACTTCGCTACTTTCGTTACATGAGTATACGGTAGCCATACGCCTAAAAAGAGATCTGTGTCTTCGTTATTCATGGATGCTAAAATCATATCGGTAGAAGCTTTCTGAATGATGACATGATATCCCTGTTCATCTAAAATAGCTTTCACAACGTGGGTCATTGCAACATTTTCTGCCCAGCCATCAACCATTCCGATGTTGATGTATTTAGAGTTTTTTAAATTTTTACAGGAATTAAATATTCCTAAAACAATAACAGAACTAATTAATAATAGATAATTTATTTTTTTCATTTCGCTGTTTTTTTCTTTACAAATCCCTGAGTGATTCGGTCTAGAATAATGGCTAAAATCACAACAGATAAACCACTTTCAAAACCTAAACCGATGTCAAGATTATTAATTCCTTCCAAAACTTTTTCACCCAGACCGCCTGCAGCAATCATTCCTGCAATAACGACCATGGATAATGACAGCAAAATAGTCTGATTGATTCCTGCCAAAATCGTATTGGTCGCCAAAGGAAGTTCTACTTTAAATAAAATCTGGCGATTGGTTGCTCCGAATGCCCGTGCTGCTTCCACAATATCTTTCGGGACAGACTGAATTCCCAGTGTGGTTAAACGGACGGCAGGTGGCATAGCGAAAATAATCGTTGCAAATGCACCGGGAACTTTACCAATACTGAAAAAAAGTACAGCGGGAATCAGGTAAACGAATGCCGGCATGGTCTGCATTAAATCTAATAACGGACGGATAATTTTTGATGCAAGCTGATTTTTAGCTGCCCAAATTCCAAGAGGAACAGATAAAATCAGGGCGGTTATTGTTGAAACAAAAATCAGTGCTAAAGTTTCCATCGTTTCTCTCCAGAATCCCATTAGAAATATTAAAGTAAGTCCGGCAGCGGTCATAATGGCTGTTCCTTTTCCTGCTTTCCATAAAGCTAATACAGTAAAAAGAATAATAATGATGTAAAATGGAGTGTTGACCAATGCCCACTCAATGCCTAAAATAGAAGAATTTCCAACATTTTTTATAATGTCAAAGAAAGGTTTTGCATTATCGGTAAGCCAATTGATAGCAGTTTCTACATATTGACCTATATCTATAGTTTTATTCATCTTATTGGTTGTTTGCGATTTCTTTTAATTCGATAATTTCTTTTTCATTAAACTTCGTTGCTTCTATGATGAGCGATAATTGAGTGACGAGGCCTAAAAATTTATTGGTATCGTCCACCACAGCGATGGATGATTTACTTCCTGAAATCAGCGGAAGCATTTCTTCAACCGTAGCCTCCTGATAAACCGAAGGAACATTGCTGTTGATCACCGATTCTACTGTCGGTTCTTTTTTCTTTGCAATTTGCACAATGTCACTCAGCGTTACAAAACCGAGAAATTTACTTTGAAAATCGATCACCGGTAAAGTTTCCAAACCTGTTGTTCTCATTTTTCTTAGTGCGCCTTCAGGACCGTCTTTTCTGAAGCGGACGACCGTCGGTTTATCAAACATTAAAGATTTTGCGGTGATAATTGTTTTACGGTCTACTTTTTCCACAAAGGCTTTTACATAATCACTTGCGGGATTGGTTAAAATATCTTCTGCAGTTCCTATCTGCTCGATGACACCATCTTTCATAATGACAATTCGGTCTCCGATTTTAATCGCTTCATCCAAATCATGGGTAATGAACACGATGGTTTTCTGCAAAGTTTCCTGTAACTCAAGAAGCTGATCCTGCATCTCAGATTTTATCAGAGGATCGAGTGCTGAGAATGCCTCATCCATCAACAGAACTTCGGGATCATTGGCTAATGCTCTCGCTAATCCCACTCTCTGCTGCATCCCACCGGAGAGTTGAGATGGCAGTTGATTTTCAAAACCATTTAAACCTACGATGTTTAAAGCTTTTTGCGCTTTTTCTTCACGGGTGGTTTTATTTTCTCCACGAATTTCAAGTCCGAACGCTGCGTTGCTTAAAACGGTATGATGGGGTAGCAGGCCAAATTTCTGAAAAACCATACTCATTTCAGTTCTCCGCACTTCAAGAAGATCTTTGTTGTTTTTATCGGTGATATTATCGTCGTTAATGTAGACTTTCCCCGCGGTCGGCTCATTCAGCCGGTTCAGACAGCGTAGGAGTGTTGATTTTCCGCTTCCCGATAAACCCATGATGACAAAAAACTCACCTTCGTAGATCTCAAAGCTGGCTTTGTTAATTCCTACTGTGCAACCTGTTTTTTCCAGAATTTCTTTTTTAGAAAAACCTTTGTCAAGAAGTTCCAACGCTTTTTCTTTATTTTTTCCGAAAATAATCGTCAGATCTTCGACTTTAAGTTTTACTTTTCTATTCGTATCTATTGTATCCATATTCAGAGTTTGTTGTGTTTGAGATGAGAAATTGAAACGGTGATGCTTTGATGAACAATGTCACCAAAAACACAATTGTTCGGATGATTTTACTGTAAAATCATTTTTAATAACAAAAAATTACAAATCATCTCAATGTATGATTATGCGTATTTTTTAAGATTTTACTTTGACAAAGAATGTATTACGTAAAAAAAGAAATCAATCTTTTTAAATTGAATCAAAGAATAATTATCATCAGGATAATTAAAGGTATTTGCCTGGAACAACTTGAATTTATCGTTATGCTGAAAGCATAGAAAAGCTGCACATCAATTTCTTATGACGTTGCAAATTTACGGAATTTATATTTAAATGAATTTTAAGATTGTAACGCATTGAATTTCAAATATTTAAACATGCAAGTTTTTTTATGATAATAGGAGTTGACATTGCTAAAAATAATTTATTGATCAAGATGTTTTCTAACGATATTATTTTAGCAAAACCGCAACAATTGCAAAAATCGCAGGCAATGCCTGAACAAAAAATATTTTCTTGGTTGCAGAAACAGCACCGTAAATTCCGGCAACGGTAACACAGCCTAAGAAAAACAGAGCAATATTCGTTTGCCATTTTTCGTCTTCAATAAAGAAAGTCCAGATCAATCCGGCTGCCAGAAAACCGTTGTACAATCCCTGATTGGCTGCCAAACCTTTTGTCGGTTTAAACATTTCAGGTGGCAAAGCTGCTTTGAAAACTTCTTTTCCTTTGGTTTCCCACGCAAACATTTCCATCCAGAGAATATACAGATGTTCCAGAGCGACAGCGGCGATGAGAATTTTGGCAACAATTTCCATGGTATAATTTTTATCATTGTAAAACTAAAAAAATAAAGTTAAGTTTGAGTATTCAATTTCATAAATGGAAACTTTTAAAGCGCATTTAAATAAATTTATTACGGTCAGTGATGATGAATTTACTTCAATATTCTCTTTCTTTCAGTTGGTGGAAGTGAAGAAGAAGGAGAATTTAATGTCAGAAGATGATGTTTGTAAATTTAAATATTTTGTTTTGAAAGGTTGTCTCAGAAAGTTTTTTATCAATGAAAAAGGCGTGGAGCAAACTACCGAATTTGCTATAGAAAACTGGTGGTTGGCAGACAATTTTGCATTCGAACAGCGGGAAAAGACGAAGTTCAATATTCAGGCAGTGGAAAAGGCGACGGTAATGATGATTGATTGTCAGTCTCAGGAACTTCTGCTTGAAAAACATCCTATTATGGAGCGTTATTTCAGAATGATTTATCAGCGTGCTTATTCTGCAGCCGAAAAACGAATCCGTTATCTGTATGAAATGAGTAAAGAAGAATACTACATTCACTTCAGTACATTATATCCCTGGTTTATCCAGAGAATTCCACAATATTTACTGGCTTCATTTTTAGGTTTCACTCCGGAATATTTAAGTGAAATCAGAGCAAAATTACGTTCTTAAACCAGTTTAAGATTTTTGCGGTATCTATGTCGCAACTTTGTCATGTAATTAAAAGCCAACAGCATGACAGACCAGAAAATTTCACTTCCTCAATTATTTATAAGATTCGCAATTGCGGTGACAATGCTGTCTGCAGTCGCAGACCGGTTTGGTTTTTGGGGAGAAAATTCCGCATGGGGAAACTGGGAGAATTTTGAAAAATATACCAGACAGTTAACCTTTTTCCTTCCTGAAATTTTAAGCACATTTTCTGCCTATGCCGCTACTTTTTTAGAAATCATTTTTCCACTGATGTTGATTTTCGGTTTCAAAACCAAGATTGCAGCCTATGGAACGGGTTTTTTATTGCTGATTTTCGCCTTATCGATGACAATCGCACTTGGACTAAAAGCTCCGCTGGATTATTCGGTTTGGGTGGGCAGTGCAGCGGCTTTTTTACTGGCATCACAAAAAGAATATTTTTTTTCAATAGATACACTAACTAAAAATCATCAATAGTATGAGCGCAAGATTCAACATGGCAACGACGCACGCTGCCGCTTACAAAGCAGGAATAGGAATGGAGGCTGCCCTTCAGAACAGTTTTTTAACTCCGATTCAGAAAGAATTAATTAAAATCAGAGCTTCTCAGATTAATGCATGTGCATTCTGTTTGGATATGCACACCAAAGATGCTTTAAAATATGGTGAAACACCGCAGAGAATTTTCCTTCTGAATGCTTGGAGAGATGCAAAAGAACTGTTTACAGAAGAAGAGCAGGTGATCTTGATGGTTGCTGAAGAAATTACATTGATCAGCCAGAAAGGACTTACTGAAGAAACTTACCAAAAAGCAAAAGCACTTTTTAATGAAACGCAGATTGCCGATATTATTATGGCTGCCGTTTCTATTAATATGTGGAACAGAATCGCAATTTCTACCCATTTGCCGATAGCAAAATAATCAGTTTTTGACTTGGAAAAAATAGCTTCCCAAGATTTGAGAAGCTATTTTTGTTTTAATAATTACTGCTGACAATTCAGCTGAAGAACGTTAGCATTCAGCGGTTGTTCTATTTTTCTTTCTAATTTTTTATCATGAACGGTGATATAGATTTCCATTGAACCTGTTCCGACATACAGAGAAAGAAGATGACCGCCGTACGCATCAAATTTGTCATCCGTTGCGACTCCGTGAACGTGGATTGAAGGACCTTTTTCATTCCAGGCAATAGATCCGGTCAGGCTTCCCATTTCTACTTTTTTAAAAGTTTTGGGATTAAATTTTTTAGCCTGAAAATCATAAAATCCAAAAGTTGCTTCTCTCGCAAAACCAATTCCTGTGAAGCTTGCCGAGGGAATGTTCTCAGTCTTTGCAAGATTCTCAATCTGAGCCAGAACGTCATCATTTTCGCGAAGTACCATCAGAAATCCTGTCGGAGTTTTTGTGTATCTGCAGATTTCTTTCTGCTGTGCTGACAAAGTATTCATCAGAAATAAAGTGATTAGAAAAGTTGCAAATAATTTCATGTTTTGGTATTTAACTGAAGTAATGAAATATCTGCACCAATTTAATTTTGAAATTAATTTAAATTTATATCAGATTGGACAGATAAATCTGTGGCTTTTCCTGCAATTTTTCTTCAACTAAATTTGCAAATGCTTTGATGTAAGGTTCATTGTTATGTTGTTTCAGACCTTCTTCGCTTTTCCAGATTTCATAGAAAATAAAATGGTTTTCATCTTCAGTTCCCTGGTGAAGCGTGTACAGTTCGTTGGCCGCTTCTTTTCTGGTTTCTTTCACCATATTCTGAAGTACCTGTAAAACTTCATTTCTGTGTTCTTCTTTTGCTTTGATAATCGCGGTGAGGTAAATTTTCATCAGACTAATTGTGGTTTAAATTCTTTCTCGAAAACAGCGGTGACATGTTCTCTGTACAGTTTCATGTCTCGCTCAATGTTTGCATTTTTCTCTACATCATGAAAGTGAAAACTTTCCATTTTTTCTAAAGAAACGAAAGCGTTCATTCTGTGGAAACCGAATAATGGTCCGTCATCAACACTTGTCTCACTGAAAAATTCTCCGGGAAGCGTGAATGCAGTTTCCGGCGCATTCCAGCTTGTGGTAACCATGTATTTTCTTCCGCCTAACATTCCGCCGGTTCCGTAATTGATCTGCGGATTATCTGCTTTTCTTCCGTCACTCATGTAAATTCCTTTAGCATGACCTGCTGTAAAAACTTCGTCAATATATTTTTTAAAGCCATTTGGTAACTGAAACCACCAGATTGGCGTGTGGTAAATAATAAAATCTGCCCAAACAAATTTTTTAACTTCTTCATTTTTATCGTAACCTTCGCTTACGTTGGAGAATTTTATTTCTACATTTTCAAACTCTTTTAAAGCCTGTAAGGTGTTTTCTGCAATGGTCTGATTGTATTTTCCTCCGGAGTGACCGAAATTCTGTCCGCCATTGATAATTAATACTTTTTTCATTGTTGTAATGCTGTTTAAAATTTATACTGCAAAGTTATGTCTGGATTTTGTATTATAAAAATAATATAATTTATACATTTGTATTATAATTCTGATGATAGATGATAGATGATTAATGATTAATGATTGCTGATTGCTGATTGATGGTTGATGGGTGATGATTGATGGGGATGATTTATAGTGGGAGGGAAGTAAAGAGTTATATCTTACAAATAAGAAATTGATGGTAAATTTAGAATGGTACAGAACTTTTAAAGCGATTTATAAAACAGGAACTTTGACTGGCGCAGCAGATTCCCTTTTTATTTCGCAACCTGGCGTGAGTCTTCATTTAAGTTCACTGGAGGCGTATGTTGGGTATAAATTATTCGACAGAACGGGAAGAAAAATGATCCCGACGGAAAGAGGGAAAGTTTTATTCAATGCTGTTTCTGAAGCTTTATCTAAACTGGAAGAAGTGGAGAAAAACTTTCAAAAATCGACTGAGAAAACCACTCCGACGATCAGTGTGGGAATGTGTTTTGAAACTTTTCAAACAACTTTGGAGCAGTATGTTTCGACATTAGATTTTAATTTAATAATCGGCTTTGGTCAGTATCCCGAAATGCTCGATCAGTTGGATAAAGGTATTTTAGATTTAATCATCACCCCGAAAAAAGGGACGTCACCGAATATTCTTCACGAAGCTTTTTCTTCTGAACAGATCATTTTAGTCGGCGGAAAAAATGTTGATACGGAAGGGTTTAAAGAAATTTTAAAAACCAAAGATTTTCAGAAAGTAGAAGACTGGCTGAAACAGGAAAAATGGTACGGAACTACCGGCGATATGGAACATCTTTTTCAGTTTTGGCTGATGAATTTTGGGCATAAACCTAAATTCAGACCCAATTATATTGTTCCTAATCTAAACTCGATCATCCGCTGTTTGAAAGGTGGAACCGGTTTGGCCGTTGTTCCAGACTTTTTGTGTAAAAATGAAATTGAAAGCGGTGATGTGAAACTGATTTGGGAAGGCAGTAAAAAATTAGAAAATACATTATACTTCGGTTGTAGAAAGCAGACGATGTATCAGAATGAAATTGATCATATAAAAAGTCTGTTCAGAAATATGATGAGTTGAACTTACAATCGATATTGTAGAAAGAAATCATTTATTTAAACAACTGCTCAGCGCAGGATATTTATTTTTAATATCCGAAATTTGTTCAACATTAACTAAAATAAAAAAATAAAATGTCTCAAAAAACATATACAGGACAACCGGTAATCACATTAAATAATGGAGTGGAAATACCAGCTTTAGGCTTCGGAGTATGGCAGATGGAAGATATGCAGGAATGTGAAAATGCCGTTGTTAAAGCAATTGAAACGGGTTACCGGATGATTGATACAGCATCCATTTATCAGAATGAAACAGCGGTTGGAAATGCAATCAAAAACAGTGGAATAAGCAGAGACGAGCTTTTTGTGACTTCCAAATTATGGGTTCAGGATACCGATTATGAAAAGGCGAAAGGTGCTTTTCAGCGGACTCTCAACAGGCTGCAACTGGATTATCTGGATATGTATCTGATTCACTGGCCGTATTCCGACTTTACCGGAGCCTGGAAAGCTATGGAACAACTGTATCATGAAGGAAAGATCAAAGCGATAGGAGTCTGTAATTTTACAGTTGAAAAATTAGAGGAGTTAAAGGTAAATTCAACTGTACTTCCTGTAATTAATCAAATAGAATTACATCCTCTATTCCAACAGAAAGAACTTCAGGTCTATAATAAAGAAAACAACATGATCACACAGCCCTGGAGCCCGCTTGGAAATGGAAATACGGGACTTTTAGAAAATAAGGATCTGAAAAAAATCGCTGAAAAATACAGTAAAACAATTGCTCAGATTATTTTGAGATGGCATCTGCAGGAAGGTTTCTGCGTGATTCCTAAGTCTGTGACGCCTTCAAGAATTGAAGAGAATTTTAATGTTTTTGATTTCGAACTGTCAGAAGATGAAATGAATACCGTCCGTTCTTTAGATACAGGAAAGAGATTATTTTTCGATCCGAAAGATGCGTCATGGGAAGAAAAAATGTTGAATTCTGTAGCAGATATTTAATGGATACAAACTAAGGAAGCAATCATTTTTGCTTCTTTTTTTATTAAATTTAAATAAAAAATCTCTATGTTTTTTCCGGAAACCATTGCAAAAATATTCAATGTAAAATATCCTGTTGTTCAGGCTCCAATGTTTGGCGTCAGTACTCCTGAGATGGTGGCATCTGCAAATAGGGCAGGCTGTTTGGGTTCATTGGCTTTGGCAGATCTCTCTGCAGAAAAATCAGTTGAGTTGATTCGCAAAACGAGAAAACTGACAGATCAACCTTTCGCTGTTAATATTTTTGTTCATCAAATTCCTGAGATTACCGATGAGCTCGAGACTAAATTTATTAAAACCAAAAATTTTTTAGAACAATTTGCATCTGATCATAATTTTGAGGTACACCTTCCCAGTCTTCAAGATTTACATCTGAATTCTTATCATGAGCAGGTAGATGCCATCATCAGTGCAGAGTGTACAGTGTTGAGTTTTACATTTGGAAATTTAGATGAAAAGAGCATCCAAAAATTAAAGGAAAAAGGAACTGTTTTAATAGGAACCTGTACTTCTGTTGCGGAAGCTGAACTGTTAGAGAAATCGGGAATCGACATCATATGCGTTCAGGGAATTGAAGCCGGTGGTCACAGAGGAAGTTTTGAAAGTGAAAATATTCCGCAGATTGGTGGTTTATCGTTACTTTCACAGGTTTATGATGCTGTGAATGTTCCGTTGATTTATGCTGGTGGAATCTTTAACGGAAGAACGGTGAAAGCTGCGAGCGAACTTGGCGCTCAGGGTTTTCAGGTGGGAAGTCTCTTATTAAATTCAAAGGAAAGTGCATTGCAGAATTTTGAAAAAGAAAGACTGAAAAATGTTTCTGAAAAAGATATTGTTCTGACAAAAAGTTTTTCAGGGCGTTTTGCAAGAGGAATTCAAAATAAATTCATTAAAACTATTGAAAATTCTGAATATATTTTGCCATATCCCTATCAGAATAAACTGACCGGCGAACTGAGAAGAGTGGCTAGAACAGTTGAGAACGCAGAGTTTGTAAATCTTTGGGCCGGTCAATCTGTTGTCAGTTACAGTGAACTTTCTACACAGGATATTTTAGAAAAATTACTTCGAGAATGCTTTTAAATAAAAGATCGTTTCCAAATATTTGAAAACGATCTTTGTATGTTTGAACGGTTTTTTCTTAAACCTTTAATGATTTATTTAGTCAGGTTTAAACCACCGAAATTACCGGAACTCATCATCATATAAACACCCTGAGTTTTGTCTAACAAATCCCAATAGGCATGAAGTTCTTCTGCATTGGTAAAGACTTTAAGGTTTTCGTTTCTAAATTTTTCTTTAATTAAATCTGGAGAAATGGGTTCCATTCTTTTGATTTTCAGAGCATCTTCAGAATAGAAAACAATGGCTTCATCCAAACCGTCCATTGCGTGATCATACTGTTCCAAAAACACAGGATTCAAACTGGAGTAGGTATGCAACTCAAGAAAGCCATATTTTTTTTCGTTTTTAAATTGCTCACAGAAAGCTTTTACAACTGCTTTTACCTTGCTTGGCGCGTGTGCAAAATCTTTGTAAAGAATTCCTTTATCTTCTCTTTCAACTTTTTCGAGACGTTTGGAAGCTCCTTTGAAACTCATAATCGCATCGTAAAAATCTTCATCCATAATTCCCAAAGTATGGCAGATATGTCTCGCTCCTTCAAGATTCAGTAAATTATGCGCTCCAAAAACAGATAACGGAATATCTCCCATTTCGGTTTTTAAATGAACTTTTCCACCTACGATTTCGTATTCGGGAGTTTTGTAAGGGATTTTTCTGAAATAATTCTCAGCATCTTCAACCACTTTTACCACTTCAGCATCCTCCTCGTTGTAAACCAAAACTCCGCCGGGAGTGATGCTTGCAACAAATTTTCTGAACTGATCAGTATAATCATCAAATGTTTTAAATACATTGATGTGATCCCATGCAATTCCACTCATTAAAGCGATGTTAGGCTGATACAACAAAAATTTTGAGCGAAGATCGATCGGTGATGACAGGTATTCGTCGCCTTCCAAAACCATAAAATCATTGTCTTTCGTCAATTTTACCATGCAGTCGAAACCTTCAAGCTGCGCACCCACCATGTAATCAACATCTTTTTCGTGAAAATTGAGAACGTGAAGAATCATTGATGTGATAGTCGTTTTACCATGTGATCCAGCAATGACCACTCTTGTTTTGGTTTTTGACTGTTCGTATAAAAATTCTGGATACGAGTATATTTTTAAGCCTAGTTCTTTTGCTTGTGCCAATTCAGGATTGTCCTGATGAGCGTGCATTCCGAGAATCACAGCATCAATATCTGACGTGATTTTTTCTGGAAACCAGCCCAGCTCTTCAGGAAGTATTCCCTTTTTTTCAAGTCTGGATTTTGAAGGTTCAAAGATGGCGTCATCTGAGCCCGAAACTTCGTAACCTTTATCTTTTAACGCAATAGCAAGATTGTGCATGGCGCTTCCGCCGATCGCAATGAAATGGGTTTTCAAATTTATTGAGTGTTTTTTACGTTTTTACTGATGATGTCCTGAAATGCATTGACAACCTGATCCCAGTTTTTCTGATACTGTGGAATAATCATGCTGGCATCTGTTTTATTGGCGCTGTTTTCACCATTTTTTACGTTGATGGAAACAGCCACACGGTCATATATTTTTTTGTGATCTTCAGCGATGTGTCTGAAATTATTCTGAGTCAGAACCTGATTAAGATTCTGAATTTCTTCATTGGTAAGCTTGAAAGTAGTTTTGATTTTCTTTTTCTGACCTTCAAAAGAATAGTGTACATCATTGCCTTTAATCAGAAGGTTTTCGTAAACAGGTGCATAGCCACCACTTTTTGAATAACTGATATCGAAATCTGAATAAACTTTCTGGCTGTTACAGGAAACAGTGATCATGATTAATAAAAATATGCCTATTAATTTGTTCATAATGACTCGTTAAATTTTTAAGGGTTGGGTTGTTCTGACTTCTTTGCTTTCATCTCTTCATCATAAGTGTGAAGAACATTGAAATCTTCAGTTTGCTCAATGGCAGTCATGATTTTCAGAAGAATTTGCTGTGCATTTTCCTCGTCGTAGTTGATGTCTAAAGGTCTTTTAAATTCCATGGTAGGTTTTACTCCAGTGACTTTTACACGAAGTCCTTTTTTATCAAATGCTCTTCTGAAACCGTTTATTTTAATAGGAATTACAATCGGACGCTGGTTTTTAATCAATTTGGCGGTTCCCTTTCTTCCCTGTGCAAAAGCTGCAGTGGTACCCTGCGGGAAAGTGGCCACCCAACCGTTGTCCAGAGCTTTCATAATGTTATCAATTTCACCCAGATCAACCATACGGTTTACATTTTTACCTTCAGCTCTCCAAGTTCTTTTAACAGTGACAGCGCCGGCAATTTTAAAAATTTTCGGAAGAATTCCTTTATTCATGGTTTCTTCAGCGGCAACGTAATAAAAATCTACTCTTGGGTTAAGAAGGTAAATAGGGTTTTTAATTGTATTTAAATAGCCATTATTGACCGCACAAAATGCATGATACATCGCTGCAACATCTGCGAAATATGTCTGATGATTGGAAACAAAAAGTACATTGGAATCGGGAAGATCCACCAAGTGTTCCGTACCGGTAATTTTCAGTTTGTTAAAACCATTAAATCTCCTGTAGGAAACGATTCCCAGAATGAATATGATAAACCTTTTTAAAAAATAAGGAGTGCCGAACGAATCGGTGAATATGTTCTTCTTCGCCATTTTTTAATTAAACATAATATCTGCAAAGTTACATTTTTTTAATCAACTGACTGAATTCGCTGAGTATCATTGCGGTTGCGCCCCAAATAATATAATTGTTAAAATTTATTACAGGAACCTCTTTTCCACCGGCGCCAGCCAGTGCCATTATTTCCGGTGAATCGGGAAGATTGAGAAATGATGTGATGGGAAACTCAATAACTTCTACAGCTTCACTTTCCTGAAGAATAAACTCAGGATTTCTTTTGGAATAAGAAATATAAGGATACACATAAAAATTGCTGGGCGGAATATAGATTGGAGACATTTCACGGATAATTCTCACATACGGTTTTTCTAAACCAATTTCTTCTGAAGTCTCACGAATCGCAGTTTCGCCAAAATCGCGGTCATATTCTTCCTGTTTTCCACCGGGAAGCGAGATCTGTCCGCTGTGTCTGTCGCGCTCGTTTTCAGTACGCTGGATCAGCGGGAAATACCATTCGTTGTCTCTGAGATATAGGACAATATTCACAGCTGCGAATTTTGGATTTTTTTCTAAAATCTGCTCGTGTGTAAGAACTGCACGGTATGGTGGTGAGAAAACCCCATGAGCATTGGCGCCACCGAGCTGGGCTTTTTTGATTTTTTGCAATAGATCTTTTCCAAAACTTTCCATATCTCAAATTTACTAATATATCTTATAATTAGGAATAGATGTTGATGTTAATAATACATAATTTTTCGTCCAATTCTTTACCGTATTTATACGGATGGTAGGAGTAACTGATAGTAATGATTCGCAAAAACTGAAAACAGTTACCATCTAAACTGTATCTGATGATATTTGCAATTTACCCTGTAATGATGGTTTTTTAGTGGTTTCCGGATTATATCTTTGTCTCACTATTAACCAATTAATTTTTATTAAAAATGAAAAATTTATTTACAGGTGTTTTAACACTAATGACAATGGGTTTTACTTTCGCACAAGCTAACAGCGACACTTCAACCCAAAACGGAAACTCAAACATTGGGAATGTGAATCAAACTGGACTTTTGAACACAAATGTTCTTTTACAGACTGGTGATTCTAACGTCGCAAATATTGACCAAGTAGGTTTGTTCAATGGAAATCAAGCAACAAGTACTGGAGACAACAACTCTATTGATGTGGAACAGTCAGGAATTGGTAACATGAACGAGACTGAACAAATAGGGGACGGTAACTCTGCTTCAACTTGGCAGCTTGGTGCTGATAACGATGTTTGGCAATACCAATTAGGAGATGATAATGTTGCTTCCGCGCAGCAGTTAGGAGTGAGTAACAGCATCGAGCAATTACAATCAGGTGATGGTAATGAAGCGACTGCTTTACAGGCGGGTTCAGGAAACTATATTGGACAAGGACAGTGGGGTGACGGTAACAGTGCTTTCCATGCTCAAGGTGGTTCTGACAACGCTGCTCTTTCTCTTCAATATGGTAGCGATAACGAAACTGAAGGATTACAGATTGGTGAAGGTAACGTATTGCTTCAATATCAAGATGGTACTAATAACTCTGCAATGAACACTCAATTAGGTGATAGCAACTTTGCTAACATTACACAAGAAGGTAGTTCTCACAGTCATGTTGGTATGCAAAACGGTAGCTCAAACTCTTTAGTAGTAAACCAATCTAACTAACTTTAAATTATCTAATAGAAAAAAGGAGAAGCTTCGGTTTCTCCTTTTTTGGCTTAAAACATTTCTACAGTATAAACCACATATGAAATACCAGAAAACAGTGATTTTCATGTAGTCACGGGTAGGCATGTTTTGCAGGGCGCTGTAATAGTATACCTTTAAAAAAAAAACAATGAAAACCATCACAAAACTTATATGCACTATTGCGCTTCTTGCATTTTTCTTTGCAAAGTCGCAACAGATAGACTGGAACCAGATCAATAGCAATACGATTGTTGACATGATTTCGAAGCAAAATTTGGATCCCAATATTTCATCCTCGACTGTTTTGCAGGTGGGAGATGCCAATCATGCAGAACTTTCGGTGAATTCAAAAACCAATATTATTGTCCAGCAATTGGGTGATCAAAATAGTATTTATTATAACAATGCCTTTAGCGGTGACGAAACAAAAGCCGCAATCAGTGCACAAGGATATAATAATATTGTAGATATTACAGGAAGCAACAGTGTTTCTGACGGCATGCAGATTAATGTGAAAGGTGATAATATGACTGTTTTTGTAAGGAATTACTGAAATACAATATGATGAAAACTTTATACTCCTACCTTATTATTACTTTATTTATCCTCTTGTCTGTATGTGTGTACGGTCAAGAAGATAAAAAAATTGTCGCAAAAATAGAGAGTGAGGTTGTAGAAAAGCAACTGAAAATAAAAGCATTAATCACCAATAATTCCACGACCTATCAGGAACTCAATTATCTTTTCGTCTCTATAAAAAGAGGAGGAAATGGAAATTTGTCTAATAATAAACAAAATGCAAAATTTTCTATTAATCCCGGAGAAACTAAAACATTATCTGAGATGAACCTCAACCTTGATAAGAAAGACGCAATGAAAGCTTTTCTTTATATACGTGATGAGCAGACCCAAAAATTAATTACCAAAGACAGTTTAGAAATCAATCAGAATTTTTTTAATAAAAAAGTAAGCACGGTAGAAAAAGAAGAAGCGTTTGAGCTTAGAGGTCTGACGTTTGACGAGACCAAGAGTAAAGTAGGCAAAGATTTCTATGATCTATTTTACATGCAATACAGCCAGCTTCCAGACAAGGGTAATTCTGCGGTTACCATTTCAGAACTTCCGATGCGTGGCACCAGCGGGCAGATCAACATACAGATTGATGATAAAGTAATATACAGTTTTATAACCAACCCAAACGAAGACTTTCTTAAAGAGCAACTTACCAATACACTGCGCTATATCAAAGATTTTAATGCGAAGAAAAATCTCATTAAAAATGAATTTATTTATTAAAACTAACAACCATGAAAACTTTAATTGCTGTAATGATTTTTTTTTCAGGAATTTTTCTGGCAAAATCACAGCAGCTTGTTTACAAACCAATTAATCCTGCCTTTGGCGGTGATACATTTAACTATCAGTGGCTTCTGAGTTCTGCAAATGCGCAGAATCAGTTTGATGAAAAAGACAAGAGCAGCAGTCTGCTCAATGGTCTCGGGTCGCTCGACAGTTTTACGCAAAGTCTGAACCGTCAGGTTTTGAGTGAACTTTCTAGGAAATTATTTCAAGATCAGTTTGGCGAAGGTGGAGTGGAAGCCGGAAATTATCTCTTTGGCTCGCTTTACGTTCAGATTTCCAATACCTCTCAAGGCATGATGATCAGTATTTTGGATACCAGTACAGGACAGCAGTCCGAGATTGTCATTCCGAAATAATAAAAGAACTAAAACCCAAAAACTTACCATGAGAATCTTTATTAATATCAGAATCTTATTCTGTATAGTGTTTTTGTGTATGCTGCAGGCTTGCAGTTCTATATTAGGTTTGCCCGCAAATAAGGAAAAATCTACGATAGGAGAAATCACACCATATACTACAGAGTTAAGAAATTTACCCTTACCTAAGGAAAAAGTTGTTATCGGTGTATATAAGTTCCGCGATCAGACCGGGCAGTACAAACCTGCCGAAAACGGAAATAACTGGAGTACAGCCGTTCCTCAAGGTACTACCACGATCCTTATAAAAGCTCTGGAAGACAGCAGATGGTTTATTCCTATTGAAAGAGAGAATATAGCAAATTTGCTCAACGAAAGACAGATCATCAGATCCACCAGACAAGAATATCTGAAAGATGCCGACAAAAACAGCACCGCTTTACCACCACTTCTGTACGCAGGTATTTTGTTAGAGGGTGGTGTAATTTCCTATGACAGCAATATTATGACAGGAGGAATTGGTGCAAGATATTTCGGTATCGGAGCATCTTCTCAGTACCGTCAGGATAGAATTACGATCTATTTGAGAGCTGTTTCAACATTAAATGGTGAAATATTAAAAACAGTCTATGTTTCTAAAACGATTCTCTCAACAAGCGTCAACGGAAGTTTCTTTAGATATATCGATACAGAAAGGCTTTTAGAAGCTGAAGTTGGAATGACCCAGAACGAACCTATTCAGCTTGCCGTTACTGACGCTATTGAAAAAGCCGTAAAATCATTGATCATAGAAGGTATAAAAGATAAAATTTGGGGAAAGGCTGTCGATACTCCGGCAAAATATGAGCAATTGGTTGAAGATTACACCATTGAGCAGGAAATTAATAATACAAGACTTGTCGGAAACAAATATCCTGCAGAAAACAGACAGAACATTTCATTCTTCGGAAGTATAGAAACGCAGCAGGTAAGAGGTGATTATGTAAATCCCGCAACCAAAATCGGTGGGAAAGTTGGACTGAAGTATTTTCTCAACAAAAATTTGAATCTTGAGGGAAACGTTAATTACTTCAGTATCGAAAATGAAAAAATATTATCACGATCATTTATTGCGACTGAGGTCAATCTTGAATATCTCATTCTTCCTCAGTATAAGCTATCGCCCTACGTTTACGGAGGAGTAGGCAGCATGTTTTCTAAAGATAAAGCTCGCTATAAAGGTCAGCTTGGTGGAGGTCTTGAGTATCTCGTTCAGAAAAATATAGGTCTTAGAATTTCTTCACAATATGACATGGGCTTTTCTGATGACTGGGAAGATCTCGTCAGCGGGAAAAGAAATGATCAGGCAATACGGTTTGGTCTCGGAATTAATTTCTATATCGGTAAAAACTAAAAACAGAAACTATGAAAACTTTTATAAAAATATTCGCCCTGTTTATTCTGCTTTTTTCTTTGGCTTCTTGTAGTGAAGAACTGGTAGAACAGGCTCAAAAAGGAGTTTTAAAAGGAAAAGTGGTGAAAAGGGGAACTAATGAACCTATTGCCAATGCAAAAATTTTCACTACTCCAAGTACGAAAACTGTTTTTAGTGATAAAGATGGAATGTTTGAAATTACAGATCTTCCGGTTGGAAATTATTCGGTAAAAGCTGAACTTAGTGGTTATTTAGCCAGTTTTCAGGCAGTTAATATTCAGAATGAAAACCAAATGGTAACGGTAGTTTTTGAATTGGATGATGATGACTCTCTTAATTCACCGCCAACGGCACCGGTTTTACTAAGCCCAATCGACAATGCAGTTAATCAGCCACTCACCGTACAACTCACCTGGAACGCTACAGATCCTGATAAAGGTGATACTTTGGTTTATAAATTAACAGTCAAAAATAATATTAATACGAATGTTATTCAAGTAAATGATTTAAAAGTTAAAAATTACACTTTACCCAATTTACAGTTCGGGGTCAGTTATTTCTGGCAGGTCTCGGTTTCAGACGGAATTCACCCTGAAGTTTTGAGTACGGTTTTTAAGTTTACGACCAACACAACACCACCCAACCGTTATCATTATGTAAGAAAACAAAACGGAAATTTTGTAATCATGTCATCTGATAATCTTGGAAACAGTTTTCAGCTTACCAATTCATCCCACAACAGCTGGCGACCGAGAAAAAATAATAATGCAGGTCTCATTGCATTTTTAAGAACCGATGCCGGTGGAAGTCATATTTTCACATCAAATCCTGATGGTTCAAATATGTTTAAAGTGACTCAGATTCCTGTGTCAGGTTTTAGTCATTATGAAATGGATTATGCATGGAGTACCAACGGAAGCACTTTTATCTACTCAAACTTTGATAAAATTTATAAAATAAACAAGGATGGCAGCGGTCAGGAACTGGTTTATACTACGCCGGACGGAAGCTTGATTTCAGAAGTAGACTGGAGCTATGACAACAGTAAAATTGCAGTTAAAACCAATGATTTTAGTGGATACAATACCAAAATTTATATTATAGATATGCTGGGTAATGTTTTGAAAAATGTGTTTTCAGCTCCACTCGGTGCAAGTGGTGGACTGAATTTTTCAGTTGATGGACAAAAACTTCTATACACAAGAGATATTACAGGATATCAGGATGCCAATTACAGACAGCTCGATTCACATATTTTTATTTACAACCTCGTGACGGATGCTATATTAGATGTTTCTGTAGAAAGTGATAAACCGGTGGGAACCAACGATCTGGATCCTAGATTTTCTCCAAATGATTCTCAAATTATCCTGATGAATACGTCTAATGATAATATTTCGCAGAAAAATGTTGTGGTGATTGATCTCAATAATACCGGAACAGACTTTATTCGAACAACATTGTTTACAAATGCAGAAATGCCGGATTACGAATAGATTTAAAATTAACAGACAAAAAAAATCAAAACCTTTTGGGTTTTGATTTTTTTGTGAATAAAATTTTAGTTGATGATATTATTTTCAAGTGCATATTTTACAACCCCGACAGAATTTTTTACATTCAGTTTCATCAGAATTCTTTTTCTGTGAGTTTCTACAGTATTGATGCTGATAAACAATTTCTCACTAATGTCTTTACTGCTGTACCCGTCACAAATGAGTTTTAATATTTCCATCTCACGTCTTGTCAGCGGATCTTTGATGTTAGGGTTGGGTTTTTCCTGTTCGTTGCTGATAAAGTTGATCATCATTTGCTTTGCATATTCGCAAATATAAATTTCATCTGCACTCAGCGCGTTCACGGATCTTACAAATTCGTCATAACTGCTGTTTTTATCGAGATAGCTTTTAATACCTTTATTGAAGAGTTTTCTAATTACCGTCACGTCATATGAACTTCCGATGACAATGATTTTGATTTTTTTATTCTCAGCAATAATGTTTTCTATGCACTGATAAATTTCAGTGAGCATCATAATATTCGAACTGATCATCACGAATTCCGGGGGATGCACTTTTATGTTTTCGTATAAACTTTCACACGAATTAAAAATTTCAATAGAACTAAAAATTTTGTTTTGAATGAGGAGTTTTGACAGGCCTTCTGTGTACAGCAAAGGTTCATCAAAAATGTTTAAGATTGGTTTCATCACGGTTAGTTTCAGTATATAAATATAAGAAAAATATGCCATATTATTTGCGTGTTTTCACGGAAAATAAGTGAAATACATAATATAAACCATGTCTTTTTGATTTATTCGTAAATGAAATTATATAATTCACTTTGTTTAGAATTTTTTAATGCCGAAATTTTTATGGTGGTCTTTGTAATTCCTTTATTGATGGTGCTTTGTGGATACTTCTACAAAAGACAAGGTGTATTTAAATAAATCAAGTAGGGATATATTTTAATATCATCAATCTATTATTAATGAAATTTAAAATGAGATGTGGTATTAAACGTTTAAAAAATGATTTTTTTAAAAGAAAAAACCCTCAGAATTTCTGAAGGTTTTAATGTGTTGTTTTAGTTAGAATATCCGCTTAATTCTTCTTTATTCGAATTGTAGATTTTGTATTCTAAATATTTGAAAGAATCCCTTGGGATGATGGTTACCCATTTTTTGTATTTCAGAAACCATTTCATCTGTATGCTTTTTATTCCTTTGGTAAGAAAGGCTTCTACGAAAGGATGTACATGCAGGTAAAGTTTACCTTTGTCCTTTTGCATAATGGTTCTGATGGTGTCTTCCATTTTTTCAACAATGACGATTGGAGCTACGATTTCTCCGTCTTTGTTGGGGTTTTCTTCTTTAATGTCGATTTGTTTTTCCGGACGGTTTCTCTGTCTGGTGATCTGGATTAATCCAAATTTACTTGGTGGCAAAATCTTATGGCGCGCTTTGTCACGGCTCATTTCTGTCTTTAGATGTTCAAACAAATCTCTTCTGTGATCTGGGTTTACCATGTCGATAAAATCAATCACGATAATACCGCCCATATCACGCAGACGTAGCTGTCTTGCTATTTCTGTGGCTGCCATTTTATTCACGTGAAGACCGTGTTCTTTGGTGGCAGTGTTTCCGGCTGTAATGTTGTTTCCGGAATTAACGTCGATAACGTGTAGTGCTTCAGTGTGTTCTATCACAAGGTAAGCACCTTTTGAACTTGGAATATTTACGTGTTTTCCGAAGCTTTGTTTAAGCTGCTTTTCAACGTTATAATATTCGAGGAGAGGAATGTGAGAGTCGTAGAACTGAACGATATTCTTGCGTTCCGGAGCAATAACTTCCACATAATTTTTCATTTCTTCAACCATTTGCTCGTCGTCACAAAAGACGTTTACGAAGTCTTGATTGAAGTTGTCTCTTAAAATAGACGAAGCTTTGTCATCTTCACTCAATACCTTAGACGGGACTTTATTTTTCTGAATATTCTTAAAAGTATTTTCCCATTTCTGAATCAGTTGATTCATGTCATTGTGAAGATCAGCTACTTTTTTTCCTTCTGCGACGGTTCTGATGATAACCCCGAAACCTTCGGGTTTTATACTGTCAATTAAGGTTCTGAGTCTCACTTTTTCTTCGGAACTCCCGATTTTTTTTGAGATAGAAACTTTATTGTCGAATGGTATTAAAACCAAAAAACGTCCTGTAAGAGAAATTTGAGTAGAGATTCTCGGTCCTTTTGTAGAGATAGGCTCTTTGGTAATTTGTAAAAGTACAATATCATCTTTTGCGATGGTTTTGTCTACCGTTCCGTTTTTGTCAATTTCCGGTTGAATTTCGAAATTTTTCAAACTGGAGGTATTCTGCTTCTTAGAAACGGTGTCTTTTAAAAATTTTTTGTAAGTAAGATACTGTGGTCCAAGATCCTGATAGTGCAAAAAGGCATCTTTATCATAACCGATATTGACGAATGCCGCATTCAGGTTGGGAGCCAGTTTTTTTACTTTTCCTATGAACAAATCTCCGACTACAAAATCATTTTTGTCTTCTTCCTCATGAAGTTCACATAATCTTCCGTCTTCCAGCAAAGCAATCTTTGTAAGCTCGTCTTCATGCGAAACTATTAGTTCTTTCTTCATTTTTGTTATAAGATAATTTTTTATAGACTAAAGATACGAAGAGATTTTGTTATTTAAAATTTAATAATTTCTAAGATAATTCATTGAAATTTTGATGAGTAAATACAATCTAAACGCTCTGAAATCATATGGTCACAAACAAAAATATAGTCGGTGGTTATTAAAAAATTAAAAACACCAACTATATTATTATATTACAAAATCTCTAGTTGAGATTATTTTTTCTTATGTCTGTTCGCTCTTCTTCTTTTCTTTCTTTTGTGTGTTGCAACCTTGTGTCTTTTTCTTTTCTTTCCGCTTGGCATAATGTTAAATTTTTTGTGTAACTAGTTAATATTCAATTGTTATTCTTATTTTACTGCAACTTTAGTTTTTACTTTCTCCACAAAAGATTTTGATGGCTTGAAAGCAGGAATGTTGTGTGCAGGAATCTCTATTGCAGTGTTCTTAGAAATGTTTCTTCCCGTTTTTGCTGCTCTAGTTTTAACGATGAAAGAACCAAAACCTCTTAAGTAAACATTGTCTCCATTATACATAGAAGTTCTGATCTCCTGCATAAAAGCTTCTACAACTTTCTGTGTTTCATTCTTTTCTGTTCCCAATTTATTTGAGATGGTGTTTACCAATTCTGCCTTTGTCATTTCCTTTTTTAATTTTAAATTTTAGGTGTGCAAATTTAGTTAAAAAAATTGAATAGAAGCAAATTAGTAAAGAAAATATTTCGGTTAAGACCCTGACAATTTTATATTTAGTACCTTATAACTCCACAAAAACAGCTTTTACATACTCGAATTATAGTATCCGTTTTCTACACAGAATCGAATAAGGTGCAGTTTTGTTTTTAAACCCAACTTTTCCGTAAGTCTGTTGATGTAGGTGTCTATTGTTCTGGTACTCAAATTCAACTGTTCTCCTATCTCCTTGTTACTGAAGCCTTCATAGCAGAATTTCATCAGCTGAATCTCAGTGGAAGAAAGCTCTTCCTGGCTTTTTTTCTGTCGGTTCATGTAATCCTGAACGGCTAAAGGTTGCTGTTTCCAGCTTTCAGAATACGCCTGATAGTCAAAATCCTGTGAAGTAATTTGACCTTTGATGATATCTTTAATAATACCGCTGTTTTTCTGGCAATAGTAGATGTTTGGGATTTTTTCTAAAATATCAGCCATATCTTCCTGGTAAGTTCCGGAATAAGTGATGATGGGAGTATCTTCATTATTTCTCCGGATAAATTTAATGGCTTCAAGACCACTGAGTACCGGCATGAAGAGTTCTACAATAAATACATCTTCCTGCTTTCTATAGATTCTGTTGATCAGCTCATGCCCGTTGTTGCAGTCGCTGAGAAGCATATTAAAAGGATTTTCCAGCAGTGTTTTGATCATTATCTTTTTAAAATAAAAATCGCTGTCGGCGATGGAAAACCGAACCGTATTGGTTAATATTTTGTTCATTTTATTTTTATGATTTGGTAGAGGTAAAATAAAATTATAATCACTAAAGTATGAAAATCTTTCGGATTTCAAAATTAAACTTAACATTAAAAAATTGTGAATAGATTGCAGACCTCACATTTAATTTTGTAAATAAATATTTTTTTTATATTTTCACATTCCAAACCAAATCACAACTATGTCTACAAATAGAGATAAAAAATTGAATAAATCCGATGTCAGGATAGGCATCTGGAAATTTATCCTGTCGTTCGTTGTTTTATCCTTAATTTCTTTCAGCACTGTATTTTTCTTTTTTAAAAGTTACCACACACAGCGTGTTGGAATGGAGCAGGAGGTTAATAAATATGAAGAGCTGCTGGGTCGGTCAAAAGCCATGAAAATCATGGTAGACACCATTAGCTATCATGTTGCCTCACTAGATATTGCCGTAATCAGTAACGATATTCCGTTGCGTACTCAAATTGCTGAAGAAATTGATGAAGCCCGAATGGTAATTGGTGCCGACAGTGCTGATAATCTTAAGCATTACTCGTCTTTACTAAATCATATCGCACCTATGCTTAATCTCAAAGCAAAAATCATTGAAGCATCAAAAGACAAGGAATTCGCACGCACTGAGCTATTGCGCTGTACCGGAAAGGTTGCTAAAGTTAACGAAGAACTCACCAAAGATCCTTCAAGAAATTTTTCAGGAGGCAGAAGGAGAAGATAAGATCAAATTAAAAAACACCAGATTATGCAAGGGCAAATTACACTATCCAAAAAAGAAAAACGTTTTCAGTTTATATATCTCATCTTCATGTTAATGGCTGCAATGATTCTTTTGGGAATTATTTTTCTAAACCGCTTTCAGTCTCCTTTCACCTCTGCAGATGTCGTTTCTCTTGACCGATTGGAAGAAAAAGCGAAGTTTGATAGCGAACAGAAAAAGGTTCAGAAAATAGTGGATAGTACTTTTAAGCAGATTTCACGTATCAAAGACGAAATTCCGGATGTGATGGTAGATCACGAAATTGACAAAAATACAGCTTACATACGAGGAACAAAAAAAAGATTCAGTACGGATGATAGCAGAGTAGAAGGTTTTCCACAAATTGCCAAGCTCTTCGAGATGTATTATAATGATAAGAAGACAGTGACAACCATCTCATTCGATACCAAAAATTTTGAAAGAAGAACCCAGGAATGCATCGTAGGGTATAGAGACAAAGAACGACGCCTTTTTGACAGGGATAACAATGCCGCAAGAGCTAAATAAAAACACAAATTTTACAACACATCACACAAATTTATCATGAACTATTTTGAAAAAAACAAAAAAAACATCATCATTGGTGTTATTGCTACCTTATTGCTGGCTGCCCTCGTCGCATTATGGCTTCAGAAAAAAGTAATTCATTCAGAAGATGATATCGTAGCAACTGTATATCCTTCGCCGGTTTTGGTAGGCGACAGTCTTTTCTTCGACGATAAAACACCCTTTGCAAAAACCAGAAAATGGAACTTTGGAGACGGCTCTACATCAATTGAAACGAAAGGTTTTCACGTTTTTAAAAGACCGGGTTTCTATAATGTAGCGCTTATCATCGATGATCAGTATACGAAAACTTACCCAATTGTTGTATCCGGAAGACGTGAAACTCCGCGGAGAGACAGCATAAAAGTACCGTCTGTTATTGATGCACAGACACAGGCAATGCAGTTTGAGACTGTACAGTTCAGAGCAATATCCGATGCCACACAATTCACCTGGAAATTTGGAGAAAATACGGGTATAGATTCTAAAGATAAAATGGCTACATACTCGTACAAAAAACCAGGAAATTACGTTGTGACTTTACATACTAACGGAGATGAAGAGCCCATTACACACAGAATTACCATTCTTGCGGAATATAATGAAGTGGAACAGGCTGCGGCAGTAGATAATTCTTACGAAGAAAGAGATAATGACTTCAAATATCATCTGCAGCAAATTGCCAACGGAAACAGCTTCAATACGCATTACAATTATCTCTTAGGTAAATATTTATGCAATAATGAAAATTCAATAGTTCAGGTAAATGACAGCAAAATCAATAACTTTTATCTGTACTGTGCAAGTCTTCAGTTTGATAAAAACAGAGTTATTCAGACGGTCAAGCTTAATTATGATGAGGCAGGCTGTGTAACGAAAGCAGACATCAATCAAAATAAATAAACGAAAAGTTATTCCTGAATTTTTTTCCTGAACAACACACCAATTATAAAGAATATTAAGATGAAAAATAAATTTCCTCTCGCGGCATATTACATCGGTTTATCTGTACTGCTTACAAGCTGTCAGGTAAAATTGCCGTCCAAAAAAACACCTGAACCAAAAAAATATGGTCAAATCAGCAATGTTTCTGTTACAGACGGTTTTTCTAAAAAATCTGTTCCGTGGATTGCTATCTCAGACAGATCAAGAAATACAGCGTATTTAGATAAAAGTGATGAAAAATCTTACAAGGAAGTCAAATTTTTGGAGCCACTGATGGTTTTGAAAAACAGAGACGGAATGGTAAAAGTAGCAGAGTATATTCCTGATGCTTTAATGAAAAAGGTTTCATCAAAATCTGTAAAAACGTACGGCTGGATTCCCGAATCTGATCTTCTGTTGTGGAGCAGTTCTCTGAAAAGCGAAAAAACAGGCTATCCGCTAAAGGTAGCTGTAGTACCCAATAGTCCGGATGTAATAAAATATTCTGAAAGATATTACAAAAATGACTCTATCATGGTATTTAATTCTCCAAGTTTGATTGAAGAGGCTAATGTAAAAATACCGAATGGACAGATGGTGTATGTCTACAAAATGGCAGAGAACAACAAAAGATATTTGGTAGGTAAAAAGCCGTCTGTTGATATGGACAGTATCAATACCGGGCTTTATGGCTGGGTGAGTTCTGATGTTATCTCATCCTGGGGAGAACGTTCTGCAGTTAAAATGAAAAATCCTACAGGTATTAAAGAGACCACTTTAGGAATTCATGAAGGCGCACCGGGAGGAGCCGACGCAGATAAGAAAATAGCAGTTTTACTTACTGATGTCGACAAAAGAAAACCGCTTGAAAACATTTTTCCTGTTAATTTAGCGTTGAATGACACCGTTGCAGCAGACCGCAAAACAAAGTATTTTACAAATGTCTTAGACTACAGCAAAAATTACGCATCCAATGTTATAGGGGATAAGATTTACTTTGACCGTTATAAAGAGATTATTGAAAAAAACAGAAATGCGAATATTGTTTTTGTGTTAGACGTAAGTGCAGCTAATGCGCCATATACACCGATTGTAAAATCTTTGTTGGAAGATCTTCAGTTGAGATTTGAGAAACCATCTTACTTTAAGTCAATTAAATATGGTGTTGTACTTTACAAAAATAATCCTTGTGGAGAAAATGTAGCTCCGTCAATGTTAAGCAAAGATTACAGTAAAATTACAGCATTTATCGATGATAAGATCAACGAAATGAACTGCCAGAGTACTGGTGGAAATCAGCCTCTAAACGAAGGATTGATTGCTGCCGGAAATCTGCTTTCTGAAGTTCCTGATGAAACCAATATGATTATCACTATCGGTACTTCTGCCAATAGAAACGGGAATATGTATGGTGTGATTAATTCATTGACGCAGGCGCAGGCAAAAGTAATTATGTTCCAGACAAACTCCCGTTCTTCAGATACGTATAACGATTTTGTTTTGATGTCTGAAAATATTGTTACAAACACAGCTAAGAATGTAGCAGAATTAAAAAAGCAGAAAATCATCGATCAAAGTGATGTTTTAATAAAAAATAATTTTAGCCTAATTGAAAGTGATGCCGGCTTTTATTCATTAGACTTTCCAAAACAAAGTATGGCTCCGGGATTTGTGATTTTTCCTAAAAAAGGTGATATTGCCCCTCCTGGATTTTTGAAGAAAGCGGTAGACAGTTTGATTGCTCAGGTTACTTTTGATAATACCAAAATTGACAGTGCTCTTAACGAAAGATTTCAAACGTCTGTAGGAGCTGGAAGAACGGAAGTGGATATTAAGTATAAATATCTGTATCCTGGACTTCCAAATCCTGTTCCCGCAGGAATTGCAGCGCAGTTGATCAATTACGGAAACCCATTTTTACAGTCAGGCTATATTCCTAGAGATTTAATGGATATGAAGCCGGTAATGGAAAAGGGTATTTTAGTTTCCGAGGCTGAATACGATCAGCTTAAAGCATTTTACTCTGAAGTTTATGAAAAAACGGGTGCTGGAAAACCTGGTTTTAAGCAGACAAAAGCTCTGAGAGAATACATTAAGCTTTTGAAAAAGTACAATTCTACATTGCAATTTTTAGATAAAGGCGATTTATATGAGCAGCCAATGTCTTATGCGGTAGGAATCAGTACAGGTTTTGATAATTCTGAATCAGAGTTAATGTCAAAATATAAATTGAAAGGCTGGAAAAAATCAAAAATCGTAACGAACGACCAGGCACATAATTATTTTCAGTATTACAAGCACTTAGCAGAAAGAATGCTTAATCACAGAAAAAGTAAGGCGGTTAAGATAGAACAGAACGGACAGGAGTTCTACTGGCTAAGCGAATATTTCATGCCGACTACATTACCGGTAGAAGAGCCGGAAAATACTCAACATTAATTACTTATCACATAAAAAAAAACGGAAAATTCACTTTCCGTTTTTTTTATGTTAAATAACTTTTTGTTATCTTTGATTACCAAACATCACAAAATATGTCAGAGCAATCATCATCTCATGACGGCAAACACTTTGTCGTGCAGAAAGGGAAGTGCCAGTGTAATCAAGGTGATCAGTTCCCACAGCATAAAGTTACTACACATCAAAAACATTTTTGGAATGATGACGCAGGCAGTGCAGATTATCTGGCTGTGACAGAAGATGACCTTCAGTTCAATCCTCCGGGGCCTAGTTTCGGAAAATGCAAATTGAAACCCAGCTCAGGCGGATATTTGCCATGTTCTTATGCGCCGGCCGGAAAATGGCAGAAAACCTATGATAAGGTGATGGTTATGGGAAAAAAAGCGGTGACCGAAGTTTCAGAACTTCAGTGCACTGTAGGTGGAAAAATTACCATCAAAGATCATGGTCAGCGTGGTGAGGTTAGCAAACAGAATGTGAAAAATGCCGATCCTAAAACGGTAAGACATATGAATCCTCTCGTGGATGTGAATGACTTCAAAGAAACAGTTTTTGAAAGTGAAATAGACGCTTATTAACCTAAATTTTCTGCGATGTCAAAACGAGGAGTTTCAAAAATATCAGGCAATTCTTCTCCAAAAGTGGGAGAAGCAACAACATACACTATTACCGATTGGTATCCTGCCACACCGCAAACACAGAGAAATGCATCCGGTGTAACCTGGGAGTTGTTTAAAAAGCGCACCAACGGAAGATTTACGACAACAAATATCAAAAAAACGGGTTCCGGAACATTTACTTTCGGAGAAGTTGCTCAGAAAAATACCTACCGTCTTGAGGCTTATTTATTTGAAGCTGAAGGTGGCGGGCCATCGTCGATTGAAATCTCTCCCCAGCCTGTTGCCGTACCGAAAATCGACAAAGTTGAACTTCAGTATGTCGACGATTCACCGGGAACTGTATTTAACTATACCGAAAAGATGCGTGCACGGGCACAGTGTGTAAATCTTAACGGTAAAAAATTAAAATTTTCTCTTTGGGAAGATGATGCGGCAGGGGATGGCCATCATGCAGGCAATCTTTTAATTGAAACGAAAGAAGCCACCGTCAATAGTAGCGGAGTCGCTGTAGCAGAATTTATGTTAACCCGAGCGTTGATGCAAAAAGCAATGCACAGAGAAACTGATCCTAAGCAGCTTGAGTTTTATGTTACGGTAGAATACTTTGCAGACAGGAAACATGCAACAGAGAACAGAAATGTAAATAACCCTCAGCATAATCCTGCGCCAATTCCTCAGCAGAGACCACAGCAACCTGCAAATAATCCGGCTCGTTCACAACCAACACAAGCTCCGGCAAATAATGTTCCGCCGAGAGCAGCCAATTCACCTGCTGCCACAAAACCTCAGTCAAGGAAGGAAGAAACAGGAATTGTTGAAACCGTTAAAGGCTATGCGAAAGAACTTTGGGATTGGGCTGAATCTAAAGGAACAATCACACCTTCCAAAACGCCAACTCAGCAGCCAGCCGGCGGAAAAACGGTGAGTATTGTACAGGATTCAGGAGTCGAAAATTTACTGGATGCTTATTTTGCCAAAAAAGAATATACGAAACTTACCGGTGAGGCCGACGGAAATCATGTCTACACTTTTGGAGGCCGAAAAGCTAACAACAAAACTACGACACCTGAAGAAAAGGCAAAAGTTGCAGATACTGTTTTGAAGAAAATTGCTCCCGCCTTAAAGAAAGACAAAAAATATACAACCAAAGAAACGGTTATTCAGGCTCTGACAGCCAATGAATATGGTACAGACACTGAAAATAATAAGTCGGTTACCATTCCTGTATTCAAGTTGGGAGCTGAGTTTAAGAAAATAAACAGTGCACCGCTGGATTCCAAGGTATATCTGGTTGCCCGTACTTCCGGTTTGAATGGAAAACAGACGACAATAATCATCAAAGAGAAAGATGGTTTCCTGAAAGGTTCTGTCGGCGCGGTGTTACCTGTGCTGGAAATTACAGAAGAACAAATGGAACAGGCTTCACCTACCACGGGAGAAATTCCGGGAACCGAGAAGACAGAATTTATAGCTACTATAGAAAACGGAGTGGCAAAAGTTCCTGTTCATTTAAGACCTAAATCGAACGATGATTTGAAAATCTGGAGAGAAAAATTAGCAAAAGGAAAAGAAGACGGCGAGTATACTTATAAATTTGGAGGTCCGAATCCGATTGCCAATGAAGCGGATAAAAGAAGGATCGCTGATATTATTTTAGGTATTGCCAAAAAAGGAAATGCCAATAACGTAAAAATTACAGACGACAAGACTGCTTTTATCAGTGATATTGAAAGTGTTTTGGAAATTAAAGCTTATAAACTCAATGATACAATTAAATTTAAACTGTATAAAAAACAGTCTGAGCTTTTATATCTTCATGCAAAAGCACAGGGTGAGAAGCTTCATGAAAAGGACTTCCTTAAAACCGATGGAGCCTATTTCCAACTGACCAAAACCAAGCCTGTTATTTTCCCACTGCGTGTGAAACCTGAAAATGATACGGGTAAAACATGGGGGCAAAATTATTACTGGGCAGCCAGTCAGGGAAGTAACATGACGACATTTAACTCCAACAGAAGCAAAGGAACGAGAAAACATGCGGGCAGAGATCTGTATACATTGCCTGAAACAGAAATTGTTGCAATGGCAGACGGTACTGTCTTAAAGACTGATCCATTCTACGCTGGGACAGATTATATCGCTGTGCATCATACGACAAATGACGGTAGAGAGTTTATCATTAATTATGGTGAAGTGGCTCCAGGTAAAAAAGAGGTAAAAGCGGGTGACAAAGTTGTTCAGGGACAGAAACTGGGTGTTACGGGCTATCTTCATGGCATTACAGTGATCAGCGGACATACGATTTACATGATTCACTTTGAGCATTACACAGGAAGTGAAGGATTTGATCTGGATAAAAATCATATCTTATCAGGAGATAACCGTTACAAACGGCGAAGCGATTTGGTTGATCCACTGGAAATTCTGCAGGAAGGATACCGAAATACATTTGAGGAAGATACAGATGACGGTGAACTATTCACTGTAGAAGACGGTAAAGCAGCCATTGAAGAACTCTACAGCCGCTACAAAGACAGCAAATGGAACTGGAAGTGGGAAGGCTCTGAAGAAGAAGTGGAAGTCACCGGAAAAGATTTGGTAACCATCGTAGAAAAAATGTACAGACTGGAAACTGCACATTTCGGGTCAAAACAATATCAACATTGCGGAACCGGTGGTATGGAAGCATTTGGAGAACCGCCTTATTACGGTTGGGATTCTACCTTATTTATCGAGCAGCCTACGGGAACCTGGAGTGCTTTTGAAGGAAAAGGCTTAAGTGGTGCCGGCGGTAACACGCAGATTACCGATAAGCAGAAAGAGTTTGTGAAATTACCTTCTGTACTTGCCGGGATGGAGTATAAAGCAAAATATATCATCAAGTATCAGGGGAATTATGCCAGATGGTTTAACGCGAAAGATACCACTGCCCAAACGGCTTACAGAACTTCTCTGCAGAACATCAGAGCGAGATTTACAGATGCTATTCAATAATACTTATTAAAAATTATTTAAATTAAAATGAAACAGACCGCAATATTATTTTTTGTCCTCTTCATGTTTGGATGCCAAAAAGCTTCAGGAAAATTAGAACAGGATGCCACAGTAAAAGTTGAAGCAAACACTGAAAAAAATAGTAACCAACCAAATCTTGAGATTAATTGTGAGGAATTTTTCCGTCAGGTTGTATTGTCGAGTAATCTCACCGCGGTTAAAAATTACAAAGATGTTTTTGTAAGAATTGAGAGCAGTTCTGAAGATAAAATTGTTTTAGAGGTTTACATAAAAAACAATATTTCAGAAAATTCTCAGGAACAGAGAATTAGCGAAAATGCAGTGGCATGGCTTCATTTTATGCTTGCTTCAGAAAAATTGTATGATATTACCGCTGATCCTGAAGATCCGATTGAAGTAACTTTCACTAAATCGCTTCTTGAAACTAGTGACTGGAGAAAATCTTGCGGAATTTCGCCTAAAAAAAGCGAAAACAAACTTTCAAACTCAGCGAAGGCTAACTGTAAGGAAATTCAAGGAGAAATGTTTTCCGGAGAAGAATGTCTGATTCCGTCTAAGTCTTTAGACGAAGTTTATCACAATATGATCAATCAGTCAGTAGTAAAAGATGGTGAATTTCTCCTGAAAAAACTCCCCAAGATGACTACTACAGAAAAAATTAATAAAAAAGGAATTATTGAAATTGTCTATAAAATTAAACAGAACGAAGTCTTAATAGAAATGCTGTACGCAGGAGGAATTACCGATATTGAACTCAAAAAACAAAATGAATCTGTAAAGAGAAAAATTGTTTATAATGCAGATTAAGCTGAGGTATTTAAATCTAGAAGATTCTAAGTAGCCAGTTAAACCGTAAATAAATTGCAAGATTTTACACAGACTTTTTCATAGAAAGAAGATTAAAAATATGATGATTCATTTTATTCGTCAGGGAGATACACTGCAGAAAATTGCAGATGAAATTAAGCTTGAAAATCCTTTTTACCTTAAAGAATTTCATAACCAATGTTGTGTAAAGGAAGATTTTATAGACGATGAACTGGTTTCCGGAAAAAAGCTTTTTCTGCCGGACTTCCGAAAGATTCAGGCTTATAATTCCAAAAATGATGCACCCTTCAAAAGCCAGATAAGGAATCCAAAGATTAACTTTCATCCCGAGAATTTAAATGTTAATTATAAAGTCAGTATTAGAGAATCTTCTCTTGTGGACGAAAAGAAAACAGAGAACTCATTTTCTTACCGGTTTTCTTTGCGATGGCTAAATAGAGAATTTGGTAATCATATTTTTCATCTTTCTAAAAACAATTTTTCGATTCAGAATCAGACAAAAATTGGTGATATGGCGATCGCATGTTTTCAATCTATTGATCCCATTGAAATTCAAACCAATTCAAAAGGTGAAATTATTTCAATTAAACTTTCCGAAGAAACAGTTAAAAAATTTTCTGAAATTAAAGCAGGTCTGCTGGATCAATTTCCTGATCAGTATGCAAAAATTTACATTGAAGAATTTGAGTATGCTGTTCTCAATCAGGAATTATTTCAGAAAAAAATGCAGGAAGATTGGATTATAAGAACTTATTTTGCACACATCAGAAACGATTTTAAATACGGAAAATCCCAATTTCATCTTTCTTTGGATAATGAATTATTGAAGGTTGATCAAATGGTAAGAATTTCGACAAATGACGATGAAATAATTCTGAATCAGGAAGTGGAGAATGCTAATTTTAAAGGCGAGTTTACAGTTTCCAAAGAAAGTGGTTTGATTAACTCTTTAGACATCACCTATTCCTCTGTAGAATATGGTGTTTTGTATTCGACTGATTTTAAGGTGAATATAATTTAAAGGTTCTCGGTTAACATAAAAACCTATCGTAGTTTTACTACATAAAATCGTAGAACTACTACAAATTTTCAAAAAGTTGGTAAAAAGTTTTAAAAATATTTTTTGTGTAATTATCTTTGAATAAAGAAAAACATTTCACGAAAATTAACGATTAAAATTTATTTATCATGGCAGCAAATTCAAGAGGAATCTTAAAATTCAACGGAAGCGAAGGACAGAAATTATTAAAACTGAACTACAGCGTTTCGAGATCTACAGACGTATCGGGCAGAGTAGCATCTGACCCATCAAATGCAATCATTAAATTAACGATTGAGGCAACAGAAAAATCTGACATCCTTGAATCTTTATTAAATGGAAAATACAAGCCGACTTCAGGTGAAATCACATTCAATAAATCTCACGAAGAAGGAACCTTGATTACCTTGAACTGGGAAAATGGGTACGTTATTCAGCACGAAGTAGATTTCGATGCAGTAGACGAAAACTCAATGTTGATCAGCTTTGTAGTAAGTGCGGAAAAAATCAACTACGGAACTGCGGCTTACGAAGGTCTTTGGCCAACAAGCTAAAATCCGTCGATTCGTTTATAGTATTATGGTATACAAAAGACTGTCCGCAAGACGGTCTTTTTCGTCTTCGATTAATATCCTGGGCACCTTTGAACTTTGTTCGTCTGTTTCGATAAAAACAGCTAATTCGTGTGCTCTACTCCGACTTCTGACACTCTAAGCCTGATGAAAATCAATTTTCAAACTGGGCTGCAGTTTAGTTTGTTTGAATCTGTCTAAAAGAAACTTTTTCGAAGAGTATGCAGATTTTCAAATGCTTAGTAAAAAAGTTAAAATCAGAAATTTAATACGGTAAAATCTGTACAAATCGATAAAATTTAATAACTTTAATCCACCACACAATCACGACAATATGAATACCTTAGAAAAAAATGGAGGTTCATCCTTTCGCCCATCTCAAAATGCGGCAGGAATCTCAGAAAATCATCATATGGGCATCAACCGATTAGTCAAGTTATCTTTGGTAATTGAAGGTAAAGTGATTAAATATTACAAACATTTCAAACTTACCCAAAGCGCACAGAAACATCATGAGTTTAC
>NZ_JAPDHW010000008.1:0-141233 GCF_025971945.1 Chryseobacterium kimseyorum
CCTTTGGTGCCGCCGAAACTATTTGTTATTCTTTTATAAATATTCTTTTATCTGTAAAAGATGTTTAATCACTTTTAAATTTTCCTGCTGTGGATTTTCATTTAAAACATCAAAGAAAATGCAGTCTATCCCAAACTGTTGCGATCCGATAATATCTGCAATCCAATCGTCGCCTACCAGAATTGAATCCTCTTTTTTTGCTTTAGCAATTCCTAAAGAATACTCAAAAATCTCTGGATTTGGTTTTCGAACTCCGACAGAATCAGCACTTGTGATGCTTTGAAAATAATGATCAATTCCCGAGAGAATACATTTTCTTTCAGTTACTTCCTGAAAACCGTTGGAGATTATGTGAAGGGTATAATTTTTCGCTTTTAAATATTCCAAGATGACATCAGCACTTTCCACCAGATGATTGTAATTGAGAATCTTATCTAAAAAATGTTCTTCAAAATACATAGACAATTTCAAATCATCAATGCCGAAATGATTGAAGGTATCATAAAACCGATGTTTTCTCAGATACTCTTTATCGATTTCACCATCTCTTATCTGTTCCCAAAGTCTTTCATTGATCTCGTGATATACAGAATGAAATTCTTCAAAATCAATACTGTGTTTTAAGGTAATTTCTTCACTGTTGAAAAGATCCTGAATAGTGAGATACGCGTTTTTACGGTGATCCCAAAGCGTATTGTCAAGGTCAAAAAAAATGTGCTGAATTTTCATACAGCACAAAATTAATGATTAATTTTTTGAAAGGTGATAATGATTGTTTTTAATCTTTACCACGTCAAGACTTTTTGAGAAACTTAGCAAAAAATCAATGGTTTGTTTTTTTGGTTTCAAACTTTTCATTTTTAAAGAATCGTTATTTTTCATAGGCAAAAAATGTTTTTTCTTTAAAACGTGAGAAATTGTGAATTATTATCTCGTTAAGATAATATTATTTTCTTCCATGATTTTTCTTAAGTTAATCAGAGCATAACGAACACGTCCCAAAGTCGTATTAATACTCATATCTGTGTGATCAGCGATCTCTTTAAAACTTAATCCGTCGAAAAACCTGAGTTTTATCACCTCCTGCTGATTCTCAGGCAGGCATTGCAACATTCTGAGCAAATCTTCCTGAATCTGCATACTGACTAATTGATCCTCAATATTTTCTGAAGGCTCTCTTATTAGATCAAAAATCGAAAACTCATCATTATCAAAAGTAGTCTCTGAAACTTTGACATTTTTTGATTTGGCTCTGAAATGATCGATAATCAAGTTTTGTGCAATTCTTTTTGCCCAGAGAATGAACTTCCCTTCCTCGTTGTAACGCCCTTCTTTAAGCATAACAATAATTTTAATGAAAGTATCCTGGAAAACATCGTTGGCCAAATCTTCGTCATTTACCTTATAAAGAATGAACGAAAAGAGGTCTTTCTGATGACGGTGTATAAGAGTTGATAATGCTTCTTCGTCTCCTTTCTGATAAAGAGATATTAATAGGCTATCTGTTGATTTCATGACTTTTCTTCTCAGTATATACCCGTAGACAAGCTGTCTCCCGTCATTCTGACTGGTTTGTTGCCTGTTACAAAGTTGTTTTAAAGTAAAGTCTTCTCAATAAGCATTAAATTATGTTGTAAATATAAATAAAATTTTAATAACTGTTAACTAATTATTAAATATTTCGAAGAATTATGTAAAAAAATCTACTTAAACATATCATGTAGGAACGCTGTTGGAATATTTAGTGTGAAATTAACATTTAAACCTTTCAGTTCTTTTCCATTTAATCTTTCATCTGCAATTGAAAAAGCATATCCTCCAGTCAGATCTAACAGTCCAAATAACGAAACGCCAATTTTCGGAGCAACATATTTATTTGTTCCTTCAACGCCTGCCAGAAAATAATAAGAATGCTTAAAATCTACATTCTTTTCAAAATTCAATAAAATATCAGCGTTCACTTTAGGCATAATTGCAAATTCTGAATTGGCAGTACCCATCAATGCAGAAGCACCCAATCTGTAAATTACATCATCGGTCTTCAGAAACAGTAACTTCCCCCCTACTTCACCAAAGCTTTGATTCTGGTAAACATATCCCACATTCACCATTTTATGTATGGTTACCTGAGCTTTTGAAAAAGCACTTAGAAAACATATACATACAATTGCTGCTACCCAACGAAAGTTCTTCATTCTATTTTATTTAAAACGTAAATTTAAAAAAAACTGCTTTATCTTATGAAGATAAAGCAGTTTAAATATCTAAAAGAAAAGATTAAATTCCAAAAGTGGATTTAATTTCTTCTACTTTGTCTAATTTCTCCCAGGTAAAGAATTCTAAACCTGTAAGAGTTAATTCATTTTTGTGACCCTTGTTGAAAGTTTTATCCGCAACAAAATGCTCTCTTCCCATGTGACCATAAGAAGCTGTTTCCTGATAGATAGGATTTCTCAACTTCAAATTTTGCTCAATTGCGTAAGGTCTCAAATCGAAAATTGTAGAAACCTTCTTAGCGATTTCACCATCATTTAAACCAACTTTAGAAGTTCCGTAAGTATTGATGTACAAACCACAAGGCTCAGCTACACCAATAGCATAAGATACCTGTACCAAAACCTCATCAGCAACACCTGCAGCTACTAAGTTCTTAGCGATGTGTCTTGTAGCATAAGCAGCACTTCTGTCTACTTTAGAAGGATCTTTTCCTGAGAATGCACCACCACCGTGAGCACCTTTTCCACCATAGGTATCTACGATAATTTTTCTTCCTGTCAAACCTGTATCTCCGTGAGGACCTCCGATAACAAATTTTCCTGTAGGATTGATGTGATACTTAATCTGGTCATTAAATAAAGCTTTGATTTCTTCAGTCTGCAAAGCCACAACTCTAGGAATCAAAATATTTTTGATGTCTTCTCTGATTTTGTTCAACATTTCTTCTTCAGCAGCAAAGTCATCGTGCTGAGTAGAAACTACGATAGAATCAATTCTTACCGGTTTGTGATCGTCAGAATACTCAATGGTTACCTGAGATTTAGCATCAGGACGAAGATATTTGATTTCAGAATCTTCTCTTCTGATTGCAGAAAGTTCTTTAAGAATTGTATGTGCCAAATCTAAAGCCAGAGGCATATAATTAGATGTTTCATTGGTTGCATAACCGAACATCATCCCCTGATCTCCTGCACCCTGTGCATTTGCTTTAGCTTCAAAAGACTCATCATTTACCGCTCTGTCTACCCCTTGATTAATGTCCGGAGATTGCTCGTGAATTGCAGAAATTACACCGCAAGAATCACCATTGAACATATATTCACCTTTCGTATAACCAATTCCGTTGATTACTTCTCTTGCGATAGTCTGTACATCAAGATAAGCATCAGATTTCACCTCACCAGCCAAAACAACCTGACCTGTAGTCACCAAAGTTTCACAAGCTACTTTTGATGTTTTGTCGTATGCTAAAAAGTTGTCGATTAATGCATCGGAAATTTGGTCGGCAATTTTATCTGGATGCCCTTCTGAAACTGATTCAGACGTAAATAAATAAGACATATTATTCTTGTATTTTTAAAATTAAATGAAGAAGAAAAAAATGAATAATTGCCCAGAAAAAGCTAAAAAGAATATACTGTTTTAGCATTTTTTTAGAGAGGTTGCAATCAGGTCAAATTTTTCCTCGTTAATAACGTTGGCAAATTTAAGTACTATTTTCTTAATACTCAAAACTTTTGCGTGGTATTTATAATTTTCTTGAAATTAATGATTTATATCAATTATTGCGGCTTGATGCTCACATAATCTTTAGGATTTTCATTGAAATTCAGTTTCGTTGTCAGTGAATTTTTGATGAAAGCCCCCAGCTCGTCGATGATTTTCTGTTTGAAAGTCGGCTTGTAATAGATAATGCTGATTTCTCTGTATGGAAACGGCTTTTTGAATCTGAATACTTTGTTTTTCTGTTCTTCTGACAGCTGATTCAAGGCTAATTCAGGTAAGATGCTGATTCCACCTACTTTATCTACCATGTGGACCAAAGTCTGAATATTTGAAGCTAAGAAATCAAGATTTTTAGGTTTTAATCTGTTTTCCTTTAAATGACAAATGTTTTCAAATTGATTTCTCAGACAGTTTCCTTCTTCCAAAAGCCACACTTTTTCAACATTTAATTCGTCCGGAACAATAAAAGTATTTTTCTTATTGGCCTCAGTATCGGAGCTGTAAATCATCAGCTCTTCGTTGAACAAGAAATCCTGATAAAACTCATTCGCATTATCGTACGGAGTTGAAATAATTCCCGCATCCAGTTCTCCAGCTTTCAGAGCTTTGATAATATTATCGGTGGTCATCTCCTTTACGTTCATCAGAATTTTAGGATTATCTTCTAGAAAATGAAAAATTTCCGTTGGCAAAATAAACGATGATACAGTCGGAATAATTCCCAAATTAATGGTTCCGCCCAGAATATTATTCAGTAAATTGGCTTTGTTTTTAAGCTCATTAACAGCTTCGATAATAACTTTTGCCTGATCGATAATCTGTAGCCCTACATCTGTAGTACGGATCGGGTGTGTAGTTCTGTCGAAAACCTTTACATCCAGCTCATCTTCAAATTTCTGTATCATTGCACTTAATGTCGGCTGGGTTATAAAACAAGCCTGAGCAGCTTTACCAAAATGTTTATACTTATCTACGGCGATAAGATATTCCAATTGCTGAATGTTCATTTGATTAATATTATCTATGACAAAGATATGACGTTTTTAGCACAACCAATAAAAAATTTCTACTAAATTTGATAATTGTTAAGCTGCAAATTGCTCTTGAAAACTGAAAAATAAATCAAATTATAACTCTATGGATTCTAAAAAATTAACCTCAAGCAGCGGTGCTCCGTACTTTGAGCATCAGGATTCTCAAACCGTTGGTGCGAGAGGTCCTGTTCTATTACAGGACTTTATTCTACAGGAAAATCTGGCTCATTTTGTAAGAGAAAGAATTCCTGAAAGAATCGTTCATGCGAAAGGAACAGGTGCTTACGGAAAACTAACCATCACTCACGACATTTCACAGTATACGAAAGCTAAGCTGTTTTCTAAAGTTGGAAATTCATGCAGAATGTTTGCGCGTTTTTCTACAGTAGGTGGTGAAAAAGGAAGTGCAGATACCGCTAGAGATCCACGTGGATTTGCTTTAAAATTCTATACCGAAGACGGGAATTGGGATTTAGTAGGTAACAACACACCTGTATTCTTTATTAAAGACGCAAAAAAGTTTCCGGATTTTATTCATACTCAAAAAAGAGTTCCCAAAACCAACTTAAAAAGTGCAACCATGATGTGGGATTTTTGGAGCCTCAATCCAGAATCACTTCATCAGGTACTTATCTTAATGTCGGACAGGGGAACACCTCACGGTTACAGACATATGCACGGTTTTGGATCACACACCTTCTCGATGATTAATGAAAACAATCAGAGAACCTGGGTGAAGTTTCATTTTAAAACAAAACAGGGAATTAAGAACTTCAGCAACGAAGAAGCTACTAAAATGGCGGGAGAAAATCCAGATTTTGCTCAGGAAGATCTTTGCAATGCTATCGAAAACGGAGATTTCCCTAAATGGACGATGTACATTCAGGTAATGACTGAAGAGCAGGCAAAAGAATTCAGATGGAATCCTTTTGATATTACTAAAGTTTGGTTCCAGGGAGATTTTCCTCTTATTGAAGTGGGAGAAATGGAACTGAATGAAATTCCTGTGAACTATTTTGCACACGTTGAACAGTCAACTTTCTCTCCCAGCAATTTAATCAACGGTATCAGTTTTTCACCAGACAAAATGCTGCAGGGAAGATTATTCTCCTATCCAGATGCTCACAGATACAGAGTGGGAGTAAATGCGCACCAACTTGAAGTGAACAGATGTCCTTTTGCAGTAAACAATTATCAGAGAGATGGATTTATGGCAGACTCCAGCGAATATCAGGACAAGCCAAATTATCACCCTAACAGTTTTGACGATATTCAGCCAGATTCATCGTACAAAAATTTCGAATATGAATTAGACAGTAATAAAGTTGCCAATTACAATCGAAATGAAAACGATGACGATCATTATACCCAGCCTGGATTATTGTATACAAAAGCAATGAATCAGGAAGACAGAGACCGTTTGGTTAAAAATATCATCGACAATATGAGTGGCATTGATGGCCCTAAAAGAGATGAAATTATCAACCGTCAGCTCTGCCATTTCTTCAGAGCAAACATAGAATTGGGCATGAAGGTAGCTTCAGGTTTACACATTAATATTGACTCAAATATGATGAATCATTCAAAATAAACTATTATAAATAAAGAAAAAAGGGAAAAAAAGTATTTTTTTCCCTTTTTTATGCGAAAAAATTTTTAATTTGCAGGTTATTAAAGATATAGATAGACGATGAGCTACCACAATATAATTATAGACACTGAAGATAAGACTGCTATAGTTACCATCAACAGACCTGAAAGTCTCAATGCACTGAATGCACAGACAATAAATGAAATCAGTTCTGCGTTAGATGAGTTAGCGTCTGACAATAAAATCAGGGTCATTATATTGACAGGAAGTGGAGAAAAATCTTTTGTAGCTGGTGCTGATATTAAAGAATTCAGCGACTTTAACCAGGAAAAAGCGGAGGAGTTGGCAAGAAACGGGCAAACCATTCTTTTTAATAAAATTGAAAATCTGTCTAAGCCAGTCATAGCTGCAGTAAATGGTTTCGCTTTGGGCGGAGGATTAGAACTGGCAATGGCATGCCACATAAGATATACATCTGAAAATGCAAAACTGGGACTACCTGAGGTAACTTTAGGATTGATCCCAGGATACGGAGGTACGCAAAGACTTCCTAAATTGGTAGGAAAAGGAATCGCCAATGAGTTGATTTTCTCGGCTAAAATGATTTCTGCACAAAAAGCGAAGGAAATTGGTTTGGTAAATGAAGTTTACCCCATTGAGGAGTTGTTGAATAAAACAAAAGAGCTGGCAAGTACAATAGCCCGCAATTCTCCAATGGCAATTTCTAAAGCAATAAATGCAACTAACCTGTCTGACACAAATAAAGGTTTTGAAACCGAAATTAAATATTTCGGAGAGCTTTTTGAAATGGAAGATAAAAAAGAAGGAGTTTCAGCTTTTCTTGAAAAAAGAAAGCCCAGCTTCTAAATATCATTACATCACAATTATTTCGAAAAAAAAAGTTGATGCAGAAGATTAATAAGTTTGACAAAGCTTATCTAAAAATGGCTCTTGAATGGGCAAAACTTTCCTACTGTGAAAGGAAACAGGTAGGAGCTCTTGTTGTAAAAGACAGGATGATTATTTCAGATGGTTACAATGGTACCCCTTCGGGATCTGAGAACTGCTGTGAAGACGAGAACGGTAAAACACACTGGTACGTCCTACACGCAGAAGCAAATGCGATTTTGAAACTGGCCGGCTCTACACAGTCAGCAGTGGGAGCAACACTTTACCTTACGCTCTCCCCCTGTAAAGACTGCAGCAAGCTAATACTACAGGCCGGTATAAAAAAGCTCGTATATATCAATGCTTACTCCGATGATGAAGGAATATCATTTTTAAAAAGCCATCACATTGAAATAGTACAGGTTTTAGAGAATGAATTATAATTAAAAAAAACACAACACAATGACTTGGGATGAAAAAATTAAAGATTTTGAAATTTTTCTTAGATTCGAAAGAAATTTCTCAGAAAACACCCTCGATGCCTACGTTCGGGACATCAAAAAACTAAAAGAATACGCAGAAGAAGACCTTGAGAACACAGGTCCTGATATTATTTCTTACAACAATCTGCAGGAGTATATCTTCAAGCTTTCTAAACAGAAATTCAGCGAAAGATCACAGGCAAGATGGATTTCTTCCATCAAAGCGTTCTTCAGATTCCTTTTAGAAGATGAGATTCGTGAAGACAATCCTTCAGCACTATTGGAAGGCCCTAAATTAGGACTTTATCTTCCTGACACCTTAAGCCTTTCTGATATCAATAAAATTATTGATGCAATAGATTTAAGCTCAGATTTAGGACAGAGAAATCACAGCATTATCGAAGTGCTTTATGGATGCGGTCTTCGTGTTTCTGAACTGATTGATGTTAAAATTTCGAATATCAATTTTAAAGAAAATTATATTAAAGTTGTAGGAAAAGGAAATAAGACCCGTTTTGTGCCATTGGCTCATTACACTGCAGATCTGCTTCAGTCTTATATTCAGGAAGTACGATCTAAAATCAAGATCAACAAAAAGCATGAGGACACTCTGTTCCTAAACAGCAGAGGAACTTCAATGTCTAGAGTAATCGTGTTTCTTATTATTAAGGAACTTACCGATAAAGCAGGCGTCAGCAAGAAAATTTCGCCTCACACTTTCAGACATTCATTTGCTACCCATCTTATGCAGAATGGTGCGGATCTACGATTTATACAGGAGATGTTGGGGCATTCGAGCATTACTACCACTCAGGTGTACACCCATCTTAAAACTGAAGAACTTCGTGATGTGATCCTTAGCTTCCATCCGAGAAATAAGACTAAGACTATTTAATGAAAATACTGAAATTTTGCCCAAACTGTGGCAAAGAATCATTGAATTGGGACGGCGAAAAAAAATGGAGCTGTCCCAATTGCAATTTTAACCTTTACAACAACGTTGCCGGCGCTGTGGCTGTGGTCATTCGCTGTGGTGATGAAGTATATCTTACCAAGAGAAACCAAGAACCTAAAAAAGGAAAACTCGATTTAGCAGGAGGCTTTGTAGACCCAAAAGAAAGTGCAGAAAACACCTGCAGGAGAGAACTTTTTGAAGAACTTCAATTAGAAATAGACATTGAAAATCTACAGTATCTCACAAGCCTGCCCAATGTTTATCAGTACAAAGAAATTGACTATAACACCATCGATCTGTTCTACGAGTACACTGTTTCAGAAAAATTTGAAGTCAGTTTAGCACTGTCGGAAATCTCAGAGACGCACTGGATTCCTTTAAGCGAAATCAAAATTGATGATCTTGCATTTGACTCTCAGAAAATATTTTTCAAAGAATACTTAGAAAAATTTAAATAAAAAAAACTCCCACATTTGAAAAGATGTGGGAGTTTTTATGATTAGCTTAATAAGACTTTGTTTTAAGTATCTCCTCAAAATACTGAGCCAAAATAGTTCTTTCGGCATCAGACAGATTCGCCTTATCATGATACACTATATATGCAGGTAATGGCATCGTTTTATTTTGTAAAGTCTGAAGTGCTTTTTTCAGCATACTTTCTTTTAACTCCTTATTGTAAGACTGCCAAACAGAAAAGTTGAGATGTTCTCTGCCCTCATTGACGTGATCTTTTACAGACCATGAAAACGGGGCTATATAAGCATATTTGGGATAAACCGTTTCGTTGGAATGACAGTCGTAACAGGCATTTCTTAACAGTTCTGCGACCTTTGGCGGTGATTTTTTGACGTCAATAAAATTTTCAGATTTACTGACCGGTTTATTTGTGGTATCAATGGGAACGAACTGAATAATTGCAAAAGAAACAAAAACCCAGAAAACTATTTTTTTGAACGTTTTCATTATCGAGTCAGCTGTCTTTGTGAATTATTTAGTTGGGTGTTACCATTTAAATTATTGCCGTTCGTGTTATTCAATAGACCGGAATCTGTTTTGGTCTCATCTTCCTGCTTAGGTTTTGGAGCCTTAATTCCTTCAAATACTCTTTTATCATTAAGATCCCAATCTTCTCTGGTTTCCCAAAGCGGTCTCGCCACAACCATTTTGTAGTAGAGGTAAGAATCTTCTGCAAAAGTTCCGTTGACAAAATCAGCTTCATCCCATCGTTTATTATCATTGGTATCTACCAAGATCCTCACGATATATTCACCGGGTTTCACAACCGCGAACTTCACGTCACTTCCACTGGTATACTGCTGATAAACCGCTTTTTCGGAAGTATCCAACAACTGAATCCAGTATTTTGCAGTGGGTGCATTAGTAATTTTAAAGGTTAAATTTCCGTAGTTTTCTATTTTGTCTGCTTCAAAATCAAATCTTTTTGACTGACTATTTTTTGTGTAGAAGGAAGAAATAGTTTCTTTAGGAATTGTTAACTGATATTTTTTTCCGGAAATAAAATCTGAACTTACCAAGATCTGATAAGGATTCGTTTCTGAAATCTTTGCTGTAAAATTGTGCGTTGTGAGACTGTCGCTTTTTAAAACCCATTTTTCCGGATTTATTTTATCGACAATATAATTAGAAACAATTTTACAATCAGTTCTCGGTGGCAGTAAGCTTCCACCGTTGTCACTGTTGATATCCATCACATTTTTTGTGTTGTATTTATAAAAAACAGATGTCGAATCTTTCTTACCATCAACCTCGTAAGCAAGCTTTACATTTTCAGTCACCGTCTGCCCCAAATTACTCTTCACTGCATCAAACCAAATTCTTAGAGTGTCTGACTGTGGTGTATGTGTCACTTTAAAATCCTGAAGTTTTTCATTTTTCGAAACTACTTTTACCTCTTTAGGATTACCTTCAAAAGTCATCAGTATTCCACCGGGAGTTTCCTTTAATTCAGGCTTCTTATATGGTTTTTTAGAAGGGTATAGTTTTAAATTTAATCCTGAAATTGACTTTTCAATAACCACCGTATCTTTCTGGAAACCTATCTTTTCCTTTCCGGGATCGTACACAGAATTTCCATTATCGTCATCAAATGCTATGATTTTAAATTTACCGGGAGCCAGATAATTCAGTTCATAATATCCATCATCATCAACCTTTGTAATGTAGTAAGGTTTCTTTTTATAGTCAATCGTATCTTTCAACTGATATAGACCGACAACCATTTTGTTTTCGCTGGTTGACTGTTTTGTAATGGTGAACGCATCTTTCACTTCACCACTTATGTAGAGATCATCCAGTTTTTCACCTGTAGAAAAAGCAAAATTAAAGTATCTTAAAATATTCGACTCGCTGTTATCAGAAATCGAATTCCCAAAATTAAAGTTGTATGTCGTATTTGCCTGAAGGGTATCTGACCACTGAATAATCAGAAATTTATTGGCAATATTTGAAGGAAGAATTCTCGTTATATTCGCGATTGGCGGAGAGATATTCAGGTTTTTATTAATATCCTTCAGTGTAATATACTCGTCGAAATCTATTCTCAATTCTTTAATATCTCTTCTTACATTGACTCTGGTGGTATCAATGTTTGAGCTTAAAAACTTCGGCGCCAGAGTATCTTTCGGGCCACCAACCGGCGCACCTACTCTCGCACAGGAATGTACAAGAAAACTGACAATCAGTAAGAGAAGAATTCTTTTCATGAATATATTTGAGCAAAAATAAACATTATTCTCCAAAAACCTCAGTACCTGTTTTCAAAGTGTCCTGATTATCATTCATAATGTGATGCAGTTTGTCTTTCTGAGGCGGAAAATCTTCAAACAACCCTGAAAGCGCCAGTGCCGAGTACACCTTCCCCGAATATTTGTTTCCAATGGCAACGATAGTTACTTTAGATTTCAAAAGATGCGCAAACACAGAGTTGGTACCGTGCCACCATCCGTTGTGATACGTCAGCTTTTCACCGTTATCAAAAATTTTCATTCTGAATCCTAAACCGTAATTATTTTGTCCTGCCTTTTCGTTGCTGTATGGCGCAAAAATCATTTCTTTCAATTCAGGTTTCAAAAAATCTTTTGAAAACATCGCTTTCGAAAAAGTGAATAAATCTCTTGGTGTAGTGTACACATTTTTATCCCCATAAATCAAATCTAAACGGTCTAATGGATATAGTCTGTTCCCACCATAGTAAAAAGACTGAGATGCCGTAGGAATATCTTTCTCCTGAAAAATATAACTGTTTGTCATTTTTAAAGGCGTAAAAACCATTTCCTGCATTGCCTGAGGAAAAGGTGTTTTTGTTACTTTCTCAATCAGCAGGGCCAACAGCGCAAAGTTAGTATTGCAATACATAAAACCGGTATCAGTATCTCTCGCCAGGTCAGGTTTGTATTTGATGATCATATTCAGAACATCCTGATTGGTAATATATTTTTTAGAAAGTTCTGCCGGTACAGGTTGAATTTTGGTGATGAAATATTCGTATTTCGGAAGTCCGCTTCTCTGGTCTAATAAAGTCTGAACCGTAACGTTGGGATAAGGAAATCCCGGAAAAAATTGTGTCAAATGATCGGATAACTTTATTTTCCCTGCTTCCACCAATTTCAGCATAGCCATTGCCGTCAAAGTTTTAGAAACCGAAGCAACGTGCAAAGACGTGTTTTTATTAATAGGACTCTGGTTACCTTCTCTGGCAAACCCTCTGTAGTTTTCAAAAAGAATATCGTTGCCTTTTGCAACTAAAATTCCTCCGCTGAGATCACTTCCTTCCCATATTTTTTTATAATACTGATCGATATAGCTGACAATAAAATTTTTATTTGAAAGAACAGCATCTTCCGGAGAAAATACTTTTCCCAAATCTACATTTCCGTAATTCGGAAGATTGGTAGTATTCTCGGTAAGAGATTCTTTGTTTTCGGATTTGTTTTTACAGGAAAAAAGGAATAAAAATAGGGTTGCAGCGAGTACAAAGGTAAGCTTCTTCATGAGTTTCAAAAATGAGTGGCAATTTAATAAAACTCAATATGAATCTTGAATGACTGATGTAAATTATGAATTATTTAACATAATCGTAAGCGCCGCTATTCGATTCAGGGCTTGACCAGAGTGTAAAATATAACATTAAAGAATACAAAAAGAATTATTAAGGATGCTTCAACCTTTACAAAGCAATCATCAATCATTCAGTAATAGAATTCAAGTATTCTGTTGACCCATTCAACTGCTTCGTTAAAACAATCAACCATTACGAAGAGACAATCAATCAGTTCAAAGAGACAATCAATCACTTCGAAGAGGTTATCAAGCAGTTCGAAGAGCCGATCAACCAGTTCGAAGAGACAATCAACCACTTCGAAGAGGCAATCAAGTACAATTTATTATATTTCAACACTTTACAAAGGCTTTCAAAAAAATTCTGAAAAGTAAAATGTCGCACCGATACACGTAAATCTACTATTACAGTAATTTCAAGTAATAATTTATTAAAAAAATTAGCTCTGAAAACCAGCCAAAATCTTATCTACAATCACCTGCGCCAGTTTTTCCTTGCTCTGATGCGTCCAGCCAGCGATGTGAAGCAAAGGATTTGGATTGTAGAATTGCCATAATTTTTCGAGCTTATTTTCAGTAGTTCTCGTATCTGTGATTGACTTCGGCGAATTATTGTTTCGTGATGGAGCGGTTGTGGAGATGTTAATAAAATGAAATTTCTACGTTCCCTGCTAATCATCTGTAAGAAAATGGTAATGCTCAAAGTCGAGAGACTTTGCGAAGCGGGTAATAAACGTCTGCTGTTAAAGCACTAATATTAGTTATTCAAACTCTGAAAGTTTCAAACTTCCTTTACAAACATTTGACCTTGCTAAGGAACACAATTCAAAGTTTTTCAATCTATTTCACTCAAAAATATAACGCATATCTTTATCAATCGGAAAATTACTTTCTTTCTTACTACGATCTTTTCTATTCTTAGAAATCTTTAGAATTTCAGTTTTGTCAACAAAATTAATTTTATCAAAAAGAGTCCCTCCATATTTTAAATCATTGACAAGTTGGAAATATTTTTGTCTTGATGTCCTGACAAGGTTCTTCTCTGGCTTAGAAACAACTTTACCCGATTTTTTTAATTCAATCAAGGAATAATGATATATGTTTTCTGAATCAACCAAGTCAATGATGAGACCGGGCAGACCATGAAATTTATAGGGTCCAAATTGAAAAGGGTATTCTGTTGAATAACATGCTTTCCAAGATCTCCCATACATTTTAGCCGATGCAATTTGACACTTTAATTGACCAATTTGTTTTTCCTCTTTCTCTAATATCCACTCAGCACTCTCATCTTCGCTAAAAAATAAGGTTACGCCTTCATTAAAATAAAATGTAGTGACTTGATTTTTACTTGTATGAATTTTCTCTCCAAAATAAGTTCTGTTACCTGCTAAAGTTATGAGTTCTTTGTTCGGATTTCCTGAATTACCAGAAGGAAGAGAATCTAAATTTATTACCTTTTGGGACAAGAATAAGCTTTCACTGTCTTTCAAAAATAATGCGAATTCTTCATTTCTTGGAACTGGTGAACTTGGGTCTAATTTATAATCCAGATTATACCTTACTTCTATATCAGCAGTAAAGCTTTGACTATGTAAAATAGAAAAACAAAATAAAAACAATACTCTTAAAATCATATCAAAATAAAATTAGTTCAAAACTAAGAACTATAGTACCGAACGGGGAATGATTTTCACAAAAGACATTAAACCTGTTTGCAATCACAAAAGGAAGAATTACTTAAGAATTAATTAAAAAATTCAGCCAAAATCTTATCTACAATCACCTGCGCCAGTTTTTCCTTGCTCTGATGCGTCCAGCCAGCGATGTGCGGAGTTACAATAACTTTCTCTGAATTCAGAAGATACTGTAAATCTTCATTTTCTGTCTCAAGATTTTCAAATGAAGCTTTTTCATATTCTAATACATCCAGACAGGCACCTTTCACCTTTCCTGATTGTAAAGATTTAATCAAACTACTCGTTTCTACATTTTTCCCTCTTGCAGTGTTTACAAAATAGAAATCATTTTTCATCTCAGAAATAAACTGAGCGTCCACTAGATAATTTGTTGAATCTGTCAGGGGAATATGCAGGCTTAAAACCGCGGCTCTTTTTTTTAATTCTTCCAAAGGAACCTGCGTTGCAAATTCATCTGAGAGATTGGGAAGAATATCATGAAAGATCACTTTACAGCCAAACCCCGAAAGTCTTTTGGCAGTTGCTTTTCCCATGTTTCCATAACCGATCAGGCCTACAGTTTTTCCCAGCAATTCGTCACCACGGTTTTCTTCACGTAGCCAAATCCCGTTTTTCACTTCGTTGGAGGCAATGAAAAGTCGGTTCATTAAGATTAAAAGCATTCCCACAACATGTTCGGCAACAGAATCTCTGTTTCCTTCGGGAGAATTAATTAACTGAATTCCCAGCTTTTCAGCGACGGCAATATCAATATTTTCCATACCCGCCCCTACTCTGGCGATAAATTTCAGATTCTTTGCTTTCTCTAAAAAGTTTTGATCTAAAGGAATTCTGCTTCTGATAATTACGCCATCATAATTTTCTATCTTACGGCAAACCTCATCGTAAGGAGAAGTGAAATCTTCTTCCAAAACAAAATTCGCAGCCAAAAGCTGTTCAGTGATCAGTGGGTGGTTTTTATCTAATAGAAGGATTCGCATATTTTTATACACTAATTGCACTAATATTTTTCACGAATAACACTCATTATAATATTCCGTTGATTATTATTATAACTTCGCTTTTTTGTAAACACTAATTACACTAATATTTTCACGAATAACACTAATTATAATGTTCCGTTGATTATTCTTTTAACTCCGCTTTTGAATTGAAGAGTATTGAAGTTTATTAAAAACCCTAATTTACAATTACTTAAACGAAGATATGTAAGAATTTGAGCTAGGTGAATGTCATTTAATGCCTCTACAGATTTTATTTCTAAAACAAATTTACGTTCAATCAAAAAATCTAATCTATAACCTACATCTAATTTAATTTCATTATAAATCAGCGGCATGGGTTTTTGTTTTTCAACAAATAGTCCGGTCTTTTTCAACTCGTAAAACATACATTCCTCATATGCACTTTCTAAAAGTCCGGGACCTAAAGTTTTATGCACCAAATAACCTGACTCGTAAACGATTTTTGATATATCGTTTTCAGAAATACCGATTTCCATATCTGTGTTTTTTTAAACACTAATATCATTATTTCTTCACTAACAGCATAATAAATTAGTGAAATTTGTGCAAATCATTTGTGTAATTTGTGTTTAAGAAGGCTCTTGGAACAATTTTTTAAGTTCTATTGATTCAGAAGGTTTCATTCTTCCTGAAAGAATAAGAGAAAGCTCCTTTCTTCTCAGCGCCGCGGCGTATCTTTCTATTTCAACTTCCGTTTCCGGCTCCATGTCTGGAATTGGTATTGGCCTGTTGAATTCATCTACCGCTACGAAAGTATAAATTCCTTTATTGGTCTGAATTTTTTTATGATTAATCGGATCATCCAACCAAACATCTACATAAATTTCCATGGATGTTGAGAATGCACGCGAAACTTTAGATTCCATGACAACAATTCCCCCTTCAGGAATTGGATGGTCGAACGAAACGTGGTTTACAGACGCTGTCACGACTCTTCTTTCGCAATGTCTTGTTGCAGAGATAGACGCACAACGATCCATTCTCGCCAACAGTTCGCCTCCGAAAAGATTTCTCAACTGATTGGTATCATTGGGAAGTACGATATTCGTCATAATCGTCAGTGATTCTGACGCTTTTTTTATTTTTGCCATCTTGATTTTCTTTTTTTGGAGCTGGGTTTCCACGTTTTTGCAGCCTGTTTAACTGAATCTTTTTTAAGAGAATCCATTTTAAAAGCCTTTATAGAATCTGCTATTTTAATCTGTGCCGAATCTATTTTTACAGGAGCTTTCTTTTCAATCCTTTTCGTTTTGGTCTGAACCGAAACATCATCAAAAGATTTTTTACCGAAGATTAGTTCCTGCTGCGTGTATGCTAAATACAGCATCCCTAAAACGGGAACGATGAACAGGAAAATCCAAAGGACTGACTTATTGAATTTGTAATCTTTCTCAGTATTTTTAGGCGTTTCAAAAGTCTCACCTTTATTGATATCCGAAAAGTGAATTTCTTCCAAACCATAAAAATCGGGATGATCAGATTCTAAACGGTTTCCTTTAAAATGAAGCTGCCCGTCTTCGATGAAAATAGTTCCCAGATTCTGGATCTCCAATACCTGCTCTGCCTGAAGTTTTTTCTTCCAGAAATCAGTCTGAATCTGCAATTCATTTTCTGCAGCCTCTTTCGAAATCGTTTTCTGATCGCTGATAAACACAATCAAATCATCAGATAAAACCTGATAATCAGAATGAAACGCGATTTTTGTGGAAGGCGGAAGGATACTTCCGTTTTCTGAGTTGAGAACTGCTTTAGAATTTTCCAGAGAAAATACACCAAACTTCGGAACGGTGACCGTTCCAAACTGTTTCAAATAGTCTAAAATGTAAGCTGAAATATTCATTTGGTCGCAAATTTATAACTTTTTCGTGACTTTTTCAGAGATTTGTTTGTATCATATATTATGAAATTGGCTTCCCTTGGATTACATAGATCAACACAGATTTTTTTCAAATAATTTTAAAATTTTTTATAACTCAACCGTTTAATTTGTGAAAATCTGTGAGATCTGTCGCAACAGCTTTCTGGTATTAGTTTAAACAAAAAAGACTGCCGAAGCAGTCTTCAAAAATTTAATCTGAACTTTACTGAAATATAATGATATGAAATGATGTTCTATGGTGATTACTGAATTTTCCAGCTGATCCCGAACATAAAGTTCGTTCCTGCCTGAGAAAAGTACACCGGACCGTTGTAAACGTAGCCATTGTTGACGTATTTCTGATCCAGAATATTGTTGACTAAAAGCTTTAGAGCCACTTCCTGTCTGTTGATCTTAAAATCATACTGCGCGTTGAAATCGGTAAGCAGATAATCTTTAAGCTGCAGATCCTGTGTCTGGGTATTGTCTAAATACTGTTTCCCCACATACTGATTGGTCAGAATAAACTGGAAATTCTTTACCGGGCTGTATTTCAGGGTTAAATTGGCAATCAAATTGGGTGAAAAAGATATTTTTGTGTCCCCCAGATTCTGAACTCCTGTTTCATCCTCAATTCTGAAATCTAAATTCTGATTTTGGCTGGCACTTACGTTTCCAGAAATTTCAAACTGTTTTGAAACTTTTGCCAGAGCACCCACTTCAATCCCCCGTCTGTAACTTTTACCGGAATTAGTTCTGATAAATTCCCCGATATTGCTGATCTGTCCGTTTAAAACCAACTGATTCAGATAATACATATAATAGAGATTGGCTGTAAAAGCTACTTTTCCGAAACTCTTTTCAAAACCTGCTTCAAAATCGTGGAGTTTTTCAGATTTCACATCGTTATCTGAAATTAAATCATCACGGTTCGGCTCGCGCTGAGCGTGGGCATAGGAAACAAATACTTTTCCGCCACCAATTCTATAGTTAACTCCTGCTTTAGGATTGAAGAACATCCAGTTTTTATTGAGATTTGCACCTTCAAAATCTCCTTCCTGAAGAATTTTCGTGTCGTAATCTATATTTCTCAGTTGAAGATCTCCGAAGAATTCGAAATCATTTACCGTTACCAAAGCTTTGGCAAAACCTGCCACTTCATTCTTCACCGAACGGTTTCGGTAATATTCATATTGCTGAATCTGAGGATTAAAAACATCCGTAACATTACCGTAATGTCTTCCGTAGTATTGGTTTCCGACCACTCCAAAATTTAAATCCAAATTTTCAAATTTCCCGTATAATGTGGAAACTACGCCATAAAAATCATTATTCAGCCATTTTTTTCTGATGAAATCTGAATATTCTTCGCCATTAATATCGGGAAGATTATACCTTGCAAAAGGGTCACCCTGCTTATAGTTTTCGTAGTAACCACGGCCTTTTGTGTAGTGAAGTGTGGTTTCGAGACTCCAGTTTTCATTTAAACCCTGTTCCCAGAGTAATTGGTAATGATTTTGACGGTAATTGTCAGTTTCATTATCATAAAACCCGACGATGTTTTCCCAGTTCGCATCATAAATTGCTCCGGAAAAATTATATCTTGGGTTGGTTTCCCATGTTTTTCGGTCTACTCCATTCCACGCCTGATAGGTTTTTTCTTTACCACCAAATGCCATCAGACGGAGTTTTGTCATTCCTTCTTCAAACAAAGCAGTGAAATTATACGAATTAAGATCTGATGAAGCGCGATCAATAAAACCATCAGAATGAATATGTGAATATCTTCCCATTACAGAAAGGCGATCCTTCCAGAACTTTCCGGATCCTACCTCAGCAGAATATTTGTACGTATTAAAAGAACCGTAGCTGTCATCTGTTTTAAAATAAAACTTCTCTTCAGGTTCTTTAGAAATTACATTGATACTCGCCCCGAAAGCTGAAACTCCATTATTAGAAGTACCCACTCCTCTCTGAATGACAATCTGCGATGCTGAACTCGTCAAATCCGGAACATTCACAAAAAAAGTTCCCTGACTTTCAGAATCATTGAAAGGAACGCCGTTCATCATCACATTGATTCCTCGTCCGGCAACCCCACGAATTCTGAATCCCGTGTAACCAACACCATTTCCTGCATCGGAAGTTGAGATAATTGAAGTTTGATTTTTTAAGAGAATAGGTAAATCCTGTCCCAGATTTCTGCCGTCTAAATCTTTCTGTACATTAATGATTTCTTTGGCAACCGGCAACCTTTTGGTAAAGTTAACCGCTTCGATTTCTCTGACTTTCAGAGAATCTGCATTCTGCGTCTGTGCAAAACTTAAAGAACTTGCGGTAAGTCCTAAAAAAATAAATCCTTTCATTCTTATAAATTTTAAAAATTTAATGGAATAAAAGGGGCGATTATTTATAATTGATAATCGATAATTGATTTATCATTCAATCTTTTATCTACTATCATTCATCAATTATAATGAATGTTTCCCTAAACAGCATTACCTGTTCCAGGTTCATCGGGTATAATCTCAGCCCCTACCGGAGCACCCCTTTAATTTCAGCGCGAAATTACAAAAATTTAATGATCTTCCAAATTTAGTACGATTTATTATTAGAATCAATATAGTAATAGTTTTTATCGTCTTTGGTTACTTCAAACATTTTCCCCAATTTCCAGCTGTAGTTTCTTTTAATGTCGGCATATTCAAACGGAATGATAATATTGTTGTTGACATCGATAATCCCAAATTTATTTTTATGAGAAGCCACAATCATAGGATTTGACAGATCTTCACCTTCTAAAATATGCAGGTAGTCGTATTTAGGATAAATTTTAAAATGTGAGCGGTCAGCAGGATTACTGAATTTTGAATCTTCTATAATTCCGTACATCCCATTCAGAATATAGGCATGAAAAAGCTGTTTTCTAAATTCAGTCTGGCATTTCCCCAAATCTGCATTTTTATACTGATAGACTCTTTTCCCAGCCTGATTGATTCGGTAAGAGATATTATTTTTTTCAACTGTAGCAAAATGAGCCGTTCCAAACTTCTTTGCATTAGGATTTGGTGAGTTGAGAAGATTACAATCTTCGGCAAAAAACATAGCAATGTGGTATTCAGGAGAGATGACGAATTTCCCTTTCTGATTAACATATCCAAAATTATCATTTAATTTTTGCGGAATTAATAAAGGAGCATTTTCATTAATCAGAACTAAATTACTTTCTGGTTTTTTCTTAACAATTGGCTTAGGCGACGTCTTTTTATTTGTTAAATTGCTGCTTTTCAAAACTTTGGATTGAGCAAAAAAGCTCAGTGACATAAGCATAAGAATAACATTGAAAATTTTCTTCATAACGGTTTGTGTTCAAAATATCTGCCAAAAATAGAAAATATAAAATACATATTTATACAGAATCTAAATAATTTACACCCAAAAAAATATTAAAATTCCGTATTTTTGGGAACATTTTTTAAATGTTTGATAATTTAAAACGTTTTTAAGCCTAGACATCTGATTGTACAAGATCAACAGCCACCAAACGTTTTATCCGAAAAGAGTTTTTGCGGCGAGACAGATTGCAGGTAAACCACTATATTTCAGAAAAGTCCTTTTATTATTTACCCAATGGGACACATTATTATCTCACATTTATAGAAATGGTGTAGATTATACCTTTTGATTCTTTTATTTTTCAGATGACAACTGTTGACTAATCTACCTTTAATTTTTTAAAAAGAACTTCTATTTATGAATATTTATCAGGATTACATCCAAGAGATTGAAGAAAGAAAAATTCAGGGTCTTCACCCAAAACCAATTGATGGTGCTGAACTTTTAAGCGCGATCATTGCACAGATTAAAGATAAGAATAACGAATACAGAGCAGATTCTCTGAAATTCTTTATCTACAACAGTTTACCGGGTACAACACCTGCAGCAGTTGTGAAAGCTCAGTTTTTAAAAGAAATCATTTTAGGTGAATCCGTATTAGAAGAAATCACTCCTGCTTTTGCGTTTGAATTGTTATCTCATATGAAAGGTGGCCCTTCAATCAAAGTATTGTTGGATTTAGCTTTAGGGAACGATGCTGCAATTGCTAAAGAAGCTGCAAATGTTTTAAAGACTCAGGTTTTCCTTTACGAAGCAGATACTGACCGTCTGAAAGCAGCTTTCCACAGCGGAAACGAAATCGCAAAAGAAATCATTGAAAGCTATGCACAGGCAGAATTCTTTACAAAACTTCCTGAGGCTGCTGAAGAAATCAAAGTAGTAACCTATATCGCTGGTGAAGGTGATATTTCTACAGATTTATTATCTCCGGGAAATCAGGCGCACTCGAGATCAGACCGTGAACTTCATGGTTTGTGTATGATGACTCCTGAGGCTCAGAAAGAAATTCAGGCTTTACAGGCGCAGCATCCTGACAAAAGCGTCATGTTGATCGCTGAGAAAGGAACAATGGGTGTGGGTTCTTCAAGAATGTCGGGTGTGAATAACGTTGCACTTTGGACAGGTAAACAGGCAAGTCCTTACATTCCATTTGTAAACATTGCTCCCATTGTAGCGGGAACAAACGGTATTTCTCCAATTTTCTTAACGACTGTTGACGTAACGGGTGGAATTGGTATTGACCTTCAAAACTGGGTGAAAAAACTGGATGCAGAAGGAAATGTGATCCGTAACGAAAATAATGAGCCAATTCTTGAGGAAGTTTATTCTGTAGCTACAGGAACAGTTCTTACGATTAATACAAAGACCAAAAAATTATACAATGGTGACCAGGAATTGAAAGATATTTCTAAGTCATTCACGCCACAAAAGATGGAATTCATCAAAGCGGGTGGATCTTACGCGATTGTTTTTGGTAAAAAATTACAGACCTGGGCTTCTGGAATTTTAGGAATTGAAATTCCTACCGTTTACGCTCCATCTAAAGAAATTACAAAAGAAGGTGTAGGACTTTCTGCTGTTGAAAAAATATTTAACAAAAATGCTGTTGGTTTAGCTCCAGGAAAAGTTTTACACGCTGGATCTGACGTAAGAGTTGAAGTAAACATTGTTGGATCTCAGGACACAACCGGTTTGATGACTGCACAGGAATTGGAATCAATGGCTGCGACAGTTATTTCTCCAATCGTTGACGGTGCTTACCAATCTGGATGTCACACAGCTTCGGTTTGGGATAAAAAAGCTCAGGCTAACATTCCTAGATTGATGAAATTTATGAATGATTTCGGTTTGATCACTGCCCGTGACCCGAAAGGTGAATACCACGCAATGACAGACGTTATTCACAAAGTACTGAACGATATTACAATTGACGAGTGGGCAATCATCATCGGAGGTGACTCTCACACGAGAATGTCTAAAGGTGTTGCTTTCGGAGCTGATTCTGGGACGGTAGCTTTAGCTCTAGCGACTGGTGAAGCATCAATGCCAATCCCGGAATCTGTAAAAGTAACTTTCAAAGGCGACATGAAACATCACATGGATTTCCGTGATGTAGTACATGCGACTCAATTGCAAATGTTGCAGCAGTTTGGAGGAGAAAATGTATTCCAGGGTAGAATTATTGAGGTTCACATCGGAACACTTCCTGCTGATCAGGCATTCACATTTACAGACTGGACTGCAGAAATGAAAGCAAAAGCTTCAATCTGTATCTCTGAAGACGATACTTTGATCGAATCACTGGAAATTGCAAAAAGCAGAATCCAAATCATGATCGAGAAAGGAATGGATAACCATAATCAGGTGCTTCAGGGATTAATCAACAAAGCGAACAAGAGAATTACAGAAATTAAATCCGGCGAAAAACCAGCTTTAACTCCTGATTCAAATGCAAGTTATTACGCAGAAGTGGTAGTTGATCTTGACATGATTGTAGAGCCAATGATTGCTGACCCGGACGTAAACAACGAAGATGTTTCTAAAAGATATACGCACGACACGATCAGAGACCTTACTTATTACGGAGGTGATAAAAAAGTGGATTTAGGTTTCGTAGGATCTTGTATGGTTCACAAAGGTGACTTGAAAATTGTTTCTCAGATGCTGAGAAACATCGAAAGAAGAGATGGTAAAGTTGAATTCTTAGCTCCTCTAGTAGTTGCTGCTCCAACTTACAACATCATCGATGAACTGAAAGCTGAGGGTGACTGGGAATTACTAGAAAAATATTCAGGTTTTGAATTTGACGATAATGCTCCAAAAGGTGCAGCACGTGTTGAGTACAAAAACATGATGTATCTTGAGCGTCCGGGATGTAACCTTTGTATGGGTAACCAGGAAAAAGCTGAAAAAGGAGATACTGTTTTGGCAACTTCTACAAGACTTTTCCAGGGAAGAGTGGTTGAAGATTCAGAACGTAAAAAAGGTGAATCTTTATTAGCTTCTACTCCTGTAGTTGTACTGTCTGCGATCATCGGAAGAATTCCAAGCATTGAAGAATACAAAGCAGCTGTTGAGGGAATTGATTTGACGACTTTTGTACCGTCTATCAAAGAATTGGTTACCGTGGGTCACTAATTGATTTTTAAGTAAAAGTCGGAAGGCTTTTTAAATATAAAATGGAAGATTTCTTGCGAAGTCTTCCATTTTTTGTTTAGAACATTTCCATTTAAGACTCAGTATGTTATATTTTATCTTAAATCAATACCTTCAATTCTATTTTTTCTTAACTTGATAGTTAGAAATAATCTCAGTCATTCATCATTTTTATCCTTTATTAAAGATTGGAGGAACGGTATTTGATGGATTATAAAGGATTAAAATTTTCTATTTTATTTGAATGATTAATGAACTATTGAATTCTTATTTAAGTTTACGGCTTTGTAATAATTAAAAGCATTCAAAAAAAGCCATAGTGTGCTTTTGTGTTCAAGATTAATCTTTAGCTTAAACAGATATTCAATAAATTAAAAATAGAAAATTACGAAAAACAGAAAAATTAAATTAAGATATGACATTCGACATTGACATGATCAAAAAAGTGTACGAACGCTATCCTGAAAGAATTGCAGCAGCAAGACAAATTACAGGAAAGCCGTTGACACTTTCAGAAAAAATTCTTTACACCCACTTGTGGGAAGGAAACGCAACAAAAGAACATGAAAGAGGAAATTCCTATGTGGATTTCGCTCCCGATAGAGTGGCCATGCAGGATGCGACGGCTCAGATGGCTCTTTTACAGTTTATGCAGGCTGGAAAAGCCAAAGTTGCCGTGCCTTCAACTGCTCACGCAGATCACCTGATTCAGGCGAGAGTGGGTGCAGAATCAGATTTACAGGAAGGAATCAATAAGAACTCTGAGGTTTTCAACTTCTTAGGCTCCGTCTGTGATAAATACGGAATCGGTTTCTGGAAACCTGGAGCCGGAATTATCCACCAGGTTGTTTTGGAAAACTACGCATTCCCTGGAGGAATGATGATTGGAACCGACTCTCATACGGTTAACGCTGGTGGATTAGGAATGGTGGCCATCGGAGTTGGTGGTGCAGATGCTGTTGACGTTATGGCCGGAATGGCTTGGGAATTAAAAATGCCAAAATTAATCGGTGTAAAATTAACCGGTAAAATGTCTGGCTGGACTTCCGCAAAAGATGTTATCCTAAAAGTAGCCGGAATTCTTACCGTAAAAGGTGGAACCGGATGCATCGTAGAATATTTCGGTGACGGTGCAATTTCTTTATCCGCAACAGGAAAAGGAACAATCTGTAACATGGGTGCTGAAATCGGTGCCACGACTTCGACTTTCGGATATGATGATTCGATGAGAAGATATCTTGCTTCCACCGGAAGACAGGATGTTGTAGATGCCGCAGATAAAGTAGCAGAACATCTAACGGGTGATGCAGAAGTGTATGCAAACCCTGAACAGTATTTTGATCAGGTGATTGAAATTAATCTATCGGAATTGGCTCCTCATTTAAACGGACCGTTTACACCAGATTTGGCAACTCCGGTTTCTGAATTTAAAGCAAAAGCAGAAGCGAACGGATGGCCAATCGAAGTGGAATGGGCATTGATCGGATCGTGTACCAACTCTTCATACGAAGATTTGTCAAGGGCAGCTTCCATCGTTGAAGATGCAGTGGCAAAAGGTGTAAAACCAAAAGCTATTTTAGGAATCAACCCAGGTTCTGAGCAGGTGAAATTTACCGCGGAAAGAGATGGATTTTTAGATTCTTTCAGAAAATTTGAAAATGCCAGAATCTTTACCAATGCCTGTGGACCTTGTATCGGACAGTGGGACAGAGAAGGCGCTGACAAAGGTGAGAAAAACTCAATCATTCACTCTTTCAACAGAAACTTTGCAAAAAGAGCCGACGGAAACCCAAATACCCATGCTTTCGTAGCTTCACCGGAAATGGTAGCAGCTATCGCAATTTCAGGAAGATTGGATTTCAATCCGATTACAGATACTTTGACTGCTGAAAACGGTGAACAGATAAAATTAAATGAGCCAAGCGGTTCGGAATTACCTTCAAAAGGCTTTGCCGTTGATGACAATGGTTACCAGGCGCCTTCAGAAGATGGTTCGACTGTTGAAGTAAAGGTGAGTCCAACTTCAGACAGACTTCAGTTACTGGAAGAATTCCCGGCTTGGGACGGTAAAAACATTACCGGAGCGAGAGTTTTAATTAAAGCTTTCGGTAAATGCACAACGGATCACATTTCTATGGCCGGACCGTGGTTGAAATACAGAGGACATTTAGATAATATCTCAAACAACATGTTGATCGGCGCTGTAAATGCGTACAACATGGAAACCAACAAAGTAAAAAACCAGCTGGATGGTGCTTACGGTGAAGTTCCTGCTGTACAGAGAGCGTACAAAGCTGCAGGAATTCCTTCGATTGTTGTGGGGGATCAAAACTATGGTGAAGGTTCTTCAAGAGAGCACGCAGCGATGGAGCCCAGACATTTAGGCGTAAAAGCTGTCCTGGTAAAATCATTTGCAAGAATTCATGAAACCAACCTGAAAAAACAGGGAATGTTGGGATTGACTTTTGCTGATGAAACAGATTATGATAAAATTCAGGAAGACGACATGGTTAACTTCTTAGATTTGGATCAGTTTGCCCCGGGAAAACAGCTGACTTTGGAATTCATTCATACCGATGGAACCAAAGATACTGTTTTGGCGAATCACACGTATAATGACCAGCAGATCGATTGGTTTAAGGCAGGTTCTGCTTTGAATTTGATTAAGCAACAGGAGAATTAAAATTTCTTTTAAGATAATGAAAGCAACTTCAAAACTGGAGTTGCTTTTTTATTTCAACTTTTCCAGCATATTTGATTTATACATATCACCGATGGGAACCTCATGTCCGGAATTGAGAATAATCTTTTTTGAACCTACACTTTTTATCTCATTTAAATTTAAGATAAACGATTTGTGAATCCTTGTAAAATTTGCAGGAAGCTGATTTTCCATCGATTTTAAAGTATCCAAAACTATATATTCCTGAGCCTCAGTTTTGATGTTCACGTAATCTTTGATGCTTTCTACATAAAGAATTTCATCAAAATTGATCCGGTGTTTTTGACCAGATGATTTTACAAAGAAGTGATTGACTTCTTTTGCTTCATCCAAAGAAAAACGTTCCTGAACTTTCAGAATACTTTGATTAAAACGCCCGAAAGAAATCGGTTTTAAAAGATAGTCGACGACATTGTGTTCATAACCTTCCAAAGCATATTCTGAATACGCAGTGGTGAGAATATATTTCATTTTGTCACCGACAATTTTCATAAAGTTGATTCCGTTGAGTTCGGGCATTTGAATATCCAAAAACACAAGATCAACTTCATTTCTCTGAATAAATTCTAAAGCTTCAACAGGATTCTCTGACGAGAAAACAAGGTCTAAAAAAGGAATTTCCTCAACGTAACTCTCGAGAAGCGCAACGGCAAGCGGCTCGTCATCAACAATAATGCACTTAATTTTTTTCATTCAAATCAATCTTTAAATCTATTGTAAAATCAATATCTGTTTCTGTAATTTTCAGCTCATATTTTTTGGGATACAATATTTCGAGACGCTTTTTTACATTTTCAATTCCGATTCCGGAAATCTCATCTTTCAATTTTTCACTTTTGAAGTTGAAGAGATATAAATGCAGAATTTTATTTTTATCCGAAATTTTCATCTCAAAACCTTTATTTCTAAAATCTCCATGCTTGAAAGCATTTTCAACAAACGGAACTAAAATCATTGGTGAAATTTTGAGTTCCGGATCGTTCAGCTTTTTTTCAACACTCAATAATTCAGGATTTCTAATTCTCAATTTTTCAAGTTCAATCAAACTGTCGAGGTAGCCAATTTCTTTATCTAAAGTAATGAAATCATTTTCAAGATCTTTGGTTGTGTATCTTAACAATTGCCCCAGCTGCTCAATTGCCGGCAATGCTTTCTCCGAATTCTGATAAACCAAAGCATAGATATTATTCAGAGAATTAAATATAAAATGCGGATTAATCTGTGTTTTTAAAGCCTGTAATTCTGCAGTTTTCTTCGCTTCAGTCAATTCCGATTTTTCTTTTTCCGCATTGATAAAATATTTAAAAAACCAAAATGCTGTACTGATAAAAATCGTCGTGCTGCTGTAGAAAACATTATCGAAAAAATAATAGAAAATATTGGTGTCCGCCGGATAATTTCTGATATTAAAAATTGCTGGGAAAAGCCACTGTTCAATAGAATACCGTATCCCGACAAAGCAACTTACGCTGATAACAAAAGCAAAAACAGAACGGTAAATTTTATCGGCATGGAAAAACGTTGGAACAACAAGGAAATAATTTACATAAAAACATATAAAGCTCGCCATGAAAAACGTAATATCGAGAATGACAGAGCTGATTCCATAGGCAATTCCGGGAAGGACGACAGAACCAATGAGGTAAATTACCCAGAAAAATATATGCAGATAAATAAATTTTTCAATTTTCATAAAACAAATTTAAAATTTCATTTAAAACTGCCACTCCCGATTCTACAAACCCATCGGTTTTTCGGATGAAATTTATTTTAACTGAATAAATTGACTCTTCCTCTAAAAGCTGTTTCATAAAAAATAAATGACCATTAGTTTTGAATAAATTTAAAATTAAAACATATGAATTTCAACAAACTTCTTATCCCTTTATTACTTTTGTTAGCTGCGAAAATATTTGCTCAGAAAACGCCTTACGACAAACTTACTATTTATAAAACAAAATTTGATGATGCTGTTCCCGTACTAAATGTCGCCACCTTTCACATGGGACAAACTCCGGATGCAAACAGCACCGAATTTAATGAACATGATTTAAAAAACCAGCTCGAAATAAAGGAAGTTGCGAAACTTCTGGCAGAGTTTAAACCGACAATTATTGTGATCGAAGATTTACCACAAAATGACAGCCTGAGAAATATGTATTATCAGGAATATGTAAAAAATCCAAAACTGAAGTTTGAAAATCCTGATGAACGCGAACTTTTGGCTTATGAAGTTGGAAGATTGAGTGGCTCAAAAAAGATTTTTGGAATTGATTTTAAAGAAAATTACAACTATAAAATCGGGTATTTCGTTCCCAATAAGATGGATAAAAATACAAATGATGCGTACTGGAAATTATCAGCAGAAAACGACAGAAAAAATCCTGAGGATGGAATCCCTTTCTATGATTTGTTTAAGCTCAATAATCATCCTCAGTATTTGGAAAGTTTAATTAATCTCAATGCAGACATGCTGACGTATGTTTCAACCAAGGGAAAATCTGAAGGTGCTGATGAAGCCGCGAAATTCTATCACAGAAACCTTGTAATGTTTTCTAATTTAAACCAAATTCCAATCGATAAAAACGACAGAATATTTATTTTAATGGGTGGAGCGCACACTGCATTCTTTATGGATTTTTTGAAGAGAAGTCCGAAATACAAAGTGGAAAACATATTTGATTACTTAAAATAAGCAGTTTATTCCAATTCATCAAATAGCGTATTTAAAGATTCCGAATACGTAGGATGCGAAAAAATGAAAGTCTGTAAAACCTTGGCAGGAATATTTCCGGTCATCGCCATTTGAATGACAGATGCCATTTCTCCTCCTTCGGTGCCGATGATCGCAGCTCCTAAAATCTTACCGCTGTCCTGATCTACGATTGCTTTCCAAATACCTTGTATTTCTGCGGATTCCAGTCCACGTGTAATTCTTTTAGCTTCAATTTTGACGACCGAAAAATTTAGTTTCTTCTGTGTTGCCTCTTTTTCAGACAAGCCTACTCTGCCGACCTGCGGATCTGTAAAGACTGTGTAAGGAATGATTCGTCCTTCTGTAGACCCTGTTTTTTCATCCAAAATATTATCGCTTACGATCACGTAATCATTGTAAGCGATATGGGTAAACTGCGGACCGCCTTTAATGTCTCCGAGTGCGTAGACTCCATCAACATTGGTTTCCAGTTTAGAATTTACTTTGATGAATCCTTTTTCGTCTGCTTTTATGCCGGCATTTTCGAGCTTCAAACTGTCTGAATTGGATTTTCTGCCGGGGACGATCAACAAATGTGTTCCTTTGATCTGCTTCTGCTTATGATCTTCGGAAAAAGTTAAAGTAATTTCTTGACCGTCCTGCTCCACTTTTTCAATCTCAGCATTCAGGTGAAATTTCAGTCCTTCCTCTTCCAGTATTTCCTGCATATTTGTTGCAATATCTGGATCTTCGTTAGACATGATCTGACTTGCTTTATCAACGATAACTACTTCACTTCCGAAACGGCTGTACATCTGACCCAATTCCAGTCCGATGTAGCCACTGCCAATCACGATTAATTTTTCTGGAATTTCACGAAGTTCAAGTATTCCTGTAGAATCGTACCATTTCACATTGTTTAGGCCATCAATTTCAAGAGTTGCGGGTCTGCATCCGGCGTTAATGAAGATGTGAGGCGCTGTAAATTCAACAGTTTCGCCATTTTCCTGTTGCACAGAAATTGTTTTTTCTCCGCTGAAAGATGCCGTCCCAAATATCAGGTCAAGATTCCCGGCTTCCTCTAAATTTTTCTTCACCCCTTTTCTGGAATCTTCTACAATTTTTTCCTTCCTTTTCTGAGTGGCATCAAAATCTATTGATACTTTCTGAACTGAAATCCCATGTTTTTCTGAACTATTTATCGTGTGCATTACTTTAGCCGAGGCGATTAAGATTTTACTTGGCGTGCATCCCACATTTACGCAGACACCACCCAGCATTCCTTCAGATTTCTCTATTAAAACTGTTTTCCAGCCGGCAGAAGATAATTTTATTGCAAGAGGATTTCCTGCTTGTCCGGAACCGATGATGATGGCGTCTTTTTGTATCATTATTTTGAAGTTGATTTAGATTGTAAACTGTATTTATTATCAGTTTCAATTTCTATTCCTTTATGGATTAATAATAAAATAAATAGCCAGAATTTTATAATTCAATTACATTTTTTCTGGAAAGTTTAGGTTTAGGATTGTTATCTATTAATAAGGTAATATCAAACCCTCGATTATGAAAAAGAACTTAGGATTGCAAATGTTTTTCATACAATCATTTTTCTTCTGTTCTTCTGTAACAAAATCCGTTTTTCGGCGTCTAACAGAATAAATAGTAAATCCCCAGATGAAGAAAATACTACTTTCTCTTTCAGTATTAGCGTCAACGCTCTTTTTTGCTCAGGAAACGAAAGAAACAAACAATTCTAAAATTAAAGAAAAGGAAATTGAAGGCGTGGTCATGACCAAAACTAAGAAAGCCATTGAGCAGAAGGCTGACCGTACAATTTTTGATTTTTCTGAACAGTCACATCTGAATAACGGAAATGTTTTGGAGGGAATCAAAAAACTTCCCGGACTAGTTTCTACTGACATCGCAGGAATGATGTATCAAGGTAAAATGCTGGATGTCTATTTAAATGGAAGACCTTTAAATATTTCAAGTAATGAACTGAATTCTTTTCTTGAAGGAATGCCCGCAAATTCTGTCGAAAAAATTGAAGTGATCACACAGCCCGGAGCAGAATTTCCTGCCACATCGGGAGGTGCAATTATGAACATTATTACCAATAAAAATGCAAATAAATATCTCACAGCCACTTACTCCGGAAACTATAATTTTTCCAATGAAGACAAACTGAGAAGCAGAACGAGTAATTCTTTAAATTTAAATGCAAGAAACAAACTGTTTGGATGGCAGCTAAGCGTAGGACAAAACTACCGTGAAAGCATGATGAATTCTAACCAAGACAATCTGATGTTTGCAAATACAGACAGAGTCGGAAGAGGATATTTTGCAAAATCCGGACTGACATTTGACTTAGGTGAGGACCGGTTGCTTTTAAACTATGATATTTACCATAATAAAAATGATAATTACACGGCAAGTATTGGCTTAGCAGACGTCACGGTTTTGCAAAATCCAAAAATTTCCAGAGAAGCATATTTTAATGCTTTTGATGCAGCCAATACCAATAATCTTAGACAGGAAGCCGTGGCTACTTATCAGGTTCGTTTTGACGACAAACTCAAAAAACTTGATTTTCAATTTGGTTTTACGAAATCGGACAGCAAATTTGGTCAGAATAATATTTTCAGGAATGGAATTTTCACCGATACCCAACAGCCATTCGATTTTACAGCAGGAAATGTGTTAGAAAACAGTTCAGATATGAGAATTGCCAATTTCAAAGTGGATTATTCTCAGCCGTTAAAGATTCTTGATGACGGGAAAGTAAGTTTCGGAGGTTTGTATGAAAAACAAAATTTCGATACAGAAAGTCGCGGACTTACCAATCTTGAATATCAAAGACAGACTGCATCCACTTATCTGGAGTTTCAGGCTAAATTGAAGAAATTTGATTTCATTGCCGGCGCGAGGGCAGAAAATTATGATATTTCAGGAATTACCAGAGTTGACAGCAGCAATACGATTATTCAGAAAGATTTAATTCCATTCAACAAGTTTAAAATTTTCCCAAATGCAAGCGTGCAGTACAGTGTGATGAAACAGGTGTATGCTTTGGCTAATTACAATAAAAAAATTAATCTGCCGAGTATTTCTGCATTAAACCCAAACAACAATACATTCCAGGGACCAAACACTCAGGTCACAGGAAACCCTTTCCTTCAACCTACCATCTTCGATAATTTTGAAGTGAAAATATCTGCTTTTGATTATGCATTTATTGGGTATAGTGTGAGTAATGCCAAAAATCAGGTTGCACAGATTATAAGAAGAGAAGGAAAGAATATTTTTAACCAGCAGGTGAACATTTCGGAGATGAAGATTCATAATTTCAACGTTGGACTTCCTGTTCCGTTTATGATTTTTTCAAAGCCACTGAGTGAGATTATGAAATTTGATTTTAATCCTGATAAAATTAATTTTATGTATCTGTATGCAGGATATCAAAAACACGACATCAATAATCTGCAAAATAATGGCTTCTGGATTTTCAATGTTATGACGCAGATCCTTCTTCCAAAAGACATCAAGCTGACAGCAAACTACAGTTACTTAACGCCAAGAGCAGGATATTTTTATTTTACCGCAGAAAAACCATTCAACAATTCAGTAGATATCACGCTAACCAAGAAATTTCTTGACAACCGTTTGACGGTTTCCATCTTTGGAAATGATATCTTAAACGGACAGGTGATGCAGATCAGAACCAACAACCCGACTGGAGGTGAAAGCCTTTTCATCAGAACAAAATACGACAGCAGAAATTTTGGTTTATCGGTGAACTATAAGATTCCGACGAAGAACAAATTAGCGAAAGAAGATGCCAATATTCTTAACAGCAAGAAAGAAGAGACTGGTGGAGTGTTGCAGACCGGTCAGTAAAGAAAAGTTATCGGTACTGAGAGAAGGTGTGACATCCAATATTTACACTAAATAAAAGATGGCTCTGAATAATATCAGAGCCATCTTTTATTTTTAATTTAGTTTTCTTCACATGCTCTCCATATCGCATCATTTTGAGGAACAGGTGCAGTGATGACAATATTTTCTTTTGTCACAGGGTGTACAAATTCTAATTTTCTTGCATGAAGATTGATTCCGCCATCGGGATTGGATCTTGGAGCTCCGTATTTTAAATCACCCTTAATAGGAACTCCAGTTTTCGACAACTGAGCCCGGATCTGATGGTGACGGCCTGTTTCCAGATCAATTTCCAATAGAAGATAATTATCTAAAGTCTTTATTACTGTATACGTAAGGATAGATTCTTTCGCCCCTTCTGTAACTTTCGTAAAAACACTGGCTTTATTATTCTTTTCGTTTTTCTTTAAATAATGAATCAGTCTCTGACTTTGGGGAATTATCTCTTTACCGACCACTGCCCAATATGTTTTTTTAACCTCCCGATTTTTCACCATCTGAGTTAAACGGCTGAGTGCTTTAGAAGTTTTAGCATAAATAACCAAGCCCGATGTAGGGCGGTCAATACGATGCACCAAACCAAGGAAAACATTTCCCGGCTTGCCATCTCTTATTTTTATGAAATTTTTAATAGAATCCAGCAGAGATTCATCTCCGGTCTTATCTCCCTGCACTAATTGCCCAACTTTTTTATTGATAACCAAAAGGTGATTATCTTCATAAACAATTTGTTCCTCCATAATTACTGACGGTTCGCTGATCTGTTGGTAAACGAAATGATTACTCCACCCAGTAAACCAATTGTTTTAATAAATGAAAAATTAGAATCCACTGGCAAAAATGCTCCGATGATACACAAAGCTGCTGCTCCATACATTGGATATTTAAATTTTTCATTGGCAAGCAACGGAGCCTGTAAGATGAAACTTAATCCTATTAAAAGATAAAAAAGCTTCCTTGAAAGAATGTCATTAATCTCAGGTGAAAACAAATGAAACCAACCCACAACCAAACATAATATAGCTAAAACAGAAATTACTCCCTGTGCCAATTGCAAATTATCTCTCATTAGTAACTTTCGTTTTGATTAGGAAAATCTGAACTTTTCACATCTTTCACATACTGACTTACTGCACCTGTAATTTCTGTGTAGAGATCAAGATATCTTCTTAAAAACTTGGGCGAAAATCCTTTATTCATTCCCACCATATCGTGGTACACCAAAACCTGTCCGTCACAATCAGGACCAGCTCCGATTCCGATGGTTGGAATACTAATGCTTTCTGAAACTTTTTTTGCCAAATCTGCAGGTATTTTTTCTAAAACAAGCCCAAAACATCCCAGCTCCTCCAAAAGTTTTGCATCACTGATCAGTTTTTCAGCTTCTCCTTCCTCTTTAGCCCTTACTTTATAGGTTCCAAACTGATAGATTGACTGTGGTGTTAAACCTAAATGTCCCATCACCGGAATTCCGGCATTGATTATTTTTTTTATTGATTTTGAAATCTCTTTCCCACCTTCAATTTTTATAGCGTGTGCGCCACCCTCTTTCATCATTCTTACAGACGACTCCAATGCTTTGTCTGGATTACTCTGATAAGTTCCGAAGGGAAGATCAGCAATCACCAACGCTCTGTCTACTCCTCGTACCACACTCTGAGTGTGATAAATCATCTGATCTAATGTGATGGGCAAAGTGGTTTCGAAACCTGCCATTACATTCGCTGCCGAGTCTCCGATCAGAATAGCATCTATCCCTCCTGCATCAACCATCTTGGCAGTAGTAAAATCGTACGCCGTAAGCATGGTTATTTTCTCCTTATCGAATTTCATTTTCCGTAAGGTTTCCGTAGTAACTCTTTTAATTTCAGAATGAACAGACATAATATATGTATTGTTTAAAAGTTAAAAAGTCGGCTTTCGCCGACTTGTATGTTGTATGATTTATAAAACTACGTGACCGAGTTTCATGAGTTTATCGTGATTCAGAATCTTAATATTTCTTCCGTCAACTTCGATGAGTTGATCTCCTTTAAATTCAGAAATCAACCTGATAGCACTTTCTGTAGCGGTACCGATTATATTAGCGATCTCCTCTCTGGTTAAAGAAATTTTTATGAAACCTTCAGGATCTGTACCTAATTTCTGTTCTAAAAGAATTAAAATCTCAGCCAGTCTTTCTCTAACGGTCTTTTGTGCAAGGAATGTAATTGTATTTGAAGATTCGCCCAGTTCATAAGCGATTTTTTGAAGCATAATAAATGACAGTTGAGGGTCAACTTCAAGAAGATCCATAAAAACGTCAGCCGGTAAAAAAGTACATTCGATATCAGTCATCGCTTCAGCTTTAGCCTGAAAATTTTCACCACAAAGCAGAGCACGATATCCAATGATGTCGCCTTCTTTTATAAATCGTAAAATCTGATCTTTCCCAAAAGACCCGGACTTCGACAGTTTAGCAGCTCCTTTTTCTAAAACATATACTCCTTTTGGAATTTCACCATCATCAAAAATGATGTCATGTTTCTGAAAACTGAACTTCTTTTTTGCACCTAAGTATCTTTCAAAATCAGTATTGGAAAGCCTTTCTTTGAAGGATTTATCGTTAAAAACCCTGGCAAATCTTTCTTCAATAGCAATTTGTTTTTCCTGCGACATTTTAATATGACATTTATCACAAAAATAGAACATTTAAACTCTATAAACAAAAAAAATTGTTATAATTTTGTCAGTCAATAATTTATGAAGGTGAGCGAGAACTGTTTTCATTGTGGACAAGACATAGAAAAAGAAAGAATTTCTTTTGACGACAAAATTTTCTGTTGCAACGGCTGCAAATCTGTCTACGAAATTCTGAATATCAACAATCTAATCAATTTCTACGAATTAAATAAACGAGCGGGAATTCGCCCAAGTGATGAAAATTCTTCTCAATTTGATTATCTTGACACACCGGAAATTTTCGAAAAAATCACAGATTTTTCAGAAGGAAATACCAGTCTTGTCACTTTCAAAATCCCGGTGATTCACTGCTCATCCTGCATCTGGCTTTTAGAAAGTCTTCATACTTTACATCAGGATATAAAATATTCTCAGGTCAATTTTACGAGAAAGACCTTACAGATCTCATTCAACCATAACGATTTAAAATTAAGCGAATTAGCTAAATTTTTAACCAATCTTGGGTATAAACCTGCCATCAGTTTAGAAACTGCCGAAAAAAACGAAGATCATTTAGACAAATCGCTATTAATAAAATTGGCAGTTGCCGGATTTGCATTCGGAAACGGAATGTTTCTGGCCTTCCCGGAATACATTGGAGGCGAAGATTACTGGATGGATCAGTATAAAAATCTTTTCAGGTTTCTGATGTTTTTGCTTGCAATCCCTGTTGTATTTTATTCAGCTTCCGATTACTACAAATCTGCCTGGTATGGTTTAAAAAATAAAATCGTCAACATTGATGTACCCATTGTTTTGGGAATTTTCGTGCTATTCGGACGAAGCGTTTATGAAGTAGCAACAGATTACGGACCAGGATATTTTGACACTTTGTGCGGACTTTTATTCTTCATGCTTTTAGGAAAAATGTTCCAGAAAAGAACCTACAGCTCGCTTTCTTACGACAGAGACTACAAATCGTTTTATCCTATTGCTGTTACTAAAGTGGATTTTGGAGGTAAACAGGAAAATATTTTATTATCTGAAATTAAGATCGGGGACAGAATTTTAGTAAGAAATCAGGAAATCATTCCTGTTGATGCCATTCTGATTAATGGCGAAGGAAATATTGACAACAGTTTTATTACCGGAGAAAGTGAAAGCATCAGTAAGCAGCCTGGTGACAAGATTTTTGCTGGAGGAAAACAAATTGGGTCTTCTCTTGAGTTGGAAGTGATCAAAAATGTGGATCAAAGTTACCTGACACAGCTTTGGAACAAGGAGGCCTTTAAAAAACATGAAACCGGATTAGACACTTTAATCAATAACATCAGTAAATATTTTACATTTATTATTTTAGTAATTGCTTTAATATCAGGAATTTACTGGTCATTTATCGATTTAGAAAAGATGTTTCAGGTGATCTCTGCAATCCTGATCATTGCCTGTCCGTGTGCATTGGCACTTTCATCACCATTTACATTTGGCCATATTATGAGAATTTTAGGGCGAAATAAATTTTATGTAAAAGATACTTTGACGATTGAAAAAATTGCAAAAATCAACGCAATCGTTTTTGATAAAACAGGAACCATTACCGAAAGAAAGAAAACCAATATTAAATTTGAAGGCTCAGAGATTTCTGAATTTGATTTACTGAATATTAAAACTTTACTGAAAAATTCAAATCATCCGCTTTCGAAATCACTGTATGAATTTATAGAAATCAATGACGAGTATTTTCCTGTGGAAAAATTCAACGAGATTTCCGGAAAGGGTTATGAAGCAACTGTAAGGGGAAATATGTACAGGATTGGTTCTGCAAAATATAATAATCAGGAATCTAAAAATCTTGAAACTGCTGTCTACATCAGTAAAAACGATGAGTTTTTAGGTAAATTTATCTTTAAAAATGAATACCGTGAGAACCTTAAAAATCTTTTCACCAAATTAAATCTTTACAAAATATTCATCTTGAGCGGTGATAATTCTTCGGAGGAAAACCAGCTTAAAGCCATCATACCAAGTGTCAGTTCAATGGCCTTTAACCAAAGCCCGGAAGATAAGCTGAATTATATTCAAAATCTTCAGAACACTGGTATGAAAGTAGCCATGCTGGGAGACGGACTGAATGACGCAGGCGCATTGAAGCAAAGCAATGTAGGAATTGCTATTTCTGATGACACTAACAGTTTTACGCCATCATCTGACGTAATTATGAACGGTGAAAAAGTTTCTCAACTTAATAATTACCTGGACGTCTGTAAGGGATCTATCACCATTGTTAAATTAACATTCGTAATCAGTTTTCTTTATAATATTGTCGGATTGAGTTTTGCAGTAACGGGGCATATGTCTCCATTATTTGCTGCGATCTTGATGCCGCTAAGTTCGATCACAGTGATTTCATTCACTACACTTTCGACCTGGATTTTGGGTCGCAAACATTTCAGAAAAACCGCTTAAACAGCCTTATTTAGACTGATTTTAAATTAGCAAGAACCCATATTTCGTGATTAATGTCATTATTTTTCACTAATTTTGAACCCCGAAAATAGGTTAATTTTGTTGTCTAATGGATATTCTATATTTAATGATCTTATGCAGTGCTTCTTTGGCTGCAGTTTTCCTGATCGTATTTATAGTAAATGCGAGAAAAGGGCAGTTTGAAGACGACGAATCTCCGGCCGTACGTATACTTTTTGATGATGAAGTGAAGGAGGATAAGAAGGTAGATTCGGGCAACAAAAACGAAAGAGAGGAAAAAGGAGAAAATAATAAAATTGAAGAAAAAAGTGAATAGTTAATATGGAGACACAAAAGTTTAGTTATGACAACAGTATTGTTCGGGCATTCCTATATGCGACCATAGTTTTTGGAATTATAGGATTCTTGTTTGGGCTTACTGCGGCATTAATGCTTTTCTACCCTGAACTTCCTGAATTTTTATTCGGGACAGATGATACGACGATCAAAAGTCTTTCATCAGGAGATATTCAAGGTTTGATCAACACCCATGGCGCGTTTGGTTTTGGAAGAATAAGAATGCTTCACACCAATACTGTAATTTGGGCATTTGTATGTAATATCGTTTATACCGGTATTTATTACTCATTACAGAGATTATTGAAAACAAGAATGTACAGCGATACATTATCATGGGTTCACTTTTGGACATGGCAATTGATGATTGTTGCTACGTTCATCACATTCTTTATGGGGATCAACACCTCAAAAGAATATGCAGAACATGAGTGGCCAATCGATATATTAATTGCATTCTCTTGGATTATATTCGGTGCGAATATGTTCCTTACTATTGCAAAAAGAAGAGTAAGACACTTGTATGTAGCTATTTGGTTCTACATTGGTACCTGGATCGCAGTAGCAATGCTGCACATCTTCAATAACCTTGAAGTTCCTTTATCATTCTCAGGATGGAAATCTTATTCTGTGTATGCTGGTGTAAAAGATGCTATTGTACAATGGTGGTATGGTCACAATGCAGTTGCATTTGTACTGACTACGCCGGTTCTTGGTTTGATGTACTACTTCTTACCAAAAGCAGCTGACAGACCCGTATTTTCATACAAGTTATCAATTATTCACTTCTGGTCATTAATTTTCGTTTATATCTGGGCAGGACCTCACCACCTTCAGTACACAGCTCTTCCGGCTTGGGTACAGGCGGTATCTACCGGTTTCTCAATCATGCTTATCGCACCATCTTGGGGAGGTATGCTGAACGGACTTCTTACCTTAAGAGGAGCCTGGGATAAAGTAAGAGAAAACCCTATATTGAAATTCTTCGTTGTTGCAGTTACCTGTTATGGTATGGCAACTTTTGAAGGACCGCTATTAGCAACAAAAAACATCAACAAAATCGGTCACTTTACTGACTGGGTTATCGGTCACGTACATTTAGGTGCATTAGGATGGAATGGTTTCATGGCATTCGGTGTAATCTATTATCTGGTACCGATCATGTGGAGAACAAAAATCTGGTCTGTAAAATTAGCTAACTGGCATTTCTGGTTAGGTACATTAGGAATTATTTTCTACGCAGTGCCAATGTATATTGCAGGATTTACCCAAGGTTTAATGTGGAAGCAATTCAATCCGGACGGAACTTTATTATGGAAAAACTGGTTGGATACTGTAACTGCAATTATTCCCTATTTTAAATTAAGATTCGTAGGAGGTTTCCTATATCTTTCTGGAGGTCTGTTAATGGTGGTTAACGTTTTTGCTACGGTTAGAAAAGGATCATTCCAAAAAGAAGTTCCTGCAGAAGCTCCGGCTTTAGCAATTATCAGCAAGAAAAGAAAAGAAGGAGAAGGTACTCACCTTTGGTTAGAAAGAATGCCGGTTTTATTAGGTATTTTATCTTTCATCACGATATCTATCGGTAGTTTAATTGAAATTGTACCAACCCTTTCATTAGATAAAAGCGTACCGACAATTTCGGCAGTAAAACCTTACTCGCCACTGGAATTGGAAGGTAGAGATATTTATATCCGTGAAGGCTGTAATGCTTGTCACTCGCAGATGGTAAGACCATTCAGAGATGAGATTGTAAGATTTAACGGTAAAAACGGACAGTATTCTAAGGCAGGTGAATTCATCTATGACAGACCATTCCTTTGGGGTTCTAAGAGAACAGGTCCGGATTTGCACAGAGAAGGTGGTAAAAACCCAAGTTCGTGGCATTACAAACACATGTACAACCCAAGATCTACATCAGCAGGTTCTATCATGCCTCGTTACCCTTGGTTGATCGCTACTAACCTAGACAGATCTAAGATGGTTGACAAAATGACGTTAATGAAAAAATCTTTTGAAGTACCTTATACAAAAGCTCAGATTGACTCTGCAGATAAGTGGGCAGACAATCAGGCAGCAAAAATTGTAAAAGATATCTTCTCTGAAGCAGCCGACTTAAAAACGGAATATGCTAAGAGACCGGATGTAAAACTTGAAAAGAAAGAAATTGTAGCGTTAATCTCTTATCTGCAAAGATTGGGTACAGATATTAAAACGACAGAAATAAAAACTGCGAGTAATAACTAAACATTAGCGTATCATGATTCCTCAGAACTTTAAAGATATATTATCCAATACTGAAAATGCAAGTTTGTATCAAACTTTGGCTCTGATTTTCTTTATGTTGTTCTTCATTGCTTTGGTAATCTATGTTTTTAGCAGGCCTAAAAAATATTACAGAGAAGAAGAGCACGCACCGCTGGAGGATGACGAAGATGATGTTAATTTGAAAAATTAAACTATTTATTATGAGACAAAGAACACCTGTTTTTGTAAACATTTTAATAATAACAGTATTACTGGTAATCTTTTATTATTTGTTTGTACAGAGCTACTCGTTTTTAGCTTCACCATATTTCTGGGGAACTGTGGTGATCAGTGCAATTTTGGCATACATTCACAGTGCAATCGGAGATTTGATTGAAAACAATAAATTTAAAAAACTAACTGCAGAAGAAAAGTCGGCTTATCTTAATGAAAAGAAAATTCCTTTCCTTAAGAGACAGTATGATGCAGCTTTCAAAAAGCAATCTGAAACTGAAGAGAAAGATATTCTTATCGATCACGGTTTCGACGGTATCATGGAGCTGGATAATCAGCTGCCAAAATGGTGGGTAGGTTTATTCTGGTTTGGTACGGTATTTTGTGCAGTGTATATATCTGCTTATTCATTTACAGATTTCGCTCATCCATTGACTGAATATGAAGTTGAATACAAAGAACAGATCGCAAGCATCGCAGCTTATGAAAAAGATCAGCCACAGGTAACGATAGAAACTGCAGAATTTTCTGAAGACAATATCGCGGCAGGTGAAGAGGTTTTCAAAACAAACTGTGTGTCTTGTCATTCAGACGGCGGTAAAGGTGGAATTGGTCCTAACCTTACAGATAATTTCTGGCACAATCAACCTGAAAAGACATTATTCAAAAACGTATTCCACGTTGTAGAAAATGGAGTTACAGGAACTGCAATGCAGGCTTGGGGTAAAAACGGTGTACTTACAGGAAGAGACATTCAGAATGTTGCAGCGTATGTATATCACATTAACCAGGAACAGCCACCAATTACTCCGGCTCAGGGCGGTGCACCAGCATACGGTGACGAAGCGAAGTGGGAGAAACAGTAAATTAAAACTTAAGATAAAATGATTAAACATAATTTGTTATTAAATTAAAAAATAGTAACGAATTATGTTTTTTCTTTTTTTAAATAAAACCAAACTATAATGTCAGATAAAGAAGAAGAAATTCTACGCGGCGGACAGGGACAGGTTTTAGATCCTGAAACTTATAGAGATTCTATAGGTACAATGGAACAATCCGGAAAAAGAAAATGGGTTTTTCCTAAGAAACCAAAGGGTAAATACACTAATTACAGAAACTTCGTCAGTTATTTGTTGCTGGCTGTTTATTTCATTGTGCCGTTCATCAAGATTAATGGCAATCCTTTCTTTTTATTTAATGTAATTGACAGAGAATTTTTCATCGTGGGGCAGCCTTTCTACCCGCAAGACTTCTTCATCCTTACTTTGGGAGCTATTGCCTCTCTCCTATTTATCATCATTTTTACGATTGCATTCGGAAGAATTTTCTGCGGGTGGATATGTCCTCAGACAATTTTTATGGAATCTATTTTTCGTAAAATCGAATATTTAATAGAAGGCGACCGTAATAAGCAGATGAAGCTTGACAGACAGGAGTGGAACAGCGAGAAAATCTGGAAGAGAAGTTTGAAATGGTCAATTTACGTTGTCATTTCATTGATCATTACGCATTTCATGTTCATGTATATCGTAGGCTATGAGCAGGTGCTCAATATTGTTTCTGACGGACCTTTCACCCATCCTACCAATTTCATTGTGATGATTCTTTTTACTGCTGCATTTTACTTTGTATTTGCGTGGTTCAGAGAGCAGGTCTGTACATTGGTCTGCCCATACGGAAGACTGCAGGGAGTTTTGATTGATAAAGAAACCATCAACGTATTTTACGATTTCAACAGAGGAGAAAACCGTTCAAAATGGAGAAAAGGTGAAGACCGGAAAGCTGCAGGGAAAGGTGACTGTATAGACTGTTATCAGTGTGTAGTCGTTTGTCCGACGGGAATTGATATCCGTGACGGTCAGCAGCTGGAATGCATCAACTGTACTGCATGTATCGATGCATGTGATGAAGTAATGGAAAAAGTAGGTTTACCGAAAGGCTTGGTACGTTACGCTTCAGAAAAAGAAATTGAAACCGGAGCACCGTATAAATTTACAGGAAGAATGAAAGGCTTTGCCGTAGTTCTTGTCTTGTTAGTTGGATTTCTCGGATATCTTCTTTCCAGCCGTGGCGAGATGGAGGCTAAATTCATTAAACCGGCAGGAAGTACATTCTTTGTAAGAGAAGGTAAAATTACCAACACCTACAACTATACTTTCCTGAATAAAACCAACGATAAGAAAATCGTAACCATTAAAGTAATCGAACCTGCAAAAGGAGAAATCAGCTCCAGTGGATCAAGCAGGATTACTGTAAACAGAGATAAGATTACAAAGGGAACTATCAACATCAGTTTTCCCGAAGATGCAATGAAACTGTCTAAACAAAACATCAAAATCGGTGTTTATGATATGAAGGGAGAGCTCATTGATTCTTACGAAACCTATTTTGAAGGTCCATTTAAATTACAATTTTAATTTTCTATAAAAATGAAAAATTTCACTTGGGGACACGGTGTATTTTTAGCACTAGGTTCTTTTATTATATTTATTTTATCAATGCTTTTCTTATTTCCGAACGGTCAAAAAAACTCGGAAATGGTTACAGATAAGTATTACGAAGAAGAGTTGGAATATCAAACCGTTATCGATGCAAAACGGAGAGCAGATACATTACAGGAAAAGCCTGTATTCTCTCAGAATGCAGACGGAATCAAAATGACTTTTCCAAAGAATATCAACAACGCAAATTCTACAATAAAATTTGTGCTGAACAGATCAGACGATCAGAATTTAGACATCAAAAGATCTGAGCAACTCGATGCCAATCAATCATTCACTATACCTGCCAAAGTTTTGACAAAAGGAAATTATACGTTGAGATTGATGTGGAATACCAACAAAACAGACTACCGACTCGATTATGATGTGATATGGAAATAGCATTTGTGGTTTCGGCGATTGCTTTAGGCTTTGCTTCCGGCTTTCACTGTATCGGAATGTGTGGTCCAATTGCACTGTCGATGGGATTGACTAAAAAGCAGGCAACGAATTTCTATCTTCAGAATTTAACGTATCAGTTTGGAAGAATTTTCACCTACGCATTGCTGGGAGGGATTTTAGGGATTATCGGTGAAGGTTTTGAGATGGCAGGTATTCAGCAGTATTTAACGATTGCTGTAGGACTTTTGCTCATTGTGATGGCATTATTTTCATTTGGAGGAAAAGACTTTGCTTCAAAAATTCCTTTTCTTTCTAAATTTTTATTTAAAGTAAAATCCAATTTAGCCAAACTTTTACAGCAAGCAGATTACCGTTCAAGATTCACTACCGGAATTCTTAATGGATTTCTTCCGTGTGGAATGGTCTACATGGCACTGACAGCAAGCTTAGCCGCCGGCGGTATTTGGCAGGGAGCTTCATACATGGCTTTATTCGGACTGGGAACGCTTCCATTCATGTTTACCGTAGTCTTAGTCGGAAACTTAATGAATCAGGCTTTCAGACTTAAAATTTTAAAAGCTGTTCCGGTAATCATGATCATTTTGGGAGGATTATTTATTGTGCGAGGTTTGGAGTTGGGCATTCCTTACATCTCACCACGAGCTGAAGCGATGACGATTTCTAAAGACAACAAAGGGGAATGTCATTTACCGGGAGATCACAGTACACATCCGCATAATGCGAACTGTCATTAACTTTTCAAATCTTTTTAGCTTTTTCAGTAAAAAATTGCCACAAATGCACGAATTTTAATTTCGCATTCTTCAACAGTAAATTTTTTCTTAAATTTAATGATTAAACTAGGTGTTTTTGCAATCAATATGAGATCGCAAAGCCAAAATCCTTAAATTCAAATCTTGTTTCTTTTATCTATGAAATTCAGAATATTCATTTTACTAAATCTTTTATTTCAGACTGTATTTTCCCAAAAAGGAAAAATCATCAACAACCAATCGACGGCTTTTGAAATCTCAGATAAAAACGGTAAAATTGAATTCATTGTTTTCGATACAGATTTAACCCAAAAGAAACCCGTGTTCCTATGGTGTCAGGGTTCACTTCCCTATCCTCTTTATGTCAGCTCAAAAGAAGAAGGAATTTGGCTGATTGGTGGCGGAATTACAAATTTCGACGTCTCCAGTATTGTCAAAAATTATCACCTGGTTATTATTTCAATGCCCAGAACTCCATTGATAGCTGATGAAAAAGAAATCAATGAGTCTTACTGGTATTTTGGAAATTCAAAAGATAAAAACATTCCAACTGTAGAATTTCAAAAATCCGACTATCTTGAAAACTATGTAAACCGCGGACTTGCTGTTTTAAAATTTCTTAAAAAACAAAAGTGGGTAGATAACAGCAAGCTCGTTGTAGCCGGATCTTCTCAAGGGTCTAAAGTTGCTACTAAAATTGCAGTTGCCAATAAAGACGTTTCGAAACTGGGGCTTTTTTCCGCAAATCCTTTTGGAAGAATCGATCAGAATATCAGAGATTACCGAAAAGATGCAGAGCAGAAACTGATCACATGGGAGAAAGCGAACGAAGGTATCGAAAAGGAATATCAAATGTTCAGAAATGCCCATGATCCAAAAAAACTCGAAGAAAAAACTGAACTGCTTGCCTGGAAATCTTTTTCTGTGCCAATACTTGATGATTGGCTCAATTTCAACAAACCGATTTATCTGGCCTATGGAACTCATGATATCGCGAGTGACCTGAATGATATTGTTCCGTTATATTTCATTCGTGAGCATAAAGATAATTTAACTTTAAAAAGACACTTAAATCTTGAACATAATTTCTTTGAAGTCGAAAATGGAAGAGCTAATCACGACAAACCGCATTGGGAAGAAGTGATGAATGATTTTGTGACCTGGACGCTGAAATAAAGTTTGTCAGCTTACTAATGCCTCTTTAATCTTTCAGTTATTAGAGACAATACAAACACAAACAGTAGCGGAACCAGCACTATTTTTAGGAAAGTGACTAAAATATTAAATCCTGAAGAATTTGAGAGTAAGATAAAATTTAACGGAATGAAAATTTTGCACTCATTGGTTTGAACATTGGTCAGAATTTTAAAATTTTTATCACGGATATACTCATTCACACTTTGCTTCAGATCCCGATTGTATTGCTTTTTTCCTTCGTCTGAAACCCAAAAGACAGAATATGATTTATTTTCGATAGCATCATCTTCGATTGCCTTAAATCGTTTATTATTTATTGTATACTGATAAAAGATTTTTGCGACTGATTTTCGCCTTTTACCTCCTTTCCAGCAGACATCAAATTTAGAAATATTCCCTTCTACCTCTTTCCAGTGAGGATGAATAATTTTGAATTCTTCATACTGAATTCTAGGTGATAAAGAATAAATAAACATTAAAATTGCATAGACTCCACCCAAAAGAAACAGAAAGGATTTTCTTACAAAACTCCTCCTGAAAACAGTCACATATACAATGATACTTATGAGAAGCGCCAATGCGAACATTGATAGTGGATTGATTGCTATAATTACCAAACCAAATAAAGGAAAAATAATTATGGATACCATGTAGTCTGATCTTTTCTTCCAACCATATCCTTTATTTTGATTATTAAAATTCATTCTTAAATTCTTTATTGTAGAGGAAATATCAAACATCTGCTGATCTCTTCTCCTGAATCACAAAAGTACATTTAATTTGAAATACTCTCACATTTGTGATCCTCCTAACATTTAAATATCCTTTATTTATTTCAAAAACATCGTACAGGTTCAAACGTCACATCCCAACCCTAATCTTTTGAAATTCTTAAATTAAATATTAGCTGCAACATACTTACTGTACCAAAACAAAAGCCACCCGGATAGGATGGCTTTGATTTATTTATAAATAAAATATTAGTTGATCAATTCAAATCTAGCATACTCTGCAATCTTCTTAGGAAGTTTAATACCATCTTCAGTCTGGTTGTTTTCAAGCAACGCCGCCATAATTCTTGGCAATGCCATGGCAGAACCATTTAATGTATGCACTAACTGAGTTTTTCCGTCAGCTTTGTAACGGCACTTCAATCTGTTGGCCTGGAAGGTTTCAAAATTTGAAACTGAACTTACTTCCAGCCATTTTTCCTGAGCCGCGCTCCAAACCTCGAAATCATAAGTCATTGCCGATGCAAAACCTGTATCTCCACCACACAATCTTAAAACTCTGTAAGGCAATTCAAGATCAGTAAGGATTTCTTTGATGTGTTCTACCATTTCTTCCAGAACAGCGTAAGAATTTTCAGGCTTTTCCAATCTTACAATTTCTACCTTTTCAAACTGATGAAGACGGTTCAAACCTCTTACATGAGCTCCGTAACTTCCCGCTTCTCTTCTGTAGCACTGAGAAAATGCTGTGTTTTTGATAGGAAGGTCTTTCTCGTCCAGCAAAACATCTCTGTATAAATTCGTCACAGGAACTTCCGCTGTTGGGATTAGATACAAATCATCTGCATTAATATAATACATCTGACCTTCTTTGTCCGGCAACTGACCGGTTCCGTATCCTGAAGCTTCATTCACAACGTGAGGAGGATTGACTTCCAAATAACCGGCATCAACATTTTTATCTAAAAAATACTGAACCAATGCTCTCTGTAATCTCGCTCCCTTTCCGAAATAGACAGGGAAACCAGCTCCGGCAATTTTCACACCCAGTTCGAAATCAATTAAATTATATTTTTTCGCCAGCTCCCAGTGAGGAATTGCACCTTCGCCCAAACCTTCAACATCATGAGACTGATAAATTATTTCATTATCATCTGCAGAAACTCCAGCCTTTACCAATTCGTAAGGCACGTTCGGAATCTGATACAGAATATGTAAAAGCTTTTTTTCAATCACTTCCAGTTGTGACTTCAATTCTGTGCTCGATTCTTTGAACTGTGCAGTTTTAGATTTTGAGGCTTCAGCTTCTTCTCTTTTCCCTTCTTTCATTAGAATTCCGATCTCTTTAGAGATTTTATTAATTTCTGAAAGCTGAGAGTCTAATTCAAACTGAATTCTTTTTCTCTCTTCGTCAGTAACGATTGCCTCGTCTACCAACTCAAGACCCTTGAATTGTCTTTTTTGAAGACCTTCTAAAACGCGTTCTTTGTTTTCGCGCAAAAAATTGACTTGTAACATAAAGTGTTTTATAGATTAAGGTTCATCAGAAGTTAAATATCAAAAACTTATTGAAATTTTAACCTCAAAAACGAACTGTTGATGCAAATTTAAAGATTATTTTGTGATTCTCACGATATTACGATTTTCCGAATCTTTAGTAACGGGTAAATCAATTTCTTTGTACATAACTTTCGACACCTCAAAAACCGTCGGCGTCCAACGGTAATGGATTTCTAAAGTATCATTGACAGCTTCGTTAAACGTAGTATCTGTTATTTTCTTAGTCAGTGCTACTCTGATTCTGGAACGGTAAACTCTTTCGTCAGAATCTCCCCCACTCTGCAACTCTCTTGTAGCGCCGGCAATATATTCTAAATAATTTCTTGAATCGGCATCTGTTTTTGGTGAAAAACTTACTGCAGCAATATCGGTGGGAGCTAAAACGTCGTTCATGGCAACTGTTGTGTAAGATCCCACCGCATTCGGAACCAACAAATCTTTACCATTGGCATCCTGAATATAGAAATTCATGATCTGATCAATTTTCTGAATGGACTCTTCGTCACTTCTACATCCCAAAAGTGCAAAACATACAAGTAAAATTCCAAAAAGTAGATTCTTCATAGTACAAAGGTAAAATTTAAATTAAACTGATTTTACTGATTTTCAAAATATTTCTGATACCAAAGTTCAAAAGTGACCAATTGCCAGATTTTCACATAATCATACTCGTCTTTCTGGTTATTCCACCATTCATCGATAACATCTCTGTTAAAGAAATTTCTTTTTTTAAGGCTTTCTAAATTTTCTAAGATAAAATTCTGAATCTTCTGATCATTTTTAATAAAATGAGCCAGTGGAAAAGAAAATCCGCGCTTGGGCATGTTCAGAACTTCTTCGGGCAAATAACTTTCAGACACTTTTCTTAATAAGGGTTTATTTTTAGTTCCATTAAATCTTACTTCTTGTGGTAAACTTGAAACGTAATCGATCAAATCATTACTCAGATAAGGATATCTAAATTCCACTCCGTACTTCATTGCGCTGAGATCATCACGGAATACATGATGCGAGGATAGAGAATATTTCATGTCATATTCAAACAATCCCTGATAATCTTTAGTTTCAGAGAGGTGGAACTTTTTTAAACTTGGATTGATTCGACTGTAAATTTCCTTTTTAAACACTGTTTTCGCCTGCAACGGTTTCATACCAACCTGACTCTGTCTGAAAAAATCAAACATAGAATCCTGAGAAAAATAATTTTTAACTTTCTGCGAAAAATGATCTTTTGTAAAAATGAAATTTCTTACAAAATTGAAATTCTTCATTAAAAGCCATTTGTTAAGTTTCAGAGAATGAGAATATCCAGCAAACAGTTCATCTGCACCATTTCCGCTGAGAACAACTTTAAAACCTAAATTTTTAGCATACTCTGCGGCATTCATTAAAACTTCCAGGCTGCTGTAGGGCTCTTCAAAATGTTGAATATTTTCTTTTAACTGTTCTAAAACTTCATCATCCGACACTTTTTTAATGTGATGTGGAACCTTAATTTTATCAGCAACCAACGACGCATTTTTGATCTCCTCTTCAGAAAACGGATAAGCAATCGTGAATGCACTGATATCATTTTTAAATGGCTTTGATTTCGCAGTTATTAAGGTTGAATCTATTCCACCGCTCATCATACTTGCCACTGGGACGTCGGCGTAAAGCTGTTCCTCCACACTTTCAGAAAGTAATCTGTCAATTGCTGACACAGCTTCCTCCATAGCAATATGATTTTTTTGCTTAGGAAAGTTCCAAAAAAACTCTTTTGTAGTTTTAAAATTATTCAGATCAACTGTCATGAATGACGCCGGTTCCAAAGAGAAAATATCTTTGAAACAGGTGTCGGGAGCCAAAGTTGTCTGAAAAAGAAAATTGGTATAAACACCTTGCCAGTTGATTTCGGGTTGTATATATTCATTTTTAAGAAGAGATTTTATTTCAGAAGCCCATAGAATAACATCTTGGTTTTTATAATAAAAGAGAGGCTTCAAACCTACTCTGTCTCTTGCAAGGATTATTTTTTTTTTATCTAAATCGATCAGTGCAATGGCAAACATTCCGTCGAATCTTGCAAACATTGCAGTTCCCCACCTTTCGTAAGACTTTAGAATAACTTCGGTATCTGAATTACTGCTGAAAACGTAACCAATATCTTCAAGCTCCTTTCTTAATTTTTTAAAATTATAAATTTCACCATTGAAAGTTAATGTGATGCGCCCATTTTCTGAAAGCATTGGCTGATGACCTTTCTCCGACAGATCTAAAATGGAAAGCCGACGGAATCCCAAGGCGAGTTGAGATCTTTCTTCTTTTAAATCAGGAAACAACTCTTTGATTTTTTGCGTGGAGCCTTCACCCGAAAAAGATTGTCCAGAAAATCCGTCAGAAAGCCAAAACCCTTCATCATCCGGACCGCGGTGTTGGATGGCTTTATTCATTTCTAAAATATTTTTCGAAGAAATTTCTTTCTTAAATGAATAATAACCGCAGATTCCGCACATAATCAGATTTTTTTGGATTCGTAAAAATACGCAAATGCAGGCAAAATTCCTGATAAGGCGAGACATCCGAAAGTCACATAGGAAACCCCTCTCAGACCATATTCAGGAATAACAAGATAAAGGCTGAGCGAAGTTGCAAAAAGCAGAAAAGCAGAGATGGATAAATTCCACATGGTTTTGCCTATCGAAGCCAACATATAAACAAACAGCACCCTGAAAAGCAGAGAAATTACCGCTGCAAACAAAAGTATTCTGTAAATTTCCGTATTCTGATACTGATGCCCGAAAATAGAAAGAATCTGGTTATCGAATAACAAGCCAGCCACCAAAACAATAGTTCCAACAACAGCAAAAAGCTTCCAGTAATTCAATATAAACTGATACTGATATTTTCTGTCGCGATGGTGCTGGCATAATTTGGGATATTCAGTCTGCATAAAAATAAATCCCAAAACCAAAATATTCACCGGAATCATAGAACTGACCTTGTAATACGCAACGTCCTGGTCTTTCATCAGCAGTCCTATAAAAAACAGGTCCAGAATAAAAACAAGTTCACCTATTTGAGTGGTAAGTGCCGTCGTCCAGGAAAACCGCCAGAATTCTTTTGTCTTAAAATCTTTAAATATTATTTTTTTTAAGGAGAAACTCACCTTTCGGTTATAGGCAAAAATTAAAAACGGAGAAAAACAGAGACTGAAGATAAATCCGTTTAAATTCCAAAGATAAGTACATAAGATTCCTAAAATCAGAGCCGTTACTGACATAAAAATATCAAATTTAGCAAATGTCAGATTGTCTAAATCTGCCCTGTATTCCGCTTTTTTCTGTTCGACAAGATAGATTCCCAAAAATCTGATGCTGAATAAAAGAATCAGTTTAATTTTTGCAAACTCGTCCCAATACAAAATCCCGGAAATCACCAACATGAGGACAGTAAGAACTAAGTTATAAATCAAACCATAAGAAAAAGCATAACGGAATAGCTGCTTTTTCTGAAGAGAATTCTCAATTCCCGAACCATATTTCACTACACCCTGTGCTGCACCAAATCCTGCAAAGGCTAAAAATATGGTGAGAAAATTTAATCCAAATGTAGCTGCTCCGAAATCTTCCTTCGATAAGACCCTCGCTACAAAAACACTCAATAAGAATGCAGAAAGTCTTGCGATGAGTAAAGATAAACCTACCCAAATTCCTTTCTTGGCAATGAAATCTTTAATAAAAGTGACCATTATTTCAGTACAGATTCATAAATTTCAGAAAAGGCAGTTGATATTTTGTCCTTACTGTATTTTTCTTCGATTTGCTGATGTAAAATTTCAGGACTGGCAAAATCTACTTTGCATAATAACATTTTTTCCATGGCTACATAAAGACTTTCTACATTATCTTTCTCCACCAAAATACCTGCGTTTTGATTTACAAATTCAGGCACTCCACCTACCTTAGAAGATATTACAGGTATTCCACAGGCATTGGCTTCTACTAAAACACAGCCTTGAGTTTCGTTTTCACTGAAAAGTATTAAAGTATGAGATTGCTGCATTTTTTCAGCAACTCCCGACAGAGGCAATAGTCCAAATGTTGAAATATAATCAGTGGCAGAAAAAGAACTTATCTGTTTTTCAAGATGTCCGAAATCACTTCCACCAATGTCTAGACGGAACTTATAGCCTGCGTCAAAAAGTTTTTTCGCTGTCTCTATAATTTTATCCGGATTTTTCCTTTCCACTAAAGAAGAAACGTGTAGAAAAGTAAAAATTTCTCTTTTTTTCACTTCCTTATTCAGCTTGAAAACATCAGTATCAACAACATTTGATACAACCTTTATCGGTCTTTTAACACCTAAAACAACCAAACCTTTTTTGAGATTTTCACTTACAGGTAGAGCTGCAGCAGAATGATTGGCAATCCATTTGGCGAAAAAACGCCACAGTTTTCCATGAGCATCAGACGCATTTTCCTGATAGGCAGTCCAGTGTTCTGAGATGACAAAAGGTATTCTAAATTTCTTTGTGAGATAAACTGCGAAGAACATTGAATTGTGAAGAACATTGGCATGAACCAAATCAGGCTTTTTCATTTTTGCAAATCCCATTTTATAGGCAGTCATTCTGCGGTAAAAATTCTGAAGAGGATTTTTTGAATTTCTGTAGTAGACGATTAATGTTCTGATCCCATTAATGACCTGATCATCCATGAGATATTTATCTTTTTGGTGAAAATCACCGATAGAGTGCAAAATTTCGACGTGATGTTTTAAAGATACAGCTTCAGCATGTCTTTGAACAAAATTTCCATTGGAAGGTTCAACTTTGTTTGGAAACCAGGAAGAGATGAAGAGGATATTTTTTCTTTCCAAAATTTTATTTAAATGTATCTTTGTTTATCATTACATCAAACGAATCTAAGCAAAATGAACGCTAAAATTAATAAATTTCTTTCTTTTATTCGCATAATTATTAATAAGCCAAGCTTAGTGAATATTGTTCTAAACAGTCCCTCTGTTTCCGAAGAAAGATTTAAAAAATATTATCCTCATTTTACATCATTACCTCAGATTGACATCGACCAACTGAGCGAAGAAATCCCAGTGAGTATTGACACTTTTATTCTTGATGGTGGATCTTTGATTACAGATTTACAGTTGCTGTCTGCGCTTGCTGCAAAAAATGAGGTCAACTCATATCTTGAAATTGGTACTTGGCGTGGTGAAAGCGTTCACAATGTTGCAAAGCATGTCGCAGACTGCACGACGATTAATCTGTCCATAGAAGAAATGAAAGCTATGAGATTAAGTCAGGACTATGCAGAACAGCACGGAATTCTTTCCAGCAAAAATCCAAAGATTCTGCATCTTGGTGCCAACAGTAAAACTTTCGACTTTGCTTCGTTAAACAAAAAATATGATTTAGTTTTTATCGACGGTGAGCACAGTTATGAGATGGTTTTAAACGATACACAAAAAGTTTTTAAACATCTTCTTCATGAAAATTCTATTGTGGTTTGGCATGATTACGCTTACAGTCCTCAAAACATCAGATATGAAGTGTTTCAGGCAATATTAGATGGTGTAGGTGATCATAATCATGCATTTCTTTACCATCCAAAAAACACCTTATGTGCAGTCTTCACAAAACAGAAGATTGCCTCATCATCAACCTTTGATCCGATGAAGATTCCTGAAAATATTTATACTGTTACAATAGAAAAGGAAGCATTTATTTCAACACTTCATTCCTGAAAACTACTTGATTCCCGCTGCCCAGCTTCTGTTGAAAGGAAGTAAGAAATTTCCTAAAAATTCAAGATATGTATTTTTAGAAAAATCGAAAACTTCAATTTCCTGAGATAATTCTCCGCTTCTCACTTTATTTTTGAAGTCTAAAAGCTTGAGTGTTTTCACTTCACCATTTTCCACATAACTCGCTTTCATACGGTCAAATAACCCCAACTGATATTCTTCATCAATCTCACGCATAATCTTGCCTAAAGCATCAATACTGCAACCCGACGCCATTTCTTTTTCTTCGTCTACACAGATAACGATAAACTGATTTTTTTCGATCTTAAAAGATGACGAAAGTGGTTTACCGTGAGCAGCCCAACCAGCGAGAAAGTCATACAGTTTTTCTGTAATTACTTTGGCTTCTTTCGTGGTAAAAGATCTTGAAGCAGGATAAATAATCACTCTGTAATCTTCAGCTTCTACAATATTTGATTCTTCTATTTTCATGTCCAGATATTTATTGTTAGCGGTTCAATGCTGTCGCTGTTCGTAGTCGTTTACTGAATCTAAAACCAACAACGCACATTATATCGTCACCACATTTTACATAACAAAATTACGCAATTTTATTGATTCAGTTTCTACAAAAAAAACTCAGGAATAATCCTGAGTTTAATATAATTTTTAAAAAAGTAAGCATTATAAATCTTCAGCTTCCGCAAGAAGTTCTACGATATCTTTAACTTCAACTTCCGTATTTTTATTAAAATGTTTTACGCCGTCAGTCAACATGGTGTTGCAGAAAGGACAGCCGGTAGCGATGATTTTTGGTTCAAATGATAACGCTTCCTCCGTTCTCTCAATGTTTACATCTTTATTCCCTTTTTCAGGTTCTTTAAACATCTGTGCTCCACCTGCTCCACAACATAGACCATTGCTTTTGCAACGTTTCATCTCTACCAGCTCGGCATCGAGTTTTTCCAAAAGCATTCTTGGCGCTTCATATTCACCGTTAGCTCTTCCCAAATAGCATGGATCGTGAAATGTTATTTTTTTACCTTTAAAAGCTCCACCTTCAATCTTCAATCTTCCCTCATTCATCAACTGCTTTAAAAACTGAGTGTGATGAATCACCTCATAATTCCCTCCCAAACTTGGATATTCATTTTTAAGAGTATTGAAACAGTGCGGACAAGCCGTTACGATCTTCTTCACTTCATAGGCATTCAGAACTTCTATATTCGTCATTGCCATCATCTGGAAAACAAATTCGTTACCTGCTCTTTTTGCGGGATCTCCCGTGCAGCTTTCCTCCTGTCCGAGAACAGCAAATTCAACGCCTATTTTATTTAAAATTTTGCAGAAAGCTTTTGTTATTTTTTTGGCTCTGTCATCGAAACTTCCGGCGCAACCTACCCAGAAGAGAACTTCAGGAGATTTGCCTTCGGCAGCGTAGTCTGCCATTGTTTTTATAGTGAAATCCATGATTTTTTAATGATAAGTGATGATTGATAATTAATTTTCAAATTACCTCATTTTCAAATTTTCCAATTTTAGTCTTTTGCCCAATTCAGACGATCAGCTTGATTATACTGCCAAGGTGCAGCATTGTTCTCTACATTCGTCATCATCAAATTCAGCTCTTGAGGCGCAGCAGACTGCTCCATTACCAGGAACCTCCTCATTTCAAAAATAATAGAAAGTGGATCAAGCAAAACCGGACAGGCTTCCGTACATGCATTACAAGTTGTACAGGCCCAGAGCTCTTCTTTTGTGATATAATCATTCAGCAATTTCTTACCGTCGTCTTCGAACTTACCGTTTTTATCAATGTTTCTTCCAACTTCTTCCAAACGGTCTCTTGTCTTCATCAAAATCAATCGTGGTGACAGTTTTTTACCTGTAATATTTGCCGGGCAAACCGAAGTACATCTTCCACATTCCGTACAGGAATAGGCATTCAGAAGCTGTACCTGATTTAAATCAAAAACATCTTCTGCCCCGAATTTTGACGGAGCTTCAGCAACAGCACCTTCAGCCGGAGCCGCGTAAGGATCTGCATTTGGATCCATCATTAATTTGATTTCAGCCGTTACCGAATCCAAATTATTGAATTTTCCGTACAGGTCTAGGTTAGCATACCATGTACTCGGAAAAGCTAAAATGATATGTAAATGTTTAGAATAATAAAGGTAATTCATGAAAAATAAAATTCCCACGAAGTGTAGCCACCAAGCCGCCCTTTCAACAAATACCAAAAACCCAGTATCGAAACTGAAAATATTTAAAAAAGGAACCAATGTAACTTCACTGATTGGAAAACTTCCATGTTCTGCTAAAACTCCTCTCTGCTGTAAGATGAAATCGGAAGAATTCATGGTAAAGAAAAATACCATCAGAGCAAACTCGATAATTAAAATCCAGTTGGCGTCATTTTTTGGCCACCCAAAAAGTTCTTTCATTGTTAATCTCTTAACTCCGTAAAAATTTCTTCGGATAAAAAATAAAACAACACCAATGATGACAAGAATTGCCAGTACCTCAAGAGTAGCAGTGAAAATATTGTAAAAAGTGTGTCCGAAAATTGTTGCTAGAAAACGATGCGTCCCAAAGATTCCATCAACAATAATTTCGATCAGCTCAATGTTGATAATCACAAAACCTACATACACAAAAAGGTGAAGTATACCTGCAACAGGTCTTTTCACCATTCTGCTCTGACCCATTGCTACACGAGCCATAGTTTCCCAACGTTCAGGTTTCCTGTCGCTGCGGTTGATTTCTCTTCCTAATCTGATGTTTCTATAAATCTTAAAAAGGCTCTTTCCGAATAACCCAAAACCTGCAATTAATAGAATCAGAAAAAAAATATTGTCAAGATATTGCATAAGGATGATTAGTCTTTACTGTTCTTACCAAAAACCGAGAAATTAACATATTTCTTAGGATTGGCTTTCAAATCTTCAATAAGAGAATTTAAATTGGTAGAAGCTGCATTCAGGTTATTGTATAACTGATCATCTTTCATGATTTTACCTAAGCTTCCTTCACCTCTGTCAATACCAGACACTACTTTATTAAGCTGACCTACAGTGTTGTCCAGATTGGCAATGGTAGCATTCAGTTTTTGAGTATCGATGCTTTCTGCTAAATTACCGTATTTATCTAAAGTAACTTTACCGCTCTTCATGGTAAGACTTGCTTCATCAAGAACTTTCTGAAGTTTTGGGTCATTGTTACCTACCAGTTTATTGACACTTCCTGCTGTAGTTTCTAAAGCTCCAACCGTTTTATTAAGATTGTGAAGTAAGATTTTAATCTCTTCTCTGTTCTGCTCATTCATCACCTGATTGGCATTAACCATCAAAGAATCCACTCTGTGCAAAACAGTTTGCAGCTGATCTTTAACCGGACCAACCTGAGAAGAAAGACTGTTCATCATTCCTAATTTAAAAGCACCTTTCAGTGTGTCACCATCTTTAGCAGTTTCACCACCATAGAACAGATTAACTCTCATTTCTTTACCACCCATTAAACTAGGTTCAAAAATTTCAAGATTTGAATTTCTTGAAAATTCAAAATTATCATCAACGGTAATTTTAACGATAAAATGAATTTTACCGTCTTTTGATGTCTGTGGGATAATTTTATCAACCTGACCAACCTTTAGACCATTAATAGAAACAGGTGAAGACTGTGTAAGACCTTCAACGTTATCATATTTAGCATAAAATATATTATCGGTAGTAAAAAGGCTCCTGCCTTTCATGAATTGGAACAAAACGACAAAGCCGACAACAGCTAAAATCGCTATTAAACCAGCTTTTATTTCTTTACTGAACTTCACTTTTTATATTTTTTCTAGTAAGCAAATATAGTACATTTAAATTAATGTTTTTCTGTATTGCTATGGGTTAAACACAAAAAAAAGTGGCAAAAACTCTGCCACTTTTTATATTGTTGATTTTGATATCTTATTGTTGATTTCCAACTTTACCCCAGATTTCGATTCTGTAATCATCGATGTCTGCGTTATCCTGTAAACTCTTCAACCAAGACTGACCGAACATTCCTGCATTTCTCTGCGTAACAGACTCTGTAAACTGCTTAGCATCTCCCGGCTGTTTGTTGATTGTCTCGTTCTTTTTTACTAAAACATAAACTCCCGTTCCACCTTCGATTGCATTAGAAATCGCACCTTTTTTAACACCGAACGCCGCACCTGCAACCTTAGGTTCCATAGCACCTGCAACTGATGGACTTAACAAGTTAACCTGTGCAGACTGTTTTGTTGTAGCAAAAGTTTTTGCAACCTGATCTAAGCTTGTCGCTTTACCGATCTTATCAGAAATTTGCTTAGCTGCCAATTTATTCTGAACAACTGTTTCAATCTGATCTCTTACAGACTCAGGATCGGCAAGACCTTTTTCCTGTTTTCCGTTTAAGTAAACAACGATTTTATCTCCTGTTCCGTCAACTGTAAAAATTTCTGAGTCTCCTTTTTCTCTTTTCTTATCAAATGCCCATGTAAGGATTTCTCCGTCTTTATCGGTACCTAAACCTTGTAACTGACCGTCAAATCTCTTAGCTGACTTTGCATTTGAGTATTGGAAGTTTGATTTCTTAGCAATATTCACGAAATCATTGAATGATTTACCCTGAATCTGCTGAATAAATCTTCGTGAATTTTTATCTACTACTGCTTCAGTAGCTTCAGAAGGTTTGATTGATTTTACCAGGTGAGCAACTTTATAACCCATTGCGCCTGCTTTTTTATCCTCTACGTTGATGATATGGTAACCAAAACTTGTTTCAGTTAAACCTGTGGCACCTTTTGCATTGCTTGCCAAGAAAGATAAATATTGAGGAGCAAACTGACTCTGAGGAGTCGTCCAGCCCACACTTCCGTTTCTTTCAACCGCACCTGGCTCATCAGATAACTTAAGACCTTCTGCAAATTTTGCAGGATTACCTTTTATCGCTGCCATCAGGCTGTCAGCAATTTTCTTTGCCTGCTCTTTCGTTCTTGTTGCTGTAGATCTCTCAGCACCTTTGTAAGAAATTAGGATATGTTTAGACAAAGTAGAATCTGAAGTTTTTTTGTCGACCAATTTAGAAACAACATATAAATTCTGCTCTTTGTAAGGACCGAAAGCCTGACCAATTGCAGCTGTTTCAATTTGCGCCTTGATACCCTGAGGCATCTGACTAGCCGGAACATATTGATTGTTGAAAGGAATGTCAGAATTTGAAGTTACAAACATAGAGTCGTTTGTCGTATTCATGAAGTTTTCTTTACCACCACTTTCATCTGTTCCTACAGAGTATATTTTTGTAATATCTTTCAAAACTGCAGCTTCATCCGCTGGACTTGGCTGAGAAGGAAAAAATACAATTCCCAAATTTCTGCTAGGTTCAGTTTTGAACATTACAGGATGTTGGTCGATATATTTTTTTAAATCTTCTGTAGTAACTTTGATTTTATTTTTCTGAAGATAAGAAGCGTAATCTACTTTTACAAAATCGATATCTGCTAACTGATCTCTTTCTTTCATCAATTCTTCAGCTTCTTTCTTACCCGTCGTGATTCCTGTAGAAACGTTAGCAAAAACCTGTCTTGCCATGATTCTGTACTCGATCGTCTTTCTGGTTTTCAACCATTGGCTGTAACCTTCAGGGTTAGTATTCTGTAAAGTTTCGATTTCTTTCTTCAATTCCTGAAGTTTGAAATTCCCTTTTTCGTCAAAAAGCTGTTGATTCTGAGCAAACATTTGATCGTACTGAATCTGATTCCAGAACAGATCATCTGTCATTTCAAATCCCATTTTTTCAAACTGCTGCTTTACCAGTTTAGACTGTACAAGCAATTGCCAAGCCTGCTCTTCAAGCCCGCTTTTTGGCTGCTGCTGTTGATCAGCTTGTTGCTGTAATATGAAAAGCTGGTCGTTATACTCCTCACGGGTAATTTTTTCGCCATTTACTTTCCCTAAAACATCAGGATTTTTTCCAAAAACTTTATCGAGACTTTCTGGGTTTACCAAAAACGCTAAAAGCGCCAATGCGATCATTCCCATCAAAAGCCAAGGTCTACTCCTAATCTGTCCTAAAATTGCCATTTTATAAATATAGTTTTATATCAGTGTGCGAAAATACACATTTTTAAGAAATTAGAGAAATATAAGATGGTTTTTTAATTTTTAAAATTTAAATCCATATAAAATGGAAATTTTGACCGTATTTTTTATTAAAAAACAAATGGCATAAGTATTGTGAAAATTACGTACACATTATATGTAAAGCATTTGCCAGGCATATTTTGATTTATCCTTTAACGATTTAAACTATAAATGACAATTTGTCATTCAACGTATTATGACAGAATTTGAAGATATAAATTTTGATGAAATCTTAGGCGACGGATTTGATATTGTAGCTGAAGAAATTAATCTTTCTGATATTGACGAAAGCGCAAAAAACTCTGAACAGATCATTTTCCCGATTCTTCCGGTAAGAAATATGGTGATGTTTCCAAATGTAGTAATTCCTATTACAGCAGGGCGAAAAACATCAATTCAACTTTTGGAGGAAGCACAACAAAATGGTGATTTAATAGGAATTGTAAGTCAGAAAAATTCTGAAATTGAGCAGCCTGCAGAAAAAGATTTTTATCAGATCGGAACTCTTGCCAAGATCATAAAAATAATCAAACTTCCTGAAGGTAACGTGACAGCGATCATGAAAGGTTTTCAGAGATTTAAAATAAAAAAAATCACAGACAGCCAACCTTATTTTAAGGGTGAGATTACAAGATTAAAAGACTCAAAAGCAAAAAATAAAGAAGAATACGAAGCTCTGCTGGAAAATGTAAAAGATTTAGCTTTAAAAATAATTGAGCTTGATCCTAACATCCCCAATGCGGCTAATTTCGCAATCAAGAATATCAACAATAATGATGATTTATTAAATTTCATCTGCACCAATGCCAGTTTTCCTTACCTGGAAAAACAGAAATTACTGGAAGAGAAAAGCTTAGTTGCCAGGGCCAATAGATGCTACGAGATGATGCATGAAGACTTCAGAAAGCTGGAACTGAGAAATCAGATTCATCAGAAAACTTCGAAAGATCTTGACAAGCAGCAGAGAGAATATTTCCTGAACCAACAGATCAGAACCATCCAGGATGAGTTGGGAGGCGGTCCGGAAAGCGATGTGGAAGATTTATTGAAAAAGGGAAGCCAGAAAAAGTGGAAACCTGAAGTTGAAGAACATTTCCAGAAAGAGATCGGAAGATTACAGAGACAAAACCCAAATTCTCCAGACTACAATGTTCAGAGAAATTATCTTGATTTCTTCACAGACCTTCCCTGGGAAACCTTTACCAAAGACACTTTCGACATCGAAAAAGCTGAAAAAGTTTTAGACAAAGCACATTTCGGTTTAGAAGATATTAAGAAAAGAATTTTGGAACACATGGCTGTTCTAAAATTGAAAAACAATATGAAATCCCCAATTTTATTATTGGTAGGACCTCCGGGGGTTGGTAAAACTTCGCTTGGAAAATCCGTTGCCGATGCTTTGGGAAGAAAATATGTACGTGTTTCTCTGGGCGGACTTCATGACGAAAGTGAAATCCGTGGTCACAGAAAAACCTACATTGGTGCGATGGCAGGTAGAATTCTTCAGTCTATTAAAAAATCGGGAACGTCAAACCCTGTGATTGTTTTAGACGAAATCGATAAGGTTGGAAAAGGAATGCACGGCGACCCGAGCTCTGCATTACTTGAAGTACTTGATCCTGAGCAAAATAATGCTTTCTATGATAACTTCCTGGAAATGGGTTATGATTTATCCAAAGTTATGTTTTTGGCAACGGCAAACTCACTTTCGACGATTCAGACTCCGCTGTTGGACAGAATGGAAATTATTCAGATCGCAGGATATACCCTGGAAGAGAAAATCGAGATTGCCAAGAGACATTTAATCAAAAAACAGCAGGACGAAAACGGTTTGACGGCGAAATCTTTCAAACTTGGAAATGCTGAATTAAAACATATTATCGAAGCACACACTTCTGAAAGTGGAGTGAGAACTTTAGAGAAGAGAATTGCAGGAATTGCCCGTTGGGTAGCTTTGCAGACTGCCTTGGTGAAAGAATATGATGCTAAAATTTCTGTTGAGAAAGTAGATGAAATTTTAGGAGTTCCGAGACCGAAAAGCTTATCTGAATTAACAGACGTGCCAGGTGTAGTAACCGGATTGGCATGGACAAGCGTTGGAGGAGACATTTTATTTATCGAAAGTATTACCAGCACCGGAAAAGGAAATCTTACGATGACCGGAAATCTGGGAACGGTGATGAAAGAATCTGCGACAATTGCTTTGGAATACATAAAAGCTAAGCATGAAGATTTAGGAATTACAGAAGATGATTTAGAAAAGAAAAACATCCACGTGCACGTTCCTGAAGGCGCAACTCCAAAAGACGGACCTTCAGCAGGAATCGCAATGCTGACTTCTATGGTTTCTACTTTCAGAAATAAAAAAGTGAGACCACACTTAGCGATGACCGGTGAAATTACGTTGAGAGGAAAAGTACTCCCTGTAGGCGGAATTAAAGAAAAACTTCTTGCAGCAACGAGAGCGGGAATCAAAGAAGTAATTCTTTGCGAAGCCAACAGAAAAGATGTAGAAGAGATCAAGCAGGATTACCTGAAAAACCTGAAGGTAAATTATGTAAATTGGATGACTGAAGTTCTGGAACTCGCCATCGAAAAATAAATTTTTAATCATAAATATTTAAACCTCATCGTAAACGGTGAGGTTTTTGTTATTGGTAGAAAAACTTTATCATGAACTTTTTTAAACTACCTTTTCTCCCAAAACTTGCTCTCGCAGTAATTTCGATCATCGGAATCGGCTACCTCATCAAGCTAGGCCAAAGTATTTTAGCTCCATTTTTTTTAGCATTTCTGATGGCGATGCTTTTTTTGCCGATTGCTAATTTTTTTGAGAGAAGATTAAGGTTTCCAAGGTCAATTTCCACCATAGTTTCTGTTATGATGATGTTGGTAATTCTGACGGGTCTGATCTATTTCTTTGGTTCGCAGATTTCGAGTTTCAGTAGAGATTTGCCGCATTTAACCAAACAGTTCAATATGGTTTTTCACAATCTTCAGACATGGGTTTCACATACTTTTAATGTAAAGATTGACGAGCAACTTGATTATCTTGATCAGGGCTTAGGCAAACTGCTTTCTTCATCAGGAATTATTTTAGGATTTACGTTTGGGATTTTCTCCTCGAGTTTAGGATTCTTAGCTTTCTTCATTCTGTTTTTCATTTTCATTTTAAATTACAGAAGAATTTTAAATAATTTCATTGTCAATGTCTTTAATGAAAAGCATAAATCCAGCGTGCAGGAAGTTGTTTCTGAAGTAAGGATTATGACCAAAAGATATATCATCGGTCTCTGTCTTCAGATTGTAATTGTATCATCCCTTACGACGATCGTCCTGACCGTTCTCGGAGTTAAATATGCCATCTTACTAGGTGTTCTGACTGGTTTATTAAATGTAATTCCTTACATCGGCATCTGTATTTCACTGTTAATTTCCTGCTTTATCGCCTTCGCTACCGGGACAGTTTCTACCTGCGTATATGTTGCGATTGGTTATGTGATTGTGCATGCCATTGACGGAAATATTGTACTTCCCTTCGTTGTGGGTTCAAAAGTAAAAATCAACGCCTTATTTTCATTTATCGGAATTCTTTTAGGCGAGCATCTTTGGGGAATTTCCGGAATGTTCCTTTGTATTCCCGCGATTGCAATTATTAAAATTATTTTTGAAAGAGTGGACGGTTTACAGCCTTGGGGAAGACTTCTGGGTGAAGAAGAGAAGCCGGATAAAAAGAAAAAGAGCTATAAAATATCGAAGAGAATTACTTTAAAAGAAATGGATTAAGATATAAGCAATCAATAACTCAATGATTAAACTTTAAAAATTTAGATTTTTTATTGACAAATTGAATTTTATTTTAAATTTGATTAATAAAATAATCAATCATGAAAATCGTAAAATTTATTATCTGCCTTCTCTTTGGGCTGATGTTTGCCAACGCCGGCTTAGACAAGTTTCTTCACTACATGCCAATGCCGGAAATCACACCGGAACAGATGAAGATTTTTGATGCCTTCAACAAATTGCACTGGCTGATGCCTCTGGTAGGAGCGGTAGAGATTGTTGGCGGATTGCTGTTTATCTTCCCGAAAACAAGAGCCTTGGGTGCCATCGTTATTTTACCGGTAATGGTAGGAATTATTCTTCACGTTTTCACCATCGACAAATCAACAACTGGAATGTCCATTGCCGGAGTTTTGTTTGTCATTAATCTTTGGATGATTATTGATAATAAAGAGAAATATAAAGCCTTAGTGAAATAAAAAAAGTGAATAGTCAATAGTGAATTTTTGCTTCGCAAGTGAATTTCAAATTGACAAGCGAAGCGAATTGACCATTCACCACTGACCTTTACACAAATGCGCTAAATCCTGTAATCGATCTTCCGACAATCAGCGAATTAATTTCTTTTGTTCCTTCATAAGAATAAATCGCTTCTGCGTCGGCGACAAATCTGGCGACGTCATATTCAAGAAGAATTCCATTTCCGCCCATCACTTCACGAGCTCTGGAAACAACGTCTCTTGTTCTCATCGTACAGAAAACTTTAGCTAATGAAGCGTGCTCATCTTTTAAAGTACCTTCATCCTGCATTTCAGAAAGTCTGAACACCATCGTCTGCATAGCTGTTAGGTTGGAAAGCATTTCCACCAAATGTCCCTGGATCATTTGAAATGAAGCGATTGGTTTTCCAAACTGTTCTCTTGTTCTGGTGTATTCCAGTGCGCTTTCATAAGCACCTCTCGCACATCCTGTTGCCATCCAGGCAACGCCGGCTCTTGTCATTCTTAAAACTTTTGCGGTGTCTTTGAAGGAATTGGCATTTTGTAAACGGTTTTCTTCCGTGACAATACAGTCTTTTAACGTAATCAAACCATTCTGAACAATTCTCAATGCCATTTTCCCTCTGATTTTCTCAACAGAATATCCTGGATTATCTTTTTCAACAATGAAACCTTTCACTTCACCATCGTCTAAATCTCTTGCCCAAATTATGATAATGTCTGCAAATGTTGCGTTGCCGATCCATTTTTTCTGTCCGTTTAAAATCCAGCCTTCTGGAGTTTTCTTGCAGGTAACTGTTAAACCACCTGCAGCACCGGAACCTACTTCCGGTTCAGTTAATCCAAATGCACCGATTTTTTCAAACTTCTGCATTTGAGGAAGCCATTTCTGCTTCTGTTCTTCCGAACCGCAGATGTAAATGGATCCCATTGAAAGACCGGACTGCACTCCAAAAAAAGTTGCAATTGAAGCATCGATTCTCGCCATTTCCATAGCGATGACACCTTCCATTAAGAAAGGCATTCCTTTGCAACCATACCCTTCATACGTTACGCCGCAAATATCTAATTTTTGAAATTTTGGTATTAATTCGTGTGGAAATTCATCACGAAGCCAATAATGATTCACCAAAGGCTTGACTTCTTTTTCCATAAATTCTCTGACCTTTTGCTGGACCTCCCTTTGTTCAGGAGTTAAAGTATGATAAACATCGTAGAAATCTCCATCGATGGGTGGGAGTTCTCGTGTTTTTTTATTAGGGTCGAGCATTTTCATCATTCCGCTGAGCTGCTTATCATCCAGTTTGGAAAAGTTTTCCATGAGTTTGGGAAGATTGACCTTCTGGGAAATTTCGCTAAGCTGATCAAAATCAATGGATTTAAATAATTCTATGGCATTTCTGATTTTGGAAAAAGTTTTAGACATATTAAGTTTGGTTTGATTTGTAAAATTGAAGCAAAAATCAATCCGAAATACCACACACAGGAATGAATTAGTTTTACAAATTATTGATTATTAATGATTTAAATTAAATAATTTATTTACAAATCTTTTACTTTTCATTTTCAAACATTACAAAGCTTTCTTACGCAACTTTGAAATAAGCAAACCGCCAAAACACTGCAACGCAAAATCAGACCGCGTTGATCCAGCTATAGATAAGAAAGACAATTCAATTATTTATAAACATCAAAAAATATAAAATATGAAAACGACTTACATTAAATTAAGCATCGCAACAGCCCTTTTACTTGGGATTTATTCATGCAAAAAAGGCGAAGCTACAGCAAGTGATTACGAAGTTTCCGCAAGTGCAGATTCTGCGGCCGTTTCTAAAGATATTTCTTCCGTGGCAATCATGAAAGTAAAAGACAAACAGTTCATCAAAACAGCGAACGTCAATATGGAAGTCAAAGATGTATATGAAGCGACCACTTCTCTCGAAAAATCTGTACAGGATCTTGGTGGATTTGTTACACACAGCAATCTTCAAAGCAATGTCTTTTCGGAAGAAACATTCAACACATCCAACGAAGAAGCGATGTTGGTCAAGAAATATCAGACGGAAAATACGATACAGGTTCGTATACCTACCGAAAAGCTGGGCGAATTTTTAACACTGATCAACAGCAAAAAACTTTTCCTGAATTCAAGAGTTATCAACGCAGAAGATGTGACAGCCAGTATTAAATATGCAGAACTGGAAGGGAAGAGAATTAAAAAAACCGGCGAGAATATCACTCAGCTCAAAACCAACAAAGACAAAGTAAATATGAGCGATGAAAATATGTCTGAAGAAAACCAGCAGCAACTCGCCAACATGGATGTGGCCGACAATCTGAGGTATAGCACGGTTGATATTTACATCAAAGAACCTAAGCTCCGCATTGCGGAAATTGCAGTGACCAACACAAAAAATATCGACAATAAATATAAATTTAATTTCCTGTATGATATGAAAAATGCTTTCGTGGAGGGCTTTTATCTCATTCAGAGAATTTTGGTGGGATTGGTTACTGTTTGGCCAATTGTATTAATTGTTGTTATCGGATTTTACTTTTACCGAAAAAACAAATCTAACAATAGAATTCAGCAGAGAAAAGAACAGAATTCGGCATCCTAACCTTTAGGTTATCAACATAGATTTTTCTGAGCCTTCGCATTTGCGGAGGTTTTTTTGTCTTAAAACTTTCTTTTCAGAATTTCCGGTTTCGTTTTGTGAAGATGCAAAATCAGTTCTCCAAAAAGAGTATTGGCCCATGCAAACCACGATCTCGTAAAGTCTTTTGGATTATCTACATCGAAAGATTCGTGGATAAATCCGGTTCCTGCGTGCGTGGCTTTGATCATTTTCAGACAGGAAATAATTTCTGCGTCGTTATCAGTTGTAAGCGCCTGCATAATCAATCCCAAAGGCCAGATTTTATTCTCGCCAATGTGCGGACCACCAATGCCTTTGGCAAATTTTCCCTCGCTGAACCATGGATTTGCTTTACTCAGTGAAAACTTTCTGGTATTCTGATAGACTTCATCATCTTTTGACGCGTAACCGAGGTAAGGAATCGAAAGTAAATTCGGAACATTCGCATCATCCATAAACAGAGCGTTTCCAAAACCGTCAATTTCCAAAGCGTAGATTTTGCCGGCTGCGGGATGATTCAGAATCGCATATTTCTGAATGGCTTCATCCACTTCTTTAGCTAAATTTTTGAATTGAGAAGCGGAATTTTCATCTTTTAAAACTGTAGAAAAAATCTCAGCCGTTTCCCTCAGTGAAACCACTGCAAACATATTCGAGGAAACCAAAAACGGATAAAAAGTAGCATCGTCAGACGGTCTGAACATCGAATGAATCAATCCGACTTTCTTAGTGGGATTTCCGTAACCGCCCGCAAACTGCGTATCCAGAGAATTTCCGTTTGCCCGCTGAAATTTGTACGGCCCTTTTGAATCTTTTCTCTGCTGTTCTATAAATGTTTTCAGAATTAAAAGCATTGCTTTTTTCCATTCAGAATCAAAAACAGAAGAATCTCCTGTCGTTTTCCAGTAATTGTAAGACAGCCGCATCACATAGCAAAGAGAATCTACCTCCCATTTTCGCTCGTGAATTCCGGGTTTCATTTCTGTCAAATCATCTTTCCACTCGCTGATTTTGCTGGCATCATCAAAAAATGCATTGGCGTAAGGATCAAGCAGAACACATTCAACCTGTTTATTGATCACACCTTTCAATAAATTTTTTAATTTTTCATCTTCATTGGCCAGACTCAAATACGGATATACCTGCGCCGAAGAATCCCGAAGCCACATCGCATCGATATCTCCCGTAATCACGTAGGTGAAAGGTTTGTTGTTTTTCTGATAATATTTTACAGTTGTATCTAAAGTATTGGGAAAACAGTTTTCAAACATCCACGCCAATTCAGGATCTGCGATCGTTTTTTTAATATTTTTAATAGCGTTTTCGACGGCTGCTGACGTGAATTTTCGGCCGGATAATTTGGGTCTTCTTGTAATGAATTCTTCTGTATAAAAGAATTTTACGGAGTTGGGAATAGTTAGGAATAGTGTACCTATAGAAGATTTTTTTATAAAGTCTCGACGATTCTGCATGCTCAGTAAAGTTTTAGATAAATCCTTAAATTTAGGATTTAATTTCAAAAAAGAAATTAATAAATTCCCTGAAATTACGTTAGACTTTCAAAACAAAAATCAGATGCTTAAAAATTTCTCATTCTTAACTGTATTTTTATACTCCTTCTGCTACACCCAGCAACAAATTCAGGTTCTTGATGCCGAAACACAAAAGCCAGTTCCTTATGCAAAGCTTATCTTGAGAGGAAAAGATTATTACAGAAACACAGAGGAAAATGGCGAAACAAGTTTAGAACAAGGCGAAGAAATTTTAGAAATTGAATCTTTTGGGTTTGAAAATTTGAAGGTTGAAAAAAATCAGGAAATTTACCTTTTAAAACCAAAGTTTGTTGATATTGATGAAGTAAAAATAGCTAAATCCAAATCGTCTAAAACATTTAGAATAGGAAAAGTCACCAAAGAAAATACTTTCTACGGAGTAAACAATACAATTTGGATGGTTGCTAAGAAAATGAAAAACCACGTTTCCGAGGAGCCATTATTTGTACAATCACTAAAGTTTTACTCAAGACTATATTCTAAAAAATCAGCTACTATAAAAGTTAACATTTACTATAATGAAAACGACATTCCGGGTGAATTATACAAATCGGTTATTGTGACTTGTTTTAAAAATAAAAAAATTACAGAATACATATTCCCAAAGTCATTTCTTCTTCCCAAAGAAGGAATTATTGTAGGTTTTGAATGGATTTTGAATCAGGAAAATTCGTATCAGAAAACAATGATGATGAATGGTGAGAAAAAAGAAATTATCGCACACGACCCAATGATTGGTTCTATTAAAGAAACTCCTAAAAATATTATTTTCGGAAACCTTTCCGATGGAGGCTGGAAATTTGTAAATGGTTCAAACAATATCAACCGGAGTAGCGGTAATCTTGGAATAGAATTAAAACTCACCAACTGATTTTTAAATCACAATTAACATCATTGCCCGAAAATTCCGTAAATTTGCAAATCAAAATTTATCAATAAGAATTTGAGGTGATTTATTTAAATCTATCCTTTAAATTTAATTCAAACTTTAAATATGCTATCTAAAATAAACCCTACCCAAACTAACAGCTGGACAGCTCTTGACGAACACTTCGGAGATAATGACTTTGAATTGAGAAGTCTTTTTCAGTATAATCCAAACCGTTTTGAAGAGTTTTCTATTAAAAGAGATAATTTTCTATTCGATTATTCTAAAAACTTAATTGACGCAAGAACAAAAGAATTATTATTAAATCTTGCAGAAGAATGTCAGTTAAAGGATGCTATTTCTAAAATGTTTTCTGGCGATAAGATTAATGAAACAGAAGGAAGAGCGGTTTTACATACAGCATTAAGAGATTTTTCTGATAAAGAAATTTTGGTTGACGGTGAAAATATCAAACCTCAAATTAAAAGAGTTCTGGATCACATGAAATCTTTTTCTGAAAACGTAATTTCAGGAAATCATAAAGGTTTTAGCGGAAAAGAAATTACCGATGTGGTGAATATCGGAATCGGTGGTTCAGATTTGGGCCCTGTGATGGTGGTTTCTGCCTTAAAGCATTTTAAAACAAGACTTGATGTTCACTTCGTTTCGAATGTGGATGGAAATCATATCGCCGAAGTGGTGAAAAATTTAAACCCTGAAACCACTTTATTTATTATCGCTTCAAAAACGTTTACCACTCAGGAGACGATGACCAATGCCAATTCTGCAAAAGACTGGTTTTTGAAAGCCGGAAAACAGGAAGACGTAGCAAAACATTTTGTAGCTTTATCAACTAATGTTCAAGCCGTTAAAGACTTTGGAATAGCAGAAGAAAACATCTTCGAATTCTGGGATTGGGTTGGCGGAAGATATTCTTTGTGGAGTGCAATTGGTTTAAGTATCGTGCTTGCAGTAGGATATGGCAATTTCGAACAGTTATTAAAAGGTGCTGAAAATACGGACCAGCATTTCCAGACGGCAGATTTTTCTGAGAACGTTCCTGTTTTGATGGGGCTTTTAGGAATCTGGTACCGTAATTTTTACGCAGCAACAACGCATGCGATCTTACCTTACTCTCAATATCTTGACCGCTTTGCAGCGTATCTTCAGCAGGGAGACATGGAAAGCAATGGAAAATGTGTTGACAGAAATGGTGAATTTGTGGAATATGAAACGGGACCAATCATTTGGGGCGAACCCGGCACAAACGGGCAGCACGCTTTCTATCAGTTAATCCACCAGGGAACAGAATTGATTCCTGCAGATTTTATTGCGTATGCGAAAAGTCCGAATGAAGTTTCTGACCATCAGGATAAACTACTGGCTAACTTCTTTGCACAGACTGAAGCCTTGGCTTTCGGTAAAAACGAAGAAGAAGTGGAGGCTGAATTGAAAGCATCGGGCAAATCTGAAGAGGAAATTGACTTTTTATTAAATTACAAAGTCTTCCACGGAAATACGCCTACAAACTCATTGTTAATCAAAGAATTAACTCCTTTTTCGCTAGGGCAAATGATTGCAATGTACGAGCATAAAATTTTTGTGCAGGGTGTGATCTGGAATATTTTCAGTTTTGACCAATTTGGAGTGGAATTAGGAAAAGTTTTAGCGAATAAAATCTTACCTGAACTGGAAAACAATGAGTCCATCAGTTCTCATGACAGTTCTACAAATGGGTTGATTAATTATTATAAATCAAATAAATAAATAGCTTTTAGCATCTGGCTTATTGCTATTGGCTTAAAATACGATGCATTAATATTTTGAATTATAGCTAGAACTGACTTAGAATCTAATAAAAGTAAAAAATAAAAGTAAAAATGGCAGAAATTCTTGACGGATTAAAAGTTTCCAAAGAAATAAAAGCAGAAATCAAGGTTGAAGTTGATAAAATCATTGCAAGCAAAAGAAGAGCGCCGCATTTGGTAGCCATTCTTGTTGGAAATAATGGTGCGAGTAAAGCTTATGTTAACGCAAAAGTGAAAGATTGTGAAGAAGTTGGTTTTCAATCGAGCTTAGTGAAATTTCCAAGTACGGTTTCTGAGTCTGAATTGTTGGAGAAAATCGATGAATTAAATAAATCAAAAGCGGTTGACGGTTTTATCGTTCAGTTACCGTTACCCGATCAGGTTGATCAGGAGAAAATTATTAATGCAATCGATCCTAGAAAAGATGTTGACGGTTTCCACCCAACAAACTTCGGGAAAATGGCTTTGGAAATGGATACATTTTTACCGGCCACACCATTCGGAATTTTAACTTTACTGGAAAGATACAATATCGAAACAAAAGGTAAAGACTGCGTGATCATCGGAAGAAGCAAGATTGTGGGAAGACCGATGAGTATTCTTATGGGAAGAAAAGATTTTCCAGGAAACTCTACCGTTACTTTGACACACTCTTACACAAAAGACATCGAAGAATACACTAAAAAAGCAGATATCGTGATTACCGCTTTGGGAGATCCACACTTTTTGAAAGGTGAAATGATCAAAGATGGAGCAGTAATCGTGGACGTAGGAATTACAAGAGTTGATGACGACTCTCCGAAAGGATATTATCTGGCAGGTGACGTAGATTTTGACAGCTGTGCAGAAAAAGCAAGCTGGATCACGCCGGTTCCGGGAGGAGTAGGTCCGATGACAAGAGCGATGTTGATGAAAAACACCATCATTGCCTACAAAACTTCAGTCTATAACGACTAATTTAAAATGGATTTAGTAGAAGATATATTATTAAAAGAAGGTAAAATGCTCCCGGTGATGGAGCATTTTTACACTATTCAGGGCGAAGGTGCGCATACAGGAAAAGCGGCATACTTCATCAGACTAGGCGGTTGCGATGTCGGCTGCCACTGGTGTGATGTGAAAGAAAGCTGGGATCCAACCCTTCACCCTTTAATGAATGCTGAGGAAATTGCAGAAACAGCTGCGAAACACTGTAAAATTGTTGTATTAACAGGTGGTGAACCTTTGATGTGGAATCTGGATGTATTAACAGGACAGTTAAAGGAATTGGGCTGTACTGTTCACATCGAAACTTCGGGAGCTTATCCGATGAGCGGACAGCTGGACTGGATTACTCTTTCGCCAAAGAAAACCGGATTGCCGAAAGAAGAAATCTATCAGAAAGCGCACGAGTTGAAAGTCATTGTTTTCAATAATAATGATTTAAAATTTGCTGAGGAACAGGCTGCAAGAGTCTCGGATAGCTGCAAATTATATCTTCAGAGTGAGTGGAGCAAGCGTGAAGAAATATACCCAAAAATCACTGATTTTATCTTGGCAAACCCAAGATGGCAAGCATCCGTTCAGACGCATAAATATTTGAATATTCCTTAAATATTTTAAATTTAGTTCTGTATCCTAAAAATAGCTGATGCAAAGAATTCGGTACTCCAGATATTTAAAAACCATGATTATCTTGCTCGACCTTTTGGTGATTGCAGGGGTTTTTGTTTTCTTTTTTCTGAGCTACCATCAGGATTTGGTGCATGAAGAAGGTATTTGGTCTCAAAATTTATTTTCACTGCTCCTGCTTATTTCTTTTTGGATTCTCCTGAGCGGAAGAACGAAAATCTACAATATCGCAAGGAATCTTTCTTACATTATTTTTATTGAGCGGTTAATCATACATTTCCTGTTATTTATGATTGGGCTGGTGCTCATCAGAAAAGTCAGCAGCAATCAATTTTTCAGCTCAGAACTTACCTGGCTCTCACTGTATTTGTTCTTTTTTATATCTGTTACAAAATCTGCTGTATATTTTGTTATAAAATATCTGCGTTCATTAGGGATCAACCACAGAAATGTCATGTTTCTGTATGAAGACGATTCTACCGAAACTTTAAGAAACATTCTTCAGGAAAGAAAAGATTATGGATACAAGATGTTTAAGTACAACTCACCAGATATTACCGCTGAAAACCTGATCAGTTTTTGGAAATCTAACGGTATTCATACCTTATTTATTCCAACAGAAAATAATTTTTCAGATCATACAAAAGATGAGATTTTTAAATTGGCGGAAGATCATAAAGTTCATATTTCACTGATTCCTAATATATCTCAAAATGATTACTTTTTTTTTGATCTAGGTTATATTGAAACACAGCCGGTTTTGAACCAGGCAAAATATCCATTAGATTTTTATTCAAATTTTTTATTGAAAAGAATATTTGATATTGTATTTTCTATATTGGTCTTAGTTTTGATTTGTTCATGGTTGTTTCCGATCATTGCATTTCTAATTAAAAGGAGCTCCGACGGCCCTGTTTTTTTTGTTCAGAAAAGATATGGTTTTCATGGAGAAGTCTTTAATTGCATTAAGTTCAGAACGATGATTGTGAATAAAGATTCAGCAACGAAAACAACCAGCGTAGATGATTCCAGAATTACAAAAATTGGAAACATTTTACGCAAAACAAGTATAGACGAAATACCACAGTTTATCAATGTTTTAAAAGGAGAAATGTCAGTTGTTGGACCAAGGCCTCATATGTTGGCGGTTGATAATTATTACAAACCCAAAATAGGAAGATATACCTTAAGGAGTTTGGCCAATCCGGGAATTACGGGTTTAGCACAGGTCAATGGCTTACGCGGAGACCATGGAAATGTAGAAGTGGAAATGAATAAACGGATACTGGCTGATGCTTTTTACATAAGAAACTGGAGTTTCGTAATGGATCTTGTGATCATATTAAAAACCATTGTTTTAGTAGTCGTTGGCGACAAAAACGCCAAGTAAATAATAAAAATAGTCTAATTTAGCAGAATGTTAAAAAAGTTTTTTGCAGCCATAGGAGAATACATGATTCTTATAGGTAAATCTCTTCAAAAACCTCAGAAAATGAGAGTTTTCTGGAAGCTTTTTATGAGAGAAATCAATGACTTGGGAGTCAACTCATTTGGGTTGGTGACTTTCACGTCTATTTTTGTAGGTGCCGTAGTAGCAATTCAGATGTTTAACAACTTTGATGCGTCTTCGTTCCCAATTCCAACTTCATTTGTAGGTTATGCTACAAAAGCAGTATTAGTATTAGAATTTGCGCCTACCATCATCAGTTTGATTCTTGCAGGTAAAGTAGGTTCTTATATCGCATCAACCATCGGTACCATGCGGGTTTCTGAGCAGATCGACGCTTTAGATATTATGGGAGTCAACTCTCCCAATTTTCTGATTTTACCCAAAATTATCGCGTGTCTTATCTTTAATCCTATTTTGATTGCGATCAGTATTGTTTTCGGTATTGGTGGCGGATACATTGCAGGTATGCTTACCGGAAACTGGACAACCGCAGATTACATTACAGGTATTCAAATGTATATGCCCAATCTATTTATTTACTATGCATTTGCGAAAACAATTGTTTTTGCATTCGTAATCGCAACTGTTCCTTCTTATTTCGGATATTTCGTGAAAGGTGGATCGTTGGAAGTAGGTAGAGCAAGTACACAGGCAGTAGTTTGGACGATGGTTTTCATCATTATTTCCGAATTAATTCTAACACAATTAATATTAAGCTAATGATTGAGGTAAAAAATCTTAAAAAGAGTTTTGGTGATGTTGAAGTGCTTAAGGGAATTTCAACCAACTTCGAAAAAGGAAAAACAAATCTGATAATCGGACAGAGTGGATCCGGAAAAACAGTTTTTCTGAAAAGTTTATTGAATGTTTACCAGCCATCATCAGGTGAAATCCTTTTTGACGGTAGAGATATCAACGTGATGAACCGTGAGGAAAAACAGCATTTGCGTTCTGAAATCGGAACATTATTTCAGGGTAGTGCCCTATTTGATTCCCTTACTGTGGAAGAGAACATTATGTTTCCGCTGGATATGTTTACCAATCTTACTTTCAGAGAAAAAAAACGGAGAGTATTTGAAGTAATCGGAAGAGTACATTTAGATAAAGCCAACAGAAAATTTCCGTCTGAAATTTCCGGGGGTATGCAGAAACGTGTAGCGATCGCAAGAGCCATCGTAAACCATCCGAAATATCTTTTCTGCGATGAGCCTAACTCAGGATTAGATCCTTATACATCCAATGTTATTGATGATTTATTACTTGAAATCACCAAAGAATATAACACGACAACCATTATCAACACGCATGATATGAACTCGGTAATGACTATTGGTGAAAAAATTGTGTACCTGAGACTCGGCATAAAGGAATGGGAAGGAAACAAAGATATCCTGATCACTGCCGGCAATAAAAATCTGATTGATTTCGTTTATTCATCAGAGTTATTTAAAGAATTAAGAGAATACTTATTAGAAAATAATAAGACAATTGATAATACTATTACAAAAATAGACGACAATGAAAAAATTAATTAGTGCTGCATTTATTGGTTTTTCAGTATTTGCTTCGGCTCAGATCTCATTAGCTGCCAAAGCAAATGTTCTAATCCCAACGAGTTCAGCATCTTGGAAAAACCTTAAAACCGCAGCTACAAATGCTGTAGAACAGGAAGGAAAAAACATTACAGGATTTAATGTAGGTTTATCTATGAAAATCGATTTACCAACTGCACTTTACGTGATGCCTGAAATTTATTACACCAACTTCAGCAACGAATTTACTGTTGCCAATGATGTTAATGCTCAGGCAACTACTATTAAAGCGAAAAGTAATAGAGTTGATGTTCCTGTTCTTGTAGGTGTAAATATATTGGGAGATTTGCTTAGTGCTTATGCAGGTCCGGTAGGGAGTTTCAACCTTTCTAAAGGCGATAATTTTGGAGATTTTGTACAGAAAGTAGATGCAAAAGATTTCACGGTGGGATATCAGTTAGGTTTCCAAAGTGAAATTAAGAAAGTAATTATCTCTGCAAAATACGAAGGTGCTTTTTCTAAAGATCAGAGAAAATTTATCAACAATATAGCAGGTTCCAGCCAGGAAATTGACTATGACAACAGGTCGAGCTTATTTATGCTTGGTTTAGGTTATAAATTCTAAATTACAACAGTTTTAAAACATAAAAAATCCTCAAATTAAATTTGAGGATTTTTATTTTGATATTCAAGTTCCGCTTCCCGTTGCGCGATAATTGCGGCTTGTTTTTCCAGTTCTTCTTTATCTTTCTGAAGCTGTTTAAATTCTTTTCTCTGCTGTTCAGCCTTTATCGCTGAACCTTTACTTACATAACCAATCATTCCACCAATGATAAGGCCAATTCCAATTCCTGCCATTACGCCCATAACATGAGAAATCGTAATCTTTTCAACAGTAAAATCTGTCGTCAGATAAAACAGCAATGCAGACACTGCTAAAAGTATAAGTCCTGTAATTGATATTCCTTTCATTGTGATATTATTTGGTTATGTTTACTAATTCAAACTCAACTTATATTTTTCCTCCGGCAGCTTTGTAGTATTCCAATGCCTGTGGAAGATCTTTCTGAATACCGGCAACTCTGGATCCCGGACTTGGGTGAGTTGATAAAAATTCAGGTTGTCTTGCTCCAGAAGATGACGCTTCCATTCTATTCCAGAAAGGAATTGCCTGTCTAGGATCATAACCTGCCATAGACATTAAGTAAAGTCCCATTTTATCTGCTTCAGATTCCTGATTTCTACCATATTTCAACAGTACAACCTGCGAACCTATCGGGTATACACTTTGAAATATCGCTGCAGTTTTTTCATTTTTAATGGCAAGGCCGGAAGCTGTTCCTAAACCCTGAGCGATCATAGACTGAGAAATTCTCTCATTACCATGCCCCGCCAAAGCGTGTGAAACCTCGTGTCCCATTACAACCGCTAAACCAGTTTCGTCCTTAGTAATCGGTAAAATACCTGAGTATACAGCTACTTTTCCACCAGGCATACACCAAGCATTTACCTGACTGTCCTGTAAAAGATTAAATTCCCACTGATAATTAGCTAAGTCTGATCCTCTTCCAATACTTGTGTAATATTTTTCTGCAGCATTTTTTATTCTGTTGCCAACATTTTTCACGCTTTGAGCCTGAGATCCTGTAACGACTTTAGATTCTGTTAAAGTCTGTTTATATTGTTGCAGAGCCATTGCTTCAATTTCAGAATTGTTTGCAAACTGTATTGAAGAACGCCCTGTAATTGGGTTCGTAGTGCAAGCTGCAACAGATAAAACTGTTGCTCCTATTCCTAATAGATGTGTAATTTTCATTGTATTGCGTATTATAGTTTCAACCTTACAATTTCTGTTCCAAAATAAATTTTTGAGAAGAGATTTGCATACATTTTGCTATCTATATTTACTAATCAATAGTATTATGAAAAAAATTATTTCAATCATATCAATCTTTATTCTTACGCTATCTTTCCAAAACTGTTCTTCTCAAAACACGACAGACACACAAACTGTAGCGACTCTGGTGAATTCAGAAGAATTTACTTTTCATGCACAGAGAGCGAACCCAATGAATTATGATGTGATAAACGCATTAAATTCAATTCCAAATAATCCTTCTACGAGAATTCTGCAGTTGGATGGAGACGGCTACATCATCGAACTAAAAAAAGGTAAAATGGAAGTTGTTCTTCCTTACTTCGGCAGAGCTTTCAACACCACTTACGGAAGCACAGATAACAGTTACCGTTTTACTTCTAAAGATTACACAGTTACCAAATCTCAAAGTAAAAAAGGAAACTGGGTTTTTAAGATTAAACCGAATGATGCGAAAAATGTCTCAGATATCAATATCGAAGTGTATAAAAACGGAAAAGCATTTACCTCGATAAGAAGTAATGACAGACAACCGATAACCTATGATGGATATATTTCTAAAAATGAAGAAACCAAAGAGAAAAAGATAGAGTAAGATTAATCTTTACTAAGAAATTTTTCAACAAATAATTTAGCTTCAGTGCTTGGATTTGAAACCAAAGCTGAGGCATTTTTTTTATGCATAAAATAAGCTTCTTCAAGAGATTCATTTCGCTTCATAGTACTTAAAATATACTCCTGCACCCAATATTCAAAGCGTTTTTCCGACTGTTCGGTTCTTACCAAATCAAAACGGTCAGCTTTCTTTTTTAATGAAATGAATTCGTCAATTTTATCATAAATTTCCTGTAAACCCTCATTATATAACGCCGAACCCAACAATACAGGAACTTTCCAGTTTTGTTCTTTGGATGGAAGAAAATCTAATGCACGCTTTAATTCAAGTCTCGTATTTTTAGCTTTTTGAAGATTATCCTGATCAACTTTATTGATAAATACCAGATCTACCATTTCCATAATCCCACGTTTGATGCCCTGAAGTTCATCTCCACCGCCGATAATCTTTAGAAATAAAAAAACATCCGTAATATCGGCAACCAAAACTTCAGACTGGCCTACTCCAACGGTTTCAATTAAAATATAATCATAACCTGCAGCTTCGCAGATCATCATGGTTTCAAATGTTGTGTTGGCCACACCTCCCAGAAAACCGGAGCTCGGAGAAGGTCTGATGAAAGCATTTTCTTCTTTCGCGAGTTCTTCCATTCTGGTTTTATCACCCAAAATACTTCCTTTGTTGATAGCTGAGCTTGGATCGATCGCCAATACAGCAACCTTTTTACCATTTGAAATTGCTAATCTTCCAAAATTTTCAATAAATGTAGATTTTCCGGCACCGGGAACACCCGTGATTCCGACACGAACCGATTTTCCTGTAAGAGGCATTATTTTTTTAAGTAAATCTTCTGCCTGAGTACGATGCTCTTCCTTTTTACTTTCAACTAAAGTAATGGCTTTTGCAATCAGGCGTTTGTTGCCCGACTGTATTCCTTCGATTAAATCTTCAGTAGAAAATTTCATTAAACTCTTTTAAGTTTTTAAAAGGTGCGATGTTCCTTTCAGTTTCACACACTCAAAAATATAAAAATAAGCTTCAAAATTCGAATAAACGCTGTATTAATTTTAATGCTTCTAAATTATAGCTCTGTACACAAAGCCTTTCGGGAATTGCTTACTTTTGTTTTAATCAAAATAATAAACTTCATGAAAAACATATTTCTTACCGCTTTTGTTTCATCTCTATTATTAGCTTCCTGCACACCGAAATCTAGTTCAGTTGCTGAAGCACCAAAATCTGCAACCAGCACTGCTGAACAGATGGCGCAGGGAAAAACGATTTTTGAAAATTCCTGTAAAAGATGTCACGGATTGCCGGATCCAACTGCCTATACTTCTGTACAGTGGGTAGGAATTATGAATTCTATGGCGCCAAAAGCAAAACTGACTGATGAGCAGCACCAGTGGGTTTATGACTATGTCGTTTCTGTGAAAAAGTAGGTATCCATCACTAAAAAGAATGAAATGAGAAAATTAATTTTAAGTATGATTTTAGGTTCAGCTTTTTTAGTCTCATGCGGACCGAAAAGTACAGCTGTAACAGGGCCCAAGTATACTTCATCTGAACAGTTAGCTCAGGGAAAAACGGTTTTCGAAAATTCTTGTAACAGATGCCACAAACTTCCAAATCCTGAGAAACATGACGATCTGGGTTGGATTAAAACTCTGAGCAGAATGGCTCCTAAAGCCAAATTAAATACTGAACAGCATCAGATGGTTTATGATTATCTGATTTCGGTAAATAAAAAATAGGCTTTCGTTTGAAAGCCTATTTTATTTTAATTCAATTCCTAAACCCGGTTTTCCGGAGAGAATAATTTTACCGTTTTCCACAAAGTTTCCCGCTGCATAATCATTGGATATAAGTGTTGCACCATCCAAATCGGCATAATCTACAAGTCCCGCGAGAAGACAGGCTGCGGAAATTCCTACTGTAGATTCTGTCATGCAGCCTATCATAATTTTATAATTCAGCTCTCTCGCTTTTTTAATCATTTCTAATGCGGGAGTCAATCCACCACACTTCATCAGTTTAAATATTGACACTTTGATAATATGGAACCAGTTTATCTAACGAGTGTAAATTTTGGCAATCTTCGTCTGCCATCCAGTTGGCAAAGCTTTCTTTTTTTAATATTTTATAATGATCAACAGGACGGGGCTGTTCTAAGTATAAAAATTCCTGAATCTTAACATTTTCCTGAAGCCAAACGCAATCTTCATCAGAAAAACTCGCGTTAGAATCTAAAGCAATGTTTCTGTTTAGTTTTAAAAGTTCCTCAACATGATTTTTATCTAAACCCTTGCATTTTACTTTGAACTGATTCCAATTACTTTTGTCAATCTTCTTAATCTGCTGCTCTATCTCTCCAACGGAAATAGTGATGGAGCTTTCAGCCAAATTCTCTGTGGGAAGTTGATTGAGTTCTATAAAACTTTTATTCTCCAGTTTTCCAAACAAATCCCAATACGCACAATCTAAAGCAGAAACTAAAAATGGATGAAGATTTAAACTCAATAAAAATGTAAAAAATTCTTTAGGATGAATGATTTCCTGACCTTCAATCTGATCTTGAATTTCTTTTAATTTTAAAATAAAACTCTGTAAATTAATCTGATAATAATCAATCGCCACACACTCTCCATAACCTTTGCAGCCTCGATGAGATAATTCAATTAACAATGCATCACGGTGATTGTAATTTCCGTAAGCAATGGAGAATGTTTCTTTTAATTGTAGTTGTTTTAGTGTGAAATTTATCTTCATATCTTAACTTACCCAATGATCAAATGATTTTATTTCCTTCCAGTCTCCATTAATCTTTTTATAAATTGCAGTATATCCATTTGCATTTAAATATCCACAAGAAACCGAATTTTGCACAATACACATAGTTTTATCTTTATTAAAAAAAGGTACAGAAAAACTGCGGATACATTTGTGTCCATATTTTTTGTCAAATTCAGTCCAAAAATCACTATTTTTAATTTCATTTAGTTTGTGAAGTTCTTCATCTGTAGCGTATTGCAGTTTTTGCCTAACCTTTCTTTTATCAAATCTGAAATTGAAAATCATTTTCTCTTGATTTCTATAATAAGCGGAGTCCTTTTGTAAAAAAACTGAATTATATTTCAAAGTTATTCCGATTGGCTTTGGCTCATCAGTTTCATTTTCGTAGAGATAAACGCTTTTTAACGTACTACTATAAATAAAGTGCTTTTGATTGTATGATAAACTATCACTGTCTATTAATTGATTCAAAACCTCATATCTTAAATCCAGAGTTCCATCTTTTTGGATTATTTCTTTCTCCACCACTTTCTTTTTACAGGAAATAAATAGCAATAGAATCAAAAATAAATAGTTTTTCATAAATTAAATTTACAAAAAAAGGAGACTTATTTCGTCTCCTTCCTGTTTTTAGATTTCTTCGGCATTTTAGATTTGATGAATTTCTTTCGGTTTTTCATAAAATCCAAACTTTGTGGCGTGAAGCAAAATTTCTCCGCTTCGGTCAAAAATTTTAATGCATTCGGAAGACTTCCTCTCATCTCAGATAACAATGCTCTGTAAAACCATAGAGTCGATCTGTCAATTCCTTTGATTTTCAAAGAATAGCTAATCAGTTTTTCTGCTTCCTGAAAATCTTCGTTGTCCAAAAGACATTTAATGTAGTATTTTGGCGTATTCAGATTGGTCACATCACACTGCATTGCTTCCTCGAAATAGAGTTTTGCTTTTTCATAGTCATCGAGCATTTCGCTGTAGATTCTTCCCATCAGACAAAGCGAATCTGCATCTTCAGGGTCGTAGGAAAGCGCATAATTCAACGCTTCCAGACAATCCGGCAAGCTGTATGGATAATTATCCAGCGCTTCAAAATAATATTTACTTTTAGTTAAGGTCATTTCTGTAGTTTTTTAATTCATTTTTCAGTTGATGTCTTTCTTTTTTGAAAGATTTCTCCTGATGATTCTTTTTAAAATCGGTTCCTGAAAAAGTTCGGATAGGATTTCCCCGCTGAACATTCAAATGATTGTTCCAGGTTTCCTGCATCTGTTTTTCCAATTGTTGAATGTGAAATTCCATCACTTTTTCTTTTAATCGAACAATAGAAAGTTTCTTATTCTCCAATTGCGAACGGGAATCCTGCACGAAAACACTCTGTCCGGTTTTCAGATAAGTTGCACGAACAGCAGTTTCCACTTTATTCACATTTTGTCCGCCACTTCCCTGACTTCTTGCGGTCTGAAACTGAATGTCTCTTTCATTAAAATCCATTTTCTCCAAACCTTCCAATTCAAAAATCCCGATAAACCAGTTGCTTCTTTTATGGAATTTCCTAAAAGTGCTTTTTCCAATCCAAAGAATGCTTCCGAGCCAGTTTTTCAGAAATTCATTAGCTTCTTTTCCTTTTAAAACTAAAGTCGCAGATTTCAAAGTCAGGTTTTCGTCGCCATTTTCGCGGTGGATGATTTCGTAACCGATTTTATTTTGTTTTGCTTCCTCAAGGAAGACCTTCAGAACTTTGGCAACTACCCACTGACATTCCAAAGGTCCTCTTCCCGAGGTGATTTGTATTATTTTGTCCATTTTATTTTAGGAGCTTAATCCCGCTTGCAGTTTATACTGAGGTTGTCGAAGTGCTGTATCTTTTTTTGCCTTCACTTTTTTCAAGCCTACGCAAAAAAAGGATGCCGCTTCAAAACGAAGTTTCGACGATTCTATATAATAAAATATATATATTAAGAGTCAATCGGGGCTATGGTTCTTCTCCTTTTTATTACTATTTGTTATAATATTGAGTTTAATTAACTCATTAAAATCTTGTCTGTCATATAGTCGAGATATTATCAATAGCATCGGGCTTTAGCCCGATGTAGATTATGTAGAATCAAAGGCTTTAGCCGAAACTTATTATAGATTTTGGCTAAAGCCAACTCTTCATCATCCTTCATTAAATGGGCTAAAGCCCATTCCTATTGATATTTTACAACTGTTTTAACTATGAAAATCAGGTTGTTAATTATTTTTGTAGGCTCGTTGCCAACAACTCCAACCTATTAACCAAATTATTTATCCATCCTCACAATTCGGGGTTGGAAAGTTCCGAGAATATCGACCAGTTCACTTTGAGCGTTCATTACTTCATTGATGTCTTTGTACGCCATCGGTGCTTCTTCCGCATTTCCGCCCATCAAGGTGACATTTTTGAGTTTTAATTCTTTCTTAATGTCATTTTGAGTGAAGCGGTTTCTACATTCTCCTCTCGAAAAAGCCCGTCCAGCTCCGTGTGAAGCCGAGTTTAGTGAATCCGGATTTCCTTTTCCACGCACGATGAAACCTTTTGCCGTCATCGAACCGGGAATCATACCCAACTCGTTTTCGTTGGCTGGAGTTGCACCTTTTCTGTGAACAATCACCTCTTTCCCGTTATGAATTTCTTTCCACGCAAAGTTGTGATGGTTTTCGATTCTGGCTTTCACTCTTCCGCCGACCGCTTTCACCAGTCTCCTGTGAATATCGTCGTGGCAGGCCGAAGCATAATCTCCAGCGAGATTCATCGCTGTCCAGTATTCTAATCCGAGGTGCGTGTTCAAATCCAGCCAGGCGAAATTTTGTGCTTCTTTCGGTAACGGACATTGTTCGGTCGCCACTCTCGAATAATACTGAGCGATTTCCGCTCCCAATCCACGAGAACCGCTGTGAGAAAGAATTCCGAGGTATTTTCCTTTCGGAAGATTGATTTGCTCGTCTTCTTCCGTAATTTCCACTTCACCGAATTCCACAAAGTGATTTCCGCCACCGGAGCTTCCCATTTGTTTGATGGCTTTTCCTTTTAATCTTCTCAAAATCGGAATTAAATCGAACGTATCTCTGTCGAAAATCTCGTGGTCGATGTGAGATTTGTGCGTTTCATACATCCCGAATTTGGTGTGTTCGGCAAGCGCTTTTTCATATTTATCTTTGGCGCCGTCGAGATATGAAATTGGCGTATCCAAAATACTGAGCGACATTCTGCATCCGATATCCATCCCGACTCCATAGGGAATCACGGCATTTTCTACTGCGAGAACGCCACCGATTGGAAGTCCGTAACCACTGTGTGCATCGGGCATCAAAGCGCCCTGCGTTGCAATTGGCAGTTTCAGTGCGGTGTACAATTGGTTTTTTGCTTCATCTGAAATATCATTTCCGAAAATCTGGAAAGACGCCCGGTTGGTGTTGAGCATTCTTTTCTCAGTTTTCTTTGATGAAAGCAGAGCTTCTGCAATTTGTCCGAAGGTTAAATCTTTCTCGAAGTTCTCCGGATTCTGCTGGATTTCCTTGAGTAGAGATTTCACATAATGAATATTTTTGGTTGCAAAATTTCTTTTCATCACTTCCAAAGCAATGTTGACGCTCTGGTTGTTTGGATAGCCTAATTTTAATATATCTTTTCATTTTAATTTTAAATTTCCCATTGTTTTATATAATTGATGAATGATGAGAGATCATTGATTTTCTCGCATCTGGTTTGCCAACTGAAATTTTAGTTGGTTTTATTCAGACCTTCAAGGTTTTGAAACCTTGAAGGTTTAAGGCAGGAGTTTGTCCTAGCCCCGATTGCAGCGGCATCCTTTTTTGTGCGTGGGCCTGAAAAAATCGTTGGCGAAAAAAGATACAGTGGACAGCAGGAAATTGCTCCTTAAAAAAAATAATAGGTAACAATTCGACGTAGTCAAATAGCTCCTGATAAAAATTTTTGATTTCGGGGAAACGTTTTGAGTTTGAAATATTGCGCAATAAAAAACCCGAAATCTTACGACTTCGGGTTTTGATATTTCATTATACTGTTGTTCTAAGAATGTACCAAACCACGAAGCCTTACCACCATAAGTGGCAAACCGGAAGGAGAATTATGATCTAGTTTGAACATTGCTTCGTTGTTTTTTAATTGGTTGAACTTGATTTTCAGATGCAAAGATAGAATAATTTTGAATCTGACAAATATTTTTTGAGAAAATTCATAAAAAAAACCTGAATAGATTTTTATATTCAGGTTTATATTGTAAAATTTAGTTTAATCTTTTGAGCCGAGATCATCCATGGTGTCACTCATTCCGCGAGAAGTCTGATCAGATGTTCTTTCTGAATCCAGAAAGTAAAGATTATGTCTTGCTTTTGCGATAATACCATTATAAACATCTTCCGGAAGACCAGCTGTATCAGATTTTTCGTCACTGAATGACGGTTTATTATAGACTTTCAGCGCACCGTGCTGATCCATGATTTTTTTCGCACTCTGTGCTTCTGTAATATTTGAAGTGTATACAACGACGTTGATTTTTCCTACACTTTCTCTGCTGTAAGCATCTAATAATTCGTTATCACTTACAAACATGTGATCCCAGAAACTTCTTGTTTTTTCGTCGTCTTTATAATCACCGACAGCTGATTCGTCTTCAATTTTAGATTTTGAAACGATGATATCTGCTTCGCTGAATCCCTGATTTTTTAATTCTGATGTGATTTCCTCTGTATTGACAGTTGCAGGAAATACTGAAACTACTGTATAAGCCATAATATTCTATTTTTTGGTTATGGCTATCAATGCAAATGGTGTGCAAAATGGATTCGTAAAATAAAGGTAATATTATAAATTTTATTTGGAGAGGCTATTCCATGGAAATATTGTGAGCAAATATTGTTTTACTTTTGGCTCAATTATCACTCTATAATCATTTAAAAAAGCAGAAATAAAATTGTAATTTTCAAAATTATTGATGTCAAATTTTTTACTGATGTCAAATGGTCTATGCTTGATTTCAAATTCTACAAATTTTCCTTTAATTAACTTTGTAGAAGCACTGTTATCCAATTCGATTAAATCATCTTTTAATACAAATCTAAAGTTATCAGGAAAAAAATCATTTAGCAGCGATGAAATCTTTATTGCTTGTTCAGTTGAGATCAATGCAATTATGTTAGAACATTTATTTGCCATAAAAGATATAATTGAATGTTCTATTTTAGTACCTGAAACACTAAGTTTTCCTTCAGTTAGATAGGTATCAAAACAAAAATATGGATCTGAAATATTATTTTTAACAAAAGAATAATCATATTCTTTCAGCACTAAAAAATCTTGCAATTCTTCAAATGATTTTCCTAGAAAACTTTCAGGTACATATTCCATAACGTTAAAAATCAATCTAAAAACCGATTCAAAATATCCACTGCACATTTAGGTAAATTCGTTCCCGGACCGAAAATAAAATCAGCACCATTTGCATACAGATACTCATAATCCTGTTGTGGAATTACGCCACCTACGACAACTGTAATATCTTCTGCACCTAGTTTTTTCAGTTCTTCAACAACCTGCGGAACCAAAGTTTTGTGACCTGCCGCCAGAGACGACACACCCAAAATATGAATGTCATTTTCCACCGCCTGTTTTGCTACTTCTTCAGGAGTTTGGAATAATGGCGCAACATCAACGTCAAATCCCATGTCGGCAAAAGCAGTTGCCACTACTTTTGCCCCGCGGTCATGACCGTCCTGACCCATTTTTGCCACCATAATTCTCGGGCGGCGACCTTCTTCTTCTTCAAATTTCTGAGTAAGCTCGAGGGCTTTTCCAAAGTATTCGTTTTTACCTGCATTCATAGCGTAAACTCCCTGTATTGTTCTGATGTTGGCTTTGTAACGTCCGAAACTTTCTTCCATCGCATCGCTCATTTCGCCCAAAGTCACCCTTCTGCGGGCGGCCTCGATGCAAAGTTCTAAAAGATTTCCGTTACCAGTTTTAGCACAATTTCTAATATCATTTAAAATTTGGCTGACCGCCTCGGTCTTTCTGGTTGATTTGATAGATTCAAGTCTTTCGATTTGTTTTCTGCGGACTTCCGTGTTATCGATATCTAAAATGTCAATTGGCGTTTGTTTTAAACTCGATCTGAACGAATTAACACCAATGATAAATTCTTCACCGCTATCAATTTTCGCCTGCTTTTTTGCGGCAGCTTCCTCAATTCTCATTTTTGGAATTCCTGCTTCGATGGCTTTGGTCATTCCGCCTTCTTTTTCAACCTCATCGATGAATTTCATCGCTTCTTCGATCATCTGCTGAGTTAAAGCTTCTACAAGATTGCTTCCACCCATCGGATCAACGACATCGCAGATTCCGCTTTCCTGTTGAAGAATAATTTGTGTATTTCTCGCAATTTTTGCAGAATAATCTGTCGGAAGTGCAATGGCTTCATCCAAAGCGTTAGTATGCAAAGACTGAGTTCCTCCCAAAGCTGAAGATAAAGCTTCGATGGCAGTTCTTGTGATATTATTAAATGGTTCCTGTTCCGTCAAAGACCAACCAGACGTCTGAGAATGCGTTCTTAATGCTAAAGATTTTGGATTTTGTGGATTAAACTGCTTTAACAATGTTGCCCAAATATATCTTGCAGCACGCATTTTAGCAATTTCCATGAAGTGATTCATTCCGATTGCCCAGAAAAAAGACAGTCTTGGAGCGAAATCATCGACGTTCATTCCTGCTTTTATTCCGGTTCTTACATATTCCAAACCGTCGGCTAAAGTATAAGCCATTTCCAAAACCGGCGTGGCTCCGGCTTCCTGCATGTGATAGCCTGAGATGGAAATTGAATTGAATTTCGGGATATTTTTAGAAGTATATTCAAAAATATCAGCAATGATTTTCATGGATGGTGTTGGCGGATAAATGTAAGTATTCCTTACCATGAATTCCTTTAAAATATCATTCTGAATAGTCCCTGAAAGCTTATCCTGAGAAACGCCCTGCTCTTCTGCAGCGACAATATAGAAAGAAAGAATCGGCAAAACGGCACCGTTCATCGTCATTGAAACTGAGATTTCATCCAAAGGGATTTCATTAAATAGAATCTTCATATCCTCAACGGAATCAATCGCAACACCAGCTTTCCCAACGTCGCCGACTACTCTTGCGTGGTCAGAATCATATCCTCTGTGGGTTGCCAAATCGAAAGCTACGGAAAGTCCTTTTTGTCCGGCTGCCAGATTTCTTCTGTAAAAAGCATTGGATTCTTCAGCAGTTGAAAAACCTGCGTACTGACGCACCGTCCACGGTTTCTGAACATACATTGTGGAGTAAGGTCCCCGTAAAAAAGGAGCAATTCCCGGTGAAGAATCGCTGATAGTCTGATCTTTAATATCCTCAGAACTGTATTTTGATTTCAATTCAAGACCGTCTTTCTCGAACTGATAGACTTCCAAATGTTTTTCTGATATAGTAAATTGGGGATTTTTATTCTGAATTTCCCTTCTCATGCTTTCTGATTTAAGATTTTAAAAGTAAGCATTTTTGGATTAATGTTTTGGTGCTGATTTTCAGTTTGAAAGAATAATTTTAAACACATCAGTCATAGGAGATTTTTTAAAATTGTTCCACATAAAAGGACACATTATTCTTTGAAAAAAATTTGATTTTCTTTCTAGTTGATTCCTGTTTTCTAAGCTTGTTCTAAGCTTGAAGCGACTTAAAAATCTTTAATTGGTTTTAAGATTTTTGATGAGGATCAGAGGATTTCATTCTATTCTTTAATAAGTTGTTACTTTGGGACTTTTAATCACCTACACAAATTTCATTAATAATGTTTTTTGTCACGAATGCACGAATTATCATTATTAAATATAGTAAAAATCCAATTTCGCAGGAAAATACATTCGTGAATTCGTGGCGATTTTTTAATTGAAACAGATAAAAAATAATCTTTAAAAGCTTTAATAAAAAAAGCGACACCGTCTGTTACAATGTCGCTTTTATATTTAATTAAAAATAGTATTCTAATTATTTTCCTAATTTTTTCACACCCATTTCATACAGCGCAAAAGAAAGCAAATCTGCATTTTCACTGATGACCTGGTCGGTTGCTCTTCCTGCGCCGTGACCTGCGTTCTTTTCAATTCTTACCAAAATCGGGTTGGCACACTTCTGTTTCTCCTGCAATTCTGCCCCAAATTTAAACGAGTGTGCCGGAACCACTCTGTCATCGTGATCACTTGTGATAATCATCGTTGATGGATAACAGGTTCCTGCTTTTACATTGTGAACCGGAGAGTAGGATTTTAAATAATTAAACATTTCCTTATTGTCTTCGGCCGTTCCGTAATCGTAAGACCAACCTGCACCGGCAGTGAATTTGTTGTATCGCAACATATCTAAAACACCAACTCCCGGGAAAGCAACTCTTGCTAAATCAGGACGCATCGTCATCGTTGCCCCAACCAAAAGTCCACCGTTTGATCTTCCTGAAAGCGCCATGTAATCTTTTGAAGTATAGCCTTTAGCCTGAAGGTATTCTCCAGCTGCTATGAAATCTTCGAATACATTTTTCTTATCCATTTTTGTTCCTGCATCGTGCCATTTTTTACCATATTCTCCACCACCGCGGATGTTTGGAACGGCATAAATTCCGCCATTTTCCATCCAAATCGCATTGATAACGGAGAAGGAAGGCTGTAAACTGATGTTGAAACCACCATAAGAATACAGCATTGTCGGATTTTTACCATCCATCTTTATTCCCTTCTTATAGCTGATCATCATCGGAACTTTTGTACCGTCTTTTGATGTGTAAAAAACCTGTTCAGAAACGTAATCTTCGGGATTGAATTTTACTTTCGGCTTCTGATACACCTCAGATTTTCCGGTGTCTGCATTGAATTTATAAGTCGTTCCGGGTGTGATATAATTGCTGAAAGAATAGTACATATCCTTCTCCTTTTTCTTACCACCGAATCCACCGACATTCCCTTTTCCAGGCAAAGAAATTTCCCGGATAAGTTTTCCAGTTTTGTCGAACTGTTTTACTTTGTCAATCGCATCAACCATGTAGGTTGCAAAGAAATATCCTCCGCCTGCAGAAATTCCCAACACATTTTCCGTTTCAGGGATCACGTCTTTCCAGGTTGCCGGAGCTGGATTTTGGATGGTAGTTTTCACTAAACGCATATTGGGCGCATCTTTATCGGTAAAAATGTAGAGATTATCGCCGTCTGTATCCAAAATATTGGCATTGATATCAAAACCACTGTTGATCTGTACGAAATCGCCACCTTTTTTTAGGTCTTTAATATAAACTTCATTTCCATTAGTCGCATTGGCTGCAGAAATTATCAAATATCTTTCGTCTTCAGACAGGTACGCTCCCAAATATCTTCGCGGTATTTTTTCTCCTCCGAAAATCAACTGGTCGGCAGATTGTTTTGTACCTAATTTATGATAGTAAACCTTATGTTTATCTGTCATGCCTGAAAGCACTGTTCCTTCTTTCGGTTTATCATAACTTGAGTAGTAAAAACCTTCATCGCCCTGCCACGCAACGCCGCTGAACTTGACGTCAACAATGGTTTCATCGATTTGCTTTTTGGTAATTGCGTCGATAATGATGATCTTGTTCCAGTCGCTTCCACCTTCTGAAATGGCATATGCTGCCAGATTTCCTTTTTTATTGAAAGACAGACTCGAAAGTGATGTTGTTCCTTTTTCTGAAAATTTATTTGGATCTAAAAAAACTTCTGTTGTTTTGGTTTTGTTATCGGTTCTGTACAATACAGATTGTGCCTGCAGTCCGTTATTTTTATAGTAATACGTATAATCTCCTTCTTTAAAGGGTGCACCGATCTTTTCGTAATTCCAGATGTCTGTCAGTTGTTTTGCGATTTCCTGTCTGAACGGAATTTTAGATAAATAATTCTGGCTGAAAGCCACCTCTTCATCCACCCATTTTTTGGTGTGTTGAGAGTCGTTTTCCAAATCTCTGTACGGATCTGCAACGGCAGTTCCGAAGTAAGTATCGGTTTGATTTCCTTTTATAGCTTTAGGATAATTCATTTTCTGAGAATAAAAAGTAGCTGAAAAAAGTACTCCAGCAGTTAATAAGATGGGTTTAAAATTCATTGTGAAGGATTTGACCAAAAATAAGGAAAGTTGGGGGAATAAAAAAAGCTTCAATGTGAGAAGCTTGTTTCTATGTTTAAATAAAAGAATTAGGAATTAAATTGTAATCTAATTATTTACTTATTTTAGGCTTATAACTATTTACTGATTGCCAATACACGGTGTAAAAATCTTTATTATTGCTTAAATTTTTAATACCATTAGAAAAATACTCAATAACTTTTGTTTTGTCTGAGTGCGAATCACTTAAGCAGTCATCATTATTTTCATCAAAGACCATGATAGATGCATATATTTCTTCCCAACTTTCATCTCCATCTGCATAAACTGTATAAAGTTTATCTTCATTTTCAAACAACTTCACTTTTTTCCAAACCAATATTGTATGTTGATCACCGACATTAGGTCTTATCTCAATTGTCCACTTACCAAATTTATCATACATAACCTTTTTGGAATACATCGCAGAGAAAACAGCGTTAAATTTCAATACGTGAAAATTAACAGAATCTTTTTTCAGTGCTACAGCTTTTTTTAGAATGCTATAATTTAAGTATCCATTCTTATAAATAAAAGGAGTATTTGGATTTGCTGTTCTTTGACGAGTGCCAAAACCTCGTTCTTTACTTTTTTTCTGCGCTAAAGATTTGGTTGATAGTATCGCAAATAAAAGTAAAAGAAGATTTTTTTTCATAAGATGGTATCTGATTTCAAATATACATTTTCAGTTAATAATTTCCGATAGCCATAATAAAAAAACTTCCGATTTCTCAGAAGCTTTACAATATTTTAAAAAGAAAATCTTAATAATTTTCCTCTTCACCTTTCATTTTCTCGGCATTTTCAGCCATGATTACTGCATCAATCATATCAGAGATATCACCATTCATGTACGCATCAAGATTGTACATTGATTTGTTAATTCGGTGATCGGTAACTCTTCCCTGAGGATAGTTGTACGTTTTGATTTTTGCAGAACGGTCACCTGTGGAAACCATAGATTTACGCTGTGCAGCAATATCGCCAACAGATTTTTGAACTTCGATATCGTATAATTTTGTACGGAGCATTTCCATTGCCAGTTCACGGTTTGCCAACTGAGAACGTGCCTGCTGACAAACCACTACCATTCCTGATGGCTTGTGCGTAAGCTGTACTTTCGTTTCAACTTTGTTTACGTTTTGTCCACCCGCTCCACCTGAACGTGAAGTCTGCATTTCGATATCTGCAGGATTTAATTCAAAATCGATTTCTTCAGCTTCCGGTAAAACAGCAACAGTAATTGCTGACGTGTGAACTCTACCCTGAGATTCGGTTTCCGGAACACGCTGTACACGGTGAACTCCGGATTCAAATTTCATGATTCCGTAAACGCCGTCACCTTCAATCTTCAGAATAAGTTCTTTATACCCTTTTGCAGCTTCGCTGGAGTCTGTGATCTCATGCTTCCAACCCTTTGTTTTGAAGAACATGGCATAAGCTCTGTAAACATCTTCCACGAAAATCGCAGCTTCATCACCACCGGTTCCCGCACGAAGTTCTACAATAACGTTTTTATCATCTGCAGGATCTTTAGGAATCAATAGAACTTTCAATTCTTCTTCCAAACCGGGAAGTTTCTGTTGAGCTTCCACCTTTTCCTCTTTAGCCATATCCACCAAGTCTCTGTCTGAACCATCTGCAATGATTTCGTCAGACTCTGCGATATTATCTAAAGCACCTTTATATTGATTGTAAACATGTACAATTTTTCCTAAATCGCTGTATTCTTTATTTAATGAAGAATATTTTTTCTGATCCGAAATTACATCTGGCTGTATAATAAGGTCTGCAACCTCATTATATCTTTGTTTGATCGCTTCTAATTTTGGAATTAATGACTTAGACATATTAAAAATTTAGTATGCAAAGATACGGATTTGATGATAAATAAAAAAAGCTCATTTTCATGAGCTTAATGTTATTAATTTTTACTGAACGATCATCTTCTGAATGGCAACTCCATTATCTGTTTTCAGATGAACGAGATAAGTTCCTGCAGGATAATTGACTGTTAATTCATAAGTTCCGTCTTCATTTTTCAGTTTAAATGAATCCATTCTCTTACCGCTCATGTCATAGATAAAGATCTCTCCGTTTTTAGCTTTATGATAAATCAGTTTAGCCAAACCGCGTTTCACAGGGTTGTCTGCAATCTGAAGCGATAATCTTTTATCTAAATTTTCTTCAATCGTAGATAACGTTGTAAAAGGATTTCCGAAAATTCTGAACTCTCCGGGCTGAAGGGCAATAGGTGCTGTGGTTGACGTAACATTGAATGCTGTATTATCCATTAAATTCTGCCATTGACCTATAAAAGGGAAATAGGGAACTACATTTTTAGCCGTTGTATCATAATTTGCCAGAACGACAACATTTTTAACACCTGTAGTCAGTAAAGGATCAGTAATATAAATTCTTGTAATCAAACCATTTGGATCGTTGGTCAGATTATTAGACTCGACTGTATATGTTTTTGATTTGAAAACAGGATGAGCATTTCTTACATTAATAATTTGTGCCCAAGTGTTATAAATTGCTTTTCTGTTGACATTCGTATCATAATTTAAGATGAAGGCAACAGGTTTCTCGTCAGTTCTGCAATTATTATTAATGCTTCCATCCGGACATCTGTTGATGCTGAATTCGTAACCCAATTCGCCAAACTGCCAGATCATTTTCGGGCCTGGAATTGTAAAGAATGTCGCCCCGAAAGTTTTCATTCTTTCTAAAGCGGTATTTAAATTTTTCACATCATACGATCCATTCACTGCTCCGTAAGCCAGATTTTTAAACATTAATCTTTCCTCATCGTGACTTTCGCCATACCCAATTCCATGCATATTGGTAAATCCGTGAAGTTCATGATCCATTCTGTCAAAATTGCTGTTTTGATTGTAGCCCATTGTACTTTGGTTGTAAGGGCCAGTCTGATTATTCCAAAGCATCACGCCTTTTCCTTCTGCCACTCTGTAGTTTGCCCACTGCTGTTCTTCGGCATCGGTTCCCAAATGCTCAAAAATCATGTACGATGTAGGATCAAGAGCCCATTGTTTATCTGCATACCCTTTCAGAATATCCACTCTGTCCTGCTGATAGGCATTAGTACATGTTTCATCATTTGCAGTACAGTTTTGGGTGAAACCTTTCGTTAAATCCCAGCGGAAACCATCTACTTTGTATTCGGTTAACCATTGCTGTAAGGTTCTTTCAACATAATACTTTGTTGCTACACTTGTATGGTTAAAGTCATTGAACACATTGTAAGAATGCTTCGGAACAGTATTAAAGTAAGGATTGTTTGCCGCAACATCACCGTAACCATCACCGTCCGGATCGACATTCCAAAGTCTTACCAAAGGAGATCTTCCTGTAGCATGATTAAAAGCAACATCCAATATCACTGCGATTCCGTTTTGGTGACAGAGATCTACAAATTCTTTGAATTTTTCCGGAGTTCCATAAGCTTTATCCAAAGCATAATGAAATGAAGTATTATATCCCCAGGAATTATTCCCTTCAAATTCCATGATCGGCATCAGCTCAATAGCATTGATTTTTAAATCTTTTAAATAATTGATTTTATTGATTAAAGACTGCCAGTTTTTCTCTTGTGTGAAATCTCTTAAAAGCAATTCATAGATAATTAAATTTTCCTTATTTGGTCTTGCAAAATTGGTCACCTGCCAGTTGTAAGGCGTCTGACCTGTTTTAAACATAGAAACTTCAAAGCCCTGCCCCGCAGGAAAAGCTGGTAATCCCGGATAGGTAGTTGCCGAGATTGTAGGATCATCATAAGACGATAAAATCTGTGGTGAATATGGGTCTGCAACTTTTCTCAGATCATTGGTTCTATACTGGAAAGTATATAATTGCTGAGGCATTAATCCACTTAACTCGATCCAGTACAAATCAGGATTTGTTGTATCTCTTTTCATCAGATAGGTATCATTAACCGCCCAGTTATTGAAGCTTCCGATGACATGCACAAAACTTTTAGAAGGAGCATATAATGCCAGACCAACTTTGGTGTTATCTGTAGGATTATAATTGATTCCCTGCCTAATCCAACTTGGAATTGCCTGCGAAACGACATTTCTTGGAACCTGAAGAGTGAATGTGGCACTTTTTACTGCTGAGTTTGCTGTTGCAATTAATTCCATATCTGCATCTGCAGTGACGGTATAATTAAAACTGTAAGAAGTAGACGGCGCTGTAGTAGAATTCACAACAGTTCCGTTTGCTTTCAGTTGGAAAGTTGCACTCACAGTAGTTGTAGCTGCGATATTAATAGGATTTCCCACAGGCACCGAAGTTAAACTACCTGCAGCAGGATTGGTTAGATTTAAATTTAATGTTCCGACATTGACGAAAATATCGGGTGTTGTCTGGTGATTTCCCGTTTTAGTTTTAAGTAAAAAACCGAATCTCCCGATGCCTGTACGACCATAAAATGTTGTTGGAGTAAAGGTTAAAGAATAAGTATCTGTACCTGAGTTATAAGACAGCTTATTCAGTTCGTTGGAGTTGGTCCATGTTCCGTTTGTTGGGCAGTCCTGGCTGTTGAGATAATTCTGATCCAAAGACCACGTCCAAATATAAATGGCATTATTAGTAACTCCCCAAGCCGATTCGTCAATCTGACTGCCGGGAACTGACAGTGTAATCTGATCTGTTTCGTTAAATGGATTAGGATTTATGGTATAAGTTATCTGCCCAAATACAAAACTTGCAGTCAACAGATACAATAAGAAATACAACTTTTTCATTATCGTTAAATTTTAATAAAAGTAGAATAAAATCTTTTACGAATAAGAAAACTTTTAAACTTTATTATTCTCTAAATACAAATCACAAAAAAGCCCATACAAAATGCATGAGCTCTCAATGTAAAAAATAAAATTAAAATTTAAAATATCTGTGATTTGGTGTGTATTTTAGTTTTTAATAATCTTTTTTGAAACCTTCTGACCGTCTTTCAATATCAGTTCTACAATGTAAACTCCGTTTGGAAGTCCGCTCATATTAATTTGGTTATTTTTAAACTGTACATTTATTTTTTGTCCAACAATACTGGTAACATTTACGTTTTCAACATTTGAATCTGTTTTAATATTTAAAATTCCTTTCGTCGGGTTTGGATAAACTCCTAATGTTACTTTTCTGATATCGTTTGTACTTAATGCTGTTACTTCTTTCATACATCTTAAAGAAGCTCCCTGTCCTCTCGGTGCACCTGACGAAGGATTGGCTATAGTAGTTCCTATGTACAGATATTTCCCTCCTGTACTCGCAACATCTGAACTCCAGAAATATCCTCTTTGTCCTACAAATGTAAATCCGCCGTCTGAGCTGCCTCTATATCCACCTGCTGGTAATTTTAATTTGCTGCTGTATGCTGTGGCTGGATTTCCGATTGATTCTGCATTCACTAAAGATGTCCAGTCTGCCTGAGATGGCATTTTCCAGTCTGGTCCTATTGCTTTACATGGATCTGCTCCAATTGCAGAAGTTACTGCAGATGCACCAGATGCCGACCACTGATCACTTGTTGCATTGGTTCCCCACCAGGAACTTCCACTTGCTCCTACAATATAATGGTTGATTCCTGTCAATCCGCCTGGGTTATTCTGTGCCGGCGCTGCACCTGTTGCTGAAGTTCTGGTTTGGTGACCGTCATCCCACCTTCCCCACTGGAAAAGATCTCCGTAAGAATCTGCATCTGTCATTGAAGTGGCTACCTGTGAACTACCCAAGTTTTGCTGAAGCCAAATTTTCCCATCTGTACCACGCACTGTGGTGTAGATCACAGGCTGACCTTTATAATTAAATGTTACGCAACCGGTGTCTCCCGGAGTATTTCCAGGATCTGAGTTGTTACAGGCAGGTGTAACCGTAGTAGGTGCAGGAATTGAAATACGTTTTACCTTCACTCCAGCCTGCGAGTAAGATAACACCAGATAATTGTTAATTTTATCAATAGCTACATCATTGTACGTTGCCTGACCGTCAGATATAAAAGCTCCTCCAAAACTGACCCAAGCCTGAGTGGCAGTATCAAATTTATAAGCTGTGTTTTTTAGCATATCATCATTTTCCCAACGGCTTGCTACGACATACGGCTCTCCCGCAGAAGTCACAGCAATCGCAACATGCTGAACCTTTCCGCTGGAAAAATTTGCAGCACCAACTTGTGACCATGAAGTTCCGTTGAATTTTTTAACATTTAATTTCTGCCCGCCTGCAGTATTTGAAACATAAGCAACATACAGATTGTTACTGGCATCAATCGCAATATCAGAAGTATACTGCTCAGAAGATGAAGCGGCATCTACAATTGCTCCACCCACCAAAGTCCAGTTATCTGCAGAGGTAGCAGTAGTTGTATTTTCATATACCCTTACACCGCTGGCAACATTACAGGTGTAAATCTTATTGTTTGAACCGATTACCATTTCTGCGAATGTGGCACCCGTTGAAAAACCTGTATTTCCTACCTGTTCCCACGCGCCGTTCAGGTAACGCTGAACCGTTCCTGAATTGTGTGTAGAATATGTAAATAGGGTGTTTGCTGAAGAAACAGCAGAAGCCTGATAATTCACTGTTGAGGTTATAGGACTGGCCAGCTGCGTCCAAGATGTCCCGTTAAACTGTCTCACTTCAAGACCTGTTCCCTGATTGGTATAATAAATATTATTTCCTGATGGCGCTACCGATAAAGAATTAAAGGTTGCAAAACCAGTTGTGATACCTGCCACTCCACCAACATGAGACCATGAAGTTCCGTTAAATTTCTGCACAGATCCTTTTGAAACAGAAAGATCGTAATAAGAGACGTAATAATTCCCCTGAGCATCAATAGCTAAATTATTAAAGCTGCTCCCGGCTGCAGATATAGTCGCCGCACCTACATCCTGCCATTGCTGAGCATATGAAAAACTTCCCGCAAGAGTTAGTATTCCTAAGCCTATTTTTGATATTGTTAAATATAAATTTTTAAACATAATAAAATCTTATTTTTAATTATTCTAAATTGATTTTAAATTTTGCGCAAAATTACTCCTATGAATGAAGTACAGCTTATCATTTCCAAAAAATGTGTTATCATAGTTTGTGTCTGGAAAATTGCTTCTGATTAATGGGTATAATGAAATGTAATAACCACCTGATATTCAACAAATCTTAAAATCTTAAGACAGCAAGCATTAATAATTATGATTAATATTATTTTTATTTATTCTAATTTACTTTAACTTTGTAGCGATAATAATTTAATCCAAAGTCGAAATAATTGGTTAATCGCCTACTCCTTCCTCTCCAATCGGAACAAAATGAACTACATGCAGAAGCAAACAAGAAAAGGATTACTATTTACATCTGATGATATCAGTATCGTAATGCATGAAAACTCATATTCAGGAAATATTATAAAGACTACATTTCTCGAAGAAAAGTCAAGTTTCAACTTGCTGTTTCTGTTGAGTCCTAATATTCATCTGACTACAGATAATTTTGAAACACAATTTAGATTCAATAGAAATCAGTATATTTTACACTACAGCGTTGAAGAAAGCCATGCAGAACTCTGGACTGACAGTGATATCTTACGGTGTATACAGATTCAGATTAATTACCAGTATATCTTCAATTTAATTAATCCAGATTCCAGTCAGGAGAGCGCTGAAATTCTTAAAGAAATGACCAGTAATCAATTTGTTTTCCTCCATCAGAAAACACCGCCAAACATCACTGTGGAGATGCATCTGATTTTGAACGAAATCGTTAGCTATTACAGAAAGGGAGTAATGCAGAAGCTTTTTGTAGAGGCAAAAGTTATTAAATTGCTGATCTTAATTTTTGAACAGTTTCATGATAAAAATATGACTGAGGACTTATCTAAAACCCCACTCATTATTAAGAAATTTGTTGACGAAAATTATCACAGGAATTTAAAGATTGAGGAAATAAGTAAAATTTTAGGAATTAACGAGACCAAAATCCGAAAAGAATTTAAAATACATTTTCAAAAAACGATTACCGACTATATTTCTGAACTGAGAATGTTGAAAGCCAGAAAACTGATTGTCAACAAAGATCTGATGATCAAAGAAATCGCCATTGATTGCGGGTATGAATATGTTCAAAATTTCACCCGCGCATTCAAGAAAAAGTTTGGTGTTTCTCCAGAAAAACTGAGAACGAGCTCTTTTTAAAAACAGAAAAACCACTGATAAATCAGTGGTTTTATATATGTTGTTTTGCTATGATATCACTTTTTCAGAATTAAGGTGAAAAAGCGATGACATTCAATTAATGATGTCCGTGGTCGTGCCCGTGGCTATCGTGGATGAAAGGACCGTGACCTTTAGGCTGGTTGAAGATTACTTCAACACCTTCCTGCTCGGTAATTAGTTTTCTTCTGATGTCTTCAGGATCGAAAGGTTTTACCTTACCAAAATATTCCTTCAAACCTTCTGTTAACCACAATGGGATAACAAAACCGAAAAACATAAAAATACACCAGAACCCTACTAGGAACATTGTAACAAAGTAGATTGTCCAAAGGAACTGATAAAACGGCCAAAATGCTGATAACATCATCTTTCTTATAGATTTTAGGCAAAAATAGGACTTTTTTCTTTTTCATCAAAAGATATAGAACCTAAATTTTGCAATTTGTTTTTATTTTAAACTAATTACTAAGTGTCAGATATTAGATTTCAGATTTTAGACTTTCAATTATTCTTCTGATTTCTGATAAATAGCATTCCAAACTAGTTAATTAATGCGCCAAATTTGCGAAGAAATCATTCCCTTTATCATCTGTAATAATGAATGCAGGGAAATCTTTCACCTCAATCTTTCTTACTGCTTCCATCCCCAATTCAGGGAAATCTACCACTTCAACAGACAGAATATTGTCTTTTGCCAAGATTGCAGCCGGTCCGCCGATTGAACCGATGTAGAAACCGCCGTACTTATTACATGCGTTCGTGACATCAGCAGTTCTGTTTCCTTTTGCCAACATCACCATACTTCCGCCGTGACTCTGGAATTCGTCTACGTAAACATCCATTCTTCCCGCAGTCGTTGGCCCGAAACTTCCTGAAGCCATACCTTCCGGTGTTTTCGCAGGCCCAGCGTAATAAATTGGGTGATTTTTGAAATATTCAGGCATTGGCTGTCCTGCATCTAACAATTCTTTGATCTTTGCGTGAGCAATATCTCTCGCAACAATCAAAGTTCCGTTTAATTTTAACCTGGTTTTAATTGGATATTTTGAAAGTTCAGCCAAAATTTCAGGCATAGGCTTGTTTAAATCAATTTCTACTGCTTCTTCCAAATGTGGCGGCGTTGCAGGTAAAAATCTTTTCGGATCCTGCTCCAACTGCTCTAAGAAAATACCGTCTTTGGTAATTTTTCCTTTGATATTTCTGTCAGCTGAACATGAAACTCCCATCCCAACCGGGCAAGATGCTGCGTGACGGGGCAATCTGATCACTCTCACATCATGCGTTAAATATTTTCCTCCAAACTGAGCACCAATAGCACTTTCCTGACATATTTTCTGAACTTTCGCTTCCCACTCCAAATCTCTGAACGCCTGTCCGGCTTCATTTCCTTCTGTCGGGAGATTGTCGTAATATTTTGCAGAAGCTTTTTTTACCGCAGCCAAATTCGCTTCAGCTGAAGTTCCACCAATCACCAAAGCCAAGTGGTAAGGCGGACAGGCCGCTGTTCCCAAATCTGAAATTCTCTCTTTCACAAAAGCTTCCAGAGATTTTTCGTTTAGTAAAGATTTTGTTTTTTGGTAAAGGAAGGTTTTGTTAGCAGAACCTCCACCCTTCGTTAAGAATAAAAATTCGTAGTAATTTCCTTTTTTAGCATAGATGTCAATCTGCGCCGGAAGATTTGAACCTGAATTTTTCTCATCAAACATCGTCAGAGGAACGACCTGAGAATATCTTAAGTTTCTTTTTTGGTAAGTATTGTAGATTCCTTTGCTTAAATATTCACCGTCTTCTACTCCAGTGTAAACATTTTCTCCTTTTTTCCCCATTACGATTGCCGTTCCGGTATCCTGGCAAGAAGGTAAAGCACCTTCCACAGCAACAGCTGCATTTTGAAGTAAATTGTAAGCAACAAATCTGTCGTTATCGGTTGCTTCAGGATCATCAATAATTCTTCTTAAACTTTCCAAATGCGAAGAACGAAGCATGAAAGAAACATCTGCCATAGCTTCTTCAGCCAACAGTTCCAAACCTTTCGGATCGATGGTTAAGACTTCTCTTTCCCCATGTTGCTCCACTTTCACATAATCTGAAGTCAATTTTTTATAAACCGTATCATCTTTCAATATTGGATACGGATCCTGATATTTAAAATCCATTTACTTTCTATTTTCGGTGCAAAAATAAAACATCGTGAAAAAAGCATGAGCAAAATCAGCGATTTAGGCACGTATTTATAATGATTATAAATTGTGAGATTATTCTACATTGTTTAACTTTATAAAACTTTTTAACCACAAAAGTCACAAAAGTTTTTGATGCTGTTTATTTAAGTTTAATAAAGATCTTATATAAGATCACAATAGTTTTAAAAATCTAAGATTTTTACTTTGCGAACTTTAAATTTTATTATTACATCTTTAAATTAAAGCATTAGCCTTTTGTGCCTTTTGTGGTTAACTAAATATTTCAATCACAATGAATTACAGAATAGAAAAAGACACCATGGGTGAAGTGCAGGTTCCTGCAGACAAATTTTGGGGCGCACAGACAGAGCGTTCAAGAAACAATTTCAAAATCGGTCCGGAAGGCTCTATGCCTCATGAAATTATCGAGGCATTTGCTTATTTAAAGAAAGCTGCGGCCTATACCAATGCAGATTTGGGAGTTTTAGATGCTGGGAAAAGAGACATGATTGGAAAAGTTTGCGACGAAATATTGGAAGGAAAACTCAACGATCAGTTTCCTTTGGTGATCTGGCAAACGGGCTCGGGAACACAATCGAATATGAATGTGAATGAAGTAATTGCCAACCGATCTCATTTTAATGCAGGCGGAAATTTGGGCGACAAAACTGAAGTTCACCCGAATGACGATGTCAATAAATCTCAGTCTTCCAACGATACTTATCCAACCGCGATGCACATTGCTGCCTATAAAAAGGTGGTTGAAATTACCATTCCCGCAGTTGAGAAACTAAAAAATACGTTGAACGAGAAAGCTGTTGCGTTTAAAGACATTGTAAAAATTGGGAGAACGCATTTGATGGATGCTACCCCATTAACTTTAGGTCAGGAATTTTCAGGATATGTCGCTCAATTAAATTACGGCATCAAGGCTTTAAAAAACACCTTACCTCACCTTTCTGAACTGGCTTTGGGAGGAACAGCGGTAGGAACCGGTTTGAACACGCCTCAGGGTTATGATGTAAAAGTTGCGGAATACATTGCAAAATTTACCAACCTTCCTTTTGTAACAGCGGAAAATAAATTTGAAGCTTTGGCCGCTCACGATGCGATCGTAGAATCTCACGGAGCGCTGAAACAACTGGCCGTTTCACTTTATAAAATCGCTCAGGATGTAAGATTATTGGCTTCGGGACCCCGTTCTGGAATTGGTGAAATTCATATCCCAGAAAATGAGCCAGGATCTTCAATTATGCCGGGAAAAGTAAATCCTACACAAAATGAAGCTTTGACAATGGTTTGTGCTCAGGTTTTAGGTAATGACACCACAATTTCTTTTGCGGGAACTCAGGGAAATTATGAATTGAATGTTTTCAAACCGGTCATGGCTTACAATTTCCTGCAGTCGGCTCAATTAATCGCTGATGCATGTATTTCATTCAATGATCATTGTGCAGTTGGCATTGAGCCTAATCATGAGAGAATTAAAGAATTAGTTGATAAATCTTTAATGCTGGTTACAGCCTTGAACACGCATATCGGTTATGAGAACGCTGCAAAAATTGCAAAAACTGCTCACAAAAACGGAACGACCTTAAAACAAGAAGCGATTAACCTAGGTTTTGTTACTTCTGAACAGTTTGACGAATGGGTGAAGCCTGAGGATATGGTGGGAAGTTTGAAATAATCTATTGCCCACAGATTGCACAGATTTTCACAGATTTTAGATCTGCTCAATTTGCAAAATCTGCGTGAGAAGAAAGCGTGATAGTTTTCAAACATTCATTAGATTTTTTTATGCAAATCCGTGAGATCTTTGAGAGATTTAAAATTTAAATAATTGATAAAACTCCGTGGAAATAAATTTCTACGGAGTTTTCTGTTAAATATAAATGTGAAAAATCTTACCAGCCTAAAGCAATTCCGAAAACCAAAGCTTTATCGTTTTCAAAATAAGAATCTTTGAAGAAGTTGCTGAAATCTCTTTTAACGAAAACACTAAGATTGTCATAAGAAACAGTAAACTGAGCCCCATAAACAAAAGGATTCACCTGATAGTTGGAACGGTCTCTGAAACTCTGGCTGTCTCCTTTAACGATATTATTCGTTGACATTCTTACACCTCCATACACATTCGCAGTCATTCTCAAACCATCTGAATAAGGTCTGTACTGAACATCCATTCCGGCATTTTTAATTTTAGAAAAATTATACTGAAAACCAAAAGGCACCATCAAATAACCTGTTCTCAATTTAGATTTATCTAAGCTTCCTTCATATTTTGCCAACATCACATCGCTGTTCTGTTTAGCGAAAATCATATTATTGTCCGGACGAACCGTTCTCCATGAAAAACCTAATCCAGAAATCAATCCCCATGGGCTCGTTCTGCTAAATTGGTAATTGAATTTTAACCCGAACTCAAGATTGTTGGCGTAACCCAGGTTTTTATCCAAATCATTATCCGGTTTATCATTCGTCAATGTCATAATTCCGTAAGAGAAATATCCTTCAAGGCTTTTTGTGGGACGGTATTTCTTAAGCAATTGTGCCTTCAACTCTTCGTTTGAAGTTACATCAGAATTCAGAAGAGAATATCTTACCTGTTTTTGAATGACCTGATCTAAATCAAAACCTAAGGCTTCAATTTTTGTGTCTATTTTATCCGAATAGCTGTCTGCAATTTGTGCCTTGTGTCTGTCGAATTCAGCTTTTTCTAAATTTTTTGCCTGAAGAGTCGCCAATTCGCGTTCCATTAACTTTTTTTCTTCCTGAATAATTCCGTTGATTTTCGCAGCGTATTCTTCAACTTTCTCTTTAACGATCGGGCTTACCGTGGTATCTTCTTTAGACTGAAGATTGATTCCCAATGTTTTTTTCTGTGCATTAACTGAGTTGGCAACAAGGCACAACATTCCTGTGATGATAAATTTCTTAATCATAGTATTATTATTTTTTAGTTTAAAATTGAATTATTTATTATTCAGATCGATGGTTGCAACGTTGCTACCGTCTTTAGATTTATCGATGACTTCCTTATGCTCGATTGAGAAAAGCAAAGTTGAAGGATCAACATATCTTTTTTTCTTTTTCACCTGTACAGAATCAGATTTTGCGATGATTTTAGCAGGTGAATTCTGAATGATCTGAGAAGCAACCTCAGAAGGATTTTCTTTTACAAGCGGTAGATTAGGTTGAGTCTGAATTTCATGTACAACATTTTCCTGCAACGGCTGGTTCTTTACCTGAGTCAGTTTTTCCTGATCTTGATCTGTTATGATTTCCTGAGAATTGATGATTTCGGGTTGAGCAACAGTTTCAGATTCTAAAGAAGGTGTTTTTACCGCTTCAGCCATCTGTATTTTGGGATCATCATCATTATTCAAAAAAAGTACTGCTCCCAAACCGAAGATTACAACAAAGCACGCAGCCAGATAAACCCAGTTAAATTTAGATTTCATTGAACTTGAATTTTCAGTCTGAGCCTGAATTTCTGCCCACAAATCTCTTGAAGGAGTTAGCTCTCTTTCATCGATTTGTTTTTTGATGTTTTTTTCAAAACTATTATTAAACGAGTTCATTTTTCAGTTGTTTTTGTTGTTGAAAGTAAATCTTTCTTAATTTTTCTTTTGCTCTGAAGAGTTGGGTTTTGCTTACCGCCAGAGAAATGTTCAGCGTATCTGCGATTTCCTGATGCGAATATTCTTCAATTACATAGAGGTTGAAAACCATTCTGTATGCATCCGGAAGCTGATCTAAAAGTTCCTGAGCATTAAAATCAAACTCAAATATCTCTTCCTGCAAATCTTCCAGAACAGAAGCATGAACGTCATCGAGATAAAAAACCGTTTTGCGGCTTTTAATAAAATTGAGACATTCGTTGACTACAATTTTTCTCGCCCAACCTTCGAAGTTTCCTTCGCCACGAAAACTTTCGATATGTTTAAAAATTTTGCAGAATGCTTTAATCACGCAGTCTTCAGCCTGATAAATATCGCTGACGTAGCTTTTAGCCACACTCAGGAATTTCTTTACACTCTGATCATAAAAGATTCTCTGCGCAGCCGGATCCTGCCTTTTGAGGCGGCTTAGCAAATCATCTTTTTTATTTCCAAACAAAAGCTTCATGGTTTATTCTATTTGACTTCGTCGAATCTTCGATTTCTATACTAAAGACAGCAAAAGTTTAAAATGGTTACAAACTTTTTTTAATTTTTTTTAAAATTTTTGTAACCCACTGAAAATGAATGTTGTATTTTTTTGAAATTATTTTAAATATTTCTGATATGATGCACAATGATGCACCGATTATGTTGAAGTCGCCCTTTCTGGGCTTTTTAATCACAATAAACATGAACATCGGACTGCACCCGATGCTGATGTTGTCGCCCTTTCAGGGCTTTTAATTTTACTGTTGATATCTTTTAGATTTAATCAAAACGTTCCGCCCGTATTTTCTTTTGGTAAATCCTCAGTAACTACAGGCGCCTCAACAACTTCATGTTTTGCTGAGTTGACCTGATCCTCAAAATACTTTTCAAGATCGCGTAAGGTTTTGGGAGTGGTTTGGATATCACGTACGACTTCGCCTTTATTCACAACCACAATTCTGTTGCAGACTTCTGTTGTATGAGCAAGATCGTGGCTTGAAATTAAAAATGTCACTCCGTTTTCTCTTGCAAAATCACGGATCATATTTTTAAGTTTGATCTGCGTTGATGGATCTAAATTAGCAAAAGGCTCATCCAGGATAATAATTTCCGGTTTACCAATTAAGGCTCCAACGATTCCTACTTTTTTCTGATTTCCTTTTGAAAGATCACGGACGTATTTTCCTGCATTGACGATTTCGCCATTAAACAAATCATGGAACTGCTTTAAAAACTCATCTACAGAAGCTTTATTCTGCCCTCTTAATTCTCCGATAAAATAGAAATATTCTTCGGGCGTAAGGTATCCAATAAGAAAAGTTTCGTCGATGAATGCTGAAACTTTATTTTTCCATGCTTCAGATTCGTTGACTTTAATGTTATCAACGCTTACAAAACCTGTTGTAGGCTGAATTAAATCAAGCATTAAACTGAAAAGCGTTGTTTTTCCCGCTCCGTTGTTTCCAACCAAGCCGAACGTTTCGCCTTTTGTAATTTCTAAATTTTCTATATTGAGAACGGTTGCGGTTCCGTAGGTTTTCTTTAAATTTTGTATTGTAATCATGTTGTTCAATGTTGGGTGTTTGATATTTAATGAAGGATGTTAAATAATAAATTTTACATTTTAATTCCCATGGGTTTGGCTTCGCCGAATCTCTTTAATCTATTTCACCCATGGCTACTTTTGTTTGACCCTTTCGGGTCACCTAAGTTTTCTTTAACAAACCTGGGTCTTTTCCCTTTTAACTTGGTTCTTTCAACTTAATCTTTCTTAAAAGCGTCAATCGTACTGTATTTCTCGGTTTTATAAACTTTAATAATAATATCGAAGATTTTTTCGCGGAAAATAAATCCTAAAAGACCCAAAACTGCGATGCTGGTTACCGCTGCAGTAATTCCGAAGAAGTAGAAGAAAATCCCGTAAACAGCCATTGGCAAAAGCATTTTTGGCACCATCAGAATAATCGTTTTAAAAGTGAATGTATTTTTTTGCCCAACTCTCTTTTCTTTTGAATTTAAATCGATGAGATTTTTATTGTAAGCGCCCGACAAAAGGGTAAACTGTGAGTTGACACCGATATTGTAAATTCCCGCCGAAAAAAATGCGAGGTAGACATCCCATCCGAAGTATACGTAGAATAAGGCCAAGACGATAGAAAAGACCGTTACAATATTCATGAGCCACCATTTGGCTTTGATGTATTCTTTATACGGCACGTTGAGTGTCATCATCAGAGGATAATAGGCACTGTCGAAAGCCGGAACCCGCCCACCGAAAGTAAACTGAAAACCTCCGGTTACAAAAAGTCCCATAAACATCAGCGCTGCAGGAGTCTGGTAATATTTATTGGAAAACATCAGCAAACCGTAAAACACAAACATGAAACTGCCTATTACAACACCTTTAGTCACTTTGTTTCGCTTCAGCATTTTAATATCATTGTTGATAAATGTTCCGATTGCTCCGTACTTGTTCAGGAAAACGATGTTTTCGGTTTTTCCGATTTCTTTTTTAGCTTCAAGACCTTCATCAAGATAAAAACCTTTTCGGATGTAATTAAAGGTAATTCTCCACAGACCAAGGAAAAGCATAACAGGAACTACCGCAAAATAAGGTCGTTCGTACAAATTATAGAAAATCTTTTCTGAATAAGATAAAATAGGGACAATTTCGTAATAATTTAAAGCAGCAAAAACTGCAATCAAAATTCCTGCTCCGATCGCCACACTTTCTTTATCATTAAATAAAAGATTGATAAAATTATTAAGATAAAACAGAGAGGAAACTCCTATAAACCAAGTGAAAATCCCAAGAAAACCGTAGCCGTTGAAAGCTAAAATTCCACAGAATGTAACCAAAAATATGGAATTAAACCAACTCAGCGGCGTAAGAAAAGTTTTAATTAAAGTATAATTGACGACGACTTTTTTAGGAATATTCTGAGTAAGAAAAGGTTTGATATTCTGGGTTGGAATCTGCTGAATCATGTATTTGAAAACCAAATCTATAAGCCAGCCAATAATCAGAAAACGTGAAATTATTTTCAACGGATCCTCATTCATTTCTTCCTGCACATAGAAATAAGCAATGAAAGACATCATTGCAAGCCACAAAACAAAGAAACAAATCCCGACGATTCTCAAAATCTTCATTGCCAGATTAATCCCGACCGAAGAACCTCTGAAAAAACTCTTCCACTCCAGCTTCAGAAACCTTTTAAACATAGTTTACTTTTTTACATTAGTAAATATAAGGCAGAATTTGTTACAAATTTGTCCTGAAACAGGGATTTTAATTGGATTTTAATATTGTAAGAAGCTGATATATATTTAGATTAACTACAAAACTTTTTAGCTCCAAAAAAGATAAATTGGAATTATAAGACATTAAACTTTAAAATTGAACATTTAAAAGCATTACCCGATCAGCTCTTTAGCCTGCGCCATCGCCGCCTCCGTAATCTTGCTTCCGGAAAGCAACTGCGCAATCTCGTTCAACTTTTCATCTTCATTTAAGGTAATAATTGTCGACTGCGTTTTACCATTGATATCTTCTTTTACGACTTTGTAATTATCATTTCCTTTTGCAGCAACCTGAGCTAAGTGAGAGATGACGATCAGCTGCATATCCTGAGACATTTCGCGCATCAGATTTCCGATTTCTTCGGCTACTTTTCCGGAAACTCCTGTATCTATTTCGTCCAAGATAAGTGTGGGAAGCATATCGCTTTCGGCAATAATTTTCTTTACCGCCAACATCACACGCGATCGTTCACCACCGGAAATAGCAGTCTGAATCGGTTTTAAAGGAAAACCTGAATTCGCCTGAAACAAAAGCTGAATATTTTCTTTTCCGAATTGATTAAATTCCGGAACGTCGGTTAATTCGATGTCTACTTTGGCTTTTTCAAGACCTAATTTCTTTAATAAATCTTCAGCTTTTTTAATGAAAAGAGGAACAGTTTTCTTTCTATTCTTAGAAAGTTTTTCAGCCGAAGACTGAAGTGATTTTTCTTTTTTAGCGATATTGATTTCAATCTCTGCAATGTAAGCTTCAATCTCTACAGTGCCTTTCTGCTCGCCCGATAACTGATCTCTGATTTCTTTTAATTCATCAAGGTCAGAAACGTTGTGCTTAAGAAATAATGCATTGATTTTATTGTTGAGTTCAGAAAGTATGGCTAAATTTTCAGGATTGATTTCAATTTTTTCCGCTTCATCTTCCAGTTCCTGAAGAATATCCTTCAATTCAACAAAAGAGCCTTCTAACCGTTCATCCAATTCAGAAAAAGAATGAGACACATCGGCAATTTTCGACAGTTTACTTTTAGCTTCATTGAAGAAAGAAAGAATTCCGATTTCTTCCTGATGAAATCTTGAGAGTATCTGTGCAATGTTTTCAGAAATCATTCCTGCATTTTCCTGTACAGAAAGCTGATTCTGCAAATCGTTATAATCTACATCATCCAGTTTTAAATCCTCAAGTTCGTTCAGCAGAAACTGTTTATAATCACTTTCCTTAGTATTTTCTGAGAGTTGAGTCTGGAATTTTTTCAGCTGAGTTTTTAAACTTTGAAATTCTAAGAAATCCTGCTGATAGTCTTCAATAATTTTTTTATTATCTGAAAGTCCATCGATGATTTTAAACTGATAATCTGCCGTAAAGAGATTAGACGTTTCAAACTGAGAATGAATATCAATCAGCTGCGAAGTCAGTTCTTTCAACACATCCAAAGTTACGGGAACGTCATTGATAAATGCTCTGGATTTTCCTGAAGGTAAAATTTCTCTACGGATAATCGTTTGATGCTCGTAATCGAGATCGTTTTCGATAAAGAATTTTTTAAACTGATTATTCAGGTCAAATTCTGTTTCTACAACACTTTTTTCCTCGGCTTTTGAAATAGATTTTACATCTGCTCTTTCGCCTAAAATCAATCGAAGCGCACCCAAAATGATAGATTTTCCGGCTCCGGTTTCTCCGGTAATCACCTGTAAACCATTTTTTAAAGACACATCCAGTGCATCAATAAGGGCAAAATTTTTAATGTATATTCTCGAAAGCATGATGAGTGGCAGATTTCTTTATACTGCAAATATAAAATTTTAGAATTCAGAATTCAAGAACAAGATGCGTTACCTCCACTTATTCCATTTGGTATCGGTAAACTTAGGTGCAAAAATGATCATCAGTTGTTTCAGGTCATTCAATACGATCCCACCGTTGTTTCCTGAATTGAAAATATTGAAAATCTCATCATTCTTGGTATTGATAAATGTATTGAAGAAATAATTCTGCTGAAAAGAATTTTCATAAGTTTTCAACTGCATCAAGGCATCAAAAATAATCTTTTTAGACTGTGTCTGATCCTGATTGAACATTCCGTCTAAACCTGCTCTGTGATATGTGTACATCGTCTGACGAAGCTGAGCAAGATTTGGATTTAAAATTTCACCAATCAGAATCGCACGGCTTCGAGGATCGTTGATTTGTCCCCAACCTTCGTAACCTCTGTTTTGAGAATTCTGGGCAATCTGCTGTGCCTTTGTAAACCACTGTGTTCCTCCTGCAGCCTGGAAGCTGTCTGCATCATAACCTAAAATCAGATACACATAAAAACTGATGACATCAATTAAATTTTTCCCTGAAAATTGTCTTTCATTAAAAATTAAATTTTCATTTTCTACGTAGTCGAAAGCAAATTTTGTATCCTGCAGATTGATCAGCGGAGATTCGTATGAAGAACTGAAAACCGGACGGACCGCCTGAATAACGATACTTCCCTTGTATTTATTTCCATCTCTTTCACTGAGAACGATCGCGAAATTTGATTTTATTTTTTCGAAATTCTGAAGTTTTTTACCAGTCCAGCTTGTATTGTTTACAAAATCTCTAAGACTTTTCTCCAAAGCTTTAAATGCCTGCTGATTACTTCCTCCCAACTGCTGAGCATTTACCTGAACCGTCGCCAAAAGTTCCTGAGAGAAACTAAAATTGAAAAATAAAAGTAAAAATAGAAGTGATATATATTTTTTCATTGATCTGTAAATGTTGAGAACGGAAATTTATAAAAATTATTTTAGAATCTGAGCTTCAATGGTATCGAGAATATCTTTTGCTACATTTTCTTTCGATTTCAGGGCAAATTCTATTTTCTCTGTTTTAGTAAATATTTTAATTTTATTGGTGTCCTGCTTAAATCCTGCACCTTCGTCTCGAAGGGAGTTGAGAACGATCATGTCAAGATTTTTCTTTTCCAGTTTACCTTTTGCATTTTCTTCTTCATTTTGAGTTTCGAGCGCAAATCCCACTAAGAACTGATTTACTTTCTTTTCTCCCATCGTTTTCAGAATATCAGGATTTTTAATCAATTCAATCGTAAAAGAATCTTCATTCTTTTTAATTTTTTCTGAGGCTACAACTTTCGGTGCGTAATCGGCAACGGCTGCACTGGCAATTCCAATATCTATTCCATCATAAAATTCGAATACTTTATCAAGCATTTGTTTTGCGGAAGTCACTCTCTGAAGCTGAATATTTTCATGTTTTGGATTCAGAGAACTCGGGCCTGAAATCAATATCACTTTCGCACCACGCTTTGCAGCTTCTTCAGCTAAAGAAAATCCCATTTTCCCTGAAGAATGATTCCCTATAAATCTTACAGGGTCAATTGCTTCATAGGTTGGTCCCGCAGTTATTAAAACTGTTTTATTTTGAAGTGACTTTTTTTCATTTAAGCTGAAAAAATCTTCTACAGCTTTTGAAATGGTTTCCGGTTCAGCCATTCTCCCCTGCCCGATTAATCCACTTGCCAATTCTCCACTTTCTGCTGGAATTACAATATGGCCGTAATCTTCTGCCAATTCTAAATTCTGTTTTGTTGAAGGATGCTGATACATATCCAAGTCCATTGCCGGAGCGATAAACACAGGACATTTGGCCGACATATAAGTGGCAATCATCAAATTATCACACATCCCGTGGACCATTTTGGCTAAAGTGTTTGCTGTACACGGTGCCATGATCATCACATCTGCCCAGAGTGCTAATTCCACATGACTGTTCCAGGTTCCGTTGTCGCCATAAAAATCGGTATACACCGGATTTTTAGATAAAGTGGCAAGACTCAGCTTCGTTACAAAATTTTCAGCATCAGGAGACATGATCACCTGAACTTCTGCCCCTTTCTTCACAAAATCTCTAATGAGAAAATGAATTTTGTAAGCAGCAATTCCGCCAGAAACGGCTATGAGAATCTTTTTCCCGGAAATATTCATGTAGATTATTTTTAAAGCACTAAAATACTTCTTTTTTCTAAGAACGGAAACCTCCAGCAACAGCAAAGGTCATAAAGAAAATAATTTCTTTATGACCTTCATTTATAAAAAATCACCTCGGTGATTAGTTTCTCTCTTCAGTCTTTCTAAAGTACACTTCACCGTCTAGCCATTCCTGGATAGCGATGGAAGTTGGTTTTGGAAGTTTTTCGTAATGTTTAGAGATTTCAATCTGTTCTCTGTTTTCAAAAACTTCTTCCAATGTAGAATTGTGAACCGCAAATTCGTCTAATTTATTGTGTAATTCAGTACGAATTTCTGCATTGATCTGCTCAGCTCTCTTCCCCATGATAACAATAGCTTCATAGATTGAACCTACTTTCTCTTCAATCTTGTCTTTATCGTAAGTAATAGTATTTACTTCTGCTTTGGTATCTTTTACACTCATTTTCAGAAAATTATTTATTTATAAGATGGCAAATTTACGAATTATCTTTGGATTCTGAAAGTAGCTGCCGGCGGAGGTGTCTGCAACGCTGCGCTGTCTCTCTGAATCTGCATTGCCTGCTTTTCATTAGACACCTGATCCTTGATTTGCTGCTCTGTTTTAGATTCTGCTGCAATCTTATCAGCCGCTTTTTTCTGTCTTGCCGTAAGAACTGCGATTCTTTCTTCAGTCTGTTTTTTTACGATGACAAAATCCTTTTTCTCTTTCTCAAGTTTTTCTCTCAGATCTAAAGCTGTTTTAGAATATTCCGTGTTCGGAAGTTCTTTTTCAACCTGTTTTGTGAAAGACAGTGCGCTTTCAATACGCTCGTCTTTAAGATCATACACAGAATTCTGTGCCAGCAAATAACGCGACTTCATCATATAATCATAGATTTTCGGACGAAGTTTTGTACTTGGGAAATCCTCTAAAACATTTTCAAAAGCAGCACTTGTAGATTTATAGTCGGCCATTTTGAAATACTGTTTCGCATTTTCGTAGGCTTTAAATTCTAATTTGTACGACAGCTCATCAATCAGCGTATTGATGTTTTTTGATCTTTCAGAGTTAGGATAATTGGTTAAAAAATCCTGAAGCTCATTGATTGCCAATTCTGTACTTGTCTGGTCCAAGTTATAATCCATAGACCCGTTATAGTAACATAACGCTGACATATAAGCTGCTTCTTCTTTTCTGTTATCCTGAGGAAAACTTACCGAAAAACTTTTAAACTGGCTTCCTGCTAATCTATAATTTTTATCGTAATAATTCGCGTAGGCAGAATTGAAAACCACATTCGGAGCATCGTCTGTTCCAGCCACAAGATTCGGAAGTCTGTCGTAAAGGGCCAAAGCATTTTTCCATTTCTTTTTAGCGAAATTTTCATTGGCGGCTTTCAGAATAAAAGTTTTATCCGCGCTTTTCATCGCTTTATCTTGCTGACTTGTGCAAGCCGAAATGACAGCTATGGCAAAAATACCTAAAATATATTTCTTCATATAAAATTCAACAGTTTTCGGTTTTACCGACCTATTAATTTGCAAAAATATAACTTTTTTGCTAAAAGATTTTTTTTTATGATTATTTAACGCAAAATTAGTCGGCTGCGTATCCCAAAACAGCAAAAACATTCATTAAAAGATTCATTCTCACCTTTTTTTCAGCTTCTTTAGCATAGGAGTCATCATCTTTATGGGGAACATAGAGTTCATAGAAGTTCTTATTGCGAATCACGAAAAGTGTTGACCCAATAATGGTGGTAAGAATATCTTCAGGCTTCGGAGTGAACGTGAATACACCTGAGGTTACGCCTTTCTTGATGACATCATCTAATTTTTTAACAAACAGCTGGTAAAAATCGAGTAGCTCATCCTTAAGATTTTCGGTGTGACGTAACTCCTGAGTCACAAAACCATGGAAATAATTATATTTAAAAAGCTGGGCAACGATATATTTGATCATTTCTTTCAGCTGCATTTCAGGTTTACCGTCTTTGATGGTATCAGCAAATTCAGAAAAATTTTCTCTGGTTTTCAAGACGCGGTACTGATAAAGATAAGACATCATCTTTTCTTTTGAACCGAAATAATAAGAGATCATCGAAATATTGATATTGGCTTTTGAACAGATATCGCGAACCGAAGTTCCTTCGTAGCCTTTTCTTGCGATCAACTCTTCGGCAATATCTAGGATGTGAATCTGCTTATCTGTGAATTTTTTCCCCATGTGTGCTCTTTTAGTAAAGTTAAGAAATTTTTAACATATTCATAAACGAACGTTTAATAATTTTTGGTGAACTTTTATTTATCGTACTTTTGAGTATGGATTTTTTTGATTTTCATCATCATAAGACAAATATTGCTTCAGGAATCTATAATCTGCAAACCGGAAGCCAACGACTTCCCGACACACTTTTTTCCGCAGGAATTCATCCTCAGGATATTCAGCCGGAAAATCCTGACCATCAATTTGAATGGTTACAATCTGTCATTACTGAAAATTGTTTTGCCATTGGCGAATGCGGTTTAGACGGACTGGCTTCTATGGAGATGAAAATTCAGGAACAATTTTTTTTAAGACAGATTCAATTGGCCAATGAGTTAAAAAAACCTCTAATTATCCATTGTGTCCGTAAGTTTTATGAAGTGATTTCTTTTAGAAAAAAGTCTGAACAGGCGATGATCATTCATGGTTTTAATAAAAAACAAAGCGTTGCAGATGATCTTCTGAAGAATAATTTTTATCTGAGTTTTGGGAAAGCTGTTTTGTATCATCTATCTTTGCAGGATACTTTGAAAACAGTTCCTTTAGATAAGCTCTTTTTAGAAACTGATAATGACGATTTTGACATCAGAGAATTATATCAGAAAGTTTCAGAAATAAAGAAAATTTCGATAGAACGACTTCAACAACAGATTGTAGAAAATTTAGATACGATAAAAAATGGATAAGTTTTGGCTGGAAAGAACGGAACTTCTTATCAAAGAAGAAGGCATTAACATCTTGAATAATGCAACAGTTCTCGTAGTAGGTTTGGGTGGTGTAGGATCTTTCGCTGCCGAGTTTCTGGCTAGAGCCGGAATTGGAAAAATGACTATTGTAGACGGTGACACCGTAGATATTACCAATATTAACCGACAGCTTCCTGCGTTGCATTCAACAGTTGGCAAACATAAAGTGGAAGTGGTGGCAGAAAGATTGATGGACATTAATCCAAAATTAGAACTCACGAAAATCAATGAGTTTCTGAATCCTGAAAGAATGGCTGAAGTTTTAGACTCAGGAAAATTCGATTATATCTTAGACTGTATAGACAGCATCACACCAAAAGTCAGCTTAATTATTGCCGCAAAAAGAAGAAAAATTAAAATCGTAAGTTCGATGGGTGCCGGCGGAAAATCTGATCCTTCTAAAGTGATGGTAAGAGATATCCATAAAACTGCTGAATGCCATCTTGCAAAACAGGTAAGAAAAAGACTGAAAAAAGAAAAAATAGACAAAGGCATCCGATGTGTTTTTTCAAGTGAAATTCAGGATGAAGACAGCCTGAAAATGACCGACGGAAGCAATTATAAAAGATCTTTTTACGGAACAATAAGCTTTATTCCTGCGATTTTCGGATTGTATGCAGCTGCAGAAGTCATCAATCATTTAGTGAAAAAGGCTGATGCAGAACTTTAAATATCCGAAAGCGGAAAAACTTAAAAAAAAGGATGAAATCACTTTGCTTTTCGAGAAAGGCAAGTGGAAGAACAGTAGTAACCTGAGAATTATTATTCTTAAAAATCATCCTGATTTACTGACTGAAAATGTTAAACTCGGAGTTTCCGTTTCTAAAAGATATTTTAAAAAGGCCGTTTACAGAAACCGGATTAAAAGACTTTTGCGGGAATGCTATCGTCTGAACAAAGATTTATTTAAAGAATCTTTTGGAGAGAAAACTGCGGCGATGCTGTTTTGGGTTTCTCCCGAATTGCCTGAAAAGTTTCAGGACGTTGAAGCACAGTTTATTAAATTGTGTCAGTCGCAGAAAAAGGCTTGAGTTTTAATTTCCCACGGATTTCACAGATTTTTTTTATTTTAATTTATTCTCGCTGATTGAGCGGATTTTGCAGATTTCATCAAAAAAAAAACATTTTGTTTGTCATTCCGTAGGAATCTAAACACCTATAGTAAGCGTCGTTGAGATTACTAATGAATGACAAACATATTTTAAAACATCTAAACTGTATTTAGTGATGATTTTAAGAGCAATTATTTCATTATTTAAATTCCAATTTACATTTTATATTTTTTTGTAGCTTTAAGCAAACAATTGACGAATAAAAATGTTAGATCAAGTTCCGTATTTACCTTATATCATGAGTGCCTTCATCGGCATCGGGTTGGCTGCTGCTTCAGGTTTCAGAGTATTTTTACCCATGTTTGCAGTAAGCTTAGCTTCCTATTTTCACTGGATTCCGATGAGCGAAAGTTTTGAATGGCTTTCAAGCTTACCCGCATTAATTACGACAGGAATTGCAATGATTGCTGAAATTTTAGCATATTATATTCCTTTTGTAGATCATTTGCTCGATACTATTTCAATTCCAATGGCAACGGTTGCAGGATCTGTACTTTTTGCAAGCCAGTTTGCCGATTTGGGCACATTTCCGCAATGGGCATTGGCTCTGATCGCCGGTGGTGGAACGGCTGCAACAATCAGTTCGGGGTTTGCAGGAATTCGTGCGGCATCCACTGCAACGACAGGCGGACTTGGAAACTCAGTAGTTGGAACTACCGAAACTGCAGGTGCGGGAATTATGGCGATCTTAGCAATGGCAGCACCTTTCATAGCGGCTATCTTTGCAATTATCACACTCATTCTCGTTATTGTTTTTGGACGAAAAGCATGGCGAAAACTGAAAAACAGAAAGCAAATAAATGCTAGTCATTAATAAAAAGAAAAACGGCAGAAATTTAATTCTGCCGTTTTCTTTTAGTCTAAAAATACTTTAATTCTTGTTTCTGCTATCTTTAATTTCCTGAATTTTTGCTTCAAAATATTCCTTTCGGTCTGGGAATTTATTCGCTAAAATCAAAAACGCATTTACTGCTTTGGAATAGAGTTTTTGTTCGATATACAGATTGGCTAAAGTCTCGGTCATCAGATGCGAAATATCGTCTGTCTTTTCCTTTACCACAAAATTAACCTCATCTTTTAGCTGGCTGATTTTAGGGTTATTTTCAATGAATGACTCAATAACTTTATTTTTAATCTCAGTTTTATCAACTGGCGTTTCTTCCACACGGTCGATCTTCAACCAGCTTTGCCAGGTATTGATAAATCCGGGAACATTGCTGTCATCGATTTTTTTCTGAGCCATCTTTGCCTCCTCTGCTTTGGAGTCTGCTTTATCTTTCTGATCAGATTTGTAGGAAAGTCCTAAACTTGCAATATCTGACCCAAAGAATGAAACGTTCATCACTGGAACTTCACCATTTTGTTGATCCTGACTTTCTTCCACGTCCGTTTGATTTTCAGCTGTCTCAGATACTACTTCAGACTCTTCCACTTCAGCAGTTTTATCCACTTTAGGTTCAGCTGGAAGTTCTTCAACTATCGGTTGGGATTTCGGAGCTTCTTCGACTATTTGAACTTCTTTTTCCGGCTGGGTAACTTCTGCAGGCTTATTGAGTAAAGAATCGGGGCGGCTAGCTTCAAAACTCATCGGTTTCCAGGTTGAAACCGTTTCTGTTTCGGGTTCAGCATTTGGAGCTTCGTCTTTCACCTCATCAATTTCGACTTCAGATTTCTCTTCCTCAAGTTTCTCTTCAACGATCGCCTCAGCTTCCTTCACAACGACCTCTTCTGCAACTTTCTGCTCTTCGCCTACATGAAAAGCCTGAGTTTCTGCAAAACTGATATCGTGGCCAATTTCTTCCTCATGAATATCTGCCTTTTCCGGTGCGTTTTCTTTATTTGCTCTCATTCTCTTCTCCACTTCTTCTATCAAACGTCGCATTTCGTCTTCATGCTTGTTGATATTTGACTTTGGAGTTTCAAATGAATTTTCTAACGTTTTGTTGGATTCTATCTTAACTTCCGGAAGAAAGGAATCTGTACCATGGAAGCTTAATTCGGAATCGTCATTAACTTTTTCAGCAACTTTTTCAGAATCGATTTTGTCTTCATTAATAATCACCTCTGACTTTGGAACTTCTGTTAATTCCTCTGCTTTATTTTTTTGAGATTCAATATCCTCATCATTCGAAGCTGCTGTTTCTGCTGGGAAAGATTCAACTTTCTGAAAGCTTATTTCAGATTCATCCTCTACATTTTCCTCAACTTTTTCAGAATCTAACTGATCTTCATTAATGATGATCTCAGACTTTGGAGCCTCACTGATTTTTTCTGTTTTATCTACATCGGATACCGTTTCAGAATTCAGTTTTTCTTCTGACGGAATTTCTGTTTCAGCAGTAAATGATTCAACTTTCTGAAAGCTTATTTGAGATTGATCCTCAACTTTTTCAGGAACTTTTTCAGAATCTAACTGATCTTCATTAATGATTATCTCAGACTTTGGAGCCTCACTGATTTTTTCTGTTTTATCTACTTCGGATACCGTTTCAGAATTCAGTTTTTCTTCTGACGGAATTTCTGTTTCAGCAGTAAATGATTCAACTTTCTGAAAGCTTATTTCAGATACATCCTCAACTTTTTCAGCAACTTTTTCAGAATCTAACTGATCTTCATTGATGATTTCTGCCGATTTAGGAGCTTCGGTTAGTTCTTCCTGTTTATTTAAATCTGATTCAGGTAAAATTTCCTCTAAATTCAATTCAGCATTATCGGTAATTTCTTCCACCTGCGTTTCCGGTAATGGAGTTTCAGTAATTTCCGGTTCCGAGGATGTTCCGGCCAATTCTTCAGCCACAATCGCATCTTCTTTATCCTGTTCAGAGATATCACTCTGGTTAGAAACTGGTTTGTGAGTTACAATAACCCCAGATTCCAGCGTAGATTCAAGATCAATGGTTTCATTATTATCTTCATCCAGAAAATTTTCTTCACCATCAAACAAAATTCTGTTCCGCTCACCTTTTACAACCAAATGTTTAATTTCAGGCTTGTCGGCAATTAGACCTTCAGAAGCTGCCTCATAATCATGATCCGAGAAATTTTTTGTTGTATTTCTCACAGATTTTTCTTCAGACAGATTTTTATTTTCTGCCACTTCAATGTTTTCCGTGACGGGACTTACAGCAATTGGTGTTTCATCAACCGGATTGTCAATGATATTTTCAGGAGCTGTTTGCGCCTTTTCTACAGCGATTTCGGGCTTAATCTGCTGAATCTTTCCGTTGATTAATTGATACAGTATTTTTTTGTCTGTCGTATAAGCTGCCGTGGTAGAAAGTGCTTTCTGGTAATTTTCTTTATCGTAAAGATGCACACCATACAGATGCAGCGCTCTGATGTTTTGAATATAGGGGAAAGAATTAATTTCCTCCTTCAAAAGATGCAGATCTTCTGACTGAATATTTTTCGGGTTTTTTAATAATTCTAAAACTCTATTATTTATCATCTTACCAATTTGCTACGATGTCGTTAAATATTTTGTTGATAATTCTGTCGGTTGCGATTTTCACCTGAGAAGTTTCTATGGCACTTTGAGACAGATTACTGTTAAAAACTGCCTCATCAGAGTAAGTTCTGTCGAAACTCACATCAGGATGCAGTTTATTTTCGTAATGAACCTTTACTGTAATTGTCAGTTTATTCTGAGATTCCTGAATTACACCTCCGGCGGATGTACTCTGAGTTGTTGAACTGATCGTAGTTGGAGTAATCGAGTAGTCTGTAATCTCACCTTCAATCAGAATATCAGGATTCTGTTTTGTTCCTTTAAGAGTTGTACGCTGAACAAATCTATTCTGAATATCTGTGGAAAACTGCTGAGACAAAGTAGGGTTGACCAATGGAGAATTATTAGGGAATTCGTTGATCTGCACCGTCTTTTCATCAGTTAGGGATGATCCTGTAAAACTGTAGCAGGAATTTAAAAATCCAACACAAATAATTAAAAGAAAGAGGTTTTTCAGCTGACTCATTATATAATTTTTAAATCTTAATATTTTTCCTGGATTCCAATCTCTGAAATCTCGTCGTGCTCTATCTGCGAAATTGCATCTTCATAAGCAAAATAATTACCTACATAAACGAATGGCATTGTAGCCAATAAACCAATACCGCAGGCAAGAATACCCGCATACATGATTATAACCAATACCAATGAAAATAAGAATATAGATACCAAATTACCTTTGGTCATAACTTTTGAAATATTCCATGCAGTTTTTACATCAGTTACATCTTTTAAAGAAATCAATGCCGGAATATAAAATCCTTTCAGCAGAAAATAGATAAGAACAGCATACACAGCCAGAATAAAAGGAAACATGATTAATCCTAACCACGGAGACGGATCATCACCTTGCGTATACGCTATGGCAGGCATGAATATAAGAAACGGAATGTATATTAACATAAATGCTCCTATCAAGATAAGTTGAATTACAAAATAGGGCATGAATTTGTCGAAATTAAAAACGTCTCCCGGACTTGCCTGCTGACCTTTGTTCAGCTTTCGAAGATATTGATAAAAATTTCCTACGCCCAGCATACCGCAGAACGGAATAATTCCCATTACCATACAGCACAAAAATGCTACGAAGATATTTCCGAAATCTTTTTTCATCATCTCAAAGCCTTTGCTTAGATAATCTCCTAATTTGAAATTGATTGGCTTTGGGGTTAAGTTTACGTTCATAATTTTTTTGATTTAATGTTTATTGATTTAGTCTTCTAAGTTATATTGTTTTATTTTTCTGTACAGTGTTCTCTGAGAAATTCCAAGTTCATCAGCGGCTCTGTTTCTTCTTCCGTTATGCTTTTCCAGTGCTTTGATTATCAGATCTTTTTCATTGTTCTGAAGTGATAAAGATTCTGGTCGGTTTTCTTCCACTTCAATATCTTCAAAATCTTCGTAGCTGTCGTCTGAGTTCGAAATAATGGTTGGATTCTGAATATTCTGACTGTTATTATTTTCAAAAAACAACAAAGAATTCGGACTGGCGTTTTGTTGCGGCTCAGGCGTGTAAATCCTGTTAATCAAGTTCTTTTCCTGATTGCTTAGATCTGATGTTCCTCTGTTTTTTATCAATTCCGAAGTTAAGGATTTTAAATCATTAATATCATTCCTCATATCAAAGAGAATTTTGTACATAATTTCTCTTTCGTTTCCAAAATCGGTCTGTTTTTGTGCGTGAGGTTGGTTGACCACCATTGGTAAATGAGAATCCATCGGGATGTATTCTGCCAATTTAGCTACCGTAACACTTCGGTCGGTTTCTACAACCGTCATCTGCTCTACCAGATTTCTCAGCTGTCGCACATTTCCGGGGAATGCGTAATTTTCGATATAATGAACTGCACTTGCCTCAAGTTGTAACTCGGGCATTCTGTATTTTTCAGCAAAATCGATCGCAAACTTTCTGAAAAGTAAATGAATATCGCCTTTTCTTTCTCTCAAAGCCGGCATATCGATCTGAACGGTATTCAGACGGTAAAAAAGATCTTCACGGAATCTGCTGTCCTGAATAGCCTTCATCATATTGACATTCGTCGCTGCAACAATTCTCACATTGGTTTTCTGAACCTGCGAAGAACCTACTTTCATAAATTCACCGCTTTCTAAAACTCTTAATAGACGAACCTGTGTCTGCAAAGGCAATTCACCCACCTCATCCAGAAAAATCGTTCCGCCATCTGCTACTTCGAAATATCCTTTTCGGGTTGCTGTTGCCCCCGTAAAGGCTCCCTTTTCATGTCCGAAAAGTTCGGAATCAATCGTTCCTTCAGGAATTGCTCCACAGTTGACAACGATATAAGGCTGATGTTTTCTTTTCGATTCTGAATGAATAATTTTTGGGATAAACTCTTTTCCCACACCACTTTCCCCGATAACCAAAACGGAAATATCTGTTGGTGCTACCTGTATAGATTTTTCGAGTGCACGGTTGAGCGCAGGAAAATTCCCTATGATACCGAAACGTGCTTTTATAGATTGTAAGTCTGCCATTTTATTGATTTAAAGATTAAAAAAAATTAAAGATTTTAAAATTTACAGTTCTTCTATTTGTGTTCTGTAAACTTTGTTGAAATGATGAGTGTAACCATCTTTCATGGTTCTACCTTCATCGTAGCGTGTCAAAGCCATCTTTTTTAAATCTAAATAATCTTTATTTCTAATTTTCGCAACTTTACTTTTAAAATATATATTTTCAGCAAAATCATTCTGCTTACTTTGTTTTTCGAAATTTTCTAAAGCTTTATCGTATCTGCCAAGTTCGAAATACGTTACACCAAGCTGGTAATGATCATAAAAACCAACATTATGATCTTTTTTTGCTAGCTGATTCTCAATCAGGGAAATTGCTTTCTCTTTTTGTCCTAAGGCCGAATAACAAAGCGCCTTTGCGATATGCAATTCGTAATCTCCATTCTGAGAATACCCTAAATAACCTGTAGGATAAATTTTCTCTAAAGCCTCAATATCTGCAACTGCACCTTTGTAATCTCTGAGAAATTGATATTTACACCATCCACGATATCCCAAATGTCGAGCAGGATCAAGTTCTACGGCTTTATCAATCAGTATTTTCCATGAAATAAAATCTCCTCTCTTTAAATATGGAACTGATTTTTCCATATAAAGATTTGAAAAATCGGGACAGAGCACTATTGCCTTATCAAAACCTTCCTGAGAATCTTTTGAACCCTGATCATATTTTTCGAGATAGTTGTAGATTTCACAGGCTTTTTTACAGTCGTCACTTTGCATGACATTGCAGTTTACCTGCGACTGTAAATTAGAATAAACTACAAGAATTAGAAGGCTAAGGTAGTATTTCTGAAACTTTTCCATTCTCAATTTTATAGGTTAAATATTGGTAATAATCCCATGTTCTTCCTTCATCTTCCATCGGAATCCAGCCGTCTAAGTTTCTTGTAAAACTGAAAATCTGATCTGAAAACTTTTTGTCAAAAGTCATTTCTTTATATTCTTCATTGATCTGCTGTACTCTGAACAATCCTGTTTTACCTTCACAATTGACTAAAAACCGTATGGTAATGTAACCATTTTCATTTTTGGATGAAACGATTTTTGCTTTTTCCAAATCTTTGATAATCGCTATTTTCTCACCTCTGTATTGTAGTGAAGAAGAACCGGGACCGCTGTAATACTGATTCCCAAGATCTTTTTCATAGCATCTTTTAAAACTTGAATCATCTAATTTTTCATCAAATACAATATCTCCTACATGATTCTGATATTTTGAAACTGCAGATTTTTCTGTCTGACAATTAATCAGAAGAGGAATTAGTAGTATGATGAGAAATACGTTTTTCATTTTGTGTTGAGTATAAAACCTTATGTTCTTTTAAAATGAATACACCCAAAAATTTGTTTTGAAACCTGCTTTGCAGCCCGACTTGAGTGGAGCTCTTTTTGTGAGGAGGAACGACGAGCAAAAAAGCGGGAACGGAGGGCGGATAAAGCTGCCATAAAAAACTAATTATTTCACAGTTTCCCCTAAAAGTGTGCCCTGTGTATTATCAAATACAAAAACATCCACAATGTCACCTAACTTCTGACCTTCCAGCATATCAAAAACGCAAACTGCATTTTGAGAGTTTCTGCCTTTCCATTGGTTTTTATTTTTCTTTGAAATCCCTTCAATCAAAACACTGTGAACTCTCCCTACATAACCCTGCATTCTTTTTCTAGACAACTCGCCCTGCAAAGCAATGACCTCAGCCAAACGTCTCTGTTTAACGTCAGCCGGAATATTGTCTTCCATTTTTTTATGAGCCGGAGTTCCAGGTCTCTCGGAGTAGGAGAACATATAACCGTAGTCATACTCTACTTCTCTCATCAGGCTTAAGGTGTCCTGGTGATCTTCTTCAGTCTCATTACAGAAACCGATGATCATATCCTGAGAAAACGAAATATCGGGAACGATCTCTTTCGCTTTTCTTATTAATTCTAAATATTCTTCACGGGTATGCTGTCTGTTCATGGCTTCCAGCATTCTGTTGCTTCCGCTCTGAACCGGTAAGTGGCAGTAGTTGCAGATGTTGTCATGTTTCGCCATAGTTCTGAATACATCCAGGCTCATATCCTGAGGATTCGATGTCGAAAATCTGATTCTCATCTGAGGAACAGCTTTGGCAACTGAATCAAGAAGTTTTGAAAAATCAACAGCAGTAGCTTTCTGCATTTCTGAAGCTTTGGCAAAATCTTTTTTAGGACCACCACCGTACCACAGATACGAGTCAACATTTTGTCCGAGAAGGGTAATTTCTTTATAACCACTTTCCCACAGACTTCTACATTCTTCTAAAATAGAATGCGGATCGCGGCTTCTTTCTCTACCTCTAGTAAACGGAACGACACAGAAAGTACACATGTTATCGCAGCCACGGGTAATCGTCACAAAAGCAGTTACACCATTTCCACCCAAGCGGACGGGATTAATATCTGCATAGGTTTCTTCTTTTGAGAGAATTACATTGATGGCATCTCTACCGTCTTCGGTTTCCTTTAAAAGATTAGGTAAATCTCTGTAAGCATCCGGGCCAACAACGAGATCAACCAACTGTTCTTCCTCTAAAAATTTAGTTTTAAGCCTTTCAGCCATACAGCCGAGAACACCAACCGTCATGTTTGGGCGTTCTTTTTTCAGATTTTTGAACTGCGCAAGACGCATTCTCACGGTCTGCTCAGCCTTTTCACGAATGGAACATGTATTTAATAAAATCAAATCAGCTTCTTCAACTTTCAGTGTGGTGTTGTAACCCTGATCATTAAGAATAGAGGCAACGATTTCAGAGTCAGAGAAATTCATCTGACAACCGTAGCTTTCTAAAAAAAGTTTTTTTGAATTTCCGGTTTTCTCTGCAATTGCAAAAGCTTCGCCCTGTTTGGTTTCGTCTATATATTTTTCTTGCACTGTTTCTGAGTTTGGGATTTGAGATCTAAGATTAAAATGCTGTGCAATTTCAAACTTTAAATTTCAAATCGATTGAATTTGCAAAGATACAAAATATTGTGACAGAATGGCAGGAGTTTAACTTGGATTCCCAAAGCTCATTGGAAGCCTGAATCTATACCTTACCGGAACACCATGAATTTTTGCCGGACTCCATTTTTTCTTAACATTCTTAATACCGCTGATTATTCTTTTATCAAATTCAGGAACGCCTGAAGAGTTTTCCAGTGTTATATCTTCAATTACACCTTCAGTATTTACCGTAAAAAGAGCGACCAGCTTAAAACTCTGTTTCCACTGAAAGCCATCCAGATGAATCTTTTTAACCACTTCCGAACGAAATTTATTAATTCCATCAGGTAAGCCTTCAAGCAAGGCCGGCTCAGATTCAACCGTATATCCTTCTTTATAATTTTCAAATAAAGCGTCTGGGAAAATATGATAACTTGCAACACCCTGTTTTTTCGCACTGTCAACCTCCAGAGGCTTCCATTTATTCATATATTTTACGACCTGAAGACCGAGATTATAGGCGCATTTATTGTTTTCTGCCATCCCAGAGTTCATTTCATCTTTTAGATATTTTACAGAACCCTCTTCTGTTACTATTACTTTCATAAGATAAAGCTCGTTTTTATTTTCGCAGGGCTCCATATTTTTATCTAAAAGTATCTGATGAAAGTCCTTGTAAAACTCCTTGTCTCCTCCTTTATACGGTTCGTAACCATGAGGATAATAATAATACAGAGGTTCGGCAACTTGCGCAGATAGAAAATTAGAAACCAGGGCTAGTGCAGAAAACGCTATCAACTTTTTTATCATGATTGTCATTTGTGGTTTTTTAAATTTCAGCAAATATAAAAATTAGCTTATTTAGACAAAAGAAAAACTTCACACCTGAGTGTAAAGTTTTATTCACATTTATATTAATTAAAATTTTAAGCTGTTACAGTCTGATTTTTAACCCTACTTCCAGTTTCCTTTAACAGGAATGAAATTAAAATCGCCAACACAATCCCACCAATCCAGAAAAATAAAGAGCTTTGAAAATGGACACCAGCATCCGACAGACCGAGGCTTTTTCCAAAATAATAAGTAAAAACTGGACTTAATAATGTTGTAACCCCAAAAGTGATGAAATTTATTGCGCCCGTTGAGCTTCCTTTCACAAAATCAGGGTTAGCCTCTTTGATCACAGAATACGGAATCATCGCTGCTCCAGAGCCAACTCCCAGAATAAACATCGTGAGTTTTGCAGAAATTAATTCCGGAAAAAATGCGAGTTGTAAAAGACTTAAAATCATTACAATCGCTCCACCTACCAACACTGGTTTTCTTCTTCCTATTTTATCGGTAATAAATCCTAGTAACGGACAACCGAAAACCCAACCAAAAGCCACCATTCCGCTGGTTACCGCAGCGTCATGAAAAGCAAACTGTTTATCCGTTTCGAAAAAGGCGACTGCCCACGTCATGGCAAAGATAGTTGTCGGTGCAAACAGCAATCCTGAAATTAAGCCACAGAGCCATGATTGAGGATTTTTAAAAACAATTTTATACGTTTCGAAATAGCCTAGTTTTTTAGAATGATTTTCGTCTTCCTTTTCTGAATTTTCTTTTGGAGTCACAAAATAAAGAGCCACGGCTGTAATGATCGTGAAAATTCCTGACCAAAGCCAGAATGTATCAATATCCATCCCCAAATCGACCCACGGACCAACCAAAAACTGTCCTGATGCGCCACCTAACATTCCTAAGCATTGGGTAAAACCAATTGCGGTTGCTAAAGATTTAGAAGAAAAACCTTTACTCGCCAGATAAACACAACCAGGAAATGCGAATGCACAACCCGCTCCCTGTAACAGTCTTCCTGAAATTCCGGCAAACTGGCTTGAAATTAAAAACAATAATGCACCAATTCCTAAAATTAAGGTTCCCACAAATAAAGATTTTTTGCCTCCGAATTTGTCTAATGCAATCCCGGCCAACAAACTACAGGTAGAATACGTATAATAATAAGTTCCAATCATCCAGACGAGATCAAGATTATTGGTTTTAAAATGACTTGCTAATTGTGGCAACATCACTGCAGGAGCAGATCTGATGACGTAATCTAAAAAATAAAAAACAAGCCCGAAAACCCAGGCGATAACATAAAATTTCTTCAAAGAACTACTCATTACAACAATTCCTTGATATGTTTATAATTACTTTTTACAGTATCTAAAGCCTCTTCCATTTTTCCGCCCAACATCAGCTGCGCCATCGATTTAGTCATGCCGATCACCTGTTCAAACTCAATTTTTGGAGGTAACGCCAGAGCATTTGGATTCGTGAAAATATTTAATAGATATGGGCCATCGTGGTTTAAGCATTCGGTAATTGCTCCGGCAACCTCTTCCGGCTTGTGAACATTTTTTCCGGGATAACCCATCGCCTGAGCGATCATTGCAAAATCAGGGTTGATCATATCGGTTTCATTGTCCGGCATTCCGCCTACTTCCATCTCGAGTTTTACCATTCCCAAACTTCTATTGTTGAAAACAATCAGTTTTACCGGCAGTTTATATTGGAAAATAGTTGCCATATCGCCTAAAAGCATTGACAGACCACCGTCACCACACATCGCAATCACCTGTCTTCCGGGATAAGCCAGCGATGCACCAATTGCCATTGGCATTGCATTCGCCATCGATCCGTGGTTGAAAGAACCCAACATTTTTCGTTCGCCGGTTCCCGTAATAAATCTTGCTCCCCAAACGCAGCACATACCCGTATCAACAGTGAAGATCGCATCATTTTTAGCCAGCTGATCTAAAGTATGAGCAACATATTCAGGCTGAATATTGTCTTCGGTACCAAATTCCTTTACATAGGTCAACTGATGTTCTTTTACTTTTTCATAAAATTCCAACTGCTGATTCAGGAAATTGACATCTGTCTTTTCTTTTAATAGTGGAAGTAAAGCTTTTATGGTTTCTTTTACATCGCCTGTAAGACCTAACTCCAGTTTTGCTCTACGACCCAATCTTTCTGGACTTTCGTCAATCTGAACAATTTTATTTTTTAAAGGCATAAATTTCTCGTAAGGGAAATCTGTTCCTAAAAGTAGTACAAGATCAGCTTCATGCATGGCGTGATAAGCTGAAGGCAAACCTAATAGTCCAGTCAATCCTACTTCATTTGGATTATTTGGCTGAATAGCCATTTTTCCACGGAAAGAATATCCTACCGGAGCTTTTAAGTATTTTGCCAATTCCACAACCTCAGCATTCGATTTTTCTGCACCGATACCACAATAGATCGTTACCTTTTTGCTATCATTAATCAGACCGGCCAAATGATTTAATTCTTCATCTGACGGACGGATTACCGGATTGGTTTTAAAAATCTGATTGGAAGTCGTCGCTTCTTCAGCATCCAACTCAGAAACATCACCGGGAAGCCCGATTACCGCAACACCCTTTTTTGAAATGGCATGTTGAATCGCTGTCTGCAAAGTTCTCTGAACCTGTTCAGGTCTCGTGATCATCTGATTGTAATAACTACAATCGTCAAATAATTTTATGGTATTGGTCTCCTGAAAATAATCCATCCCCATTTCATTGCTTGGAATGGTAGAGGCAATGACCAACATCGGAACGTGAGATCTGTGAGCTTCATAAACTCCGTTGATCAGGTGAACGTGACCCGGGCCGCAACTACCTGCACATACTGCAAAACCGTCAAGTTCTGCTTCAGCAGCAGCTGCATAAGCTCCAACTTCTTCATGCCTAACATGAATCCACTCGATGCTGCTTTTTTTTACAGCAATATTTAAATGATTTAAACTGTCGCCGGTTACGGCGTATATTCTTTTGACATTGGCATTTTCGAGCATTTCTACAATCTGCTCTGCAATATTTTTAGCCATAATTTTACTATTTAGATTAATTTCTACTATGAAAATAGAATTTGAAATTAAATTGTCTCGCAGTGATTCGGACAATATAAAAATCAAATTTAGTTAATTAAAGATTCTTAAAGAAACAATGAGTGAACTTTATTTCTCTTTCCAGTACATAGCAAAAAAAACTCCGCAATTTCATGCGGAGTATGATTTATAATTATTTATTCTAATTTCTACAAATATAGCTTTGATGAACTGTTGCGTAATTATCATTTGTTAGTAATGCCCCATTATTTTCATTATCTCTGTAATCTCTTGAAAAACTCAAAGCCACAGAAATTTTCTGGCTGGTGTTATTGGCAAAATGTTTCGTCATTCTCTTCACATCCCTTTTTATCTCCCTTTCAAACGCCTGGTCAAAAAGTTGCGGAAAAAGTTTAATGTCAGATATTTTTCCATCCTCATTTACGATGAAATCCAGTTTAAAATCTCCAAGCGCCTGAAAAGCATTTGCAGTATGTACCAAATTATCTCGCAGATCTTTATTAAACTTTACCTGACCCCCAGTATATAATGTTTCTAACTGTTTTTGATCAGACTTTACACTTACATTTGTCTGAGAAAATGAAAATGTGAAAACAGCAATAGCTAAAACTGAAAGTAATTTTTTCATGATGTAATTTTTTGGTCTACTAAAGATACACCTTTTGGTGAAATTTACAAAATTTCTATCTGGTTTCTCAAAAGATCCTCAAATTCATCTCTTTTTCTAATCAAATGAGCTTTTCCATCTAAGAACAGAACTTCGGCCGGCTTTAACCTCGAATTGAAATTTGTACTCATTTCAAAACCGTAAGCTCCTGCAGTATGGAAAGCTAAGACATCACCTTCTCTCACCTCATTCAGTTTTCTGTCCCAGGCAAAAGTATCGGTTTCACAGATGTTTCCTACAACGGTATAAATTCTTTCGGCACCTTTTGGGTTTGATAAGTTTTCAATGGTATGGTAAGAATCGTAAAACATCGGACGGATCAAATGGTTGAATCCTGAATTTACGCCTACAAAAACCGTAGCTGTAGTCTGTTTGATAACATTGGCCTTTACCAGCAAATAACCACATTTTCCTACAAGGAATTTTCCCGGTTCAAACCAAAGTTCAAATTTCTTTCCGGTTTCTTTAGAAAATTCTGCGATAGCTTTTTCCACTTTTTTACCTAAAGCTTTTACATCAGTTTCCATATCGCTTTCCTGATAAGGAATTTTGAAACCGCTTCCCATGTCAAGATATTTCAGATTTGGGAAATGTTCAGATAATTCAAGCATAATTTCAAGAGCCTGCAAAAATACTTCAGGATCTTTAATCTCACTTCCGGTGTGCATATGAAGACCTTCCACATTCAGGTTGGTGCTTTTCATCACACGTTCAATATGACGCATCTGGTGAATAGAAATTCCGAATTTTGAATCGATGTGTCCTGTAGAAATTTTGTGATTTCCACCAGCATAAATATGCGGATTGATTCTTACAAAAATTGGATAGGTGTTTCCGTATTTATTTCCGAACTGCTCAAGAATAGAGATGTTGTCGATGTTGATGTGAACTCCGTGCTGCATTGCCTCCTCAATTTCAGCAAGATCAACACAATTGGGCGTAAAGAGTATTCTTTCTTTAGTAAAACCGGCTTTCAGACCTAATTTAACTTCACTTATTGATACGCAATCCAAAGAAGCACCCAGATTCTTTATGTATTTTAAAATATTGATGTTTGTTAAAGCCTTAGCAGCATAAAAAAACTTGGTGTGTTTTAAAAAAGAAGATGTAAGTTTCTCGTATTGAGTTTTGATAGATTCAGCGTCATAAACATACACCGGTGTGCCAAATTCTTGGGCAATCTTTAATAATTCTTTCGGATTCATAATTTTAATTTAACATAAAAAAAGGCAGATTCTTCGAAAAGAGTCTGCCATAATAATTATTTTTTATGCAAGGCAACTCTTTTACGTATTCCAAACCTTTGAAAACTTTACAGCTCCCTTTTTTCCAGTTTGTTTTTGTTTAAAATTCTGCATTGCTTATTTTTATTCTTTTGCAAAAATACTATTTATTTTGAGAAATTGAATTTGAAATCGATTTTCTTCTACATAAAAATACAGTCGATCGTAAAATATATCTTTATTTCGGTAACGGTAAAGTCTCGAAATCACCTTTAAGCAAAGACAATTGCAAGTCGTTCGTAAGGTCTGAAGCAGGCAGCGGCAAATCGATTTTTAATTTTGAGATTTTACTTAAAGTCTGGATTTGGGTAAACAATTCATAAAAACCGTAAGAAACTACTTTCCCATTTTCGACGATCAGGAATAGTTTCTCACCCAATCTTCTTCCTGAACCAAGCCAAAGCTCATTTCTCTTTCTGAAATCTATTTTTTTCTTAAAAACCTCTACATCCGAAAATTCTTCAATCTTCCCGATAAACTGAACTGCTTTTGAACCTTGAGTGAAAGATCTGAACTTCAGAATTGGTTTTTCAGTTTTGTTTAAAGTGTTTTTTTCAACAATGTATTTACTGTTTCTGCTGTATAGACCATATGGTAACGTTTCTCTCTTTTTTATGTTTTTCGAATTCTGAATCAGTTTGGCAATAATATCAGTTCCTGTCAGTTCAAAATTAATCTGCTCGACTTCTTTCTGAATCTCTTCAAATTTCTTCGACTTAGAATTGAAAAGCTTTTTAGAAAACCTGTTGATATCCTGCACATAATCTGAAAAGATAATTTTTCCGGACTCATTCTGGAAGTAAACAAAACCTTTTTCACTAGGAAGATCTTGTGTTAAAAGCTTTATTTTGTTGATGTAACTCTTAGCGTTAGTTTCATCATGCTGCTCCTGAATAATCTCATTTTCGGTATCTTTTGAAACCAAAAGTTTAAACAGTTCCAAAGTTGCTCTGGCATCACCTTCCGCCCTATGTGCATTGACTAAAGGGATTCCCAATGAGCGCACCAATTTCCCCAATGAATAACTTACTTCATTCGGAATAAGCTTCTTAGCTAAAGGAATAGTATCTAATGTATTGATTTTGAAATCATAACCCAGCCTTTGAAACGACTGACGCAGCATTCTGTAATCGAAATCGATATTGTGCCCAATTAAGGTGGTACCTTCAGTAATTTCCACAACCCTTTTAGCCAGTTCGTGAAATTTCGGGGCAGTTTTCACCATTTTCGGACTGATATTCGTTAATTTCTGTACAAAAGGAGTAATATCACTTTCAGGATTCACAAGCGAAATAAATTGGTCGACAATTTTATGACCATCATATTTAAAAATGGCGATATCGATAATGCATTCTTTTCTAAAACCTGCACCATTGCTTTCTATATCTATAATCGAATACATTTATTTTTATCTTATCTAACTTAGAATTTCTATCAAAAACTGAACCTCAAAAAATCTCAGCACAATATGGAATTCTGCTAAAATAATCAAATTACGCTAAAAACTGCAAAAGATGGCTGCTTATCTTTTTCTTCCTCCCAAACCAAACATTCCTAAAATCGCTTTTGCGCCTTCACGCATTAAAGTATTGGCAAAAGTTCTTCCTGCTCGGCTTTTTAACACCTGCTCAAACATTCCCGGTTCTTCTTTTATAGGTTTTGTTTTTTGAGTTGGAGCTGAATTTTCAACTGCCTGCTCCATTCTTTTTACTAAAATTTCATACGCAGACTCGCTGTCGACTGCTTTTTCATATTTTGAAACCAATGCTGATCTTGAAGTTAAGTCAGAAACTTCAGCATCATTCAGAACATCCATTCTGGATTCAGGTGAAATCAGATATGTATGAACCAATGGCGTTGGAATTCCTTTTTCATCCAAAGCGGTGACAAAAGCTTCACCAATTCCTAGGTTTTGAATTAATTCCGAGGCATTATAAAATTCTGTGGTTGGATAATTCTCAACGGCTTTTGAAATTTCTTTTTTATCTTTTGCGGTAAAACCTCTCAGCGCATGCTGGATTTTTAAACCTAACTGTGAAAGCACATTTTCAGGAACATCACCAGGAATCTGAGTAATAAAATAAATTCCAACCCCTTTTGAACGGATCAGCTTCACCATCGTTTCAATTTGTGAAACCAATGCTTTTGAAGATTCATCAAAAATCAAATGCGCTTCATCGATGAACAGCACCAATTTCGGTTTTCCGCTGTCGCCTTCTTCAGGGAAAGTCATGTAAATTTCAGCAAAAAGCGAAAGCATAAATGTTGAGAAAAGCTGCGGTTTATTTTGAATATCGGCAACTCTTAAAATATTAACAACCCCTTTTCCATCTCTTGTTTCAAGCAAATCATGAACATCAAAGCTCAGTTCTCCGAAGAAATCTGCAGCTCCCTGCTGTTCCAGTGCAACGATTGATCTTAAAATGGCGCCCAAAGACGCTGATGCAATTGAACCGTAATTTGCTGACAATTCTGCTTTACCCTGAGGATTGTCGGTTACATACTGAAGAACTTTCTTTAAGTCATTTAAATCAATTAAAGGCAAACCTTTGTCATCACAATATTTAAAAACAATTGACATGATACTTTGCTGCGTATCATTTAGTTCTAAAATTTTGCTTAATAAAACAGGACCAAATTCGGTAACTGTAGCACGCAATTTCACACCTTTCCCACCTGAAATACTCATCAATTCTACTGGGAAAGCCTGCGGATTATAAGGCAACTGTGTTTTCGCATACCGTTCTTCAATGATAGAATTCATTTGTCCGGATTCGGCAATTCCTGAAAAATCACCTTTAATATCCAGAACCAAAGAAGGAATTCCTGCGTGAGAAAGCTGCTCGGCGAAAACCTGAAGTGTTTTTGTTTTTCCGGTTCCCGTGGCTCCGGCAATCAGACCGTGACGGTTTATGGTTTTGAGAGGAATGGTAACGTTAACTTCTGTGACCACATCACCGTCCAGCATTCCTTTTCCCAGAATTATATGTTCTCCCTTTGGAGTGTATCTTTTTGAAAGTTCGTCAATAAATTTTGTTTTGTCTGCCATTTGATATTTTTAACATCTAAAGGTAATTATTTTTGTAAAAACTGCCATTTCAATTTTGTGAATTTCTTAATAATCTAATTTTAAAATGAATATAGTTGAATATGATATAAAACAGTCTACAATTTTTATCAACTTCTATCTTACGCTTAGTCGTTGAAGTTTAATGAGTTGCATATAAATTGAAAATATGAAAATTTTACAATCGAAAGAAACTATCAATCAGAATTATCATTTCTTTATAATTAATTCATTACTTTGTAACCTTATAATTATCTTAAATAAAACTCAATGAAAATTGAACAAATATATACAGGTTGCTTGGCACAGGGCGCATATTACATCGTATCAGGAAATGAAGCAGCAATCATAGACCCGCTTCGTGAAGTAAAACCGTACCTGGACCGCCTTGAAAAAGACAACGTGACTTTAAAATATATATTTGAAACTCATTTTCACGCAGATTTTGTCTCAGGACATTTAGATTTAAGCAAAAAAACAGACGCACCGATTGTTTACGGACCGACTGCACAGCCTGAATTTGAGGCTATCATTGCAGAAGACAATCAGATTTTCGAAATCGGAAATATAAAAATTAAAGCCCTTCACACTCCCGGTCACACGATGGAAAGCACAACTTACCTTCTGATCGACGAAAACGGTGTTGAAACTGCAATTTTTACAGGAGATACTCTATTTTTGGGAGATGTTGGCCGTCCTGATCTTGCGCAAAAAGCAGGAACAATGACTCAGGAAGATCTTGCCGGAATTTTATATGAAAGTCTGCACAGCAAAATTTTACCGCTTGATGACAGCATTACGGTTTACCCGGCCCATGGCGCAGGTTCGGCTTGCGGAAAGAATATGCAGAAGGAAACGGTTGATATTCTGGGCAATCAGAGAAAAACCAACTACGCACTGAATCAGCCGGATAAAGAATCTTTCATTAAAGAAGTCTTAGATGGTTTGACGGCTCCGCCAAAGTATTTTGGAATGAACGTGGCGATGAATAAAAATGGCTATGAAAGCCTTGATGATGTGATGGATAAAGGTTTAAACCCAATTTCTGTTGAAGATTTTGAAAGCTTTGCCGAAGAAACAGGAGCTTTGATTTTAGATACGCGCGGTCCTGCAGATTTTCATAAAGGATTTATTCCCAACTCTATCAACATTGGCTTGAAAGGTGATTTTGCACCATGGGTTGGAAGTTTAATCGTCGATGTAAAACACCCTCTGCTTTTGGTTGCCGACGAAGGAACTGAAGAAGAAGTGATTACGAGATTAAGCAGAGTTGGTTTTGATAATGTTGTAGGCTATTTAAAAGGAGGCTTCAGTTCATGGAAAAATTCTACAAAGGAAATTGATGAAGTGAAAAGAATTACTCCGACTGAATTTGTAGAACAGTTTAATGAACATTCAAAAATTATTGATGTAAGAAAAATCGGAGAATATTCTGCCGAACATATTGACAACGCCTACAGCAGACCTTTAGATACAATCAGCGACTGGGTTTCAACGGTTGATGATTCTGAGCATTTCTTTTTGCATTGTGCCGGAGGTTACCGAAGCATGATCGCCGCAAGCATTCTCAACTCACACGGAATCAGAAACTTCACTGAAATTGAAGGTGGATTTAATGGGATTAAAAAAACAGAAAAACTTCCGGTTTCGGATTTTGTCTGTCAGTCTAAAACGCTTTAAATGAAAACCTTTTTATTTGGAATTATTCTTGCTGCATTCTTCTCACTGAATGCCTGCAAAACTGCGCCCGCACAACAGAACATTGCCAAAACAAATATTATAGAACTTGTAAAAGATCGAGAAACTATCTTGGTTGACGTACGTATTCCGGAGCAGTATGCAGAGGGAACTGCAAAAGACGCCATAAATATTCCTTTAGCGGAAATCCAGAACAAAGCAGAATCTTTGAAAGGTAAAAAAGTAGTCGTTTTCTGCAACAAAGGAATTCAGGCAGACCATGCAGTAGAAATCTTAAGAAAGAACGGCATTGAAGTTGTATGATGGTAAGACTTTAGACAACATCAAAGCCATTCAGAATTTAAAGTAAAATATTAAATGAAATTATTATGTCACAGAAATTTCAGGAACTTATAGAATCAGAAAGACCCGTATTGATCGACTTTTTCGCGACATGGTGTCAGCCTTGTAAAGTGCAGTCATCAGTTTTAACGACTGTGAAAGAAAAAGTGGGTGAAGGTGCCAGAATTGTTAAAATTGACGTTGACCAATACCCGGCAATTGCTTCCCAGTATGGCGTGCGTGGCGTTCCGACTTTAGCGGTTTTCAAAAAGGGAGAATTGCTGTATAAAGAAAGTGGCGTGCATGATGTAAACCGTCTGACGCAGCTTTTGGAGCAGTATATTTAGGCTGATGCTGAGGTTTAGGTTTAGATTAAGCGTGAAAATATTTTTTGCCCACAGATCTCACGGATTTTCACAGATAAATCCTGATCAAAACCTTTGGAAAGAATTTGCCACGAATACACGAATTTGATTAAAGATAGTTTTAATAAAAATTGATTAAATTATTCGTGCATTCATGGCAACAAAAATATGTGAAATTTGCGGGGTATCCCTATTTTACAATTTGATTTCAAAATCATCCCTGTCATTCAGAAACTGGAAGTGATTTTTAAAATCGTTTAATTCTTCCAAGTTTAATTCCGCAGAAACAAGATTTCTATTTTTCTCTGAAATCTCTTTTCCATCAGCAAAAAAACAGTGCGAACTTTCCTGATAAAAAAGATCATTTCCATCGGTTCCTATTCTGTTTAAACCAAAAACATAAGATAAATTTTCAATTGCTCTCGCTTTTAAAAGATGTTCCCAGGCCTCTACTCTTTTTTCAGGCCAGTTAGCAACATATAAAATAGCATCATAATCATTATTATTTCTTGCAAATACAGGAAATCTTAAATCATAGCAAACCTGCAGCAGAAAACGAATTCCAAGATATTCTACAATCACTCTTTCTTTTCCCGGTTTATAAATTTTATCTTCTCCCGAGAACGAAAACAAATGTCTTTTATCGTAAAAAGTAACTTCACCTTCTGGTTTCACAAAATACATTCTGTTAAAAAAAAATCCATCAACTTCTACAGAAGCACTTCCTGAGAAAGCAGTATTTTTCTCTTTTGAAATTTTCTTTAAAAACTCCAGAGATTCTTCATCTTTATCTGAAACTTCAGCAGCATCCATACAAAAACCCGTGGAGAACATTTCAGGCAGAAGAAATAAATCTGCTTCCTGATTTTGAAGCTGATCTTCTACTAATTTAAAGTTTTCACTTTTATTTTTCCAGATGATATCCTGATTTAATCCAATAATTTTCATACGCAGATTTCTATTTTTTTAATTGCATTATGGGATCGCCTGATTAAAAATATATTAATTGTATATAATTAAATGGGGCGATTTCATATTCCTATATTCGAAACTTGTATAAAATTACAGCTTTTAATTGGTTTCGGTTTTATATTTGCTGCAAATTGTCATTAGTAATAATTTAAAATAAAATTTATGAAGAAATTGGTTTTTATGCTGATGCTTGTTCTTTCGGGAGCAACAGTGAGTGCACAAGCCTACACGGGAAAAGGAGATCAGAAAGTAAATTTAGGTTTAAATGCTTGGGGATACGGGACCGGAATTGCCGCTACTTACGACTATGGTCTGAACCAGCTGATCTCAGTGGGAGCAGGTGCGAATGCCTATTTTGATGGCTACAAGGATAATAATGAAGACAACAGAGTTTTTATTTTTGGTAGAGTAAATTTTCACCTTAGAGATGCATTAGAATTACCTGAACAACTGGATATTTATCCGGGTGTTGATTTGGGAGTTCTCGGAAGAGACTTCGGAATCGGAGCTCATATTGGAGCAAGATATTTCTTCACAGACAAATTCGGAGTTTTCGCTGAAGTAGGAAATAATGGAAGCCTTGGTGTTTCTTTTAATTTCTAAAAACAGTGGCAGAATATATGACAAAGCTTCTCATTAAGAGGAGCTTTTTTGTTTGGCATCCTTTTGATTATTGTTACCTTTGCAAATTAAAATCTAAAAACAATTAATGGAATTAGCAATTAAGATCTTTCAATTTATATTAAGCATCTCTATCTTAGTAATTCTTCACGAACTTGGGCATTTCTTACCCGCCAAATATTTCAAAACCAAAGTAGAAAAATTTTATCTGTTCTTCGATCCATGGTTTTCTTTAGCAAAGAAAAAAATCGGTGAAACTGAATATGGTATCGGATGGCTTCCTTTCGGAGGGTATGTAAAAATCGCCGGAATGGTAGACGAAAGTATGGATACCGAGCAATTGAAGCAACCCGCACAGCCTTGGGAATTCAGAGCGAAACCGGCTTGGCAGAGATTGATAATTATGCTTGGAGGAGTTACAGTAAACTTCTTTTTAGCTTGGATTATCTACGGATGTCTTTCTTTCTTTAACGGAGAAACATCTTTTGACACAGCGAAAGTAGACGCTCCGATGAACTACACGAGCGTAGCAAAAGGAATGGGTTTTCAGGATGGAGATAAAATCTTAAAAGTAGACGGAAAAACTCAGAACAACCTTGACAAATTAGCTTTAGACGTACTTTTGAGTGACGAAATCACTGTTTTGAGAAACGGAAAAGAAGTAACCTTCCCTACCAATGATGATGGAAAAGCAATGGCTTTCAGAGACGAAAACCCTAAAGCATTTCTTACCCCAAGATTTCCTGCGGTTATTGATACGATTGTAAATGCTAAAACTGCTGCTGCAGGTCTGAAAGTAGGTGATCAAATCGTTTCTGTTAATCAGCATAAAATAAATTATTACGACGAACTGACAGGTGAAATCACGAAGAACGCAGGAAAAAATATTAATGTAGAAGTTTTAAGAGCCGGCACTACGCAGCCTTTGGTTTTAGAAGTCTCTAAGGATGGCACTATAGGTGTTTCTTCTTACAAACAGATGACTAAATTTTACGAGACTAAACATTTCTCTTTTGGAGAATCAATTGGCAGAGGCTTCACAAGAAGTATTGAAAGTCTAACGTATCAGGTAAAACAGTTTAAATTAATCTTTAACAAAAAAGTTCAGGGTTATAAAAAGGTTGGCGGACCATTGGCAATTATTAAAAATATGCCTGTGGATAAAGCAAGAGACGGAAGCGTTTCTATCGACTGGACTGCCTTCTGGAGTTTCACTGCAATGTTTTCTGTATGGTTGGCATTCTTAAACTTGATTCCTATTCCTGGATTGGATGGTGGACACGTTATTTTTACTTTATATGAAATGATTGTCGGAAAACCTGTTCCACAGAAGATTTTAGAAAATGCGCAGATGGTTGGTGTTATCTTCCTGTTAGGCTTAATGTTACTGATTTTCGGAAGTGATATTTTCAAAATGGTAACAGGAGGATTTTAATTTTCTTTAAAAAAATTATTAAAAAACTTGTGTGGTTTAAATATCAGTCCTATATTTGCACCACCTAAAAATAGGGACATTCCTCCTTAGCTCAGTTGGTTAGAGCATCTGACTGTTAATCAGAGGGTCCTTGGTTCGAGCCCAAGAGGAGGAGCAAAAAAGACTTACATTACTGTAGGTCTTTTTTGATTTTAATACTATTCTATTTCAATTTATTTTAAAATTTAAATTCCTGAAAAATAATCTGATAGCAGTTTTCGGGTAATTTTGATGAAAAAATATTTGCTTGATATTATTTTTCATATTATCTTTGCACCACCTTAAAAGAGGAACATTCCTCCTTAGCTCAGTTGGTTAGAGCATCTGACTGTTAATCAGAGGGTCCTTGGTTCGAGCCCAAGAGGAGGAGCAAAAAGACTTACATTAGTGTAGGTCTTTTTTGTTATGTATTATATTTATATTCTCTTTTCAGAATCTGCTGATAAATTCTACGTCGGATATACTAAATATCCGAAAGAAAGACTTTTGAAACATAACGAACAGGAAAATTTCAATACGTACACCCGAAAATTCCGCCCCTGGAAAATGGTCGCGCTTTTTGAGGCATCCACAGATAAAAATCTCGCAATACAGATTGAGCGCTTCATTAAAAAACAGAAATCAACAAAATTTATAGAAATGCTTTGTGACGAAAACTCACAACTCTCAGGAATTTTAGCACCGTTGGTTAGAGTCCCGAATATTCGCGATTAATCAGAGAGGTCCTTGGTTCGATCCTACGAGGAGAAGCAAAAACCGCAAGCTATCATGATTGTGGTTTTTAGTTATGTATTATATCTATATTCTCTTTTCAGAATCTGCTGATAAATTCTACGTCGGATATACTAAATATCCGAAAGAAAGACTTTTGAAACATAACGAACAGGAAAATTTCAATACGTACACCCGAAAATTCCGCC
>NZ_JAPDHW010000008.1:141333-238129 GCF_025971945.1 Chryseobacterium kimseyorum
ATCTCGCAATACAGATTGAGCGCTTCATTAAAAAACAGAAATCAACAAAATTTATAGAAATGCTTTGTGACGAAAACTCACAACTCTCAGGAATTTTAGCACCGTTGGTTAGAGTCCCGAAAATTCGGGATTAATCAGAGGGTCCTTGGTTCGAGCCCAAGAGGAGGAGCAAAAAAGACTTACATTATTGTAAGTCTTTTTTGATTTTAAAACGCATATTATTCCTAAAGCAGAATATTTATCAAATATCAAATTCTCACAGTGCCTGAGCGTATTATTCATAGCTTTATTTTCGTTACATTTGCATTTTGATAGACAAACCCAAAAGTCTTTAAAAAACTTTTAAATTTTAATTATAAACAGCACAATTTTTGTTTAGCTAAATGCTTGAAGATACGAATGATGTCAACCAATCAACTTAAATACGGTTTCCTTTATATTTCCCTTTTAATAACCAGTTTTTTTCATGCTCAGAACACAGCAAACGGAAAAATTACAGACGCTAAAAACAACAAAGAAATCAGTGGAGTTGATATCTTTATCAATGACAATAATACACCAGCTCTTACCACGACTTCAGGAAACTTCAGCATACAGTCTGACAGCATTATTTACAAACTTAAATTTCAGAAAAAAAACTATGCTTTAGAAAGTGTAGATATCAGTGCAGTCAAAAACAGCAATCTGCTTGTTAAATTGTCTTCCGAGAAAGTTAGCAGCATTGAAGAAGTTGTTATTCATAACGAAAAGACGAAATTTAAAAACAAGAAAGAAAATCCGGCCTACCGAATTATGCAGGAAGTCTGGAAGCGCAAGAGAAATAACGGTCTTGATAAATTTGACACCTACACTTACAAAGAATACGAGAAAATTCAGTTTGACGCCAATAATTTGGACAGCGCATTCATGAACAGAAAAATCTTTAACAAGTTAGATTTTATCTTTGATTACGCAGATTCTACTGCACGGGGAAAAATGGCCTTGCCTATTTTCTTAAATGAATCAATTTACAATCACTTCGGAGAAAATAAACCTAACAAGAAGACAAAGAAACTTTTAGTCGCTCAAAAGACTTCAGGATTCCAGGACAATCAGGTGATTGCAATTACTGCCAAGAATCTTTACCGTGATATTAATATTTACGATAATACTTTAAACTATTTCGACATTGGATTTCCAAGCCCGGTGGGAACGGATGGTTTCAGCACGTATGATTACAATCTTACCGACACTGTCTCTATCCGAGGCGAACAGGCGTATAAAATACGTTACCAGCCCAGAAGAACTGAAGTTTTGGCTTTTCAGGGATATCTTTACATCGATACCGATTCGTATGCAGTTCTGGAAGCCACTTTAAAGTCGACCAACAAAATCAATGTTAATTTCATCAATGCCATTTCAACAGAGCTTGAATATGACAACCCTGATGACGAAACATTTTTACCTAAGAAATACGTTACAGAAATTGAAATGACGCCTTTCTCCAAAAAGAAAAGTGCCAAGAGCATTATCGCAAAGCGTTCTGTAGATTATTCTGATTATGATTTTAATAAACCTTTGGCAGATTCTCTTTTCACGAGAAGAAAGGAGGAATATGATGACCGTTTTGTGGATAAGGATGATGCTTTTTGGGTAACAGCAAGACCGGATTCACTTTCGAAGCAGGAAAAAGGCGTTTACGAAATGCTGGATAAATTACAGCAGACTCCAAAATTCAACAGAATCTTAAAGCTGACTGAAACATTAGCTTCGAGATATTATAATGTCACAAAGGGAATTGATTTAGGTCCAATTACTTCTGTTTATGGGAAAAACGATGTGGAAGGTGACAGAATACGTTTGGGTGCAAGAACATACTTTGGACAGAATGACCCTTGGAGGATTGAATTTTACAATGCTTACGGTTTTAAAGATCAACAGTTCAAATACGGTGTGGAAGGTCGATACATGTTTAATAGAGTCAACCGTTTTATGATTGGCGGGGGAACCAAAAGAGACATCACCCAACTTGGCGTACAACTGACCACAGAAGATGGAATTCTATCGCGTTCATTCGCTTCTTCAACGGTATTTGCGAGAGGAGAAAATGCCTCATTGAGTTCGGTAAACCAAACGAGTTTCTTTACTTCTATTGAGCCCTGGAAAAACTTTCAGGTAAGAGTTGACGGAACGATGCAGAGCATTAAATCTGCAAATCCTTCAGGTTTCAGTTTGATGTATTACAGAAATGGTGACTTGAGAAAAACAACAATTGATTCACACGTTACGGTGAGTTTAATTGCAAGGCCTGGTGCTACATTCTCCCAAACGGGAGTTGACCGTTATGAACACGGAACTTTAGCCCCGACGATTGTTTTAAAATATACAAGAGGGATTGACGGATTATTTAATGCCGATTTCAATTATAATAAACTGCAGTTTATGTTTTATAAACCAGTCCTTTTGGGAAGCTGGGGAAAAACGTTTCTGAACTTTGAAGCTGGCAAAAACTTTGATACCGTTCCTTTGGCGTTACAGAATATTATTCCCGGAAATCAGTCGTATGGAATAGTTCCGAATACATTTGCTCAGTTAAATTACTATGAATTTGTTGCGGATACTTACTCTACCCTTCACATAGAACATCATTTTAACGGTAAAATTCTTTCATTTATTCCTTTAATTAAGAAACTGAAACTGAGAGAAGTTGCATTCATAAGAGGAGCTTACGGATCTTTGAGTGATGCTTCTAAAAACATTAACGTTGAAAATTTAAAATACTCAGCACCGGATCAGCAAATTTATTATGAGTACGGATTTGGAATTGAGAATATCGGTTTCGGAAACATCAGAATATTCCGTGTAGACTTTAACTGGAGAGGAAATTATCTTGACCGTCCGGATGCTTCTAAGTTTGGAATTAAGGCCGGATTCCAGTTTGGGTTCTAATTCTTTTGATATGCATTTCTTTAATGAGCCTGCCGAACTATTCACATGTTTTACTTATTATGATATTCTATTCTTGTCAGTAATAATCATAATTAACTATTTTATTTTCACGATGAAGATGAAACTAAATACAGTTTCCAAAGTCTTTATTTTATTACTGTTTTTCATTCTCATCCCTTTTATTTCAAGTAAAATAGAACTACACAACGTCCAGGAAAAATTTAAAATAGTAGATGGATTTAATCTTTTGTATTTATTTCTTAAATTTCCAATTTGGTGGACCTTGGGAATTGTAGAAATTCTATTCTTGTCTAAGCTACTGAAAAGACAATCATCCCAACGTAAAATAAGTTAAGCACAAAAAATCCTCAACAAAAATGCTGAGGATTTTATTTTATAAAACGCTTTTTAAATTATGCGTTTGGCTCAATAGATACGTAAGATCTGTTGTTTGCTTTCTTTCTGAAAACTACTTTACCGTCAACAAGTGCGTGCAAAGTGTGATCTTTACCCATACCAACATTTTCACCTGGGTGATGTTGAGTACCTCTTTGTCTGATAATAATGTTACCAGCAATAGCGTCTTGTCCACCGAAAATCTTCACACCTAATCTTTTAGAATGAGATTCTCTACCGTTTTTGGAACTACCAACTCCTTTCTTGTGTGCCATTTTATTTTAAGGTTTTTTGGTTTAACAATTATTCTGCGCTTTCAGCGTCAGCTTTTTTAGTTGTTTTTTTAGCAGGCTTCTCTGCTTTTTTACCTTCAAATCCTGTAATACCAGTAATTTGAATTTGAGTTAAAGATTGTCTGTGACCGTTCTTTACTTCATAACCTTTTCTTCTTTTCTTTTTGAAGACGATTACTTTATCAGCCTTTACGTGGTCAAGGATCTCTGCCTCTACAGTGATACCGCTTACAGCTGGGGCGCCTACCGTGATTGCTCCGTTTACAGTAAGAAGAATTTTATCGAAAGATACTTTTCCTCCTTTGTCTCCTTTCAAACGGTTCACAAACAACTTCTGGTCTTGCTCAACTTTATATTGAAGCCCTGCTATTTCTACAATTGCAAACATTGTCTATAAATTTTTAGTTAATTCGAGGTGCAAATGTACTGATTATTTCTTTAGTAACAACATGATTTTGAGAAATTTTCTACTTTCTGTGTAAATTTAATTCCAGTTGATTGTTGACTGTTTTATATTTCTTTGCCATCGACTCTTCAAAATACTTAATAATTTCAGGATTACTCGTCAATTTAGCACCCGATTCTGTAGTCACAGTCATCGAATTATTTGGATTTGCCAAATCAAGTTTGATGTCTTTTGCAGGATCATTTTTGTAAGACATAAAGAGCTTTTTATATTGAGCAGGATTCACTTTCACGCCCTGAAATTCATTATCTGCCTCATTCTGTAAAGCTAAAATATAATCCCACGAATGATCTTCAGCTTTTAATTTTTTATTTCCTTTCAATAAAAACTGATGTGATTTTGTTTTGTCTTCGAGTTTTACAATTAATCCCGGCAAGCCTTGAAATTTGTATGGACCGTCAGTAAATGGCAAGTCCTGAGAAAACCACGCCTCCCAAGTCCTACCTCCAAAATTTGCAGTTGCTTTCTGACAGTTGTAGTTTTCTATTTTCTGCGTTTCGGGAAGAATATTCCATTGTAAGACAGGTGTTTCTTCCACAATCATATTGGTCTGTTCGATATTCGTAAACCAGTTTGTTTTAAAACTCGGATAAGATTTTTCTATTAAATAAGAAACATTCCACTCATCCGTAGTGGAGGAATAACTTATACTGTTCGGAGTAGATTTTCTCTGCTGAATAATTGAATGGTTCATCGCAGAATCGCTTGCATATTGAGCCTGACCATAAAAATAAGATTTCGTCGGGAAAATATCAAGATTCATAAATTCCTTTTTAAGACTGTCGGTTTTCGTGGAATCAATCCTGAACTGATATTCATAGGTAAAACGATTTCCCTGCGCCGAGAGATTAAGACTGACTAAAAGAATTAAAATAAGACTCAAAATATGCTTCATCATTTTGTGATTAATTCTTCAAATATAGAAATTAAATTGCTTCTGTTTTATTTGTACTTTTGGAAAAAACTTACAATGAAGATAATTTTAAGCATTTTACTTTGTTTATCGCTAACGTCATGCACTGTTTACGGTGTAACCAATGATTACAAAAAACTTTCAGAAAAAGATAAATCGATGATTGTGCCCTTACAGAGTTTTGAGCAGACTGACAGTCAACACGTGTACAAAATAAACGGACAACAGCTTAAATCAGAATTATCAAAACATCCAAAATCATTGGTTTATATATTTACCAATGGATGCACATCACAGTATTGCCTTCCGATGTCAAACTACGAGAGATTTGCAAAAGAAAACAATTACAAACTTTTTCTTGTGATGGAAGGTTATTCACAACTTCAGAAGACCACTGAGCAGCGTTCCGAAGTTTTCAGAGAGCCACTGTATTCAATCGATAATGATTTTTATAATTCTTGGTATTCTGTAAGATATCACAGGCTTTTTGAAAACGAATTGCGAGGAATTGAGAAAAAAGCCAAACCTGAATGGGAAGGAAGTTTATATTTTTTCAATTACGATAAACTAGAAAAAGTAACAAGAGAATTACCTCAGTAATATGAACAGAGATCTCTACATCGATTTTGCGAAAGGTCTAGCCACGCTTTCCATTATATTTATCCACACCGCATTTTGGTCGGGACAGTTTTACATCCTTCCGGAAGTACGGGTTTTTTCATTGGTTTTTGATGTTGCACTTTTCTATGCTTTAAGCGGAATCACCTCAGGCTCCAACATCGAAAAAACACTGTACAGACTCCTCAAATTACAGATCACCTACATGATTTTTGTAACGCTGCTGTTCTTTTTAGATTATTTCTTTAAAATTTTCGGGCTTACCTTTTTCTCGCTCGAATGGTTGCAGAGCTTCTATTCGACCTTCGGTTCAAAATACTCGGCAACAAGCATTTCAACAGCTCCACAGTGGCAGAACTTAGGAAACTGGTATCTTCATGAGTATTCCAATGCTGATACTTTCCCTGTAGTTATGGGAAGTTTTTGGTATTTAAAAGTATATTTTATCCTCACCGTTTTTGGCGTTTTAATTTTAAGATTCTTTCCTAAACACGTCAATTGGTTTATAGGAATCTGCATTGCTCTAACGTTGATATTCAATATTTTCCCGGAAATATATCCGAGCGGACAGGTCGGTTATGTAGCCTTTTACATGACGATATTTCTTGTCGGTAACAGAATGCGCGGCAAGACAATTCCAACAAAGATGATTCCCGTGCTTTATGGATTGGTAGCAGCAGCCTTAGTATGGATGTTCTGGTATTTCGGTGACGATGTATTCTTCAAAATCAATAAGAAGAAATTTCCGCCTCAAACGGCATACATCATTTGGACATTCTTTTCACTGACAACTTTATTTGTTTTATACAACCGATTAAAAATTACCAAAGAAAATTTCGTTACGCACATTGGTAAAAATGCGATATTCTTTTATTTCGGACAGGGAATCAGCTCGTCGTTGGTGTATTTCCTGGTCGTGCCGATGAAAGAATCAATGCCTTGGTGGGTTTTAATGGTTCTCATTTATGTTATCAATGTGATTCTGGCATTCATTATCGCTACGGGTCTGAAGAAATTTGATGCTTTGGGATGGAAGGTTTTAGAATTTTTACGTAAAAAAACCGCTCAGTAAATTACTGAGCGGCACTATTATTTTTTTGATATCTTAATCTCTTCTTCCTCTGCCTCCACCTCTTACAAGAAGTGCGATCACTACGATAAGAACTACTCCACCAATGATAAGATATGTAGGATCCATATACCACTGTTCTGTTGTGGTAGTCTTAGTAGACGTGCTTACCTGAGTGTCAGGTGCTGTGTCCTGAGCAAAACTCATTACACTGAAGAATAAAGCCAGCATTGAGAATGCAAACTTTTGCAAATTTTTTGTAATTAATTTACTATTCATAATTTATATTTTTAATGTAATTAACTGTAAATCCAACTCTATGCCACAGACGTTTACATTATCAAAAAATTTCACAAATACAGATTCGGCGTCGCAGAATGTGAATTTTATTAATTAAATTTACCAAAATTTTTAAATCATGTTTAAGTTGAAACTTCCTACCGATCCAAGGTGGGCAAATATTGCGGAGGACAACATTCAGGAAATTTTAACCGATCATGCTTGGTGCGAACAGAAAGCGGCTACCAATGCGATCGGGTTGATCACCATGCTTCCGGAACGTCCGGACATCGTGACAGAGTTGTTGGCAATTGCTCAGGAAGAACTGGAACATTTCGGTCAGGTGCTGGAGATTATCAAGAAGCGTGGTTATACTTTTGGACGTACCAGGAAAGACGATTACGTCAACGAGTTGGTAAATTTCATCCAGAAAGGAGGTCACAGAGATACAATGATTGTCGACAAAATGCTTTTTGCGGCCATGATTGAAGCGAGAAGCTGTGAGCGGTTCAAAGTTTTAACAGAAAATATAAAAGACGAAGAACTAAAAGTATTCTATAAGGAACTGATGATTTCTGAAGCTAATCATTACACAACATTTATCGGTTTCGCAAGAGAATTGGGCGACCCTGAAAAAGTAAATAAACGTTGGGAAGAATGGTTGGAATACGAAGCCAAAATCATTAAATCTTACGGAAACAAAGAAACCATACACGGCTAAAAAATCCCATTGAAAAAACTTACTTTTGAAAATATCACAAATTTTTTCCTGAAAAACTTCTTTCAGGGATTATTAATCATTGGCCCAATCGGGTTGACGATTTTTGTGATTTGGTATGTGATTTCCTCCATCGACAACATGATTCCGTCTGTGGCAAGACAAATTCCGGGATTGGTTTTCGTTTCTACGCTTTTGGTTACCGCACTACTCGGATATCTGGGAAACAAATTCGTGGTGGGTCGATTTTTTGTGGATGCTATCGACCGCGTGCTGGAAAGAACTCCCGGCATCAAACATATTTATTCGCCGACAAAAGATGTGATGTCTTCGTTCGTGGGTGATAAGAAAAAATTTAACGATCCTGTCTGGGTAAAAACCAATGAAAATCCGGAAATCTGGAGAATTGGCTTCCTCACCCAAAAAGATATGTCCGACGTTCATAAACACGATTTTGTTGCGGTGTATCTTCCGCATTCTTATGCAATCTCGGGTTGGGTTATTGTCACTGCAGAAAAAAACATTAAACCTGTGATCGGAATGACAGCTGCCACTGCAATGAAGTTTGCGGTAAGTGGCGGTGTGGCAGGATTTCATTCAGACGACAACGTATTTAAGGCTCCGGAGTAGAATTTTCGTAATATCAAAAGATTTGATTGTTTTATCATTTCTACCACTAATATTATGTTAAATCAAAAATATACTCGACGATGGATACAGCTCTCATGACAGTTCTGTCTATACTTCTCAATTTTTTTAATGCTAATCATTTGAATACTATGAATAATAATCCTCTTCTCAATTGCGATTACGAAAAAGGTGTGTGCGAAATTTTGAAAACACCTGCTGACGAATCATCTTCTGCTGAATTTACCACAGCAAAAACAGATAAAATTAAAATTATATACTACACAGATCCTATCTGCTCATCATGTTGGGGAATTGAAGCTCAGCTTAGAAAATTTAAACTGGAATATGGTGATGCCGTAGAAATCGATTACCGAATGGGCGGACTTCTACCGTCGTGGGATATCTACAATTCAGGTGGAATCAGTAAGCCGAGTGACGTTGCAGGACATTGGGAAGAAGTGAGCCCGCATTATAAAATGCCAATCGACGGTGGCGTTTGGATTGAAGATCCTTTAAACTCATCATATCCTCCATCCATTGCATTCAAAGCAGCACAGATGCAGGATGAAAAGAAAGCGATTGTATTTTTAAGAATTCTCCGTGAAATGGTCTTCTTAGACAAATTAAATATCACAAAAGATGAGCATCTTGAAAAAGCTGCGGCTTTGGCAAAATTAGATGTTGCACAATGGAAAGATGATTATGAATCTAAAGCACAAATCGAGTTTAAAAAAGATCTTGATCTTGGAAAACAGTTGGGAGTAAGAGGATTTCCTACTTTGATCTTCGTGAAAGATGATGAAATGCTTGACGTACTGTATGGTTTCAAACCTTACGAAGAGTTTGAGAAAAGAGTAAAAAAGATCAATCCTCAAGCGAAAAAGAAAGAATATTCTGCAGACTGGCAAAATCTGTTTGCGGTATATCCAACTTTGACCACTCAGGAATTTGCTGTACTTTCTAATATTTCGTTTGAAAAATCTCAGGAATTTTTACTGAATCTGAGCGCTGAAAATAAATTGAAGCACAAGAAGATTAAAAATGGTGATCTTTGGATTTTGAATTCAAATTCTAATTAAAATGAGCAAAGTTGCAATTGTAGGAGCCGGCGTTTCAGGATTAAGCATGGCCAATTATTTAGAAAAAAACAATATCGATTACCATCTTTACGAAAGACGCACAAAAGACGACTTAAAGGGTCATGGTTTTATCCTGCCTAAAGAAGGAATTGAATATCTTTCTGAAATTATTGACATCAATGATCTTTATACCAAAGGTAGTTTCCTGAAAAAATATATTCATTACTGTCACAACGGAAATGTTCTTTCAGAAAAAGATCTGGATAATGTTTTTGTGATTTCAAGAAGTACTCTGATTGAAGTTTTAAGCCAAAATATTCCGGCAGACAAAATTTCTTACAGAAATACGCTTAATCTGACAGGTTTTTCAGATGGTAAAGCCGAACTTGAATTTGAAGATCACACAAAACTGCAGGCTGATGTTGTGATCGCATCAGACGGTTCACGAAGCAGAATCAGAAGGGCAATCTTTCAGGATGAAGTGATGAAAGCAGTGCGAGAAAATGAAGTCGTGAACATTATTGAAAATGAAGAAATTGCCAGCCAAATTGAAGGCAACTTTCACAAATTTCATCATGAAGACGGCGGTTTAACTTTCGGTGTTTTAAAACTGTCTCCTACTAAAATCCTCTGGTATTGCCAGTTTGACATTACCCGTTATTTTATTAACGAAGATTATACAGCGGACTGCATCAGACAGTTTATGCTAGACAATTTCGGAGACTGGAATCCTTTGGTTTCATCGATTGTAAAAGAATCAAGCTACGACAATGCACACATCTGGAGAGTATATGAACTGGAAAAACTGAATCCTTTTCATTATAAAAATATTGCATTTCTCGGTGACGCAGCGCATCCTCTGATTCCTTTTACGAGTCAGGGTGTAACTTCGGCATTGAAAGATTCTTATATTCTGACTCAGCTTTTACTGGAAAATAAAGATCTGGAAGAAACCTTTGAAAAATATGAGCAGGAAAGAAAACCTGAGATAGAAATACACATCAAAAACGGCAGAATACTGCTTGAGCAGTTTTTGTTACCTGTCAGCGAACAACCAAAAGACTCTTTACCAATCTCTTACAAATAATATGTTTAATAATACTGATATAAATTTTGAGGCTCTCAAAAAAAAGGCCTACAACGGAAGATGGGCAACATTAGAAGACGGAATCATCCCTCTTACCGCTGCTGATCCGGATTTCAGAATGTCTGCCGAAATCGAGCAGGGCATTATTGAATATATTAAAGATGGCTATTTAAGCTACGGACCATTTTCCGGATTACCTGAGTTTAAAAAAAGCGTCTCAGAGCATTTCAATACAGGGAAAAACGGAAATTTCACTCCTGAAAATGTTTTGGCAGTCAACAGTGCTGCAATGGGAATGTTTATGGTTGCCAAATATGTTCTGAATCCCGGCGACGAAGCGATCATCTTTGATCCGGTTGATTTCTTATTTAAAAAAACCGTTGATGCAGTGGGTGGAGTTTTGAAATTATGTCCGGTAGATTCCAAAACCGGAGATATCGATTTTGAGACATTGGTTTCCCTAATCAGTCCGAAAACCAAGATGATCAGCATCTGCAACCCTCACAATCCGGTTGGTCGTGTGTATTCAAAAGAAATTTTAATTAAAATCTCTGAAATTGCCGCAGCTCATGATCTTTGGGTAATGAGTGATGAAATCTGGAGCGATATTGTTTACGATAAAAAAGAATTCAATACCTACTCTTCTGTTTCTGAAGCCGCAAAAAAGAAAAGTTTCACTGTATTCGGATTCTCAAAATCATTTGGAATTGCTGGTTTAAGAATCGGTGCTGTTTTATGCAATGATCAGGAGCTGTTGGATGATTTCACAGAAAAATCTCAGTTTAATTCTACCATTGAAGGCGTTTCCACTTTATCACAAATTGCTGCCAGTGTAGCCATCGACAGGGCGAAGCCATGGTTTAATGACTTCCTGACGCATTTACAGCATAACCGGGATTTGGCGCACAGCATCCTGAGCAACACAGGAATTTTAACCCCGAACTTACCTGAAGCTACTTTCGTGATTTTCCCAAAAATAGAAAACGGAATGCCGAGTGATGAGTTTGCCCAACACGTTCTACAACAAGCTAAAGTGGCTGTAGTTCCCGGCTCCGAGCGTTGGTTCGGAAAAGGAGCAGAAGGCCACATCAGAATCTGCTTTTCTACCTCGAGAGAGATTTTGGAAGAGGGACTGAACAGGATTATTAAGAGTTTTTAAACAAGATAAGGGGTGAAGTTTTTCATCCCTTATCTGTATAATCACTGGTAAAACTAACATTTTACAAGGCTTCTTAACATACAATGCATAATAATCAGTTTATCAGTCTTCTTTATTTTTGCTGTATATAAAGTAACCAATATTATTTTTTTGTTGATAAAAGATAATATATCATAGTACCCCAAAAAGGACAAATTATTATCAAAAAAGAATAGTTAACTCTTTCTCTTTTTGTCAACTTAGGGTTGTTTCTAACGGAAATTAATCCGGTGATGATAGTGAATATGATTGCTATTATAATTAGCACTGCAAAGATCTCCATGGTTGTATATATTTAAGTTTTGACAATTTCGTAGTGCTTTGTTTAAGAAGCACCAATAAATAGGCTAAGTAATTAGATCGTATTTCATCTAAGCTTCGTCTGCTATTTTGTTATAAAAATAAATGATCTTCTTAGCCAAGACATTTTTCGATTTTAATTTTACTTTCTGATAAAATTTATAAAAAAATATCCTGCGGAAATAATTAGGCTTCCAAAACTAATGATTGAAGGAAGATCCCAGATTTCGTGATAGTAATTTGTAAAAGTAGCGGCAGATGCCTGAGCTGCGAATAAAATGGCAATTTGTTTCATTGTTTTATTTTTTTTGATAAACTCACATTAATATTTAAAAACTGAATCTGTAAAATAAATTCATGGCGGTGAATATTTTAGCTTTATTAAAATTGTTGGAAACTTTTAGTCCTACAAGAGATTTTTGCTCTATTCGATAACCCATGTTTACACCAAGCTGGTAGTTGAGATATGTTTTATCCTCAGCGAACGCAGCTCCAAAGCCAGTGAATCCTGAAAAGACAATCTTTTTTTCCGAAGAAGATTCCAATCCAAATACGGCATTCGCCAGATTTATATCTCTTGACTGAATATAGTTGGCTTCCACAAAATAATTGTTGTTGAACTGGTAACCGACCGCAAGGTCAAAATCAAAAGCAGCTGTTTTTTTATGTGCCAATACTCCGGCTCCAGCTGATACATAAGTGCTGTTTTGTGAAAACACTAAAGATGACAGTAGTAAAAATGGCAATACTAATTTTTTCATGTATATTTTAGTTTATTTAATTTTTATGTTTAATTTTTCCCAATCTTCCGTAGAGTTAAGTAGACTTTGCATTTCACAAAGATTTTGTGGAGTAATAGTTTTATTGTTGACGGAAATGATTTCTTTGCTTATTCCGAAGTTGGAATCACTTGTAGAATAGCTTACTATTAACTTTCCTTGATATGCGCTTGCCACATGTACAGCATGATTTTTAGAATATGGATTATTCAGCTTTGTAGCGTCTATTATTTTGTAATAGATTTTCTTGTTTTTGCGGTCAATTATCCAATTGAATTTTTTTATAAAATTAAAATTTACAATGCTGCGTTTTGACCCTTTTGAAATTCCAACGTACTGAGTGAATTTTGTATTTTTCATCTGGAAATCCGCATCATACATTTTCAAATGATTTACAATCTGTGAACCTCCCACACTTTTTCCGATATAATCAATAGAATTCAAAAGTTCTTTAGGCTTAAAAATTTCATCATTTAAAAGTATTGGTCCATTATTACCTGTATCAAAAATGAAAAAGTCACTTCTTCCCAATGCAAACAATTTGATTTTAAAAACCGAAGACACAGAACTGAATTTGCTTTCCATGAATGTATATCCAATTGGAGCAGTTTGCAATTTATCGAGTATTTTGATGTAGCCTTTTTCATAATTCAATTCTACGGGCAAGTCAGAATCTGTCATGATGTTGATCAAACCTTCATATTCATCATTATGGAAACAGTCTTCTTTTTCTCTACCTGTTATAAAAATGGGAATGTTCTTTAGCCTGAAAAGTTTTGAGGAAATAGAATCTGTTACATAGTAAACAGATGAAACTTTATACTGTTTGTCAAAACCCGAAATATCACGCTGTCTAAGAATTTTGGCTTGCTTAAGATCGAATTTTGCTTCATTAATTGTAACATCAGCTCCGCTCCCAGTATCAAAATACAGGTTATAGTTCGCACCATTTATACTTGCAGTTACTGTTTTCTTATTGTCATTGTTGAAGTTGAGCACAACACCTTTTTCATAAATGTACGATTGATTGAACGCATTTGCAATCTCTTTACAAGAAGTTAATAAGTAGGCGAATACAAATAGTAATATTATTTTTTTCATTATTGTTTCTTGATTATTGTAGAAAGATATTTTATAAAGATCACGGTAAGCGCACCGAAGCATATTCCCCAGCTGAAGGATTTCTTTACAAAGTCTTTGATTTCTTCATTCCCTTCAGAGATCATTGTATCGAAAACTGAGGAGCTGAAAAATCTGGAGATTACGAATGCAAAGATAATGAGCGGAATTGCATTGATAAATTTGTTTTTGGTATTTACAGTCATTTCTTATTCTCTTGTTTTACTAGTGTTTCCGTAAAAGTTTTGTATAGTTTTTATCATCAATATAAATACTGAATGTTTAAAAATAATAACACATAGTTTCTTTTAAAATCAATAGATTCTTGAAAGAAGTTTGTTAACGTGGCGAACACTATTTTAAAGCTGGTCATGCTGATTATCACGCTTTTATAAATTATGTTCTGGTTGAACTTTCAAGCCAGTATCTTTTATTATTCGTTTATTGATCATTTATTTTTGTAATAATTTCTAATCACTTTAAGCATTGTGATAGTAGCAAAAATGTTCAGGAACAATAAAACAATATTGACCTTTAGATCAAACGGTTTCTGAAAAAAATCTGTCATTGTAGCAACCATAATAATTAAGCTGATTATGTAGACGGTAAGACTTATTAAAAATTGTGTTTTGGTTGGGTTTTCAAGCCAGTTTCTTTTGTTATTCATCTGATTAATTATTTAGTTTTTTTTGAAATAGTTTGTTGAAATTTTTGCAATTGCAATCGTTGCAAAGGTGAGGACGACAAGAAGCATATAATTTTCTCTGAAAGCCGGTGCTTTTTCAAAAAGTTCTGTCATAACAGCTACGATTAAAATTAAACTTACAAAGTACCAAGCTAAAACTATTATAAATTGTGTTTTTGTGGGATTTGTTACCCAATTGGTTTTCTGGCTCATAAATTATGTTTTAAATTTTAAAGAATTTTAATTTTATTTCTGCAACAAATGTATAATCGCTAAAAAAAACAATTGCTACACTAAAGGTTAGTTTCAAAGTTTAGCTTAGAATACTACACTTTTGGTTAGTCGGGTGACAAGCGTATAATTTTTTCTTATTTTAGGCAGCCCATAACATTTATATTTTTATAAGTCCTACACTTTTGTGTAGATTTGTTTTAATTTTCAAATAACTGCACAACAGTGTGGTTGTAATTTTATCAGATGAGGGAAAAATTCAACAGCTTTTTTTCAAATAAAAATACCATTACTGAAATTTCAGATAAGGATATTTCACAGACAGAAAACTATCTGGAAGTCGTAAAAACCTTTGCCAAGCTCACATATCAAAGTGTCTATATTATCGATTATCAAAAGAGAAATTTTGAATATGTCTCAGATAATCCTATTTTTTTATGTGGCTTAACCTCTGAAGAAGTTAGAGAACTTGGCTACGATTTTTATTTTAAAAATGTGGGAGAGAAAGACCTGAACTTACTTTTAAAAATCAATCAAATTGGATTTGATTTTTTCGACAATCTTCCGGTGGAGGACAGAAAAAATTATACGATTTCCTATGATTTTCATATCATTAATGAAAAAAAGAATTCAATCCTCATTAATCATAAACTTACTCCACTATTCCTGAATGAAGAAGGCAAAATATGGAAGGCAATGTGCATTGTTTCTTTAAGCCCAAATCATTCTTCAGGGAACATCATCATCTCCAGTATAAAGTCAGAAATTATATCAGAATTTAATCTCGAAGATAATGTGTGGGAGAATAAAAAGAAGGCAAAATTATCTGACCGTGAAACTGAGATTTTAACTTTACATGCGAGAGGCCTAACGATCAATGAAATTGCAGAAAAAATCTTTTTATCTCCCGATACGGTAAAATTCCACAGAAGAAAGCTATTTGAAAAAATGGGTGTGGAAAATATCACTGAAGCTTTATCTTACGCCACTCATAATAAACTGTTGTAAAGTAACCATTATATAAAAAAAGTGATTAAAATTGCCTTCCAAGAAAATTTACAATCAAATATCCAGCGGAAATGACAAGGCTTCCAAAACTAATGATTGAGGGAAGATCCCAGATTTCGTGATAGTAATTTATAAAAGTGGCGGCAGATGCCTGAGCTGCGAACGGAATAGCGATTGGTTTCATTGTTTTATTTTTAAAGTTAATTATTGTTAGTGTTTAGAATCTTTGCAAGAAATTTTATAAAGATCACTGTAAGCGCACCGAAGCATATTCCCCAGCTGAAGGATTTCTTTACAAAGTCTTTAATTTCTTCATTTCCATTTGACATTATTGTTTCAAAAACGGAAGAATTAAAAAATCTGTAGATGACAAATGCAATGATAATGAGCTTAATTGCATCGCTAATTTTATTATTGGTATTAGAATTCATTACTATTTTTGTTGGTTAACCAAAAGGAATATTCCATAAATAACACTCCTGTAAAATTTATTGATGAGTATTTTCTTAGCTGCGAAACGGTAAAGAGTTTTACTTATTAATTTTATTAAGAACACCCTGTAAGTGACCTTTACCGTATATTAAAGCAATTTTATCGCTTTTTTCACGGATAATGCCATCCACGATTACTTTATCTCTAAAAGTAACTATAGCATCCTTCCTGTATTTTTTCTTCAGATTTTTACCACGACAACTATCTTTTGCAGTAATTGCATTTTCCATTTCACACTTATTGAGTTTTATTTCACCATAATTTTTCTCGTAGTATTTGACGATATCCAAAGCTGTAACATCCACATTTTTGCTATTACTTTCATCTAATCCAAAGTCTGAATACGATGGCTGTTCCAATAATTCTTCTTTCATTTTAACTCCATGCTCTTTCAGAAGCTGTACGTAACCTTTTTCAGGAGAAATTCCGATGTCTCCTGTAATTTTTTTCAGTTTTCGGCGCGTTATCTCATCTTTTGCATCGACAGTTACTTTTTCATAAAGAAAATAATATCCTTCTTTTTTCAAGATTTCTATTTTACTCTTAATATCATTATAGAACTTTTCTGTACCCACATGTTTCATTGGAAAAAAAATCAATGACTTGCCAGCACTTTTTGTTTCAATTGTTTTTATTTCAGAATCATAAAATCCTGCTTGTTCCAATTTGTCTTGTGCATTCATACTGCCAGATATACATATCAACGTGATCGCAGAAATTATAAATTTTTTCATAATATTATATTCCTAATGTTTTGTATAAAAGCTTCTAACCACCTTAATTATTGTTAATGTTGCAAAAATGTTTAGGATTGATAAAATAACACTGACTTTGAGATCTAGTGGTTCTTGAAAAAAATCAGTCATTACAGCAACCATGATGGTCAAGCTGATTAAATAGACTGTCAGACTTATAATCAATTGTGTTCTGCTTGGATTTTCGATCCAACTGCTTTTTTGATTCATGATCGTTTTATTTTTTAAATTTTGAATTCCTTGTCCTTTCTGAGGCAAATATATTGTGCTAAAAATCTACTTTCCAAATTCTGAAAATCAAGCAACTGAGCAAAAAGAAAATTTTCATTAGAAAGCAGGAAAGGAATCTTTTCTAAAAGGAAAACAGTCTTTCTAAAAAGAAAAATGGTGAAAATTTGCCGTTGATTTTCAATGCATTAAATGATAATTGGATTTAACCTAAATATTTCCGTTATTTTGCAGATAATTCCCTTTCTCAATGACCAGAAATTGTCGGTTTTTACTTCTCATTTTAAGTCTTATTTTCTTTTCGGACCTTTTTAGAGGACAAAACCAAACAAATTTTAACGAATCTTCCCAATTCGAAGAGATTCACCAAGAAATCATAACTGCTAAAAACAGAGACCAAGCTTTTGCGTTTTGCAAAAAATACATTGATTTAGCTAAAAAAGAAGACAACCCTCAGGAATTACTTAATGGTTATGAAAGTGCATCAGGTATGGCTAATGATAGCATTGGTCTAAAGTATGGAGACAGCATCTTAAATTTAGCAATAAAATTGAAGGATCAGGTTGCTATTGGAAATTCCTATTACACAATAGCCACAAGAAGTTTAATGCTATCAGATTATAAAAAAGCTTCAGAATTTTCGGTCATTGCTTACGATTATTATTTAACTCAAAAGCCAGAGGAAGTAGTAAAATCTATATTTACGATAGCAAAACTGAAATCTTTAATTAATGAGGATGAAGCTGCTCAAAAACTGTTAAACGAACAGTATCAAAATCTCAAGAAAAATCTAACGCCACCTAATAATAAATTATGGTATCGGTTTTATTTGACTTCATTGATAATGACAAATGCAAAACTTCAAAAACACAAAGAAAATGAACTTCTTATCAAAGAGTCTTACAATTTTGACAAGACAAACAAAGAAATTAGTTTAAGTAATTATCAAGCAATTTTTGCAGATGCTTACAATGATTTTTACATGAAAAATTATACGTCTGCAATACAAAAAATAAATCTCGCGACAGATATGATGGGTAAAACCAATATTGAAGTATCTGAAAACATAAATTTTCTTTTAGCCCAATGCTATTGGAAAACCGGCAAAATAGATAAAGCTTTCCCAATATTTGAAAAAATAAAAAACAATTTTCTTAAAACCAAGAGAACATCTTTGGCCTTCCGTCCGGCATTCGACTTCTTTACAGAATATTATAAAAAGAACGGAACTACAGAACAGCAATTAGCTTCATTAAATAATCTGCTTGAGTTTGACAAGTTTGAAAAAGATGTTAAAAACTACGTTCAATTAAAGCTGAAAGACTTTGACGACAAACATAAAACAAAAGAGCAGGCTCTTTCTGAAGATGAGCAAAAGTTTAGCGATTGGCTTAGTATCGCCATTATTTCTTTAAGTTCGATTGGCCTCGCATATTTTGTGTATCGAAAATTAAAAGCCAATAAAAAGAAAGCCGATCTAAAAGTTGTAGAAATTCAGAAAACACCTACAGAGATTCCTCAACCAAAGCATAACAGGGACGAAATACAGGAAACTTCTGATGGTACCGAGATCGATTATAGTTTGTACCGACCGATTAACAAACTTACCGTCGATCAGATTCTCGCTTCCATGAAAAATTTCGAATCTTCCTTTGGATTTTTGGAACAAGATTTAAAACTCACCACTTTAGCACAAAAAATGAATACTAACGAAAAGTATTTGAGTAAAGTCATTAAAATCTACAAAGGAAAAACATTTAATTCCTATCTCACAGACTTAAGATTTGAATATCTTGACGAGAAACTTATAACAGATTCACAATTCAGAAACCAAAAAATCAAGGACATTTCATCTAAATTAGGCTTCGGAAGTCCGGAATTTTTCGCTACTGCTTTTAAAGATAAATATGGAAAATCTCCAAAAGAGTTTTTTGGCTCAAATTAAAAAGCCCTGCAAAAGTTTTTTTGCAAGGCTTCAATATTTATGTGGATCGGATTGCATCCAATCCTTTAAATTTGTCTCTTTGGGACTTTCAGCTTTCAGCTTCTCTATTTCTTAGAAACCCTATACAGTTTCCCACTATCCGTCACCCCATAAAGATTTCCGTCAGAACCATTCAAAACATCTCTGAATCTTTCTTTCTGGTCTAACAGCAGACGCTCTTCACCCACCACTTTAATGTCTTTTAAAACAATTCGGTTGATGTGCTGTCCACTCAGGCAGGCGATGAAAAGGTTGTTTTTCCATTCTTCAATATTTCCGGTGTAGAAAGTGACTCCACTTGGCGAAACTACCGGATCCCAATAATAAACCGGCTGTTCGGTGCCTGCTTTTTGCGTAGTTCCGTTGTTGATTTTGTCGCCGTTGTACTCAATTCCGTAGGTGACATCGCCCCAACCGTAATTTTTTCCGGGCTGGATCAGATTGATTTCATCTCCCCCTCTCGGTCCCATTTCAATATCCCAAAGCTGTCCTTTTTCATCCAAAGCCAAACCCTGAGGACTTCTGATTCCGAAAGCGTAGATTTCTGGTTTGTAACCGGCTTTTCCGATGAATGGATTTCCCTCTGCAGGTTTTCCATCTTTGGTAATTTTTAGAATTTTACCTAAATAATTATCGGTTTTCTGAGCATAAACTCTCGTTTCTTTATCTGACCTTTCTCCGGTGCTTACAAAAAGATTTCCGTCTTTGTCAAACTGTAAACGGCTTCCGTAATGTTTGTCGCCATCGTATGTTGGTGTGGCTCTGAAGATTACTTTTACTTCAGAAATATTTTTCAGGTCAGCAGATAATTTTCCTTTGGCAACTGCTGTATGATTTCCGTCTCCGTAAGGTTCAGAGTAGCAGAAATAAATCATATTGTTTGTTTTGAAATCGGGATCTAAAGCAACATCAAGCATTCCTCCCTGTCCTTTGTCGTCCACTTTTGGAAAGCCTTCGATTTTAGACACTGTTTTTCCGTCTGTAGAAACCACATTGATGAAACCTGATTTCTCGGTAATTAAAAAACGTCCGTCGGGTAGATTAATAATTCCCCACGGTTTGCCTAATGAAGTATTCAGCACTTCTACGTTATAAGGCGTTGTTGTTTTGACTGGTGCAATTCGGGTTTGCCCTTCGAATGCAGGTTTGTAATTGGTGTTTGCTTTTTCTGCTGTAGCTGCAGGTTCGCTGCGTTTACCTTTTCCCTGACAAGATACTATCATCGTTGCCGAGACTAATAAAACGGGTAGGAGTAATTTTTTCATATGTACTATTTATTGGTTTAAGAATTATAAAACAGCCAAACCTAAATAACTGTTTTGCAGAATGGTATTGCTGTTTTCATTATGCCAGAAAATGGCATTACTGAACTGAATGTAAAAATAATGCCATAAAAAATTGCAGAATTAAATTTTTATTCTACATTTGTAGAACAAAATATAAATACGTAGAACATGAAAGAAATTAAACTGACAGATTCTGAAGAAGTAATTATGGAAATGCTTTGGGAAAAACAAAAACTTTTCATGAAGGAAATTTTAGAAACCTATCCTGAACCAAAACCTGCTTCAACTACCGTTGCAACCTTACTCAAAAGAATGCAGAACAAGGATTTGGTGGGCTATACATTATATGGAAATTCACGAGAATACTTTCCGAAAGTCGCGAAAAGTGAATATTTCAAGGAGGAAATGACTTCTATGATTGACCGTTTTTTCAACAGCTCGGTGACTCAGTTTGCATCTTTTTTTACCTCAAACACTAAATTGAGCCAAAAGCAGCTGAAAGAACTTCGTGAAATTATCGACAAAGAAATAAAAGATTAGATATGGAAACCATTATACTGAAAACAATTCTGTGTTCAGCAATTGTGCTTGGTCTTTACTATCTTTTTCTGGCAAAAGAAAAAACGTTCACGTTTAACCGTTTTTATTTGCTTTTGGGGCTTATCTTCTCATACTCTATTCCTTTTTTGACCATCGAAACAGAGGAAATTGTAAAAGAGAAACCAACTTTGGTAATGGAGCAGGAAATCCCAACGCAGGTTTTGCAAAATCCAATTCTTACACAGGAGGAAACTTTTGATTACTCACAATTTCTGCTGATTATCTACTTTGTAATCTCAGGAATTATGATTCTCAAAATGCTTTATTCTGTGGTGAAAATTAAAACACTGAAGGGTCGAAAAATCATTTATAAAAGCCGGAATGTTATCTTACTGGAGAAAAATATAGCGCCGTTTACTTTTTTGAACACTATTTATCTTTCTGAAAAGTCTTTTAAGGATAATAAAATTGACGGTAGAATATTTCTTCATGAAGAAATTCATGTTAAACAGAAGCATTCTCTCGACGTACTTTTTATCGAAACTGTAAAAGCTTTTTCATGGTTCAATCCTTTCATTTATCTGTATAAAAATATGATGACTACCAATCATGAATTTTTGGCAGATGAAGAAGTTATTAAACAGAAAGAAAACATCAAAAACTATCAGGAACTCATTCTGAATGAAGTCCTGAAGCAACAAAATCTACCTTTAACACACCAATTCCATTTCAATAACACCAAAAAAAGATTTATTATGATGACAAAAAGAAATTCAAAATTTGCGGAGGCAAAGAAGTATTTAGCTATTCCCATATTTGCGGTCTTGGCAATTAGTTTTGCTGAAAGGGTTTATGCTAATGACAATAACACATTTAGCAAAGATTTAAGTTTAGCTCAGCCATTAAAAGTCAGTAAAACTTATTCCAGTGATACTGTCAAAGAATTTTTAGAAATCACTAATAAGTATAAGACTATCATTGCAGAGAAAGATTACGAACGATTTTATACTGAAGTTCCAAGAGCAGAACAAGTAAAACTTATTGAACTATTTAATCAAATACACGCCAAAGATTTGAGTAATGTTCCCTTGTGGATTTGGTATGATGAGATACTTAAAGCAATTCCTTCACAAAAGCAGCTTAATCAATTCTTAGATTCAAAATATAAAATTATACTTAACAGAAAAGTTGTAGACAACAGCACTTTAAAAAATTATAAAAACACGGACTTTTATCATGTATACATATTAAAAGTTTTTCCGAAAAATCCAGATTTTGGAAAGTTTGAATACAGCGTTACATTATTTACTTCCGATTATGCTAAAAAGTTTAATAATCAAAAAAATATAGTTATCAGCTTCAGCGGAAGCCGTCAGGAATACCTAGAAGAATTACGAAAAGACACCATTATTCCGAAGAAAAATATTGATGTTAAACTATCAGAATTAAATTCTGCCGGTACCGAATTTAACAACGACAAAAAAGTACAAGATTTGGCAATTGCTCCGGCAGTAAGTGTTACACAGGATGTCACTACACTTCCCGAATACCCAGGTGGAGTAAATGCAATGCGTATTAAAGTTACTCAACATTTTAGTAGCGCAGCTTTGAAAGGAGATGAAGGCACAGTAAAGACAAATATTCTTTTTACAATCAGTGAGAAAGGCGAGGTTTCAAACATAAGATCCACCGGAAATAATGAGGTTTTTAACACTGAAGCAATAAGAGCAGTAAAACTGGCCAATGAAAATGTTACCTGGAAACCCGCCACTAAAGACGGCAGTAACGTAGCATACCTATTTCGACTTCCATTAACAATGATGTTTGAAAATTTTAAGAAAACACAATAAACTATAAAACTTCACCAATCATGTGAAATCCAACCGCAAAGCTGCTGCTTTGCGGTTTCTTGTTAAAAGAGCAAGGTTGAAATGGTTGAAAACTTTGGCTAAGACAATGAGAGTTTAATTATATTTGATAAATCTATTAAGCGAAACTTTTAGATAATTAAATATTAAAATCTTTATTGTAGACCTTCGAATGAAAAGAATCACCGTTTATACCATTTCAATTTTTATTATTCTCATCTCCTGCAATAAGCAAAATGATGAACAGAATATAAACCAAGAAACTCACATGAAAATAACTAATGTCAATTTAGCAGCTACAATTTCTGCTATAAAAACTTCGGATATTTACGAAAATCCAAAAAATTGGCAAACTCGCGGACTCATGCCTTCCAACAAACCCGTAGTTCTACTTCTAAGAAAAGCAACAAATGATTTTCTTGATAAGCTTGAAGAAATTTACAAACGAAAAGAATCATCAGAAGAAAAATTAGAACTTGTATCTGAAATCGTTGACGAGCTTCCTTGGGACGAGTTGGATACTGAAGAAAAAGAATTTTTGGCAGATACATTAACACCCGCTATTAAAGCAGCCGGTCTTGATCCTGTCACAATATTTTAAATAAATCTGAATAGATTTTTTTTATGACCACACTCCTCTTTCCTACATTTTTTATTTCATAAATTTGATGTATGAAACGCCTCGATAAGATTAGCTTTGAAAAGGCCGTATTGGTAAGGTGTTCCATCTGACCAAATAAAAAATAAATATCTCAAATGAAATTTACGCTTCAATCAGAATATAAACCAACCGGAGACCAACCAACAGCTATTGAGAAACTGACTGAAGGTTTGGAAATCGGCGAAAAATATCAGACTTTACTCGGGGTGACAGGCTCCGGGAAAACGTTTACCGTTGCCAACGTCGTTCACAATACTCAAAAACCAACCTTAGTTTTAGCACACAATAAGACTTTGGCCGCTCAGCTTTTTATGGAATTTAAAGAATTCTTCCCCGAAAATGCTGTCGAATATTTTGTGAGCTACTACGATTATTATCAGCCTGAAGCGTACATCGCCAGTTCAGGAACCTACATCGAAAAAGACTTGAGCATCAACGAAGAAGTGGAAAAACTGCGTCTTTCGGCAATTGCCAGTCTGCTTTCTGGAAGAAGAGATGTCTTAATTGTTGCCTCAGTATCATGTATTTATGGTGTGGGAAACCCTGCAGAATTTCATAAGTCGTTAATTTCACTTGAAATTGGTGAAAAAACAACGAGAACTACGCTGCTTCATTCTCTGGTAAATGCTTTATATTCGAGAACATTGGCAGACTTCTCACGCGGTACGTTCCGTGTAAAAGGTGATGTGGTAGACATCTTTCCAGCTTATGCAGATAATGGGGTAAGAATTCAGTTTTTCGGAGATGAAATTGAAAAAATTCAGAGTTTTGATCCTGTTTCCGGTAATACAACTGCGAATTTTGATCAGATTCAAATCTATCCTGCCAACCTTTTTGTAACTTCTAAAGAAACTTTGAATGGCGCAATCAGAAATATTCAGGATGATATGGTTAAGCAGGTCGACTTTTTCTCTGAAATCGGGAAACCTTTGGAATCAAAAAGACTTCAGGAAAGAACTGAACTCGATCTTGAAATGATCAAAGAATTGGGTTATTGCTCAGGAATTGAAAATTATTCGCGCTATCTTGACGGAAGATTGCCCGGCTCACGACCTTTCTGCCTTTTAGATTACTTCCCTAAAGATTACCTGATGGTGATTGATGAAAGCCACGTTACCGTTCCACAGGTTCATGCCATGTATGGTGGTGACCGAAGCCGTAAAGAGGCACTGGTGGAATACGGATTCCGACTTCCCGCTGCAATGGATAACCGTCCGTTAAAGTTTGAAGAATTTGAAGCCATTCAAAATCAGGTTATTTACGTTTCTGCAACTCCGGCAGATTATGAACTGGAAAAGACAGGTGGTGAATATATCGAACAGATTATCCGTCCGACCGGACTTTTAGACCCAATCATTGAGATACGTCCTTCTCTAAATCAGATTGATGATTTAATGGAAGAAATCAGAAAAAGAGCTGAAATTGACGAAAGAGTTTTGGTAACCACCCTGACTAAAAAAATGGCAGAAGAGCTGACCAAGTACTTCACCAAATTCGGAATCAGAACAAGATACATCCACTCAGATGTTGAAACGCTGGAGCGTATTCAGATTATGCAGGATTTAAGGCTTGGAATTTTTGATGTTCTAATTGGAGTTAACTTGCTTAGAGAAGGTTTAGATTTACCTGAAGTTTCGCTTGTCGCTATCCTAGATGCAGATAAAGAAGGAATGTTAAGAAGCAGAAGATCAATGATTCAGACCGTCGGTCGTGCCGCAAGAAACCTGAATGGCCGAGCGATTTTATACGCCGATAAGATCACCAAATCAATGCAGTCGACGATTGATGAAACCGAATACCGTCGTGAAAAACAGATGGCCTACAATACGGAGCACGGTAAAGTTCCTATGGCTTTAAATAAAAAGATTTCTGAAAACCTCGTAGGACGAAGCAAGGATTTCCCGGACGAAAAATATACTCAGAAACAAATCATGCAGAAAGTCGCTGATGTAAAAGCAACGTATGCCACGGAAGATGTTGAAAAACTAGTGGCTCAAAAACAAAAAGAAATGGAAAGTGCTGCTAAAAATTTAGATTTCATTAAGGCAGCGCAGTTGCGAGATGAGATTGCAGTTTTGAAAGGTTAAAAATTTACAGTCAAACAAATAATATCGGCGGCTCCCTTTGGGAGCCGCCGATATTATTTTTAGATTATTTTAAAACTTATAGACCTTAGTCTTTGGTTTCACATATTCCACCTTGCCACCACGAAGCGGCGTGAGTAAATCCATTAAGCCGTTCAATTTAATCTCATAAATTGTGGCCAACTGCATTCCCAATTTACCTTTCGGCATTCCCTGCCTGTTAAACCATTCCAGATAATCTATAGGCAAATCAGCAATAATGGTATTCTGATATTTTCCAAAAGGCATTTTTGCTACACAAATTTCCTGTAATATCTCCGGATTTATTCCCTGCTCCATTTTATTTTAAACTATTAAATCAATTTTATTTTCCAAATCATCATTTTTTCCCTTCCCCGGAAGTTCAAGTTCAGGGGTATCATCATCAGAAAATTCATTCCTGTAAACCTGAATCAATAGAAGCGTGAAAGACACCAAAATGGGCCCAAATACCAGTCCCATAAATCCGAATAAATTCATCCCCATAATAATCCCAAAAACAGTATTCAAAGGGTGTATATCCTCCAATCTTTTTAACAGTGTAAAACGGAGTACATTATCGGTAAGTCCGACCACAATGACACAGTATGCAGCTAAACCAAGTCCAGGACCAGTCTGTCCTTCTGCAATCATGAATATACAGATCGGAACATAGATAATCGCAGCTCCTACGATCGGAATCATTGATGCAGCGGCAGTTAATGCAAATAACAGAATCGGACTTGGGGCTCCAAAAATGAAATACCCAATCAATGCGATAATTCCCTGTCCAATTGCAACAACAGGAATTCCGATTGCGTTGGCCATAATCAGTTTTCTCATTTTCTCTCCGATCATCGATACGTTTGATCTTTTTAAAGGTGCCGCAGAAGCTAAAATTCTTTCAAATAACCTCGGTCTCTCAAACATAAAATATAGAATGAAGTACATTGACATCACCACAGTAAGCGTGTTAAAAGTTCCACTCAATGCGGTTGTTGAAAAGCGGCCTGCCGTACCTTTCAACTTGCTCATATTTTCTTTGCTAAGTAAATCGATACTCGTCTTTTTGTAGACAAAATCGTGAATTTTATCGATAAACACATTAAACTTAGTCATATAAGCCTGTGCATTTCCCAGCTTTTCAATCAGCAGATCAGCGATAAAATAAATCGGGAGAATAATAATGATCAAACTCGCAAGCATTAGTACGAGCGCAGAAGCCCAGGGTTTCCATTTCCTTTCTTCCTGTAAATAGAAATTGTACTTTCTGCACACCACGTAAATCGTGATTGCCCCCAATACTGATGGGATGAATAGTGCTAAATTGAAGCAAATTAAAGCTGCTAAGATCAGAATAATAGCGAGCAGAGCAATTTGCTTGATAACAACACTGCTGATTTGTTTTTCGTGGTGTGACATTATTTGTAAGTTATTTGTCTTGGTTTACCTAAATATGCGCAATACACCGAGTACATTGCAATATAAACAAATGGATAAGTAAAAACTATACCAATACAACAAAGTAACAGTCCGGAGATTGAAATAAGCGCTGCTAAAATTCCTGTCCCAAGAAAAACGCTGTAATTTTCCTTTGCAATATTGTAGCTTTTCGAAATTGCATCCATCGCAGATGCGTTCTCAAATAGTAAGATAGGATACCCTAAGAGAAATAACGGAAAAACAAAAATTACAGGAATAACACACATTAATGCAGAGATCCACAGAATAATATTGGTAATTAAACTGTACAGTAAAATATTTCCAAAATTCTGTCGGTAACCAATAAACAAATCTGAAAACTCAACAGGAATTTTTGTGTTGAACTTATTAACGATATAAATTAATCCTACATAAAGCGGAGATAACAGAACACTGAGCAAACCGGTAAATGAGTAATACAAGGTCATCCCCGGTTGATTAAAAAGAATTTCTCTGTAAGTATCTTCATCGAAATCTTTAAAATCTTTGTAGCTCATGTAAGAACTAAAACCAGAGAATGACTGTATAATAGAATCTCCGATAATATAAATAATCATCACAACTACAGCGTAAAGGATCACCCCTTTATACATTTCGAAAGCGTGAGAAATGATAGATCCAGTATCTCGGTTTGGTGCCGAACCCTGCTGATCAAATTCGTTAAATTCTGACATGGTGTTTATTTTTTAATGTTTCTCAAATTTAATTTTTTTTGAGAACAAAATTGACAACCATGCCTAAATTTAATTTTCTTCCGTGAAAATGGTTTTATAAAGCGAATAAATCATAGCATTCCAGAAAGGAAAAGTAAATAAAGCACCTACTAAAAACAAAGCAAACCCAACATATTTAAATAAAATGGCAACGAATGTACATGCTAGTATTTCGACAAAATATTTTTTTAAGGCTTTCCAGTTTAATGCGATGCCTTCAAAAATTGTTTTATTCTGAAAGAACATCAGTGGTGCGACGAATAAAGTAACCAACACCCAAACCATCGGCAAGATGATAAAAGGCGAAAGAATATAGCATGTTAAAAACCAAAACATAAAGTAAGATACATATCTAAAGAAATTCAAACCCCGGTAACCTACAAATAAATCTGACAATTCAGTAGGCTCCTTTAAATCTAATTTCCTGTAAATTTGATAGAATCCTAAATTTAAAGGATAAAGAAAAATAATTGTTCCTAAGAAAGCATATGTAAAATATGCCGCGTTCTCCGTCTTACCCAGTTCCTGTGATTTCTCTAAGTATTCTTTAAAACCTTTCTGCAAGGCAATCTCCAGTTCACGGTTAAACTCAAGAATTCCATACATATTCGCGAAGAAAAATATCGCCGAGAAAAATACGGCAAAATAAATGATCGAAAACATCAGCTGGTAAACCAATGTTCGGTTCCAGTAATAAAAAGCCTGTTTTAAAATAAAATCGAGTCCCGGTTTTTGTGGATATTTCTCCTGCATTAAAAATATTTTGTGCAAAAGTAAACATCAATAACTACTTTTGCGGAATGTTTTCGGCAAATCATCAAAAATTTATTGAAATGGACGGGCTTTCACGGCAGAAAGTTCCTTTTTTCTTTATGATAGATTTCCTTGTTGACCAGGTGGAAATTTTTAAAGAAGACGAAATTAAAGAAAAAGGCTTATTAATTGATTTTCAGTCGTTTTCAAACACAAAACAACAGGAAGCATTAAATAAAAAAACAGAATGGAAATCTTTTCCTGAATCTCTGGAAAGCTTTCAAAAGGGCTTCGATCACGTTCAGAAAAATATCCGTCTGGGAAATTCATATCTTACCAATTATACCCGAAAAACAAAAATAGAAACCAATCTGAGTTTAGAAGAAATTTTTCATCATTCTCATGCAAAATACAAGGTTTTATATAAAGATTTTTTCGTATTTTTTTCTCCTGAAACTTTCGTCAAAATAATCAGTGATAAAATTTTCACTTATCCGATGAAAGGTACTATTGATGCATCTTTGGAGAATGCCGCAGAAATTTTGAAGAACGATAAAAAAGAAAAAGCCGAACATTATACCGTTGTTGATTTGCTTAGAAATGATCTCAGCATGGTCGCAGATGATGTGACGGTAGATAAATTTCAATACATTGATTTTCTGAAAACCCGCCAAAAAGATCTTTTTGCGATGAGCTCAGAAATTTCAGGAATTGTAAAAGATGAATTCAAAGGAAAAGTGGGAAGCATAATGCAGAAACTTTTGCCTGCAGGTTCCATCTTAGGTGCGCCAAAACCCAAAACTTTAGAAATTATCCTGGAAGCGGAAGGCTTCGACAGAGGTTTTTATACTGGTGTTTGCGGCTGGTTTGACGGTGAAAACCTCGACAGTTGCGTGATGATTCGTTTTATAGAAAAAGAAGGCGACCAACTGTATTTTAAAAGCGGCGGAGGAATAACGCACATGAGCAAGTTAGAAGACGAGTACGAAGAAATGAAAAATAAAATTTATGTCCCAATTCATTGAAAGCATTAAAGTAGAAGATCAGGAACTGTTCCTGCTGGAATTTCACCAAAAACGTGTCAACGATACTTTTGCCCATTTCGGGAAAGAAGGTTCTATTGATTTGGAAAAAATCTTTAAAAACCTGAATCATGATGAAGATGGTCTGTACAAACTGAGGCTGACTTACGATCTGGATAAAAAATTCAGAACCATGATGATTCCGTACGCAATTCCTGAAATACAGGATTTCCAGTTGGTTGAGAATAATGTCTATGATTATTCATTTAAGTTTGAAGACCGTAAAGAGCTGGAAAAAATGAAGGCGAAGTCTAAAGCTGAGGAAATTATCATCGTAAAAAACAATCACATTACAGATACTTCTTTCTCTAATATCCTTTTCCAAAAAGGTAAAGAATGGTTTACGCCGTCAACTTATCTTTTGAATGGTGTACAAAGACAGTATCTTTTAAAGAAAAAGAAAATTAAGGAGGCAGAAATTACTTTACAAAACATCAAAGAATTCTCTCATTTTCAATTAATTAATGCGCTGAATGACTTTGATGATATGTTTATCTATCCAATCTCGAAGATTACCAATCTTCCGGGGAATAATGATTATTTGGATATGTAACTTTAAAATATTCTTTCGCAGACGATGCGGATTTAGCAGATTTGTGAAATAAACAAATCTGCTTTTTTTATTTAAAAGTCCCGGTTTTATATCAGGCTTGCCTGAAACTTTACTGATTTTTATGATCTCTTATTTTAATTATTATGCTAAAAACCATCACTAGCTTTGCCATTTCGTCGAATTCTAAAGCATCATATTGTCAGCACTTTAACCATTAACAACTAAGCTGTTAGAAGCACAGGCATTCATTTTAATTCTCTTTTAAATAATTAAAATAAGCCTTTAGAACATCAGCATTATTTTTACCATGTGTAAAGACTTCAATAATTTTTGGCTGAACATCCGGTTTGTAAAAGTTATCCAAAACACGGTCAAGCGTTCCGTCATCTTCCACTTTTGTGTATGTGAAACCAAAGTGTTTTGCTAAAAACTCTGCGTTTTTATGATGTTTTGTTGCGATAAATTCATCCAATGTATTCGGATTGGCATTTCCCGGTCCGGGAATGATTTTGAAAATATTTCCTTCACCGTTATTAAAGATCATAATTCTTGTAAAAGGCGGTATATACTGATTCCAAAGTCCGTTAATGTCGTAGAAGAAGCTGAGATCTCCCGTAACCAAAAGAGTTGGATTTTCATTTTTTATGGCAAAACCCATGGCTGTCGAAGTAGATCCGTCGATTCCGCTGGTACCACGGTTGCAGTATATTTTTCTTTTACCAAAATCAAATAACTGCGCATAACGAATCGCCGAACTGTTACTGAAATGTATATTGTAATTCTCCGGGATACTCTGAGAAACTTTATTAAAAAAATAAAAATCTGAGAACTCAATCAAATTCAAAAATTCTGAGTGTTTTTTGTCTTTTTTATCTCTCAAAACGTCCCAAAGATTGTAGTATGGTTTTGGTTCTAAATTAATAAAATGTAGAAGTTTAGAAAAGAAAACTTCAGGTTTTACCTCTACTTTTTGAGTCAGAGCAAAATAGGTATCAGGCTGCCAAACCTCATCCAGATGCCAGTGGGCTTTCGGATGTGCTTTTCTTAAAAACTGTTTTACCCTTTTAGAAACAACATTTTGTCCGACAGTGATGAGCAGATCCGGAGCGTATGTTTTGTAATCTTCCTCTGAAAAATGGGTAATATATCGGTCGATATGTCTGAAAAACTTGTCGTGGTGCAAATTTGAGTTTACTTCACTTAAAACCACAACCGAATGATTTTTCACCAATTGCGTCAGCTGATTCTCAAGTTCGGGGCTGTAATCTCTTGTTCCTACCAAAAGCATAATACGTTGTGAAGTATTCCAGTCGGCAACTAAGTTGGATGGAATTTCGTATTCTTTCTTTTTAATCGTTTTTTCTACTACAGGAAATTTCGGCAACTCTGAAACCAAATCATACAAAGGCTCTTCCAGCGGAATGTTGATATGAACAGGGCCCTGCTTTTCAAAACAAAGTTCAATTGCTTTTTTTATAATTTCTGAATTGATATCTTCCGCATTGTCTTTGCTGTCTTCCAGCAATTCAAAATCGCCGTATGAATGCTGATGAAAAATATCTTTCTGTCTGATGGTTTGTCCGTCAAAAAGATCAACATAATCCGTAGGCCTGTCAGCTGTCAATATCAAAAGCGGAACGTTTGAATAAAACGCTTCTGTTACAGCAGGATAATAATTGGCCGCGGCAGAACCGCTTGTACACGTGATCGCGACAGGTTTTTTCTCACTTATTGCCATTCCAAGAGCTACAAATGCTGCACTTCTTTCATCAACAATACTGTAGCAGTTGAAATCATCCATTTCTGAAAAATGAATTGCCAAAGGAGCATTTCTGGATCCCGGAGATATTACAACGTCTAAAATACTGTATTGCTGAAAAAGATTGGCAAGTACCTGAATACTTCTCTTGGAGGAATATTTTTTCATTTGAAAATTCTATTGATTTTTGAAAGTCAACTGCAATCGCCTTAATTCTACCCGCAATTATTTACGAATTAGGTGTTCGCCGATTCCATGAGACAAATTTAGTTTATAATTAATTAATTGTAAAAACATTTAAGTCAAAAAAACTGTAAATTAGCGCCACGTAAAATTTCTATAAAATGGATAAAATACCTAGTGTAGACCTGCGTGATTTCCTTTCGGGTGACCCGGAACGCAAACAGAAATTTGTAAATGAAATCGGAAAAGCTTACGAAGAAATTGGTTTTGTTGCCTTAAAAGGACATTTCCTTGATGACCAACTCGTAGACGATCTTTATGGAGAAGTAAAAAACTTCTTCGAACTTCCCAAAGAAACCAAACAGAAGTATGAAATCCCCGGAATCGGAGGACAGCGTGGCTATGTAGGTTTCGGAAAAGAAACAGCAAAAGGATTTAAAAAAGGTGATTTGAAAGAATTTTGGCATTTCGGACAGTATGTGTCGGATGACTCAAAATACAAAAGCCAATATCCTGACAATGTCATCGTAGACGAGCTTCCAAAGTTCAATGAAGTCGGTAAAGAAACTTACCAAATGCTTGAGAAAACCGGAAAATACGTTTTGAGGGCTTTAGCATTATATCTTGGTTTGGATGAATTTTATTTTGATGATAAAATTACTGAAGGCAACTCCATTTTGAGACCTATCCATTATCCGCCAATCACCCAAGAGCCTGATGATGCAGTAAGAGCTGCTGCTCATGGAGACATTAACCTGATTACACTTTTGATGGGTTCCCAGGGAAAAGGTCTTCAGGTTCAAAACCATAAAGGTGAATGGATTGATGCGATTGCAGAACCGGACGAACTGATGATCAACGTTGGAGATATGCTTTCGAGACACACCAACAATAAATTAAAATCTACGATTCACCGAGTGGTTAATCCACCAAGAGAATTGTGGGGAACTTCAAGATATTCTATCCCTTTCTTTATGCATCCGGTGAGTGAAATGTCGCTGAATGCCTTAGAAAATTGTGTAGACGAAAATCATCCTAAACTGTATGAAGATACGACCGCAGGAGAATTTTTACACGAAAGATTAATTGAACTGGGATTAATTAAAAAATAATTTTAAAACCGAACGTTGAGTTCGGTTTTTTTTGTGAAATTTTCTGTGCAAATCTGTGCGATCTGCGGGAAATATTATAAACCAACTCTTAAAACAACCTCAGCTGCTGCTCCCTGGTTCCTGTAAAACCATCGGTCGAAAGTTTTGGAAATTCTTTTCCTTCAAAAAATTTCTTTTTACCGATTTTAAAAGTATTGTGAATCATTTCGGCTATATTTCCCTCACCTTTCTGTCTGTCAAAATATTTTTTTTCACCTAATTTCCCACCCCGCATTGATCGAATAAGGTTCAGAACTTTTTGCGCTCTGTTTGGAAAGGCATCTTCAATCCACTTTACAAAAACAGGTTCTACGCTGTCATTCAGTCTCACCAAAGTATAGCCAAAACTCTGAGCTCCCGCATCAGCAATAGCTTTTAAAATTGCTAATGGCTCATTACTGTTCAATCCCGGAATAATTGGCGCTACCATAACATGAGTTGGAATTCCGCTTTGGGAAAGAACTTCTACAGCTTTCAGTTTATTGTGCGAAGAACTCGTTCGTGGCTCCATTTTTCTCCGTAACTCTTCGTTAATTGTGGGAATGCTTAATGAGACAGAAACGAGATTTTGTTCGGCCATCGGTTTAAGAATATCTAAATCTCTTAATACCAACGCATTTTTTGTAAGAACATTCACAGGATGTCTGTAATCGAGACAAACCTGCAGCAGCTGCCTTGTAATCTCAAACTGTCTTTCTGCAGGCTGATAACAGTCTGTGTTTCCGGAAAGTAAAATTGGTTCAGGTTGGTAGCCTTTCTTTCTGAAAAATTTCTCCAGTAATTCAGGAGCATTTTTTTTGACCATAATTTTTCTTTCAAAATCAATTCCTGCACTGTAACCCCAATATTCATGCGTCGGTCTTGCAAAACAGTAGGAACATCCGTGCTCACAACCCTGATATGGATTCATAGAATATTGCATGGGCAGATCAGCGCTTTTTACTTGATTTACAATACTTTTCGGAAACACCTCTGTGAAGGAAGTTTTTATAAGTTCGAAATCTTCATCCTCAGGTTCAAAGGTAAACCGGTCGAAACGGTTAATTACATTTCGCTGTGCACCCTGTCCTTTTATGATATTTTCGTTCTGCATTTCTCATGTAAAATTATACACCTTTCACTGAAAAATAATGAGTTTTAAGATAAAAGTTTTCCACAAAAAAAATCCAACACCAAAAAATTGGATGCTGGATTTTCTTTAAATTTATATCTTCTATTACTGATTCATATTTTATTTGAAAGCATAGAATTCTATTCCATGATCATCGTCTTCAGAATTTTTATCGAAGTGTCTGTGATGATCAGAATAATATTCGCTATATCTCTTATGCTTCTTACTTAATATTTTTTTTACGCTTAAAAAGCTAAGCACCGCCAGGAGACCAACTCCTCCCGCAAGTAAAACTCCTACTTCTTTTTTCATATTTAGTATAATTTTGTAATGAGTTCTATCAAATAGTATACCTTTTTTCACTGCGTAATTATAAATTTCGTTAACATTTCATCTATTCTGTGCTACCACATTTGTAGCAGTCTCAGGTATGGTTTAAAAATTGTACTATTGTCATAAACTAACACTAAATAAAAATAATTATTATGGAAAATCCAGACAACAGGGACAGAATGACCACCCTAAGCCAGGTGATGGAAAGACTGAGAGAAAGAGGAATTCACAGAGAATTTAGAATGAACGAAGCCTGTGAAATGAAATATGAAGATTCAGAAAAAAATTATCAGCCTGACGAACTGACTATTTTAAAAACTTACCGTTTTGAGGGAGACAGCAATCCGGATGACAGTGCTGTACTATACGTACTCGAAGATAATTCAGGAAATAAAGGTATCATTATCGATTCTTATGGTGCAGAAAGCAACTATCCCGGCCATGAATTCGACACCTTCTTGAGAGACATTCCTATCAATGAGAGTGATGAGTATAACTTTTAGATTTATTCCATACAAATACAGTCCCGCAACTACTTGGTTTCGGGATTTTCTTTTTTATTGAAAACTTTTCTAAAGATTCCCTTCTTCTCCTTTGGCTTTTCCGCTGGTGATTTTTGATCAGAACTTACTGCTTTGGAAATATCTTTTTCAGCCTCTTTCACAGATGCCTTTGCCTCATTTACAGTAGTTTTTACATCTCTCACTGCTTCCTTAGTTTTTTCAACGGTCTTTTTAGTTTTATCAACATCAATTCCGATAAGCGTTTTCTTCAGACCATCTTCAATCCCTTTCCAGAAAAGATTAAAGAATGATTTCGTGGGATCTCTTTCTACATCTTCCACAACAACTGACTCGGGAAATTTTCCGGAATCTGATTTCACGAAAATATTAACCACCGCGCTCAAAACCCCTTTTTTCTTCTTACTGTCTTTATCTAATATGGAGACCTTTAAATCTTTATGTTTAATATTAAAAGTTCCGCCAATCCCTTTAGGATTTCCCTTAAAATTAAACAGCATCTCCTGAATCGTTCCCGTCGCTGTAACACTCATGTACGGAACCACAAAAGCATTCAGCGCAACCGCCGGAATATTGTTAAGCTTTCCCGCAATAGTAAAACGGTCACTTTGATCTGCCGTATTGAAGCCCCAATTGACAGAAAGCAGCGAAGTTTCCATAAAAGTACAGTTGATTTTAATATCAACCTGGGTAGGTTTGCCTTTCATTTTGGCAGAATTCAGGTTTTTAACGTTCATATTAAAATTAGTAAACGTCAGTTTTCCTGGACCGCTGCTCTTCGGCGTATCTTCTTCATATTCTAAAACTGAATTTTTCAGCTGAAGCTGATCGATAAACATTGGAAGTTTTATCGTCCTTAAAAGTCTTGAGTATAACAATTTTTCTTTAGGATCGTCAGCCGGAATTTTACTTCTGAAAATATTGGCATTGGCAGATAAAACAGATACATTCGTTGCATGAAGAAATTGATTATCTGAGAAAAAATCCCACTCTCCCACTACATTAACCTGATTCGCTTTGAGATCATATAAATCGCTTTCCACCGGAATCATTCTGATAAACTGCGCTCTTGAAACAAGAGGTTTCATGGCAAACTGATCCAGTTTTATTTTGTTTTTACCGACTGACAACGCGGCTACGGTCATATTGTAAAATTTCGTTCTGTATGCAAAATTTCTGGTGGTCAGGTTATAATCTTTCACTTTAACCGCCAAACCTCCATTTTTTGGTTTCTCGGTGAGTTCAATATCTTTTATTGTTGCATTCAGATTTTGAAATTGCAGAGGCTGATTTTTTGAATCATACGTCAAATTAGAATTTTTCAAAGTAACATTTCTGACCAATACTGGAAACTGTATTCCGTTAAAATTTGATTTCTTTGTAGATTTTATGGTTCCTGCTGTGACTGTTCCGTTAACCTGATTTACCAGGACGTCTTTTACATCCAGATTGAGTTTTTTGTCTACAATTTCCCATTTATTAATATTAAAAACAATTTGATTGGCTGTAAGGTTCATTGTTGTTTTCCCAGAGCCAACCTGCTTAGGAATCACCGAAATGTTTCTGATATCGCCTTTCTTGGGACTCAAAGAAAAAGTGCCAATATTCATGTCCTGATGATTGGAAAACTGAATGTCTTTTCCTGAAAAGCTGAAATCTTTATACCGTAAAGGAATCATTTCCGCAGAAGTCTCTTTGTTAAATTCAATATTTTTGATATTTAGATTGACATCTTTAGCAAATAGCATTTTGTTTCCATCTGGCTTATTAACCTGAATAAGTGCATTATTCAATTTAAAATTGCCTAAATTTAATTCAAAATTAAGCGGTTTTTTAACTTTATCAGGAATGGCATCGGTTGTATAAATTAAAATATTGGGATTCTGAAAACTTGCATTGGTCAAAGAAACTGTATTATCCTTCAAAACAACATCTCTAAAATCAATCTTCTGTATTGAAGCCGTGATCAGTTGCTTTTTCTTTGGATAGGTCTTTTTAAAATTGTCAAAATCAATGATGGGCGCCAGGTGAAGATTGTTGACAGAAACCTGTCCATTGGCAGTTGTAATTTTTTGAACCTTTAAAGTATAAATTTCATCAGGCTGAAAGAAAATATCTTTTCCTTTAATGCTGTAGTGATCGAATGTAACAGGAAGTTTGTTTTCCACAGTGTCTTCCGTTAACTGAAGGTTTTCGACCATCAGATCCAAATCATTTACACCTAAAAGTTTTTGCTTGGTATGTTTAAAAACCTGAATGGTTCCGTTGTTGATTCTGATATTTTCAAAGCTTACCGGATTTGTTTTCTTATCCTTTTTTTTGTCTTTAGGTTTTGCTAAAACAATATTCAAATTGGGTTTTGCCAGATAAATATCTGATGTACTGATTGTTTTATTGAAAACCGCATCATAAATCCCAAAACGGCTTACTTTCAAAGTATCAATTGTCCCTTGAAAACCCATCACATTAACATTCTGAGGATTTTTATTATTGACCGTAATACCAGTTGCAAAAATATTTCCGGTTCCTAAATCAACTCCCAAAGATTTGTAGGAAATCTGATAGTCTGTATTTTTTTTAATATAATCAGGAAGCTGGGTTTTGAGCCAGATATTGATTGCTAAGTTGGCAATCAGAATAAGCCCGAAAAAAATTCCAAGACCTATTAAAAGCTTTCTAACCCAGGGTTTTTTCATTTTTAATTTTTATATTATTTCCTTACATCGAGCTCAATCACATAACCTTCATGCCCTCTCACATTTATAAAATTTCCACCTTCAAACGCTAAATACTGACCTTTAATTCCAACAAGTCTACCTGTAAAATCAGGCTTTTTATCTAAAGTAAAAGAAGTTACTTTTTCCGGCTTTGAAAACGGATAATCAAACTTCCACATATCTTCTCCTTCCGAATAGAATTTCTGGAAGTCCTCAGGGAAATATTCTCTTATTTTCTGCTGGAAATCCGCCAAATCTACCTCATCTTCAAAATCATCCTGCAGCATTTTTCTCCAGTTGGTTTTGTCGGCAAGATGTTCTTTTAAAGCAACTTCTATCATTCCCGCCTCGTAGCGGTTTTCAGTTCGCGCAATCGGTAAAGCAAATGTTGCGCCCTGATCAATCCATCGTGTCGGAATCTGTGTATTTCTTGTCACCCCTACTTTCACATCACCCGTGTATGCAAGATATACGGTATGCGGCTGCAATTGGATTTGTTTTTCCACATCAAGATCCCGCTCCACAATTCCCAAATGAGCAGTAGAAAGCTCCGGACGAATTATCGTATCACTGGCGTAAGGACTTTCAAAAAAACAGCTTTTGCAGAAGCCCATGCGGTAAATTGTTTTATCTAATCCACAATGTACACATTGATAACCTGTATGCTTAATGCTCAATTCTTTTCCCAACAATTCATTCATATGAATTAAATCTCCTGAAAGATTGAGATAATATTGAATAGGCTGATCATTAAAACTCGTCATTTTTAAAATTTGTCCCTGAAACTGCATAATATGATTGTATTACTTTTGAGAAGTAAATGTAATCAAATAATATTTTCAAAACTTAAATTAATACTTTTGCAATACTAAAAACTCAACGATGACATATCTCGTAACAGGAGGAAGCGGATTTATTGGTTCTCACTTGGTGGAAGAATTACTTAAACACGGACATTCTGTCATAAACATTGACAATTTTGATGATTTCTATGATTATAAAGTTAAGATTAAAAATACTTTAGATTCAGTTGGAAAAAATATTGATTTTGAATTTTCCGACAAGCAGAACGATATTGAAAATTTGATCTCCATTTCAAAATCAGAACGTTACACGTTATATTATCAGGATATCAGAGATAAAAAAGGACTGGAAGCAATATTGAACAATCATCACATTGATCTTATAATCCATTTAGCCGCACTTGCAGGAGTGAGACCTTCTATTGAGAGACCTTTAGAATACGAGGAAGTTAACGTTCGCGGAACGATGAATCTCTGGGAACTCTGCAATCAGTTTGGAATTAAAAAATTCGTCTGTGCGTCGTCATCCAGTGTATATGGCAATAATGAGAAAATTCCGTTTTCAGAATCAGACAATGTAGATCAACCCATTTCACCGTATGCTGCGACCAAAAAATGTGGTGAGATCTTAGGTCATGTGTATCACAGTCTTTATGATATAGATATGATTCAGCTGAGATTTTTCACTGTGTACGGACCTAGACAAAGACCTGATTTAGCGATACATAAATTCACGAAATTAATATCCGAAGATCAGGAAATACCTTTCTACGGTGACGGAGACACAGCAAGAGACTATACCTATATTGACGACATCATTGATGGAATTTTGAAATCAATTCACTATTTAGAAAATAATTCAAAGATTTATGAAATTATAAATCTCGGTGAAAGCGAAGTCATTAATCTTTCTGAAATGTTGTCAGTTATTGAAAAAAATCTTGACAAAATTGCCACAAAAAAAATACTGCCACTACAACAGGGCGACGTGCAGAAAACCAACGCTGACATTACAAAAGCGCGAAATTTAATCGGGTACAAACCAACCACAAACTTCCAAAATGGCACAAAAAAATTTGTGGAATGGTTTTTGAGAAAATGACATCAATCTACCGCAATAACGCTTACTGAAGCATTTGCAGTAAACATAGACGAAATTTAATAAAAGAATTGAAAATCAAGTCATAAAAAAAGTTTATAATATAACCTATTTTTATACTTTTGCAAAAAATAATAAATTATGTACTGGACATTAGAATTAGCTTCATACTTAAGCGACGCACCTTGGCCGATGACAAAGGCAGAACTTATCGACTACGCAATCAGAACTGGTGCACCAATGGAAGTTGTAGAAAACCTTCAGGCTATTGAAGACGAAGGTGAAGTATATGACGCTATTGATGAAATCTGGAGCGACTATCCTACCGACGAAGATTATCTTTGGAACGAGGACGAATACTAATAAAAGCATTAGGCTTTAGGCAACACGCTTAAAGCTTTTTCAATAATAACATACACCATCGAGTGTAATTTTAATATGCTTGAAACCTGAGGTTTTGAGCTTAAAACAAATTCTATGAGTTTTTTAAATAAAGTTCTTAAAGGGTTTTTGGGAGACAAAAAAGCGCAGGACCTTAAGGAAGTAAAAAAAGTTGTAACCAAAATCAAAGCTGTTGAACCAAACATCGGAGAATTATCTGATGACGGTTTGAGAGAAAAGACCGCTGAATTTAAATCTAAAATTAAAGAGGCGACCAGTACGATTACAACTCAGATAGAACAAATTAAAGAGCAGATCAAAAACTCAAAAAATGTTGATGAGAAAGAAGCTCTATTCTCTAAGATAGAAGCTTTGAAAAAAGATTCTTACGAGATTGAAGAAAAAGTTCTACTTCAGGTTCTTCCGGAAGCTTTTGCGTTGATCAAAGAAACGTCAAGAAGATGGGCTCAAAACGGAGAAATCCGTGTGACAGCTACAGCTTGGGACAAAGAACTTGCTGCAACTAAAGATTTCGTTGAAATTCAGGGAAATGAAGCAGTTTGGAAAAACTCATGGGACGCTGCAGGAACACATGTAAATTGGGACATGGTACATTATGACACTCAGTTTATTGGTGGTGTCATTCTACACAGCGGTAAAATTGCCGAAATGGCAACCGGTGAAGGTAAAACTTTGGTAGGAACACTTCCAATTTACCTGAACGCACTTCCTGAAAGAGGGGTACACGTGGTAACGGTGAATGACTATTTGGCAAAACGTGACTCGGCGTGGATGGGACCATTGTACCAATTCCACGGAATGTCTATTGACTGTATCGATAATCACCAGCCTAACTCAGACGGAAGAAGAAAGGCATACAACTCAGACATTACATACGGAACCAATAATGAATTCGGTTTCGATTATTTGAGAGATAATATGGTGGCTTCACCTACAGAATTGGTGCAGAGAGAATTAAACTTTGCCATTGTGGATGAGGTTGACTCTGTATTGGTGGATGATGCAAGAACGCCATTGATTATTTCAGGTCCGGTTCCTCAGGGAGACAGACAGGAATTTGATGTTCTTAAACCTTCTATCGACAGAATTGTTGAAGTTCAGAAAAAAACAGTTTCTGGAATCTTTAATGAAGCTAAAAAATTAATCGCTGCCGGAAATACTAAAGAAGGCGGATTCAAATTACTTCAGGCTTACAGAGGTTTACCAAAAAACAGACAGTTAATTAAATTCTTATCTGAAAGCGGAAACAGAGCATTACTACAGAAAGTGGAAGCTCAGTATATGCAGGATAACAACCGTGATATGCCAATCGTTGATAAAGATTTATATTTCGTTATCGAAGAGAAAAACAATCAGGTTGATTTGACGGATAAAGGCGTTGAATACATGTCTCAAGGAAACTCAGACAACAATTTCTTCGTACTTCCGGATATCGGGACTGAAATCGCAGAAGTTGAAGCTAAAAATTTATCTAAAGAAGAAGAATTTGAAGCTAAAGAAAAACTGTTCTCTGATTTTGCTGAAAAATCTGAGCGTGTTCATACAATGAGTCAACTATTAAAAGCGTATACATTGTTTGAAAAAGATGATGAATATGTTGTCATTGATGGCGAAGTGAAAATCGTTGATGAGCAGACAGGTCGTATCATGGAAGGAAGACGTTACTCAGACGGTCTTCACCAGGCAATTGAAGCTAAAGAAAGCGTAAAAATCGAAGCAGCTACACAGACTTTTGCTACCGTTACTCTTCAGAACTACTTCCGTATGTACAACAAACTTGCGGGAATGACGGGTACTGCAGAAACTGAAGCTGGAGAACTTTGGCAGATTTACAAATTAGACGTTGTGGTAATTCCTACCAACCGTCCGATTCAAAGACATGACAGACAGGATTTGGTTTTCAAAACCAACAGAGAAAAATATAACGCTGTAATTGAAGAAATTGAGAACTTAACATCTGCGGGAAGACCAGTATTGGTAGGTACGACTTCTGTTGAGATTTCACAATTGCTTTCAAAAGCGCTTCAGTTAAGAAAAATTCAGCACCAGGTGTTGAATGCGAAACTTCACAAGAAAGAAGCGGAAATCGTTGCCGGAGCGGGTCAGCCAGGAGTTGTAACCATTGCAACCAACATGGCAGGTCGTGGTACCGATATTAAGCTTACTAAAGAAGTAAAAGAGTCAGGTGGTTTAGCGATCATCGGAACAGAAAGACACGATTCAAGACGTGTTGACAGACAGTTGAGAGGTAGAGCGGGACGTCAGGGAGATCCTGGTAGTTCACAGTTCTATGTTTCTTTAGAAGATAACTTAATGCGTTTATTCGGGTCTGAAAGAATTGCTAAAATGATGGACAGAATGGGTCATAAAGATGGCGAAGTAATTCAGCATTCTATGATTTCTAAATCTATCGAAAGAGCTCAGAAAAAAGTGGAAGAAAACAACTTCGGAACAAGAAAGAGACTTCTTGAGTACGATGATGTAATGAACAAACAGCGTGACGTAATCTACAAGAGAAGAAAGAATGCATTATTCGGAGATCACCTGAAGTATGATATCACCAATATGATTTTTGATGTTGCCAATTCTATTGTAGCGAAAGGAAAAGCAACTGGAAACTATAAAGATTTTGAATTCGAAGTCATTAAAAACTTCACAATGGAATCTCCGGTTTCTGAAAATGATTTTAAATCTAAACAGATTCCTGAACTTACAGATCTTCTTTTTAAAGCAGCTCAGGCTGACTATGACATGAAGCTGAATCTTCTGAAAGAAAAATCATTCCCGATTATTGAGAATGTTTATCAGAACCAGGGCTCAATGTTTAAAATGATTCAGGTTCCTTTCACAGACGGAGTTAAAACTTTAACCATCGTTACCGATCTGAAAGAAGCTCACGACACGAACTGTGACAGTTTGATCAATGATTTCGAGAAGAATATAACATTATCAATCATCGATGAGAACTGGAAACTTCACCTTCGTGAAATGGATGATTTAAGAAAATCTTCTCAGGGTGCTGTTTACGAACAGAAAGATCCATTGGTAATCTACAAGCAGGAATCTTTCCACTTGTTTAGCGAAATGGTAGACAAAATGAATAAAGAAATTATTTCATTCTTGTACAGAGGAGAAATTCCTGCATAAGAAATATTACAGATATGATAAAAAACCGCTTCTTTTGGAGCGGTTTTTTTGTTATTCATTGAATAGTACTTTGGCAATAACATGACAAATGTCAATTTTAGCGTTTTATTTAGAATAATTAAAAACAATATATTTGCAAAAAATTATTCTTCATGAGAAAACTATTGGTTTGCGCTTCGTTGCTAGGTTCAATGATAACGTTTGCACAGGAAAGTGATACTATAAAATCTAACGAAATTGATGAGGTAGTTGTCACCGGATACATAACAAAAGACAGTCAATCGGCAAACAAAATGCCACTAAAAGATATTGAAAATCCTCAAGTTTATAATACTGTAAATAAAAACGTAATTAAAGAGCAAGTTGTTACTAACTTTAATGACGCTCTTAAAAACATCACTGGTATTGCAAGACTTTGGGAATCTACTGGAAGGGGAAATGACGGAGGAGAATATTATTCGATGAGAGGTTTTTCTTTACAGCCAAATCTTATCAATGGAATGCCTGCTTTCAACAACGGAACTTTAGATCCAGCAGGAATTGAAGTGATTGAAGCTATAAAAGGTCCTTCGGGAACACTTTATGGAGGTAGTGTAATTTCTTATGGTGGATTATTAAACGTTGTTACTAAAAAGCCATATAATCATTTTGGAGGTGAAGTAGGATACGTTACGGGTACTTATGGCCTAAATAGAGTTAGTGCAGATGTAAACACGCCAGTAGGTAAAAATCTGTATGCAAGAGTTAATGCAGCATACCAAAAGCAAAACTCATTTCAGGATGCAGGTTACAGCGAATCTATCTACGTGAATCCATCTATTAAGTATGTTGTAAATAACAGATTGACTTTCTTTGTAAATACTGAAATCAAGAAGTCTGACGCAGCTAATGCACCTATGATTTTCTTAAGCAGATACAGTCCGCTTTCTTTTAATTCTATTGATTTATTTGAGCAGAATTATAAAAATTCTTACACTTCAAACGACTTAAGCATAAAGAATTCTTCATTTAATATCCAAGCTCAGGCTCAGTATAAAATTTCAGATAACTGGACTTCAAGCACTATCGTTTCAAGGGGAAATACAAAAACTGATGGATACAATCATTATTTGTGGGATTCTTCAAACGGAAATGAATTTACGAGATTTATTTCAAAGCTAGGTGGAGAAACCAACACAACAGCAATTCAACAAAATTTTGTAGGAAACTTCAATATTGGAAGTGTGAAAAATAAACTTCTATTTGGTTTAGATTATTTCCAGAGAGAATTTTTACTCGGTGGAACAGGTTGGGCCGGATTTGGAACCATCTCATTGGTTAATCAATCAGACACCAATGCAGGCATGCTAAACAAAGGTGCTGTAGATAATGCTTTGGCAACAACTTCTCAAGCAATAGGAAGTATGGAAACTAAAATTTACAGCGCATATGTTTCAGATGTTGTTAATATTCTTCCTAATTTATCTGCAATGCTAAGCCTCCGAATGGATCACTTTACTGGGAATCCAACAGCTTATGCAGTAGAAAAATCTAAAAACACAACAACATTTTCTCCAAAATTAGGTTTGGTTTATCAGCCAATTCAAGACAAACTTTCCATCTTTGCGAATTACATGAATGGTTTCCAAAATGTTGAACCTGTAGAAAACACAGATCTAAATGGAAATAAATCATTTGTATATTTTGATCCTGAACATGCCAATCAATGGGAGGTTGGAACTAAAGCCAGTTTGATTAAAGATAAATTATCCATTACTGCAAGTTATTACAACATTTTAGTAAAAGATAAGGTAATGGCTGACCCTACCAATCCTTTGGCGAGCATTCAAGGAGGTGAGGTAGAAAGTAAAGGCTTTGAAATTAGCGTAGTTGGAAGTCCTGTTGTAGGATTAAATGTAATCGCAGGTTTCAGCCAAAACATCAGTGAAGTTACTGTAGGAGATCCTACTTACGTTGGATACCGCCCTGAAGAGGCAGGTCCGAGAAATATATTCAACTTCTGGGCAAACTATAAAGTTCAAGATGGTGTATTAAGAAATGTAGGAATAGGTTTCGGAGCAAACTCTGCTAGTAATCTTTACACATTAAACAGAGCAGGTATTGGAACATTCACTATTCCAAGTTATGCAATTTTTAATACTGCTCTTTCTTATAATGAAGATAAATATAGTGTCATCTTAAAACTTGATAATATTGCAAATAAGAAATATTATTCTGGCTGGTCTACGGTAACACCTCAGAGATTAAGAACTCTTTCTTTAAGTTTAAACTATAAATTCTAATCCAGAATATACATTAAAATCATCTGCCAAACTGCAAGAGTAGTTTGGCAGATTTGTTTAGATTAAGTTCTTACCAACCGTTAATTATATTTAATCTAAATAAAAATGGAAAATCTTATATTTGCACAACTTTAGAAATTCATGAAGAAAAAACATCACCCTAAAAGGAAACCGAGCCCATTCAAAAAATGGACTGGGAAACTGCATTTATGGTTCGGACTGGGAGTAGGATTTTTGATATTCATTATCTCAATTACCGGTGCTCTCTACGTATTTAAAGATGAAGTGGAAAACTTCACCCGGAAAGATGTTATTTACCACAACGAGCAAAATATTGATCAAAAAGAAATACTTCCAATCAGGGTTTTGGAAAAATCGGTTGTTGCACAGGTAAAAGAACAATATCCTGTACACTGGGTGAATATTCCTATTGATAAAAAAATGTCTTATCAGTTTTACTGGTACGAGCACAATCCGGATGCCTGGAATTATTTCGAAGAATTTCCTATCTACAAAGTTGCTTATGTCAATCCATACAACGGAAAAGTTCTACAGACGTACGACGAGAAAAATGGTTTTTTTCAGATTGTAAAAATGATCCACTGGAGTTATTTACTGAAGCAGGAATGGGGAACTTACGTTGTCGGAATTCCGGTAATTATCTTTGTCATCATGCTTATTTCCGGAATAATTCTATGGTGGCCAAAAAATAAAGCAGCCAGAAAACAACGTTTTTCATTCAAATGGCAAAATGTAAAAAGCTGGAAAAGAAAAAATTATGACCTTCATAATGTTCTAGGATTTTACGCATCTATATTTGCTTTAATATTTTCTCTTACCGGTTTGTTCTATGCATTTTTTGTTGTACAGGCGGCGTTTTATTTTATTTTTTCAGGAGGAAGTACGGTTTACCCTGATTTCTCATCCATAAAAACAAAAGCTCCCACAGAGTTGAGAACTGAAGGTACTTTAGATAAAATCAGCAATACGGTAAAGGCAAGATATCCCAATTCTTATGGCTTCGCGATTGACTTAGGACATCCTCACATCGACGATCATGAGCATCCGAATTTCGAGATTTACGTAAAACATCTATCCTATTCTTATCACAAAAGCAGCAGTTTGATTTTTGATGAAAACTCTGGAGAGCTACTTCATACGCATGATATGAAAGATAAAAATTTTGGTGAGAAAACAGTAGGTGCCAATTATGATATCCATGTAGGATCAATCTTAGGGTTGCCGACAAAAATTATTGCTTTTATCGTCAGTATAATCTGCGCTTCTCTTCCGGTAACAGGATTCTTAGTTTGGTGGGGAAGAAGAAAAAAAACAAAAAAGTAATCTGACTATTTTCAAATAAAAGTTGAGTTAAATCATTATTAATACAATCTTTTTTATAAATTTATTGCCTCGAAATTATACAATAAGAAAATGTCAGTAATAGATTTGTCAAAACAGGTTGCATTAGGTATCGATATCGGTGGAACCAATACTAAATTTGGTTTAGTAAATCACAGAGGCCAGATTTTAGCAAAAGGTTCACTTCCCACCGATCAGTATGATACTCCGGAAGCATTTATAGATGCTTTACATGAAAAAATTCAACCGTTGATCGACGAGCATGGTGTAGATAAAATGATGGAAGGCATTGGTGTAGGAGCTCCCAACGCAAACTATTACAGAGGAACCATCGAGCAGGCCCCTAACCTTCCCTGGAAAGGTGTGATTCAGTTTGCTGATCTGATGAAAGAAAAATTCGGACAGCCTTGTAAAATGACCAATGATGCCAATGCAGCAGCGTTAGGCGAAATGATGTACGGTGCAGCCAGAGGCATGAAAGATTTTATCATGATTACTTTGGGGACAGGCGTAGGAAGCGGAATCGTTTCTAGCGGACATCTGATCTACGGTCACGACGGTTTTGCAGGAGAATTAGGTCATACCATTGTAAAGCCGGGCGGAAGAAAACACTGGAGCACGGGTTCTGAAGGAAGTCTTGAATCTTATGCGTCAGCGACAGGCATTGCCATTACTGCGAAGAAAATGAGAGCTGAATTTCCTGAATCTATGCTGAATCAATATCCTGAAGATACCATCAATTCTAAAACAGTACACGAATGCGCTCTGAAGGGAGATCCTGTAGCCATCGAAGTATTCAGATATACCGGTCAGAAATTGGGTGAAGCATTAGCCAATTTTGTAATGTTCTCTTCACCGGAAGCTATTTTGCTGTTCGGAGGAGTGATCAAAGCGGGAGATTTTATTCTGAAGCCGGCAAAACTTCACATGGAAAGAAACCTTTTACCTATTTTCAGAAATAAAGTACGGTTGGTTTTCAGTGAACTTGATGAAGCGGATGCTGCTATTTTGGGAGCAAGCGCTTTGGTTTGGGAAAAATAACTGTCAACAATTTAAAATATTGAAGCATTCTCTTTGAGGATGCTTTTTGTTTTTCGTTTAAATTATTTTAATAAAAATCTGGCACAAGTTATTTGTGAAATCTATGAGTATAATTGGTGTTTAGATATTGTATTTAAAGAAGATTTGATTCTATTTTTCTTATTTTTGATAAGTTTTTCACATCCACTCTTTGGTTACAAATGAAAAACAGTTTAAACAATAAATCAATCAGAAAATGAATAAAGACAATTCACAGCAAATCACTTTCGGAGGCGGATGTTTCTGGTGTGTTGAAAGCTGTTTTAATATGTTGAAAGGAGTAGAATCTGCAATTTCAGGATATTCAGGTGGGCATACAAGCAATCCAACATATGAAGAAATCTGCACCGGCGAAACCGGACATGCAGAAGTAGTACAGATCACTTATGATCCTTCAATTATTTCTTATGATCAGTTGATGGACGTATTTTTCTTCCTTCACGATCCTACGCAGCTCAACAGACAGGGAAATGACATCGGAACACAATACCGTTCTGTAATTTTCTATAAAGATGATGCTGAAAAACAGAACGCAGAAAATGCCATCAGAGAATCTGAGGCCACAGGAAAATGGTCAGGAAAATATGTAACAGAATTGGCGGCATTTGAAAAATTCTGGCCGGCAGAGCAGTATCATCAGGGATATTATCACGTGAACCCGAACCAGCCGTACTGCAGCGCGGTAGTGGGCCCGAAAATTCAGAAGTTCAAAAAACATTTCGGAGAACTGGGAATGCTTGAGGCAGATTCAGAATAAATATTGAAACCCTTGAATTATTCAGGGGTTTTCTGTTTAAATTATTGCACGAAATGATTATTCCGATTATCCTATATCTCCAAAAAAAATTAAAACAAATTCATTTTAATAACGTAAGCGAAGAGAAATCTTCGCTTTTTTATTTGCATCTATAATTTAACATAATATTTCAGCATCTGCCTATTAAAATATCATCATTTTTCCTAATTTGCACGATAAAACCAACGCCTTCATGAAATCTTTATTTTCTACTGTTTTACTAGTTCTCCTTTTTTCCTGCAACAAGAATAAACCGACAGATGAAAATAAAAATACAAGCAATTCATTTTATGACAAAGCCGTTGTATTTAGGGATTCTAAAGTTTCAGATTCTGCATTTTACTATTACAACCTTGCAAAAGATCAGTTTTTAAAAACGCACGATTCACTGAGAGCCGCAAAATCATTGATCAACATGGCCATTATTCAAAGTGGTAAGGGCGACTGTCACGGCAGTATAGAAACTTCCTTGGAAGCTAACCGATATCTTACCAATGAGAAAGACAGTCTCATCAGGGAATTGTTGGCGTCTAACTACAACAGCATCGGAATTTCATCCTCATTTTTGTACCGGTATAAAAATTCAATCGATTCTTATAAAAAAGCAATCGGTCTGACTTCTGTAGATGAAAACAAAAAAGTATTTTACAATAATCTGGGTGACGCACTTTTAAGTGAAGGTAAAAGTAAACAGGCTATACTTTGCTTTCAGAAAGCACTGGAGGTATCCGACAGCATAAGTTATGCAAGAGCTCTGCACAATCTTGCGAGAGCTGAAGCTTCTGATGACAAGAACTTTGATCCTTTACCACTCTACTACAAAGCATTGAAAATACGCCAGAATCAGAATGACATCGCTGGTCAAAATTCTAGTTTTGCAGAGCTGTCCAGTTATTACAGCAGCACGGACAAAAAAAAGGCCTTGGAATTTGCAGAAAAAATGCTTAAAACGGCAGATGAACTGGACAGTCCTGATGATAAACTCCAGGCTTTACGGAAGATTATCAATTTAAATCAGAATCAAATATCAAAATACTTTGATCAGTATCAAAATCTTAACGACAGTGTTCAAAGGTCAAGAAACGATGCTAAAGATGAGTTTGCCTACATCAGATTTGGAGTAGAAAAAGAAAAAACTGAAAATCTAAAGCTGAAAACAGACAGAGTACAGAGAGAAAATCACATTTTCAGACAGTATTTTTTAGTCGGAATTCTAATTTTGGTTTTAATTATCATTTTTATCTGGTTTCAAAAGAGACATAAAATTCAGATACAGAAAAATGAGCTGAAACTGAAAGATTCAGAACTGAAAATTTCTAAAAAGGTACACGATGTGGTGGCTAACGGAATTTATCATGTGATGACAGAAGTTGAAAATCAACAGGAAATTAACCGCGAAAGCATTTTGTATAAGCTCGAAAGCGTGTATGAAAAATCAAGAAATATTTCTTACGAAACAGCTGAGAACAGAACTGAAGAGCCTTTCAGTGATAAAATTTCAAAACTTCTGAGCACCTTTCAGAGTGAAAACAGAAAAATATTCATCATCGGGAATGAAAGCAATATCTGGGACGGACTATCTGAACTCAAAAAAGAAAATATCTATCATATTCTGCAGGAATTAATGGTAAATATGAAAAAACACAGTGAAGCCGACCTTGTCGTTATACGATTTGAACGAACTGACAATCAGATCAATATCAACTATTCTGATAACGGAATCGGAATTGCAAATGAAAAAACTCACAAAAATGGACTCCGAAATACGGTAAACCGCACAAAAGTTCTCGGTGGAAGAATTAATTTTGAAACCGAAACCGAAACAGGACTGAAGATCGAGCTGAGCCTTCCTGTTTTTTAAAAAAAACACATGTTTAAAAAAGTTTTAATTGCAGAAGATTATGAAAGTGCCAATCTTTCGGTACAGAGAGTTCTGGAAGATCTTAAAATAGAAGATGTAGACCATGTCTACTACTGTGATGACGCCTTGGCAAAAATTAAAAAAAGCCTGAGAGACGGCAATCCATATGACTTGCTGATTACTGATTTATCATTTGAAGAAGATCATTATGTTCAGAATATAAAAAGTGGTAAAGAACTCTTACAGGCAGCTAAGGCAGAACAAGCTAATTTAAAAGTTATCGTTTTTTCAGGAGAAAGTAAGTCAGGAATTATAGATTCACTTTTTACAGATTTCCAAATTGACGGTTATGTACGTAAAGCGAGATACGACAGCAAAGAACTTTCCCAGGCTATTAAAACGGTGTATAAAGACGAGAAACATCTGGCACTGGACGTTCAGCAGTCGGTAAAAAAGATGAATACCTACGAGATTACCAAGTATGACACACAAATTATCTCACTGCTGGCGAACGGAACTTTTCTGAAAGATATTCCTGCAGTTCTAAAATTAAAAAACATCAGTCCGAGCAGTTTAAGTGCAGTTGAGAAGAGAATTAGCCTGTTAAAAACTTCATTAGGCGTCAAAAGCAATGAGCATTTGATCGCTTTTTGTAAAGATTTGGGAATTATTTAATAAAATTACGTTACCACGTAATAAATATCAAAAAATTATGAATATTTTTGCCAAAGCTATTAAGATTTAACGCTGTTGAAACAATAGTTAAAAGCTCGGGTAAAAACTAATAAGAAACAGAAGCGGAAAGTAATTTCCGCTTTTTTTATTTTAAAAATCTCCTGTAAAAATTGGGTGAAGCATTTATATTCTTTTGCTTATTTTTGTCTAATTCGGTTAGTTTAATGCTTCCGACTTTATTTTTTTAAATAAATTTCTAAAGTTGTCAGCAAGATTTACCTAAAAAAAAAGATTTCAAAGTGAAAAAAATTGTTCTGATTGAGGATGAAACCAGCGTAGTTTCTTTTATTAAAAAAGGACTTCAGGAAAAGGGATATGATGTTTCGGTGGCATTTGACGGACTGACCGGTGTAAGCCTGGTGCAGGAGAATGATTTCGAACTCGTGATTTTAGATATTATGCTTCCAGGAATGAATGGCCTTGATGTCTGCAAAGAAATCAGAAAAACCAATAAACACGTTCCTATTCTTTTTCTGACGGCCCTGGGAAGTTCTGAGAATATTGTTCTCGGGCTCGAAAGTGGCGGTGATGATTATCTGGTGAAACCTTTTAAGTTTATTGAATTAGTTGCCAGAATTAAGTCATTATTGAGAAGAAGTGTTCCCATCGCGACTCCCGAAGTTACCGAAGATGAAACTTTTAATGAATATCTTTTTCAGTTTTCAGATCTGAAAGTGAATGATTACACGAAAAAAGTAACGCGCGCCGGAGAAGAAATTTCTCTTACCTCTACAGAATATAAATTATTGATGTACTTCCTCAACAATCCTGAAAAAGTGATCTCCAGAGCTGAAATTCTGGATGCAGTATGGGGAGTAAATTACGAGCTGGGAACAAATGTAGTAGATGTTTACGTTAATTATTTAAGAAAGAAAATAGATAATCAGGATGACAAAAAACTCATCCACACAGTTATCGGAATGGGTTATGTACTGAAAAAACCTTAGCAGATGCCGAATAAAGTGATAACAAATCAGACCAAAACGATGGTGCTTTTGATGGTTGTTTTTATAACCGTCATTTCGCTTTTCGGTGGATTGGTTTATTTCTCTATCGTAAATTTTTCACATCAGCGTTTCTATGAGCTTTTAAAAATCCGTACAACTACCATCGTGCAGATCGAAAAAAGCAAACAACAGCTTGATCTACCTGAGAATCACATTCTCAACAGTTTAAATGAAGAAGAACTTCCTATGGAACGGGATTATGTTTTTGCTGTTCCTGCAGATTCTAATTTTAAAAACATTTCCAAAGAAGTACACATTCCCGATACTTTTTTTAAAAATATCATCAGAAAAGGAGAAGCCAATTACAATGACAAAGAGTTTTACTACATCGGTCAGTCATTTAAATTTAATCAAAAAGAATATATTGCCATTGCTTCTGCAAAAAACCATTATGTTGTTTATTATCTGGGATTTCTAAAGAGAACAATTATCACCTGTATGGTACTCTCCATCTTCTTCAGTATGATTTTTTCTTTCTATCTGTCTAAAACATTATTCAAACCTATTCTTAAAATCACCGGTAAAGTAAAGGAAATCAGTTCAGAAAATCTGCATTTAAGACTGGAACCACAGCCGGACAACAGAGAATTAAACGAATTGGTAGAAACGTTCAACACCATGTTGACAAGAATTGAGACCTCTTTTGAAACCCAGAATCATCTGATCGGAAATGTTTCTCATGAGTTGAGAACTCCGCTTACATCAATCATGGGGGAAGCGGATGTAGCACTTTCTATAAACCGAACCGCTGATGAATACAAAGAAACTTTAGAAATTATCCTCGATGAAGCTGAGAAGCTTGACAAAAAGATTAAAGCACTTCTGATCATTGCACAGACAGGTTTTGACGGGAAAATTCAGAAAATTGATAAAGTGAGAATTGATCAGTTGCTATGGGACGTTATTGAAACCATCAGAAAGATTGATTCCCGCAACAACATTTACCTTGATATCAGCATGCTGCCGGACAATCCTAAGAAACTTAAAGTTCAGGGGAATGAGCAGCTTCTTCACCTTGCAGTTGCCAATATTGTGAATAACGGATGTAAATACTCAAATTTTCAGCAGGTGAAAGTATCTTTGGGTGCTACAGATACAGATGTTTACATCATTATCAAAGATACCGGAATCGGAATTCCTGAACAGGAAATGGATAAAATTTATGATCCTTTCTTCAGAGCTTCCAATACTAAAAACTATGAAGGTTATGGGATCGGTCTTCCACTCGCACGAAATATTGTGAGAATGCATAATGGCGAGCTGATTGTAAGTTCACACGAAAATCAGGGAACAACTGTACAGCTTCGCTTTCCTACTATTTATGCAGCTCAGCAGGAAGAAAAACAATCTTAGCTTCAAAATGAAACATTTCATACCATGAAATTCTAATCTCATTTTAATCTCTTTAATTACATTTTAATTTCGTTCCAAAGGTCCTCTAATCTTACAGATATAGATTTGTATTATCAAAATAGGTAATCACAAAATCTTAAAGATATGATCAAGACCATTTTAATTGCAACAGACTATTCTCTTGAATCTTTAAATATTTTAAAGAAAGTTTTAAAGGAGAAAGACTCTACAGAAGAAAATACACAATACAACATTATGCTTGTATCGGGTTATGATATGGGAGATTCTATCAGAGATCTTTTATTCAATACCAAAGGAACGGTTTTTAACAAAATCAGATCAAAAGAATTCTGTGATGCGTACAGCATCATCAAAAATAAATATCCACACCTGGTTAATAAAATCGTTTGCGACATTTTCACAGGAAGTTTCCAGCGGGCATTCAATAATTATCTGAAAGCAGAAAATATTGAAGAAGCTTACTACACACCGTCTTTGAAAGATAAAAATACAAAAGGGAAATTTGACCTGGCACCTTACATCAAAAAGGCTAAGGATATTCAGGTGAAGGAAATAACTCTTACCGTGCAGGAATTTATGCCGGAAAGAGGAAGACTTGCAGAAGTTTTTGTTGAAGTTTAAAGTTAAATATTAACTACTTAAAATTTAAAAAATGTTAAGAAATTATAGTAACAGCAGGACATTGGGAGACAATATAAGACTGGGGACGCTGACTGCATTTACAGCAGGAACTATAAACATTGCATCTCTACTTATATTTTTATCCTTTACCTCAAACGTAACAGGTCACTACGCTGTATTCGCCGCAGAAATCAGTAAAGGTAACTGGTCACAGGTTGCCGTAGTCGGTGCATGGATTTTTTTATTCTTCTTCGGAAGCTTTACCGCAAACTTTTTCGTGATTAATTTTAATAAGAAAAGTAAATATTTTGCCCACGCAATGCCACTGATCTTAGAGATTTTATGTCTCGTTGGAGTAGGTTTTTACGGGCAGTTCTATTACCGAAAAACGCTTGAGGAAGCTGAATTTCTTGTAGCCTTAATGCTTTTCGCAACTGGTTTACAGAATGGTCTGACGGCAAGTATATCTAACTTTTTGGTTAAAACAACCCACCTTACCGGTACAACTACCGACTTGGGAATTTTAGCATCCATGTTTACACATAAAAAATACAGAAAGAACCCTGAACTGATTGCAAGAGCAAAACTTCTGTCAAGTATTATGGTCGCTTACGTTTTCGGAGCTATTTTCTCTGGACTGGTTTATTATTCTTTAGAATTCAGTGTATTTTACATTATCAGTTTATGTTTATTGGTCGTAATCGGATATGATTTTTACAAGATCAACATCAGACACTTCAGAACCAATTACCGCTATTCAAAAATATACAACAAACCAAATTTCATGGCGTATATGTATGACAAAATCCATGGAAATGGAGAGGTGGTAATCAACACCCATAAGAAAGAAAAATCTAAGCTTGTCTTAGAAGAATCTTAAGATCATTAATCAACCGACAGCACAAATCGTATATACTTAGTTTTTGTAGCCTCTATTTGTTTTACAAATGGGGGCTTTTTTAATCGGTTTTTTACTTTTTAAATAGCTGTCATAATTTTTGATGGGCAGAACTCGGAAGTTCCGACGGGCCAATCTTCATTTTTTGTAATGTTCAACGACATTGATTGGTATATTTTAAATACTTAATTTTTAATTCATCGCCTATTTATTTTAATTCTTATTTCCTTTGACTATTTTTGTAAGTTCATTTATCATTTTATGTCAGATATTATTCAGCTTTTACCGGATCATGTAGCCAACCAAATTGCCGCGGGTGAAGTGGTGCAGCGACCTGCCTCTATTGTAAAAGAACTTTTGGAAAATGCCATCGATGCCGGAGCTTCAAAAATAGAACTGATTATAAGAGATGCAGGTAAAAACCTCATTCAGGTGGTTGATGATGGAAAAGGAATGTCTGAAACCGACGCCAGAATGGCTTTTGAAAGACACGCTACTTCAAAAATAAGAGCGACTGATGATATCTTTAAGATTGCTACAAAAGGTTTCCGTGGCGAAGCTCTGGCTTCTATTGCCGCAGTTTCACAAGTCGAACTGAAAACCAAACAGGCAGAATCTCCGTTAGGAACCAATATTTACATTGAAGGAGGAACTTTTCAGTTTCAGGAACCGGTACAGACCGCTGAAGGATCTAATTTTTTAGTTAAAAATCTGTTCTACAACGTTCCTGCGAGAAGAAAGTTTCTGAAAAACAACAATATAGAATTCAGACACGTCATTGATGAATTTCAGCGCGTGGCGTTGGCGCATGAGAATTTAGAATTTTCCATGTTTCATGATGACGATCCAGTTTTTAGGTTGAGAAAGGGAACACAGATGCAGAGAATTGTAGATGTTTTCGGCAGAAAGCTTCATCCGCAATTGATTCCTATTAAAGAGGATATTCTTTGGTGTAAACTTCATGGATTTGTTGCCAAACCTGAAGGCGCCAAGAAAACACGTGGTGAGCAGTTTCTTTTCGTAAACGGAAGATTTTTTAAAAGTCCATATTTCAACAAAGCAGTTCAGGAAGCTTTTGAAGGATTGCTTTTACCTGGATATATTCCTACATTTTTTCTTTTCCTGGAATTAGATCCTGAGAAAATTGATGTGAACATTCATCCTCAAAAAACGGAGGTGAAATTTGAAGATGAACATTTGATTTTTGCTTTAATCCGTTCTACCATTAAAAGATCTTTAGGGATTTATAACATTGCACCCAGCTTAGATTTTGAAAGAGATCCGCAGTTGGATGAGATGATGCAGAAAAGTTTTCCGAGCAAAAGCAATAACTCTGGTGGAAGCTTAAAAATGCCGGAGATTATTGTAGACCGTGATTACAATCCATTTTTAGAGGAAAGAGAAACTTCAAAAGCTGAAATTCAGAATCTTACAGAAATGTATCATCAGAATATTTCTGCAGAGCCTTCAAAAATCAATCTTTTTGAAGATGAAGACTTTGATGAAGACTTGATGAGGCTTCCGAATGGATATTGGCTCTTCAATAAAGGAGACAGAACGCTGATGCTCGATTTAGGCAGAATGCACCGATTGCTGGTTGCCGAAAACAGTAAAAATGTCAAGAAAGGTAACGTGAGTCATGCTTTATTGTTCTCTTTGGAGTATCACATGAACGAAATCGAGAAGAATAAATACAAATCGATTAAAAAATTTCTGCCGGAACTCGGGTTTGACATGAAAATTGCACATGAGAACGTGCTTAGAATCGACACCGTCCCTGAAGGACTGAAAGAAACTCAGGTAATGAAGTTTCTGGAAAATCTTTTCGACATTCTGGAATATAAAACCGAAGATGAATTTATGCAGTTTTACCACAATCAGTGGGCAAAAATGCAGTCGAAATCAAGGTTTGATTTTATTTATAAGGCTGATGCTGAGCAATTAATTAAAGACTTCACTGCATTGGGTTTCCCGGAATTTTTACCCACAGGAAAAAGATGCTTTTATGAAGTTCCTTTTAATGATTTTAAAAATAAATTTTAAAGTACATGTTTAATAATATACCGCCGTTAACGAAGAATATCATTATTATCAATATTGTTGTTTATGTAGTAACCAATTTTATTCTATATGCTTTTCAAAATTTCGAATTCTATTTTTCATTAGCTTCGTATTATCCTTTTTCTCCATTCTTTAAATCTTGGCAGATTATAACATCTATGTTTATGCACGCTCCTATCAATGATGGTTCGGGCTTAATGCATATAGTATTCAATATGTTTATGCTTTATAATTTTTCGTTCATGGAAAATATTTTAGGAGGTAAAAGATTCCTTCTTCTTTATTTCTTAAGCGGGATAGGTGCTTATGTATTATTTAATGCCTGGGAATTTGTTCAAGTTGAAATATTCGCAACACAATTAGAAAATCTCGGTTTTAATATTTATGAGTATTTTTCTGATACTGCAGAAGTTTTTAAAGGAAGTGCAGATGAAATTGCTACTCAAAAAGATTTAGTTTCAAAAATCACACGGATAATATCGACGCCCTTAGTAGGAGCTTCTGGAGCTATCTTTGGTGTTTTAGCAGCGTTCGCAACAATTTTCCCTAATGCTAAATTAGATATTTTGTTCATACCATTTCCAGTTAAAGCAAAACACTTATTAATATTTACTATTATAATTTCAATTTTCTTAGGTTACAGTGATAGAGGCAATGATGGAGGCACAGCACATCTTGCTCACGTTGGAGGTGCATTAGTAGGTTATCTACTTGCAAGAATTTGGAAAAAACATATCAATAGATTTAATCAAATTTAACCCGTGAAAATTTTTCGCCTAATTCTCTTTATCGCTCATTTAGGATTACTTTTTCTTTTAACTGGAGTTTTACTGAACGCTTATATTCCACCAAAAGTTTTTCCGTGGTTTAATCTGTTATCTTTAGGATTTCCTTTGTTAATGTTGGGATATGTTCTGCTTACCTTTTTCTGGATTTTTTCCTGGAAAAAAAGAGCATTTGTATTTATGTTTCTGGGATTATTCTTTCTGAATCCTGTAAAACGATGGGTTAATTATTCAACAGATAAAAAAGAAACCGCCAATCTTAAAATAGTATCTCTGAATGTAAAAGGAGGAAGACTGGGTACAGAAAATATTCAGAATTTTATTAACCAACAGAATGCTGATATCGTTCTGATTCAGGAGGATGCAGATTTTGAATATCAATTTAAAAATCTTAAAAAAGATTATAAAAACCCTGTTGTAGGAACGTATTCAAAATACAAAACTGTCGGACATAAAGAATTGTTCGCAGGCATGTATACTGAAAGGTTCAATGCGTTTTCAGAGTATACAGATATAGAGATTAAAGGAAAAACGTACCGAATCATCAACAACTATCTTCAGCCGTTTAAGTTTGAAAAAAGTATGGTAAAACTCAATGGCAACAGTCAAGAAGATGAACAGAAGGTAAAAGATATTGTAAAGAGGCTTATTCCGACATTTAAAATGCATCAGGAACAGATAGACATTATCAGAGAGAGTATCGATGAATCGCCGTATCCTGTAATTATAGCAGGAGATTTTAATTCCGTTCCCAACTCGTACGAATATTACCATTTGGGTAAAGGTTTAAATGATGTGTTTTTTGAAACAGGAAAAGGGAGCGGCACCAGTTTTCATGATTACAAATATCCTCTAAGAATTGATTTTGTATTTTCATCACCTTCAATAAAGCCTGTTAGCTATCACGTTGACAGCAGTGTAAAACTGTCTGACCACTTTCCTGTAGTGGCAACATTCAAACTGGACTAATATTTCTGTGATTTTATGATTTGAAGCACGTTCATTGGCAGAATTTTTGTTACTGAAAGGTATATCTGAGTTCTTAATGAAGCGTGCACATGTATTTTTGGTTTTTCACTGTTTATTAATTGTATTACTGCTGAGCACCTTTGCCAATGCCTGGATCTCCCCAAATTATTTCAGCGAACTCAATTTACTTTCTTTAGCGTTCCCATATCTGATTATTCTTCACCTGATACTTACATTGATTTGGTTTTTCAAGAATAAGAAAATTGCAACTGTTTTTTTACTTTCAACTTTTATTTTCTGTAATCCCGTGAGACGGTGGGTAAATTTTACACCACAACAGTTGGCTCATTCCAAAAAAAACGAGATCAAAGTTTTGACCTTTAATGTAAAATACGGAAGTTCCGGCTGGCCAACAGTTAAAAAATATATTACCGATCAGAACGCAGACATCATTCTCGTGCAGGAAAGAGACACCATCACTGCCTTCAGGAAGGATCTGGTAAAATATCCTTCCGTCATTTTGAAAACCAGACACAAAATTTTGCGTCAGCATGATTTAATTAATGATAAATCAAAAGGAAATTCATTTTATGCAGATGTAGATATTAACGGAAAAATTATCCGGGTGATCAATGTCTATCTTGAACCTTTCAGACTCAACAAAAACATGCTCGGCATGGAAGACAAAAACTGTCATAAAGAAGAAAAGAATAAATTAGCAGCTCTGTTTTCACGTTTGATTCCGACCTTTAAAGCACATGAAGCTCAGGTAAATAAAATCCGGAAAGCTGTTGATCACTCGCCCTATCCTGTAATTTTAGCGGGAGATTTCAATTCTGTTCCCAATTCATGGGAATACTATAATTTAGGTGAAAATCTCAACGATGCCTTTATGGCGGTAGGAAATGGAAGTTCAACAAGTTTTCACGATTATAAATTTCCTTTAAGAATAGATTATATTTTTAGTTCAAAAAGTATTACTCCTCTAAATTACAAAGTTGATTATTCCGTAAAATTATCAGATCACTATCCTGTAATTGCAGAATTTCTATTAAATTAGTTCCATGAAAAAAGTATTGGCTGCAGGATGTATTATTTCCGTTTCTTTAATTGCCTGTTCTAAACGAGAATCTGCAAACACCAATGAAACCCAGATGGTTCAGCCGCATTACGACACTACGGCCGTTGATTCTTTTTCGGCAGGTGCAACAACGGTAGATATTGTAAGACAGATAAGAATGTCTTCTCAGAAATATCAGGACTCTTTGAAAGAAGCTGCAAAAATTGAACAGGAAGAAAAGCGTATCACTGCAGAACTTGAAAAAGAAAACAAGAAAAAAGCAGAAGAAGAGAAGAAGTTGAAAGCAAAAGAAAAAGATGTCACTTCTGCACCAAAATCTGAATAATAACAAAATCAAAACATACAAAATGAAAAAACACATTATCGCAACAGTTGCGGTCTCAGCATTTATCGTAAGCTGTACTCAGTCTACATCAAAAACTGAAAAAATTGAAAATCCTGACGGATCTGTAACTACAACCACCACTACCGAAAGCCGTACAGGATTTGTAGATACCGCCAAAGTGGATAAAATAAAATCTGACGTTAAAAGTACGGTTAGCAAAACCGGCGAAACCATCAATGAAGCAGGAAAAGATATTAAAACTGAAGCTAACAAAGTTGGTAAAGATCTCAAATCCGGCGCTCAGGAAGTTGGGAAGGATGTTAAAAGCACTGCAGCAAAAGGTGCTCAAAAAGTAGAGGATGCTGCAAAAAAGCTGAAAGAAGATCTTAAATAGCTGTTGGCAATTGGCTTTCAAATTAGGCTTATAAAAAGCTTTACAAAAAAGTAAAACCGCAGAAAATTCTGCGGTTTTTTTATGCATTATTCCATTTAAATAGTATCTTATTTCACCTTTTTACAATTAATCGATTGCTTCCCCTGCGTCAATTTAATCCCAGTAACTTCGTCTTTTTTGCCGAGCAAGAATTGGAGTTCTGCGCCAGCTTCGAAAGAATAAAAATCGTTATCACCTCTCCTTTTCAGCAATGCTTTTCTGCTTTCTTTTTCGTTCTCGTCTTCGTTGTACATTTCGATGAATAGATGATTTTTTCCTGCCTGAGTTATTTTAAATTTGCCTAAAGTAATCAATCCGGCGAGTTTTGCTTTGTATATTCCATTGTAAATTTCTGTTGGTGGCGCGGTTTTACTTTGATAAGTTGTAAAATCGGGCGTTTTATATTTTTTCTGATAATATTTTGAAGCTACAGCAACAACCATCTCGTTCAATTTCACATTGGTGCCGTTTGTGAGAATGACAATACTGAATTGATCCTCAGTTAAATACGCAGCACCAGAGCGGAATTCATCGATTCTTCCTGTGTGTCCGTAACCTATTTTTCCGTAGAATGGTGTTTTTTGAAAACCATATCCGAATGCTGTTGCATTGGTTTTTTCCATTTGCTCTAGTGATTTTTTTGAAACCAGATTTCCATTAAAAAGTGCATGCATCAGTTTCGACAAATCTTCTGTCGTAGAAACGATATTTCCTGCGGAAAAAGTAAAACTTGGGTGCGTATCAGATTCTTTAGACCAATTTTCTCCGTCAAATAGATAAGAATTATTTCTTTTAGAATATTCAGTTTCAGAAGTTTCGCAATAGGTATTTTGCAATCCGATTTTGTTGGTAATTCTTGCTTTTACATTCTCTGCGTAAGATTTCTTGGTAATATCTTCTATGATAAAACCCAAAAGTGTGTAGTTAGAATTGCTGTAACTGCAATCTTTTTCCGGCTTGAAATCGGGTTTTCCTTGTTGGATGATTTTGAGTAAATCTTCTCTTGTGTAATTTTTATTTTTTTGGTTGTAATAATCTTCCCATTCCAGGTAATTGTAGATTCCGCTGGTGTGGTTCAACATACTCCCGATGGTAATAATCTCGGAATTTTTAATGGCAGGAAAATAGGTATTGAGCTTCGTATCAAGTGATAATTTACCTTCCTCGATGAGTTGAAACACAACTACAGCCGTAAAAATTTTGGTGATAGAACCAATTCTATATTGATCGGAATTGTTTGCAAATTTGTTGAAATCGCCTTTGTAAACCGTTTCACCATTTTTTTGAAGCATCACACTTCCAGAAAATGCATTGTTTTCCTGAAAATAATTCAACAGGCTGTCAATCGATTTTTTGTAATCTGAGTTTTGGGCTGAAACGAAACCAAAAACATTTAATACAATTAAAAAGCAGAGTTTTTTCATAGTTCAATCTTTATTTAATGTAAAAGTATGTTGATCACCGCAGTTTATTTTGGTTTTTTTGACCAATACCACTTCAACTTGGACGTAAATTTTTGGTAATGAATAATCAATGTTTGTCAATAAAAAACACGTATTCGTGTAAAAAATAATCTTCTGGTTCCGAAAATATTTAACTTAGCGCTTTTATGTTAACAAATGAAATTATTGAAAGGATTTAATTTTCTGAGATTATTCTTAAACCTTGTATTCACAGGCTTTATACTATTTGCTGCGGTTAATAATAATGAGAAAAATTTGCATTTAAGTTTTATTTTTCTTTACAATATTTTGCTTTTCGTTCCTGCGTGGATTAATAATTTTTGGTTCCTTCCGAAACTTCGAAAGAACAAGAAAATAAAGCGTTATTTAATTTCTGTACTTGCGCTTTTTATCGCTTCAATCATTACTTTAGGGCAATATTTGAAATGGTTGTATTCTCAATTTAACACCACAAAATTGGTCGATTTTACACCATTTGCGATTACTTCTCCAGCACCAAAATCATTAGAAAAATATCAACATTATGTTGATGTCTTTCCAGGAATTCTCGTTTTAATGATTGTGATGACGATTGGTTATGCGGTGCAAGAATTTTTATTAAAAATTAAAAAAGAAGAAAAAATAAATACCCAACAAACCCTTGCAGAATTGAGTTTGTTGAAATCCCAAATCAGTCCGCATTTTCTTTTTAATGTTTTGAACAGTTTATACGCTTTATCGCTTAAAAAATCGGAGGAAACGCCGGATGTCATTTTGAAACTGTCTGATATTCTGCGATATTCTTTGTATGAATCGCAGGAAAAAGAAATCTCCATCATCAAAGAAATTCAAATTCTGAATACGTATATTGATATTGAAAAACTAAGGATTTCTGAAAATGCAAACATCACTTTTAATCATGATGAAGTAAAAGATTCGGTGAAAATTGCGCCAATGCTTTTGTTGTCATTGATAGAAAATGCTTTCAAACACGGCACCGATTCTACCATCGAAACTTCCCATATCAAAGCTTTTTTAAGTTGCGCTGATAAAAGTCTTATCTTTAATTGTGAAAATAGTTTTAAAGAATCTTCACAAAAAGATTTTGGCGGAATTGGCATAGAAAACATCCGAAAACGCCTGCAATTGCTGTATCCATCAAAACATATTTTTGAAATTGAAAAATACAAAGACACATTCAAAGTTACCCTCGAAATAAAATTTTAGAAAATGACGAAAATAAGATGTTTGGTAGTTGACGATGAAAAGCTGGCTCAGGAAGTTTTGATTCATCATATTTCAAAATTTGAGATTTTGCAGCTAGAAGGCGTTTGCAATAATGTTTTTGAATTGATTGCGTTTTTAAATAAAGACAAAAATATCGATTTGATTTTTTTAGACATCAAAATGCCCGAAATCGGCGGAACAGATTTTGTGACGATGTTCAATAATCCGCCTGCAATCATCTATACAACGGCTTTTAACCAATATGCTTTGGATGCTTTTGACCAAAGTGCGATAGATTATTTGCTGAAACCAATTTCTTTGGATCGTTTTTCTAAAAGCATTCAAAAAGCAACTCAATTTTTAAGACCAAATCAATCATCAAATTCAATTATTATTGAAAAAAACGACGACAATTTCTATGTAAAAAGCGATAAACGTTTGGTAAAAATTAACCCAGAAGAACTGGTTTATATCGAAGGAATGCGCAATTACATCTACCTACATACCGAAACCGATAAAATATTGGTTCACGGAACCTTGGCTTCTGTGGAAGAGAATTTGAAACATCTGGATTATATTTGCCGCGTTCACAAATCGTTTTTCATTAACCTTAACAAAATCAATTATTTGGAGCAACATGTTATTTTGCTGAGCAATAAAAAAAGTATTCCTATTGGTTTGAGTTATCGCGAGCAGGTGTATGAAAGGTTGAGGATAATTTGAGGGAAGTTATTATTTTTTCGATGTTTAATCAATTCAATGCTTTTAGGATAAATCAACAGTTCGCTCTACAGAGCTTTTTTTGGGGACTTATTTTTTTAATTAAGAGTAAATATGAATAAATACATCTCCATTAGAAGCGAACGGCTAATAGATAATAGTTGATTTTAGAATTAAGCTTTATTCATTTCCAGTAAAGGTTCAATATATTCTCTGTCGTTGCTCAGGCGCGGTACCTTATTTTGTCCGCCAAGTTTTCCTTTAGATTCCAGCCAGCAGTAGAATAAATTCGGCCTTGCAATATGGATGACCGGCTTCTTTAAAGTGATGTTATTGTATCTTTTTGCTTCATAATCAGAATTGATTGACTTCAGATGCTGATCGAAGACATCCACAAATTCATCAAGGTTAGCAGGTTTCTCGCTGAATTCAAAAATCCATTCGTGGGCACCGCTTTCATTTTCTTTCATAAAAATAGGGGCTCCGGTAAAATCTGTGACGGCTGACTTTGTTACTTCACATGCTTTCGTTAAAGCAGATTCTACATTGGTGATCATTAATTCTTCCCCAAATGCATTGATGTAATGTTTTGTCCGCCCTGTAATTTTTATTCTGAAAGGAGTAACCGATGTGAATACGACTGTATCTCCAATCAGATACCTCCATAAACCTCCATTGGTAGTGATAACCATTGCATAATTTTTACCGATTTCCACATGCTCCAGACTTACTACTTTCGGGTTTGAAAAGTGAAACTGATCCATCGGAATAAATTCGTAGAAAATACCGTAGTCCAACATCAGCAGCATTTCATCACTGTTCGGTCTGTCCTGAATTCCGAAGAACCCTTCAGACGCGTTGTAAATTTCGTAGTAATTGATGTTTTTCCCGATGATCTGTTTAAACTGATCTTTGTACGGTTTAAAGCTGATTCCTCCGTGAAAAAACACTTCCAGGTTGGGCCACAGTTCAGAAATACTTTTAACATCTGTTTCTTTTAAAACTCTCTGTAAAAGCACCATCATCCAGCTTGGCACTCCCAAAATACTTCCCACATCTTCATTTTTCACCTCAGAGGTTATCGCTTTCAGTTTACTTTCCCATTCGCCCATTAAAGAAACTTTCTTGCTTGGAGTCGTTGTAATTTCCACCCAGAAAGGAAGATTATCAATTAAAATCGCTGAAAGATCACCAAACTTTGTATTGAAATCCGCGTATAATTCTGAGCTTCCACCCAGACGTAGATTTTTATTGGTGAAAAGCTGATTTTCCGGATGATTATTGGCGTAGATGGAAACCATGTCCTTGCCTGCTTTCATGTGGCAGTATTCAAGGCTTTCAGCGGAAATTGGAATGAATTTGCTCTTGGCATTGGTTGTCCCCGAAGATTTAGCAAAATGCTTTATGTATCCAGGCCAGCTTACGTCTTTATGACCCTGCCTTGCTCTTTCGATATAAGGCTCAAAATCTTCGTACGTAACAACCGGAACTTTATTTTTAAAATCCTGATAGCTTGCGATGGTATTAAAGCCATAACGCTTACCATACTCGGTATCTTCTGCATGAAACAACTGTGAAAACAGAATTCCGTTCTGCGTTTCGATAGGATGATCCATAAAATTCTGTATCTGATCTATCCTTTGGCGGATAAACCAATTGACTACAGTATTGAAAAGTGCTTTCGTTGCCATTTCAACAAATATAATCATATTTGGATTTCCTACGAATGATTTAAATAAAAAAACCGTCACAAAATCTGTAACGGTTTAGATATGAGTTTTTTAAATGCTTACTATTAGCAATATTCGTCATAAGCAGCCTGAAGGTTTGCAGCAATTGCTCCTGCAGGATTACCTTCGATGTGGTGTCTTTCTAACATGTGAACCAATTCTCCATCTTTGAAAAGAGCCACACACGGTGAACTTGGAGGAAATGGAGCTAAATGTTTTCTAGCTGCATCAACTGCATCTTTATCAAAACCTGCGAAAACAGTTGTTAAATGATCTGGTTTTTTCTCGCCAGTCAAAGAATAAACTACTCCCGGTCTAGCCGCTCCAGCTGCACATCCGCACACAGAGTTGATTACTAAAAGAGTTGTTCCAGACTGCTTCAAAGCATCTTCTACCTGTGCAGGAGTTTCTAAATCCTGAAAACCTTTATCTGTAAGTTCAGCCTTCATAGGCAATACTAAATCTGATGGATACATTTCTTGTAATTTTAATTAAGTACAAATTTACGACATTCTCAAAGACTAGTCAATTTAAAAAAACTATTGACGAGTTCGCAAAACAAAATCAAAACGATCCATTACATATTTAAATTATATTAAATACTGATTATCGATAACAATATTTAGTTAATTATTAATAATTTTTTACTATATTTGAAATGATTCTAAAAACGAGTTCCCATGAAAAAAAACTTATTCATTAAATTTTTAAGCAATATTTATTACTCTTAATAGAAAACGTAGTGTAGTTCCCCATCTTTTTAAGATTACCGAATCAGTCAGTTTTTAGAATACTTGCAGGTAATTTTAAAAAGTCTACAATCAATGAAGCCCGAAACATCAAGTTCCGGGCTTCGTTAATCAAATCGATATGCAAAGGTTGAATATCCAAAAAAATATTAATGATGATTATAAATTGATGAGTGATATCAAACATCAATTATCATTCATCAATCATGTTTATGAGAGCAGCTTCTTAGCCATCTCGGAAATACTTTTTCCGTCAGATTTCCCGGCTAAATTTTTTGAAGCCAATCCCATTACTTTTCCTAAATCTTTAATTGATTCAGCGCCAGTTTCTGAAATGACCTGCTTTATTTCAGCTTCCAGTTCTTCAGAAGATAGCTGGGCAGGTAAAAACTTCTCAATGACTTTCATCTGAGCTTCTTCTACTTCTGCCAAATCGTTTCTTCCCTGAGCGGTAAACTGCTCGTAAGAATCTTTACGTTGCTTGATCATGCGTTGCAAAATTGCAATTTCCTGTTCAGATGAAACTTCTGTACCCAGAGCTTCAGTTTTCAGCAATAATATCTGAGATTTTACAGCACGAAGAGAATCTAAAGCCACTCTGTCTTTGGCTCTCATCGCCGTTTTTATTGCTTCGCTTATGGTTAATTCTAAACTCATAGTTTATGCTTTTGGCTTTTAGCAGTAGGCTACTGGCTTTATTAATACGGCTTTTAAAGCCATTTGCCAGAAGCCAACTGCTAATAGCAATTAATCTACATCTTTATTTAAAAATCTGTTTTCTCTGATCTGCATGTTTCCATTATTATCCGATAGATAAGTATTTATATTTTGGTCTGAGGCATTGGACCCGTCGATTGCAATATTTTTTCTTTTGAAAGCCGGTACAGATTCAAACTCATTAACCGTGTCGAAATTCTGGTAACGAGAATTGAATTCTTTCAGTTTGTTTCTTCTTTCAACCACCCTTTCCTGATCTGCAGGTTTGTTCACAAAAGTAAACTCAGATTCTGTATGTCTCGTCGTTTCTATTTCAACTCTTTTTTCAACAACAGGTTTCTCTTCAGCTCTTGGCTGCTCAGGAGTTTGATAGAATGTTTCAACTTTGTGCGTTGTTTCTTCTACTCTCTCAATTACCGCAGAAGTTTCCACCTCATTTTTTGGCTGGCCGAAATCATATTTAGGCTCAACAATCGGCTCGTTCACGGTAAAATTAAACTCAATTGGCTTTTCGTTAGAAAAACTATTGCTGAAAGAGTTGTCTTTGGGCTCTTCTTTTTTATTTTCAAAATCGAAAGAGAAAGACTGAATTTCCAAATCATTCGGATCGTCGTCAAAAGAAAACAAGTTTACATCGTCGTGAGCACTTGGTTCTTCGTTTCTCCAGCTCTGAATCGGGCTTTCTAATGTATCTTCCTCTCTATCAGAGAATTTTATTTCAGTTTTTACATCGTCATCCTCGATAATCATTTTTTTTTCAGAAGACGACATCTTAAACTGTGGTGTATCCTGCTCTTCATCATCAAGTCTAAAAAGATTTTTACCTCCAAAATCATATCCCTGCTCCGGAGAAACTTCTCTTTCATCTCTTGTTTTGAAAGGAGAAGCTTTAGGAGTTTCCAAAGCGTCATTTAAACCGATTCTGATTTTCTCAGTAGGTCCTGAAAATTTCTGGTTATCGTTAGAAAAACCTGTAGCAATCACCAATACACTTACTGCATCACCTAATTCCTCATCAGCACCAACTCCAAAAATAATGTCTGCTGTGTGACCCGCTTCCTTCTGGATGTAATCCATGATGATACCGATCTCGTCCATGGTAGCTTCTTCCACACCACTTCTGATCAACAATAACACGTTTCTTGCCCCTGTAATTTTGTTGTCGTTCAATAACGGAGAGTCCAATGCTTTTCTTACCGCTTCTTCAGCTTTGTTTTCACCTGAAGCCGTACCTGTAGACATTAATGCTGTACCCGAATTCTGAAGCACAGATTTGGCATCTCTAAAGTCAATATTGACATCAAAGTAACCAGTAATAACCTCTGCCATACCTTTTGCAGCGTTGGTTAACACTTCATCGGCTTTTGAGAATCCCTGTTTGAAACCAAGGTTTCCGAACTGCTGTCTTAATTTATCGTTGTTGATCACGATTAATGAATCAACATTATTTCTTAATTTATCTAAGCCTAATTCTGCCTGATCCAGTCTTCTTTTCCCCTCAAAGCTGAAAGGAACGGTAACAATACCTACCGTAAGAATTCCCATATCTTTGGCAACTTTAGCAATTACCGGAGCCGCACCTGTTCCGGTACCACCACCCATTCCTGCAGTGATGAAAACCATTTTGGTGTTTTGTCCCATCGCCGCTTTAATCTCTTCGATACTTTCGATCGCCGCTTTTTCACCTACTTCTGGGTCTGCACCCGCTCCAAGACCTTCAGTAATGGTAACTCCCAACTGAACTTTATTAGAAACCGGATTGTTATCTAAAGTCTGAGCATCGGTATTGCAAATCACGAAATCTACCCCGTGAATTCCTTTTTCGTACATGTGCTTCAGGGCATTGTTTCCGCCGCCACCAACACCGATAACTTTAATGATCGAAGAATTTCCTTTTGGCAGATCAAATGAAAATCCCTGTGTGCCTATATTTTCCATACTTATATTTTTTTATAATTGATAACCGACTATGATAGCTGATGAGCATATCTTTCATCGCTTATCATTCATCATTTATATTTGTTTATTCTACTTCTTCAAAGAATTTTTTTACCTTTTCCATCAGAGACTGTCCGAATGTCGGTTTCGAAGGTCTTGTAGTCTGTGCCGGAACCTGTGCTTCCTGAACAGTCTGCTGAACTACCGTCGACTGAACTTCTGTGTTTGCAGATTCAGTGCTTTGAGTCTGCTCGATTTTAGTCTCAACTTTAGTTTCAACAATTTCCTCTACGGCAACCGTTTTTTTATCTCTTATTTTCAAACTTTCCATCAGTAAACCGATAGACGTTGCAAATTCCGGTCCTTTAAGATACTGATTTTTATCGTTGGCAATATATTCATTTGCAAAACCAATTCTACTGTCGAATCCTGTGGTATAATTGGCCAGCTGACGAAGATGTTTCAGGTTTGAACCACCACCTGTCAGAACAATTCCTGCAATAAGCTTTTTCTTCTGTTCAAATGCTCCGTAAGCCTTTAATTCTGTGTTGACCATTTCCAAAATTTCTTCCACTCTTGCATTGATGATCTGCGCCAATGTTTTCAGAGAAATTTCTTTGTCTGGTCTTCCGTGAAGTCCTGGAATCGTAACAAATGTGCTGTCTTTTTCCAACTCAGGAACTGCAGAACCGAACTTAACCTTTAATTGCTCAGCATGCTTTTCTATAATCGAACAGCCCTCTTTGATGTCTTCTGTAATAATTCCGCCTCCGTAAGGGATCACGCAAGTATGACGGATGATATTATCTTTAAAAATAGCAATATCTGTAGTACCACCACCGATGTCTACGATTGCTACTCCTGCTTCTTTCTCTTCTTTCGTAAGAACAGCTTCAGACGATGCCAAAGGCTCCAAAGTAAGTGCCTCCATCTCTAAACCGGCTTCTCTTACGCATCTTGCGATGTTTCTGATGCTTCCCATTTGTCCAACGACAACATGAAAATTGGCTTCCAGACGTTTTCCGTGCATCCCGACAGGCTCCTGAATTTCTCCTTCAGAATCAACCTTATATTCCTGCGGAAGTACATGGATAATTTCTTCACCTGGCAACATCACCAGCTTTTTTACCTGATCTTTCAACGCTTCGATGTCATCATCGGTGATGAATCTGTCAGGATTCTCACGCATAATGTAATCTGAATGCTGCAGTGAACGGATGTGTTTACCTGCAATTCCTACTGTGACCTTGTGAATAGGTACACCTGCACTCGACTGTGCTTCTGCCACAGCCGCTTTAATAGAGTTAATGGTTTGTGAAATATTATTCACAATCCCCTTATGTACTCCAAGACTTTTGGCCTTACCAACACCGAGAATTTCTATTTTCCCGTGTGCATTCCTCCTTCCGACAATGGCGACAATTTTGGTTGTCCCGATGTCAAGACCTACTGAATACTCTTGATTTTCCATTGTGTTATATCGATTTGATTTAATTACTTATTTAATTTTAATAAGATGAATCTTATTTTTTATAGGATGTATCTTATCCTTTGCTAAACTTCCCTTTGGAACTTCGTTTTATTCTATTCTGACCTTTGTTTTCGGCTTCGGCGCTGTGGCCGGTTTCTTTTCCGGAGTTTTCTTTTTCTCCTTCGGTTTGACGACTGCTTTAGGCTTTGTCGACTCTTTCGGTTTTAAAGAAGCTGAGCTTGCCTTTTTTGCCGCAGGTTTCAAATTAACTTCTGTTTTTTTAACCGGAGCTACCGCAACCGGAGTTTTAGCTAAATCTTTATGTCCTGCTTTTAAAATACTGTCGTTTTCTTTGAAATAAGGATTTAGTGTCGTTACAATCTGATTCTGATATTTTACAGAAACCATACTGTATTTCTGTGGATCCTGAAAAACTAGATATTTCTCTACAAATGTTCTGAAACCTTTTACTTTCAGTTCAATATTATCTAAATCCCCAATCTCCACTTTGTAATTTCCTTCACTCGTAAGGAGATTGTAGCTGTCTTTATATTTTGAAATTCCAATGAAATATTTTTTACTGAAATCATCTTTGTCAATCTTATCAACCAGTTCAGCCAGCTTTTCATATTCATCTTTCTTCACATCGCCCGTTACCAACATACAGGGATGAGAATAGGTTTTCGAGATCGGAAACTCTGTTCCTTTCTCATCGACATAGAAGTCTTTTCCACTATAGTTCAATCTAAAAACCGGAACTCTCTGTTTGATGTCTAAGTTCAGTTTTCCGTTTAAATTTAAATATACATTCGCGCTGTCTACTGCAGGAAGTGCATTGATTTTCTTTTCCAGTTCAGGAATGTTCAAATCTCCCACTTTCCCAGACGGATTTTCTTTGATGACAATTTGTTTGATATCTTTCTCATCAATAAAATAAACCGGCGTTTTCTCATTCATTTTTACAGAAATTTTCTCATCCGTAATCTTCTGACCGCTAAATTTCTTCAAAGAGAAACTCAGCAGGAAACCAAGAATGATCACTGTGATGGCAATTTTTAAAATTCTGTATTTGTTTTTCATAAATCAGTTTCGGGTTTCGGATTTTGTGTTCCGGGTTTTATCCTATTTCTTTTTTTTCTTTTTCTATTTTTTGAACCTGTTTCATCATATAATCGAAGTTCTCTTTCATTTCTTTTTCATAATCCCAAGAGTCATCTTCCGTTTTTCCGTGTCCTAAGGAAGTGGTGTGGATCACTTTGTTTTTGTGAAACCAAAAAGTACAACTCCAACCTCCCATCATTTCTTTATCCAATTTTTTATTAAAAATAATACTTTGATTTGCATAAACTCTTTCTTCATTTTTTAATAGAAAATAGTCGGTATAAGTGTCGATGAATTGTCCATTATTCTGCTTCCATTCTCTGGAGATTTTTACTATTTCATTTCCTTTTTTCCAATACTTATAATTAATAATCTTATCCTTTCCCTTAATGCTAAAATTAAATCCCTTACTCTTTACATCCTTGTCAATTAATTCTATATACCGATTAATTTTCTCTACTTCCACCAAATTTTCTTTGGTTTGCGAACAAGCAATTCCAAAATAAAAAATCATCAGAGGAAGGAAAATTTTAGATTTCATGATCTAATTATTATTTCCACTCATCCACTCACAAATCGGGTCGTACAGCGTATCAATATTTCCTGCACCCACCGTCAGCAAGATGTCAAATTCTTTATTTTTAATTTTATCAAAGGCTTCGGATAAATTTGAAATTTCTTTTTTATCTAAAGTCACTTTTTCCAGTAACCAATCTGAAGTAATGCCTTCAAAATTTTCCTGAAGCTCTCTTGCCGGATAAATATCGAGCAAAATCAGCTCCTCGGAATTGCTTAGACTTTCAGCAAATCCATCCACAAAATCTCTCGTTCTGCTGAACAAATGTGGCTGAAAAACCACCAATAACTTTTTATCAGGATAAAAAGTTTTGATTGAACCTACGACTGCATTGATCTCCGTCGGATGGTGCGCGTAGTCGTCAATATAAATTTTACCGCTTGGATAAATATGTTTTGTATATCTTCTTTTAATGCCTTTAAAATTGGCAATCGCTTTCTTCAACGTTTTAAAATCAACTCCCAGGTTATGCAGAATTGCCAAAGCAACCGTTGCATTTTCTACATTGTGAATTCCCGGAACGTCCCAGACAAACTCTTCGACGAGCTCAGAGTGACGATCACTTGCTGGTGCATGAAAATCGAAGTAGATTTTATCATAATCCATGCGAAGATTGTCTGAGTAATAGTCAGCTTCTTCATTGACAGCATAGGTTTTGTGCGCTCTGCCGATTTCAATTCCTTTTCTGACAAAAAGTTGCTGATCTTCAGGAACCAGTGCCGCAAACTGTCTGAACCCTTCTTCAATGGTATTTTTATCACCGTAAATATCGAGATGATCTGCATCAGTGGAAGTAATTACCGCCCAATCCGGAGAAAGGTTAAGAAAACTTCTGTCGTATTCATCGGCCTCTACCACAGAAAATTCTGTTCCGTTAAACAGGAAATTTGATTTAAAATTCTCAGAAATTCCACCTAAGAAACATGAAAACGGCAAATCTGCTTCTTTACACAAATGCGAAACCAGGGTTGACGTTGTTGTCTTTCCGTGTGTTCCTGCAACAGCGATACAATTTGTATTGTCCGTGATTAAGCCTAAAACTTTTGCACGCTTTAAAATTTCAAACTGATTTTCATTAAAATAATCTAAGATCCCCAACTTTTTGATTGCCGGAGTGTAGATCACCAATGTATTTTCTTTCTGAAGTAACGTAATTTTTTCATTAATCACATCTTCAAAAACAATATCAATTCCTTCGCTCATCAGCAATTGAGTCAGTTTTGTGTTGGTTTTATCATAGCCCAAAACATTCTTGCCCGAAGCATGGAAGTAGCGCGCCAAAGCACTCATCCCAATACCTCCGATACCGACGAAGTAAAAATTCTGATATGTTTCTAAATTGTTCATTATAAATTTTATTAACTAAAAAGCCTAAATCCTATCCATATAAAAAATGCTACGCCCGAAATGATCAAGATATTCTGACCGTGGCTTCTGTCTTTTCTGGAGAAGCCATACATGCTGCCGCCATTGGGAAGAGCTTTCTTATAATACATTAGATATCCACCAATAAATATTCCTAAGAACCCGGCGAAAAAGGCAGATGCATAACCAATTACTATCAACCATGATGGACTTTCTTCCTGTGTTGAGAGATCTTCAATTCTTTTTTTATTAATCACTTTTAAGAGTTCCGGACTAATCTCCTTGCCTCTTTCTTTTAATATTTTTTGAGCGAGTAAATAATCAAACTTATTCCACTCTTCTTTCTTCATAACGATTTCAATTAATTCTTCATCAGAATAATCAAAAAGATGATAGTTTTCGTCAACAGTTTCGATTGCATTTTGAACTAATTTTTCCTCTAATTTCTCAGCCTGTTCAAAGTCTTCAGGATGAATTTTCAATTCAAACTGTTTTGTATTGATATCACCTCCAAAATTTGAATCTAATTGAGATGAATTATTAACCAATTCGTACGTAATATGATTCTGTTTCAGAATTTCCATTAATTCTAAAGCATCATCTTCATAAATGAATTTTCTATAAGTTGAAAGTCCCTTTATCATCACTTTATGATTTTAAATATCTCATCCACAATCTCTTTTGCCGCATTGGGTTTGGCAAAATATTTCAGATTGTCTGACATTTCTTTTCTTACATTTTCACTCTCGCAGATTTCTGATAATGTGCTCCAGAATTTTTCCTGCATTTCAGAGTCTTTTACGATTCTTGCTGCGTTTTTTTCAACCAGATTCACTGCATTTTTGGTCTGATGGTCTTCCGCCGCAAATGGAAACGGAACCAACAGAACCGGTTTCTGAGCTACAGCTAACTCTGAAATGGCAATCGCTCCCGCTCTTGAAACAATCACGTCAGCTGCGGAATACGCAGTTTCCATGTCTTTAATGAATTCCTTCAACTGGATTTGAGATTTGAGATTTGAGATTTGAGAGTCATTACTCAATTCGCTGTAATCCAATTTTCCGGTTTGCCAGATTAACTGATATCCTTTTTCTTTTAATTGATCTAAATTATCCTTCCAACCGTTGTTTAATGTTCTTGAACCCAAAGAACCACCAACTGATAAAATCGTGAGCTTATTTTGATCTAAACCCATTTTTTCCTTTGCCTGAGAGGTTTCCTGCATTCCTGAAATAATATTTTCACGAATTGGATTTCCCAGAAACTTTATTTTTTCAGCCGGAAAACCCTCCACTTTCGGATAGGCTGTAAAAACGGCTTTTGCTTTTTTACTTAAAATCTTATTCGTCACTCCTGCATGCGCATTCTGCTCCTGAATAAAAATTGGAATCCCCATTTTACTTGCTTCATACAAAGCTGGTCCGCTTGCGAAACCGCCCGTTCCCACTGCAATATCGGGAGCGAAATTTTTAATTATTCTTTTAGATTTAGATAAACTTTTCAAAATTTTGAAAGGCAAACCTAAATTGGATAACATATTTCCCCGGTCTATTCCAGCGATATCAATTCCTTCGATTTTGTAGCCAGCCTGTGGAACTTTTTCCATTTCCATTTTTCCGTTGGCACCAATGAACAAAAATTCTGCATCAGGAAATCTTTTTTTGATTTCGTCTGCAATAGCAATGGCCGGGAAGATGTGTCCTCCAGTTCCGCCGCCGCTTAATAGTATTTTTAATTTTTTGTTCATCCTATCGATTTTAAGCTGTAGGTTGATTTTCAATCAAATCAATAAATTCTACATCGACCAAAACTTCTTTTTCAGCATTGGTTTCTTTCTCGGAAACAGCTTTCACCGTATACATCGCATCGCTGAGCTCAATCACTTCGCCGACTTCCAATCTGAAAGTTTCAAGAAAACTGCTGATATTTTCTTTAGTGTCAATAACTACAGGACTACCTGAGTTTTTGCTATCCGTAAATGTAATTTTTGTTATCTCCATTTTAATTTTATTTAAGCAATATCATTAATCTCGACGATGCTTTGTTTTTTGCCCATTCCTTCTTCATCATATATCTGGATTCTTGAGCTTATATTTAAAATAATTCCCAACTGTAAATAGGTGACCAGCATTGATGTTCCTCCGTAACTGATCAGCGGCAACGGCTGCCCGGTTACCGGAATCAAATTGACTGCAACAGCAATATTAACCGCCAGCTGTACAAAAATCATCACCCCGAGACTGAGCACCAGCAACGATCCGAAAAATGCGGGCATTTTGCTCGCAATCATCACAATTCTGATAATCATAATCAGATACATACTGATCAGGAACGCTGCACCAATAGCACCATATTCTTCAACGATTACTGCAAAAATAAAATCGGAAGCAGACTGTGGAAGCATTTGTTTTAATGCACTTTTCCCAGGACCCATTCCGGTAATTCCACCGTGAACGATTGCAGCTTTTGCCTGCATGACCTGATAATTTTTTGCCTTTACGCTTTCGTCATCTACATCAGCAGTTTTTGCTTTGCTTGAGGTAAATGTTTCGATACGGCTCATCCATGTGTGCACACGGTTTCCACCAATCATATTGGTATTTAATGCCACTAGTAAAAACAGAACAATCGCTACAAATGATGTAGAAATAAATCCTGCAATATACTTCCAGTGGAGCTGCCCAATCACTAAAACAATCACAGAAACCATTAAAATCATTAAGGCTGTTGAACCGTTATCTTTCGCAACGAGGACAAAAACCAATAAAATAGGCCCGAATATAAAGCCTACATTTTCACCAACTGTACGTTCTCTGGTTATTTTTTTTGTTAAATATCTACACAGGTAGATAATCAGCATTAAAAACGCAAATGACGAAGGCTGAAATGAAATCGGTGTTCCCGGAATTTTCAACCATCGCGAAGCACTCGCTCCATCAATCGCTTGTCCGGTAAACATGGTTACAATCAACAGGAGAATCATTAGACCCAACAGAATACTGCTGAGCTTACCAATGTACTCGTACTTAACCACACCCACGAATCTCATGATGACCAACCCTAGCACCACGAAAAACATATGCTTCATCACGTGACCTGTTGTGGTTCCGTTATTAACAATGTATTCCAAATTAGAACTTGCAGAATACACCGGGAAAATCGAGAAAATGGAGATCACAATAATGACCATCCAAAGTACTTTATCGCCCTTTAGATATTCAAATTTGTTTTCTTCTGTGTACTGTTCGTTCATATTTTTTGTATTGATGTATAAAGTACAATGTACTTTTTACAACTGACATTTTACATTTTATTTTAATACCTGTTCTTTAAACTGATGGCCGCGGTCTTCATAATTTTTAAATAAATCGAAGCTTGCGCAGCATGGTGACAACAAAACCGTATCGCCACTTTTGGCCAATGATTTGGAAATTTTCACCGCTTCTTCCATACTGGAAGTGTCATAAATAAACTCTTTTTTATCTTTAAAGAAGTCTATAATTTTTTGATTATCAAGTCCTAAGCATACAATTGCTTTGACTTTCCTTTTCACTAAATTCTCAATTTCTGAGTAATCATTTCCTTTATCCTGCCCGCCCACGATCCAAACGGTTGGAGTTTTCATGCTTTCCAAAGCGTAATACGTTGCATTGACGTTGGTCGCTTTGCTGTCGTTGATGAATTTAACACCATCCCTTTCAGTTACCAATTCCAGTCTGTGCTCTACTGCCTGAAAGGTCATCAATGAATTTCTGATGCTTTCATTATTGATTTCCAATATTTTACCAGCGATTGAAGCGGCTAAGCTGTTGGCAACATTGTGGGTTCCCATTAAGGACAACTCGTCAATTTTCATTGAGAATTTGTCTTTCAGTTTTACAATTAATTCTTCCTCATCGATAAAACCTCCTTCATTCAGTTTCTCTTTGGTTGAGAAAGGAATCATCTTCGCTTTAATTTCAAACTTTTCAAGAATATTTTTGCTCATTTCATCATCTTTATTGTAGATGAAAAAATTATCATTCTCCTGATTTTCAGCAATTCTGAATTTTGCCAGAGCATATTCTTCGTAGTTGTAATTGTACTGATCTAAATGATCCTGAGACAAATTCAACAGTAACGAAATATACGGTCTGAAGTTCTGAATATCATCCAACTGAAAAGAACTTACCTCCAAAACATAAAACTCGTGATTCTCATCAGCCACCTGTTTTGCGAAACTGTAACCGATGTTTCCACCTAAACCTACATTCATTCCGTCACTCTTCAGGATGTAGTAGATTAATGAAGTTGTTGTTGTTTTTCCGTTGCTTCCGGTGATGGCAATGATCTTGGCGTTGGTAAATTCTGAGGCAAATTCTATTTCCGAAGAAATTCTGATTCCCTTCTCATGAATTTTCTGAATCATCTCTGCCTTCTTGGGAATTCCCGGGCTTTTTACGATCCATTCAGCGCTTAAAATCCTTGCTTCGTCGTGGTTTCCTTCCTCGAATTCAATACCATTCTCTGTCAGAAACTGCTTGTAGTTATCCTTAATAGCTCCCTTATCTGAAAGAAATACTTCCAAACCTTTCTTTTTAGCCAAATAAGCAGCACCACAACCGCTTTCTCCACCTCCTAAAACAACTATTTTCATAATCTTGCTTGATTTAATGATTGAAAAATTTAATAATTTGAATCTTTCAATTTTTAAATGAATCTTATCTCATTTTCAATGTTATAAGACATACAATTGCTAACATAACTCCAATGATAATCATCCTGTTAACGATTTTACTTTCGTGAAAACCATCTTTCTGATAATGATGATGCAGAGGAGACATTTTAAACAATCTATTATTCTGGGCATATTCTAACCCGAATTTTCTCTTTCTGTATTTAAAAACAACTACCTGAAGCATCACAGAAACATTTTCAATTAAGAAAATTCCGCACAGTACAGGAATCATTAATTCTTTTCTTAAAATAACAGCCAAAACAGCGATCACACCGCCCAACATCAAACTTCCGGTATCACCCATAAAAACCTGCGCCGGATACGTATTGTACCAGAAGAATCCGATAACTGCTCCTACCATGGCGACGACAAAAATCGTGGTTTCACCCATGTTTGGGAGAAACATAATATTGAGATAATCTGCAAATATGATATTCCCGGAAACGTAGGTGAAAAATGCAAGTGTCAATAAGATAACCGTACTCGTTCCTGCAGCCAAACCATCAATTCCATCGGTGATATTGGCTCCGTTTGAAACGGCTGTTACAATGAAAATTACAATAGGAATAAATACAATCCACGCCCATTCGTGAGCATCTTCATCACTCATCCAGAATAAAATTCCGCTGTAATCAAATTCATTATTTTTAGCAAAAGGAACGGTGGAAACAGTAATCTTTTCAGTAGGCATGAAATTCTGCTCTACGTTATTTCTGTTAACCACTTTAGCATCTGCATATTTCCTTTTCACAGTAATATCCGGATGAAAATACATGGTCACTCCAATAATTAAACCTAAACCAACCTGCCCGACAATCTTAAATTTCCCGCTTAATCCGTCTTTATTTTTCTTTACCTTCTTTAAATAATCATCTAAAAATCCTATTGCCCCCATCCAAACGACAGTCACCATCAAAAGCACGATGTAAATGTTGGTAATTCTGGTAAACAGTAAAACCGGAATTAAAGTCGCAATGATAATGATGAGACCACCCATGGTAGGTGTCCCTTCTTTTTGTTTCTGCCCATCTAGTCCTAAGTCACGAACCAACTCTCCCATCTGTTTTCCCCGCAGATAATTGATGATGCTCTTACCGTAGATAAGCGCTATCGTCAAAGACAATAAAACCGCCATCCCCGCACGGAAAGAGATGTACCTCAACATTCCCATTCCCGGAATGTGGATACCTTGGCTCGTTAAGTATTCGTATAAGTAGTATAACATTTCTTATTTATTTTAGTTCTAAAGATTAAACTGTTTGAAAAAGACATATGTTCTATTATTGCAAACTGAATCTATTTTGCTTCCTTTTTCAAAACTTGGATAAATGATTCCAACCTCATTATACAGTTTCAAAATCTCTACTTTATATTTTTGCTCCCTGTTTCTTAAAAATTTTTCACACAAACAAATACCTACTCCTTTTTTAGCATTTGATTCAGAAAAATCTATAAATCCCGGCTGCAGATCTTCCAACTCATAAATTTGTTCACAATCTAAAATTTTAATTTCCTTTTTTGAATTATCTTTTAAAAGAAAAACTATCAATATTCCCCCACAAAAAATTAGAGAAATTATTAATATCATTTTAGATGTTTTCATAATTTAAATCTTCGTGCAATTACTTCGACAGAAGCTTCCAAAGCTCATTTATTACTTCTTTATCATCAAAATGATGTTTCACCCCATTAATTTCCTGATAGTTTTCGTGCCCTTTTCCGGCTACGAGAACAATGTCTTTCGGTTCAGAGAACTTAATGGCCATTTTTATGGCTTCTCTTCTGTCCGGAATTGAAGTGTACTTGCTGAAGTTCTGAGGTTCAACGCCTGCTTCAATTTCTTTTATAATCTGATTCGGATCTTCCGTTCTCGGGTTGTCTGAAGTGATTATTGCCAAAGTGGATTTCTTTGAGGCAATATTTCCCATTTCAGGTCTCTTGGAATGATCTCTGTCTCCTCCACAGCCGAAAACTGTAATCAGTCTTTCATTTTTTGTTCTGATGTCATTGATACTGTCTAAAACATTTTCCAATGCATCTGGAGTATGTGCGTAATCAACGATGAAGAAAATTCCACCGTCAGACTTGAACGTTTCAAATCTTCCGGAAACTCTTTTCAAAATGCTGATTGCCTGAAGAATTTCATCTTGTTCGAAACCTAATTCAGAAGCAATTCCGAAAACAAGTAACAGATTGTAGACATTGAATTTTCCTGTTAAAGTTGTCCAGAATTCTTTCCCGTTGAAATTCAAAAGCATTCCGTTGAAATCAACTTCCAAAGTTCTTCCATGGAAATCTGCCATCGTTTTCAAAGCATAAGACCTTTTTGCAGCCTTTGTGTTCTGAAGCATCACGTTTCCGTTTTTATCGTCAACATTCGTGATGGCGATTGCATTTGCATTTAACTCATCAAAAAATCTCTTTTTGATTTTTAAATATTCGTCAAACGTTTTATGATAATCTAAATGGTCGTGCGTCAAGTTGGTAAAGCCAGCAATTTTGAAAGTCAGCCCTTCAATTCTGTTTTGGGCAATGCCGTGAGAGCTTACTTCCATAAAGGCAAATTCACATCCTTCCTCAACAGCCTGAGCCAAAATTTTATTGATGGTAATTACATCCGGAGTCGTATGCGTAGCCGGAATGACTTTTTCGCCAATTCTAATTTCTACTGTCGACAATAATGCTGAGTCGTACCCCAAATTTTTAAACACATCAAAAAGCAAAGTCGAAACAGAAGTTTTCCCGTTGGTTCCGGTAACGCCGATTAACTTTAACTTTTCTGAAGGATTTCCGTAGTAATTAGAAGATAAATGCCCTAATGTTTTAGACGCATCTTTTACTTTAACGTAAGTAATGTTTTCATCTAAATTTCCCGGAAGTTCTTCGCAAACAATAGTTGTCGCACCTTTTTCGATAGAAGATGCAATAAATGAATGACCGTCCACAACCGTTCCTCTCAATGCGATGTACAAAGAGTTTTCGGATACCTTTCTGCTGTCGAAAACCAATTCTGACACCTCACGGTTGCTTTCACCATGAGTTTCTAATACCGGAATTCTGTTTAATAATTCAACTAATTGCATTGCTTTGATGCGGTTTATTTTATTTTTTGCCTGTTGATTATAATAGGATTTCATCCTTTCATTATCAGGCAGTCTTTTCAATACTTATTTCTAATTTTGCAGAGTCAAATATATTCTCTGATTTTTGGTGATCGTGGTGCCTTCAAGAGGAAATTGTTCTTTAATTCTTCCCACTCCTTTAAAGTCTACACGATATCCTAAATTTTCCAATTGTGGGATCGCATTTTTACCAATCAATCCTACTACACTTGGCATTTGTTTATTATTAACTGCTATTTTTACATTAGGTTCAACCATTTTATTGAGATTAACCTTTCTGTCGACAAGCATTTCTTTTTCTACATTCTGAGGTGTTTTCAGGAAAGTTTTACCTGCAATTTCCTTAAAAACCGGTGCGGAAACCGTTCCCCCATAAAATCCTTTCGAAACATTTGGCTCACTGATCATTACATAACAGGTGTATTTCGGATTGTCTGCCGGATAAAATCCTGCAAACGAAGCTCTGTACTTCATCGGGCCTGGCAACCAGTACTCAAATCTTGCGGTTCCCGTCTTTCCTGCCATTTTCAGATTCGGAGTGAAAATACTTCTTCCTGTTCCTTTTTCAACAGCTTTTGTCAAAGCGCTTGTCATCATCTGAATGGCTTTTTCTGATGCCATTTTCTTTACAATCACTTCCTCTTTTGCTTCAAAAATTGTCTTCCCGTCCTTCATTATTTTATCAATGAAAAGAGGTTTCAGCATTTTACCGTTATTGGCAATTCCGTTGTAGAAAGTTGTCAACTGCAGCAAATTGATATTAGTCGCATATCCGTAAGAGATTGAAGCTAAGGTCGCAGCGTTCCAGGACTTGCTTTTTGGAGTTAAAATTCTAGGTTTTGTAATTCCCGGAAGCTCAATATCCATTTTATCAAACAACTTCCATCTTCTTAAATGATCAAGAAAAATCTGTGGTTTGTCTGCATAGAATTTAGTGATCAATTTCGCAGTTCCCACGTTACTTGATTTAGCTAAGACATCGCTGATCTCGTATGTTCCTCCACCGTGACCGTCTGAAATTCTCTGTTTAGCGTAAGTCCAGACACCATTTCCTACGTTTACCGTTGTACTTTCATCGATAAATCCGTCATCCATAGCTGCTAACAACGAAATTGTTTTAAAAGTAGATCCCGGTTCAATATTATCTTTTAGACCATAATTGTACGCATCTTCGTAAACCCCAGGCTCGGTTTCTCTTAAATTAACCATTGCACGAACTTTCCCGGTCGCCACTTCCATGACGATTACCGTTCCGTGTTTCGCCTCAAAATTAACCAGTTGCTTTTCTAAAGCTGAGTGAGCAATATCCTGAATTCTAAGATCTAAAGTGGTATAAACATCCTGACCGTCAGTCGGTTCTTTTACTTTCCAGAAGTCAATCGGCTTCCACTGTGATGAATTGACTCTTTGCTCAAGTCGCTCGCCGTCAGTTCCTGTTAAAAATTTTGAAAAAGCTCCTTCAAGACCGGCTTTTGCAACTCCATTGTCAATTCCTATTGTTCCGGCACCAATTTCTGAAGTAGCCAGTTCTCTTTTGTAATTTCTGTCTATGATAAAACCACCTTTGTTTTTTCCTCTTCTGAAAATCGGGAATTTTCTGATTCTGTCGTATTCATCGAAATCAAGACCTTTTACCAAAGAATAATATTGGTTTTTCTTTTTTCTCTGCTCGTCAAATCTTTTTCTGAAATCAGCTCTCGGCTTTCCAAACATTTTACTTAGAGAATCGGTAAGCGGTCCAATATTATTGGTGTAGACTGTATCTTTTATGGTTTTAAAATCAAGATAAACGTCATAACGCATAACCGTGGTAGCCAGAATAGAACCGTCTGACGCATAGAGATTTCCACGCGCAGCTTTCAGAGTAGCGGTACGGTAATTATTGTTAATGTAATCATCTTTAATTTCCTGAACATTGGTATTCTGCAGAAGAATAATTCTCCCGATGAAAAGCACAAAAACGCACAAAGCTCCCACTGCAAAGAGGTAGCCCCATCGTAATGTTTTCTTACGTTTGTTGTCGTATTCACTTGGCTTTTGCATCTGTACTGTCCAGTTTTATTAACAATTTATGAGGGTGACTTTCTAAAGTCATTAATGAATCTTCGGCAACCTGCTTCCCCAATTCAGATTCCATTTTTACTTTGATGAGCTTACTTTGCGCGTAGGCATTTCTGGATTTATATTCTTCTGTTTCTTCTTTTAAAGCGTTTACAATTTTTATCTTTTTGTTTACCAAATGGTTAGAATAAATCATCCCCATCATCAAAACAAAAATCAACAAGAAAAACTTATAATGCGTTGTCAACTCATCACGGTTCAGAAAATTCCCTTTTATAATATCTATAAAAGTGAGTTTTTTTTGAGGACGATATGTTGGTTTTTTTGCCACAGACTTTGTCTGATTTTATTTTTATTTAAATTATTGTCAATTTTCTTTGAAGTCAATTCATTTCATTTGTCAATAGTCAATTTTAAAAATTCACCATTGACAATTCACTATTCACTTTTACAATTTTATTCCTGTTCTCATTTTAGCACTTCTGGCTCTTGAGTTTTCTTCAATCTCTTTATCGTCCGGAATAATCGCCTTGCTTTTTACGAGTTCAAATGCTTTTGCGTAATTTCCATAGATATCGCGTTGCGGTTCTCCTTCAAACATTCCGTTTTTCAGGAATCTTTTTACCAGACGGTCTTCCAGTGAATGATAAGAAATCACCACAAGTCGTCCGCTGGGTTTCAAAACATTGTAAGCCTGAACCAGCATTTCCTTTAAAACTTCCAGCTCCTGATTAACTTCAATTCTAATCGCCTGAAAAAGCTGTGCATAAAATTTATTCACTTTATGCGGCGGAAGGAAGCTGAATAATTTTTTCAGATCTTCCGTTGTGTTGATTGCTTTTATTTTTCTGTGATGAACGATATCTCTTGCCAGTTTTCTTGCTTCTCTTAGCTCACCGTAGTAATAAAAAATATCTGCTAAAGCTTCTTCGTCGTATTCATTGATTACTTTCTTAGCATCCAGACTCTGCATCACATTCATTCTCATATCGAGTGGTGCATTGTTTCTTGTAGAAAAACCTCTCACGGCTTCATCAAACTGATGAGAAGAAACACCAAGGTCAGCCAAAACGCCATCCACCTTCGCAACTCCATACATCAACAGAGAATTTTCAAGAAATCTAAAGTTTTGATTGATTAAAGTAAACTTCGGGTCATCAATGGTATTTTTCAGTGCATCCAAATCCTGATCAAATGCGTATAGCTTTCCATTTTCAGAAAGCCTGTATAAAATCTCCTGCGAATGACCGCCACCACCAAATGTGCAGTCCACATATATTCCGTCCTGATTCGTCACCAAATCATCCACACTTTGCTTCAATAAAACGGGGTTGTGATATATGCTCATTTGTGTATTCTTTATTTATTCTTCATCAAAAGCGCCCATTACATCTTCTGCCAGACTTGCAAAATCTTCTTCATTGGTTGCAATTACCCTTTCATAGGCATCTTTATCCCAAATTTCGAAAAGTTCACCTGCACTTGTCACTACAATTTCCTTAGTAAGATCAGCATAATGCGTCAGATCTTTTGAAATCTGCAGTCTTCCGGCGCTGTCCAGTTCTACAGTTTTTACACCTGCAGTAAACATCCTGATGAAATCAGCATTCTTTTTAATGAATCTGTTTAGTTTATTAATCTTTTCCATCAGCTTATCCCATGCTTTCATAGGGTAAACTTCGAGACACGGTTGAAACACAGAACGCTTTACTACAAAGGTTTTGTCCTCAAAGTTCTCCATCTGCTTAATCAGCGATGAAGGCACCTTCAGGCGACCTTTGTCGTCTATTTTGCACTCATATGTTCCAATGAAATTTCTCATTTGGGACAAAATTATACAAATTTTTCCAAAAGCTCCCACTTTTTCCCACTTTTTGACTTAATGTTAATAAGTTTTACGCCAGAGTAAGCAAATCAGCTTTAAATATTTGATATCACAAGACTTACACAGCATACTATTCATCGAATACTAAAAAGATTTTTAAAAATTACAGTATGAAAAGCTTGATTATATTATTTTTATTTTAAATTAGAGATATCAAAAATTTTTTGGTGTATAATTTGTATTTTTGCAATGCTTTATTAAAGCGATTTTATGATATTTAGTACAAAAAAAGATAAGAAATATACCTTCATTGAAGCTGGGGAAGGACATCCATTGGTGCTTTTGCACGGTTTGATGGGTGGGTTGAGCAATTTTGACAAGATGGTGAATTTTTTTTCAGAGAAAGGGTTTAAGGTCTATGTACCTCAGCTCCCTATCTATGATTTGCCGGTACTCAATACCAATCTTACCACAATCGCCAAATATGTTATTAAATTTATCGAAAGCGAAATTGGCAAACCTGTAACCATTGTAGGAAATTCTATGGGTGGCCACGTTGGGCTTATTCTGACTTTGGCAAGACCTGACTTAGTGAAAAACTTAGTTCTTACCGGAAGTTCCGGTTTGTATGAAAGAGCTTTTGGTGACAGTTTCCCGAGAAAAAATGACCGTTCATATATAAGAAAGAAAGCTGAAGAGGTTTTCTATGATCCTGCAGTTGCTACAGAAGCTTTGGTAGACGAAGTTTTCAGCGTAGTCAATGACAGAATGAAAGGAATAAAAACGGTAATGTTGGCAAGAAGCGCCATCAAACACAATATGTTGAACGATCTTCCTAAAATTGTACGTCCGACGTGCCTGATCTGGGGGAAACAGGATAATGTAACACCTCCTGAAGTTGCAATTGACATGCATAAATTTATCCCGAATTCAGATCTCTTCTGGATCGATAAATGCGGACATGCTGCAATGATGGAAAAACCCGATGAATTCAACGAGATTCTTTACAATTGGGTAAAAGATAAAATATAAATTAAGACTAAACCATTAAGACTTTCTTAATGGTTTATTTTTCTAAATTAAATCAAGACAAAATGGTTATAAAGACAGCAGAGTTTGTAAAAAGCAGCGGTAAATGGCAGGAATGTCCGGAAGGAACCATCCCGGAATATGCTTTTATCGGACGCTCAAACGTAGGGAAATCATCATTGATCAATGGTATGCTCAACAGGAAAGATTTGGCAAAAACTTCAGGAACTCCGGGGAAAACTCAGTTGATTAATCATTTCATTATTAATGAAAGCTGGTATCTGACCGATCTTCCGGGCTACGGATATGCCAAGGTTTCAAAAGTGATGAGAAGAGATTTTGAAAAATTAATTAACAACTATATTTTAAACAGAAACAATCTGGTGAATCTTTTTGTTTTGGTTGACTCCCGTCACAGTCCACAGAATATTGATTTGGAATTTATCCAGTGGTGTGGAGAAAGCGGCGTTCCTTTTTCAATTGTTTTTACAAAAGCAGATAAACTGAAACCCAATGTTCTTATCAAAAACGTTGAAGATTACAAAGCTGAACTTCATAAAACCTGGGAAGACCTTCCTGAAATTTATGTAACATCTGGAGAAAAGAAAACCGGAACGGAGGAGATCTTAAGTTTCATTCATAAAACCAATGAATTTTTAGCCAATAACAGCGTGACCTTTAATGAGTAATATTATTTGGAAAATAAAAAGTTTTGAAGAAATTACCACTTCCGAACTTTACGAAATTATCAAAGCGAGAGTTGATGTATTTGTAGTAGAGCAAGACTGCCCGTATCCTGATTTGGATGGATACGATCAGCAGGCTGTTCACATTTGGGCAGAACAGGATCAAGATGTTTTAGCATACTGCAGAATTTTCAACAAAGAAATTAAATATCCGGAAACTTCCATCGGCAGGGTTCTCACGACTGAAAAAGCCCGCGGAAAAAGTTTAGGGAAACAACTGATTCAATACGCAGTAGAAACCATAGAAAACCGCTTTCATACGAGTGAAGTGAGAATTTCTGCTCAGGATTACCTGTTAAGATTCTACTCAGGATTCGGTTTTGAAGATACAGGAAAGAAATATTTAGAAGACAATATTCCTCACACGGAAATGTTTAGAAAATAAGTGGCTGTTGGCAATTAGCTTCTGGCTGTTGGCTTTAAAATCAGATAAGTGAAATTGAAAGATTTCTTATTAATTTTTTTGAATTACTTACTTTAAAATAAATATCAAAACAGCACTTTTTTGAAGGTGCTGTTTTTTAATTTGGATTTAAAAAACTGATTTTGCCTTAAAAAACACTCCAAACATTTGATTATTGTATTTCTTTCTTAAATGAAATGCCTTATATCTTAAATCATTGCAGAGTTATTACAAAAACTTTGTCTTTCATTGCGATATAAAAACGCAATGGAAGACAAAATCTTATTAAAATTAATCTGAACAAAGCCGTTTCACTTATTTTCGAAATATAAGGAATTGGAAATATGCAACAGGTACAAAATCAAAAAGAGCCTGACCATAAAAACCAGACTCTCCATTTATAAAACAAAAAATGTTAAGGATATTCGTTTCTTGCTCTCGTCACAAGACCAACTAAATCTGAACCTCCGCTGGCAGAATTAATGCTGGGATTATGCGCACTCTGAGTGGCAACCGCATACGGTGAGCCATTCCAATATCCCCAGAACGGACCACCACTTTGTCCAGGCCAGATATCAGCTTTGTGCTGAATACTTTGATTATCATCGGGGCTCCAGAAATCGCCATCTAAGGCGATGCCGGTCTGATAAGTGGGTCTCTGAGTTCCTGTCAAGTCTGCAGGATAACCGGCATGGGTAAAAGACGCCTGCCCGTCCCAGGAATCTGAGTAACTTTTAGCTCCCATCCAGCCAGTGCTGTTTCCCATGGGTCTGTCGAGAACGACAACCACATAGTCAAACTGTACTTCTGTGCCATCAATTGTAGGGCCGGCAACTTTATGTTTGTAATAAGTCTGAATTCCCCAGGCACTTCCGTAAGGGGCGCTTCCGTTGTAATACATCGGTGTGAATTTTATCCATCCTGTCTGGTTGTTGGGTTTCCAATCGATGATATGTGCACAAGTCAAGAGATGTCTCGGCCCGATCATTACGCCACTTGCTACGCCCAAAGGACTTTCTACTCTACCGATGCAACGCCATGGATAAGCTGTTGAGTTGAACACTTTTCTCTGATCAGGTCCGAAGATCGTTCTTGCATTTTCAGCATTCAGGAAATTTTCTCTTTCTATAAATTTTGGTTTACGGTCTTTTTTAGGCTCCAATTTTGGCTGATACTCAAAGTCGGCATGCGCTGGATAGAAGAAATCGGTTTCAGGATTTTCGTCGGCCGCGGATTTTTCTTTCATGGTAATGGCTACAGACTTTGTTCCTTTTGGATACGTTCTTCCATCGATGGTTTCCATTTCCGGTTCCTTTTCGGATAATTTTAAGTTGGCTGATTTCTCAGCAGATTTTGCTTTAATTGTTTTAAGTTTTAAAACTTCTTCAGCAGTCATTGGGTTGTTGTTTTCAATATTAGACATGATTATTTGGTGTTTTAATCAGTTTTTTCCTACTCTTTGGATGGCTTTTCGGATTCCGCCAGTTTAGTTTTATGAAAATATTTTTTGTGAAAATTCTGTCCTGATGCTTTCTGTCTGGTTAATCTGTGCGGCTCCCATTGCAGCCAATGCCATTGCAATCTGGTTATCTAATGTTCTCCGCACAATATTACCATTGGTGGCACGCAGGATTTTGCAGAAATGATAGGTGAAATAACCTCTGATCTGGCCATTCATATTTCCTTCCATAGAAACCTGATTGTCTTTGGAGGCGGCCCACAGCGTATGATTCATTCCAACGATCGGAACTAAAGCTTTTGTGGTAAAAGTTTCTTTTTTAGATGTTTTAGATAATGGAATTTCGTTGGCATACGTCATATAAAACTCATCTTCAAGCATGGGTGGTATAAAACGGGCAGTTTCGTAAGAGAAATCTACGCTCAATCCTAAATCCATTTTTCTTGTTCCGGTTCCGGAATGACAGCAGTCGAACACCACTTCAAGATTTACTCCGGCTTTCAGTTTACTGAGAACAGCTTTAAAATCATCATCCCGAATAACTCCGGCACTTGCGTAATCATGTGGACAAATCGCTTCATCTAAACCGTCGATTTCTAAATCTGCACCTATGTTGGCCACTCTCGTTCCGTGTCCTGAATAATAAAACACCAAAGAATCGCCTTTTACACTGGTACTTACCAAAGATTTCAGATAATTTAAAATATTGGCTCTTGTTGCGTTCTGATTGGTCAAAATCCTGATTTGCGAAGGTGCAAAACCACAGATCACCAATGTATTGGCCATATCCCGTGCGTCGTTGACGCAGCCGTTTAAATCCGGACCACCAGATCCTATTGGCGCATAGTCATTAATTCCTACGATGAGTGCTTTTTTCATTGTATTAGTTTTTTAAATTTTCCTTACTCTATTATCGGCTTTTCAGGTTCTGCCTGTAACTTTAATTTCACAGGACAAAATTCTGATTTTCAACAGTATGAGAACAGAGGAGAATACCTGATTTCTTACAGGAAAAGCACCTTACTGAAGATTTAAATTTTAGAAAGATGTGGATCATAAAAAAATCCTCACCAGAAATTGGAGAGGATTGATTATTGTCTTAAACCGAAGTGTCGTTCCTACGGAACTATAAATTATGTTTGCATATTACTACAAACACATTGCTCCGCCGGAGCAAAAATTCATGTGACTACTTTTTGTATTTAAATTAAATCAACATAAATTATGTTTTAAAGCAAAAAGCACCAGCCCCACTCTGTTTTTTATTTCTAATTTAACGAAAACAGAATCTCTGTAACCATCGATTGTTTTTGGGCTTAAACACATTTTATCGGCGATTTCTTTGTAAGTCAGTTCGCTGCAGGCAAATATGATGAATTCTTTTTCTCTTTCCTTTAAATCTGAAAGCAGCGAGGCATTTTTTGCATCCTCGGTTTGCACTTTCAGGAGTTTCTGAGCTACAAAATCAGTATAAAAACTTCCTTTTTCAAAAACAGTATCTATCGCTTGAAAAAGTATCGAAGGCTGCATATCTTTTAATAGATACCCTTTTGCGCCCGCTTTCAACATTCTGATCAAAACCTTCTCATCATCTTCCATTGTCAGTGCAATTACTTTGATTTCCGGATGATGTTCTGTAAGCCATTCTGTGGTTTCGATGCCGTTTTTATAGGGCATATTAATATCCATCAAAACAACGGCAGGAAGTTCTGAAGTTTTTTCCAGGCCGTTGATAAAATCTTCCCCGTTCGGTTGGTTCATTACCACACGGTATTTAGGATTTTCGGCAATCATGTTTTCTAATGCTTTAGACATTAAAGTATGATCATCGACTATAGCAATCGGAATTGTTTTCATGGTAAGTTTTTGTAGTAGGTTATCGTCGTTTTTGTTCCTTCTTCAAGTTTTGACTGGATAGAGAATTCCGCATGTATCAGTTTGGCTCTTAATTCCATATTTTTTAATCCGGAACCATCGTTCATGCTGTCGGTATTGAAACCTTTTCCGTTATCAATGATGGTAATTTGCAAATTATTATGATCATCTTCCAAGGTTATGACCAGATTTTTCGCTCTTGAATGTTTTAAAATATTATTAATGCTTTCCTGAATTATTCTGAATAAAATTAGCCCATGTTTGGGAGTAATATCAATGTCATGCTTCTGTGTTACGAACTCTATCGTCAGTAACCGCAGCTTTTTGATTCTGTTTATTTCTCTCTCTATCGATTCTATAAGCCCGAAATGAATAATCTGTTCGGTGATCAGAGTTTTAGATAAATTTCTGACATCCTGGATGCATTCGCCTAATAACTCGTTTAATTCGTTTAGTTCCTCTTTTTCACCATTACTAAGCTTGTTGAGAAGCTGATTCTGTCTCAAACGAACGACGGAAAGTTTTTGTCCCAAATCGTCATGAAGTTCCTGCCCAATATAGTTGAGCGTCTGTTCCTTCATTTCGACCTGCGAAGTCGCCAGTTCTTTTTCAAAATGCAGGTCTTTTTCTTTCTGCTCGATCAATAATTTAGTTTTCTTCCGAATGAAAATCAAATACACGAAAATCATCGTTACCACAATAATTAAAAGTGTAATTGTAAAAACAATGATAAAACTGTTTTGCTCTTCATTCATAATCCCTCAGATTTTATTGCGGCAGGCCGGTTCCAAAATAAACCATAGACAATCACTCCATTGTTTAAGATATTTAATAAGAACATTATAATACCAAAAATATCATTCGCAACCTTAATTCTGAAGAAAAACAGCGGAATAATTCCGATGTAAAGGATGAGCGAACCCACAGAGATCCAGAAGGGCAGATAGTTTTTTATCTCAAATATTTTGTCTGAATTAAAGGTCTGATAAAAAAACAGAATGATAGAAAATATTAACAGAAGGATGTTGATGTAAAAAATATTAAAAGAAAGATACTGGAAAAAGCTTCTTTCTAATAAAGACACCCCGAAAACATTGACGAAAAAGAGAACCAGAAATATCATCTGTATTTTTTTCAACAGAGGAATGTAGAGCAATTTGTAGTAATAAATCAAATAGATCAAGAACACAATGGCAAGACATATACTGTAATATTTCTCGGTCGGCAGGTTAGTTAGTTTGTAGTAGAAGTAAAAAAAGAGATCGCTGACAGACAGTATGATATATCCGGCGAAAAAAAACAGATTTACTTTTCCGATTTTTTTATAATTAATTAAAATCAAAATCATCATCATGACCAAAATGATCATGGATATCTGTTTCCCTAATTCTACATCCCAGGCCATCATTATAATTTTCAGTTCAAAGTATTTGCAGAAACGTGATTCGGTGGTGGCGACAGATTGGTCATATTCATAGGCTGTATAGATTCTATTTTTTCGTATTCATCAGTTGAACCGCCTCTTCTCGCGTCAGTAGCTTCTTTCTTTGTGGTTGGCATTAAAAAGATGGTCTGATAACCTGCAAATTCAGGTTTTGCCATCTTGTTCGCAGGATGGTTTGCAGGATATTTTCCCATATAAATTTTAATTCCCACATTTTTAATATCCTTTTCTTTCGCCTGTTCTTTTACATATTGAATGTAACCTTCCATTTCTTCAATGGTAAACGAATACCATCTCGAGTCCGGCTGTCCGTTTCGGGCTTCTGTAAGAATTTTGTTATTGGTTTTAGTATATTCATCAAAAAGAATCTGCGCATCCTGATGGGTAATCAGTTTCTTCATATAACTGTCATCTACGGGCGTTCCATCCACAGGAGGATTACCACAGCGCACAGCAATCATTACAAAAACACTTAAAATAAGCACGCCAGGAAGCGCACTGAAATTTTTAGATAAAAAAGGAGTTTTCATGGATATTAATTTTTATAAGGTTATCTAACAAAAGTAGTTAACTCTTCAAATATACAAAAGAGGAAAAACACTCTTTTTATATTTTAGATAAAAAATACTTCAGGAAAACTTTTGAAAAAGTAAAGAAAAAAGGTTTAATAAAACACTGCCCTTCAAAATATCACAGCATAAAAATCAACCCTGTTCTTTTTCATGGATCTGGATTAATTGGTCGTATTCAATTTATCTTTTATTATTTTTAGATTTTTCAGAAACATTATTTATACTAAAATTATCTCTGAAAACAACCACCCATCTTCCCCTCTTATTTGATTATTTCGAGTCAAAAATGCCAAATTTTATTTTTCATAATCATAAAGAAATAAAGAATTGTGAAAATTTTTCATATTCATCATTACATTACGAATTATTCAAATTTCTGCCATTATCACAATTCAGCATTGAAAATCAACACCTTATACAAAGTAGTACACAGATGGTATATGCTTTATTTGTAAACGCGTGCGACCTGCCATTCCTTTGCAGTATCATTTCGAATTCCTCCAATGAAAAAAACCAGCACAAATGATGAGAAAAGAATCTCAAAGTTTTTATCTATCCAGATAAAGACTTTGAGTATTTTCTTACTGTGCTTTTTTAATTTTTATACTGCCCAAAACATCTCTAATGAGAATGCCATTCATCTAAATAATGGTGTGCAGATTATTGCAGAAAACAGTGCTGAGAAAGAAGTTAAAAATCAAATCTATGTAACAGCAGGCACATCGGTTTCAGATTTCTCAGAAAGCAATTTAGAGATTGTAAAAATCAAAGATGCCAAAAAACATATTGCGGCTAACATCAAATCAGCACCTCGCCTTAAGCAGAAAAATGTAAAAGCCGAGCCCGTAAAACAAAAAGTAGCGAATACGCTGCCGAAAGAGGAAGAAACATTTACTTCAGGTTCAGAATCTGATTATATTTTTTCTATTGAGCAAAATCACAGCAATGCTGTTGCTCAAACACAGAATCCGGTTTTGAAAAATTTACTTACGGCTGGTTTCTCCTCTTTACAGACGCTTTCTTTATTAGACTCTGTTAAAACAATAATGCCAGACTATCTTACGTATTTCAACGATAAGATAAATTCTGAGTCTTATTCTGTAAGGCCGCCACCCATACGCTTATAAAATCTTCACTCAATCAGCGCACTCTATTTTAGAATTATGAGGGTTAAAATTACTCGCTACAAACTCTCCTGAAAATCAGCACAGTAAGAATAACAATCATTGATCTTAAAAAACTATAAACATGAAAATCTTTTCATGTCAATAAATCTGACTTTAATATATAAATCAATATCTGGTAACAGAAAATATCCAAATAAATGAAAAAATTTAAACCAAGTTTTGGGCGAACCCAGCTTCTTATCGTCACGGCGTTTTTGCTTTTAAGCAACTTAGTTTCTGCTCAGACTCCGACTCTTATTGGGGAATACGTTTATTCTACTAAAGGACAGGGAGCCGCAGGAGTACCAAACTTTAATTACAATATTCCCAGCGGAAAAAACAGAGTTATGATTGTAACTGCTTATTTTGAGAGAGACCATATCGCATTAGGACAAAACTATCCCGGGACAACTGCCGATGATATACCTCAATTATTGGTAGGCACTCATAACATAAGTCGCTACTACTATAATTATCGTTTTTATGGCTTTACTAACAATATTCCAGGCTATGCTTATATGAGTACTTCAATCATTTCTTACAGAATGAGCGACTTACAGAGTCTGCCAACAGGAAATACATCATTTTCTTTCCCCAGCATTGCCAGTAAACCACCTCAAAGTGCTGGAGATGATGTGATTATCAGCGTTTCTGTTTTTGAAAATGCTAGCCAGTCTGTGCCAGCATCCACGCTTATTGGGAATAACTCTGATGCGCCATCTTCATCTACCACATTCTCTACTTTGACATCCACTGCACCAATAGCTCCGGTAGGAACTTCCCAGGCTAATATTGTTTACATTGCACATGGTGCAATTTCTCAGCAAAGTGCTCTTAACAATTCCACCGGATGGATCGATATTAACACCGAAACCACGAATAATGCCTTAGGTCAGAGCTACGCAGGATTTCCCGATGATTATGGATTTAGGCCTAATAATGAAGCAGATGGTGCATCTATGAAAACAGTATACCGCTCAGGAATATCAGGTAATCCTACCATAAATTTCTCAAGACCTACAAGTACGAAAATATTGAGTTATCAGGGCAGAATCACTCCAGTACTTCCCTTAGCCCGACCAAGTATTTCAGGTACAGTCTTCAACGATACAAATGGCCCTGCCACTATACAGGGTACCGGCACAAATGCAGGTGGAGTGTATGTAAATCTCATTGATATCAATAATAATCTTGTTTATTCGGCGGCAGTTGCTTCTAACGGTACCTATACAATCCCTTCAGGACTTGCAGTGGAAAGCAATCAATATCGAATGGAAATCAGCAGCAATACAGGAACGGCAGGAAACCCTGCACCACTAAAGATGTTGCCATCAGGTTGGGAGACTGTAGGGGAAAGCAGCACAGGAACCAGTCCATATACAAGTGACGGAACAAATGACGGAATTATTAACCTAACTATTGGAAATACCAACCTTCCAGAAATGCGTTTCGGGATTACTACTTGCGCTGCAGGAACCACAGCTCCCACCGTTAGTTCAAATCTAACAAATGTCTGCCCCGCAACAACAGTAAATCTTACCACTGCACAAACATCAACAGCACCTTCGGGAACGCAGATCGTCTGGTTTACCAATAACGTGCATTCGGGGGCACCACTTACCGCAACGCAGGCTGCTAACGCAGGTGCAGGAACATATTATGCATTTTATCAAGGCACAAGTAATGCAAGTTGCTACAGCGCTGCTTCCAACCCCCTTAATGTGACGATTAACTCATGTGTAATCTGCAATGCGGGAACAGCTGAAAGTAACCAAACAATTGCATATAGCACTGCCAACTGCATTAACTTTAACTGGCTCAACAGGTGATATTCAATGGCAGGTTTCTACTGACAATATAACTTTTGCTAATGTGGCCAGCGGTGGAACAGCAACCAGTTATTCACCGGGAATATTGACTGCAACAAGATATTACAGAGCGGTGGTTACAAGTGGCAGCTGTACTTCGACCTCTAACGTATTGACGATCACAGTAAATGCACCTACATTTGACTGTATAGGAAAAATCTACAGCTTAGCCGGAGCTACAGGAGAAATCAGAGCATTTACAGATCCTGCTATATCAGGAGCTCTGGGAACAGTTGTAAATACAACACCTTATCCACAGACACCTGCAAGTTCGGCAAATG
>NZ_JAPDHW010000009.1:0-145336 GCF_025971945.1 Chryseobacterium kimseyorum
AGTGGAGAGCTGGATAGAGCTCCTAAATATTAGTAGGCGAAAATTTTTGCTATCATTTAATATTCTCGTCAAGTATAGGTCAATAGTTTTTTTAAAATGCATCCGGGATTAGAATTGTCAATTTCACTTAAGCTTTCGGGACACTTAAAATAAATTTAATAGGGAGCGTGCTTTTCGGTCAATTCATTTTCTCTATCTCCCTAATTATTTTTTACCACTTTTTTGATCAGATAAAGTGTGAAATCCTTTGTAAATTGGTAGTTCAAAACCTTATTAAATAAATAGATTTATGGAAAAGAGAAAAATAAAAAATACAGATTTGTTGGCAGCTCCAATTAATTTTGGTGGGAATGTTTTTGGCTGGACTTTGGATGAGCAGGAGTCTTTCAATATTTTAGACCTGTTTACAGGAGGTGGTTTTAACTTTATTGATACAGCAGACACGTACTCATGGTGGGTCAATGGAAAAGGTGGACAGTCTGAAGAAATTATTGGCAAATGGATGAAGCAAAGAGGAAATCGTGATGAACTTGTCATTGCGACAAAAGTTGGTTCTGAGACGAAGGAGCATGATTTTGATATCAGTAAAAAACATATTTTGAAATCTGTTGACGAGTCTTTGGCAAGGCTCCAGACGGATCATATTGACATTTATTATACTCATTTTGATGATCATAAGACTCCGGTTGAAGAAACGTTGGAAGCTTACGACGAAATCATTAAAGCAGGAAAAGTTCGTTATATCGCAGCGTCAAATGTTACTCCTGAAAGATTGAGAGAATCTTTTGAAGTTGCTGATAAAAATAATCTTCCTAAATACGTTGCTCTGCAACCACACTATAATTTACTGGAAAGGGAAAAATTTGAAACTGAGTATGCTGATTTAGTGAAAGAATATGATCTGAGTGTCTTTAGCTATTGGTCTTTGGCTGCAGGATTTCTGACGGGAAAATACAGAACGGAAGAAGATCTCGCGAAAAGTGCTAGAGGAGAAGGCGTAAGAAAGTATCTTAATGAAAAGGGTAGTGAAGTTCTAAAGGCATTGGATCAAATCAGCGAAAAACATGAAACCACGCAGGCTTCTGTGGCTCTGGCCTGGCTGTTGGCAAACCCATTAGTTACGGCACCTATTGTAAGTGCTACGAGCAAATCGCAGTTAGAAACTTTATTTCAGGCTCCTGAATTAAATTTAAGCTCTGAGGACATTGAACTTTTGAATAAAGTGAGTCAATAAAGGTCTAATAAAAGCATAAAATAAAAATCCCGGCACTTTGAAACTTCAGTGACCGGGATTTTTGTATAACTGTTGTGAATTAAATAACGCAACTTATTTAAGGGTAAACTTTATTTTTGTTTTAATAGCATCTGAAGAGTTTCCAATTTGTGCTTCAAAATCTCCGGGTTCTGCGACCCAATCATGTTTTTGGATATCAAAATAACTCAAAGCCGTTTTATCGATAGTAAAACTCACTTCTTTTTGTTCGCCAGGATTTAAGAATATTTTTTCAAAACCTTTCAGCTCTTTTGCAGGGCGTTCGACAGATGACTTTACATCGCTAATGTACAGCTGAGCTACTTCAGCACCGGCCTTTTTACCTGTGTTTTTTACCGTAACCGTGAATGTAATTTTATCATTTTGAGTCATGCTTATCCTGTCGGCTTTTGCTTTTCCAAATTCAAAAGTGGTATAACTTAAACCGTGACCGAAGCTGAATAAAGGCTTGATTTTTTTAGTATCATGCCAACGGTAGCCTACAAAGATGCCTTCGTTGTATTTTATGTTGATTGGGTTTTTCTGATCTTTACCTTTTCCGGCAGCCAGCTCTTCTTTGTTTCCGGGATATTCTCCCATGGCATGAGCAGAATTATCTTCCAGTTTTACAGGGAATGTGAAGGGTAGTTTTCCTGAAGGATTCGCATCACCTGATAGAATAGAAGCAATTGAGTTCCCGGCCTCAGAACCCAAATACCAGCCCTGAACTACTGACGGAACATCTTTGATCCACGGCATCGCTACTGCATTACCACTTACCAAAACTACAGTAAAGTTTTTATTGGCTTTTGCCAGCGCCGAAATCACGTTATCCTGATTATACGGAAGTCCATAACTTTTTCTGTCATTTCCTTCGCTGTCCTGAAAGTCGGATTTGTTTAAACCACCAACGAAAATAACATAATCAGAATTTTTTGCCAGCTCCACCGCTTCATTTAATAATTCCTCAGGGGAACGGTTATCTTTCAAATCCTGACCGGATTTCACACCGTTGTATTCTCCACCCACATCGCCTACATATCCTCTTGCGAACTGTACATCAGAATTTTTACCGAATCTTGCTTTGATTCCATCTAATGGTAAAGTTTCGTATTTCACTTTTAATGAAGATGAGCCTCCGCCGACGGTCATTACTTTGATCGCATTTTCACCAATGACTGCAATTTTTTTAGTTTTATTTAAATCGATTGGAAGTATATTTCCCTGATTTTTCAACAAAACGATTCCTTCTTCACCAATTTCTTTTGCGACTGCTTTATGTTCTTCAGAAGCGATGTTTCCGAAAGGTTTTTTGGTATTCATCGTTGTTTTGTAAGCCAGACGCAAAAGTCTGGTCACTTTATCATCAAGCTCAACCGTTCCTACTTTTCCTGATTTAATTAGATCTAAATAGGGTTTTGCCAAATAATAGTTGTCGTAAGCATTTCTGGTTCCGGCAGAGAGACCATTGGTCCAGCTTCCAAATTCAACATCAAGCCCGTTTTGAATGGCCTGTTCGGTATTATTAACCGCACCCCAGTCTGAAACCACTACACCTTTGTATTTCCACTCTCCTTTAAGAATATCATTTAAAAGGAATTTGTTTTGGCTGGCATACTGGTTTTTATACATGTCATAAGCACCCATAATCGTCCAGGAATCTCCCTCAGTCACTGCCGCTTTAAAAGGTGGAAGGTAAATTTCATATAGCGTTCTATCGTCTACAATAACGTTGCTGGTATGACGGAACATTTCCTGATTGTTTAAAGCAAAATGTTTTACAGAAGTTGCCACCCCATTCGATTGTACACCCTGAATGTAAGGAACCACCATTTTAGAAGTTAAATAGGGATCTTCACCCATGTATTCGAAGTTTCGACCGTTTAAAGGTGTACGGTAAATATTAACTCCCGGTCCTAAAAGGATATCTTTCTTTCTGTATCTTGCTTCTTCACCTAATGCTCTACCGTAGTTCCAAGACATTTTCTTATTCCATGTTGCGGATAAAGCTGTCAAAGCAGGGTAGGCGATGATGGAGTCATTCGTCCATCCGGCCTGATCCCATTCGTCCCACATAACTTCGGGGCGAACGCCGTGCGGTCCATCGGTAGTCCAAAATTCAGGAATTCCCAATCTTGGAACTCCGGGCGAACTGAACTTTGACTGCGCGTGAAGCATCGCAATTTTTTCTTCAAGCGTCATTCTGGATAATGCATCCTGAACCCGCTGTTCAACAGGTTTTGATTCGTCTAGATAAACAGGAGTAGTATTGGTTTGAGCCATTGCGGAGGCAGATATTAGCGTAAACAAACTTAAGAGTACAGTTTTCTTCAACATAAAAAACTTTTTATTTGATTGATTACAAAAGTAGGTAAAATAATTATTATCTCAAATTGAGAAAATGAGTTTTTATGCAAATGGTTATTTATAACCATGGAGTTAAGGATCTGAGATATTGGACTCGAGACTATAAATTATGGTTTATGATTTGAATTTTGAAATTAGGTGTTCTGATGTTTCTAATTAGATGTGTAAATGTGATCATATGTTGAGATGAGTTTTTTGTAGTGCATGGAAATGTTGATACATGCAGGATTTCATAAAATCTTATGTCAGTAGTATGTTCGGCAAAAGCTAAAGCTGTATTGTAGAAAGAAATCTTGGACGTTTTAAAACTACCCCGTCTTTTTGCTTTGCAAAAATCCACCCCTTCGAAGAAGGGGAATTACAAGATTAGCGTGTTTTACTATTAAAGTGTAATTATTACAGGTGTAAAGATGTTTTAATGAGAATTTGTATACTACGACGGAGATTCGAATAGCTAAATTTTGTAGTGGTAAAAAATCTTTTTATAGCAGGATTTAGTTCAAAAAAAATTCCCCTTCACAGAAGAGGAATTTTAATTTCACGGACAAACATCAAACATCAAACATTATCTATCAACCATCAATCATCCAACATCAGTTCCAGCCTTTCACCGCCCCACCTTTAAATATTTCTCTGGCTTTGTCTTCCACTTCTTTAGACTGGTAGGCTTTTAAAAAGTTCTTTACTTTGTTCTCGTTCTTATTGTCTTCTCTTGAAACAACGACATTCATGTAGGGCGAATCTTTATCTTCTTTAAAAATTCCGTTTTTATCAGCATCCAAACCGGCCTGAGCTGCAAAATTATTGTTGATAATCGCAATCACAACTTCTTTATCATCCAGAACTCTCGGAAGTTGGGGTGCTTCAATCTCGAGAATTTTCAGTTGCTTTGGATTTTCAGCGATGTCGGTTACCTTAGGCAGTAATCCGATGCCGTCTTTTAATTTTAATAAACCGTTTTTCTGTAGTAAAAGCAGCGAACGGCCGCCGTTGGTAGGATCATTAGGAATAACGATTGTGCTTCCGTTCTGAAGTTTACTGACGTTTTTTATCTTTTTTGAATAGGCAACAATAGGGTAGACAAAAGTGTTTCCGATCACCGCTAATTTGTAACCGCGCTGTTTAGACTGCTCATCAAGATAAGGAACGTGCTGGAAAGCGTTGGCATCGATATCGCCATTGTTCAGTGCCTCATTCGGAACTACGTAATCATTGAATGAAACCAGTTCCACCTCAAGATTGTATTTCTCTTTCGCTACTTTTTTTGCAGTTTCGGCAATCTGCTGTTCCGGTCCGGAAGTGATTCCTACTTTGATGAAATTGGGATCATCTTTTTTTGGAGAATTACACGCTCCGAACAAAAGCAGTCCTGCTGCTAAACTTAGAATTTTTATTTTTTTCATTGTAAATTATTTTTTTTTGTTTTAATGGTTGGGTGAGGGATGTTGGGTGCTGGAAGAGGAGGGCAAGGAGAAATCTAATTCACTATTTATTCTCAATCAATTTTATCTCTGATAAAATCCTTGCACCTTAAATCGCTAAACAGAAAAAAAAATACTAGCGTGTCCGCGTTTAACGAACTTTCAAACGCTCAGACTCTCAAACTCTCAAACCCTAAAACTCTCTCACTCTCCAACTCATCTATGATCAACCCTTTTCGCCAATCTGTCGCCCGAAAATTGAATGATAAACACCAAGGCGACAAGCAATCCAAGCACGAGATTCATTATTAAAGCATCGTAACCGATATATCCGTACTGATACCCGATCTGTCCCAATCCACCGGCTCCAACAGCGCCACCCATTGCAGAGTAGCCGACTAATGTGATTAAAGTAATCGTTGCATTATTGATGAGTGAAGGCAAAGCTTCAGGCAATAAAACCTTTTTAATAATCTGAAGCGGTGTTGCTCCCAAAGCTCTCGCAGTTTCAATCAGTCCATTTGGAATTTCGAGAAGACTGTTTTCTACCAGTCTTGCAATAAACGGAGCTGCCCCGATACTTAATGGAACCAGTGCAGCATTCATTCCGATGGAAGTTCCGACGATTGATCTTGTGAAAGGAATCATCCACACAATCAGAATAATAAAAGGAATTGACCTGAAAATATTCACCAAAACCGACAGAATTCTGTTGTAAATGGTATTTTCCAGAAGCTGTCCTTTTCGGGTAACGAAAAGCAGAATCCCCACCGGAAGACCTAACACGAAACCGAAAAATCCTGAAACAAAAGTCATGTAAACGGTTTCCCAAACTCCTTTTGAAAGAAGCGAAATTACAGAGTCACTAAGCATATCCTTTTAAAGTATTTTGAATATTATTCTGATTAAAATAATAAATGGCTTTCTGATTTTCATCACCTTTACCTTTCAGATGCAAAAGAAGTTTTCCAAAGTTGGAATCGCCCAGATATTCCACGTCAGCTTTCAGAAGTTTATACGGAATTTTATACTGATCGTAAATAATAGAAAGCAGTTCTTCAACGCTTATTTTTTCGTTTAATTCAATTTCAACCAGCGGAAAAAGTCCGTCTTGCGGCTCTTTCTGCAGTTTTTTGCTGAGTTCTTGCGGTATGGTCATAACTCCTGAGTTTAAAAATTGTTTGATGATAGGATTTTCTCTGTTGGAAATAATTTCACTCAAAGTTCCTTTAATTACTAAATGTCCTTTATCAATGACAGCAACGTGGTTACAGATCGCTTTGATGACTTCCATTTCGTGAGTGATCAGTAAAATCGTGATTCCTAGACGATGGTTGATGTCTCTCAGTAACTGCAGAATAGATTGCGTCGTTGCGGGATCCAGTGCGCTGGTTGCCTCGTCGCAGAGCAGGAGATAAGGATCGTTGGCCAAAGCTCTTGCAATCGCAACCCTTTGCTTTTGTCCGCCAGATAAGCTTTTCGGATAGTCGTTCGCTTTGTCTTCCAGCCCGACAATTTTTAAAAGTTCATTTACCTTTCCATGGATTTTTTCTTTACTTAAATTATCAAGCTCTAGTGGAAGCGCAATATTTTCGAAAACAGTTCTTGACGACAGCAGATTAAAATGCTGAAAAATCATCCCGATCTTTTTGCGTTCTTTCGCCAACTGTTTTGAACTTAATTGGGTAAAGTCGGTACCGTTTATGATGATCTGTCCCTCATCCGGTCTCTCCAGAAGGTTGACTGTTCTGATTAAAGTACTTTTTCCGGCTCCAGAAAATCCAATGATGCCGACGATATCACCTTTTTCAATACTGAGATTTACATTTTCCAAAGCTTTAAAAGACTGTTTCTTCTGATGAAAAGTTTTAGATATATTTTTAATTTCAATCATTTTTAATGAATCTTTGTTAAATAGAAAAGGCTCTACAACGTGGTAAAGCCTTTAAAAATATGTCATAATAAAAAGTAAGGTCATCCACTAAAATTCACATATAAAGGCACACAGCATAGCATCATCAAATAATTGATGGTCATCATCTTCATAGAATGGTATCTGAATTTTATACTCCTGTTCATTTCCTAACTCATTACGGTTGCAAATATAGAACATAAATCTTTATTAGTCTACTTTTTTGGTAGACTTTTTATTGTTTCGTTTGTAAGCTTTTGATTTTTAGCTCATTATTTTTAATTTGATTTACTATTTCAGTTTTCATTTAAATTAAATTATTTTAAAATCATGAAAATTCAAATCATCAGCGATTTGCATCAGGAATTTGGTCTTACTGATTTATCTTTTGATAACTCGGATATAGTCGTATTGGCAGGTGACGTCAATTTGGGAACAAAAGGAGTCGAATGGATTAAAAATAAAATTCCTGATAAGCCGATCATTTACGTCCTTGGAAATCATGAATATTATAAAGGATCGTATCCAAAAACTTTAAATAAAATTAAAGAAGCATCAAAAAATTCCAATGTGCAGGTATTGGAAGATTCTTTTGTAGACATTGAAGGAATTAGATTCCATGGGGCAACCTTATGGACAGATTTTTCGATTTTTGGAAGTCCGATGGCTTACGGAAGTCTTTGCCAAGCTCAGATGAATGATTACAAATTGATCAGGCGCGATCCGTCATATTCAAGAATGCGGAGTATTGATACTTTCAAAATTCATCAGATATCAAAACATTGGCTCAAAGAAAGTCTCGAAGCTTCAAAAGGAATGAAAAATATTGTCGTTACGCATCATGCACCGAGTCTGAAATCTGTTCCTGAACATTTTAAAAACGACCCTGTCACTTCAGCGTATGCTTCCAACTTGGAAGATTTCATTGAAGAACATCAGCCGATGTATTGGATTCATGGGCATATTCATACGCCTTCAAGATATAAAATTGGCGGAACCGAAATAATCTGCAATCCTCACGGTTATGTTACTGAAAAATATAATAGCTATGAAAAGGAACTTATTATTGAGGTCTGATATAAAATTTCTCAAACAATATTTTTCGTCATCCTAAACATAAAATTCAAAAAAAATCCCGACTTTTGCACCCCTTTCTATAACCCGATTATTCATGAAACTTTGTATTGCCGAAAAACCCAGCGTTGCCAGAGATATTGCCAAAGTATTGGGCGCAACCATGCCTAAACAGGGCTACATGGAAGGAAACGGCTACTGTGTGACTTGGACTTTCGGGCACCTTTGTACGCTCAAAGAACCTCATGACTACGGCCCGCAATATAAATCCTGGAATTTGTTTTTGCTGCCGATTATTCCCAGCAGTTTCGGGATAAAATTAATTCCCAATAAAGGGGTTGAAAATCAATTTAAAGTTATTGAAAGACTGGTTGCCGAATGTGATGAAGTCATCAATTGCGGAGATGCCGGGCAGGAGGGAGAACTCATTCAGCGTTGGGTTTTGCAGAAGGCAAAGTGCGACAAACCTGTACAGCGTTTATGGATTTCTTCATTGACAGAGGAAGCCATTAAAGAAGGTTTTGAAAAATTAAAGCCTGCCGAAGATTACAAAAATCTCTATCTCGCAGGAAATGCAAGAGCAATCGGAGATTGGTTATTAGGAATCAATGCGACCCGACTTTTCACTAAAAAATTTGGCGGAAATAAAGCGGTTTTATCCATTGGAAGGGTGCAGACACCTACTTTGGCGATGCTTGTTCAGCGTCAAAAAGAAATCGATGCTTTTTCTACCGAAGAATATTGGGAACTGAAAACAAAGTACCGTGACGTTATTTTCAATGCCGCAATCGATCGTTTAAAAACGTTAGACCGGGCAGAAAAAGGTTTGGAGTATCTGAAGGTCAATCCTTTTGAAATTCTTTCATTCGAAATTAAAGAAGGAAAAGAAAAAAATCCAAGACTGTTTGATCTGACCGGACTTCAGGTAGAAGCCAATAAAAAATTCGGCTACTCAGCAGACAGCACTTTAAAATATATTCAGAGTCTTTACGAGAAAAAACACGTTACTTATCCGCGTGTTGACACGACCTATCTATCTGAAAGTTTATATCCGAAAATTGGTGGAATTCTTCAAAGCATGGTCATTTACAAAGAATTGATTTCGCCTTTACTGGAACAGCCGATCCCGAAATCGAAATCGGTTTTCGATGATGCTAAGGTGACGGACCACCACGCCATTATTCCGACAGAAATTCCGCCTTCGCAAAATTTGACACGGGAAGAGAAATTGATTTATGATTTAATCGCAAAACGTTTTATCGCTGTTTTTTATCCTGAATGTAAGATTTCAAATACTTTGGTGGAAGCTCAGGTAGGAACGATTCCTTTTAAAACAAGCGGAAGACAGATTCTTGAACCTGGTTGGAGAGCTGTTTATGCTAAAGATGCCAAAGAAGAACCGACCGATAAAGATAAAGAGAAGGAGGAAGAACAGACGATTCCTGAGTTTAAAGTAGGGGAATCCGGACCTCACGAACCGATGATTCATCAGGGAAAAACATCGCCGCCAAAACCTTATACCGAAGCAACTTTACTTCGAGCCATGGAAACCGCAGGAAAGCAGGTGGATGATGAAGAGCTTCGAGAAATGATGAAGAATAACGGAATTGGAAGACCTTCGACCCGAGCCAACATCATCGAAACACTTTTCAAAAGAAAATACATCGAGAAAAAAAGAAAGAATCTTATTGCCACGCAAACCGGAATTCAACTGATTGATACTATTGAAGACGAATTGCTGAAAAGTCCAGAACTGACAGGAGAGTGGGAATTAAAACTCCGTAAAATTGAAAGTGGTGAATATGAAGCCAACCAGTTCAAGGATGAGTTGATTCAGATGGTGACGGAACTGACCAAAAAAGTAGTGGATGGAAAAGCCAAAGTCTTCACCTTACATGAGGAAAAAGAAGAAGTAAAAGAGAAGAAAAAACGCGAACCGTCTGTTAAAAAAGAATTGCAGTCCTGGGAAGAAACCCAATGCCCGAAATGCAAAGCACACAACCTGATGAAAGGAAAAACCGCAGTCGGATGTTCCGATTTTAAAAACTGCGGCTTTAAAGTATCTTTTGATATTTTCGGAAAAAAACTTTCAGATAAACAGTTGATGGATTTGGTTTTAAAAGGAAAAACTTCAAAATTAAAAGGGTTTACCAAGCATCCTGAAAGTATCACAGAGGGAATGGTCTCGCTTTCTCCCGAGTTTTTAACGGTTTTGCAGTAGTAAAGGTTGGACGCTGGAAGTTCACGTAGCCATCAAATCAGACCTTGTCCAATAGTGAATCCTTGGTTGCTATAGAAAAATGGCAATCATTAAACATTGAACTTTAAACATCCGTCTATTTCAAATAAAGTTTCATCCTCGCTTCATATTCAGGCTTGGTTTTCAGTAATTTCCAAATCTTTTTATCATCAGGATTACTGATTCTGTAGAAGATAATTTTATCCGCAGAATATTTAAAGTAAGGATGATTTTTCAGCCATTCTTCGGGTGCATCTACCAAAGTATGCCGTTCAACTTTCGAATTGTCGAGTGGAGCAGTGCTGAGTAATTTCTGTACCAGTTCTTTGTCAATATTATAAGTTTCCAAAATCTGTTCTTTGGTCATAAAGCCGCCCAGTTTTTTTCTGAAACCAATCATTGAGCCAGCACTTTTTTCATCTAGTCCAAATTCTAACAGCTGTTTGAAAGTGATAGAATTCATATCAACTTTTGAGAAATCGGTTTTTTCCTGTTTAAATTCCGGCTTTCTCTCATCAGAACTTTTTGCCATGGTAGCGGTATTGAACTTGATAAAAGGTTTTAACTCTTCAAATTTTTCGGCTGAAATCACAAAACAGTTTTTAATATCATCTAATGTTTTAAAGCTTCCTTTTAGATTTCTATCACGGTAATTGACAATAACGTTTGCCTGTTTTTCAGAAAATCCTAAGTTTATCCAACCGTTCACATCCAATGTGTTTGGGTCAAAAGAACTTTGTGGAGTTTTATGTTTTATTAAAATTGACTTTCCTGCATAAGCATTAAAATTGGGCGGAGTTTTTTCAGGTAAAATCAGATAGGGCTCAAGTTTCGCGTAGTTTTCTTCATTGATGATAAAACATTCTTTAAACTTCTCTTTACTTACAAAACTTCCACCGAGATAATTTTTATATTTTAAAATTGCGGCGGCCTGCTTTTCAGAAAATCCCATATTTTCCCAATCGTTTTGCGAAAACCGATCCGGATTAAATTTTCTTGTAATGTTTAAAGATTTCTTTTCAAAGGTTTTGAAACCTGAATTTCCTTTCGCTTCGGCATTAGTTTCAGGCAGTAAAATAAATGTTTCAAGCTGATTAAATTTGTCTTCCGAAATTGCGTAGCATTTTTTAAACTGTTCTTTCGAGATAAATTTTCCGCCGACAATCTGCTTATATTTTAAAATCGTTGCTGTCTGTTTTTGTGAAAATCCGAGCTTTTGCCATTGGTTTTCGTCTAAGTCATTTGGATCAAATTCAGAAAGAGATTCTATGGGTAAACTTTCAGAAATAAAAGTGACTTTAGGAAATGGTTCGTCAGATTTCTCGGTATATTTCTGAAAGCCCAGAAGAATAAGTAGGAGCAGTCCGAGCACTGCCATCTTTTGGTAATAACTTTTTCTCATCTGTTTATTTTATGTTTTCTATGGTGAGATATCAAGGATTTAAGCAATTTCATCGTCAGATGAAATATCTCAAAAGTGAAATATCTTAGAATAAAGTTAAGAATTTATTTAATTCAAAACTTAATTCAAATAAAAAATTATTTAAACAAACGTTTGGTAATCAGATGTTTTACCGTAGAATTGGGGTTTTCGAAAAGGGAATTATTTTGAATCTTAGTGAATAATCAAATTAGAATTTCTGTAGTTGTAAAAATTAAGATTTGATTCTAAGTTAAAATTTTTGAAATGAAAATTAAGACTTTGTTCTTTGTTTACTGATTAACTGTACCATCGAACCTAGAAAAAGTCCAATCAGTGCACTTCTCAGAAACATATTAAATTTAAAAATAAAACTGATGATGACAAGGCATAATAAAATCCAGGCAATCGATATTAAATATTTTTGATTTGTAATTTTAATCATTCGAAAAAAGTATTTTACTCGGAATCCTTTTCAACCAGAGAATCCTTTAGTTTCAGCAATTCAGCTTTCACAAATTCCAACCGGTCAATTAAGGTCACCGTCTCAGAGATTTTTGAATTGGTCGTCAGCGCGATTCTCGCTCCATCAAGCGTGTAGCCTTTTTCTTTCACCAAATGATAGATGATTTTCAGGTTTTTGATGTCTTCAGGTGTGAAATAGCGGTTTCCTTTCTTGTTTTTTTTAGGTTTAATGATAGGGAATTCCTGTTCCCAATATCTTATCAATGAAGCGTTTACGTCGAATGCTTTGGCAACTTCTCCTATCGAATAATACAGTTTGTCGGGTAAATTTGTCTTCATTTTTGATAATCCTGAAAATTCAAAGATAATTATTTTTTAAACCACTTCGCAAATCGTAAATTGTAAACTTTAAATTTAGAAGAATGAAAAATATATTGAATGTTGCTCTTGTTGGTTTAGTTTTGGCATTTCTCAGTTGCAAATCAACAAAATACGAAGCTATGTTTGAAAACACCGAACCGAAATTAATTTCAGATCAGTTTAAATTTACCGAAGGTCCTGCAACCGACAAATCAGGAAATGTATACTTTACCGATCAGCCCAACGATAAAATCTATGTTTGGGACTGGAAGACTGACAAAATCGAACTTTTTTCAGATAAAACAGGTCGCGCCAACGGAACTTATTTCGACGAAAATGATCGTTTAATAACCTGCTCCGATAACGAAGGTGAAATCTGGAAAATCGGTAAAGATAAATCAGTAGAAGTTTTATCCAAAGGTTTTGAAGGGAAGAGATTAAACGGTCCTAATGATCTTTGGCTTGATGGAAACGGTGGGATTTATTTTACAGATCCTCTGTACGAAAGAGATTATTGGGAAAACTTCAAAGTAGAAATTCCTGAGAAAAATCTGTATTACAGAAATAAAGATGGAAAAATTACAAAGCTTGAAACTTTCGTTCAACCTAACGGAATTATCGGAAGTATCAGCCAGAAAAAACTTTATGTCTCCGATATTGATGCCGGGAAAACGTATGTTTACGATATTCTAGGCGACGGAAAATTATCTGAAAAGAAATTATTTTGCGAAATGGGTTCTGACGGAATGACTTTGGATAAAGAAGGAAACATTTATATCACTGGAGATGGCGTGACCGTTTTTAACAGCAGAGGCGAAAAAGTTCACCACATTAAAATTCCTGAAGACTGGACGGGGAATATAACTTTTGGCGGCGAAAAAAATAATATTCTGTTTATTACCGCTTCAAAATCGGTGTATACTTTACCGACGAAAACATCTGCACTTAAGTAAGCTGTTTTACCAAAAAATTAGCAAAAGTTTTTTACATTGAAATTATAAAGACTTTAGAATTAAAGAAAAAAAGAAGGATCTTACGAGTCCTTCTTTTTTGATTCTATACCTTAAATAATCACAATGGTATTTCCTTGTGTGATTCTTTTGATGAAAAATTTAGTACGCCACTTCCATTTTCACTTTCTTACCTTTCAGTTTTTCAGTGCTCAGTTTTTTCAGTAATTCTCTCACTTTAGTTCTTGAAACCGCCACATAGGATGTCGTGTCTTTCACTTCAATCAGACCTAAATCTTCTTTCTGCAGTTCTCCTTTTTTCAAAAGATACCCAACAATATCTACTTTATTTACTTTATCTTTTTTTCCGGCGCTGATGTAAATCGTCTGAAAAGGCGGATTGGCAGGAACTTTCGAAAACTCCTTTACCGATTCTTCAGGTGTATCTTTTCTGATGAAAGGAAACTTTTCTTCCTCTGTCATTACCAGATAAGCAAATCCTTTGGCGTTCATTCTCGCTGTACGGCCGTTTCGGTGAATGAATGCATCTTCTGTCGTTGGTAACTGATAGTGAACAATCGATTCAACTTCAGGAACGTCTAAACCACGCGCAGCCAAATCGGTTGTGATCAAAACTCTGGCCGTATCATTTCTGAATTTCAGCAAAGCGCGCTCTCTTTCATCCTGCTCCATACCGCCGTGGAAAGTTTCTCTGGCAATTCCTTTATCCAATAGCAAATCTGCAATACGGTCTACTGTTTCTCTGTGATTACAGAAAATCAATGTCCTTTTATTTCCTATTTTACAGATTAAGTGGAATAATGTATCAAGTTTTTCCTCAGAAATTGTCATTACTTTTCTTAACTGAATATCAGGCTTATTTTCACCCAATTTTAAGAAATCGACTGTTTTTTCATCTTTCAGACCTGTAAATTTCGGAATCTCGTCCATCGAAGTTGCTGAAGTCAGAATTCTCTGAAAAAGGTTGTACATATTTTCAATGATATATTCCATATCATCATGGAAGCCTAATTCCAAAGCCTTATCGAATTCGTCTAAAACTAAATTTTTTATGGTTTTTACATCGAGATTTTTATTTCTCATGTGATAGGCAATCCTACCCGGAGTTCCGATTAACACTGCCGGAGCTACCTTAAGATTGTTCATTTCAATCTTTTTATCATGACCTCCATAGCAGACTGTTACTTTAAAATCTGTTCCCATCGATTTAAAAACCTGCTCGATCTGCAAAGCCAGTTCTCTTGCCGGAACCAATATCAAAGCCTGAATTCCTGTAGATTCCTTCTTTAAATTTCTGAGAACTGGAAACAGAAAAGCCAGTGTTTTCCCCGAACCTGTAGGCGAAAGTAATACAACATCCGTGTTATTTTCCGTAGTTTTGTATGTAGATTTCTGCATCTGATTCATATCCTGAATCTGCAGTTTTTTGTAAATAGATTCTAATTCCATTTTGCAAAGGTAGGAGATTTTGGATTTATATTGCTGAAGGAATTTCGAGAAGCGATTTTAAATTTACTTTAACACTGATACTTCGGAGCTAAATCTTCTGTACATAAAAACTCTATCAAAACAAGTTGTAATTTTTTTCGTAATATTTATTTCCTGATAATAACTGTAAAAATCCCAACCTTCAATGATAAGCAACCATTGCTCATCACAAAATTTATATTTTTTTAAAGAGTTATTTTTTTTTGCTAATATTTTATCTAAATTTTCATCAGTGAAATCAGGAATGACTCCGAATGTTGACTCCAAATGAGTTGAGTTAGTAATATTATCATTTCTTGTTATAGCAATTGTTGAAATTTCAATGGGGAGTTTGCGGTAGCCTTGAGCCAGAAGTTGTTTTTTTATTTCATTATTTAAATCACCCCAATCTAATTCCAGATTTTCAAAATGAATTGTTTCATATGAATTTAAGCTAGCAAACTCTTTAACGCAAAACTTTTTTAGATTCTCAATGACTAATTTTCTGTTATTCTGTTTAAGTTTGATCTTATTATTCAGTGTAATATCAATAACAAATTTGAAAGGTAATTCATCTTTGAGTTTTTCTATTACATCATAGTTGAATTTGATTTGTCCCTCTCTACTGCCGATAGACTTCTCATCGTAAACAGCTTCTGTTATTTCAATTCCAATAATCTTCCCACTTGGCAACTTGTAAATTACGTCAGGAGCATCGCTAAATTCAGCTGTTCCAAACGGCATGTTTTTAAATGCTTTTTGGAATAGCTTGAAAATGGATTTTTCTTCGAAAGTATTCAATTCATTATTGTTTTAAATTATTTGATTTAAAATAAAAGTATTTAATAATTGCCATTAATCAAAAATACCATCATTGACAAAGATGAAAAATGTAACCTTGAAGCGAATATAAAAAAACAATCTGCATGAATTAAAGATTATTTTAAAGAACTTTGTAACCATCAACCATTATCCCATGACTCCCGAGAAAAAACAACTCATGACCGACAGTTTCAACCGCTCAGAAACTTTAAAATTTTACAATGCCGAACTTCTTGAAGTAGAAACCGATTTTGTTTCGATTAAAATTCCTAGAATGGAAATGATGACCAGAAGTGCAGGAATGTTCAACGGCGCAATGATTGCCTCGCTTGTTGATGTTTCTTCCGGTTACTCAGCGGTGAGTCATTATCCTGAAGATGCATATGTTGTAACGGTTGAACTGAAAGTAAATTACCTTCGTCCTGCAATTGGTGATGCTCTCATTTCAAAAGCTTACGTTGTGAAAGGCGGCAGTAAAATAAGTGTTATAAGAACAGAAATTTATACCGTGAGTGAAGACCGTACATCAGAAAGTCATGTTGCCACTTCTTTGGTAACGATGATGAAAATTAAATAAATTTAAAATTAGATTGGTTATGAATTTCGAATTCATCGATGTTTGCGAAGACTTGGAATGACATTTGTTTAAAATAGCATAACCTTAAAAAAATAAATTATGAACTTAATAATTCGACTTTTGATCACGGCAGTAGTTGCTTTTTTACTGACTAAAATTCTACCGGGGGTAGAATTTGCTGGCTTTGGAACCGCTATTATCTTTGCCGTTGTTTTGGGATTACTCAATCTATTTGTGAAACCTATTCTAAGCCTTTTCGGTCTGCCTCTTACGATTATCACTTTAGGACTGTTCGCTTTGGTCATTAATGCCGCAATAATTCTGATTGCCGATTATTTTATCGATGGAATGGCAGTTGATGGATTCTGGTGGGCATTTGTATTCAGTATCTTATTGACTCTTGTGACTTCTTTAGCTAATTCGATGTTTGCAGATAAAGATTAAAGAATTTTCTACGTAAACATAGCTTAAGAAATTCAAATAATACAAACAACCCTGCCAGCGTTTTAAACGCTGGCAGGGTTGTTTCGCTAGTATCACAAAAAAAGAATAAAATATTTTCAGAAAATTCTTTCAAACCTTATGTAAGCGCTAGCAGTTTAGTGAAACTGATATATTTTTTTTAATAAAAAACTTTGCGTGCTCTGTGTTCAAATTCCAAAGCATTGATAAAAATTAATTACAGAATCTTACAATTGGAATTAAACTAAACTGATAATTTCCTCGCTCAATTTTATTTTAAATATTAACTTTGGCATTCTTTGAAATTAATATGAATTGATGAATAAAAAATTCTGAAATTCTTTTAAAATGATTCTTTTATGAAATTAAAACACAGTCTGCTCGCTTTGGCAGCGCCACTTTTAATGAATGCACAACAAGTAATGACTCCTGAAATCCTCTGGACTTTGAAAAAAGTGGGAGTACAGGCAGTCTCTCCCGATCATTCTTCACTGATTTATAAAGTCGGACAGGTAGATCTAAAAACTGAAAAAACAAAAAGTGAAAACTACTTTCTGAACGTGATCAATAATCAGTCTTCTAAAATTGATTTAGGCAAAAAAGCATTAATTCAGTGGGATAAAAATGGACTGTACGCTCAGGAAGGTGACAAGATTTTCCTTTCAAAAGACAGTGGAAAAACGTGGGCAGAATTTTACACCATTGGGGAAGTGGATAATATTGTAATTTCTCCTGATGGAAAGAAAATAGCGTTCAGCAAGCAGGTTTTGGTTGAAAAACTCATGGGAAAAGATAAATATGCTGACACTCCAAAGACTACGGCGCAGGTTTATACTGATTTGAACCACAGACACTGGGATTATTTCAATGAAGGAAAATACAATCACGTATTTGTGGTTGAAACATCTTCAAATATAGATTCAGCAAAAGATTTACTGGAAGGGAAGACCTGGGATTCTCCGCAGAGACCTTTTGGCGGAGCGGAAGATTTTGTTTTCAGTCCGGATTCTACCCAACTTTTATATGTTACGAAACCAAAGAGCGGTAAAGAGTATTCAACAAGCACCAATACCGATATTTTTGCATACGATTTAGCTTCAGGAACAACAAAAAATTTAACTGAATCCAATAAAGGTTACGACGTCAACCCGAAATTCAGTCCGGACGGAAAATCTCTGCTTTGGCAAAGTATGGAGAGAGACGGCTACGAAGCCGATAAAAATGATATCAAACTGATGGACTGGAAGTCAGGAAAGACTTCAAACCTAACGAAGGCTTGGGATGAAAGTGTTTCCGGAGATGTGTTTTGGGGAGGAGATTCAAAAGCAATTTACTTCACTGCAGCTTTCAGAGGAACAAAGCAGCTGTTTACTTTAAATCCTAAAGATTCAAAAGTTCAGCAGATTACCAAAGGTGACTTCGACATCAATGAAATATTTGCAGATCAGAAAAATTCACTCTTGGTTTCAAAAACTGACATAAATCATGCCTCAGAAATATTCTCTGTCAATCTTAAAAATGGAGAATTAAAGCAGATTACCGATGCCAATAAAGATACTTATGCAAAGTTAGCACAGGGGAAATCTGAACTGAAAATGGTGAAAACCACAGACGGAAAAGAAATGGGAGTATGGTTTCATTATCCACCTAACTTTGATCCAAATAAAAAGTATCCAACTTTAGTATATTGCCAGGGCGGACCACAATCTGCATTAACTCAATTCTTCAGCACAAGATGGAATTTTGCTTTAATGGCAGCCAACGGATACATCGTTGTTGCCCCAAACAGAAGAGGTATGCCGGGCTGGGGAACGAAATGGAATGAAGAAATCTCTAAAGACTGGGGCGGACAACCGATCAGAGATTATCTGGCGGCAACAGATTTTGCTAAAACTCTTCCTTACGTTGATGGCGAAAGGGTAGCAGCAGTGGGAGCAAGCTACGGTGGTTACAGTGTATTTATGCTGGCTGGAGTTCACAATAACCGATTTAAAACATTTATCGCTCACGATGGTTTGTTTGATATGAAATCATGGTATCTAACAACTGAAGAACTTTGGTTTGCCAACTGGGATTTAGGTTCTCCATGGGAAAAACCTCTTCCAAAAGCTTACACCGAATTTAACCCAAGCAACTTTGTAGATAAATGGAACAGGCCTATCATGATTTTCCAGGGTGGAATTGACTTTAGAGTTGGTTACGAGCAGGGGCAGGAAGCTTTCCAGGCTGCAAAACTGAGAGGTCTGAAATCAAAATTTGTCTATTTCCCGAACGAAAATCACTGGGTTTTACACCCGCAAAACGGTTTGGTTTGGCAGAGAGAGTTTTTTGATTGGTTAAAAGAAACTTTGTAGCAAATATTCCCACTAGAATTCCTCTCTCTTGAAAGGGTGGCGAAAATTCAAGTGGTAATAATGAAATAATCAATAGGAGCGGGCTTTAGCCCGCTTTTTGTTTTCAAAGCAGAAGGCTTTAGCCAAAATTTATATATTTGGATCATGGAAAACCGTATTTCTTCATTTCCGCCAATCATCGACCAGCACTCAAAAATTTTAATTTTAGGTTCAATTCCAGGTGTAAAATCATTGGAAAAACAGCAGTACTACGGTCATCCTCAAAATAAATTTTGGAAAATTATTTTTGAACTGCTTTCTGAAGAATTCACAGATGATTATGTGGATAAAATCAATATTTTAAAGAAACATAAAATCGCACTTTGGGATGTTATCGATTCCTGTGAAAGAAAGGGAAGTTTAGATTCCGAAATTAAATTCGAAGAGGCTAATCAGATTGAAGCTCTTTTGGATAATCATCCGAACATTCAGGCAATTTTCTGTAATGGAGGAAAATCTTATAAAAATTTACAGAAAATTTTAGGCAAAAATTTTAGAGTTCCGATTTACCTATTACCTTCAACCAGTCCACTTCACACGATTTCTTTCGATAAAAAACTGGAAGATTGGAAAAAGATTTCAACATATCTTTAAGGTGAATATTTCATTTGAAAAAGATATATTTGTGTTTCGCAAATGTTTTTAATATGAAAAAAAGTCTTATATTCTTATTTTCCTTCTTGTCGATATTTTCTTTATCTCAAGAATATCATTTTGATTATAAATGCTATGAGAATGAAACACAGCTAAAAGGTTCTTATAAAGGACAAAAGAGAACCACATTAGTTTATTTTAATTCACAGAATAAAAGTTTTATTGCTTACGATTACAGTTTTTCAGGAGAAATAAAAAGAAGATTTTTTTTAAGAGATAATTATAGAGGTAAGTTGAGCTCATATTCCATCAATAAAAAGAGTGAATTTCTGAGTTTAAAATTTTTAGAAGTTTCTACATTAAACAAGTATAGGGATGAAATAGAAGTAGAAAATATAGAGGTAGAAAATATTATAAAAAATGTATTTATAATCAAAGCATCGACAATAGATAAAAAGAACTCGACCCTTGAGTTGATAATTAAAGTAGAGAAGAGTAATTTTCCAATGCCGGAAATTAGATTTATGGACTTAACGGATAATATTCATTCTAAAATTTACAAAGCACTCTTGTTACATTTAGATTCTCCAAATTATAGAATTGTTGATGTTGTAACTGATTACAAAAATGGAGTAATTATGTATGATGACTTTTCAAACTGTGAAAAAATAAATGTAAAGTTTTTAGCAGGCCCCCCTCCCCCCAAAAAGAAATCTAATATATTAAACTAATTTTGATCTTAAAAAAAGCGACTAATTAAGTCGCTTTTTCAATATGTAGAACAAAACTATTTCTCCATAACATACACCTCTTCATAAGGCTGTATCAATACCCATCCATTCCCGGAAAACTTCATCTGAAATTCTTCGCCGCTTCCTCTGCCAATCAAGCTCTTAAAAGAAACATTCGTTTTCAGTTCAGGGTTTAGATTTCCAGACCAGGCAACCGTTGCGTTGGGATCAGTGAAAACAGGAGCATCGGGAGTAACCATTAATGTCAATGGCTCACCATGAGTAGTAATCGCAATATGCCCGGTTCCTGACAGTTTTACCTGGAAAAGTCCGCCAGACATCATTCCTGCAATACTTTTCAGCATCGTAATATCGCTTTTAACACTTTGTTCGTGTGCCAAAACATCATTTCCGTTGACGAAAAGGGTTTCATTGTTTAAATAAAGAATTCTGACCTTTTTTCCAGAGTCGGCAACATACAGCCTGCCTGTTCCTTCAGCTTTCATCAGTTTTGCCCCTTCTCCGCTCAATGCTTTTTTCAAAAGATTTCCAAGTCCGCCGGAAAGCATTCCCTGTCTTTCAAAGTTTACATTTCCTACATACCCAACCATGCTTCCGTTTTTTGTCCAAACCGCCTGATTGTTGAGGTTGATTTCTAAAAGTGCAGGTTTCTCCAGCTCAAAATAATCTTTTTCAAGTGGATTTTCTTTGGTCTCTCTTACGAATTCGTCTAAAGAATATTTGCTCATCAATGTAATTTTTTATTCTCACTAAAATAGTCATTTTTATTGAATAATTTACTAAAATAAAAAAATGTCATGCTTTGAAATCCCTGCCAGTACCGATAGTAAAATAAAGACTTGACAAAGGGGTATCGAATGTTGTATATTTGCAGTCCGAAAATTACATCCGTAATTTTTACATAATTTTTAAACCGTAATTTAAAAAATGAAGACATCCGATTTTAATTTTGATCTCCCTGAAGAATTATTGGCAGAACATCCATCAGAACACAGAGATGAAGCAAGATTAATGGTTCTTGACAGAAAAACTCAAACCATTGAGCATAAAACATTCAAAGATGTTGTGGATTATTTTGACGAAAAAGACTTGTTCATTTTCAACAATACAAAAGTTTTCCCTGCGCGTCTTTACGGAAATAAAGAAAAAACCGGAGCTAAAATCGAAGTATTCTTGTTGAGAGAGCTAGATAAAGAAACGAGAGTATGGGACGTTTTGGTAGATCCTGCAAGAAAAATCAGAATAGGTAACAAGTTATTCTTTACAGAAGATGAATCTTTGGTTGCTGAGGTTATTGATAATACAACTTCCAGAGGTAGAACTTTAAGATTTTTATTCGATGGTTCTTACGAAGAATTCAGAACTAAATTGAAAGAATTGGGAGAAACGCCACTTCCAAAATATATCAAAAGAGAAGTAGAGCCGGAAGATGCTGAAAGATACCAAACGATCTATGCAAAAGTGGAAGGAGCAGTTGCAGCACCTACTGCTGGTCTGCATTTTTCAAGACATTTGATGAAAAGATTGGAAATCAAAGGAATCGATTTTGCTGAGGTAACACTTCACGTGGGATTGGGAACTTTTAATCCGATTGAAGTAGAAGATCTTTCTAAACATAAAATGGAGTCTGAAGAAATCATCATCGATGAAGTAAATGCTGAAATCATCAACAAAGCTGTACAGGAAAACAGAAAAGTTTGTGCAGTAGGAACTACTACCATGAGAGCGATTGAAACTTCAGTTTCTTCCAACAGAAAAATTTCTGCATTCCAGGGTTGGACCAATAAATTTATTTATCCACCTCACGATTTCGGAGTTGCCAATACAATGATTACCAATTTCCATACGCCAAAATCTACTCTTATGATGATGATTGCCGCGTTTGCAGGAAAAGATTTCTTAATGCAGGCATACGAAGAAGCCGTTAGAGAAAAGTATAAATTCTATTCTTACGGTGACGCAATGTTAATTTTATAATCATAAGTAAAAAGAACCAAGTAAAAAGGAAAAAGTAAGGGTTTGTAATGAAACAAAATGATCTGCTAGTAAGAACTTTTGATTTTGGCGTTGATTGTCTCAAATTTTTAAGAAAGCTTCCAAATGATTCTGAAAGTAAATTGATAAGATTTCAATTAGGAAAATCTGCAACTTCAATTGGTGCAAATTATGAGGAGTCCCAAGCAGGATCTTCAAAGGCAGACTTTAGGAATAAAGTGAAAATTGCATTGCGTGAAGCTAGAGAAACTCATTTTTGGTTACGAATCTTAGAAAAACTTGACGCTTACGATTCTGAAGACTTTAAAAATTTGTTGAAAGAATGTAGCGAATTAAAAAATATTCTCGCAACAATTGTAAAGAACACTAAAATATAATTACAATAAACCTATCCTTGACCCTTTTACTTGGCTCTTTCCTTTTTACATTTACCTTTTTCCTTGCCTCTTTAACAATGAAAGATATCAGAACCTTATCCCTAGACCAACTCAAAGATTACTTTGGTACTATTGGTGAAAAACCTTTTCGTGCCAAGCAGGTCTATGACTGGATCTGGAGTAAAAATCTTCATTCATTTGAAGAAATGACGAATCTTTCGAAAGATCTGAGAGAAAATCTTATCCGTGACTTTATAATGAATCCTGCAGCCGTAGATCAATTTCAGAAATCTACAGACGGAACGATAAAAAATGGAGTGAAACTTCATGACGGATTGATGGTAGAATCTGTTTTGATTCCTACAGAGACCAGAACGACAGCTTGTGTTTCTTCACAGGTAGGCTGTTCGTTAAACTGTGAATTCTGTGCTACTGCGAAACTTAAAAGGATGAGAAATCTTGAAGTTGCAGAAATCGTAGATCAGGTTGCTCTTATTGATAAACAAAGTAAAGAATACTACAATCGTCCGCTTACCAACATAGTTTTTATGGGAATGGGGGAGCCGATGATGAATTATAAAAATGTAGTTGAAGCCATCAGAAAAATCACGCAGCCAGAAGGTTTGGGAATGTCACCAAGAAGAATTACCGTTTCTACATCAGGAATTCCGAAGATGATAAAAATGTTGGCAGATGATGAATTAAAAGTAAAACTTGCACTATCATTACACTCTGCGGTTGAACAAACCCGTAATGAGATTATGCCGTTTTCAGATAAATTTCCTCTGACGGATATTATGGAGGCTCTTCAATATTGGTACAAAAAAACAGGTTCTGTAATTACTTTCGAATATTGCGTCTGGAAAGGAATTAACGACAAAGATGAAGATATTAAGTCTTTAATTAAATATTGTCGACAGGTACCTTCTAAAGTCAATTTAATTCAATACAACCCAATCGGTGAAGGGAAATTTGACCATCGAAGCATTGCCGCTGAAGAAAAGTATGTTCGTGAACTTGAAAAAGCAGGAATTACCGTGATGGTGAGAAAAAGCCGTGGCGGTGACATTGATGCAGCCTGCGGACAGTTAGCGAATAAAAACGCAGAATAATCTTTTCACTTTATCTTTTTAAATTAATTACGAGCGACAATATGGCGCTTATCAAAGCATAGGTTGAAGACCAGTGAACTCAGTTTACGATGTTTTCACGCCTCACCGAAAACAAAGATTTCCAATTCCAATTCCACAATTTCAGAACCGCGAAGAGGTTCAATATCAATATCTGTGGGTGAAACCCTAGGAAATAATAATCGAGGAAAGGGAACCACGCAGTGGTTCAATTTGCATAGCCGTAGGTGAAACTATGGACATTAGATAGCGTATCCCAGAACCACGAAGTGGTTCAATATAAATATCCGTGGATGAAACTTAGGAAATAATAACCGAGGAAAGGGGAACCACGCAGTGGTTCAATTTTGCATAGCCGTAGGTGAAACCTATGGAAATCAGATGGCGTATCCCAGAACCACGAAGTGGTTCAATATAAATAGCCGTGGGTGAAACCCATGGAAATAATCAACGAAGACACAAGAACCACGAAGTGGTTCAACAAGAAATTAACAATCAATTCATACCAAAATTCTTAATTTTGCATGATGAAGAAGGTTTTTCTATTATTTATTGTTCTCACATTTCAAACTGCTTTTTCTCAACAGGCAGAAATTTTTAAGCTTAAAAAGTTTAGAGTCGCTGTTTTAAATGATTCCATTCAGGAAACTTCAGGCTTGAATTTCTTTGATGAAAACTTATATACCTTCAACGACAGTGGGAACCCCGCTGAATTATATGAAATTGATAAAAACTCGGGAAAAATTCTTAAAGTTTTAAAAACAAATGCTGAAAACAAAGACTGGGAAGCTTTAACCAATGACGGGAACAATTTCTACATTGGAGATTTTGGCAACAATGCCGGCACCAGAAAAGATTTAAAGATCTATAAAATTCAATTTCAGAATAATCAGCTGCAGAATGATTTAATGAAGATAATTTCATTTTATTATCCAGAACAGAATGATTTCACCTCAAAAAATATCTCCACAGATTACGATTTGGAATCGATGATTTATTTAAATGGAAAAATCCATATTTTTACCAAAGAATGGGCTTCAAAAGCTACGACCCATTACACAATTGATCCTGAAAATTATGAAAATCAGGCCGCTCAGAAGGTAGAATCTTACAAGACAGGTTTTATGATCAGCGATGCCTGTTATTTTGATAAAAAACTTTACGTCGTGGGATATACCAAGAAAACTGAAGTTTTTCTTACTATCTTTAATGAAACTGAACCGGGAATATTTTTCAAGGAGAATCCGAAACATTTATATTTGGGAAGTGCGTTGACGACTGGTCAGATTGAAGGAATTGCGGTTGACGACAAGGGAATTTACATTTCCGGAGAAAAATTCTATTCACCCATTAAAAAAACTAAGCCGTTTTTCTATTTTATCCCGAAAGACAAACTCAAATTCTAATTGCTGTTACAATTGACTAAAAAAAATTATCTTTGTGAGAATTAATAAATACTCACCCATCATTCTCAGATAGTGGCCAATATTGTAGAAGAAATCAAACGACCGATCAATGAGGAAATGAAACTTTTCGAACAGAAGTTTTATGAATCTATGCAGAGCAAAGTCGCTTTACTTGATAAAGTTACCCGTTTTATTGTTACCACAAAAGGCAAGCAGATGCGTCCGATGTTTGTATTTTTATGTGCAAAACTGATAGGGGATGTTAACGAGAAAACCTACCGTGGTGCTTCGATGATCGAGTTGATTCATACCGCGACTCTGGTACATGATGATGTCGTGGATGAGAGTTTTAAGAGGCGTAATTTCTTTTCGATCAATGCTTTATGGAAGAATAAAATTGCTGTCTTAGTAGGTGATTTCCTACTTTCAAAAGCGGTTTTGCTTTCTACGGATCATAAAGATTACGATTTACTTTCTGTGATTTCCAGAACCATCAGAGAAATGTCTGAGGGCGAACTTCTTCAATTGGAAAAAGCAAGGAAACTCGATATTACCGAAGATGTTTATTACGAAATTATCCGTCAGAAAACGGCTACTTTAATTGCTGCATGCTGTGAAATTGGAGCCTTATCAAACGATGCTGATGAAAATTTAGCGAAGAAAATGATGCAGTTCGGAACATATACCGGGATGGCTTTTCAGATCAAGGATGATTTATTCGATTACTTAAGTTCTAACGTGATTGGAAAACCGGTCGGAATTGATATTAAAGAACAGAAAATGACGCTGCCTTTAATTCATACTTTAAAAATTGCCAGCGAAACCGACAGAAAATATTATTTCAACACCATAAAACGTTACAATAACGATCAAAAACGGGTGAAAGAATTGATAGCTTTTGTGAAAAGTTCAGGCGGATTGGATTATGCAATTACCGTGATGAAAGATTTTCAGCAGAAAGCAAAAGATATTCTGGATGAATTTCCAGACTCTGAGGTCAGAAAATCTTTACATATGATGTTAGATTATGTAATTGAAAGAAAATTTTAGTAAATAGGAATCAAATTTCAATATTAATTTAAAGAAATAAAAAAACCTGAATTTTAATCAATTATCGACGTTGTTATAATTACCACAGACAAAACAATACAAAATAAAGCGATTAAAAATAAATAATCCGCAATACTCTCATATCTGTTTCCCAGACTTTCTTTCTTAGATCTTATCGCCATAAATGAGAAAAAACAGCTGCAGGCAAAAAGTACAGATGAAATCCCCGCAAACTCGTCTAAGAATGTGTGATGGCTCGTTTTAGTGATTTTTAATGAAGTGATTATAAGCATTGAAAATCCTAAAAGATTACTCGACGCATTAAGGATATGAGTAGATTTCTTTTCCATATTACAGTGATTTATCCAAATGAGTTACCCATTTTTTCATTATCAAATTTATAAAAAACATTCTTGAAAATTAAAATTAATATAAAAAGTGTATATTAGCAAAATACTTCAGAATTAAAAAATATTTAATATTTGGCTATGCAGACAACCTATATTGAAACTCAACAGATTTCTTTTCAAGACTTTAAAAATCAAATACTTGAAGACTATAAATTAGGAAGAATCTCTCGTGAAATGTCTTATCTGGGCAGAAGAGAAGTACTTACCGGAAAGGCCAAATTTGGAATTTTTGGAGACGGAAAAGAGTTGCCTCAATTGGCAATGGCAAAAGTTTTCAGAAATGGAGATTTCCGCTCAGGATATTACAGAGATCAGACGTTTGCCCTGGCTGCAGATGCTTTGACTGTTGAAAGTTTCTTTGCCCAATTGTACGCAGATACCAGCGTTGATAGAGAGCCCGCATCTGCCGGAAGACAGATGAACGGTCACTTTGCCACGAGAAGTTTGAACGAAGACGGAAGCTGGAAAGATTTGATGGCTCAGAAAAATATTTCTTCTGATATTTCTCCTACTGCTGGGCAGATGCCGAGATTATTAGGTTTAGCACAAGCTTCCAAAGTATACAAAACTGTACAGTTTGACGGTTCTGAAAAATTCTCCGACAAAGGAAACGAAATCGCCTTCGGAACCATTGGTGATGCTTCTACAGCAGAAGGTCATTTCTGGGAAACTTTAAATGCTGCGTGTGCGCTTCAAGTACCGATGATTGTTTCAATTTGGGATGACGGTTATGGAATTTCTGTACCAACAATGAAACAGAGAGCAAAAGCCGATATTGCTGAAATGTTGAGCGGTTTCCAAAGAAAAGAAGGTGAAAACCAAGGTTGCGAAATCATTCAGGTAAAAGCTTGGGATTATCCTGCTTTGTTGGATGCTTATGCGAAAGCAGAACATTTTGCAAGAACTGAATCTGTACCTGTGGTGGTTCATGTGATTGAGGTTACTCAGCCTCAGGGGCACTCGACTTCAGGATCACACGAAAGATATAAAAATGAAGACCGTTTATCATGGGAAGCTGATTTTGACGGATTGGTAAAATTCAGAGAATGGATTTTAAACTATTCAATCGAAATTGAAGGAACAGAGGAAATCATAGCAAGTGTTGAAGAACTGGATGCAATAGACGAGGAAGCGAAGAAAAAAGTAAAAGCCGGACAGAAAGCTGCCTGGGAAAACTATCAGAAAACGATTACAGAATTAGCTTTTTCAGTTTTACCTTTAGTGGAAAATTTAAAAGGAAAGCACGCTGAAATTGAGGAATACATCAATCAATATAATAAACTGGTTTCTAAAGCTAAAAAAGATGTTTTCCATTTGATCAGAAAATCTTTATTGGCAACGAGAGGAACAACTTCTGCAGAAAGAACTCAGTTGATGAACAAGTACAACGAAGTTTTTGAAGTTGAAAAAGATAATTATTCCTCTCATTTATATTCACAGTCTCAGTGGAAAGCTGAAAATGTGAAAGAAGTAAAACCGGTATTCACAGAAGCGTCTCAGGATGTAGATGGAAGAGTAGTGGTAAGAAATAATTTCGATAAAATATTTGAAAAATATCCTCAGACTTTGGTCTTTGGTGAAGATGCCGGAAATATCGGTGACGTGAACCAGGGTCTTGAAGGAATGCAGGAAAAATACGGTGACATTCGTGTGGCTGATACCGGAATTCGTGAAGCGACCATTCTTGGTCAGGGAATCGGGATGGCAATGAGAGGTTTAAGACCAATCGCTGAAATCCAGTATTTAGATTATATCCTGTATTGTTTGCAGGGAATGAGTGATGATTTGGCGACGGTTCAGTACAGAACAAAAGGCGGTCAGAAAGCTCCTGTAATCATTAGAACGAGAGGTCACAGACTGGAAGGAGTTTGGCATTCAGGTTCACCAATGGCAGGAATTCTTAATCTTTCTAAGGGAATTTTGGTATTGGTACCAAGAAACCTGACGAAAGCTGCAGGATTCTACAACACCATGCTTCAAAGCGACGATCCGGCTGTGATTGTTGAATGTCTGAACGGTTACCGATTAAAAGAAAAACAACCTGATAACTTAGGTGAATTCACGGTTCCTGTCGGGAAAATTGAAGTGACTAAAGAAGGTAAGGATGTTACTTTGGTGACTTACGGTTCTACATGGAGAATTGTGATGGAAGCAGCGGAAGAACTTGAAAAACTTGGCATCTCTGCAGAAGTTGTCGATGTTCAGTCATTAATTCCTTTCGATTTAACACATGAAATTGCTGAATCAGTGAAGAAAACCAACAGATTGGTTGTGATCGACGAAGATGTGGAAGGAGGAACTTCAGCGTTTATCCTGCAGCAGATTTTAGAGAAGCAAAAAGCTTTCAGATATTTAGATTCTGATCCTTTGACAATTGCTGCAAACGATCACAGACCGGCATATGCAAGTGATGGTGATTATTTCTCTAAGCCATCTTCAGATGATATGGTAGAGAGAATTTACGCCTTATTTAATGAAACAAATCCTGAGAAATATCCAGCGATATTTTAATTGAGATTCTAGATATATTTGAAACCGCTTTCTTTTTGGGAGCGGTTTTTTTATGAGTTGTAACTTTTAATTAAATAGAAATTGTAATTTAGATTTTATCTTTTAATTATGTCATTATTTATCAAGAGAGAACCATGAAATTTAATTTAATTATTCTGATTCTTTTACTTACTATTAGCTGTAAAGAAGAAAAAAAAGATGTTTTGTTAGCTGATCGTGAAGCTCCTTTAGGTTGGATATATCTTAAAATGTATGATGATTTTACTTTTGATTTTATATCAAGAGGAGTTTTAAGAGATGAAAATATTTATTCGGGAAGTTATTATATAAAAAGTGATACGGTTTATTTTAAATATAAAGATTCAATTCCGCAAGCGGGTTCAATGGCAGTAATTAAAGATGGTTTTGTAATTTATCTCAATGGCAAATATCATGAGAGTGTTGAGATAAAATTGAATAATATTAGTAAGTGAATATCATATTCAGATTATTATAAGAGCAAAAAAACCGCCTCAAGAAAAAATCTCAAAGCGGCCTATTAACAAGTTTAAAAATATCTAAAATTGTCAAAATAATGACAATAATGATTCCCTATAAACCAATACTTTTGCTTGGTTTCAGTTGCTTTCTGATGTTCTTTGGAATTGCATTTTTATGAACCAAAATAGCGGTAGACTTATATTCAACATAAGGTTTAGTCACATATAAATAACCATCAAAATCATTGGTTACACCCCAGGAATTTTTCACCATATAATATTCTTTTCCGGTTTGATCTTTTGCCAAACCTACAATATGCATTCCGTGATCATCGGTTGTAGAAAGATTATTTAATGCCTTTTGACGAAGATCTTCAGTGATGGTTTTGTCTTTTTTTGGCTGAGTGAATAAATCTTTTTTCACTTCCGGAGTAATCTGATCCAGATCTACATCCGGAACATAAGCAACACCGTTTTTGTAAGAAAAATAAGGTTCAGAAACATCGGTTGCCCAGCCTACAGAATATCCTTTTGCTACAGCATTGTCAATGATAGCCGTCATTTGATTCATTGGAATATTCCAGTCAGAATCGTGGCTCCAGTTATCAGGGATCGGGACTACGAATTTCTGATAGTAAGGATAGTCTTTGTAAGAAGACAGTTCTACATAATCTTCAGGATTAATCCCTACAACTTCTTTTGCAAAAGTTTTTGGTGTGTAATTTTTTCCTTCATATGTAAAGTTTGTAGGAACTTTTCCAAGATATTCATCAAGAATTGCATCTACAGAAGCCATCCAGTTATCCTGAAGTTTTCCTTTTGATGAAGCTTCAACCAAGCCTTCTAAGACCGGCTTCAGTTTTCCCTGCATTTCTTTAAAATTATTTAAAGTCTGTCCGGATTTCAAACCTGTATAGACATCCTGCGGAACAGCACCGTATTTTTTGTACATATTTACTACGTCATGCAGTTCTCCGCCATCGCCCCAACTGATGGCTCCGCCGTTCAAGACATATAATTTTGCTTTGTCGTGATAAGAATTTCTTGCCGTAAAAATTTCTGCCAGATCAACAGGCTTTTTACCCATTCTCTGCATTTCAGATTCCAAAAAAGAGTTTCCGGAATAACTCCAGCAAGTTCCTGATGAACCCTGGTTTTTTACCGAAGTTGCCCCTACATCTTTTAAAGTAGTAAACTGGAAATTAGCATTTTGAGACTGATTGTTCTTCAACTTGTTGATCAGGTCATCCTGAGCAAACATCATACTTCCTGTACATAAAATAACAAGCAATGATGCAAATCTTTTATTTTTCATAAGAAACGATTAATTATTTTACTTTGATATGAAAACTGCCATTAAAAAGTTTTAAAGACTGTCAAAACAGTTTCATATGTGTAAAAATTATATCAGAATAGTCGCTGATGTTAAGTATTTGTTACATGCTTGAATGTTAAAAAGGGTTAAATCTAAAATGAGAATTCTGATATTTTAAAATTTACAGATGATCTTCAATATAGTTTGAATAAACTCACAGTGAGCAATAATTCCTTATTTTTAGAAAAAAGTTTACAATGTTTCCAACCTTTCTGAAATTTTCTGCATCTATAAGAGTATAAAGCCTAACTATGGAAAAAGAATTACTGATAGAATGCCAGCGGAACGACCGCAACGCCCAGCGGAAGGTTTACGAAAAAATGGCTGGAAAGCTGTACTCGGTCTGCAAACGTTATCTGAAAAACGATGAAGATATCGAAGAAGTATTGGCCGACACGTTCTACAAAATCTTCACAAAACTGAATCAACTGCAAAATCATGAAATTTTCGAAGCCTGGGCTAGAAAAATTGCCGTGAATGAGTGTTTACAGAAATTAAGAAGTATGAAAGCGCTGGAAATTTCTTTAGATGTAGAGTTTGTAGAGTCAAAGGAAGCACCTACAGACAGTATCTCGTTTGAAAAGGATATTCTGAAGCTGTTGAATTTTCTTCCTGAAGGTTGCAGAGCCATTTTCAATCTTTTTGCGATCGAAGGTTATCCTCACAAAGAAATCGCTAGCATGCTTTCCATCAGCGAAGGTACTTCAAAATCTCAACTGAACTTTGCGAGAAAAAAACTGCAGGAACTTCTGGTTAATCACAATATTTAAAACTTTTTACAATGGAAAACAATCACGATATAGATAAAAAATTCAACGAAGCTTTTCAATCTTCAGAAGAACCGGCAACTTTTCCGGGGTTTGATAAAGTGTGGGCGAAAGTTGAAGAAAAGTTAGATAAAAAAGAGGATAAAAAACGGACTGTTCCTGTTTGGTTTCCTTACGGAATCGCGGCGAGTTTGATTATTGGTTTGGGAGCTTTGTATTTTATTGATAGAAAAGAAGTTGTAGATATTTCAAAACCTCAGATTGTAGAAAATAAGGTTTCGGAAAAACTCAAAACGAATATTCAGGCAACTGACAGTTTGGTGAAGTCTAATATTCAGAGGCAAATTCAGTCCCCAAAAGCAATTCAAAATCCTGAAGTTATAGCGTATGAATCTATCATTCCTGAGTCTGCAATTTCTCCGGTGTATCATAATGGAGTAGCATCAAAGAGTTCAGATATTGTAAAAGGAAATAGGGTTTATATGGAAACAGATCATGACGGAGTTTTAGATAAAGATGATAAAGAAACGAAAATTGAAGAGGTTGTAATGACAGGCTATCGCACTGTTCAAAAACAATCTTACACGTCAAATGCTACATCAATTGTGTCTAAAGAAATTGTAAGCGATAAGCGATCAAATAGGTTAAGAGGACCTATTAATTCTTCGCCTGCACTCGCATTGGGTAACAATGAAGTTCCATATCAGACTTCTGCACCAAATTACAATATTAGGAATGAATTTAATTCAAATAATAGTTTACCCGCAGCTATAGCTGGAAAATTATCCGGTTTGAAAATTACAGGATCAGATGGAACTTTAAGATCTGGAAATATTACGATCAGAGGATCTGTTAGTTTGACGGGGAAGGAGCAACCCTTATATGTAGTTAATGGTGTCCCTCAAACTGGAAATATTTTAAGTAAAATCGATCCAAAAAGTATTGAAAGCATTCAGGTTTTGAAAGATGCTTCTGCAACGGCTTTATATGGAAGCCGTGCTGCCCATGGAGTAGTCGTAGTGACCACCAAAAAACTTTCAAGAAAAGAGAGAAAGGCATTTAAAAAACTGCAGAAAGTTCAGGACAGCATCAATCGGGCGAGACAGATTCAGCAGCAGAATTCAGAAGAGTACGATGCTTTTGTAGAAAATCCGTTTGAGCTGACGAAAAATCAGTCTGTTTCTACGTTTTCAATTGATGTTGATAAGGCTGCGTATTCCAATATCCGCAGAATGATCAACAATGGTGAAGTTGTGAACAGAAATGCTGTTCGAATCGAGGAAATGATTAATTATTTTAAATATAATTATCCGCAGCCAAAAAACAATCAGCCATTTTCGATCCACACTGAATACAACGATTCACCTTGGAATTCTCATCATAAATTATTGAAAATAGGACTTCAAGGTAAAGATTTACCGATGGAAAAATTGCCGAGTTCAAACTTTGTTTTTCTGATTGATGTTTCCGGTTCAATGAATGAAGCCAATAAGTTACCTTTATTGAAATCGTCTTTCAAAGTGCTTTTGGATCAGTTAAGACCGACCGACAAAGTAGGAATTGTAGTCTACGCCGGAAGTGCAGGAATGGTTTTGCCACCGACTTCAGCCAAAGAAAAAAATAAAATCACTGAAGCTTTGGATCAGCTCGAAGCAGGAGGAAGTACAGCGGGCGGTGCTGGAATTGAACTGGCGTACAAACTCGCTCAGGAAAATTTTATCAAAGGCGGAAACAACCGTGTGATCATCGCAACAGACGGAGATTTCAACGTGGGAACTTCTTCCACAGGCGACCTTCAGACTTTGATTGAGGAAAAAAGAAAATCCGGCGTGTTTTTGACCTGTTTAGGTTTCGGAATGGGAAATTTTAAAGACAACCGCATGGAAACTTTAGCTAATAAAGGCAACGGAAACTACGCTTACATCGATAATCTGCAGGAAGCCAATAAGTTTCTGGGGAAAGAATTTGCCGGAAATATGTACGCAATTGCTAAAGATGTGAAAATTCAGATCGAGTTTAATCCGAAATACGTAAAATCCTACCGTCTGATTGGTTATGAAAACCGAAAACTGAAGAATGAAGATTTTTCAAATGATAAAATCGATGCGGGAGAACTGGGAAGCGGACACACTGTAACGGCTTTGTACGAAGTTATACCGGCTGATGTGAAATCTGAATTTTTACCGAAAGAATCTGACTTAAAATATACTAAAAACACAAATGATGGAAATTTCAGTGATGAACTGGCAACCGTAAAATTCAGATACAAAAAACCTGATGGCGATACAAGTTCGGAAATTGTACAGATAGTGCAAAATTCAAATGAAAATCTATCTTCTGCGAGTGATGATTTCAAATTTGCTTCTGCTGTAGCTTGGTTTGGTTTGGTTTTGAGAAATTCAGATTTAATTAAAAATAAAGATTTGAAGGAGGTTGAAAAGCTGGGAAAAAAGGGCAGAGGAAACGATGAAGAAGGGTATAGAGCAGAGTTTGTGAGATTGGTGGAAACATATCGTTCAACTTTGAAAAATAATTAGACAGATGTGTAAAGGCTTAAGTATAGTATTAATTATTTTCAGTTTTTCAGTCAATGCTCAGCAAAAGGAAAACGAAAAAAAAATTATCGTATCTGAAGGTTTGAACATAAGCAGCTTTCGACCTTACACGATGGATGAAAGAAAACCGAGAATTATCTATCACGCTCAGCAAGAAAAACCGATTTTGATTTTAAATGGGAAAGAAACGACTTATGAGTTGATTAAATCACTTAAATCTGACAGCTTAGAATCGATTTCTGTTGAGAAAGGCAACACCGTTGATGGAGTACAAAGAGAAGATAGACTGGTTATAACAACGAAGTCAAAGACGTCGAACGCTGCGATTTCTCTGCCTAATCTGCTCAAAAAATATAAAATTCCGAAAACTGACAGAATGATTTTTTCTATCGACGGAGAAATAGTTAATGAAAATGCAGAATCGATGTATTTCGATGAATCCAATCTGATGCAATCACTGTGATTAGTTTAGATAAAGTTGATCTAAATGGAGATTTAATTTATTTGAAAATTCTGACAAGGACTCCGGAAAATGTAAAAAAAGCAAATACAATTTATATTAGATAGGATAAATAATCTCTTCAACTTAATCTAAAGAAATTTCTTCGGAGATTTCTTTTTTTTCTCTATTTTTAGAAATATTACATCTCAACACATTATCAATCTCTTGAATCAATTCACAAAGATAAAAAATATGAAAAAACTAAGTATAGCAATTCTGACAATAGTTTTACTGGAAAGTTGCGGAAAAAAAAAAGGAAGAGACAGTGAATGCAGCCTCGATGGATGTAATCATGGAAACACCTGCAATGGATAAAGAGATGAAATTCGAAGAGTCTCTGGATGATAATGGAAAAAATATAGAAACAAATCAGAATGATGAAGAGTATGCTTCTCTAATTGAAAATCCTTTTGAACTCACCAAAAGTCAACCGGTTTCTACGTTTTCAATTGATGTTGATAAGGCTGCGTATTCCAATATCCGCAGAATGATCAACAATGGTGAGACTGTAGATAAAAATGCGGTCAGAATTGAGGAAATGGTGAATTATTTTAAATATAATTATCCGCAGCCTCAAAATAATGATCCTTTTTCAATCAACACGGAGTACAGCGATTCGCCCTGGAATCCTCAACATAAATTGTTGAAAATCGGACTTCAGGGAAAAAATATTCCTTTAGATATTTTACCACCTTCTAATATCGTTTTTCTCATTGATACTTCTGGCTCAATGCAGGCAGAAGATAAATTACCTCTGCTGAAACAGTCTCTAAAGATACTTCTCAATCAGTTAAGACCTCAGGATAAAGTTGGAATTGTAGCGTATGCCGGAAGTGCGGGAGTAATTTTACCTTCAACATCCGCCACAGACAAAAATAAAATTCTTGAAGCTTTTGAAATGCTTCAGGCTGGTGGAAGCACTGCAGGAGGAGAGGGAATTGAGTTAGCTTACAAATTGGCAAAAGAAAACTTCATAAAAAAAGGAAACAACAGAGTGGTTTTGGCTACAGACGGGGATTTCAATGTCGGAACATCTTCCGTGGCAAATCTTGAAACATTAATTGAAGAAAAAAGAAAATCAGGAATTTACCTTACTTGTTTAGGCTACGGAATGGGCAATTACAAGGATGATAAAATGGAAACTTTAGCAGACAAGGGAAATGGAAATTACGCTTACATCGACAATCTTCAGGAAGCCGGCAAATTTCTCGGAAAAGAGTTTGCAGGAAGTATTTACACAATTGCCAAAGATGTAAAAGTTCAGATTGAATTTAATCCTAAATATGTCAAATCTTACCGTTTGATTGGGTACGAAAACAGAAAACTAAGAAATGAAGATTTCGAGAATGATAAAATTGATGCGGGAGAATTGGGAAGTGGGCACACAGTAACGGCTTTGTACGAAATTATTCCAGCCAATGTAAATTCTGAGTTTTTGCCTAAAGAAGGTAAATTAAAATATTCTTCAAATGCTGCTTCAAAAGGTTTTGGAGATGAATTGGCAACCGTGAAATTCAGGTATAAAAAACCGGATGGAGAGAAGAGTACAGAGATTAGTCAGATTGTGAGAAATTCAGGTTTGCGAATTTCTTCTGCAAGTCCTGATTTTAAATTTGCAACATCTGTCGCTTGGTTCGGGTTGGTTTTAAGAGATTCAAAACTGATTAAAAATAAAAGCCTTAATGCTGTTGAAAACTTAGCTAAGGAAGGTAAAAGCAGTGATGAAGAAGGCTACCGTTCTGAATTTATAGGGCTGGTACAACAATATAAAACCATTAAAAAGTAGTGCTTAATCGAGTATTCTCAAAAACATTTGCATAAGTGCGTGTTTTTAAGTGTTGTTAGATCTAAACATCAGTAAAGTTTTTGTGTTTTTAAAAAGTAGGTTGTTTCGATTTAAACGTTTAATAAATATCAATAGGGGCGGGCTTTTAGCCCGCCTTAATTATTAGAATCCCTGATAGGCTTTAGCCAAACTTTAGAAGATGACTAATGTTCAAAAATCTTAATTAAAAAGTGAATTTCTGTAATTAGTAAGAACACTTTATTTGTCATTCCCTAGGAATCTAAACTGCTTCACTTTCAGTGCAATGAGTTTCTTGAGAGATGAAAAACTGTTGATTTAGCGTTATAATGAATAACGGAGATTCATAAAAAAATTTTCAGTATCAAAATGTGTGGTCAGTGTAGAAACTTTGTATTTCTTCGTAAAGTTTATGCCTTGGTATAACTTACAGATCGGTAAACATTTTAAATTTTTTGTCTGACCTTGCGTTAAATTTTAGTATTAGAAAAATTGATTTTATAAAGGAAAGAATTATTTCAAATAAACTTTCAAAAATTATTGAAAATTCAAAAACTATTATTATATTTGTAATAGAAATTTAATAAAACGAAAATGCAACTTTCAGAAGCCAAAGAAAAATACGTCCAAACCTGGGGAACATTCGCAACGAGTTGGGGAATCAACCGGACAATGGCGCAGGTTCACGCTCTGCTTTTGGCCAACGGAAAACCACTTTCCACCGATGAGGTTATGGAATTGCTACAAATTTCAAGAGGGAACGCCAACATGAACCTTCGGGCACTAATGGATTGGGGAATCGTGAAAAAAGAATTTATCAAAGGTGACAGGAAAGAATATTTTACTGCAGAAAAAGATGTCTGGTTTTTGTTTAAACAAATCACGAAAGAACGTAGAAAGAGAGAAATTGAACCGGTAGTTGCCTTTCTGGAGGAATTAAAAAATATTGAAGACAACGATTCTGCAGAAGCAAAAGAATTTATCAGATTGATGGATGATTTCAGCAGCGTGACCAGCAAAATCAATAATATTATGGATCTTGCAATCAAAAGCGATGATCACTGGCTGGTAGGAAAAATAACCAACTTATTGAAATAGAAAGGGCTTCAAAAATCCTTTTTTATTTCAAATTAACTTTCAAAAATAACTGAAAGTATAGTAAATAAAATTTATTAATTGCTAAAAACTTAAATCATGAAACTCAAAATTTTAGTTACAGAATTGGTCTTTCAAATTTTATTAAGTACTGGAAGTACTCTGTGTGTTATTTATCAATATTTCCAAAATGATTTCTTCTGGCATTTTTCATCGCATTATTCTTTGTTGGAGCTGGTAATTTATTAGGTTTTTTTATCAGACTTTCCACAATTGAAAGCCCATTCAACAAATATTATTTCTACGGCATTGTAATATTTTTCGTCATGACTTTTGTGCTCTACAAATTTGATTTTGGCGAAGAAATTATATTTAATTTTTTGGGAATCGGTGGTGTACTTTTCAATTTGTATTATCTGATTTACGGATTTATCAACATTAAAAAGTTATCAGACGAAACAAAGATTAATCACTAATCTTTTTTATTTAAACCTATCTTTCAAAAATTATTGAAACTATAATAACTATAAAATGTTTAACATTATTTCATACATTATTTTCCTCGCCATCACCTCGTACATCACGGTTGACGTGGGCAGAAGATGCTTCAATTCAGGGAAACTGTATCTGGAATATTTGATTAAAGACAAAGATTTCTGCCTCACCGTCAACAGAATTCTGCTCGGAAGTTACTACCTCGTCAATCTCGGTTACATTTCCATCAGTTTGAGTTTCTGGGGTACAGTTTCAAGCATCGAAGAATTGGTGTACACTGTTTCCAACCGCATCGGAATCATAGTATTAATCCTCTGCGCATTACATTTTATCAATTTGTTTACGCTTTATATTCTGAGAAAAAAATTAACAATAAAATAAATTATCATGACAGCAACCATCCTTACCCAAACGTACAATTTTTCAGCGTACATGATTTACCTGCCAATTGTCATTACTTTAACTGTGCTCGTTTCTCAGTTTCTGTTTAAAAATTCCAAAACTTTTATGATTGATATTTTTCATCAGAAACAGGATATTGCAATGGCAACCAACTCACTTTTTAAAATTGGTTTTTACCTTCTCAATCTTGGTTTTGCCCTTTGTATCATTGAGTTTTTCCAGATTGAAACTGTTGAACGACTGGTCGTCGCATTAAGCAAAAAAATAGGCGGATTCTCCATTTATTTAGGAGTGATGATGCTTCTAAACTTGTTACTTTTCTTGAAAGGCCGCAAACACGCGATGAATAAAGACAAAGTGCAAACTGAAGAAATTTCTCAACTGTAATTTTAAAATTTGATATAATGAAAAATCTAATCGTTCATCTGTTCCTCATTTTTTACTTCGGAGGAAAAACGAAGAGAATCAACTTTTAATGTTAAGTGCCATGAAAACTTTTCTAAAAATTGATTACTACGTACAAATCACCGTGTTCTGCGGATATATCATCTTTGCTTTGATCAATTCACTGTTGCATAATGGATTTGATCAGGTTTGGTTCAAATTTTATTTCGTGGTCGGAGGATTCCAGCTGGCTAGCTATTTTGTTAAGATTATTCTGGGATTCTGGAAAGACCTTTTTATCAAAATTTATGGATTAATGATTTTACCAATTTGGCTCGTATTTCTGCTTGAGAAATGTTATGTAACCATTGATGCGCTTTTTATTATCCCGTTTTATGGCTTGTTAACCAGTCCTGTCATGGCCTTTTTTTATCTGTTGTATTGCCGGGATAATTCAAAACATACATCATTAAAGCTTTAGTCTTTAGTCTGACTTTTAAACAAATATCCATGAAAACTATTCTAAAAATTGATTATAAAATTCAGATTTTTGGATTTATAATTTTACTTTTAGGTTTTACTGTGCAAGGTTTTGTCACTAAAGAATTCCTTATTTTTATTAGAGCATTTCTATACATATCCATGTTACAGTTGGCAAGCATGATAGTACGATTGATGATGAATCGCAAAAATGGACTGTTTTTCTATTTTTATCTGCTGTTTTCCTTTTCTTTTTGGATGTATATTCTGTACGAAAAATCAAAGTTTAAATTTTCGTATTTATTAGAAGGTATTTGGCTCCAGCTAAGCATTTACACCGGATTTATTTATTATTATTTTTTAATATTCTATTTATTTTATCTGCACACAGCAGTAAAAAATCAGAAAACTTAAATTATAAAATCAAATTGCTGTATTCAACCAGGATTATAGAATATTTGAAAAGATCTAAGATTTGAAACCGATCCGTCTTCCAGCCATTTCAGAAATAATTTCAGAATGACTGTTTTGTATGTTCATTTAAGATTAACCTTTAAAACTCAAAAAAATGAATCATTTGGAACTGACAAAAAAAGTAGAGTGGAAAGACCTGCGCTCTCTTTCAACAAAAGAGATGTTGATTGAAAACAACATCAGTCTGCCTTGGCTTTTAATCTCTTTATTTTTCGCATACAAAGGATATTACTGGGCAGCGCTTCCGTTTTCCGGATTTTATTTTCTGACCGCTCTGAGGCAGGTTCACAACGGCTTTCACAATTCATTAGGCACAGGAAAATTCCTGACCTGGCTGTCGATGTATTTAAACAGTATCTCAATGCTGGCATCGATTCATGCTGTAAAATTTAATCACATCAGACATCACAAATATTGTCTTTCCGATGACGATTATGAAGGGAAATCTGCATCAATGAAATGGTTTCAGGCGATTTTATACGGCCCGAAACATATGTTTTTAATCCATTGGATGACATTTAAACTGGCGAATAAAAACTACAGAAGAAATTTGATTTTTGAGTTGGTTTCAATTTCAGTTTTTATCTCTGTAGCATTCTATTTTCAAATAGATTTCCTGTTGTATCATATCGCAGTTATGTTTTTCGGAGAACTTTTAATGGCATTTTTTGCAGTCTGGACGGTGCATCACGATACTCACGACAACCCAAATATTGCAAGAACCCAACGTGGATTCTGGAAAAATAAATTGACTTTCAGCATGTTTTATCATATGGAACACCATCTTTTCCCCGCTGTACCGACCATCAAATTACCTGAACTGGCAGAAAGAATAGATAAAGTTTTACCGGAACTATGTAAAAAACAAACATTTTAAACAAACATAGAAGTCCCAACGGGACGGCATAATAAAGGATAGGATGAAATCCTATCAACAAATGTCAATATCATTTCATCTATTTAAAAATTAAAATCAATGTCCACAATTCATTTGGAAACCTTTATCAAAGCCGATATCCGCAAAGTTTTCGATCTGGCAAGAGACATAGATCTCCACCAAAAATCCACTTTCCAAACCGGAGAAGTTGCCATCGCTGGCCGAACTTCAGGCTTGATTGAATTGGGAGAAACAGTAACCTGGAGGGCAAAACATTTGGGAGTTGTACAAACCCACACTTCAAAAATTACAGCAATGGAAAAGCCATATCATTTTACAGATATTATGCTGAAAGGAACTTTTAAATCCTTTAGACATCAGCATATTTTCAGGCAGGACGGCAGCAACACAGTGATGACAGATATTTTAGAATTCGAATCTCCCCTTGGAGTTTTTGGTAAATTGTTTAATTATTTTTTTCTGAAAAATTATATGACTAAATTTCTCATCGAACGCAATAAATTGATCAAAATCACCGCTGAACAATAAATCTCAAATCTCAAATCTCAAATCTCAAATCTCAAATCTCAAATCTCAAATCCAGTTGCAATGAAATTCCTCCAGGCCGAATGGCGAAAATTAGCCATCATCAACTACGAAATAGATCCCGAAATTCTCACAAAATACCTTCCCAAAGGCACCGAACTCGATTTTTATAAAGATAAATGTTACGTAAGTCTCGTAGGATTTATGTTTCTGAATACAAAACTGCTCGGACTGCCGATTCCTTTTCACAGAAACTTTGAAGAGGTCAACCTGAGATTTTATGTGAAGAAAAAAGTAGGGAATGAGTGGAAGAGAGGCGTAGTTTTCATCAAAGAAATTGTGCCGAAATATGCCCTGAGCATCGTTGCCAATTCGGTTTACAAAGAAAATTATAAGACCATGAAAATGAAAAACCAGATGCATTACAGCGAAGATGATTTGATTGTAAAATATTCATGGAAAGACAAAGACTGGTACTCCATGGAAATCACTGCCGAAAGCACCTCCCGAACGATGGAAGACGAGTCTGAATTTGAATTTATCACAGAGCACTACTGGGGTTTTACCAAAAGAGACCACAAAACTTCCAAGTACGAAGTCTGCCACCCGAAATGGGAATGGTATATGGTGAAAAACCATCAACTTGAAATAGATTTCAAACAGGTCTACGGAAAAGATTTCGAATGTCTCAATCATCAGAAACCACTTTCAGTAATGCTTGCTGAAGGCTCAGAAATTGAAGTGAGAATGAAGAAGTATCTAAGGAAAGAGCCAAGTAAAAAGTAAAAAGAGCCAAGTGAAAAGTTAGAAGAGCCAAGGGTGGAGTCGGAATATTTGTATTCAAACAAATTTTATATTAAGTCCAGACAAATGTGTTTTTATGTAAATAAAACTTACATTGAGTCCAAACCAGTATGTTTGTACTTAAAATCAATTTACATCAAGTCCAAACAGTAATGTTTTAACTAAAATCAATTTAATTTTAATTAAAAGAGGTGTGTTTTTCCTTTCTTGCAATTGTGCGAGAGTTAAAACAGAGGTGTTTGTCTTAAAAACAAATCTGTTTAAATTAAAACAAGACTGTTTGTCCTTTCACACAAATCTGCTAGAATTAAAACAGGGCTGTTTGTATTCACATGGATTTCCACTTTAGTCAAAACACATGTGTTTGTATTCTCACAATTTTCTGTTTTAATTAAAACAGGGGTGTTTCTACCCTCACAGATTTCTGTTTTAGTTAAAAAACTAAAGTAAACAATCCCACAAAAAAATCTTCGATTTTCAATCTCATGTGCTCTAAAATATTCTCAATCCATTAAACTTAAACTAATGTGACTCATGTGTCAAAAAACTTTTGTGTTAATTTTTAGATATTCTCTGTCCTGATTTTCTGCCTGGTTTGCACTCTCACAGAAAATCTCAGATTTTCAATCTTATGTGCTCTAAATATGCTCAATCATTCAAACTTAAACTAATGTGACTATGTGTCAAAAAACTTTTGTCTCTTTTGTGGTTAATTTTTAGATATTCTCTGTCCTGATTTTCTGCCTGGTTTGCACTCTCACAGAAAATCTCAGATTTTCAATCTTATGTGCTCTAAATATTCTCAATCCATTAAACTTAAAACTAATGTGACTATGTGTCAAAAAACTTTTGTCTCTTTTGTGGTAGAAAATTTCCGGTTAAATATTATTTTAGCAAAAACTAAACTTCATGTTCACCAAGCCAAAAACGAAAACGCTCTTTCTCTCATCCTTATTACTTTCATCCACCTTTTTATCACAGACACACAACGTTTCAGACGGTTACCAAAAACCTACAGATCCACTTGTTATTCAGAATCTTGAAAACTGGCAGGATTTAAAATTTGGGCTCTTCATGCACTGGGGAACCTACAGTCAATGGGGAATTGTGGAAAGCTGGAGCCTTTGTCCGGAAGACGAATCGTGGACCCAGAGAAAACCTGAACATGGAAAATCGTACAATGAATACGTAGAAAATTACGAAAATCTGCAGAAAACATTCAATCCCACTCAGTTTAATCCACAAAAATGGGCAGATGCGGCGAAAAAGGCAGGTATGAAATATGTCGTTTTTACGACCAAGCACCACGATGGTTTTGCGATGTTTGATACTAAAGAATCTGATTATAAAATAACGTCTTCAAATACACCTTTTTCCAAAAATCCTAAGGCGGATGTGACGGAGGAAATCTTCAGTACATTCAGAAAAGATGGCTTTAAAATCGGAGCCTATTTTTCAAAACCAGATTGGCATTCTGATGATTATTGGTGGCCGTATTTTCCACCGAAAGACCGGAATGTAAATTATGATCCGAAAAAATATCCTGAAAGATGGAACAGTTTTAAAAATTTCACTTTCAACCAACTCAACGAAATCACTTCCAATTACGGTAAAATAGATATTCTCTGGCTCGATGGAGGCTGGGTTCGTCCGTTTCACACCATCGACCAAAATGTGGAATGGCAAAGAACCATCAAGGTCGAACAGGACATTGACATGGACAAAATCGGAACGATAGCGCGAAAAAATCAACCCGGAATTATAGTCGTAGACCGCACGGTTCCCGGAAAGTGGGAAAATTATGTAACGCCCGAACAGGCAGTTCCTGAAAAAGCACTTTCCATTCCGTGGGAAAGCTGCATCACGATGGGTGATTCTTTTTCCTACGTTCCAAATGACAATTACAAATCGTCTCAAAAAATTATTGAAACTTTGGTGAAAATCATTTCCCGGGGCGGAAATTATCTGATGAACATCGCTCCCGGACCGAATGGCGATTACGATGCCATCGTTTATGAAAGATTAAAAGAAATCTCAGGTTGGATGGATCACAATCAATCGGCGGTTTTTGCGACCAGAGCAGTGACACCCTACCACAATGGTAATTTTTATTATACCCAAAGCAAAGACGGTAAAACGCTGAATGTTTTTCATCTGGATGATAACGTAAACTATCAGTCACCATCAACTTTAAACTTTATAATTCCTGATCATTTTAAACCAAAATCACTAAAAGTTTTAGGTTTAAAAAATAAAATTCAATGGAAAAAATCAGGTAATTCAATTGAAGTTACTTTACCTAAAGAAAAAACTCAACTGAAATATTCAACCGTAATTCAAATAACGAAATAGTTGATTCTAACTGCTTTAAAATGACATAGGAAATCGTAGCGTTAAGAAATTTTGAAAAAATTCCGTTAAGAAATTTCCACTGTTTGAGTGGCGGCACAGATTAATCTAAAAATGAAAAATATTTTTCCCGCCCGAGTTTTGGAAATTTTAGGAAGTTTTTCAAAATTTTAGCGGAGAGTTCCAAGTCTTGAATTTTTGTTTCTTTTGTTTCAAGACAAAAGAACAATCATTAAAAATAAAATTAGCAATGCATTTTAAACTTCGATTTAAAATTATAGTATTCTCATTTTTGAGCACAACATTTATTTCAGCTCAAAAACCGCTGTACAAAGATTCAAAACAACCGGTAGAAACAAGAGTTCAGGATTTACTGAAACGCATGACCCCGGAAGAAAAATTCTGGCAGTGCTTCATGATTCCCGGTGATTTGGACAACGTTCCGAAAGGTCAGTATTCTCATGGAATTTTCGGATTGCAGGTGAGTGCAGGAAATCAGGGCGGTGGAGCTGCCGGACAGTTGCTGAAATACAATGCAAACGAAGATGAAGAAAGACTGGCAAACAAGATCAACACCATTCAAAAATATTTCGTTGAAGAATCCCGACTAGGAATTCCAATTATCCCTTTTGATGAGGCCTTACACGGACTGATGCGGGAAGGAGCTACTGCTTTTCCACAGGCAATCGGTTTGTCGGCGACCTTCAATCCTGATATGATGAAAGAAGTTTCCACGGCGATTGCAAAAGAATCAAAACTGCGGGGAATCCGTCAGATCCTGACTCCCGTGGTGAATCTTGCGAATGATGTACGATGGGGAAGGACGGAGGAAACATACGGTGAAGATCCGTTTCTGACTTCTGTAATGGGCGTTAATTTCGTCAGTTCATTTGAAAATATGGGAATTATTACCACTCCGAAACATTTTTTAGCCAATGTCGGCGAGGGCGGAAGAGATTCCTATCCGATTCACTGGAGCAAAAGATATTTGGAGGAAACGCATTTGGTTCCGTTTCATAAAGCGTTTCAACAGGGAAGAAGCCGTTCGGTGATGACTTCCTATAATCTGTTGGATGGTAGACCTTCAACAGCAAATCACTGGTTGCTGACTGAAAAATTAAAAAAAGAATGGGATTTTAAAGGATTTGTCATCAGCGACGCAAGTGCGGTGGGTGGTGCCAACGTTCTGCACTTTACGGCAAAAGATTACGACGATGCTTCTGCACAGGCGATCAATGCAGGACTTGACGTGATTTTCCAGACAGAATATCAGCATTATAAACTGTTTATGCCGCCGTTTTTGGATGGCAGAATTTCAAAGGAAAGAATTGATGATGCAGTGGCAAGAGTTTTAAGAGCAAAGTTTGAACTCGGTCTTTTTGAAAATCCTTATGTTTCTCAAAAAAGTATTGATGAATTAAAGAAGATCAATCACAAACCTTTAGCAGAAAAAACAGCGGTCGAATCTTTTGTTTTGCTTCAGAACAATCATCAGACGCTTCCGATTTCAGAAAAGGTAAAAAAGATTTTAATTGTCGGAACTGACGCTGTGGATGCGAGACTGGGCGGTTATTCCGGACCCGGAAATAAAAAGGTGAGTATTTTGGATGGCATTAAAAATTTCGTTAAAAATAAAAATGTTGAGATCACCTATTCAAAAGGAATTGACTGGAATTTAAAGAATTTTGCAACCGTTCCCGCTGAATTTTTATCTTCAGAAAATCAAAAAGGTTTGAAAGGTTTTTACTTTTCCAATCCTGATTTAAAAGGAAATCCGGAATTTGAAAAGCAGGACGAACAGATCAATTTCAAATGGACTTTATATTCTCCAAATCCTGAAAAGCTGCAGCCGGACAGTTACAGCGTTCGCTGGACAGGAAAACTGGAAGCTCCAGATTCCGGAAAATACCAGTTGGGATTGCGTGGGAATGATGGTTTCAGACTGTATTTAAATGGAAAAATGGTTATCGACAATTGGGAAAAGCTGAGTTATTCAACCAAAACCATTGATATTGATTTAATTAAAGCTCAGAAATATGATATTAGCATTGAATTCCATGAAAACAGAGGTGAGGCCAACATCGAATTGGTCTGGAATTATGGTTTAAAAGATTATCAAAAAGATTTTGATGAGGCTTTAAAACTTGCTCAAAATTCAGATTACATCATTGTGACAGCCGGAATTCATGAAGGTGAATTTCAGGATCGTTCTTCACTGAGTCTGCCGGGAAATCAGGAAGGATTTATTAATGAAGTTTCCAAATTAAATAAACCGACAACCGTAGTTTTGGTGGGTGGTTCTGCCATAAAAACTACAGGCTGGAAGGATAAAGTCGGAGCCATTCTGGATGTCTGGTATCCCGGCGAAGAAGGCGGAAATGCTGTGGCAAAAGTGCTTTTCGGAACAGAAAATCCTTCAGGAAAATTACCCATCACCTTTCCCGTTGAAGAGGGTCAGTTACCTTTGACGTACAATCATCATCCGACGGGTCGCGGAAATGATTACCACGATTTGAGCGGTGAGCCATTGTATCCGTTTGGTTTTGGTTTAAGTTATACGACTTTCGAAATTTCTGATTTGCATTTAAATAAATTAAAATTTAAAGAAAACGAGACGGTCATTGCAAAGGTCAAAGTTAAAAACACAGGTTCAAAAGCAGGAAGTGAGGTGGTTCAGCTTTATATAAAAGATTTGTTGGCTTCTGTTTCAAGACCTGTTTTGGAACTGAAGGGTTTTCAGAAAGTGTATCTGAAATCCGGTGAATCCAAAGAAATTTCAATTGAAATTCCGGTAAAAGAGTTGCAGTTTTTAGATGAAAAAATGAACTGGATTGTGGAAAAGGGAGCGTATAGAATTATGGTCGGAAATTCATCAAAAAATCTTCCTTTAAAGCAAAATATTGAGGTTGAATAATGTTTTGGATTAAATCTGAAGAGTAGCTGTAATGATAAAAAATAGTATTTTCTGATTAAGTTTATGCCTTTGTATAACTTAATAACGACCTATATTTAAAATTCTTGTCTGACTTTGCGTTAAATAAAAAATTATATAGAAATCTAATCCATCATTTTGCAACCGTTTTCTTTTTAGGGAACGGTTTTTGCAATTTTTGAGGCAAAATATTTAACACATCACATCATTATTTTATGAAAAAATATCTTCTACCGGCAGTCGCAGTGCTGTTCTTCAGCTGTAAAGAAAATAAAAATCAGAATACTTCAGAAACCGAAGTCGTTACCAAAACAGATACTATAAAACTTCCTGCACCCGACGAGAAAGGTGCCAAAAATAAATTCAGTAACGTCATCGGATGGCCTGCGGGAAAGGCTCCGACAGCTCCTGAAGGATTTACAGTTACCCGTTTTGCGGAAAATATTAAAAGTCCGAGAAACATGATTCAGGCTGCAAACGGCGATATTTTTGTCGTCCTTTCCAATTCTGAAAGAACAAAAACCGAAAAAATTAAAAATGATATCAGCGGGAAAAGCGATGCTGAAGTCGGAGGAAAATCAGCCAACCGTATTATTTTATACAGAGATACCAACAAAGACGGAGTTGCAGAATCATCTTCTGTTTTTCTGGATAATCTGAATCAGCCGTATGGAATGCTGATTATTAAAGATAAATTTTATGTTGCCAACACCGATGGGCTTTGGGTTTATCCATATAAAGAAGGCGATACGAAAATTACCCAGGCCGGAAAGAAAATCGTTGATTTACCGGCCGGAGGTTACAACAATCACTGGACGAGAAATTTAATTGCCAATAAAGATCAGTCTAAAATCTATATTTCCGTTGGTTCCGGAAGTAACGTCGGTGAAAACGGAATGGAATATGAAGTGAGAAGAGCCAATATTTTGGAAGTCAATCCTGACGGAAGCGGAGAAAAAATCTACGGAGCCGGCCTTCGGAATCCTGTCGGAATGAGCTGGAATCCTTCAACCGGAGAGCTTTGGACGGTTGTGAATGAAAGAGATGAATTGGGTGACGAGCTTGTTCCGGATTATCTGACCAGTGTGAAAAAAGATCAGTTTTACGGCTGGCCATATGCTTACTTCGGAAAAAATGAAGACCCAAGAAGAAAAGGTGAGAAGCCTGATTTGGTTGCAAAAACCATTGTTCCGGATGTTCCTTTAGGGTCCCACACTGCATCTTTAGGACTAACTTTCTACACGGGAAATCAGTTTCCTGAAAAATATAAAAACGGAGCATTTATAGGACAGCATGGATCGTGGAACCGCTCATCTTTAGTGGGTTATCAGGTAGCTTTTGTGCCTTTTGCCAATGGAAAAGCTTCAGGACCGTATCAGCCATTTTTAACCGGATTTATAGCGAATGAAGAGAAAGGTGACGTGTACGGAAGACCTGTAGGTGTTTTGCAAATCGCTGACGGATCTCTTTTGGTTGCTGATGATGTCAGCGGAATTGTGTGGAGAGTGGCACATTCTAAAAAATAAAATTTTGTGTCAATCCCAATTTCATTTAAAAAATTTACTTCAAATTTTGTGGTATGAAATATGTAAGATTCAGCTTATAACCCATTGAAATTGTACAATTTTAATGATAAAAGTTAAACGTCATGAAAAAGTTATTGATATCAACCATTCTTTTAGTAGGATTATCGTTGAATGCTTATGGTCAGAAACGTCCGCCAAGACCGCCTGCGCCGCCACATCCGTCAAAAACTCAATTGACAAACAGCAAAGCGAGCGAGCTGGATAAACGGTACCGAACAGAAAAGAAAATGATTATGAATCATCCGGTGGCTACTAAGAAAATGAAAAATGAACAGCTGCGAGCTTTAAACCTGAGATATCAGAATGAGAAGAAACTGCTGAGAGCGGCGAGATAATCTTCGGGATTAATCATTTAAACGAATTAAAAATATAAAAAAGAGAATGCGAAAGTGTTCTCTTTTTTGCTTTATAATAAAAATCATATGACTTTTTCCAAAGCATGGTCATATCCATCTGTTTAGACATACAAATCCAATATTTTTCCTTAAATTCGCATAAAAATTTTAAGCTAATGAATTACGATATTATTGTCATCGGTAGTGGTCCTGGTGGATATGTTACAGCAATCAGAGCAGCACAGTTGGGTTTTAAAACTGCAATTATCGAGAAAGAAAATTTAGGAGGAATCTGCCTTAACTGGGGATGTATTCCTACAAAAGCTTTATTGAAATCGGCTCAGGTTTTTCATTACATCAATCACGCTGAAGATTATGGTTTAAACAAAGTGGAAGCGAGTTTTGAGTTTCCTAATGTAATCCAGAGAAGCCGTGGTGTTGCCTCTAAAATGAGCAAAGGGATTGAGTTCTTAATGAAAAAGAACAAAATCGACGTAATTCTTGGTACTGCAAAAGTACAGAAAGGTAAAAAAGTTTCTGTTACCGATAAAGACGGAAAAGTAACTGAATATACCGGAACCAACATTATTTTGGCTACAGGAGCACGTTCAAGAGAGTTGCCAAACCTTCCACAAGACGGTAAAAAAGTAATCGGATACAGACAGGCATTATCTCTTCCTGAGCAGCCAAAATCTATGATTGTTGTAGGTTCTGGAGCTATCGGTGTTGAGTTTGCTGATTTTTATAACACAATGGGGACGAAAGTAACTGTTGTTGAATTCTTACCAAACATCGTTCCTGTGGAAGATGAGGAAATCTCAAAACACTTAGAGAAATCTTTGAAAAAAACAGGGATCGAAATTATGACCAACGCATCTGTTGAAAGCGTAGACACAAGCGGAAACGGTGTGAAAGCTACTGTAAAGACAGAAAAGGGAAATATCACTCTTGAAGCTGACATCCTGTTATCAGCTGTCGGAATCGCTGCAAACATCGAGAACATCGGTCTTGAAGAAGTGGGCATCCAGACAGATAAAGGAAGAGTTTTGGTCAACGAATGGTACGAAACTTCCGTTCCTGGTTACTATGCAATCGGAGATATTATTCCAACTCAGGCTTTGGCACACGTTGCTTCTGCTGAAGGTATCACTTGTGTTGAAAAAATCAAAGGAATGCACGTTGAGAAAATCGACTACGGCAATATTCCTGGATGTACTTACTGTCACCCTGAAGTGGCTTCTGTTGGTCTTACTGAAAAGCAGGCTAAAGAGAAAGGATACGAAATCAAAGTGGGTAAATTCCCTCTTTCTGCAAGCGGAAAAGCCACTGCCAACGGAAATACTGACGGTTTCATCAAAGTAATTTTTGATGCTAAATATGGCGAATGGTTAGGTTGTCACATGATTGGTGAAGGAGTAACTGACATGGTTGCCGAAGCTGTTGTTGCCAGAAAACTGGAAACTACAGGTCACGAAATCATCAAATCTATTCACCCGCATCCAACGGTTTCTGAAGCGATTATGGAAGCTGCTGCAGCTGCTTATGGTGAAGTGATTCACATTTAATTTGAAATCATTTATTTTAAATATTCAAAACCACAGATTCGTCTGTGGTTTTGTTTTTCTGAATAATCTTTAAACATTAATCAATATATATTAATAAAAAAATCTCTGTGTTTCTGGTAAAGTGTTAACGCCTTTGTGAGCCTTAAAAAGGGTTTATTAGGAAAAAAACTTCGTGCGCTTTGTGTTTAAATTATGAATGGTCATTAAATTTTTCTTACGTTATATTTTATTTCAGTTATTTTCTTAATTTTATTTACTAAATAAACTACAAATTAAAATAAAATTATGTTTAAAAAATTAGCTGCCGAAGCTTTAGGATTGGGAGATATCGGAAAAATTATTCCGTCTCAGGATTATGACAAAGTAGATTCTGACGATTATATTTTATCGGAGGATAATGAAAAGATCTTCTTTTTAATTAAATCTAAAAGAGACGAATACTGTTTTACCAACAGGGCTTTGATTCACATTGACGGAGCAAGTGCTTTGGACAGAAAAAGAGTTTTGAAAAGATACGAGTATTATCAGTTCCCTTTTTCAAATATCGCATTGCAAACTGCTGGAACAATAGATTTAGATGTTGAGATCTCATTCAATGTTGGAAATGTACCTTTGTTAATCAGCGTTGCGAAAGGTCAGATTGATCAGTTGAAAGATTTGTACAAGGCACTTTTGGCGATCCAGCAGGAAGTTCATCATAATCATTCATTATTAAATTTTTCCAATGACAGTATTTCGAAAGCGATTGGAAGTGTTGCCTCAGGAAAGCAGGAAAATGTATCAAAAAGTCAGGAACTGAAAGCGATTAACGAATATATTTTCGCCTGGAATACCAACAGTTTTGACCGTTATACGCAGAAAGATTTTTCTAAAATTTTTGAGAAGTATATTAATAACTAAGATTGACTTAAAAATATAAATGAACCACAGATTTTTGTCTGTGGTTTTTTTGTGAAAAAGTTCTAACTTAGACTACACCAAAAAACTTGATCATGAAATATTTTGACTTTCACTGCCATCCGGTTTTGAAACAGCTTTTCAGCGACAATCCCAACATTGATTCTTTTATTTACCGATCCGATGTAGCAGGACTTCCAAGAGCCTGCTCTGATCTTCCGAGTATTATTGAAACGCAGACCCATCAGTCTCAGCTTGCCGAATTTAATGATGAGGTAATAGTCGGTGCAGTTTTATACAGTGTAGAACGAAATGTTGCCGAAACTGTCATTCCGTTGCGGAGTTTTCTCAAAAAAGCGTCACAGTTTAAACTTTCAGAGAAGCTTCTTCAGGATATTGTTCAGAATAACAACAAACCGTTTTCAGATTTTTTAATGAAGCGGACGTTGAATGAGTATCTTGAGGCGAGTTCTTCATTTCATATTTTGACGGAAGAAAGTTTTAAAAGCGCTCTTCCTAAGAATAAAGTGAATGTATTTTTTACCATTGAAGGGTGTCACTCTCTGGTTGACAGTCCGAATTTCTGTGATGCGACAAATAAATATGACCCAGATGATATTCTGAATAATTTAGGTCAAGTTGAGGAGAAAGTGAAAGTGCTTTCGATTAATATCACCCATCTGCAACAGTCGAGTTTATGCAATCAGGCATTTGGAATGCAGGTTGCCGATTCTACGGTATTTTTCCCATCAGGAAATGGTTTTGAAGATGATGGAAGAAAGGTCGTTCAGGGGATTTTTGACCGTAAAATCTGCGTTGATGTAAAGCACATGAGCTACAAATCAAGAGAAGATATTATGAATGAAATCGATTCAGGAAAGTTTAACAATGTTCAGCCATTGGTCTGCACGCATGCCGGATTCACCGGAGTTTCATTTAAGGATTGGGCAGGTCATATTCAGCTTAAAAAACCACTGTCCGGAGCTTTATATTTAGAAATTACCAAATCACTGCACACAAAAAATAATCCGAAAAGACCAGGTTGTCCGACTTTCAACGCTTCTACGATAAACCTTTTTGATGAAGAAATTGTGTGGATTGTGAAAAACGGTGGCGTGATTGGAATTTCTTTAGACCGAAGAATTTTAGGCTATGTAGACAAACACGATGACGATCCAATTGGAATTACCGGAATGGAAAGAATTGTCGATAAAGAATATTTTTCAAAATCTGAATGGAATGTTTTGGGAATAAACGATTCAGAGATTGGGAAGGCCATTGATGATGATGACTGTCTTTTTATGAATGAGCTTGAAGAATGTACTGAAACAAGTATTCCTCAACGTGATGAATATTTCTACGATCACCTTCTGAATCATATCAAACACTATTTTCAGGTTTGTAAAGACCATGGAATTTCAATTGCTGTGGCTCAAAAGCAGATTACCATCGGAACAGATTACGACGGCTTAATCAATCCGTTTATCAATATGCCGACCGTGAGAAGAATGGCAGATGTAAAAAGTTACATCCGAATGAATTTAAAATTTTTTCTGAAAGATTTTGATAATTCTGAAAAATGGTCAGACGAACTGAATGTAGATACTTTTGTGGAAGATCTTTTTTATAATAATGGATACCGTTTTGTGAAATCGAGATTTCAAATGTAACTCAAAATTAAATAGGCTTACATAATTTTTCACGCTGATTTATCCTTCCATTCCAGAGAGTTTTCATTAAATTTATTCAATGAATTTTGAAAAGACAGGCTTGGTTTTATCGGGAGGCGGTACAAAAGGTATTGCTCATGCAGGAGTTTTGAAATTTTTAAGCGAAAAAAATATCGATGTTGATATTCTGTCATGCTGCAGCGCCGGATCAATTGTCGGTTGCCTGTACGCAATCGGGAAAAAACCGGAAGAGATTTTAGATTTCTTCCAGTCAGTATATTTTTTCAATTGGAAGCATTTTGCATTCAATCAACCCGGATTGGTTTCCTCCATTATATTTGCCAATTATCTGAAACCAATTTTTCAGGATATGAAAATCGGTGATTTAGATAAAGAAGTAAGAATTGTCGCAACCGAACTGGTTTCCGGAACCGAGAAAGTTTTTGATAAAGATTTTAAAGTCATTGACGCCATGATTGCTTCCTGCTCAATTCCCGGAATCACTACACCATACATTTTGGGAGATGAAATGTACTGTGATGGGGGAGTGCTCAATAATTTTCCGGCAGATATTATCAGAGATGACTGTGATAAACTGATTGGCGTATTCGTGTCTCCGCCCCACGATATTAAAATTACTGATCTGAAAACGATTAAATCTATCGTTGCACGTTCTTTTGATCTGTTTTCATACCGGGTCGAAAAAGTAAAATTCGAATACTGCGACTGGCTGATTTCCCCGAAAGATCTTTCAGCTTATGGAAATTTCGAAAGAAAAAAAGACCGTCTCGAACAAATTTACAATATCGGTTACGAAGCTGCCAAAAGCAGTTTTGTAGAAAGCGATTTTTTAAGTAAAATTGAAAATTAACAATTGAAAATTTTACAGATCAATTATCATTATTAATCGTTCACGAAAACATCTGTAAACTCGAAGCTTTTACCATTAAACAGACCTTTATCGCTCAGTTTCAGTTCAGGGATAACCAAAAGTGCCATGAATGATAAACTCATGTAAGGTGCTCTCAGTTTGCTTCCCAATTCTTTGGCTCTCCGGTCTAATTTAATATATGATTCAGCGACTTCTTCAGCGGGAAGGTCTGTCATAATCCCGGCAATCGGTAATTCTAATACGAGTTCTTCATGTTCTGTCGCTAAAGAAATTCCTCCTTTTGCTTTAATGATGGAGTTCACAGCTTTGCAGATATCATCATCATTCGTTCCCACAGCGACGATATTGTGACAGTCGTGAGCCACACAGGATGCGATGGCACCACTTTTTAAGCCTACATTTTTAATGAAAGCTGTGGCGACAGGAGCATCATTGTAACGGTTAACTACAGCAATTTTCAGAATATCTTCTTTAATATTTGATTCTGCAAAACCGTCTTTTACCAGAGATTTTATATGAAGTTCATGCGTGATCAACTGTCCGTCCAGTACTTCTATTACACGAATTAAATCACCTTCACTTTTAATTTTAAAATCTGAAGGCTGTTTTAAACTGCAGTTAAAATTATTGACAACTGGAGCTTCAACCGACTGAATGAATGACTGTCCGTTTTCTGCGACCAATTCACCTTTGATGTAGGTTTTTAAAATTTTAAAATCATCCAGATCATCAATTTCAATAAAATCAGCATTGTCACCAACCTGTAATAAACCAATCGGTAAATTGTAATGTTGAATTACATTGAGCGATGCCGCACGAAGTACATCATACAAATCATAACCAGCTTTTAAAGCACGTTTTACGTGATCGTTAATATGAGATTCAATCAGATTATCCGGATGTTTGTCATCGCAGCAAAACATAATCTGCTCCGGAAACTCTTTCAGTAAAGGAATTAATGTGTCAAAATTTTTCGCGGCACTTCCTTCTCTGATCATGATTTTTATGCCATGTTTGAGTTTTTCAAGAGCTTCGGTATGACCAAAACATTCGTGGTCAGTAGTGATTCCCGCGTCGAAATACGTTTTCATGCCTTCTCCCATCAATCCCGGAGCGTGACCGTCAATAGGTTTATTGTGTTTTTTTGCAGATTCTAATTTTTTTAAAACTTCCTCATCGTTATAAATGACACCCGGAAAATTCATCATTTCAGCTAAGTAAACGATTTCTTTTCTGCTTAACAACTGGTTAATATCATCCGCATCAATCACAGCGCCTGCCGTTTCAAAATTTGTAGCCGGAACACAGGAAGGAGCGCCAAAATAGAAATGAAATGGAACCTGTCGGGCATTTTCAATCATATAATCAACGCCCGCAACTCCGAGGACATTGGCAATCTCATGTGGATCAGAAATAGTTCCTACCGTACCGTGTTTCACAGCAATTCTGGCAAATTCTGAAGGGACAAGCATGCTGCTTTCAATATGAACATGGGCGTCTATCAATCCGGGCAGAATGTAGGTGTGCAGTTTTTCATCAATTCTTTTGATAGATGCAATTTTTTGATTGATAATTGATACTTCTGCGGGAAAAATTTCCTTTGCAATGATGTCGATTAAATTTGCTTTTACTATAAATTCCATTCTGAATGATTAAAATAAAAAATTCCTAATCGTGAAATTAGGAATTATTATTTGATTTTGTTTTAAATTAATTTTTGACCACCTGCGCATCCTGTCTCACGATGGTTTCACCATTGCTGTCGATGACCACCAGTGTATAAGGTGCTTTTTTCGTCGAGTTTGTTAAATAATTTCTCCAAACCTGATAAAGGGTTCCATTGTTGTTAAATTCAAAATAGTAATTTCCACCAGATCCATCAGGAATCACATCTCCGTCAGAGATAATCATCGCTGGCTTGGCAGATATCTTCGTATTGGCTCCCCAGGATTGATACAGATAGTTTCCGTTGGGTTGCTTGTCAATCTTTATTTTAAATTTTTTAGTTTTAATAATGACAGTCTTCGGAATTCTTTCCTGAAATTTCTTATCTCTGCTGTTGGCAATTTTTTCAGTTGGATTGCTGATTTCCGAATTATCTTTCGTCTTGGTAAAAGATAAAAGAGGCACTAGGCATGCGCTCAGGATAATTTTCTTAATCATTGTATTGGTGTTATTTAAGATTATTCACCAAAGAGTTATCAAATTTAGAGCCAATTTAAGAAATTGTTTCTGCCTGAGTATAATGAGCAAAAGCCTCTTCCAAACTGTTGAATTTTCCTTTAAATTCATCAATTGCACAATCCTGAAGAATATTTCCTTTATGAATTAAAATTACTCTTGAACACAGTGCTTCAACTTCCTGCATAATGTGTGTAGAAAGTAAAACAGTCTTTTCTCTGCCAATTTCTTTCACAACATTTCTGATTTCAAGAATCTGATTGGGATCTAAACCATTTGTTGGCTCATCCAAAATCAACAGATCAGGCTGGTGAATAATCGCCTGAGCCAAACCGACTCTCTGCTTATATCCTTTGGAAAGCTGACCGATTTTTTTTGATTTTTCAGGTGTGATTCCTACCAACTCGATTACTTCATCCACTCTCGCGTCGGAAATTTTGTGAATATTCGCTACAAACTGCAGATATTCTTTTACATACATTTCGAGGTAAAGCGGATTGTTTTCCGGTAGGAAACCAATATTTCTCTTACTGTCAATTTCGTTCTCCGAAATGTTATTACCATTAAATATAATTTCACCTTCATCAATTGTCAAAGCGCCTACAATAGATTTCATCAGTGTAGATTTTCCTGCTCCGTTGGGACCGAGAAGACCGATGATTTCGTTCTTATCAATTGAAATATTAATATTGTTGAGTGCAGTTTGCTCAGCAAACTTTTTAGTGAGATTGATTACTTGAAGAGACATAATTTAATGATAATCTTTTTACAAAAATAAAAATAAAAAAACTCATTCGCATTGAATGAGTTGAGTATTGTGAAAAAAAAATTAAGATTATCTTCTTGATTTCTTTTTTGGTGTTGCAGGTTTTGGTGTTGCAGGTGTTTCAGCAACATGATTTTGTGTAGCCGATACATTTGCAACCGGCGTCGGTCTCTGTACAGCTTTTTTATACAAAGCAGATTTGTTCGTACCAATACCAAAAATTTTGTCAATCTGTTTTTTATTCAAAAACTGAGATTTTCCAACGTATTTCTTGTTTTTATTGATATACTGAATAAATTGTACGGTTGGCTGACCGTAGTTTTTTTCATAATGAAGTTCAATAATATCATTAGGAAGTTCTAAGGTAACATTTCCTGAAGGCTCGTCGATAAAACCGTCAGTGATCAGTTTGTACAAATCAGTTACGTCGCCATTGACATCTAAAAAGGAAAAAGATCTGAATGTATTAAGATTACTTGTGTTAATATCTTGGTAATTGAAAGTAAATCTGTTTTCTTTCTTATACAGGCCTACAGAATTTTCTTTACCGATTTCCACCAAGGTCTCATTTTTCAGCACTTTAATCTGCGAAAATGCAGATATACTGAACATGCAGGCGAATAGTAGAATTATTTTTCTCATTTGATTGATTTTAATATTATGTGCTATGGTAATGCTAAATTAAATAATCTACCATAAACAACAACTTTTTTCTGGGACAAAAATATAATTTTTTTTTGACTCTTATTTTTTATCTGTTAAGATTGAGATAATTTTAACATCTTCCCACCAATAAAAAAACCGCTCGTAAAAGCGGTTTCAAAATTAGTGACCTCGACGAGCGTATCTTCAAACACTTTTATCGATGATTTGGTTCGATTAGGTCAAATTAAAAATCAATTACAATGTCCAATTTCATCAAACAAATTCTTTTAATTTTTTTTCTGTCGCAATTTAATTTAAAAAATTAATAATAATCAGCAGAGGAATAGTAAGTCTTTAATCGGCTGTTCCGGTCTTGTACCCATAACCGAAGAAATATCGAACTATTTGGTAGAAGATTTAACAAGAATTTCAAGAATTTTTGATGTAAAATAATCGATGTAAAATTTGGCAATGATATTTAATTTGATGAAAAAAGGAATTATTAATATTAAAATATCAGTCTTTCCAATCCTCAACTTCCGATCGTTTAATAGTTACATGATCGGAAGTTGAGGATTTCTAACTTAAGAATAAAATATTCAAATCTTGGTGTGATTTCGGAAAAAATTTATACTCGATGATGTTATCTTCTCATCAATCCACAAGTTGATTGACAAGCATTTTTTTATGGATGCAGTAGGCAATATCATAATTTTGTAGGAAGTTAAGAATGATGGATTTCTGTTCAGAGTATAATATATGCTGAGATAGAACCAATTGATATTAAAAATGTTCATAAAGCGTTTGGTAGAATGGAAAAGGGAAATATCCGCTACCGTTTCGTAATTGCTATCGCAACATTATAATGAAATATGTTAATTTATTGGTTATTGCGATAAAACCTTTTTGTTCCAAACAAAGGGCGTCGTCGTATTTTAAGGATTTATGAATATCTATCTTATCAATATCAGAACAAATATTATTTATTGGGTTAACTATTATAAAAAAATTAGCTTTATTCATTTAGACTTATTCATTTACCATTTTAGCTACATTTCTTACCTGTGGTATTCACAACTTTGCATAGTAAATAAATACTTAATATTATGTCAAAGACAATTTTTATTACCGGAGCGTCTTCCGGATTGGGCAAAGCAACAGCTAAGTTATTTCAGTCTAAAGGCTGGAACGTTATCGCTACAATGCGTACACCAGAAAATGAGAAAGAGCTCAACGAGCTTGAGAATGTCTATTTATATGCAATGGATGTTACAGATAAAAAACAGGTCGAAAAAACAATCGACGAAGTTTTAAAACGTTTTGAAGTTGATGTGGTTTTTAACAATGCAGGTTTTGGATTGGTTGGTGGCTTTGAGGCATATTCTGAAGATGATATTCATAGCCAAATTGAAACCAATTTATTAGGAGTTTTCAGAGTTTCCAAATTCTTTATCTCTTATTTTAGAAAGCATGACAAGGGAGGAATTCTTCTCACAACTACTTCCGCTGCGGGAATAGCTGCTAATCCATTAGCATCTGTTTACAGTGCTACCAAATTTGCACTCGAAGGTTGGAGTGAAGCTGTCAATTATGAGGTAAACCAATTTAATATTCGTTTGAAAACAATAGCTCCAGGAGGCATGGATACCAATTATGCCGGTCGCTCACTAAATTATGTTGAGAATAAAAATTATACTCCCCTGTGGAATATAATGCTGGCAGGATTTAAAGATGGCAGTACGGATGTTCATTTTTCTTCAGCGGATGATGTTGCCAAGGTTGTATTTGAAGCAGCAACAGACAATAAACCACAACTTAGATACGTGGTGGGTCCGGACGCAGAAAAAATAGCAAAAGACCGCCAAGAATTGGGTCAGCAGAAACAATTTGAACAGATTAGCAAACTTTACTCATAATGAAAACCATTTTTATTACCGGAGCGTCAGCCGGATTAGGCAAAGCTGCCGCTAAATTATTTCAGGCTAAGGGGTGGCATGTAATCGCGACTATGCGAAATCATGAGCGGGAAAATGTATTAAAATATTTAGACAATGTAACTGTTATATCGCTCGATGTTACGAATAAAGAACAAATACAAAGCACAATCGCCGGAATCTTAGAAATGCATTCCGTTGATGTTGTTTTAAAATTACATCTTTGTGTAAAAAAGAAGCACTGACCTTATTTTTTTATATTCTACCAAGTATATTTGCAGCTTAATAATATTTATTCTAAAAATATAAAGCTGTAAGATCATATGTCTCTTAAAAAAATATCCGGAAAATTACATCTATACATAGGTCTCACTTTTGGAATTTTCTTTTTGATTGGATGTCTTACAGGAACTATTTTCGTTTTTGAAGATGAAGGTTGTCGGCTTTCCAATTCTTCCAATATAATGGCTCAGATCCTCCTGCAGAAACTGTTTGCTACCATGCAAGATAAATATCATCTCCGGAGACATCAAGGCTCAACGCTGCGCAATCGTCTGAACCCGAAGTAACTTTTGAAACATCTTCCAGTATTTTAATAGGCAAACTGCCAGTTCCCGCAATATAGACATCATTCCCGCTGATGAAATGCAATTCTTTTTCATTTGATTCTAAAATGCTAAATTCCCAAATGTATTTTAAATACTATAACAGTTGGTTAAGAAGATCTGTCACTCACAGGTTCACAGTAACCTATCTATTCCATTAATTAGAATATTGATGGTTGTTTTTTTCGCTATTTATGATATTGTCTATTAAGAACAATTAGCTGAAAAGAAATTATTAAATTAAAAACCATTAGTTAGAAATAGTATTATTTTTGTATTTCCAGCTCTGGAATAATTTATTACAATAAAAACTATTAATATTTTAATGTAGCTTAAAAATAAAAAATGGCGCCACTTGTCTTCAAGTGGCGCCATTTGGCTATTTGTGACCTCGACAGGATTCAAACCTGTAACCTTCTGAGCCGTAATCAGATGCGCTATTCAGTTGCGCCACGAGGCCTTGTTTAAAGGTTTGCAAATATAAGACTTTTTTGCTTTCTTTGAAAGATGAAACTGAAATTTTTATTTTTTATCGCCCTTTTTTCGGTAATCTCCTGTAAACAAGAACAAAAAAATTCACCGGCTCAGGCTGTCGCTCTTTCTTCAAACTTAAATTTTACAGAAGATGGCAATAATTTTCATTTTGAATCAGGAAAGTTTAGATATGATTTTAAAACTGATCAACTTCCCTTAAAAAAAGTGATTTTGTTAAATTCCAGTTTACTTGGGTATATTTCTGAGATTGGAGCGGAGAATTCGGTGATTGGAGTTTCCAGTCCGGAATATATTTATTCAGGAAAAGTTAATAATTTAATAACACAGGGAAAGATACAGACCGTAGGAAATGAACAGAAATATGATGTTGAAAAAATTATTTCACTGAAACCGGATGCTATTTTCACCAACTATATCGCAAGTTTTGACAATACCTACCAGCTTTTGAAAAATAATGGAATTCAGGTCATATTTTTAGATGAATATATGGAGCAGAAGCCATTGGAGAAAACGGCATACCTCAAACTTTTTGGGAAGCTTTTCGGAAAGGAAGAGATTGCAGAAAAGAAATACTCAGACATTGCAAAAAATTATAATGATCTGAAAAGGCTGGCATCAACATCAAAGTCACAACCCAAAGTTTTGGCGAACGAAATGTATGGTGACATCTGGTACCTCCCGGGAGGAAAAACTTTCACAGCCAATTATATTGCCGATGCCCATGCAGATTACATTTTAAAAGGAAATACTGAAGAAAAAGCAGTAACGATGAGTTTTGAAGAAGTTTATTCGAAAGCTAAAAACACACAGTACTGGGTGAATGCAGGGAATCATCTTTCAAAACAGGAACTGCTGAACATCAATCCGTACTACGGTAAACTTGAAGTTTTTAATAAAGGAAAGATCTATGGTATCACTGCAAAAGAAAAGCAGAAATCAAACGATTTTTTTGAAAGTGGAGTGGTAAGAGCTGATCTTATCCTGAAAGATTATATAAAGATCCTTCACCCAGAGCTTTTACCGGATTATCAACTGACTTACATGAAAGAATTACAATAGGTCTCAGGAATTTTATATTTTTGCAGTAGTTTTTAGCTTATGTGGAAGAAAATAAAACAATTCATTTTTATCGTTCTTGTCCTGAACGTAGTATTTATTATCTGGGGGAGATTTTTTAATCCTCCCATCACCATTACTCAGATTGGTGGTCTTTTCGAGTACGGAAAGCTTAGTAGGGACTATATTTCCTACGATGAAATGGGTAGTAATGTAAAAAAAGCTGTGATTGCATCTGAAGATCAAAAGTTTTTTACTCACAACGGATTTGATTATACTGCTATTGAAAAAGCGATGAAGAATAATGAAAAGGGGAAAAAACTAAGAGGTGGTAGCACAATATCGCAACAGACTGCAAAAAATGTTTTTCTCTGGCAGGGAAGAAGCTGGATCAGAAAAGGGCTGGAAGCAATGTATACCTTCATCATCGAAAAAGTATGGTCTAAAGATATTATTCTTGAAAGATATTTGAATTCAATAGAAATGGGGCAGGGCGTTTTTGGCATAGAAGCCGCTTCTCAGTACTACTTCGCAAAAGCTTCAAAAGATCTCAATACATCAGAAGCAGCCTGGATTGCAGCCGTTTTGCCTAACCCGAAAAAATATGATCCTAAAAATCCTTCTGCTTATTTAAGAAAGAAACACAAGTGGATTATGAGACAAATGAGAAATGTAAGTTTGAAATAGTATCTTTGTACTAATGAAATTTCTCAGTTCAAGTACAAATAATTTCGAAGCTGTTCTTAAAAAATATTTTTCTTTTAAGAATGAAACCCTCTCTCTGGAGCCTTTTGCCGAGTTTCTAGAGAGCATCAAGAAAGCCGACTTTACCGACGTTCTTAATTGTTTTAAGGCAAATCCAAACTTAGCTGACAATTTCAGGTACTATATTCACAGTATTTTTGAAGGAAGACCTTTCAATTTATCTTTGACAGAGGCTAATATATTGTCTGAAAATGCCTTTTTTCCCGAACTTAAAAAAAGAATTCTCAACAAAGTTTTACCGCCCGTAGAGAACGAAAAAACGGTTTGGTATCTGGTTGATAACATCAGTTTCAGACCTAAAAAAGATCTCGAATTTCTTCATAATCTTCCCGAAAATGAAATGGATGAGTTTTTTCATCTTTTAGGGCTTACTAATTTTATTCAGAAACCTAAGGTTAAAAGAGAACTTATTTTCTCAATGAATATTCTCTCATGGCGTGTGACTGGGATGGCCTTAGATGTAGAAGTCGTGAGAATGGCTCCCGAATACCGGAATTTCGACAATCCTTTTTTAGCCTTACAGAAAGAACTGGAAACTTTAGCCGATGAATTTAAGTTGAATCCTGAGATTCAGTTAACTTCAAAAGACAGCCGATACAAGCAGATAAAAATTTACACCGAGCAATGTCTCGACTTTGTAAATATAGCTTTCAAAAATTCTTCTAAATACGGGATTTCAGGGAAGATCAATCAGTCTCTTCTGAAAATCCGTCAGCAGACGCAGAGAATCTACGAAATTGTACAGTTGCTGGTCATTGATTCTAATGATGATATTGTTCTTAAATCTAAACAGTTAATGTTTAATGTTTTAAGTTATAAATCTCATAAAAATAATATCTCAGAGCTCTTCAATGACAGTACGAGAATGATTTCTCATCTGATCACAAACCACACTGCCGAAACGGGAAGCCATTATATAACGTCAAACCGTAAGCAGTACATGAAAATGTTCTACAAAGCAAGTGGCGGCGGAATTATTGTGGGTGCATTGTGCGTTCTGAAAATGCTCTACGGTTTTATGCCGGGAAGTGACTTTTTCCATGCGTTTTTGTATTCATTAAATTATGCCATGGGATTTGTCATGATTTACCTGATGGGTTTCACATTGGCAACGAAACAGCCTGCAATGACGGCTGCGACTATGACTAAAGTTCTTTCTGAGCAGGGAAGCGGCCAGCGGAACAACACCGAATTTGCAGATTTGGTTTCCAAGTTATTCAGAAGTCAGTTTATCGCTTTTGTGGGGAATGTTTTACTTGCATTTCCGGTTGCGATGGCAATTATTTATGGTTTGGATGTGTTTTTCTCTCAGAATCTGGCGGTTGAAAAATCAGAAAAACTGTTGAAAGATTTAGATCCGTTTAATTCAAAAGCGATTCTGCATGCGAGTATTGCGGGTTTCTATCTCTTTATTTCCGGGATTATTTCTGGAAATATTGGCAATAACTCAATCTTCTTTCAGATTCCGGACAGGATTGCAAAAAATCAGTCAATAAAAAGAGTTTTTGGGGCAAAATTTGCCAACAGCCTTTCAAAATATTATGCAAAAAACTGGGCTGGCATAGTTTCTAATTTTTGGTTTGGTGTTTTCCTTGGAGCTACAGCACCTGTAGGTTTGTTTTTTGGCTTAGATCTCGATATCCGTCACATCACTTTTGCAGCAGGAAACTTTGCGCTGGGATTATATGGCAAAGATTTCAATGTAGATTCTTATACGTTTTGGATTGCGCTACTTACGGTTTTCATCATTGGTTTCTTCAATTTTTTGGTAAGTTTCAGTTTGTCGATGTTTTTGGCATTCAGATCCCGAAAACTGAATTTCGGTGAAGTGAGTGAGATTTACAAAGAGATTTTTAGATATTTCTTAAGAAATCCGCTGAAGTTTTTCATACCGCTGCGTTCACGTTTTGATTACAAAACGAATGACATGGTGCACAATACCATGCCTACAAAATCTGAAGATCAGTAAATTTATCTTCTCCGAATTTGTCCTGAAACTTTTTTAGATAAAAACTTTTTCTCATCTGAAAATCATTTTTCAGTAGCGGAGAATCAATTTTGATAACGATAATTTTATCTTCAATATTCACACTGTTGATTTCATTAAAGAGGCTTTCATCAAGATATTCATCTAAAAAATCTTTAATTTCAAAAGCCAATAATTTATCTTCAAAACCATGAATTCTGGCAAAAGATTTTACCAGTTCTGAGGATTGAAATTCGCGTTTTCTATTTCGTTTCATGATGAGATACTGAGTTCAAGATTTATCGATTTGGGTTTTGATTCGTATTAAAAATTAAAAATTTTTATACAATTCTGTGTCATCCATGGAAATTAAATTTCAAAAATAATACTTTCCTCATTGATTTTCTTCACCACACTTTCCGTCCTTTCTCTATGCGTATCTGTAATAAAAATCTGCCCGAAATTTTCCTGATTCACCAGATTGATCAATTGCGCAACACGTGTGTCATCCAACTTATCAAAAATATCATCCAATAAAAGAATAGGTGTTTTCCCAGTAAGCTCTTTTACCAGGCTCATTTGGGCCAGTTTTAGTGAAATTAAAAATGATTTCTGCTGTCCCTGTGAACCGATTTTTTTGATGAGAACCGCATCCATTTCAAAAAGCAAATCATCTTTGTGAATACCTTTAGACGTATAGGTTAGCATTCTGTCGCGTTCTAAACTTTCTGTTAAAAGATCACGAAACTTTTTGTCAGGCTGCGCAACTTCAAAGCCTTCTAATAGATGGGATTCATAGATAACTGAAACGGTTTCTTTTCCGCCTGAGATTATTTGGTAAAAGTTCTGAACAATCGGATTTAATTTGGCAACAAACTCCCGTCTTTTTTCAAATATTTTAGTTCCTGATTTTGTGATGGGGTCATCATAAATCTCCAATGAATCTTTATCCCAGGTTCTGTTTTTTGCAAAATATTTCAACAGAGCATTTCTCTGCTGAATGGTTTTTTGATACTGAATTAAATCAAAAAGATATCCGGAATCCGTCTGAGAAATCATAGAATCCAGGAACTTCCTGCGACTTTCCCCGGAGTCTGAAATAAGATTTGAGTCGTACGGAGAGATCATTACACTCGGCAGATAACCGATATGATCTGCCATTCGGTCGTAGCTTTTGTCATTTTTTTTGATGACTTTTTTGGCCTCTTTGGGTTGGGAGATTTTAATGATATCTTCGCTGTCATCATTTTGAATTTCAGCGTCGATCGTAAAGAAATCTTCGTCCTGTTTAATGTTGTTGGTGTCGGTATTCCCCAGAAAGCTTTTTCCTACAGAGAGATAATGTAAAGCATCTAGAATATTGGTTTTTCCGGCACCGTTATTTCCTACAAAACAGTTGATTTGCGGAGAAAACTCAAACTTTTTTTCAGAATGGTTTTTAAAATTGTAGAGGGTGAGTTTCCTGATAATCATTTGTCAAAAATACTCCATTATTATGAAAAATAAAAAAGGAAGTACAGAACAGGTTTCTACTCCGAATGAATAATACGCATCATCTCTTTTGCTTTCAGAGAAATAAATAAGAATAAAAGTAATAACTGAGGTCAGGTAAAAACTGACTGCACAATGAATTTTAAGATAAAAAACAGATAAAATTGTTGAGATAAAAACAAGAATGTAGGCAAGAAATTTGGTGTTTTGAACTCCAATTAATTTCGGAAAGGTCTGAACCGTATCACTTTCCATATCCCGAATATCAAAAGGCAGAACGAGTGCCGTGACGAAGAAGAAACTGATCAAAAATACCGGGAAATTAAACTCCGGTAAAGTCAGCCAGGAATTTACCAGTGCCCAAACCAAACCCACATAAAATACTTTCAGTAAAGGGATTTTTCGGATGTATGTCTCCAGAAATAAGCTGTTGTACAGAAGTCCTAAAACAACGATGACAGCCCATTTTACCAAACGTATTTCATTATGATTAAAGATGATTAATGCGGCAGATATAATACCCGTAATAACATTCAGAAAAAAAATCCTGTAAAAATATTTTGTGTTTTGATATTTGGTATAAAGATACCCGCTGAAATAGGTAATGAAGATCAAAAGTACAGAAGGAAAGCGGAATGTGTTTTGCTCAAGCATGAAAAATACTGCAAAAAAAGTTCCCATTGAGGATACGTAAAGTTGGCTGTCTATAACAGTTTTTTTCAGTACTTTTAAGCAATTCATTTAGTAAAAATAACACATATGCAAAGATATTCCAAGATTTTGTTCCCAATCCTTCTGTTGTTGAATTTTTCACTGGTTTTTTCACAGAGCTACTACGACCAGCAGTGGAAAAAAGTTCAGGAAAATTCAGCCAAAGGAACATATAAATCTAATCTGCCCACTATTTTAGAGATACAAAACAAAGCCATGAAAGAAAATAATGCTCTGCAATTAATCCGCTCTTTAAAAACGGAATTTATAATTGTCAATCAAACTTCTGATGATGATAAAAACAATTCGGCTTCCCAATTTTTTGTAAAACTTCAGAATGTGGAAAAAAATCTGAAAGGAGATGATTTATTGTTCTATAAAGTTATGATGTCGGGTTTTTTGTTGGATTATTACAATGAGCATTCCTGGGAGATTAACGGAAGAACCAATATGAATTCTCAGGATGTTTCTCAGATTGAAACGTGGAGTAAACTTGATTTTAAAAATTATTTAAACAAAAATTTTAATGAGCTTGATCAACAAAGTCAGGCGCTGAAAAAAGTTTCTCTTGGAAAGTACAAAGATGCTTTTTCTAATACGACTGATATTTCATATTTCCCGACTTTGCTGGATTGGTACTCACTTAAAAAAGTAAGCTTTTTATCTGACAGCGGATTGTATACAAAAAATGAATTAACTGAAAACAGAAGTACGATCAATACTATTTTTGATGAACTGATTACTCAAAATGAGGGAAATGCCAAGCTGTATTTTATGCACCAGAAGTTATCTGAGAATTGCCAGTTTAGTCAATGTAAAGATAAACTAGAGCAACTTCAGAATTTAGCTAAATCCAATATTGATGGCGATTACAAAGTTCTCGTAATGGAAGAAATCATGGATGAATTAGTCATTAAAAATAAACAGAAAGAGGCGCTCGCAATTGCAAATCAGGCTAAAACTCAGTTTCCGAAATCTGCTTTTTTAAATAATATAAAAAATAAAGAGAATCAAATTGCTAATCCTTATCTAAGCATTAAATACGAACAGCAAACGCAAGCGGATAAACCGATTCATTTGGTTGCGGAGTTTAAGAATGTTTCAGAATTTTCTTTAAGTATCTATGAAGTGAAAGATGATCTTTTTTCTTTTATGCAATATGCGAGAAATCCTTACAACAATGCTTTCGCAAAGGTCAAAAAAACTTTGTTGAAAAAAGAAACTTTTAGTTTGTCTGACCCAAAAGATTATCAGATTCACAAAACTTCACTTGAAGTGAAATCTTTGCCTTCAGGAATTTATGTTGCAGAATATTCTGTTGCTGGGTCCGATAAAAAAGATTTAGATTCTAACCAGAATTTTCATTTTTTTGTTTCAAATCATAAGATTATCTATCAATCTAAGAATGACAGAAACCAATCTTCGAATGAATTAAAATTAGTGAGTGCAGAAAACGGAAAGCCTGTTAACAATGAAAATCTGACTTTCTATGAGTTTGTAGAAAATAAAACTTTAAATAAGATTGCAGGTAAAACTGATGAAAAAGGTGTCTTCAAATTTCCGGCAACAGCCAGTACAGATTACTACAGAACATTTTTAATTCAGCAACCTAAGACGAATGACTTTCAGATCATGGAAGTGTATGGTAATCGGGGAAATGTTGTAGAGTATAATCCTCATGCTGAAATCCGTACCGAAGCTCAGATTTTTACAGATCGCTCCATTTACCGACCGGGTCAGACCGTTTATTTTAAAGTAATTAATACGAGAATTGATAAGGATATTGAATCTGTTGTATCTAATTTAAAGCAGAAAATAACTTTAAAAGACACTAATAATCAGGAGGTTTCTTTTCAGGATTTTACGACCAATGAATTTGGTTCTTACCATGGAAGTTTTATGTTGCCTAAAGGAAAACTGAACGGGAGTTTTACCATTTCAACAGATGGAAATTCAAGTGGGTACAGGTATTTTCAGGTTGAAGAATACAAGCGCCCGAAATTTGAAGTCACTTTTGAACCGGTAAAAGAGGAATATAAATACGGACAAACCATTGAACTGAAAGGAAAAGCAATGATGTTTTCCGGAGTTGCATTAAGCAATACATACGTTTCTTACGAAATCAAAAAGCAAAATATCCGTTGGAGATATTTCCCATGGTATCCCAACGATAACGATAATGAGAACTCGATTCTTGGAGATGTGAAAACGAATGAAAAAGGGGAGTTTACCATAAAATTAGATCTTAAAAAAGATGAAAAATTAGAAGGGATTCAAATTGATAATTACCAAATCAGTGCTTCTGCAACTGACATCAATGGAGAAACACAAACGGCAAACACGAATCTGAAAGTTGCCTCAGTTTCTCATTACATAAAAACTGATGATATTAAAAATACTTTTGCTGATGAAAATGTGAAGCTGAAAGTTGAAACCAAAAATTACAACGAACAAAACCTGAAAAAATCGTATGAAGTAAAATTATCAAAACTTGAAGCTCCGAATAGGATTTTCAGAGATAATTTTAAAACTGAAATTCAGAATTTACCGAAGTTTTCAAAAGAAGAATTTATCAGCAAATTCCCACATGATCTGTTTGATAAAAATGATGAATTTGAAAATTGGAAGTCAACAATTGTTTTTGAAAAGACTCAGCAACCAACAACTGACAGTGAAAAGCAACCAAACAATCTTGATTTAGGAAAATTAAAAGCCGGAGATTATCAGTTGGAGTTATATAATATCGAAGGGAAAGACACGATAAAATCAACTCAGAACTTCAGTGTTTGGGATAAAAAAACTTTACAACCAAATCAGAAAACTTTCTTAACTGTTTTAGAACCTAAAGATGAATTTTCAAGAGGTGAAAAGGCGAAGATCTTTGTGTATTCTGCAATTCCTGATGCCTTGGCGAATGTTTTCATACAGGATGGATTAGGAAAAACGATTTCCGAAGTTCAGAAATTTAAAAATGGAATTTTAGAATATAGCATTATTGTTCCGAGAGAAAAAAGTGTGACCAGTGTTAATGTTCAGTTTCAGGTTGTTGCTTTCAATGATGTACAGACAAAAACAGTTAATTTAAAAATAAAAGATACCGAACAGCCATTGAAAATAGAAAAAGTGACATTTAGAGATAAAATAGAGCCCAATTCTAAAGAAAAATGGTCGGTAAAAATTTCAGGAAATGACAAGGAAAAAGTCAATGCTGAAGTTTTAGCGAATATGTATGACATGTCTTTGGATCAGTTTGATGTAAATACTTTTTATTGGGAAAAATTGTATATGCCTTATTCATATAATAGTTCTTATGATATTAGAGAATATTTATTGCAGAAAAATTATCAGAAAAGAACTGAATATTATAATAAGAAATTTGTAGCAGTTCCGCAATTTAACTGGTTTGACGGAAGATTTCTAGGATCGGGACTTGATCATGATGGAGATGGTATTTTAGATGGAGTTGATGCGTGTCCTACAGTTCCTGGGTATTCAGAATACAGTGGTTGTCCAAAACCTAAAATGGCTACAGCAATGGAGGTAGAATCAAGCATTGCTTATCCTGCACCTTCAAGAATGAAATTGCAGAGTTTGAGAGTAGATGATGCTGCAATTAATATTTTGAATTCTGGAAGACAGTTGACAGAAGCTGAAAAAATGCAGTATACAGATGTATTTGATCCCAATAAATTATTTGAAGCTGAACTTAGTAAAATCCCAGTCCGTCAAAATCTTAACGAAACCGCATTTTTCTACCCAGATTTAAAAACCGATGCAGAAGGAAACGTCAACTTCGAATTTACTTCTCCGGAAGCTTTGACAAAGTGGAAATTGATGTTCCTTGCTCACACAAAAGACGCAAGAGCAGCAACTTTGGAGAAAGAAGTGATAACGCAGAAAGAATTTTCGGTTACTCCAAATTATCCGAGATTTTTAAGAGAAGGAGATGAATTGAATCTGCAATCTAAATTATCAAATTTAACGAGCAAAAAATTAAATGGTTCTGCGAGTTTACAGATCTTAGATGCTTTTACCAATGAAGATATTTCCTCAAAATTTGGTTTAAATTCAAGCGTTCAGAATTTTGATTTAAATGAAAACGGAAATTCAGCATTAACGTGGAAAGTAAAAGTTCCCAACAATGTTTCGTCAATTATTTTGAAAGTGGTTGCCAAAGCAGGACAGTATTCTGATGGCGAACAGAAAGCAATCGCTATTCTTCCAAACAGAATGCTAGTGACAGATGCCTTGCCGATTTTTGTAAAAGAAGGTGAAACGAAAACTTTTGTCCTGGAAAATCTTAAAAATACCAATTCAACAACGATTTCAAATGTTTCAAATACTCTGGAATTGACAACAAACCCAATTTGGGAAATTATGTTTGCGCTTCCAAGTCTGAAAAATGATCAGAACAATTCTGCAGATGTAATTTTCAATAAATGGTTTGCTGATGTTTTGGCTTCTGAAATTTTTAAAGCCAATCCGAAACTGAAAACTGTTTTTGAAGAATATCAAAATAAAGGATTATTAAATTCAAATCTTGAAAAAAATCAGGAACTGAAACAGTTATTATTGGATGAAACTCCTTGGGTTTTGGAAAGTAAAAATGAGGAAGAGCAAATGCAAAAACTGGCATTGTTGTTTGATGCCAACACCATGAAAAATTCAATCGGTCAGGATTGGGATGATTTCAAAAAACTGCAAAATCCGGATGGCGGTTTCTCTTGGTATCAGGGTTACCCGAGTTCTTACGGAACTTCGTTATATATTCTTAAAAATTTAGGAAAAATCAATCTTTGGTTAAAAGATGGGGCGAAAGACTATCAGTCATCAGAGCAGAGCGAATTGATTGCAAAACTGATTGGTTACGTTGATAATGAAATCAATAAATACTATGATACTTCGGCTAAGCTCAGTGCAGGCAAAGAAAATGTCATCAACAACTGGACTTTAGATTATCTCGACACCAGAAATTATTGGGAAAAACAATATCCTTTAAAAGAAAAAGGAGCAACGCTGAAATCTTTGGTAAAACAAAAAGCAAAAACAACAAAAATCACTGATTTTACTTTCTTCGGACTGTATCGTGTCGCTTTGTTGATGAACGATTATGGCTTGAAAGATGTTTCAGATAAATTATTAAATTATTTAAAAGAAACTTCAGTGGATTCAAAAACTCAAGGTGTTTACTGGAAACAGAATTTGGATGACTGGGGATGGTTCAGTTCAAAAGTAGTGAATCATGCAGGTGCTTTGGAAGCTTTTAATAAACTAAAACCAAACGATCAGAAATTCATCGAAGAGATGAAAATCTGGCTGATTACGCAGAAAGAAGTGAATTCTTGGGGAAGTTCCAGAGGAACATCAGAAGTGATTTTTACGATTCTAAATTCAGGGAAGTCATGGACTTCAGCAGAAAGCGACAAAGCGACTATTGTGTGGGGAGGAAAAGAAGTAAAACCGGAAACGCAGGCAACAGGTTATGTAAAATCAACTTTGAAAACTGATGTTTTAGATAAGAATTTAGCGACAGTTACCGTAACTAAACCAGGTGCTGGAATCGTTCAGGGTGGTTTATTCTGGCAGTACTATGAAGATTTAGATAAAATAAAATCTTCTGAAAATTATATCTCCATAACGAAAGAACTGTACAGAAAAATCAAAACAGTAAACGGCGAAGAATTGCAGAAAATATCAGCAGAAACTCCGTTGAAAGTTGGTGATAAAGTGACGGTAAGAATGATTTTAAACACCGATCGCGCGATGGAATTTATCCACATTAAAGATATGAGAGCGGCAGGATTTGAACCGTTGGATGTGATTTCCGGTTATCAGTGGAAAAATAATTTGGGCTATTACCAGTCGACGAAGGATGCTTCAACCAACTTTTATATTCAGTCGATGCCGAAAGGAAGATATGTGTTTGAGTATGATTTTGTAGCCAATGCATCCGGTAAATTCTCAAACGGAATTACCACCATGCAAAACTATTACGCACCGCAAATGAATGCGCACACGCAAGGCACTAAAGTGCAAATTGTGGAATAATTTTTGACTTTAAGGAATTACTCATTTTTAACTGATATAATTATGAAATTTTTAAAAACCATATCTGCCTTTTTGATGATATTTTTTATGGCAAATATTTCGGCTCAGAAGAAAACTGAAAAGTTTGAAAAGCTTCAGATTGAAATGTTTCCAAAAGCAAAAGAAGGCTTAAAACAAGTGTACATCCAATTGCCAGTTGCAAAAAACGAAAGTGATTTAAAAGTAGAGTTTTTCGTTGGAGTTGAAAAATTACTGGATTGCAATAAGCATTTTTTACTAGGAGAAGTAACTACTCAGGATTTGCAGGGTTGGGGCTACAATTATTATGAAGTAGAATATAAAGGGGAAACGGGCGGTACGCTGATGGGTTGTCCGGATCAGAAAAAGACCAGAAAATTTGTTTCTCTACAACCTGAAATTGTTAGATACAACAGTAAATTGCCTCTGGTTTTTTACATTCCTAAAGATATGGAAGTTCGGTACAGAATTTTACGTCCGGATGCTGCGATGAAAAAAGCGGTTCAGAAGTAGTTCCTAAATAAATAAAATATTCAGCTCCTCACATATTTTGTGGGGAGTTTTTTGTTGCAATTTGAAGCAATGATTTATTCTGTAATTCACAACTCAAGATTAAAAACAATTATTAAAATCACCTGAAATAATATTATATTTGTTTCTATACAATTTGATAAACTATGGAAAACGTATTTGATGCGAAAGATGCTCAGAATTACATCAATAGAATAAATAATTTAGTGGAAGATACACACGGTTTGTGGGGCAGGATGACGGTTGATCAGATGTTGGCGCACTGCTGCATCACTTACGAAATGGTTTATGAACCAGAAAAACATAAAAAACCCGGATCTATTGCAAAATTTATTTTAAAAAGATTTGTGAAACCTAAAGTGGTAGGCGATAAAGCCTATCCGAGAGATTCTCCTACGGCACCACAGTTTGTGATCACTGGAAGGAGAAGTTTTGATGACGAGAAAAAGAGATTGATCGGGTTTATTCAGAAAACACAGCAGTTGGGAGCATCAGCTTTTCATGAGAAAGAATCGTTTTCTTTTGGAAAACTGAAGTCAGACGAATGGAACAATATGTTTGCAAAACATTTGAATCATCATTTGGCACAGTTTGGAGTTTAAATAAAATAAAGATGAAAAAACTTTTACTGCTATTCGTCTTGATGTCCAGTTTTATCTGGGCTCAAATGCCCAACATTGCCAATGTCTGGACAAACAATTCAAGACCTTATATCGGAACAATCGGGACTGATAATGAAACCATTAAACTGAAAATAGAAATCTCTGAACAGAACAGAAAAAATGATCAGGAGTACTTTGTTTCCGGCTATTCGTTGGTTGAAAACAATACTTCAAAATATGAAGGCAAGTTGAAGATCACCAAGTACAAAGACGGAAAGAGAAAAGGGGTCGTTTATGGTGATTACGAGTTGGCTGAAGAAAACAAAGGCAAACATTCAGGCATTTTTACAGGAAAGTTTATCTATACTTTTAAGTGGAATAAAAAGACCGAAAAAATTGAAAATCCATACATCGAATTCATCGGAAACTGGAAAAGCTATGATGGAACTTTAGATTTTAAAACCAATTTAAAAAACCAGTAATCATGTTAAGAGTTATATTAGGAGTTGTCGGAGGAATTATTGCCGGTTCCCTCTGTATCTGGGGCGTGGAAACGCTCAATCATATTCTACATCCTTATCCTGCCGGAATGGAGGCAAATGATATGGAAGCATTCAAATCGTACATCGAGAATCTGCCGTTCCTCGGTAAATTTATGGTGATTGTGGGATATGCGGTAGGAGCGTTAGTTTCAGGATTTATTTCCACGAAAATCGCAAAAAACGGAAAACCTACAGCGGCAGTTATTTGCGGACTGATTTTTCTTTCGTTTACCATTTACAATATGATGGTTTTACCTACACCCATTTGGTTCTGGATTTTAGGAATTTTGGTTTGGACATTAGTGTTAGCAGGATATAGATTGGCTTCATCAAAGAAATAACCACGAGTAAGCAAATTGAATTTTAGTATTATTTTAAATAGTAATATCAGATTATCGCACTTAAATGTTTGACTTTGAGAAAGATATTTATTTTTTAGGTTTAAAAAACATCAACATATGAAATTAGGAGCATTCTCCATCAGCTTGAGCGTGAAAGATTTAGATAAGTCTAAAGATTTCTATGAAAAATTAGGTTTCACCACGATGGGCGGAAGTATGGAGAGCAATTATCTTATCATGAAAAACGGAAGTACATTAATTGGTCTCTTCAAAGCTATGTTTGACGGAAATATGCTGACCTTTAATCCTGGTTGGGATGAAAATGCTCAAAATCTTGAAGCGTTTGATGATGTGCGGGATATTCAGAAACACCTGCAAGAAAATCAGGTTGTTTTGGAAAAATCAGCAGACGAAACAACTTCAGGACCCGAACATATTTTCCTTAAAGATCCCGACGGAAATATGATTTTGATAGACCAGCATAGATAATAGTTAGAGTGAGTAATGAGTAATAGGATAAGATATTTTCATCATCAACTATCAACTATCAACCATTAACCAAAAAAAATAAACACAAAAACTTTAAATAAAAATTATGGCAACAGTAAACGTTTATCTAACCTTTAACGGAAATTGCAGGCAGGCATTTGAATTTTACAAATCTGTTTTCGGTGGCGAATTTCCATACATCGGAACTTTTGGAGAAATGCCTCCGCAGGAAGGAAAAGAAATGTCTCAGGAAGATCAGGACAAAATCATGCATGTAACTCTCCCGATTTCAAAAGAAACTGTTCTGATGGGAAGCGATACCAACGGTGAATGGGCTTCCAGTCTGAAGGTGGGAAACAATTTCTCAGTTTCGATCAATGCAGCTTCTAAAGACGAAGCAGATCAGCTCTACAACGGGTTATCCCAGAACGGACAAATAACCATGCCTCTTGCAGAAACTTTCTGGGGCGCCTATTTTGGAATGTTTACCGATCAGTTTGGCATAAATTGGATGGTGAATTATGACGATCCTGCGAAAATGGAGCAGCACCCTTAGTATTTATTTTTTGAGTAAACGAAATAGAAAAAACAAACCGACACTTATTTTGTCGGTTTTGATTTTAATATATCTTTGCACTCCTAAAAATTTATTATCACTTAAAATACAAACAAATGAAATTCACAATTGAAGAAATTAAAGCAGAGCACCAAAAAGTAAAAAGTGGAGCCGACTTCCCTAAGTACATTCAGGCAATCAAAGATCTTGGTGTTTCCCATTACACCGCTTACGTTGCAGATGGCAATACGGAATATTTTGATTCTGAAAATCATTCTGCAGATACCGGAAGCAAGTATGAAGCTTTGTCTGTTTCAGAAGATCTTAATCTGGACAACTTTAAATTACGTTTAAAACTTCACCAGCAGGGAGGTACAGATTATATGACATTCTGTAAAGACTGCGCAGAAAATGGAGTAGAAGGCTGGAAAATGGATTTAAATGAAATGACCTGTACATATTTTGATTTAAAAGGAAATCATATTCTAGAAGAAATAGTTCCTTCATAGGTTACTTTTTTGTTACTGTCTGAAAATTCAGTTTTTAACTTATTATTTGTCGTTATTGATTTAAAGTATTAAATTTGTTACTTACGATAGATAATAATTATAAAAGAACATAACATGAAGATTTTCAGGCAGTTGACGCTTCTTATTTTCATAAGTATTTCAACATATTCTTTTGCTCAGAATAGCGATCTGGGTGCATGGTATATGTATTTCGGAAATAATAAGATCACTAAAAAACTGAATTTTCATAATGAAATTCAATACCGAAACTTTGATGGTATCGGTGATCTGGAACAGCTTCTCATCCGTACAGGAATTGGATACGATTTAACTGAAAATAACAACAATATTTTATTAGGTTATGGTTTTATTTTGAGCCAGCCTTACGTCAACGGTGAAAAATCTGAGAATATCGAGCACCGTATTTTCCAGCAGTATATTACGAAACAGAAATTGGGCAGAGTCAATCTTCAGCACCGTTACCGTTTAGAAGAACGTTTTTTACAGGATGACTTCAGAATGAGATTCCGATATTACTTAGGCCTGAATATTCCTGTTACCAATAAAGAAATGCTGCCGAAAACTCTGTACATTTCAGCTTACAACGAGATATTTCTGCATGCAGACAGTCCGGTCTTCGATAGGAATCGGGTGTACGGAGCTTTAGGATTTGTCATTAATAAAAATATGAGAATTGAAGCAGGTTACATGAATCAGATTCAGGAAAACAAAAACCGCGGACAGATACAGATCGGTTTTTACAACAATATTCCCTTTACCAAAAACTAAATTAAATAACTTTAAAACACAAAAAACAAAAAAATGCACTCAGGAAAAAGATTCAGCGCTTTAGAATTCGCCATGTGGACGAGGAGAAGCATCTATATTTTATTGATTTTAGCAACGATTCCTACTGTTCTCTATTATGTAGGGTTTACCTTTATTTCGTTTCCGTGGCAGCCGATTGCGATTATGGGAACAGCCGTGGCGTTTATTGTCGGATTTAAAAACAATGCAAGTTACAGCCGACTTTGGGAAGCAAGACAGATTTATGGAGCAATTATTAATGACAGCCGCAGTTTCGGATATATTTTACGGGATTCTCTGTCAGAAAAAAATTCAGATAAAGTAAAAGTGATGTTTAAACGTCATTATGCATGGCTTACTGCACTGCGCTTTCAGCTTCGCGAATCCAGAAACTGGGAGAATATGGGTACTGCACAGTTCAAGGAATACGCTCAGAAATATGATATTCCGGAAAGACTTACTATAATCGACAATGAGTTGAAAGACTATCTTTCTGATCAGGAACTTCAATATATTTTAAGCAAAAAAAACAGAGCTACACAACTGATGGCTAAGCAGAGTAAAGATCTGTCTGAAGCTTATGCACATGGTGAAATCAATGATTTTCAATGGTCACAGATCAATCAGCAGCTGGTGAAATTTACAGATAATCAAGGTAAGGCAGAACGTATTAAAAACTTTCCCTATCCACGAAATTTTTCTTCCATTACCACGTATCTGCTTTTACTGTTTATCGTTTTTGTTCCGTTCGGATTAATCAAAGAGTTTGACAAAATGGGAGAAGGCACTCTGTTTGAAAATTACACGCTGTGGTTTAATATTCCGTTCTCACTTTTGGTGACCTGGTGTTTTCATACTTTAGACAGTGTAGGTGAAGCTTCAGTAAATCCTTTCGAAGGAAGCCCGAATGACGTCCCGATTACACAGATCAGCCGTACAATCGAGATTGATATGAGAGATATGTTGGATGAAACTAATCTTCCGCCTGCGATCACTCCGAAAAACAATATTGTTCTTTAGAAGATCATATAAATTAATCATGAGTGGAAAGACCAAAATCTTTGCGCCATAATAATAAAGAAATTGTGAAGTAGTGCTCAGCTGCTAACTCAAACATTAACTAAAATCAGAAAACCATGATTCACACATACGTTATCATATCAATTGCAGTGATTTTATCTGTAATGATCCTCGTAATGATAGGTCAGAAGCTCAAGGTGGCTTATCCAATTTTTTTGGTGATTGCCGGACTGATCATCAGTCTCGTTCCGGGAATGCCTCATATTGAGATTGAGCCAGATTTGGTCTTTCTGATATTCCTTCCGCCAATTTTATTCGAAGCGGCATGGTTTACTTCCTGGCAGGATTTTCACAAATGGAGAAAGCAGATTTTTTCAATGGCGTTTGGTTTGGTTTTTCTGACCTCTGTTGTTGTGGCTTATCTATCCTCATCTATCATTCCGGGATTGACAGTAGCGATGGGATTTCTGTTGGGTGGTGTGAATTCTCCGCCAGATGCAGTGGCTGCTACTTCAGTTTTAAAGCACATGAAAATTCCAAAAAAGATAACCAGTATTTTGGAAGGCGAAAGTTTAATCAATGATGCCTCAAGTTTAATTGTGTTTAAATTTGCCTTAGCGGCTGTAATTTCCGGACAGTTTATCTGGAGAGATGCCATTGGTGATTTTTTCAGCATGGCAGTTGGTGGAATTGCTATTGGTGTTGCCTTTGGACTTCTTTTCGGATTTTTTTTAAGACTTATTCCTTCCAATTCAAATATTGACACCGTAATCACGCTGATTGTTCCGTATGTAATGTACGTGGGTGCAGAACATTTCCATTTCTCGGGTGTGCTGTCTGTAGTAGCAGGTGGTTTGCTGATGTCTTACAACTCGCACTGCTATCTCAGTCATACCTCCCGAATTCAGTCCGGAAATGTGTGGAGTGTTCTCATTTTCTTAATGAATACAATTATTTTTATTTTAATTGGTTTAGAACTGCCTCTTGTAGTGGCGGCAATGAAAGATTACACCATTTCAGAAGGGATTTTCTACAGCATTGTGATTGGTGGCGCTATTATTTTTACCAGATTACTTTACAGTTATTCTCTAATGTATTTTCCCTGGTTTTTGTCTAAAAAGGTGAGAGCCGAAAATCCAAAACCCGATTGGCGGGAACCCTTTATTATCAGTTTCGCAGCAATGCGTGGAGTGGTTTCACTGGCTGCAGCGCTTTCTATACCTGCGTTTTTACCCAATGGAGATGCATTTCCGCACCGGAATATTATTTTGTTTGTGACTTTCGTGATAATTTTGATAACTTTAGTGGGACAGGGATTGATGCTGACGCCGATTTTAAAATTCTTAAAAGTTAATGATGCTGGAAGCGATCTGCCGGAAGAAAAGCAGGAAGCTATTTTACTGAAAAAATTGAAAGAAACAGCTCTTCAGAAATTGACTGCAGATTTTTCTGAACTGTCTGAAAGCAACAGTCTCGTGAGACATCAGATTTACAAGCTGGAAAATGAAATGAAACTGATTGCTGACAAAGCTCAGTGTATGGGTTCTGCTGTAGATTATGCCACTGCAATGAACGAGAACAAAGATGTTTTGAGACAGGTGATTCAGGCTCAGAGAAACGAACTTCACCGCATGAAACGTGAAAAAACATTTGATGATCATGTGATGAGAACCATTGAGATGCAGCTTGATTTTGATGAAGCAAAAATTACCGGATTTAGCCATTAGTTGTTGAATTTTTACTGATACTTCGGCTAATGAAGATTAGTTTCACTTTGAAAATATATTTGCAAGATTTGAGTTAAAATAAGCCTTACAACAAAATACATTTCACATGGAAAATTCAATCATCGTACAAAAGAAAATCAATGAATCTGTTGAGAGGGTTTGGCAAGCGCTGACGGATAAAAAAGAACTGCCGTTATGGTATTTTGATATTGCAGATTTTGAAGCTGAGGTAGGAAAGGTTTACGAATTTTATGAGCCTGGTGAGGAGAAAAAATATCTGCACCAAATTGAAATTCTTGAAGTCATTCAAAATCAGAAACTGAAACATACATGGACCTATCCTACATTTTCTGAAGAAAAAACTTTTGTTACCTGGGAATTGAAATCTGATGACAGTGGCACTCTCATTACTTTAACGCACGAAGGAACAGAAAAGCTGAAAGATTTGGGAGAAGGTTTTTCTAAAGAAAGTTTTACACAGGGCTGGAATTCCATCATCGGACAGAGTCTGAATCTTTATTTGCAAACATAATGATAAAATTTAAATCTCTCTATCCTGTTATCTGGACTAAAAATTTGGAAGAGTCTATCGGATTCTATACTCATATCTTAAATTTCACTCTTGTTGATGCCAACATCGACGCGCATTGGGCGTTTTTAGCAAAAGACGGTGTACAGATTATGCTCACAAGACCCAATGAACATGGAAAAATGGACAGGATTTGCTTTTCAGGATCCTTTTATTTTAATGTAGACCATGTAGATGACCTTTGGAAAGACCTTCACACCATAACAAAAATCTGTTATAGTATTGAAACTTTTGAGTGGGGGGTCAGAGAATTTGCGATCTATGATAACAATGGTTACATATTACAATTCGGTCAACCTGTCTCCGAAATTAGTAAAGAGGAACAAATTTTGCTATTTTTGGGGAATATTTTAGAAATAAAGATGAAAAATAAAATAATAGTAGGTTTTGCAGCACTTCTGTTGTTCGTGTCTTGTAATAACGATAAAAAAATACTTAATTCCTTAGCCGATTATAACAATTCTATGGAAAGCAAAGGGTATCATTTTGGTGATAAGCTTGATCTGCCAAAAGATGTTTTAGAAAATGCAGAATCAGTTTCCATCAGTTTTGGAGATAAGGAAACTTCAAATCTTGTAGTAGATTCAAAATATTTTACTTTAGGAGATAACGCGGTAACTTTTAATATTAAAACTAAAGGTGGAGAAACCCTGTCTCAGGATGCTACAATCAATGTTTTTACAAAAAATCCGGTTCAGAATATTAATTATGAAGTGGTGGCAGAATATCCGCACAATCCGGCAAATTTTGTTCAGGGATTTCAGATCGAAGGAAATACAATTTACGAAAGCGACGGTCAGAGAGGATCTTCTCAGATTCTGAAATATAATTTGGGTGATACTACACCAATTGCTTCTACAAAGCAGGCTGAAGATATCTTTTCTGAAGGAAGTGCAATTGTTGGTGATAAAATTTATCAGTTAACGTGGCAAAATAAAAAGGGATTTGTTTACGATAAAAATTCTCTAAGCTTACTGTCCGAATTTCCTTATCCGGACGTGATGGGCGAAGGTTGGGGATTAACTTACGATGGCAAAAATTTAATTGCTTCAGACGGAACCAAAAACCTGTATTTCCTTAAAACAAGTGATCCTTCCAAAGTAGTTAGATATATTTCTGTTGCCGGAAATTCTGAAATCTACGATCAGTTAAATGAGTTGGAATATTACAAAGGTTTTATCTATGCAAACGTTTGGCAGAAACCAATTATTCTGAAAATTAATCCTGCAAACGGTGAGGTCGTTGGTAAGTATGATTTTACAGAAATTGCAAAACAGAATACCAAAGGAAGTGATGATGTATTAAACGGAATTGCTTTCAAGGGTGATAATATGGTCATCACCGGTAAAAACTGGTCGAAGATATACGAGATTGCAGCTAAATAATTTTTTACAAAATTATAAATAGATTTAAATGAAGAAACTCTTCATGATCAGCTTTGTTTCAATTTTATCATTGATATCTTGTAATAAAGAACAGAAAATTCTCAGTGCTCTAGAAGAATATAACGTAGCGGCTGAGCAGAAAGCTTTTCATTTTGGAGATAAACTTGATCTTCCCAAAGATGTTTTAGAAAATGCCGAAAGTATTTCCATCAGTTTTGGGGATAAACAAACAGATAATCTTACTGTAGATCCTCGGTATTTTACTTTTGGTGAAAACAGGATTACACTGGAAGTTAAAACAAAAGATGGAGAGACACTGAATCAGGATGCTACGATAAATGTTTTTACCAGAAATCCTGAGAAAAATATTTCATACGACATCGTCGCTGAATATCCTCATGATGCAAATAATTTTGTGGAAGGGTTTCTGATGGATGGTGATATGATCTACGAAAGTGACGGATTGGACGGTTCGTCACAGTTAATAAAATATAAGCTAGGTCAAACCTTGCCAGCGATGATTGAAAAGCAGCCGGCTGGAATTTTCTCAGAAGGCTGTGCAATAGTAGGAGATAAGATTTTTCAATTGACTTACAAGAATCGACTAGGGTTTATATATGATAAAAATACTTTTAAGAAGATTTCTGAATTCCTAATTCCTAATTTAATGGTGGAAGGCTGGGGTTTAACTTTCGACGGTAGAAATCTTGTTGCCACAGATGGATCAAATAAGCTTTACTATTTAGATATAAATGATGCTTCCCAAATTGTGAAAATTTTATCAGTAGGCGGTAGTCATGATATATTTAATCAACTTAATGAATTGGAGTTTCATCAAGGATTTATTTATTCAAATATATGGCACCAGCCAATAATTCTAAAAATTAATCCTGCTAATGGCGAAGTTGTGGGGAAGTTTGATTTTAGCAAAATTGCAAAACCTTTTCTTGATGCTGATACTGAAAATGTGTTAAACGGAATTGCCTTTAAAGGTAATAATATGTTAGTGACAGGTAAGAAATGGTCAAAAATTTATGAGATTGCAGCTAAATAATTTTAAGTTATTTAATTCTTTTAAACAAAATAAATGTAAATTGGTAGCGTTCCTATGGAGCGCTATCATTCGTAAAATAGATTTTTTTTGAAATTATTACAATTATTGTTGATTCTTATCTTCTGTTCAATTTCCGCGCAGAGAGTTCTTCCGTTTGATACGTTGAGAATCAAAGAAGTAAGAGATCTTTTTGCAGACGATTACGGGAATATTTATCTGTATAAAAATAAAGACTTCAGTTTTACAAAATACGATTCTGTAGGCAAGCAGCTTGGGAAATTAATGTTCACGGTTCCGTTCCGGGTTCAGGGTGTTCAGAATCCTTTGAGCATTGCACTTTTCTCTGAAAATGCTCAGGAAATGAAGTTTGTTGATCAGAATTTAAATGAAATACAGAAAATAGATTTTAAGCAGAAATTCACTTACATCAAACATGCGTATGCCGAAGATCTACAGCAAATCTGGCTGCTGGATGAAAGCACGAAGCGTCTTCTCCAATATAATTTCAGAAATGATACAACCATCAACTCCTATCCATTTGATGCGAGTTTTGACGATTTGATCGATCTGCTGGTTTTTGAAAACAAAGTTTATGTTTTAACTAAAAATCAGTTTAAAGTTTATAATCTGAAATTTGAAAAATTATATGAAGCTCCTGTTGAAAATGGGAAGCGTTTAAGAAGAGAAAATGAATTTATATTGATTGTAGCTAAAAATTCTGTTTTTAAATATATTCCGGAAAAAGAACTGGTAAAAATATTTGAAGACTCTGATGTGCAGATTGTGGAAAAAAACTCCCTTGCTTATTTTGAAATCAGAGGCAACAAACTTTATCTTTACAGCCTGGAAAAGATTAGAGATAAAGTACAGACCGTCATTGAAAGTAAAAAAAATGATACAGAAAAAACGGTGGAAGAATTGATCAACGAAAAATCTGAAAAACCGGATATGCTGAAACTTTTAGATGAAATTCAGAATCTTGGTTTTTAGTTTGTGATAAATATTTAAAATAAATAATACAGAAGACGAAGTATGCACATTGCAGTTACCGGGAATATTGGAGCAGGAAAAACAACACTCACCACAATGTTGGCAAAGCATTACGGTTGGGATGCACAGTTTGAAGATGTAGATCACAATCCTTATTTGGAAGATTTTTATGCAGATATGAGCAAGTGGAGTTTTGCGCTACAGATCTACTTTTTGGGAAGCAGATTCCGTCAGGTAAAAGAGATCAGAGACAGTGGTAAAAATATTATTCAGGATCGTACGATATACGAAGACGCTCACATTTTTGCTGAAAACCTGAATGACATGAAACTTTTATCAGACAGAGATTATAAAAATTATGCATCTCTTTTTGACTTGATGAAGACTTTTGTTTCCGCTCCGGATTTGTTGATCTATCTAAAATCTGATGTTCCGAATCTTGTGAAGAAAATTTATAAAAGAGGAAGAGAATACGAAGCTTCAATCAGCATAGAATATCTGTCTAAACTGAATCAGAAGTATGAAAAATGGATTTCAAATTATACAGAAGGCAAACTTCTGATTATAGAAGTCGATGATCTTGATTTTGTTGAAAAGCCTGAAGATTTCGGATTGATTTTAGAAAAAATTGAAACAGAACTGAACGGTCTGTTTTAAAATTTTATTCTGAAAAAATCTAGATCTATAACGACTGTGGTGCTAAATTTGTTTTAGACCAGAAAGATAAAATTAAATATAAAAAAAATGCTGGTAAAAGTTCTGCATAACGGAAATTGCTCAAAGTCAAATGCCGTCTTAGAGTATTTGGACGAAAACGGAGTTCCGTTTGAAATTATCAACATGATAGAAGATCCACTGAGTGTTTTGGAGCTGAAAACGGTTTTGAAAAAACTCAATGAAAATGTTTTTCACATTATCAGAAAAGAAGAAAAACTCTATTTGGAAAAATACGCCGGAAAAGACTTTAGCGAAGATGAGTGGCTGAAAATTCTGTCTGAAAATCCGTCACTGATTCAAAGACCAATCCTCATCAAAGGTTCTGTAGCGATGCTTGGAAGACCTGTAGAGAATGTAAAATTTTTTATAGAACAGTAAATAATTCAATCTCATAAATAAAAAAGTCAGCATTATTTGCTGACTTTTCTTTTTACAATAAGATGACGCCTTCTATTTTGGCGACTTCTTTATAAATTCTTACAACCTGATCTGCATCCAAAACAAATGCGTTGATGTTGCATGCTGTATATTTTCCATTTTTACTTTCACGGTTACCAAGTGTAAATTTAATACCGTCAAAAACCTTATATATTTCGGTTAGTTTTGCGTCGTCTGTCGGAATAATAAATTTGAAAAGATAATCCTCAGGAAAATCGTGATGACCTTCAAGTTTTTCTTTTAATGATATGTAAAATTCTTCAGGATTTGCGTGCTGATTTCCTTGTAATATGTCCATTATTGATACTTATTTATATAAATATACTGAAAATTTAATTATTTTCCAAGCGGTCCCAGAAGTGATGCTGAATTCTGCTTTTCATGATCTTCAATGATATTGAATAATCCATTCACGATCTGTTCTGATGCCAGCATGCTCAATCCACCTGCATTAACGTTGTTACTGGATCCACCACCTAAAAGACTTCCCAAAAGATTACTTCCCGATAAAGCAGTATTGATCGTTTTCACAATTCCATACTTATTAAGCTCCTGCTCAACCTTCGGTGCGATGGCTGCAACAAGTTGCTGAGACGTTTTCTCTTTTAAGATAAGGGTAGCAGTCCCTTTTTCACCCTGAATGATTCTTGTCACATCCTGAGCATTTAAACTATTCACTGCATTTTCCAAAATAGGTCTTGAAATATTTACCGTGTACACAGCTGCATCGGCAATGTACTCCCTCTCCTTGGCAACAATTGATGGAGCTATTTTTTCTAAAGTGGTATTGATGTCACGCAGTTGTTTTGGCAAAGCCTTATCTACCAAATTGTTCTGAAGAAATGCTTCTTTGTTTCCGTAGATACTCATCCCTTTATTAATGCCACCCAGCAAAACTCTCTTGATTACTGCTAAGCCTAAGTCTGAAGTTGCCAAAGTGGAACAAGACTGTAAACTTGTAGTGATTACTGCGCCGGTACCAAAAACTAAAGCAACGGCAATTATATATTTTTTCATTTTCAATTTTTTTAACGCTGTCAAAAACTGCACCAAAGGTAAATACAATTGCGTGTTTAACAAAAAATTACATTGATATTATTTGAATCTAAAATTATCCACTCAACAGCATCTCTGGACAATTACTGATTCAAATGAGTGGATTGTACAAAAATGAGACATTAGAGCTTTGTTTTGGTGCATTTTTCAGTAAATATGTGCTTTGCTTCAATGTGAAATATTTATCTATATTAAAATATTATGTTGCAGAATTTATTAAAATTTAGTTTTTTTTAAGATATTTCTCATTTTAATAGGTTGTTAATAAATTATTTAACTAAATTTAACATCATCTGATATTTTTTATATTTTTGAGCAGGTCTTCCTTTAATAAAGAAAAACATCTTCGTTAAGAAGACTTAACACATTTGATTTGTACAAGATAAAATTAAACTATATGAAACAAACTAATTTAAAGTATTCTTGTCTGATTGCTGTTTTATACTTTGGTATGAACGTCAACGGGCAAACAACGACCCAAGATACTGTTTCCAGAGAGCAGAAGATTGAGGAGGTTGTTATGATTGGATATGGATCCCGAAAAGCTGTAGATAATACTACTGCAGTAAGTTCTCTAAAAGCTGAAGAGGTTTCTAAAACTAAAGTTTTGAATGCTTCTCAAGCAATTCAAGGTAAAGTTGCCGGTGTACAAGTTACGGCATCTGACTTACCAGGATCAACGCCGACAATCTTAATTCGTGGATTAGGTACTGTTGAAGGAGGTAGAAATCCTTTATATGTGGTAGATGGATTGTTTGCTGATAATATTAACAATATCAACACAAATGATATTCTTACCTATGATGTATTAAAAGATGCTTCATCACTGGCAATCTATGGTAATCGTGGAGCGAATGGTGTTATCATTATCACTACAAAATCTGGTAGAGGTAGGGGTATTACGCTTGAATATGATGGATTTATTGGTATTAGAAATCCTTTGAAAAAAGTTAAGATGGCTGGAAGCAATCTTTTCTCACTTTATAATAATCTTGCATTAGGCACAACACGTTTTTCTCAAGATCAACCAGTAAATACAGATTGGTTTGATACAGTTACTAGAACAGGTGTTTATAATCAACACAATATCAGTATTTCAGGATCTTCTGATAAAGCAAAGTATTTTTTGAGTTTAAATAACTATGACGAGAAAGCTATTTTGCGAGGTACAGATTACAATAGAGCAACTGTAAGAACTAATAACGAATTTAAAATTTCTAAGGGTATTACTTTATCACAGAATTTAAGCGTTGCGTTTTCTAACATTACTCCAAAACCTCTAGGTGTTTTCACTTCTGCTTATAAGCAGTCGCCAATTGTTCCTGTTCGTTTTGCAGATGGGCAATATGGTGTTTCTTTAGTAGGTGGAAACGGATTTGCTTCACCTACAGGATTGTCGTCATTTAATAATGTCGGAAACCCTCTGGCACAGCTTGAGCTAAACAATGAAAGACAAAAATCTATGCAGATGCAGGGTGGTTTGAAGCTAGATATGGATTTGTTTGACGGTCTTAAATTTACATCACAGTTCAGCGGAGAGTATTATAATTACAAGAATTATATTTTCGATAATGGTGTAAGACTCATTGGTCAGGCTCCTGCAACATTCACAAACCAATTAACCAATGTCACTGAAAATTATTATAATTGGCAGTTGACAAATTATCTTACTTATACTAAAACTTTTGCGGATATTCATAATATTGAAGCAACTGCCGGTACAGAAACTTCTTTCAGATCAGGTATCGACAGATTAAGAATGGTAAGACAAAATCTTTCAGGAAACAGCAATTATTGGAACTTGGAAGGTATTGACTATGTTACAAATGGTAGTCTAAAAAACTTTAACAGTATTGATTTTAACGAAAATAGAACAGTGTCTTATTTCGGAAGAGCTCAGTATAAATTAATGAATCGTTACTTGTTGACAGCAACAATTAGAAGAGATGGTTCTTCTCAATTTGCAGAAGGTCAGAAGTGGGGTAACTTCCCATCTTTCGGTGCAGGCTGGATTGTTTCTGAAGAAAGTTTCTTAAAAGGGAATAATGTTATCAACCTACTTAAATTCAGAGGAGGATGGGGTAGATTAGGTAATCAAAATGTTCCACTGAACGTAGCTACACTTTCTTCAGGAGCAGAATATAATTATTCTTTCGGTGGGGTTAGTAATTCAAACGGAACAACTAATAATCAGCTTTTAGATCCAAGTTTGGGTTGGGAGATTACCGAAGAAACAAGTGGTGGAGTAGATTTTGCCTTTTTAAACAAAAGATTGTCAGGATCTGTTGATATCTATAATAAAATAACCAAAAATATTATCTTGGCATCTTTACCTCCTTCTCCGGCTGGTATAGGACTTTCAGGATATTCTCATTTAGGTCAGGTTTCTAATAAAGGATATGAGATTAGTTTAGGCTGGCAAGATACAGCGGGACAAGATTTCAGCTATTCGATCAATGCAAACTTTTCGCAGAACAAGAATAATCTTGATGAAGTATTTTCTAATGTAAATATTAAACAGGGAGGCAGCCTTGGGAACGGACAATGGACAAAATATTTTGGAGAACAAGCTGTGGGACAACCTTTAGGAAGCTTCTATTTATGGGAAACAAACGGCTATGATGCTAACGGAAATATGACCTATGTAGATACCAATGGAAATGGCAGAACCGGCTCTCAGGATGCCGAGGATAGAAAGTTTTTTGGATCTTACATTCCAAAATCTACAATGGGTATCAATATAGACTTACGTTACAAAAATATAGATCTAGCAGTAAATGGATTTGGTGCGTTTGGGCATAAGGTATATAATGGTAAGAAGGCGCAGAGATTTTCAGGAGAAAATGTAGAGTATGATGTGGCATCTAATTTCTGGACTGCGACAAATACAAATGCAGGAAATCCAGCACCGTTTAACGCGGTTCCGATTGCATCTACGTATTATTTAGAATCAGGAGATTTCTTTAGAGTCAATAATATTACATTAGGTTTTAATCTTCAGAAGCCTGTAGAGTATATCTCTTCACTTAGATTTTATGTGAGTGCAATCAATCCTTTTATTTTCCAAAAATTCTCAGGGTTTTCACCAGAACTTAACGCAAATGGTGACCCTTATGAACTTGCCGGGGTAGAATTAGATGCATATCCATCTCTTCGCTCGTTCGTTTTTGGAGTAAATGTTAAATTTTAATTACTAAGTTATCTATTATGAAAAAAACAATCGTATTACTATCTATATTATCACTTACTTTTATTAATAATAGCTGTAGTGAAGATTTTCTTGATACTACGCCTACTCAGCAGATTGCATTAGAGGATTTGCTGAATGAGTATAACAATGATGCAGGAGCAGAAAGTTTTGTAACAGCAATCTATTCTAAATATCTTGATTGGAATATCAGTTCGTTTGCATGGATTGGAATGAGCAGTATTGTAACAGATGATGCTGACAAAGGTTCTTCACCTGGAGATTCAGGAAGTGACAAAGATGTGCTGGATGCACTGACTTTTTCTTCAACGTCTCCGTCTTTCCAAGATGTTTGGGAAGGTCACTACCAGGCTATCAACAGATCAAACCAAGCTTTAAAATATCTGCCACTTCTAGACAAAGCAGACGCATCATTAAGAAGTAGGCTAGAAGGGGAGGCTAAATTTTTGAGAGCTTTTTCATACTTTATCTTAGTGAGAAGTTATGGTGACGTACCATTGGTGGACAAAGTTTTTGAGAACACCGAAGCAGACAGAACTATGGTTTTTACCAGAAAATCTAAAGCAGAAATTTACGCATTTATCGAAAGTGATTTACAGTCTGCTATTGCTACACTACCTCAAAAAAATGCTTATTCAGGAACTAATATTGGTAGAGCATCAAAAGGTGCAGCACATGCATTATTAGCAAAAGTTGCATTGTATCAAAAAAAATGGCAACAAGTAATTGATCATTGTGACCAAGTCGTTGGTTATTCTTTGACTCCTAATTTCCAAGATATCTATAAAGTGTCAGGAGAAAATAATGCTGAATCTGTTTTTGAAATTCAGGGTAAAGGAGGTCCAAGTCAACCAGGAATTCAGCAGTATTCTCAAGTTCAGGGAGCGAGAGGTGCTGGTGGATGGGGCTGGGGCTTTAACACTCCTTCACAAAACTTAGTAGATGCATTTAACGCAGCCGGTGATACAGAAAGAAGAGACGCAACAATTATTATTAAACCTGTAACTTTATATGATGGCAGGTTAGTTCCTGCAACGGTAGAAAATAATTATTATAATTATAAAGCATATTCATCTGCGTTTACAGGTGATGATGATTCAGATGCAAACATTCGTTATTTAAGATATTCAGAAGTATTGCTAATGAAAGCTGAAGCAATGAATGAATTAGGACAAACTGCTAATGCTGCCACTTTCCTTAATCAGGTAAGAAATAGGGCAGGTTTAGCAAACACCACAGCTGTATCTCAGGCAGACATGAGAACTGCCATCTACAAGGAAAGAAGGCTGGAATTAGCTATGGAGCATGATCGATGGTTTGATATCGTGAGAACCGGTCAGGCACAGGCGGCTATGGCTGCTGACGGTAAGACTTTTAAAGTTGGAACACATGAAGTATTTCCAGTACCCAATAAGTTTATACTTGAAGCAAAAGGACTTGCATCGCAAAACTTAGGCTATTAATACAAATACAAAAAAATGAAAACATACAAAAATTTGAAATATTTTGGCTCTGCATTGATATTAGGTGCATTGTTTCTGAGCTGTGAGGATAGTATTGATAAAGATAATCCCGCAATTCCATACGTTGATATTGGGGGCTTTGCAAACTCAGATGCTATTGCTTCTGGAAACTTAATTGCTAAAATGAGTTTTGAGAACAATTTACTTGATAGTAAAAATAATATTACTAATCAAATGCCTATGGCTGTAAATTATGCGACTGGTGCCAAAGGTATGGCTTATAATGGATCGGCGACAGACATGAAATATTCTGTAGGAAATGCCAGTACAGCTATAACGGGACTGAATGGAAGTTTCACGATCGCATTTTGGATGAAAAGCGATGGAACCGTAAGCGCAGCTACGCCGGGACAGGGAAAAGGTGCCCAAGGAATTTTTTCAATTGTTCGTCCAACAGAATTTTGGGGTGGGATTAATTTATTTATTGAGAATCCTGACTCTTCTAAACCTGATAGAATCCGATTAAAGTTAGGAGTTGAAGGAAGCAACCCAGCAGCTGCATGGAAAGGACAAAGTGTTATCGCCAATTTGGATGGCTATAAAGGCAAATGGGTTCACATGGTTTTTGCTTATGATGCAACTACAAGCAAATGTTATGTTTATCAAGATGGTGAAGCGGCTAAAAATTTAGATGGATTTGCATATTCACCTGCTGGTGGGGAACTTAGTGGTTCAGCCTCATGGTTTGCATCAGATCCAGGGGGAGCTAATAATCCAAGTGGAGCTTCTGGATATGGAGCTTTCCAAATGTCTGGTACTAATGGTAAGGTAGTTTTTGGTTCACATCAGTTTGAAACAGTACCACCCCTAAATAACGGATCACAACAGGATTGGGCAACAAGTTTCGCGGGTCAGCTGGATGAATTCAGACTTTACAATGTCGCATTGAAATCTTCTGAAGCAATTGCGTTATATAAACTCGAAAAAGACAATCGATAATCTCAAAAGAGCCCTCTATCGGGCTCTTTTCTATATCTTTGAACATGAAAAAACTTACAGCAGCAATATTATTTTTAGGTCTCATTATGGGATCTTGTTCCTCAGATGATGGTACTCCAAGCGAAGGAACTCCTATTGGCGGTGGCGGCGCAGGTACTGAGGTTCCTAACAATTACACAGACACCCAACTTCTCGAGATGGTGCAGAAAGATGCGCTCAAATATTTCTGGGATTTGGCAGAAAGCAATTCAAAACTCGCCAGAGAAAGATACCACACCGACAATCCTGGACAGGATGCTAACGTTGTTTCTGCGGGAGGATCAGGTTTTGGCTTGATGACAATTTTAGTAGGTATAAAAAATGGGTATGTGACCAAAGCAGAAGCGGTTTCAAGATTAACTACTGCACTCAGCTTTCTTCAAAATGCTGACAGATTTCACGGGGCGTGGCCACACTGGATGAATGGCACAAACGGACAGGTAATTCCTTTCAGTTCACAGGATAATGGTGGTGACTTGGTAGAAACAGCATTCTTAGCGCAGGGACTGATTTGTGTTAGAGAATACTTTAAAAGTTCTACTGATGCTTCAGAACTTGCTCTTTCACAAAAAGCAGACACCCTTTTCAAAGGTATTGAATGGAGTTGGTATACAAAAGGAGAAAACACGTTGTACTGGCACTGGTCTCCGAATTACAATTTTCAGATGAATATGCAGTTGAAAGGTTTTGATGAAACTTTAATTACCTATGTAATGGCAGCAGCTTCACCTACTTTTACCATAGATAAACCAGTTTACACGCAAGGTTGGGCTAGAAACGGAAGCATTGCCAACGGCGGAAGCGTCTACGGAAATTCTGTCGTAGTTGCTCACAACGGGGCTCCGGGAAGCATCGGACCAATGTTTTGGTCACATTATTCGTTCCTAGGACTTGACCCAAGAGGTTTAACGGATGATTATGTAAATTACGGCACTGCCACGACCAATCATGCAAAAATCATGTATCAGTACTCGGTTACAAATCCAAAAGGATGGCAGGGATACAACTCTAAAAGTTGGGGATTAACCGCCAGTTATTCCCGAAATGCAGACGGTTCTACCGGATATTCTGCACATCAGCCGAATAATGACTTGGGAGTTATTACACCTACAGCTGCACTGTCAAACATGCCGTATACGCCAACCGAAAGTATGAATATGCTTAAATTTTTGTATAACGAAAATTACAGTAAATACGTGGGAGTTGCAGGACCATACGATGCATACTCCGTGCATTATAACTGGGTAACGCCAAGATATCTGGCAATTGATCAGGGCACTATCGCGCCAATGATTGAAAATCACAAAAACCAGTTTCTGTGGAATCTGTTCATGAATGCTCCCGATATACGACAGGGACTTCTTAAGTTAGGTTTCCATTCTTCACAACATGGTTTTTAAAATTGAGGATATCAGGCTGAAATAAATTCAGGCTTACTAACTTTTAAAAATGTTAGCAGCTTGTTAAAACAATAAAACGGTTTTAATATAAAAAGACTTAGGTTATTATTATTCATATGGAAATAAGAAATTGAACCGGTTAATACAGCTTTGCTAAAGTTTAAAATCTTTAGCAAAGTTTTTAAAAATAAAATTTAGAATGAAAAAATTAGCACTTACAGGAATTGCAGCATTGACCATCATATCCTGCACAACAACATCATCAACCACTCAAAATACTTCTCAAAACAAAACCGTTGGGGATAATATTTCAGACAATCAGTTGATGGATAAAGTTCAGAAAGATGCTTTAAAGTACTTCTGGGATTACGCAGAACCCAATTCAAAACTGGGGAGAGAGCGCTACCATGAAGACAATATTTATCCGGATAACGACAAACACGTTATCACCACCGGCGGTTCAGGATTTGGATTGGCAACTATTTTAGTGGGTGTAGAAAGAGGTTTTATTCCCAGAAAAGAAGCTGTGAAAAGACTGACCAAGATGATGGATTTCCTTGCAAAAGCAGACCGTCACAAAGGTGCATGGTCACACTGGATCAACGGAGAAACCGGCAAAACGGTTCCTTTTGGAAAGAAAGATAACGGTGGAGATTTAGTAGAAACTGCTTTTTTGACCACAGGTATCATTCAGGTTCGCGAATATTTCAAAAACGGAAATGCCGAAGAAAAAGCTTTAGCCAAAAAATGCGACGAACTCTGGAAAGGAATTCAGTGGAACTGGTATACCAAAGGCGGCGAAAAAGTTTTGTACTGGCACTGGTCACCGGAATATCAGTGGGAAATGAATTTTCCGTTGCAGGGCTACAATGAATGTCTGATCACCTACATTCTTGCGGCGTCATCACCAACCTTTTCCATCGATGCAGAAACGTATGAAAAAGGATGGACGAGAAATGGGACTTATCTATCAGACAGAGAAAAGTACGGACTTCCAATGTTTGTCAAGCACAACGGAGCCGAAGAATATGGCGGGCCACTTTTTTGGGCACATTATTCCTACATCGGTTTAGATCCTACAAATCTGTCGGATAAATTGATCAAAAACTATTTTGATTTAAATAAAAATCAGGTTTTAATCGACTACAAATACTGCGTCGAAAATCCAAAGCAATGGAAAGGCTACGGTGAAAACTACTGGGGATTAACGGCAGGTTATTCACGAAACAAAGATGGCGGAGTGGGGTATGACGCGCATTTTCCACAAAATGACCACGGTGTTATCACGCCAACGGCCGCTTTGAGCAGTTTCCCGTATACACCAAAAGAATCTATGGACTTTTTGAGATTTATGTATACTCAAAAGCCAGAATTCATCGGCTCTGCAGGTCCTTACGATGCGACGTCCATTCATTATGACAACTGGACGACGCCAAGGTATTTAGCCATCGATCAGGGAACAATTGCCCCGATGATTGAAAACTACCGCACCGGATTTTTGTGGAAATTATTTATGAATGCCCCCGAAATCCAGCAGGGACTGAAAAAACTAAGTTTTAAATCAGAAAAATACAACATCAAATAAACGTCAGTTATGCGAAATGCTAACAGCCAAAAGCCATCAGCCAATTGCCTTTTAGGAGCTTAATCCTGCTGTCCACTGTATCTTTTTTTGTGTCAGTCTCCACTTTGTTCCGTCTGCCACAAAAAAAGGATGCCGTTCCCATCAGGGCTAGTGACATCTGACCGCCAAAAGTATAAAGCTGGAAGGTCAGATAAAGTTTCAAACTGTGACAGAGTATTTAAAGCTGAAATATATAAACCCGAAGGGTTTAATTTGAATAGCCGTCGGTGAAACCGATGGAAAAAGAACCTGTTAAATTCAGAACCCTGAAAGGGTTCAATTTAAATAACCACCAACACAGCCGATCAAAAAAAAAATCAAACGGCTTTAGCCAAAACTTAAAGAAATATGAGTTTAAAACTAAAACATCTTCCACTTTTACTCCTACCATTTTCACTGAACTTAAATGCTCAGGAATTAAAAACCACATTCAGTAAAGACGTAAAACGTGCAGAAAAAATATCCTATATCCTCGATTATCCTAAAAATGCAAAAGGAAAAATACCGTTGGTGGTTTTCCTGCATGGTTCCGGCGAACGGGGAAATGATCTCGAAAAAGTAAAAGCGCACAGTCCTTTTACGTATAAGAATTTAATCAAAGAGCCGGTCGCAATTTTAGCACCTCAATGTCCGGCAGATACTTGGTGGGACACGGTGACGGTGTATCACTTAATCAAAGAAATTCAGTCAAAGTACAAGATCGACGATTCCAGAATTTACCTTACCGGTCTTTCAATGGGTGGTTGGGGAACTCTGAAATTAGCGATGGAACATCCCGAAATGTTTGCAGCAGTTGTTTCTGTTTGTGCACCGACCGACAGAGTGATGTACGCAAATATTCATCAGTACAAAAATCTCAACATGAAGATTTATCACGGCGGAATGGATGATGTTGTTTTGCCCGAAAATGCTTTTAATTTCTACCAAAAACTCCATCCGGTCAATCCATCAGCAGAATTGACGATCTTCCCGAATGATAATCACAACTCCTGGGATTCAACTTATTCAAATCCTGCCTTGTACGAATGGATGTTAAGTAAGAAGAAAGAAAAATAATGTTAGGACTTCATTAAAATCTATTCATAAAATGACTCAACAGATAAAAGATACACTTATTTACGAAAATCAGGAATTTTACTTAGATGTTGAATTAATCGAAGGATATTTCCTTGAATTTCCAGAGAAACGTCCTGAATTCGAAATCTCGTGTAGTGCGCTTTGGAAAGGATATATTGCACAGTTTGAAGTGAAAAATGATGAGTTGTGTATCAATAAACTGGAATGGTTAACTGACATAGATTTTAATATGAAATCTTTACGAGAAGAAATTTTCCCGGAAAATAAGTTTGAATGGTATTCTGGGCTTATTAGAATAGATGATTTCAAAGGTGAATTTGGAGATGAACCAAAAGATGGGATATTTGAATATTTAGAAATTCTTAATGGAAACTTTAAGCAAAAAAGAATTTTCAACTATTCCGAATTGCAGGAATTTAAAAAAGCGCAATATGAATATTTTTTAATTTCTGAAGAAATCGAACAGGTTTATGATTTTTGGAGAAGAAACAATGAAAATGGAATTGTTAAGAAAGATTTTGTTAACAAGATTATTTTAAAAAACATAATGCAATATATCCGAGAAGTATATGTTTAGTTGAAAATAACATTTGCTGAGTGGAAACTCCCTTGCGAAAACATAGCAAGGACGATTTAGAAAAAAATCTTAGCAAACGTTGCGTCGAAAAATTAAAATTAAAAAAAAAAGAAATATAATTAAAGAAGAAGATACATGAAAAAGTTAATTGTAATCGCCACTTTGGCATTGGCACCAATGTTCTCGGCACAGGAAATGGTCACGAAGCCCGTTCAGTCTTATCAGACTGCGCAGTATCAGGCAAAGAAAAAAGCTTTTGTCGATGCACTTTTGGCTAAAATGACCTTAGACGAAAAAATAGGACAATTAAATTTGCCAAGTTCAGGTGATTTTACCACAGGTCTAGCAAAAAGTTCAGACATCGGAAAAAAAGTAGAGCAGGGATTAGTCGGTGGACTTTTCAATATAAAAGGTGCTGAGAAAATTAAAGCTGTGCAAAAAGTAGCGGTAGAAAACAGCCGCCTGAAAATTCCTTTGATCTTCGGAATGGACGTTATTCATGGTTATGAAACAACATTCCCAATTCCATTAGGATTGGCAGCTTCATGGGATATGAATCTGGTTCAGCAATCTGCAAGAGTAGCTGCAAGAGAAGCCGCAGCAGACGGAATCAACTGGACCTTCTCGCCAATGGTGGATATTTCCCGCGAACCGAGATGGGGAAGGGTTTCCGAAGGTTCAGGTGAAGATCCGTATTTAGGAAGTGAAATTTCGAAAAACATGGTTTACGGTTATCAGGGGAAAGATTTAGCGAATGGAACCAATATTTTAGCTTGTGTAAAACACTTTGCATTATACGGAGCTGGTGAAGCGGGTAGAGATTACAACACCGTGGACATGAGCCACGTGAGAATGTTTAACGAATATTTTCCACCCTACAAAGCGGCTGTTGATGCAGGTGTTGCTTCGGTGATGGCTTCTTTCAATGAAGTGGACGGCGTGCCGGCAACCGGAAACAGATGGTTACAGACTGAAGTTTTAAGAAACCAGTGGAAATTCAAAGGTTTTGTCGTTACAGATTATACCGGAATCAACGAAATGGTGGATCACGGAATGGGAGATCTGCAGCAGGTATCGGCTTTGGCTTTGAAAGCTGGTGTTGATATGGATATGGTTGGAGAAGGCTTTTTAACCACATTAAAAAAATCTCTGGCTGAAGGAAAAGTAACTCAGGCGGAAATCGATATGGCTGCTAAAAGAATTCTGGAAGCTAAATACGACTTAGGCTTATTTGATAATCCTTACAAACACGGAGATGTAAAATTGGCTGCAAAAGAAGTCTACAATATGGAAAACCGTAATATCGCCAGAAGTGCAGCAGCTCAGTCGATGGTTTTGATGAAAAATGAAAATCAGGTTTTACCATTGAAAAAATCAGGAACGGTCGCGGTGATCGGTCCGTTGGTCAACAACTCAATGAATATGCCGGGAACATGGAGTGTTGCTTCGAAGCATGCCAATGCAGTCAATCTGATGCAGGGTCTTCAGGCAAACTTCGGAAAAGAAGTGAAATTCCTTTCTGCAAAAGGTGCGAACATTGATTACGATGCTAAGCTCGAAGAAATCTACGCAGCGCACGGCAAGAAAACCGACAGAGACAACCGTTCAAAAGAAGCCTTATTAAAAGAAGCTGTTGATATTGCCAACAAAGCTGATGTCATTGTTTTGGCTATTGGAGAATCTGCCGAAATGAGCGGAGAATCTTCTTCAAGAACTGAAATCACCATACCTCAATCACAAGTTGATTTATTAAATGAATTGAAAAAGACAGGAAAGCCAATCGCAGTCGTCCTTTTTACAGGCCGTCCTTTAGCTATAACGAATATCAAAGATACTCCTGATGCAATTCTGAATGTGTGGTTTCCGGGTTCCGAGGCGGGATCTGCGATTTCTGATGTTCTTTTCGGAAAAGTAAATCCTTCAGGAAAACTTCCGATGACTTTCCCAAGAAGTCTTGGACAGGTTCCAATTTATTATAATGCTAAAAATACAGGCCGGCCTTTAGACCAAAAACTGGTTGATAAATGTGAATATCAAAGATTCCGTTCCAATTATATGGATGAATGTAATACACCATTGTATCCGTTTGGTTATGGTTTGAGCTATACTAAATTTACCTATTCTGATGTGACAGTTTCCAACGCAAATCCGAAAGGAAATCAGACGGTTCAGGCTTCGGTAACGGTTACCAATTCAGGAAATTATGACGGAGCAGAAGTGGTTCAGTTATACATCAGAGATTGGGTAGGAACCATTACAAGACCGGTAAAAGAACTGAAAGGATTCCAGAAAGTGATGCTGAAAAAAGGAGAATCTAAAAAAGTAACCTTCGATATCACTCCGGAACAGCTTAAATTCTACAACGGAGATTTAAAATACGACTGGGAAGCCGGAGATTTTGAAATCATGATTGGCACCAATTCTGAAGAAGTTAAACACTCAAAAATTAACTGGACAAAATAAATTATACACAAAGCCATTCGAAAGAGTGGCTTTTTTATTTCTCCACCAAAATAAAATGTCAGTAATGATATTAAATTTTTCTATTAGAAGCTCTTTCACGCTATCCACTCATACTCCTCGCTCCAAAGCTTTTGCCGGCGCGTGCTGTGGGGTAACCGTTACTATCGTGGCTAGGGTTTTTGTCTTTAATGACTACTTTTTGTCACCTTAAAAACCTATCAAATGTTACCACTGATTCTTAATATTTCCATTCGTCGTAGATGAATCGAAAGGAGCCTAAGCGCCGTGAGATAAAAGCAAATTTTCATTCAACCCTAAACCACTCCTAAAACCAGCCTCACAATTTTTCTCTCTCAATCAAAATCCGTATTTTTGTGCATCTAAAAAGTAAAAGAAAGAATGAATTCCTACAAAAATCCATTGGAAGAGCGCTACTCCAGCGAAGAAATGTTGTTTAACTTTTCTCACAACAACAAATTCCAGAATTGGAGAAAGCTTTGGATCGCGTTGGCTGAGATTGAAAAAGACTTGGGTCTTGACATCACAGACGAGCAAATTGCAGAGTTGAAAGCCAATGTTGATAATATCGATTACGATAAAGCGGCAGATTACGAGAAAAAATTCCGTCATGATGTGATGGCTCACGTTCACGCTTATGGTGATGTGGCGCCTTCTGCAAAAGGAATTATTCACCTGGGAGCAACTTCGGCATTTGTAGGAGATAATACAGATTTAATTCAAATTCGTGACGGACTATTAATTTTAAAGAAAAAGTTGGTGAACGTAATGAAAAATCTTGCTGATTTTTCAATTCAATATAAAGATCTTCCAACTTTAGGATTTACCCATTTCCAACCAGCTCAGCTAACGACTGTTGGAAAAAGAGCGACACTTTGGTTACAGAGTTTAGTTTTAGATATCGAAGAACTTGATTTCTTCTTAGAAACTCTACGTTTCAGAGGAGTAAAAGGAACAACCGGAACTGCAGCAAGTTTCCTGGAGCTTTTCAACGGAGATTATTCTAAAGTAAAACATTTAGATAAAGAATTGTCAAAAAGATTCGGTTTCGAAAAAGTTTTCGGAGTTTCAGGTCAGACTTACGACAGAAAAATTGATGCGAAAGTGGTTGCCTTATTAGGAAATATCGCACAGTCTGCACATAAATTCACCAACGATTTACGTTTACTTCAAAATCTAAAAGAAGTTGAAGAACCATTCGAGAAAAATCAAATTGGTTCATCTGCAATGGCTTACAAACGTAACCCGATGAGAAGCGAAAGAATCGGAGCACTGGCAAAATACGTAATGTCTTTGACGACAAGTTCTGCAATGGTAGCTTCAACGCAATGGTTTGAAAGAACACTGGACGATTCTGCAAACAAGAGATTAACGATTCCTCAGGCGTTTTTAGCGGTTGATGCAATCTTATTGATCTGGAACAACATCATGAACGGAATTGTGGTGTATCCGAACAGAATCAACAAACATATTATGGAAGAACTTCCTTTCATGGCGACGGAATACATCATCATGGAAGAAGTAAAAGCTGGTGGCGACCGTCAGGAAATCCACGAAGTAATCAGAGTTCACTCAATGGAAGCTTCCAAGCAGGTGAAAGAAGAAGGTAAGGAAAATGATTTGATCGAAAGAATCTTAAACGATCATTCTCTGAAGCTTGATAAATCAAAACTGAAAGAAGTTCTTGATCCTAAAAACTTTATCGGTTTCGCACCAATACAAACGGAAGAATTCATTGCCAATGAAGTTCAGCCGATTTTGGATGCGAACAGCGAGTTGATTGGTTTAGAATCTGATCTGAAAGTATAATTTATGCAGCTTCGGCTGCATATTTTTTTAATAATTGTATGAAGATTTTTATTTTTTTTCTAATGCTTTTAGGTCCTGTGATAATATTTTCGCAGGAGTTAAAACTGAATAAAAAAATAAAATCAACTACAGATTTCGAACATTCTATTTCTGGAATTTCGGTGCCAATGAATTTGGGGAGTTTTTCAAGGACAGCTTTATTTACAAACTCTAAAAATGATAGTGTTTTTTCCGCAGAATATAAAAATGAAAATAGTGATGCTACTTTTCAGTTCAAAATAGTTTTAGGAGGTCTTGATGAAGAGAGACTTTTTAATTATTATTTCGAAAATCTTAAAGGCAGAAGATACGGTCCTAAAGAGGCTATCAATAAAACAATAAGTTTTAAAGACGGAAATTTTAAACTCAATGGAATTAGCACTTATTTTTCGCATCTTGACAGATTAATCAATGTAAGAGTTTATGATGCCGGATTTTGGATATTTGTTTCAGAAACAAGTCAGAAAGGAAATGATACATTGGCTCTGGATAATAGACAGGATGAGTTTTTGAAAAAAATAATGCCCTCAAAAATTGTTGAAAAAAATCCTTTGACGAGATATTCGAATATTTATTATGCAAAAGCCTGTTTCCGTGATTCTTTAATGCTGAGAAGCGCTATGAGTAGTGCAACTAATAAGATGAAATGGATATATGAAAATGTAAATAAATATGAAAGAGCTTCAGGAATTCCGGGAATTCTTTTAAACTATCAAATCGCAGGAATTAATAGCTTTATTGATTATAAAACGGAAAAAAATCCAAAACCTAGCAAAGGAGGTTACGAAACAAATAATTTAATTGGCTTCTTTACAAAGCTTAGAGAATCAGGCTTTATAGATGAATTTTTGATGGAGAGTTATTATTATTTATTAGTTCCTCCAGAAAATCATCAATTTGATTACAAAGGCTACCAAAAGTGGAAACAGGAAAATTCAATCGAGTATAATACTTCTCAAAAGTACTATCTTATTGTAAATTCGCGGAAAAAAACTGATCTGAATAAAGATGAGTAAATTAACAAATAAGTCTAATAATATATAAATATCTGACATCTAATGTCTCAAAACAAAAGAATTTTCGTAGAAAAAAGAGGAATTTTCGATGTAGAAAGTCCAAAAATTTTTGATGAAGTAAAAGCGGTGGTTCCGTCTATCCAAAGTGTAAAAGTGTACAACGTATACGATATTTTTGGATTAAATGACGGTGAATTCGAAAAAGTGGTCAACAGCACATTCGTGGATCCTGTTACCGATATTTTAATCGAAGAAAATCCTGCAGAAGGAGTTTACTTCGCATTGGAATTTTTGCCTGGACAATACGATCAGCGTGCAGATTCTGCACAGCAGTGTATCGCTTTACTGACTGGAAATGAGAAATCAAAAGTAAGAAGCGGTAAGCTTATGCAGTTTGAAGGCATTTCAGAAGCTGATTTGGTGAAAATCAAAGACCTTTTGATCAATAAAGTGGAATCTCAGGAAAAAGATTTGTCAACACTGAATATTCCTGCAGAAGAAACGCCTTCGAAGGTTTTGGTTCACGAAAATTTCATCAGTTTTGATGATGCTCAGTTGGAAGAATTCTTTAATTCTCACGGCTTTGCATTGGGATTGGATGATTTGAAATTCATTCAGGAATACTTTAAAACTGAAAAGAGAAATCCTACAGAAACTGAACTGAAAGTTTTAGATACATATTGGAGTGACCACTGCCGTCACACAACATTCGAAACAGAGCTGTCAAACATTGAATTTGAAGGTCAGTTTAAACATACATTGGAAACTATTTTCAATGATTACATCGAAAAAAGAAAATTCTTAGGCCGCGAATTGAAACCAATCTCTTTAATGGATTTGGCGACCGTTTGCGGAAGGTATTTCCATAAAACAGGCAACCTGGATAACCTGGTGGTTTCTGACGAAATCAACGCCTGTACGATCCAGATCGAAGCTGAGTACGACGGTAAAAAAGAACCGTGGTATTTATTATTCAAAAACGAAACGCACAATCACCCAACAGAAATTGAACCATTTGGTGGTGCTTCAACCTGTTTAGGTGGTGCGATCAGAGATCCTTTGTCCGGACGTTCATTCGTTTTCCAAGCGATGAGATTGACGGGTGCTGCTGATGTTTTAGAACCTGTAAGTCACACATTGCCAGGAAAATTACCTCAAAAAACAATCACAAAACAGGCGGCAAACGGTTATTCTTCTTACGGTAACCAAATCGGTCTCGCGACCACAATGGTTTCTGAAATCTACGATGAAGGCTACAAAGCAAAGAGAATGGAAGTTGGTTTTGTTACCGGCGCCGTTCCTGTAGACTGGGTAAGACGTGAAAAGCCTGAGGCTGGCGATTCGATCATCATTTTAGGTGGTGCGACTGGTCGTGATGGTGTTGGCGGAGCAAGCGGAAGTTCGAAAGAACAGGATGAAACTTCTATCCACACAATGAGTTCTGAAGTTCAGAAAGGAAATGCCGTTGAAGAACGTAAAATCCAGAGATTATTCAGAAATCCTGAAGTGACGAGACTGATTAAAAAATCAAATGACTTCGGAGCAGGTGGAGTTTCAGTAGCCATCGGTGAAATCGCTGATTCTTTGGAGGTTAATCTGGATGTCTTGCCTTTAAAATATGAAGGTTTGAACGGAACCGAGCTTGCTATTTCTGAATCTCAGGAAAGAATGGCGGTTGTGGTTGAACCAAAAGATAAAGAACAGTTCATCAAATTCTGTGAGGCTGAAAACATTGTGGCTGTAGAAGTTGCAAAAGTAACAGATTCAGGGAGAATGCAGATGTTCTGGAAAGGTGATAAAATTGTTGATCTTTCAAGAGAATTCTTGGATACCAACGGATGTTCAAAAAGTCAGGAAGTTAAGATTACGCATCTTAATGAAGTGATAGAAGACACTCCCGTTTTCAACGAAGAGAATTTCTTGAAAATCCTTGCAGATAAAAATGTTGCTTCTCAAAAAGGTTTATTAGAGATGTTTGACTCATCAATTGGTGCGACTACGGTTGCGATGCCTTTAGGTGGAAAATATCAGCAGACTTTGATGGAAGGAAGCGCTCAGACTTTACCGATTTTAGGAGCTAAAGATATTGAAACCGTTTCCTTTGCAAGTTGGGGATTTGATGCTGAAATTTCAAAGCAAAACTCGTTATTGGGAGCTTCTTATGCAGTCGTTGAGAGCGTTGCGAAAATCGTTGCGATGGGTGGCGATTATAAAAATATAAGATTAAGTTTCCAGGAATATTTTGAGAAATTAGGTCAGAATCCTGAAAAATGGGGCAAGCCTTTGGCTTCACTTTTGGGAGCTTACGATGCGCAGATTAACCTTGGTTTGGCTGCCATTGGTGGTAAGGATTCAATGAGTGGAACGTATCAGGATTTGAATGTTCCGCCAACGTTGATTTCATTCGCTTGTGCTAACGGTGAGAAGAAAAATGTGATCTCACCAGAATTTAAACAGGAAGGAAATAAACTGTATTTTTTCAACCATATTCCACAGGAAAACGGACTTCCAAACTATGAAAATCTGAAAACAGTTTTTGAATTGATTTTCGAAAATATCAAGGCAGGAAAAATCGTTTCTGTGAAGACTGTGAAGGAAGGTGGTGTTGCAGTTGCCTTAGCCAAAATGAGTTTTGGGAACAGATTAGGGGCTGAAATAACTGTTGCTGATGAGAACGTTTTATTGGCAAAAAATATCGGAAGTCTGATCATTGAATCAATTGAAGAATTAAGTTCTGTTGATCTTCAATTAATCGGTGAAGTTGAAAATGTAAATATTCTCAAAATCAGTGGTTTGAATTTTGAAATCGAAAAATTACTTAAAGCGAATACAAATACCTTTGAGAACCTTTTCTCAACGGTTGAAAAAGAAAAAATAACGGTTGAATTAGATTCAAAACTGAACTCAATTAAACCAAGAAATATAGTTATTAAAAAACACGGAATTGTACAGCCGAGAGTTTTCGCACCGGTTTTCCCGGGAACAAATTGCGAATATGATACGCTGAATGCATTCCAAAAAGAAGGGGCAATTGTTAGCAGCTTGCCTTTGATTAATATCAATCATCAGTTGCTTGACGAAAGCATCGATGCATGGGTGGAAGAAATTAAACAGTCGCAGATTTTAGCGTTCTCAGGAGGATTCTCTGCGGGTGACGAACCGGATGGTTCTGCCAAGTTTATCGTGAATGTTTTGAAGAACGAAAAGATGAAAAACGCCGTTCACGAATTGCTCGACAGAGACGGAATGATCATTGGAATCTGTAACGGTTTCCAGGCTTTGGTGAAGTCAGGATTATTGCCTTACGGTAGCATTAAGGATCTGGACGAAAATTCTCCAACGTTGGCTCACAACGCGATCAGAAGACATATTTCTCAAATGGTGAATGTGAAAGTTCTGAATGACGAATCGCCCTGGTTAAAAGGAATGAAAGATCAGGTGTTCACCATCCCAATTTCTCACGGCGAAGGTCGTTTTATGGCTTCGCAAGAAGAAATTCAGAAGTTGTATGAGAACGGACAGATTGCGACTCAATATTTAGATTTAGATGGAAACATCGCTCACGGAATGCCTTTCAATCCTAATAACTCATTATTCGGAATTGAAGGAATCACAAGTCCGTGTGGAAAAATTTATGGTAGAATGGGGCACCCTGAACGTTTTGCAGAAGGTTTAATGAAAAATATTCCGACTGCGAATTATCATAATATCTTCAAAAACGGAGTGGAGTACTTTAAGTAGGCAGCTTGCTTTTGGCAATTTGCTTTTGGCTTTAAAAATACTGAGTTTAAAATACGACTTTCAAACCTAACGGGTTTTCAAAACCCGTTAGGTTTTAGGAAAACTGTCTGTTGAAATATTTATAATTAGATTGAATACTTCAAATAAAAATAAAAGAGAATCGGCTGTCATCAATGGCAGCCGTTTTTCTGATTTAGCAGGATTTTACGAAGAAGTTTCCCAGGTTTTAATGAAAGATGAAGATTGGAAAGTCGGTACGCTCGATGGATTTGATGATATTTTGTATGAATTTAAAGGTGAAATGATCTGGAAAGATTCTCAAAAATCAAGGCAAGATTTAGGATTAGAAGTAACAAAGAAATTCTACGAAGATAAAATCAGACAAGGAAAGCCTTTTAATATCAATTTAGCTCAACAAAAACTGGATGATTTGATTTCCGGAAACGGACAGACCTTGTACAATATTTTAATTGAAATTATTGAATCGCATAAAAATATAACCTTAGTTTTAGATTGAAATGAAGAAGAAAATGATGTACGGATTGTTTTTCGGCGACAGTATAACTTATGGCGAATACGATGGCGTTTTCGGTGGCTGGGTCGATATTCTCAAACGGTATGCTTTGCAGCAATACAGTGAAGGAGGAAACGAATTAATTCTTTTCAATCTTGGTATTGGCGGTGAAACTTCAGAAGGTTTGGTTAAAAGAATTCAAAACGAAATGACTGCCAGAAATGCCGAGGATGGAAATATTGTATTCATTGGTTATGGTGCTAATGATTTGGCTGTGAAAGATCAAAAGCAAATGGTAAATCCTGAACAATTTAAAGTGAATATTGAAAAGGCAATTCTGCTGGCGCTGAATTTTTCAAAAGAGATTTATCTGGTGAGTATTCTTCCTATTTCAGAGGAAATAGCGGGTAAAATTTCCGCAACCGGAAAAGTAAGAACGAATGAAGAAGTTTTGGTTTACAATCAAATTCTGAAAGGTATTGCCATTGAAAATTCTTTAAATTATATTGATTTTCATTCGGCATTTTTAGAAGATAAAGAAATATTACTTTCCAAAGACGGTGTACATCCCAACGAAAAAGGATATGGAATGATGGCTGAAATCGCAATTCCAATTATTGAAAAATATTTATAAATGCCAAACTTATTTTCTTACGGAACTTTACAGAAAGAGCAGGTTCAACTCGAAACATTTGGAAGAATTTTAAGTGGTGAAAAAGATATTCTTATTGGATATCAATTGAAAATGCTTGAAATAAAAGATCCCGAAGTTCTACGGAAAAGTAATCAGAAATACCATCCGATTTTGGAATTTTCAGGAGATAGTGCACATGAAGTGGAAGGTGTTCTTTTTGAAGTGAGCGATGAGGAAATTCTTCAGGCTGATAAATACGAAGTGGACGACTACAAAAGAATTGAAACTGTTTTTAAATCCGGAAAGAAAGGATTTATCTACGTGGGAAAATAGGCTTAAAAGTTCGTAAAAGAAGTACAGCAGAAAAATCGGTGAAATCTGTGGGAACACAAAATTAACCAAAAATATATTTCCAGTACACAAAAACGCCCACAATAACAGAAGCTGCCGCAATCATAGTCACAGCTCCAGCGGAAATATCTTTAATGAAACCGATTCTTTTATCAAATTCCGGATGAATGATATCGCAAATCTTTTCGATGGCTGTATTGAAAGTTTCAGCGGCTAAAACTCCAATAGAAACTGTTAAAACCAAAACGGTGTCAAGCGCAGAAAGTTTCAGATAAAAAATCAAAAAAATATTAATCAGCAGAGCCACCACTTCAATCTGAAAATTTCTCTCAGACTTAAGCATCATCCAAATTCCACGAAAGGAGTTGATAAAGCTTTTATGGATGGGAGGTTTTCTCATTTTTACAATTGATGTTTGGCAAAGATAGTTGATTAAATAATTTAGAAAAAAAATAATTCTTTTGATGGTTGTTAATAACTCTCAGTATTATTCTTTTCTATCTGTGTTCTATTTGTTATATTTGTAAAAACTTATTTTTAAATCTATGAAATCGCTTTTGTTTTCTAAAATAAACTTTTGTTTTAGTTTTGCGATTACATGTGACCAATTAAAAACAATAATTATCTACATATGAAATTTATTATTTCAAGTGGTGAACTGCAGAAAGCATTGCAAACTGTAAGTGGCGTAATATCAAGCTCTCAGTCGAGACCGATTTTAGAAAACTATCTTTTTGAGTTAAACGAAAATAACCTTACCATTACCGCCTCTGACGGCGAGACAACTTTGGTAACTTCATTGGATGTAAAGTCTGATGATGCCGGTAAATTTGCGGTTCCTGCCAAAATTTTTCAGGATTTTATAAAAACCTATGGCGAACAGCCGCTGACGCTTGTCGTAAAAGACAATGCTGAAGGTACCGGTAGCCAACTTGAGATTTTAGATGAGAAAGATAATTTTGCGGTGGCATTAGACAATGCAGACGATTATCCTGAACTTCCGGAATTTGAATCTGCGCAAAGCGTGACCATGCCTGCGGGAGTTTTATCTGAAGCTTTAACCAACACACTTTTCGCTACGAGTAACGATTCTCTACGTCCGGTAATGACAGGAGTTTTGTTCCAGTTTGGTGAAAACGAAACAAATTTTGTTTCTACCGATTCTCACAGATTGGTGGTGTATAAAAGAACAGATTTGATGAATGCCGAGCCAATGGAATTCATTATGCCTAAAAAACCTCTGAATATTTTCAAAAATATTTTAGCAAGCTCAAACGAAGATCTAACCATCGACTTCAATGAGAATATGGCTAAATTTACTTTCGGAAAACACATCTGGATCTGTAGATTAATTGACGGAAAATATCCGAATTATACTGCTGTAATTCCTAAAGAGAACCCGAATGTATTGACGATTAACAGAAATTTACTGTTGGGAGCGATCAGAAGAGCTTCTATCATGTCAAATAAATCGACAAATCAGGTGAGATTTAAACTGTCTGCCAATATTCTTCACCTTCATGCAGAAGATACAGAATATGCAAACAAAGCAGATATGCAGATTCCTTGTGACTACAATGGTGAAGATATCAACATTGGTTTCAGCTCTAAGTTTTTAACTGAAATGTTGGGTATTTTGGCAGCAGACGATATCACTATGAAAATGTCTCAACCCAACAGACCGGGAATCATTGAGCCGTTGGATGGTCTGGAAGAAAACGAAAACATTTTAATGTTATCAATGCCGGTAATCGGGTTGTAAGATTAAATTTAATAATACTGAAAGAGGTTTTGATAATTTTCAAAGCCTCTTTTTTGTTTCTGTAAATTAATTTTTCGGGATAAAATGCTTTCGTTTGTCTATACAATTGGCAAGTTCGTCTAATAAATTTGAGATTAAGTTTTAATTGATTTTACTTTGTCATATAAAACAGGATAAAAGTGATTGATGTAAGATTAAAGTCAAGGAAAATCACAATATTAATCTGTTTAAAATGTTTCCTGATCAGAAAAGATCATGTGCAATACTTGAATGTAATCTTTTTAAATTTAAACTGTTTAAAAAAATAAAAAATTGGAGAATAGTCAGCATCATTGGTCACGACGTAAATTTATCGCTGCAATGGGCGGTGCGGGTGCGTTTGTTTTTATAAATCCTTTTTCGTCATGGACTGATTTCAGTGCAAAAGACGATAAGATTGCAAGAATTGTTTCAAAAACTTTTGGTATTGATACGCACAATCATGTCGATGTTCCATTGATTTTGAGCGAACTTCCCGGACCGAAGTTGGATTTGAGAGGTGAAATTAAAAAATCAGGTCTGTCCGGTATTGTGATGACCTTTCCAGTAGACTATCAAAAACTCACTGAAAAAGGCCAAGCTTACGACAGATTTTTAAATGGTTTGACAGCGATGGATCAGGTACTTGAAGATAATTCAATGAAAAGAGCTCTCAATCTTGCTGACCTTGAAGAAGCAAAGAGAGCAAAAACACCCATCGTAATTCAGTCTGTAGAAGGCGGACATTTTTTAGAAGGAAAAATTGAACGGTTGAAGGTTGCTTATGATCGAGGTTTAAGACATTTTGGATTGCTTCATGATAACGATGCATCGGTTCCGTTGGGTGATGTATTTACAAATCCTCCACAATGGGGTGGACTGACAGCTTTTGGTGCGGAAGTGGTCAGAGAATGTGAAAGGTTGGGGATTTTAATTGACCTTTCGCATTGCGATAACAATACCATCAATGCTGTACTCAAAATAGCAAAAAAACCTGTTCTCGTTTCTCATTCCGGCCTCAACACCAGACTTGGAAATAATGAAATGATGTCTAAAATGATGCTTCCGAGACTCATCAGTAAAGAGCAGGCAAAAATAGTTGCCGGAAATGGTGGCGTCATTGGAGTATGGACTCACCTTGCTGAAAAACCTTCCGACTTTGCAGAGAATATCAAAGCAATGGTTGGTGTGGTCGGAATCGATCATGTCGCGATAGGCACCGATACCAAAATGACGCCTGCTTATCATTCACCAAATGATAATTGGGGACAGTCTCAAAATAAACCTAAGCAGAATAAAAATACGGATAAAGATCATCAGTCTGAACAGAATTCTGGTAAGCAGCAACAGAAACACATTGAAAAAACGACCAATACAAATTGGGCTGACCAGAAACGCGGGTTTTATTACAGCGTGGTGGAATCTTTACTAAACGCTGGTTTCAGTGAAAACGCAATCGGAAAAATAGGTGGAGGAAACTACTGCAGAATTTTTGGTGAAGCAACTGATCATAAAAATTAAATGGTGCTGAGCCATATTACATAAAGAGCAAATAATAAACTGAACTTTTTTGCAAAACCGAAATGCTGAGGAAATGAAAAGGCAATGAAGCAGCAAATGAGAACCGAAAATGAAGAGTAGAGAAGAGGTCGGTTTTGCAAAAAGTTTTTTTAAAAAATAATTATCTGAACAGTTCAGTTTCAGAAATAAAAAGAGAATTGAAAAAGAATTATGCTTGAAAAAATCTTAAATTCACTTCTGGAAAACTTTCATCGGTCCGGCATTTTTAAAGGACTGGACAGATTTAAGTTTTAAAAAAAGATGGAGAGACAGATCTTAATTATCTGATTCTTTAATAGCCGTTGACAATTAAAATGATAAACCTTAAAAACAGAAACCTTGAAATCAGATTACATCTTTTGATATGGCTGGTTTTGTTCTTTTTGCCCACCGCATTTACGATTGGTTCAGAAACTGACTGGAACGGAATTTTCCGACATTTTTGGTTGCAACTGATCTTTCTTGCAGTGATTTTCTACGTCAATTATTTTGTTCTGGTCAGAAGGTTTTTTGATAACAGAAAATTATGGTTTTTTATATTCAATTTATTATTATTGATCATTCTCGTGATTTTGAAAAGTCAGATTTTTGAATGGCTGGAACCAGAGAGATTAAAAATGCCACGAAGACGTCCGCCGGATGGCATCCGTTATTTTTTTGATTTCCTGATTTACCTTATTCCGGTTGCCTTTTCAATTGCCATCAACGCAAGCAAAAGGATGCAGAAAGCGGAAGAAATGAAAATTGAGGCCGACAATATTAAACTGCAGTCTGAACTCAAACATCTGAAATATCAGTTGCAGCCACATTTTTTCTTTAATTCTCTCAATAATATCTACGCACTGATCGATTTCGATTCTGAGAAAGCAAAACAAAGCGTACACAGTTTAAGCAAACTGATGCGTCATCTTTTATACAAGACGGATGTCGAAAAAATCAAACTCTCAGAAGAAATCGACTTTCTGAATAAATACATTGATTTAATGTCTGTGAGATTGAATGACAAAACCAAAGTGTACACCAATTTTCCAACAAAGATTCCAAATTTGGAAGTTGCGCCTCTGCTTTTTATATCAATCGTTGAAAATGCCTTCAAACACGGTGTTTCTGCTACACAGCATTCAGATATCAGTTTTAAAATGGAGATTTTTGATGATGAAATTCAGTTTACAGCTTCCAATTCCAATTTTCCAAAAACGGACACTGACAAAAGCGGTTCGGGAATTGGTGTTGAAAATCTGCAAAAAAGACTGAATCTGCTTTACCCAGAAAAACACGAGTTTCATTCCTGCCTGAACGACGGAATGTATATTGCAGAAGTGAAATTGAAAACGAAGTAAATGAAAAAGATAACCTGCCTAATCGCCGACGACGAACCGATGGCTTTGAGTCTGATCGAATCTTATGTCCTGAAAACCCCTTTTCTGGAATTGAAAGCCAGGTGTAACAATGCAATCGAAGCGATGCAGATTCTGGAAGAGGATAAAAATATCGACCTTTTCTTCTTAGATATTCAGATGCCGGATCTTTCAGGGCTGGAATTTTCAAAATTGGTTCCAAAGAGCAGCAGGGTAATTTTTACAACTGCTTTTGATCAGTATGCAATTGATGGCTATAAAGTCAACGCACTTGATTACCTGCTGAAGCCATTTGATTACAATGAATTCCTGAACGCAGCCACAAAAGCCAGAAATTATTTTGAATCTCAGCAGCCGGTTTCAATGTTAAAGCCAGAGAAAAAGCAGGAGTTTTTCTTCGTGAAATCGGAATACAGGCAGATTAAAATCAGTTTTTCTGAAATTTTATACATCGAAGGTTTAAAGGATTACGTTAAAATTTATCTGAAAGACAATCCAAAACCGGTTTTGACATTGATGAGTTTAAAAAAACTGGAAGAAGAATTGCCTTCTGGAAATTTCATGAGAATTCACCGTTCCTACATTATTGCTCTGGATAAAATTGAAGCTATCGAAAGAAATCATATTGTTATCGGAAAAGAACAAATTGCCATCGCGCCAAATTACAAAGACGCTTTGATGGATTACATCAATGGAAAAAATTTATAATTTTTCTTAGAATTTAGACTTATCAATACATAATAAATTTCGAATTGTAGATACCTATAAATTTTTCTGTTTCTCAAAAAATCACGACATTTGCACTTAGAAAAATTCGAGTAAAAATTTTCAAAATATACGGGCTGATGCCGAATGGTTGCATCCGCATTGTTTTTAAAATAGAAATTATCAGATGAAAATATCAAATAACTGGCTGAAAGATTATATCAAAACAGAACTGAAATCTGAAAGAATAGGAGAGTTTCTTACAGACATTGGTCTTGAGGTAGAAGGAATTGAGAAATTTGAAAGCATCAAAGGAAGTTTGGAAGGTGTGGTTGTAGGAAAAGTTTTGACCTGCGAAAAGCATCCGAATGCCGATAAATTAAAGAAAACAACCGTAGACGTTGGAAGCGGAAAAGTTCTGAATATTGTTTGTGGCGCTCCGAATGTTGAAGAAGGACAAACCGTTCCTGTTGCCGTTGTAGGAACTAAAATTTATGATAAAACAGGAAACTTTTTTGAAATTAAAGAAGCTAAAATCAGAGGTGAAGTTTCTCAGGGAATGATCTGCGCAGAAGACGAACTGGGTTTAAGCGACGATCACGGCGGAATTATGGTTTTAGATGCCACCAAGTATGAAATAGGAAAGAATTTTTCAGATTATTTCGACTTAACGAATGACGAAGTTTTCGAAATCGGTTTAACGCCTAACAGAACTGATGCGATGTCACATTATGGCGTTGCGAGAGATTTAAATGCATTTTTATCAACCAACCAGCAGAAAGGAGATTTTCAAAAAGTTTCTTCTGTAGCTTTAAATAATGAAGGTTCTCACGAATTCTCTTTAGACGTTGAAGACGTAGAATTGACGCCACGATACATCGGTGCTGTGATTGAAAATGTAAAAGTTTCAGAGTCTCCATCTTGGTTGAAAGACAGGTTGAGAGCGATAGGCCTCAGCCCAATTAATAATATTGTAGATATTACCAATTATATCCTTCATGGCTTTGGACAGCCGCTTCATGCTTTTGATGCAGATAAAATTGCAGACAAAAAAGTGAAAGTAGGAACTGTAGCCGAAGGAACTAAATTTACCACTTTGGATGGTGCTGAAAGAACATTAAACGGTTCGGAAATTATCATTAAAGATGGAAAAGATCAACCGATGTGTATTGCCGGGGTTTTCGGTGGTGCAACTTCAGGAGTTTCTTCTGAAACAAAAACTATTTTCTTAGAAAGTGCTTATTTTAATCCTGTTGCGGTTAGAAAAGCAGCTAAAGCTCACGGTTTAAATACAGATGCTTCTTTTAGATTTGAAAGAGGTGTTGACCCGAATATCACCAGAACTGCCATTACTCACGCTATCAAAATGATTCAGGAGTTGGCAGATGGAAAATTGGTGGGTGAACTTTTAGAACAGTATCCAAAGAAAATTGAGGATAATTATGTGATTATCAGATTCTCAAAAATCGAACAGATTTTAGGAACAAAAATTCACAGAGAGAAAGTAAAAGAAATTTTAAAAGCACTTGAAATTCAGGTTCTTAATGAAATTCAAAATGGTTTTGAAATCTCGGTGCCTGCTTACAGAGCTGATGTCACCAGAGAAATCGACGTTATTGAAGAAATTTTAAGAATTTACGGATACAATAAAATTGAAGCTCCACAAAAAATTGCATTTACACCTGTAAAGTTGAATGCAAAAGATCAGGATGAATTGGAGAACAATTGGGCGAGAACATTGCAGAGTTTAAGCTTCAATGAAGTGATGAATAACTCGCTGACTTCGGTGAAAGATGAAACCGACGCTGTAAAATTGCTAAACCCATTAAGCAATGATTTGGCATTTATGAGAAAGTCTTTATTGGAAGGGCTTCTGCAAAATGCAATCTACAATATCAACAGGAAAAATCAGGATATTAAGTTCTTCGAATTTGGAAAAATTTACCACAAAAAAGAAAAGTACGAAGAGAGAAAGCAACTGGCAATTTTAGTTAGTGGAAGAAACGTTTCTGAAAACTGGTTACAGCCAAAATCTTCTACTGATTTCTATAATTTAAAAGCTTTTGTAAAGGTTTTATTAGAAAGAGTTGCGATAGACTACAAAGAGGTCGCGCTTTCTGATGACAGATTTTCAGATGCTCTGGCTTATGAGGCTGAAGGTGAAACTTTGGTGAGAATCGGAAAAGTTTCTCCTCAGATGCTGAAAGATTTTGACATCGATCAGGATTGTTTCTATGCCGAGATTGAACTAGAACTTGCTCAAAAATTAAGACTGAACCGAGAATTGAAATTTAATGATATTCCAAAATTCAACAAAATAAGAAGAGATCTTGCATTGTTGATTGATAAAAATATTACATATCAGGATCTGTATCAGACCGCTAAAAAGAACAAATCACCATTCATCAAAAATATCAACTTATTTGATGTATACGAAGGGAAAAATCTTCCGGAAGGCAAGAAATCTTACGCCATGAGTTTTGAATTATTAAATGAAGAAAAGACTTTAGAAGAGAAAGAGATTTCGGCAGTGATGGATTCTTTAATAAAATCTTTCCAGAAAGAATTTAATGCTGAATTAAGATCATAAGAAAATATTTTTCACACAAAAGAAACGGACATCTGTCCGTTTTTTTTATGGAATAATCTTTTAAATATTAAATTTAAAAAAGCTCTCGCCGAAAATAATTTTAATCAATTATATTTTCCGTAAATTTGATTTAAATCAAAAAATTAAATGGAACGGTCGTTGCATTTAAGTTTCAAATAATAAAAAATCTAAAATGAAAAATTTCTTTTTAAGTCTCTGTACAGTTGCTGTTTTGGCATCGTGCGGAACGATGTCAAATACTTCATCTTCTAATAAAGTAGGTAAAGCCCAGCCATCGATCTCAAATACAAAATGGACTTTAGCGGATAATGTGAAAGGTAAAACACCAACTTTACAGATTGAAGGAACCAAAGTGAACGGAAACGCAGGTTGCAATAGTTATTTCGGAACACTATCTACAGATGCTGCTTCAGGAACTTTCACTGCTTCTCAGCTAGGTTCTACCAAAATGGCTTGTGATAATATGAGCGTTGAGCAGAATTTTATGAGTATGATGGGAAAAGCAAATAAGTATGTAGTTTCCGGAAATACTTTAGAATTGTATCAGGATAGTTTTTTGTTACTAAAATTTAACAAAGCTGAATAAAAATAAAAAAGGAACTCAAATTTGAGTTCCTTTTTTTATGCGTAATAAATTGATTATTCTTCCTCTTCGTCGTCGTATTTTGCCAACTCTTCATCACACCATTTGAATGCAGCTTCTACTACTTTTGTAGCCTCGTCTGCCATAGTCTCTTCATCGTCGCCTTCTAGATCATCTAACCATTCAACTTCTTCTTCCTCAACATTCAATATGAATCTTGGATATTCTGTATGAACTACAAATAAATCTTCAGGAAATTCCGAATTGTCTGCTAATAAAAACTTTGGTAATTTCATTTTTTTAATGTTTAAACTTTCTCAAAGATATATAAAATTATTGGTATTTGTTCTTGTCGATTTTAATTTTTTGTAAAACTTTATACGGTGTAACCGTTGTTTTTTTTAAGGTATCGCTGGCTTTAAATGTAAAATCAATATTCGAATTAACGCTGCTTATAAGTTCGGCGATCTGAACATCTTCCAGGTTCTCTAAGTCCTTTACATAAAACAGCAGCGGTTTATTTTCTAATTTTTCTGATTTTAAAAATTTGGTAATCTCTTTTCTGTTTTGAAGATAAAAACCTTTCGACAGCAGAGTAAACGCCAATCCTGATAGCAGGCTCAATGCTCCTATCATATAAGTTTTCAGTCCAAATACTTCTTTCATTTTTTTCAGATACACCAACCAGATTGGAAAGCTGAACGGGGATAATAAGCGATAGTCTAAAGGATCAATCCAGTAAAAATACTGTACAAAAAAAGTAAATGTAATTCCTGAAACACCGATCACAAGCATGAATTTTTCTGATTCTGAGAGTTTATTTTTAATAAACAGAAATACAATGAGTAAGATATTTAAGATTCCGATCCCATAAATTGCATAATTGATTAATCCACCACCAGGATTTGCCATGTGTACAAATGGATTAAAACTGACAGCGATCCCTTGAAACAACTCTGTAATCAGAATTGATGTCGGCTTGAGACCAACTTCCAGACTTTGTTCAAGATAATTTTCATTAAAATAATCAATAAATAAAAATTTGTAAAGAACAACATATAGACAGGCTGCAGCAGCAGAAAACATAAAGACTTTTGCGTATTTTTCTTTGAAATAAAGCAAGCCGAACAATCCTGTTCCGCCAATTAAAAACAGGGCACTGTACCTGATATTATAGAGCAAAACTAAAATTGCCGTCAGATAAAAAAAGGCTTTCCATTTGATCATTTTTTCTTTAATAATCAGATGAGAAATGTAAAGTAACGCGAAAACAAAAGGTAAAGTTAATGCTTCGCTTAGCGTCGCTGAAAAAATGCTTACAAAACTGAGTAATGAACATAGAATGATAGATTCTTTCAGATAAAAATTTTTCTTCCATGCAAAGAATATAATAAAAGCATAAGAAGCTAGCCCAACAATCTTACTGCTCCAGAATTCATCAAAACCAAATAAAGTGACGAAGGAAATACTTAGAGGATAACCTAAAGGAGTAATGGTATTGTCAACCATTGGCAAACCCTTGGCGAACCTCATAAACCTAATAGAATCCGGACTTACTCTTCCTATTTCATTGAGTAAAAAACGCAAAATGGTCATCACTACTGTAATGATGACCATTGATATCTGAATGTATTTTTCTTTGATTTTCATGAGAAAAGTGAAATTAGTGAATATTATCTCTCAAGTCAAATTAATTTTTGACAGATTAAAGTTTATAAGTGATAATACACCGAGTCACCTTCCTATTTTGCAAACATTTTTGCTACTTTTTCTGCTTTCTTGCTTTCAGAATAATCGTAGAAACCTTCTCCTGATTTCACACCCAGCTTTCCTGCCATTACCATGTTTACCAATAATGGATTGGGCGCGTATTTTGGATTTTTAAAACCGTCGTACATCACATTTAGAATCGCTAAACAGACGTCAAGCCCGATGAAATCAGCCAGCTGTAGCGGTCCCATTGGATGCGCCATTCCCAGTTTCATAACGGTATCGATTTCTTCTACACCAGCAACGCCGTTGTATAAAGTTTCGATGGATTCATTGATCATCGGCATCAAAATTCTGTTAGCAACAAATCCTGGATAATCATTAACTTCTACAGGAACTTTTCCTAACGTTTTGCTCATTTCATAGATCGAGTCAAAAGTTTCTTTCGAAGTAGAGTATCCTTTGATAATCTCAACCAGTTTCATAATCGGAACAGGATTCATAAAGTGCATACCAATCACTTTATCTGCTCTTTTTGTGGCTGCTGCGATTTTAGTAATAGAAATTGAAGACGTATTGGTAGATAAGATGCAGTTTTCAGGTGCAAACTCGTCCATCTGAGCAAAGATTTTCAGTTTCAAATCCTGATTTTCGGTTGCAGCTTCCACTACAAGGTCAGCGTTTGTTACTGCATCTTTCAACGCTGTGAAAGTCTTGATATTTCCTAAAGTTTCTGATTTTTGTTCTTCAGTAAGGTTTCCCTTTGCAATTATTCTGTCAAGGTTGGTCGTGATTGTTTTCATTCCTCTGTCTAAAGCATCCTGAGATACATCAACCAAATTTACACTAAAACCGCTCTGTGCGAATGTATGTGCAATACCATTTCCCATGGTTCCAGCCCCGATAACTACAATGTTTTTGATCATTTTAATTGTTCTTTTTTATTTGGAATTAAATTTTTAAGTTGAATGAGATCGCCTTTTTTTACCAGTTCTGTACTGCTGAAGTAAACTGTTCCGTCGCTGTTTTTCTTTTTAGAATTGTTCTGCGAATTCACAGTCGTCTCCAGACCTTTTACAAACTTCGTTCTCTTGCTTTTTGGAAGCGCGTCGATTCCCAGGTACAGAGCAAATTCACCTTCTCTTCCTAAGCCAGACTGCCGGAAGATTTCAATGTTTTTTGCTTTAGATTTACCTTGAAACTTTTCAATGTAAGTCATCACCGGAGCTGTAGATGGAGTTCCACAACATATACTGTTATAGCTCAGTTTTAGATAGCTTTCACTTTTTTGAGCGAACAAAAATGTACAGCTTGAAAGTGCTAATATTAATATAATTTTTTTCATATAATCTGTTTTAAAAATAAGCTTTAATATTTACTTGCTAAAATCATCCCAAACTGCTTTTGAAATATCTGAAATTATTTTGCAGTTTACCACATTAGATTCTGTGGAATTGCTTACAAATACGGCAATTGCGTACTGTTTTCCATTAGGTAAAGTGACGATAGCGATCTCATTTTCTGCACCGGTTAATCCTGCATCATTTTTTCCTGAAGATCCCGTTTTTCTGGCAACGGGTGTGTTTTTTGGAAGTTGCTCTACTAATTTATTCAATCCTGTGGACGTCGATAACATAACTTTCATTAAGTACTCTGTTGATCTTTTCGAAAGCAGTTTTCCGTCACTGAATTTCTTTAAAACATCAACTGCAGATTGTGTTGTGCTGTAATTTTTATACTGCAAACTCCAGTCTTTATGCATTTCTGCCTCGCTGTTTTTAATCTGGAAATTCTTCACTCCCTTTGAGTTCATAAACTTCTGTACCGTTTGTGTGCCGCCAAGCAATTTCAGCAAAATATCACAACCGTTGTTATCACTTTTCGCGACTGTAAGTTCTAAAATTTCACTTAAAGGAACATCTACACCGCCATTTGGGTATTTGTCCCGCAATGGAGACCAGGTGTTTTCAAGTAAATTGGATCGATCTAAATGAATTTTTTGATCTAGTGAAAGTTTTCCTTGATCCACGAAATCCAGGACGGCTGCTGCAATATGAAATTTAAAAACACTCTGCATCGGAAGTTTTTTGTCTGCATTCCGACTGTATCTAAAACCATTCTCAAAGCCCAATACAGAAACTCCTACTGTAGCATTTTTATTTAAAAGAATATCGCCGATTTTATTATCGAGACTTAAATTTTGTCCAAAATTAAAGATGGATACAAAAAGAAACAGCAGAATTAATTTTTTCATAATGAGGTTTTTATAGTGAATTTTTTATTTAAAATAAATCCCTTTTAGACTCTAAAAGGGATTTGCAATTTAATATTTTTTCTTACTTCAATTCAAAAGAATTTAAATTGACACCATTATTTTCAAAGTAAACTCTGATTTTATTTTCTCCTTTTTTTAGATTTATTCCTTTTACAGAGAAGGTTTTCCAGATTTCATCTCCGCCGGTTGAACTTAAAGAAATCTTGGCCAATTGTTTTCCGGCAGCATCCTCAATCCTGATTTTCGCATCGGTAATGCTTGAGTATTTAATGTCAAAAATAAATGCTCTTTCTGTTTTTGAATTAATTGTGTACTGCAGCCATTCTCCGGTCTCGGTCTTACCAACGTAATATTGACTGTCCTTTGTTTTATAAATATCAACTCCATCATTTCTCAGCTGATTTCCAGAATTCCATTCAGATCTTTTCGCCGGATCGCTCACCCAAAGATTGATAAAATCATTATCCTGATAAGCAGAACCTATTCTACCCAAATCGTAATCGGTGGCAAAGATTTTTCCCGGAGCCTGATGATTTTTAAAAGGTTTTGTAGAGCCATCTTTTGTCTGTCTGAACATCGCATCAATTACATCATTTTTGATTTCAACATTATTAAATTTATAATTTTCGGCAATCTGCATCAGGGCTTTTGATGCAAAATCTTTAGATGGTTTTTCTCCTCCGTTTTTCCAGTAATCCAACAGTTTTTGATATTCCGGAGTGATTTTTACGTTGGTAACTCCTGCTATATTATCGATTTTTTTCATTGGCCAAAACGCATAACCTATATTATGTCTGTCTAAAAGCTGAATCAGCTCTGTAAACCATACATTGGAATTTTCCCCCGTTTCACCTAACCAGATGGGCATATTGTGTTTTTCTCTGAGATCTAAAGCAAATTTCACTGTTTCATCATTATTATAATTCCAGTACTTATGGAAACTAAAGGCCATATTGTCGTCCCAAATTGGAATTAATCCGTTGTAATTGTTTCCCCAACCGTTTCCTTCAAGAAAAATAATATGTTTTTTATCCACTTCACGGATCGCTTCTGTGATTTCTTTCTGTAATTTCCAAAGTGGTGCATTAGACATTTCGTCAGTGCCATTTGGGTTTTTCCCGGTAAAGTTGATATTGGGTTCGTTGATTAAATCGTACCCTCCAATCCACGGTTCATTTTTATATCGTTCTGCTAATTTTTTCCATAACGCAATGGTTTTCTTTTGGTTTTCTTCATTTTCCCAAAGCGACGGTTTCGATTTGTCATTATCTGAAATGTTCACGTCATTTCCCTGCCCGCCCGGAACAGCGTGAAGGTCTAAGATTAAGTAAATTTTATTGTTTTTACACCATTTCAATAAATCATCAGTCATTTTGAAGCCTTCTTCCAGCCACGTGTTTTGGCCCTTTACCGGCTCCTTTTCAATGGGAAGCGTGTATAGATTATAATGCATGGGAAGGCGTACAGAATTAAAACCTGACTTGGCTAGAAAATCAATATCCTGCTTTGTAATTCCGTTTTTTAAATAAGCTTTGTAAAAATTCTCCATTCCATCCTGACCGATCAGTTCTGCAATTTTTTCCTTGATCTTATATTGCGGGCCGGCAAAATCTGCTGTTTTCAGCATATAACCTTCCTGCAACATCCAACCACCTAAACCAAGACCTCTAAGCTGAATGTTTTCGCCTCTGTCATTGACAATTTTTTTTCCGTTGGTCTTGAGTAGCTGTGATGTCCCAAATTGAGACAATAAAAGTGCGGATAATAGGATGGTTCTTTTCATAAGTTAAATTTTAAATAGTAGGGAGAAGTATTGGGTATTTTGATTTTAACAAATATATTTAAAATTTGTTGAAAATAATTTCATTTTAAATTAAGTTTAAAGGAAATCAAAAAACGGAATCATTGGATTCCGTTTTAGATATTTATGCATACTTGATTTTAGTCCGAGGTCGTCGAAAAACTGATGGCCAAATTCAACATATAGATGATTGTTCATCATATCATTATAACAGTTCACATTTCTTTCTGTCAGAGAAAAAAGTTTACATTCTTCGCGAAATAAGAAGTCGAGAGGAATGTCATTATCCTTCAAAAAAACGGCTGTATTCCTCTCTGTCAAAACTAAAATCAGATTGAAGATCATCAGAATAAGTAATTTACGTTGTCAAAATCATTTTTGGCTTTCTAACGCTGTTCAAAACAGGAGAAATCATTGCTTTTGGTAAAGGAAACTAAAGTATCAGTATAAGAATGGAAAAACTTATCTCACTTAACTGATCAGTTTCATAATCTCCAGGGCCACTTTCAAAGCTTCTGTTCCGTCCTCCAAAGAAACTTCCACATTTTTATCTTCCAAAATTGCATCTGCAAAAGAATTCAGTTCGTCCAGAATTGCGTTATTCGGCTGAATATTAGGATATTCAAATAAAATCTGATTCTTTTCTCCTTCGGCATTTTCAATAATCATATCAAATGGAGTAGGATTTTCGGGAGCATCCTTCATTCTGATCACCTCAGCTTTCTTCTCCAGGAAATCTACAGAAACATAAGCATCTTTCTGGAAGAATCTACTTTTTCTCATTGCCTTCATCGAGATTCTTGATGTGGTAAGATTGGCAACGCATCCATTTTCAAACTCAATTCTTGCATTCGCAATATCCGGGCTTTTACTCACCACACATACGCCGCTTGCATGAATGTTTTTAACTTTAGATTTTACAACGCTCAGTAAAATATCCAGATCGTGAATCATTAAATCTAAAACTACAGAAACATCTGTTCCGCGGGGATTAAATTCGGCCAAACGGTGAATTTCAATAAACATTGGGTTTTGAATATAATCTTTGGCTCCGATAAACGCAGGATTGTACCGCTCTACGTGACCCACCTGCGCTTTAATGCCATGTTCACGGCATTTGTAAAGAATTTCTTCAGCCTGTTCCAGCGTTTGGGTAATGGGTTTTTCTATGAAAAAGTGAAGACCTTTATCGATCGCTTTCAAAGCATAATCATAGTGATAAAGCGTTGGCGTAACGATATCCAACATGTCGATTTGATTTAATAAATCTTCAAGGTTCTCAAAATATTTGTAACCGAATTCAGCTTCCAGTTTTTTACCGTTCTCGGAATCTTTATCATGAAAACCGATAAAATTGTACTTATCTGACTGATTTAGAAGTTTCAAATGTATTTTTCCCAAATGTCCGGCACCCACCAAACCTGCTTTCAACATAGCTTTTTAATTTTTGTAAATATACTAATTTTCGGTATTCAGAAATAGATGATAGGTTTTAGGTTGACAAATATTGATTGTTTTAGTATTTTTGTGATAAACTAGTTCCTCATAAACAATATAACTATCTGATGACGCACGATTCGTTTGCACACAAAGGGAAAAGAAAAATTTTAGTTGAATATCTTCGTCAGAGAATTGGGATCTCAGATCCTAACGTTCTTTCGGCGATGAACGAAGTTCCGAGACATCTTTTTATCGAAAGTATTTTTGAAGATTTTGCCTATGAAGACCGTGCATTTCCCATTTTAGCGCATCAGACAATTTCTCATCCGTCTACGGTTGCCGAGCAGTCTGAGCTTTTACAGCTAAAAGAAGGTGAAAAAGTGCTTGAAATAGGAACCGGATGTGGCTATCAAACTGCTGTACTCCTAGCAATGAAAGGACTCGTTTACACCGTTGAAAGGCAGAAAGATTTATTTGATTATTCTAAAAAGAAATTCAGAGAATTACATATGTATCCAAAATTTCAGAGTTTTGGTGATGGTTTTGCCGGACTCCCGACTTTTGCGCCATTCGATAAAATTATTGTAACCTGCGGAGCAGCAGTTTTACCCACGGAATTATTAAAGCAATTAAAAGTGGGCGGAAAAATGGTAATTCCATTAGGTCCGACTGATGAACAGGTTTTATACAGATTCACAAAAATTTCTCCGACAGAAATTGAAAAGGAAGAATTTGGAGCGTATAAATTTGTACCAATGCTGAACAATACAAATCAGTAAATATGATTAATCCCGATATTCTTGATTACAACAACAGTCAGTCAGATTCAGATGAAGCCATCTGTACTTTGCTTTCAGAGATCATTGAAGCTGAACTGAAAGATTCAGAAAATAAAATCTGGCACAGTCATCCGGTTTGGTTTTTAGAAGAAAATCCTATTGTAGGATACAGCAGACAGAAAAAAGGAATCCGTCTTATGTTTTGGAGTGGGAAATCTTTTCATGAAGTACAACTGAATGTGGAAGGTGAGAAATTTCAGGACGCATCTATATTTTATAATGACAGAAATGAAGTTGATGAAAGAGACGTGAAACGTTGGCTTCAGAAATCAATTGAAATTCAGTGGGATTACAAAAATCTTGTGAAAAGGAAAGGTGAATTAATCAGGTTGAAATAATCTGTATTTTCATTAATAAAATAAAAAGACTTAGCGGTTTCGGAATAAAAATTGGATTCATTTTCAAACCTAATCACTAAATCTTATTATTATGGACACGAACAGATTCAAATCGTCACACGATTTCAGTAACGTTGAAAAAAATCTCCACAATAATCCGGGCTACAGTGTAGAAAGTTTTTCTCAGCAGGCTAAAGATTATATCAACGATATGCGCAGTCAGAATCAGGAAGCAACCAAACAGGGCTTTCTGTCTCACGCTCAGAAAAGAGCTCATGAAGTTTGGGAAGAAATTCAAGGGATGGCTTCTGAAGCCTGGGATAAAAGCTCGGATCATTCTAAGGCTGAGGAAAAGAAATAATGACTAACAATACAATCGAAGAAACTTCACTTTTTATAAAGGAGTGAGGTTTTTTTTATTTAAAATAATTATCAAAATAAATAAAGGATGAAAGTATTCATTAATAAAAGAATTCCAGAAATAGGAATAAAAATGCTGGAAGAAGCAGGTCTTCAAATCACTATTCCTGAAGATCAAAATTTGTCACCCGACGAATGGATAAAGTATTGTCAGGATACCGATGCCGTTTTGAATGTCGGACAAAATAAGTATGATAAAGATTTCTTTGAACAGTGTCCCAACGTTAAGGCGATAGCTTTGTTTTCGGTAGGTTTTGATGCGGTAAATATCGAGCAGGCTAATAAGAGAAATATTCCTGTCGGAAATACACCGGATGTTTTGAGCAGAGCAACTTCAGATATAGCATTTTTATTAATGCAATCGGTTTCTAGAAGGGCAAGTTATTATTTTCAAAAAGTAAAGGATGATGATTGGGGAAATTTTGATCCGCTTCATGCGTTAGGACAGGAACTCTATGGGAAAACCTTAGGTGTTTTCGGATTGGGAAGAATAGGTTTTGAAATGGCTGAAAAGTGTAAAAAGGCTTTTGATATGAATATTATTTATCATAATAGGAATCATAACGACGAAGCTGAAGAAAAACTGGGAGCGAAATATGTTTCTTTTGAAGAACTGGTAAGTCAGTCGGATGTATTGAGTATTCACGCAAGTTTCACTGAAGAGCATGCGGAACTTTTTAATCAGTCTGTTTTCGAAAAGATGAAACCTAATGCGATTTTCGTTAATACGGCGAGAGGTGGTTTTCACAATCAGGTAGATTTATACAATGCGCTTGTAGAAAAGAAAATTTGGGGCGCCGGACTAGATGTGACGAATCCTGAACCAATTTTGCACGACGATCCTATTCTGGGGCTTTCCAATGTGTGTGTGCTGCCACATATCGGGTCTGCAACTGTTGAAGCAAGAAATGGGATGGCAAAATTTGCCGCGGAAAATTTAATTGCTTTTTCTAAAGGTGAGAAAATGCCACATTGTGCAAACCCTGAAGTTTATCAATAATAATCCAAGGTTGGAATCATTTTTGTCTTATCAGTAGTAACACTAAAAATAAAATATTATGATTCCACAGGACAATACCGAAGAGCAAAAAAGAAATTTAGAGGAAATGGATTATAATCCGGGCGAAGATATTTTCAACAAGGAGGAACATATTCCTCTTGACGGAGATGGAAATCCCATCATCAATCCCAACCACGTAAACGACGGAATGCCTTATGGACTTGACGTTCCAGGCGCCGAAGACGATGATAATTTTGAGCAGATCACAGATCAGTTACCCGAAGAGGACGACGATGTGTACAGTCAGATGGATGATGAAGAAGACAGGTTTGAAGATGAAGATGATATCATTGATGATTTTGAAAATGAGGATAAAGAAGAAGATGATCTGAACCGATAAAAACTAAAACTTAAAAATAATATAAGCTATCTCGAGATGAGATAGCTTTTTTTTATGCTTATAAATATTAATTATAGATAAATAAATATTTATGATTATTTAATCAGTAATAATAAATGTTTATTTTTGCGCAAAATTTAAATGTAATTGATTATTGTTTAATTTAATCTTTATTTTATTCTCTTTTAAATGAAAAAAAATTTATCGGTTTTAGTCCTATTGATCGGTGTTTTTGCGTTTTCACAAACTCCGCTTCAAGTTAAAATTAAAGATGCTGATGGAAATGAGAATTTCCATGTAACCTGTACGAATGATCTGGATGCCAATGGCTGTATTGTGCTTCATGCAGAATATCCGGTTTTGAAGCAGACTTCAACTTATGCGGTAAGTTCAGAGGTTTATAATCCTCCCGTTCCTTTAAATCAGGCGACAGCTTTGAATGCCAATGCAGATGATCTTTTTACCACAAAGCTTGATCTGCCTTTCTCTTTCTGTTTTTTCGCGCAGAATTTTGATGCCCTTATCGTAGGCTCAAATGGAATGATCACCTTTGATCTCAGCCAGCTCGGAAATATCAATTATCCCAATGTATTCTGGCAAAATCCCAATGTTAGTCTTCCGAAAAATTCAATTTTTGGTGTTTATCACGATATGGTTTTTGCGGCCGGAGATTCTTCTGAAATTTATTATTCTACAGTGGGAACTGCACCCTACAGAAAGTTTGTCATTAATTTTTATGACGGAAGAGTAGCGGGTTGTACAGAAAGGTCATCATCACAGATCGTTCTTCACGAAACCACAAACATTGTTGAAATTTTTGTAGATGAAAAACTAACTCCCTGCCCAACCAGAAAGTTTGAAAATGCTTTGATTGGAATTATGAACAGTGATGGCACTTTGGGTTATTCTCCTGCTTCAAGAAACACAGGGAATTGGGAAGCTACTCAGGAAGCATATAAATTTACGCCAACAGGAAATATCATTCAGCCGGAAATTGTGTGGACAAATTCCGCAGGACAAAATGTTGGAAATGGATTACAGGCTACGGTATGTCCGACCCAAAATGATACATACACTGCGACTGTAAAATTCAATGTATGTGGAAACAGTTTTCTGACTTTCACTGATGATTTTATTCTGGACTTCGACTCAACTTATCCTGTCGCAAAAAATTATACTCAGAGTTTTTGTGGCAATGCTCCGGTGAATGTCAATTTAAATACTTTTAAGCCCAATCTTACCTCCCAGAATCCATCGAATTTCAATTTTACTTTTCACTCGAGTTTGCAGGATGCACAGTCTGGTCAGAATGCTTTACCGACAACTTACGCGCTTAATTCCAATGCTGTTTTCTATGTGAGGATACAAAATCCGAATGTACCAACCTGCTTCAGGGTTGCAGTACTTACTCTGAACTTTTTGAGTAAAAATCTGCTTAAAAATTCAGTGGAAATTTGTGATACCAATAATGATGGCATAGAAAACAGTTATGATTTAACGCTTCTGAATAATCAGATCTTACCGTCAGGCACTTCCGGAATTTCCTATTATCTCTCGCAAGCCAATGCTCAGAATAACGTAAACTCTGTTTCAACGGCAAATATTACTTCATCCACGCAGATATGGGTGAGAGTTCAGGATACGAATTGCGTTTATGTTCTAGGACCTGTGAGCTTTCAGTTTAAGCAGGGTGTGAATGCCAATTTAGTTATTAATTTTCCGTACACGATGTGTGATATCAACGCGGATAATAATGAAATTTTTAATTTCGGACTTGAGATCGGACCACAAATCTCAACCCAACCCGGAGCCACTTTTGTAGCTTATAATTCTTATGCTGAAGCTTTAAATGGTACAGGAACTGTTGTAGAAACCATAAAAAAAGGTCTTTATCAGTTGTTCATACGTGTTGAAATTCCCGGAGGATGTTTTGCGGTTGTTCAGGTTAATATGGATGTAACTTTTACAGAAATAAAAGCAGATGAAAAAAATGAATACATCTGTTTTAACGGAACGCAGGATATAAGTTTTAATTTACAGACGCTTGCTGCCAGCATGCTTGTACAGCCTACTTCAGTTCCGGTTACTGCGTTTTATTCAAATTACGTTGATGCTGTCTCAGAAGATAATCCGGTTTCAGCTAATCAAACCATTACCACCAATGGTAATTTTGTAACTCAGACTTTTTTTGTCCGTTTCGAACAGTCTAACACATGTTATACTATACGGCCTATCAATGTTCATTTGGTTCATCCCGTGACCGTTACTTCAAATTTTTCTATTTGTGATTTTAATAATGATAATTCAGAAAATATTTCATTAACATCTTTCTCGGGAGCTATTGTTGGAAGTCAGAATGCGAGCGTTTTATTTTATTTAAATCCTGCCGATGCACAATCAGGAAATAACCCGGTGACAAACGCTGTGATCGCCGGTACTACTCAACTTTTTGTGAAAATCAGTTCTTATAACTGCAGTCAGATTTATCCGGTGAATTTTTCTCTGGTTTCTACTCCAGCTGTAAATTCTACCGTGAATGTAACCTTAAATAATATCTGTGATAATAATAATGACGGAACAGAAATATATAATCTCACCCTTTCTCAACCGCAGATTTACAGCGGATCTTCTGCAGTCACCTATACGTATTACACATCCTACAATGCGACGACGCATATGTTCTCTGGTGAGATTACTGACCCCACACAATTTGCGGTACAGGGAAATGCGATTGTTTACGTTAAAGTGAAATTTAATAATAGCGAATGTTTCTCAGCATCTCAACTGAATGTACAGATGATATTTTTACCTGTCGTCGTGTTAGCGAATGCTGTTTTAAATACCTGTGATGAAGATTTTAATTTAAGTGAAACATTCCAGTTAAATAATGCGGTTTCGCAGCTCTTCATCTCTTCGCAAAATACGTATGCGCTGTCTGATATGAATATTTCCTATTATCTGACTGCAGCTGAAGCCAATTCAGGAAATGTAGCCAACCAAATTGGAAATACATTTACCACCAATATTTCGACGTTACAGATTTGGGCAAGGTTTCAGTCTAAAACGACGGGATGTTTTTCTGTGGCGTCCATCCAGCTGAATACTTATTTTCCTCCAAAAGCGATCAATTCCAGCATAACGGTTTGTGACGAAAATCTGGATGGAACTTTTGAGGTCAATCTGATGAATTATACCAATCTGTATGTAGATATTTCGAATCAGATGAATACCTTCAGTTTTTATCTGACGCAGACGGATGCTCAAAATGGTGTCAACGCGATTGCAAATCCTACAAATTTTACCGCACAGCCTTTTCCTACCCAAATCTGGGTGAAAATTCAGAATATTCCGGGATGTGATGATATGGCAAGTATCAATTTCACCGTTGGAAATAAGGTTATTCTTCAGAACGCCGGACCTTTTGCTTTAAATAACGTCTGTGATAATGGAAATGACGGTATTGAAAATGTAAATTTAACACAGTTTCAGCAGCAGATCTATTCGGGCGTAAATGCAGTCTTTACTTATTATCCTTCTCTGGTAGATTTAAATGCAGGAACAAATGTGATTAGCAATCCGGCAACTTTTTCTTTCAATCAGAATTCAGGTTCAGATATCATTTATGTAAAAGTAAGTGCTCCTGGATTCTGTCCTGAAATGACAACCATTAAAATTTCACTGAAGAAAGTGCCGATCTTTGAAATTCCAACCCAGTATTTCTGTCCGGACGGAACTTTCACCTACACGCTGAAAGTCGAAGAGCATACGATTACAAGCTATATCTGGAAAAATCCTTCAGGGCAGGTAGTTTCTACTTCTGATACAGTTTCAGGAATGAATGCTGTCGGAACGTATTCCGTCACGGTTACATCAACCAATGGATGCTCGTACACCGCAACCTTTGAGGCAAAATATTATGATGTTCCGGTTATTCAGCAGATGGTTGCGAATGGAAGTACCTATACCGTAACAGCGACCGGTTCTCAGCCTATTGTTTATTCGATTGACGGCATCACGTGGCAGTCAAGTAATATTTTCTACAACCTACCAACCGGAATTACCACGTTTTACGTTAAATATGTTGAAGGAAAATGTATCGTAAAACAGGACGGAGTTATTTTGGATATTAAAAATGCCATCACACCCAACGGCGATGGAGTCAACGATAAATGGATTATTAAAGACCTTCATGTTTTCGGAAAGAAAATGACCAACGTAAAAGTATTTGACCGTTATCAGTATAAGATTTTTGAGCAAGATAGCAATACACAGATTATCTGGGACGGAACGATTGCCGGAAGACCGATTCCTACGTCAAGTTATTGGTATATAATCACGCTTCCCGACGGCAGAACTTTTACCGGATGGGTTTTGGTAAAGAATAATAATTAAAAATCTTAAATAATTGAACGATAAAACCTCATTGATTTTCAGTGAGGTTTTGTTGTATAAATGTTTATCACAAGGTTTGATAACACGGAAAATTCCCTTCCCCTGGAGGGGTGGATTCGGCCGCAGGCCGAAGACGGGGTGGTTACACGCAATTTTATTCATAATACTTCCCATCTTTCCAACGAAATTCTTATCTTTCATTAAACACTTACCGATGAAAGAAATCCTCACAGAAATAAACGGAATTCCGATTTACAAAAAATGCACTCACTACCTTCCCTACAATCCAAATTTAAAAATGCTATTGGCAAAAAAACGCAAAGCAGGAATTCTAAATGAAGTAATATTCTGGAAGAAAGTGAGAGTAAAAAATTTCCATAAAATTGATTTTGACAGACAGAGAATCATCGGAAATTATATTGTTGATTTTTATGTAAAAACACTCGGATTAATCGTAGAAATCGACGCTTCAAGCCATGATGAAAAAGAGATTTATGATGGTATAAGACAAGATTATCTGGAATCATTGGGGCTGAAAGTGTTCAGAATTTCAGATTTTGATATTAAAAACAATCTGTCCGTTGTGATGAAGGAACTGGAAGATTTTATTATCAAACACTATAGCATGTAAAATTCCCTCCTCTGGAAAGTTGGATTCGATCAAAGAGAAAAGGGTGGGTGGTTAAATTGCGCGTAAACCACCCCGTCAAAAAATCGAAGATTTTTCGCCACCCCTCCGGAGGAGGGGAATTTCTTTAGCTTTTCATGAGCATATAATTTTCAAATTGAATATCTTTCAAACTTTAAAAACCGAATTTTAAAAATGAAAAAGCTTTTTACTGAATATTTCTTTGCTGTATTTCTCATTCCCATTTTGATATTCGCATTTTTTTATTTTTTTGGAACAAAAGTCGAAAGTGGAACTTATGGTGTAAATAGAAGAATAGGCTTTGGAATTGATATCGATGGAATTTTGAGAAATCCTGTATACAATATTCTTATTTTTTATTGTACATATCCAGTCTATCTCTTAGGTTATTTTATTGTTTTTTCAGTTCGAAGACAATCAAACTTTATATTGTCGATAATAAATTTCCTGATAGTTAGTATCAACTTTTATTTGCTTTGTAATAATCCGGAAAATAGAATTCTAATTCCACTGACAATGATTGGTTTTATAATTTTCATTTTTAATATCTTTAAAACCACAAAAAAGCCAACAACTATCAACAACAACAATCAACTATAAAATGACTTTCAAGGAACAGATCCAGCAGGGAATTCCCACCGAACTCCCTCAGCCAAAACCGTACGAAACCCATATCAACCACGCTCCGAAACGTAAAGAAATTCTTTCAGCCGAAGAAAAGAAACTCGCTCTGAAAAATGCTTTGCGCTATTTCGAACCTAAATTTCATGCAGAATTGTTGCCGGAATTCAGGGAAGAATTGGAAAAATACGGCAGAATTTATATGTACCGCTTCCGTCCGGATTATGAGATGAAAGCAAGAGATATTGCCGAATATCCCGGAAAATCTGAGCAGGCAAAAGCCATAATGCTGATGATTCAGAACAATCTGGATTATGCAGTGGCGCAACATCCTCACGAACTGATTACGTACGGTGGAAATGGTGCGGTATTCAGCAACTGGGCGCAGTATCTTCTGACGATGAAATATCTGTCAGAAATGACGGACGAACAAACCTTAACAATGTATTCCGGTCATCCGATGGGATTGTTTCCTTCGCATAAAGATGCGCCGAGAGTGGTGGTGACCAACGGAATGATGATTCCAAATTATTCCAAGCCGGATGACTGGGAAAAATTCAATGCGCTGGGTGTTTCACAGTACGGACAAATGACTGCCGGATCTTACATGTATATTGGTCCTCAGGGAATTGTGCACGGAACGACGATTACCGTTTTAAATGCTTTCAGAAAAATCAATAAAGAACCAAAAGGTGGATTATTCGTCACTTCAGGTTTGGGCGGAATGTCCGGCGCTCAGCCAAAAGCCGGAAATATTGCAGGGTGCATTACGGTGATTGCGGAAGTGAATCCCAAGATTACAAAAATCCGTCACGAACAGAAATGGGTGAATGAAATTCACGAAAACCTGGATGAACTGGTGGCGAGAGTTAGAAAAGCTCAGGAAAATCAGGAAACGGTTTCTCTGGCTTACCTTGGAAACATCGTTGATATTTGGGAGAAATTTGATAAAGAAAATTTAAGAATCGATATCGGTTCAGACCAGACTTCACTTCACAATCCGTGGGCGGGTGGTTATTATCCGGTTGGACAGACCTTTGAGGAATCGAATACGATGATGGCAGAAAACCCTGAGTTATTTAAAGAAAAAGTTCAGGAAACCTTGAGAAGACACGCTTCTGCCATCAATAAACATACCCTTCGACAGGCTCAGGGTACGGCAACTTATTTTTTCGATTACGGAAATGCCTTTTTACTAGAAGCTTCCAGAGCCGGAGCTGATGTACTGGCAGAAAATCCTACGATTGGAAGGGAGTTCAAATACCCGAGTTACGTTCAGGATATTATGGGACCGATGTGTTTTGATTATGGTTTCGGGCCGTTCCGTTGGGTTTGTACCAGCGGAAAGCCGGAAGATTTACAGAAAACGGATGATATTGCGTGTGCCGTTTTAGAGGAAATGATTAAAACGTCGCCTGAGGAAATCCAGCAGCAGATGAAAGACAATATCACGTGGATTAAAGGTGCTCAAGAAAACAATCTGGTCGTTGGTTCGCAGGCGAGAATTCTGTACGCCGACGCAGAAGGCAGAATGAAAATCGCTGAAGCCTTCAACAAAGCCATTGCCAACGGAGAAATCGGAGCGGTGGTTTTGGGAAGAGACCATCACGATGTTTCGGGGACGGATTCGCCGTACAGAGAGACTTCCAATATTTATGACGGCTCGAGATTTACGGCAGATATGGCGATTCACAATGTGATTGGCGACAGTTTCCGTGGCGCGACCTGGGTGAGCATCCACAACGGTGGTGGCGTTGGCTGGGGCGAAGTGATCAACGGTGGTTTCGGGATGTTGCTCGATGGAAGCGATGATGCCGACAGAAGATTAAAATCAATGCTTTTCTGGGATGTGAACAACGGAATTTCCCGAAGAAGCTGGGCAAGAAATGAAGGTGCTGTTTTCGCCATCAAAAGAGCGATGGAAGCAGAACCGAATCTGAAGGTGACGTTGCCGAATTTTGTGGATGAGAGTCTTTTTTAATTTGAAAATTTGAAAATGAGTTAATTTGAAAATGTTTAACATACCGTCACTTCGAGTAGGTTTTGAAAAAACCGTATCGAGAAGTTTTTGTTTTAAAATAGGAAAACCTGCTGTGAGGCAGGTTTTTTTAGTGAATCTTAACAGATGGCGCGGATTTAAAAATCCGTGTCTTCGCATGTTTTTGCAAATGCTCACGGATTGCAAATCCGCGACATCGGGGGTCTAACAATGACTTGGTTGTCATTTGAGTATGAATAAAAATATTGTATTTCATTATCGTTATTTATTAAAGTAGTATTAGTGCTAAATCTAAGTTTAAAACAGTAATAGCGTTAAGTATTTATTTCTCAGGAAAATTAACTATTTCTCCCATTTGTTCAACAATTGCTTTTCTACACTTTGCAGCATATTCAATATCATTATTTTCTTGAATAATTTTACATATACGAAATAAATCTTCGGTCTTAATTAATCCTATTTTTTCACGTTTAGCACCTGATAAACATTTTGCAGTAAACGAAAGTGTTCTCTCAGAAGGAGGAAGCATTCTTTGTGGATTTCCGAATAATAATCCAAATGCCTTTTCAGTTATTATTTCTTTTTCAAAATCAGCATTTAAACCATCAAGAAGCTGTCGGAATTTTGTTACATCAATATCTTTTGAATCTTTACCTTCACATTCACCTATAAATCTCTCTCCTTCGGGTGACAGAATTATTTGATCCAATTCTAATTCTCCATCATCGTAATTTTCTGCACTGTAGCCCATAATTTTTAGAGCCTTAATCACAGCGTTTTCCAGAGGTTTTCCACTTTCAAAAAGTAGATCCTTTAGACTTTCTTGCTCTTCAAATAAAACTTTTAAATTTTCATTTTCTTTTGATTTCTTCATTATAATTTCTTCATTTTTTTTAATAAGATTTTCTGTATTTAAAGATTCTTTTAAATTGAAATCTTCCGACTGTATCCAATTAGGTTTCGGTGTTTTTTCTGTTGCTTTTTTTATAGTTTTATCAATTTCAGCAATATTACTGAGAAGCGCTTTTCCCACTTTAATTGCTTCAGGCGTCCAAGTGGTTTTATCAGTTTTAGAATTATATTTCGTAAACTCAGGTCTATCAAGATTAATATCTGGTAGAAAGATAACATAACCATTTTTAACTTTTAGGTTTATGCCTAAGATTCTATCTTTATTCTTTGTAGTAAATGTTGGATTGTTCAGAGATTCTGCTTTCAAATAAATTTCATAAGAGATATAGTTTTGAAAGGTTTTGAAAAAATCAGCAAACATGCTATTATTTGGAATCACGATCTGACCACTTGCGGAATTAAATTCAATTTTAGAAAATGGCAGAAAATTATAATTTGAAAATGGACTTACGTGTTCAGTAGTTTTTTGATTTCTTCCAGTTCCGCTAAAACTTTTTGTTCCTGTATACACATAAAAATCATCTCTTTTACTAAGAATAATGAAGGCTGTTCCTCCATTTTCTACAAAATGTAAAATTTCATTTTTCCAATGTTTTGAATGTTCAATTATTTTGTTAGAAGAACTTTTCGAATATAATTTTTTTCCTTCATACGTCTTGCTCTCTGAAGAATAATCGTACATTGAATAGTTACTCTGATCAAAATCTGGGTTAAATATGACAATATCACTTTCAGAAAGTGATCTTTTGCTGTCAAGTTTAATGAAATTTTCTCCATTTGATGGAATATCAAAACCAATAGAAGTAATTTTTTTCATGTTTAGAATTTTATTTGTGTGAAATTAAAGTTAATTAGATTATCTATTATTCAATCAAATTATAATGATCCAAATATAAATAAATCGACTTTAAAATCATCCCAATCAAAATCACTCTCACTCGCAAAACCTTACAAACACCCTTAAAACAAACCTCCTGCATCCGCATTTTGTTTAAAACAACCATGTTTGTGACCTCCTGCAATTGCAGGAAGTCTCCCACAAGTTGCGGGGAACTTCATGCAACTGCATTTTATTCCCCACAAAATGTTTTAAACTAAATGCGGAATTATTAATATTTGTTTTGAGTAATTAATACATTTTTAACAAACAAACACATTAAACGATGAAAATTTCATTAGTGAGACTGAGCACTAAAGACCTTGCGACTTTGGCTCAAAGAATTATTACCAATATTCAGTCAGGAAAATATCCCGTGATTTCCAACCATCCTCTTACCGAAACTTTACAGAATTCCTAAACCGAATACGACGCAGTCTACACCAAGCAAATCTACAGCGGAAAAGGAAATGACGTTGCCACGGCAGACCGTGAGCGGGACGTTGCTTATGCCAATCTTAAATCTTTTCTGGACGGTTACCGAAAGCTACAATCGGCACCCTATTATCAGTCGGCAGAGGATTTGTACGGTGTTTTCAAAACTTTAGGGCTGGATCTCGACCGCTTAAGCTATTCCTCACAAACCGCACAGATGAAAAAGCTGATTGAAGCCTTGGAAACTCCGGAAAACCAACAGCAAATTGCGCTTCTTTCTCTGAACACGGCTTTCGCGGATATGAAAACAAAACACGAAGCTTTTGAAACCATCTTTGGCGAACAGGCTGAAGCCAATGCCGACCTCAGACAGATGACCAGCGCGAGCGCCATCCGCAAAGATCTTGAGAAAAACCTCAAAACCTATCTGAATCTGCTGACCGCCATGAAAGACGTCCCCGACTGGAAACTCCTCTACAGCGATACCAACGAGCTGGTAAAAGCAGCGAAAAATTCGGAAGTAAAAAGAAAGGAAGAAAAACCGGAATAAACAGAAAGACTCAGCGGAATGCTGAGTTTTGTGTTTGAATAAGCACAGCGAATAACTGCAACGTTTGTCATCCTGAAAGGATCTAAGCCCGAATCTTTCTGTGCAACATCTCTAATACTACTTTGAGATCCCTAGGGATGACAAACGAGGCGCATAGTTTTTTTTTGCGTAAGAAGAATGCATAGCCACAGCGTTTGTCATCCTGAAAGTATCTAAGTGCGAATCTTTGCAAGCAACATCTCTAATACTACGTCGAGATCCTTATGGGATGACAAATTGGATGGGTAGCTCTTGGAGTAAGCAGCAGAATGCATAGCCACACCGTTTGTCATCCTGAAAGGATCTAAGTGCGAATCTTTGCAAGCAACATCTCTAATACTACGTCGAGATCCCTACGGGATGACAAACAAGGCGCATAGTTTTTTTTGAGTAAGCAGAACGCATAGCCACAGCGTTTGTCATCCTGAAAGGATCTAAGCCCGAATCTTTCCGTGCAACATCTCTAATACTACGTTGGGATCCTTATGGGATGACAAATTGGATGGGTAGCTCTTGGAGTAAGCAGCAGAATGGATAGCCACAGCGTTTGTCATCCTGAAAGGATCTTAACACGAATCACTCCGTGCTACCTTTCTAATACTACGCTGAGATCCCTACGGGATGACAAAAACTGTACGTTGCTATTTCTGAATATCCAAAGCGAATAACCGCAACGTTTGTCATCCTGAAAGGATCTAGACGCGAATCACTCTATGCAACTTTTCTTACACTACGCTGAGATCCCTACGGGATGACAGACTGTGCGTTGCTATGTTTGAATATCCAAAGCGAATAACCACAACGTTTGTCATCCTGAAAGGATCTAGATGCGAATCACTCTCTATGCGACTTTTCTAATACTACGGTAAGATCCCTACGGGATGACAAAAGCTGTACGTTGCTATTTTTGAATATCCAAAGCGAATAACCGCAACGTTTGTCATCCTGAAAGGATCTAGACGCGAATCACTCTATGCAACTTTTCTGATAGTACGCTGAGATCCCTATAGGATGACAAACTTTGCGTTGCTATTTTTGAATAAACAGAGAGGATAACTACAACGTTTGTCATCCTAAAAGAATCTTAACCTGAATTTTCTGAAAAATTCTTTAAGATCATCTTGATATCCCCATCAGTAGACAAGCTTTGTAGAAATAAATTAATATTTTTGAACTTCTTAAACAATACACGAATTCAAATATTAATCAATCAATGAAAAAACTGGGAATCATCGGCTGCGGCTGGCTTGGAAACCATATCGCAGAACGGTTATCAAATCAATATCAAATTTTCGCAACAACGACGACGGAAGCGAAAGTCGAGGAATTTAAATCAAAAGGATACCAAGCGACAGTGGTCAGCTTTCCGAATGAACTGGATCCTGAAATGAAAGAATGGGAAGTTGCAAAAGAGCTTGATGCCATCATGATCAGCGTTCCGTTTTCTGGAATCCGAGGTGCGCAAATTCCTATGAATGACAAAAGAGAAAACCTGTTGAATTTCCTTGGAGATTTTAAAGGGCAGCTTTTTTTGCTGAGTTCCACAGGGGTGTATTCTCAGGAAGATAAAGAATTTACAGAAGACGATCAGCCTGCAAAAGATGTGGAAAGCGAAAGTTTTATTTTAGAAAGATTCCCACAAACTAATATTCTGAGACTGGCCGGATTGATGGGCGGTGAAAGGCTTTTGAAAAATTATAATATTTCAGGTCTGGATCAGTTGGTGAATCATATTCATTATGCAGACATCGCTTCGGTGATTGAAAAAATGCTGGACAATCAATCTGAATCTAAAGTTTACAATGTTGTTGCGCCAATTCATCCGAATAAAGAAGAAGTGATTAATTCTCAAAAAGGTTTGACTTATGATGGAGAAAGAACAACTGCAGGAAGAGCTGTTTCTCCTTCAAAATTAACTGAGGAACTTGATTTTGAATTTCAATATCCTGATCCGAGGTATTTTCACTTGTAGATTTTGTGCTGGGAATTTTTAACGCATAGATTTATTTATAGCCGAAAAACTGAGGGAGCAAAGGATTGAGGCAAGCCTGATTAAGCTTGAAAAATCTTTGTAGGTACGACGATTTCTTCTGAGAAATTGATTAAAGATTTGAAGTTTGAATTTCAATATCCTGATCCGAGGTATTTTCACTTGTAGATTAAATTTGGGAATTTTTAACGCATAGATTTATTTATAGCCGAAAAACTGAGGGAGCAAAGGATTGAGGCAAGCCTCGTTAAGCTTGAACAGTTTTTGTTTGAAGCAATTCTGATATTTTAGAAGTCTTAGATTTTTAAGTTTTAAATTATTTTCCAACCATTTTAGATTGTATTGCATCTTATATAATAAAGTAGACTATGAAAGTAACGATACCAAAACCCTGTCACGAAAACTGGGAAGCAATGACGCCAAACGAAAAAGGTAGATTTTGCCAGTTATGCTCAAAGAACGTAAGAGATTTTACGAATTCCTCGGATATGGAAATCATCGAAGATTTATCCGGAGAATCTGATACTTGTGGAAATTTTAGAGTAGACCAATTAAATCGAAACCTTAGCTATTCCTTCGTTAATTCTTTACTGACTAAGTTTGCTGTAGGTTTTATTCTTACATCAGGAGGAATTGTCACAGCACAGACCAAAACCGAGAAAAGTTATGAAATAAAACACGATACTGTAAATCATATTAAGGGTAAAATCACCGAAATTCCTATTAAGACATTAGAAACAAATCCACAGGTTAGAATTGGTGGTGCAGTCAGCTCTTTCGATTCGAAGACGCAACCATTATATATTCTGGATGGGGAAATTATTGATGATGAAAAATTTCGAAAAATCAATCCGAACCACATTAAGAAAATTGACATCTTAAAGGGTGTCAATGCAACATCAGCTTATGGATCGAAAGGGAAATATGGAGTACTTGTTATAACGTCTAAGAAGAAAATGAAATAGTGAAATTTCTTGTCTGATTATCAGAATAAATCATAAGAATTTTATTGTATTGGTCTCATAAAGTGAGACTAAAATATACATAAATTAAGATAGCTGAAATATAAAAATTTTTAGAGATTAACAAACAATATTGATGAATTGCTGAAAAATTATCCATTTAAAATGTTTTACATCATCGAAAAATCGGGAATGAAGAAGCTGACATTTTTAAAAATTAAAAGAGAAAGATTCACGCCTTAAGAACTGTCCGTTACTTCAGAAACCATTGACCCCAGAGAATAGAGAACAGAAACGAAAGAAAAATTTTGGAATTACTGAAACTCGCAGAGAAGGAGAGTGCTTGCAGAACTTCAACAGATTTCCACGCTTTTGTAACTGAATGCAGAGAAAGATCAAAGATTTTGAAGGATGCGAAAGGTAAAATTTCTTCAAAACTTTCAGGATCCAAATGATCATTATGACTCTTTAAAATAATGCCATATCTTAAACTTAGCATCCGCTAAGTTTTTTTATGTGAAACCATATTAAATTTCATTAAAAAAGCTTTTAAATAGAGGAAATCTATGAGTTTGCTATTTCTAAAGTCGATCTTAAGCTCTAACTTTATTCTTTCAAATCTTCAAATTCAAATTATTAAAAAGAAAAAATTTATGAGTTCAGCAAATTCAGAAACATTTAAAGAAATTTTTAAAAGTGAAACCGAGATTCCGGAAGAATATAAAGTGGAGGAAATTCACCAAAGAGTATATCTCTTAAATGGTGAGTTGGTAGAGTGGAAGGGTGATGTGACGGAAATTTATTCGCCGGTCTGCGTCCGAACCGAAAATGGGCTGGAAAGAAAACTGTTGGGAAGTATTCCCAATATCGGACCGGATGAAGCCATGGAAGTTCTTGATGCATCAGTGAAAGCATACAATAACGGACTTGGAGAATGGCCAACAATGTCGGTAGAAGGCCGCATTAAATGTATGCAGAAGTTTGTGTATCTGATGATCAAAGAACGCGATCTTATTATCAAATTACTTATGTGGGAAATTGGGAAAACTTTACCCGATTCTACCAAAGAATTTGACCGTACAGTAGATTATATCAATCAAACCATCGATGCCTTAAAAGATCTTGACCGTGAATCTTCACGTTTCCAGCAGGCCGAAGGTACGATCGCACAGATCAGAAGAGCACCGCTTGGAGTGGTTCTGAGCATGGGACCTTTTAATTATCCTTTAAACGAAATTTTTACTACGCTGATTCCTGCATTAATCATGGGGAATACAATTATCTTTAAACTTCCCAAGCATGGAGTTTTGGCGCATTATCCTTTACTGAATGCCTTCAAAGAAGCCTTCCCAAAAGGAACGGTGAACACACTGTATGGTAAAGGTTCAGAAATTATCACTCCGATTATGGAGAGTGGGAAAGTGAATGTTCTGGCATTTATTGGTTCGAGTAAAGTAGCTAATGGATTGAAAAAGCTCCATCCAAAAGTTAACAGGTTAAGAGCTATCTTAAGTTTAGATGCTAAAAATGCAGCTATTGTTACCAAAAATGCCAATCTTGATATCGCTGTAAGTGAGATTATCCTCGGTGCACTTTCCTTTAACGGACAGCGTTGTACTGCGCTAAAATTAATCTTTGTACAGAAAGAGGTTGCAGAAGAATTTACCGCAAAATTGAATAAAGCTGTTTCTGAACTAAAACCGGGACTGCCCTGGGAGAAAGAAGTAAAAATCACGCCGCTTCCGGAAGCAAACAAACCTTCGTATCTTAAAGAGTGTATCGAAGACGCTCAGTCTAAAGGTGCAAAAGTGCTTAACGAAAACGGAGGTTATAACGAAGAGTCTTTTGTTTTTCCTGCTGTAGTTTATCCGGTGAACAGCGATATGAAATTGTATCATGAGGAACAGTTTGGTCCCATCATTCCTGTAGTTCCGTTTGAAGATATTGAAGAGCCGATCGATTATCAGGTAAATGCATCGCATGGGATGCAGGTGAGTATTTTCAGTGAAGATGCCCTGGAAGTTTCGAAACTGATTGATCCGTTTGTGAATTTAGTGAGTCGCGTGAATATCAACTGTCAGGCACAACGTGGTCCTGATGTTTTTCCGTTTACCGGAAGAAAAGATTCTGCCGAAGGTACGCTTTCAGTGTTTGATGCGCTTCGCTCATTCTCCATCAGATCATTGGTTGCTGCAAAATCTACGGAATCCAATAAAGAACTTCTGAATACGATTGTGAGAGATCACGATTCAAACTTTTTGAGTACGGATTATCTGTTTTAAAAAAGTGATCCAAAAAACAAAACCTGCTTTTGAGGCAGGTTTTGTTTTATTTATTCATCAATATCTTTTCAATAGAATCTACAATTTCTTTTTCTACGCTTTCTTCATCTAGAGTTTCAAGCGTGTACGTCTGTTCTTTGAGGGCAGCGGTTCCGGTACCGTTCTGAAAAATTGTATCCTGATGAACTCCAATTTTTTTGTAATATTTATCGGCGGTAAACATGATGTGCGGAAACTTATTATTGGTATAAAAATTAGAATCCACATTTCTTGCAATCTGAAGTTTAATGTTTGTTTGGGCGTTAATCCCTGTTCCATTTTTACTTTCTTCGTTCAGAGAAATTTTACAGCCGTAGCCATTTTGTCTCAGCATTCTTCTGAACTCCTGCATTTTGGGATCGATGAGGTTTTTACATAAAGTTTTAAAACCTTCAATAAATAAATCTTCTTCGCTTTTCTGCTTTTCCTGACTTTCCTTCAGCTTTTGTTCTTCCGTTTTTAAATTTGAAAACAGAGAATTCAATTTATTTAAATTTTCTTCTTTCATTTGATTTGTATTTTTAAATGGATTGAATGTAACAGCAAACCATTGATGTTGTGACTATTCTTTAATTATTTTCCAAATATAAATAAAATAGTGAAAAGAGAAGCGGCGTCCATTCAACATAAAACTAAAACCTTGTGACTTTTGTAGAGTTATTTGGCTTTAATACTTTTATAAATTAGGTATCATTAAAACAGAAAAAGGCTGCCCAAAGGACAGCCCAAGCTATATAGAAAGAGAAGTTTATTTAATGGTTAAAAAATTAACCAAAATATTATTTAATTTATCTGCGTGGGTCACGTTCAGTCCGTGAGGAGCTCCTTCAATTACAATGAAATCATTGTCGGGAATTCCCTGTGCTGCCTGTTTTCCTGCAGTTGCGATAGGGACCACTTTGTCATCGTCACCATGTACAATTAATGTTTTGACAGTCACATTCTGTAATTCTGGACGGAAGTCTGTATTTGCCCAGCTTTCAGCACATTTGATAGTAGCGGTCGGGGAGGCGCATGATGCGATGCTCCAGTCATAGTTCAACTGAGCCTGACTAACAGTTTGTGACAGTAATCCATAATTGTAAAAGTTTTTGTGGAAAGTTTCAAGGAAAGTGACTCTATCTTTTTTCAGATTGTCCATGATTTCACTTAAATCTGCTTCGGGAACACCGTCTGGGTTATCTTCTTTCTGCTTTACGATTGGGATAATTGAAGAAATTAATGCGATTTTATCCACATTCTCAGTTCCATAATTGGTTAAATAACGTACTACTTCGCCACCACCCATTGAGAATCCGAAAAGGATAACGTTTTTTAGCTCTAATTGAGTGATGAGCTCGTGAAGATCGGCAGTAAGTCCATTATAGTCATATCCGTCAAGAGTAGGTGCTGATTTTCCGAAACCTCTTCTGTCATAGGTGATCACACGGTAACCCAACTGCAAAAGAACAGGAACCTGAAGTTCCCATGATTTTCCGCTTAATGGCCACCCGTGAATTAAAATAATTGGCTGTCCTGTACCGAAATCTTCGTAATACAATTCAAAATTTTTGTTGTCTTGTTTTTTAATGTAAGGCATATTGATATTTTTTGTGATGTGATTTTGTAAACACAAATTTTGCGCCACCACCAGTGTGAAATAAGTCTGTGGTGAATCTTTTTGCCGATTTAATAATTTTTTAACATAAATTGATAAAAAACCTGAATTGAGATAAAAGTTATGTAGATTCCTTCAAGCTAATAAGCTATTTAATATAAGCTTTGAAGTGGCTATCTGATAAACTTATTTTTATCTTCCTATAAAAATTTTTAAAAAACTGTAACATATTTTTTGAAATACTACTAACTCCATAGAGTTGAAAGCCATGACCTCAGTACAACAGGAATTTTTACATAAGATCGAAAAACATAAAGGAATCATTTTTAAGATTTCTAAGATGTATATGGATCATAACGACGACCGCGAGGATCTTTTTCAGGAGATCACGTATCAGGTTTGGAAAGCGTATTCCGGTTTCAGAGGGGAAAGTGAATTTTCTACGTGGTTATACAGAATCGCATTAAATACGGCAATTGTCTTTTTAAAATCTGAAAAGAAAAGAAGCTTCATTAACAATGAAGATTTCACAGGGTATAAAATCATAGAAGATGATTATGATGTCGAAAAAGAAGAAAAGCTCTCTGCTATGTACAAGGCTATTAATCAGTTAAATCCCATCGATAAAGCATTCATTTTCTATTATCTGGAAGATTTTTCAGGAAAGGAGATTGCAGATCAAATGGGAATTTCTGAAGGTAATGTACGTGTGAAAATGAACCGCGCCAAAAGCAAACTGAAAGATATTCTCAATAAAAGATAAGCTTAAAGTTAGGAAGGTTGAAGAACAAAAATACCCAATTCAATTTCCAGCCAATAATTTATAAAACCAAGATTATGAATATAGACGACCTTAAAAATACGTGGAATGACGATGTTTCTGAAGAAACACCCGAAATCAGCATCGAACATACCAATAAAATCAATCTACCATTAGAGAAAATCAGAAAAAATATGCGCATGGAATTCTGGTCTACGGTAGGTATTTTACTCTTCGGCTTTGCCGTTGTATGGATTCCAGTTCCGGAAGCTCCGTTTAAATTTAAATTTTATCTTACTGTACTGCTGTTTTCAATGGTAATTATCATATCGTTTTTTTTCAGCAAGTTTTTTAAACTTTACAAAGAGATCAGCAGTCCGACAATGAAAACCTATGATTCTCTTAAAGACCTATCGCATCAGTTTGACCTTAATAAACAATATTATCTCTCATTTATGCTTTCATTTGTTCCATTTTTGGTGTGTGAACTGATTATTGTTATTGAATTTCTTCCTCATCGCACACCGTTAAGTGACCTACAGGTGGCAACAACAGTTATTTCTATGCTTGCAGTGGGTCTGTTTGGACTTTTCCTACTCGGAAAATACTGGTACAGGATGTTTTACGGAAAGTATGTGAAACAGATTGATAATCTTTTAACTGAGCTGAAAAAATAGGAAGTAAGTTTGAAGTACAGTTTCGGCGGGCCAAAGG
>NZ_JAPDHW010000009.1:145346-211048 GCF_025971945.1 Chryseobacterium kimseyorum
CGCCGAAACTGTACGGAACCCCGAAAATTGAACTGATCTGCAAGTAAAGTTTTGCTTCTTTTAATTGTTAAAAATCAGACTTAAAAATTTCATTCAAAAAAAAGTAAAATTCATTTTCAGGCGTCATTGATGAAAGAGTGGGAAACTTAAAGAAAGTTTTTTACATTTGAATCTCAAATTTTTACAATGATTTATTTCATCATACTGATTGCAGTTATCGCAATTACAACGTATTTAGTAATGTCGCAGCAGGTTTTTGGAGCAGAACCGAAAGGAGAACGTTTAGAAAGAATGTTGAAATCTCAAAATTATAAGAACAAACAGTTCCAGAATCTTAGCTTTACACCGTCATTTGCTGAAGGCTACAGTATGCCGAAAGTAATGTACAGCTTTTTCTTTTCTAAAAAAGATCCCTTACTAAAGCCTTTGCAGATCATTCCTACCGTTCAGACCGATTTGAAAAATCTTCCAAATGATGAAGATGTTTTTATTTGGATGGGACATTCCTCATATTTCATCAAAATTGACGGCGTTTCTTTCCTGATTGACCCTGTTTTAAGCACATTCGGTTCACCATTTAAGTTTTTTAATAAAGCTTTTGATGGTTCAGATCTGTTTAAGCCTGAGGATATTCCAAAGATTGATTATCTGGTTATAACTCATGATCACTACGATCATTTGGATTTTCCGACGGTAAAAGAAATCCGTGAGAAAGTAGGGAAAGTAATTATGCCTCTTGGCGTCGGAGCACATTTTGAGAGATGGGGATATGCTCAGGATCAGCTGATAGAAGAAGATTGGGGAGCAATTGTAGAATTAAAAAATAATTTTAAAATTACTTTCACTCCTGCCAGACATTTCTCCGGAAGAAAACTTCACAGAAATAATACACTGTGGACTTCCTACGTTCTTGAAACTCCAACAAAAAAACTGTTTTTGGGCGGAGACAGCGGTTATGATACGCATTTTAAAATGATTGGTGAAAAATACGGTCCGTTTGATTATGCCATTATGGAAAATGGACAGTACAACCCAGCCTGGAAATATATTCATGCTTTACCGGAAGATGTCATTCAGGCAAGTCTGGATATTCAGGCGAAAAATATTATTCCGGTACATTCTGGTAAATTTGCTTTGGCTTTGCATCCGTGGAATGAACCTTTGCAAAAAGTAACGACCCTTGGAAAAGAGAAAAATTTACATATTCTAACGCCGAAAATCGGTGAGAAATTAGATTTAAATAAAACTGACAATCATTTTCAGAATTGGTGGGAATGATTTACTCGTGCCAGATTCCTTTGTATCTTTTTGGATGATTTTCTAACTGCTTTCTTACAAAATCGCATTCCGGATCAATCATTAAATCTTTTTCTTCAGCATAGCTTACCAATCTGTCCAAAAGAAGCTTGGCGTAACCGTGACCTTCCAGATTTTCGTCGATTTTTGTGTAATACACATTCATCAATCTTCCGTCTACCGAAATCGACATATATCCAACTTTTTTGCCGTCTATCAACAACTGTAATTCGTCCTGATAAGGGGTGATTTCAAATTTTATATTTTCCATAATTTCTCATGTTTTTGGTGAAACTCTGTTTTAAAATTACAAAATAAAATTTTATTACAGGATGTTTTCGGACAAATGAAACTAATTTATAATGATTTAAATTAAATAATCACTGTTATATAACTTCAGCATTTTTCAGTACTTAAGACTATATTTTTTATTTATTTCTGAAATTGTAGATCAATTACTCATTCAATATTGTCTCATCGATATTCAGAATTTTGCTGGCTAAAATCTTGTCAACCCGGTTTCCGTCTTTGTCAACGATTTCCAGTAGCAGATTTCCGATTTTTACCGTGTCGCCGGTTTTTGGCATATCATCAGAATCATGAAAAAACAATCCTGAAACACTTACAAATTTCTTTTCAACTTCCTGATCGATTTCTATATTAAAATACTTTTTAAAGTCATAAATCGAACATTTACCATCGATCAGCCATGAGCTCTCATTTCGCTTAATAATTTCAGGTTCCACATCAGTTCCGTCGGGAATATTTCCAATGAGATCATCCAGAATATCATTCAGTGTGATAAGTCCTTTCGTCGTTCCATACTCATCAATAACTACGGCAATATGCGATCTGTTGTTCTGGAAACTTTCTAAAAGAGGATAGATAAATGAGTTCTCACTTACAAAAACTGCTTTTTTTAGATGGTCTTTTAATGAAAAATTCTGATGCGAAAAATCAAAAAGATCTTTCATTTTTACGATTCCAATGATATGGTCGAGATTATTTCCTTCGGTAACAGGATACGTTGAATAAGAGCAACTTTTTATTTTCGTTTTAATCGTTTCATAGTCGTCATCAATATCCAGAGAGATCATTTTTGACCGGTGCGTTGCCAAAGAATTCACCTTTCTGTCGCCTAAAGCAAAAGCGTTTTTGAGAATGTCGTGTTCTTTTTCTTCAATAATTCCTCCATCACTTCCTTCCTTGATGATAGATTTTATTTCTTCTTCAGTGACGGTTTCTTTCTTGTCATTTTTAATTCCGAAAAGTTTTAAAATTCCTTCATTGGTTATCGTCAGAAGCCACACGAAAGGGGAGGCGAGTGTGGAAAGAAAATACATCGGCTTTGCAATGAAGATTGAAATTCTCTCAGGGAATTTTAAACCCAATCTTTTTGGAATCAATTCACCGAAAACAATCGATAAAAATGTAATGAGTGCAACAATTAAAACCGAAGCAATTCCTTTTGAGTACTCTGAAAAAGTTTCAAACTGAGAAATGTATTTTGCGAAATTGGCAGTAAGTTTATCTCCGGAATAAATTCCAAGAAGAATTCCGATTAAGGTAATTCCTATTTGTACTGTTGAAAGAAATTTGTTGGGATTTTCGGAAAGTTTAATGGCCGTTTTTGCGTTAGAATTTCCTTTCTTTTTAATGCTGTTGAGTTTAAATTTCCGGGAAGAGACCAATGCCATTTCCGACATTGAAAATACTCCGTTGAGAAGTATGAGTACTGCAATGATGAAGATTTCCATAGTATATTTTGGTGGTGATTATAAAAATAAGGAAAATGAAAAGAAAATTAAGCCTCTTTTACGATTGAATTTAATAATATTCTATTTTAAAATTATTCATCTAAGCAAACCAGCTTAAATAAATAAAAAGTCGGACTTTTGTGGCTTGAAAATTTTTAAGAATGTTAAAAGAGAAAAATAAATTTATTGCGACGATTTTAGCATTTGCGATGATTCCGATGTCGGGTTTGGCAACAGATATTTATCTGCCTTCAATGCCGAGTATGGCAACCGAGCTTCATCAGCCGGAAAGCAGTATTCAGCTTACCTTATCTATATTTTTAATCAGTTACGGTGTAACACAGTTTTTCACAGGAAGCATTGTAGATTCTTTCGGAAGATACAGGATTTCTATGGCTTCTTTGGCTTTATTTATCATCTCTTTTCTGATTACTGCAACAACTCAGAATATCTTTGTAATCTATGCAATGCGTGTTTTACAAGGTGTTTTGTCAGGATTTGCTGTGGTTTCCAAACGTGCTTTCTTTGTCGATGTTTACGATGGGGATGAGCGGAAACATTACCTCAGTATTATGACCATCGTTTGGTCGGTGGGACCGATTATTGCGCCGTTTATCGGTGGTTATTTGCAGAATATTTTCGGATGGCAGTCAAATTTCTATGTTTTGGCTGGCTACAGTTTGGTTCTGTTAATTTTAGAATTGATATTTTCCGGCGAAACCTTGAAGACTAGAAATCCTTTTCGTGTTGAGTTTTTACTGAAAGAATATAAGAGGATGTTCAGAGCCAAAGATTTTTTCTACGGAATGCTGATGTGTGGAGTAAGTTATTCGATGATTATGTTTTTCAATCTGTGCGGATCTTTCATCATTGAACATAAAATGGGGTACTCAGAAGTTGTTGCCGGATATGTTTCTCTGATCCTCGGTTTTGCCTGGATGGCAGGCGGATTTTTAGGAAAAGCATTGATCGAAAAAGCATTTTTACCCAAAATTCGATATGCTAATTTTATTCAGTTATTCTTAATTGTCTTAATGTTTGTAGCATCATATTTTTCAAATACGATTTACAGTCTGGTCGCTTTTGCCTTTGTCATTCATGTGACTGCCGGATTTATCTTTAACAATTATTTCACCTACTGTATCGGAAGATTTCCAAACTCAGCAGGACTTGCAGGCGGAATGACGGGTGGAGTAGTATTTATCATAACTTCCGCGATCAGCTACGGAATTGCAGCCATCATTAAGCCTGAAATTCAGTTGGAAGTTGCAGAAGGATATTTTATCATGGGAATTTTAGGGTTACTGATTTTGAGTATGGTAAAATGGAGAAAAGCACATGCTTAAATTATAGAAAATGATAAGTAAACTCTTTTAATTTTTAGATTAAAATTGAGTAATATCAATAGGAACGGGCTTTAGCCCGTTTTAAATTAAAATAGATCGATTGGCTTTAGCCAAAACTTATTTTCCGATGAATTAATTAAATGTTTATTAATTATTGGTGAAAACTGGCGTCTTCGATCTTCAGTCTGTACTTAAACATCAAAAAAAAGCTCCTTTAAGAAAAAAGGAGCTTTCAATTTATATTAAATCTAAAAATTAAATTCCGTCAATAATTTCATTTAAAACAGTACTTGGTCTCATAGCCTCATATGTTTTGTAAGTATCAGTTTTAAAGTAACCGTCAATGTTTTGAGGCTTACCCTGAGCACCGATCAGTTCAGAGTTAATTACTTCTTCGCTTTCCTGTAACGCTTCTGCCACCGGAGCAAACTGTTGAGCTAATTCAGCATCAGCTGTTTGATTTCCTAAAGCTTCCGCCCAATACATTGCCAGATAGAAATGAGAACCTCTGTTGTCGATCTGTCCTACTTTTCTTGCAGGAGATTTATCAGTTGCTAAGAATTTAGCATTTGCTTCATCCAATGCATCAGCTAAAACCTGAGCTTTTGTATTGCCCTGAGTCTGTGCCAAATGCTCTAAAGATGCCTGTAAAGCCAGGAATTCACCTAAAGAATCCCATCTTAAATAACCTTCTTCGATGAACTGTTCAACGTGTTTTGGAGCAGAACCTCCGGCACCTGTTTCAAACAAACCACCACCGTTCATCAATGGAACGATAGAAAGCATTTTTGCAGAAGTTCCAAGTTCTAAGATTGGGAAAAGGTCAGTAAGATAATCTCTCAATACGTTTCCTGAAACTGAAATAGTATCTTTTCCTTCTCTTGCTCTTTTTAAAGTCTCAGTCATTGCGTCTTTTACATCAAGAATTTTGATGTCTAATCCGTTCGTATCGTGATCAGCCAAATATTTTTCAACTTTTTTGATCATTTCTCTGTCGTGAGCTCTTCCTTTATCCAACCAGAAAATTGCAGGCGTATCAGAAAGTTTTGCTCTGTTTACCGCCAGTTTTACCCAGTCCTGGATTGGAGCATCTTTCGTCTGACACATTCTGAAGATATCTCCGGTTTCAACTTTCTGAGAAAGAAGAACGTTTCCGTTTTCGTCCTGAACTTCAACCGTTCCTTCAGCTGTAGCCTGGAAAGTTTTGTCGTGAGATCCGTATTCTTCAGCTTTCTGAGCCATCAAACCTACGTTTGGAACAGAACCCATTGTAGTAGGATCTAATTTTCCGTGCGCTTTCATATCGTCAATTACAGACTGATAGAAACCTGCGTAAGAACGGTCTGGAATTATACATACTGTATCTTCTTCTTTACCTTCTTTGTTCCACATTTTACCGCCACCTCTTACCAAAGCAGCCATAGAAGCATCAACGATAATGTCTGAAGGAACGTGGAAGTTGGTAATTCCTTTGTCAGAATTGACCATTGCCACTCTTGGTCCGTTTGCCAAAGCAGTTTCGATATCCGCTTTTATTTCAGCTTCCTGAGCGTTTCCTTTGATTTTATCGAACAGATCAGCCAAACCGTTGTTTGGATTAACATCTAATGAATCAAAAGTCTCAGCATATTTAGCGAATACATCTTTGAAGAAAGTCTCAACAATCGCTCCGAACACGATTGGGTCAGAGATTTTCATCATCGTTGCTTTCAAATGAGCAGAAAGTAATACATTTTTATCTTTAGCTTCCTGAATCGCTTCTTTAACAAAAGATTTTAAAGAATTTAAATTCATTACTGAAGAATCGATTACTTCTCCAGCCTGAAGACCGGCGAAATCTTTTAATAAAGATTCTGCACCGTCATTACCTTTGAAAACGATTTTATATTTTGTAGCATTCTCAAGCGTAGTCGAAGTTTCAGTTCCGTAGAAATCTCCGCTGTTCATGTGAGCCACGTCAGTTTTGCTGTCTGATGCCCAGTCACCCATTCTGTGAGGGTTTGCTTTTGCGTAGTTTTTAACGGCTTTCGGAGCACGTCTGTCAGAATTTCCTTCTCTTAATACAGGGTTTACAGCACTTCCCAAAACTTTAGCATACTTAGCTTTGATCGCTTTTTCCTCGTCATTTTTCGGTTCTGCAGGATAGTTTGGAACTGCGAAACCTTTAGCCTGTAATTCAGCGATTGCAGCATCTAACTGTGGTGCAGAAGCAGAAATGTTTGGTAATTTGATAATGTTTGCATCAGGCTGAGTTGCCAATTCTCCCAATTGAGCTAATGCATCAACGATTTTTTGATCATCTTTCAAAAACTCAGGGAAGTTGGCTAAAATTCTTCCTGCCAAAGAAATATCCGGAACGGCGATTTCAATGTTTGCTGGTTTTGTAAACGCTTTTACGATTGGTAAAAACGAGTGTGTTGCCAACATTGGAGCCTCATCTGTAAGTGTGTAATAGATTTTTGATTTTTCTGACATTATACTGTTATTTATTATTTAAAGTTTTAGTTTCACAAATTTAGTTAAATTTTAATTTTTTACACTTTAATAATCAATGAGATTTTCTACTTTAAGAATTATTTAACCTTTATTTGAAACAAAATAGGCCGAAATTTAAATAAATTTGATAAAAATTTAAATTTATAAACTATGTCTACAATCACATTTAAAGGAAACCCAATTAACACTATAGGAAGTCTTCCTGAAGTAGGAAATACAGCTCAGGAATTCACCATGGTTTCAGGAGATTTATCTGAAAAACATCTTGCAGATTATACTGGTAAAAGAGTTGTCCTGAATATCTTCCCAAGCATCGATACAGGAATCTGTGCAGCATCAGCAAGAAAATTTAACGAAGAAGCTTCAGACCTTGAAAACACAGTTGTTATCAATGTTTCAAGAGATTTGCCTTTCGCACTGTCAAGATTTTGTGCAGCTGAAGGTTTGAAAAATGTTGAAACTTTATCAGATTTCAGAGGTAATTTCGGTGAAGATTACGGGGTTACCCTTACAGATTCTCCTATGAAAGGACTTTTGAGCAGAGCAGTTGTGGTACTGGATGAAAAAACAAACGTAATCTATACAGAGCAGGTTCCGGAAATCGGACAGGAGCCTAATTATGAGGCAGCTATTGCGTCTTTAAAATAATTTAAAGTATTTCTCTTTAAAATGAATCATTCTGTTGTATTACAGAATGATTTTTTTATTTTTGTGCGTCAACACAATAACTAACCATTGAAAAATAGATTTACCTCAATTCTTTTTTTATGCTCTCTATTTTCAGGAAATGCATTTGTCAAAGCTCAGGATTCCAGAGAGATTTTGGAATTGAAAAATAATCTTACAAAAACTTCTGATGAAAAGAAGGTAGATCAAATTATACGAGAAATTGCAAACCATTATATTAAAATAAAGTCATTAGACAGTGCAATTGCCTATGGTAAAAAAGCTATTCCATATAATGTGAGAATAAATTATGTTGAGAGATTAATTAGCCTAAATTCAAGTATATCAAAGCTTTATATTTCAAAAGAAGATTATAAAAATGCTACACCATTTTTAATGGAGGCTGAAAAATACCTGAAAAATTCATCGGATTTTGAGAGTAAAGTTATTGTTAATTACAATCTATCACTTATAAATTCAATCAATAGAAAATATAAGGCTTCTACGGATTTATTAAAAACAAATATTCAGTATTACCTTGATAAAAAGAAGGTCAATAAACAGTATATTTTGTACAGTTATGAATTTTTATTTTCAAATCTTTTTGTACAACAGAATTACGGTGAGTCGTATAAATATCTTAACACGTATATTGATTTTGTTAAAAAAAACTACCCTGAGAATTTAGCAGAGGCTTATAATAACTTGGGTAAGTTTTATATATCCACTAATGATTTTAGGAAAGCAATTCAAACGTTTAAAAAAGTGATGCCTTTTCATCTAAAAAATAAAGATTATGAAAATATTGCTTTGACTAATAGGAATATAGGTGCTTCCTACTCAGGATTAAAAAAGCTTGACTCTGCAAATATATATTTTACTAAAGCCTATGAATATGCTGAATCTGTTGGTAATAAGGAAAAAATGGCTGATGTTCAGAATCTCATTTCGCATATGCATGTAGCAAAGGGAGATTATGAGAAAGCCGAAACTGCGATTGGTTTAGCAACACAACTTTGGCCAGATAATTTATACAACATTTCTTATTATGCTCAAATAAAAGTGTATAATATGACCAAAGATAGTTTGCTTATCAAAGAAGATAAAGGAAGACAGTTAGAATTAAAAAATATTATCTCCAATTTACATAAAAATATCGATGGAGCTAATACCCAAAATTGGTATTCAGATCCCTATTTATTGATTTCAGACTATACAACTCTGTCAAACGCCTACGAACTTTTAGGTAATTACAAAAATGCTCATGAGTTTTTTCAGAAAGCGATGAGGGAGAAAGAAAAAGGATTTGGTAGTGAAAAGATGAAAGAGCTCTCTAATCTTCAATCTGAAACAGAAATTTCCAACGAAAGAATAAGAATAAAACTCGAAGAAGAAACCAAACGCATTCAACTCCAAAAAGAAATTGAATTAAAAGCGCTCCGTTTTGAATATGAAAAAAAACAGGCAATTGCCAAAACAGAAGAAGAAAGAAAAAGGTTGACGCTTGAAGAAGATTTAAAACAAAAAGAAATTCAGATTAAATTTGATCAGGAACAGAAAGCAGTTGTTTTGAGATATAATCAGGAAAAAAATATCGCCAGAATTAATCAGGAGAAAAAAGATGCCATTGCCAAAGCGGATTTGGAAAGTTCGAAAACTGAAAAAAATATGTGGGCAGTCGGAGCTGGATTATCACTTCTCTTATTAGGCTTTGCAGGATTTTCTTATAATCAGAAACGAAAAGATAACAGAAAAATCGCTGAAGAAAAACAGAAATCAGATGATTTGCTGCTTAATATTCTTCCGTATGAAGTTGCTGAAGAGCTAAAAGAGAAAGGGAAAACCAGTGCAAAACATTATGATGAAGTTTCGGTTCTATTTACAGATTTTGTCAATTTTACATCTAGCTCAGAAAGAATTGGAGTTCAGGAAATTCTCAACGAACTGAACATATGTTTCACAGAATTCGACAGAATCATGGAAAAATATGGTTTAGAAAAGATAAAAACCATTGGAGATGCATATTTGGCAGTAAGTGGATTGCCGGTTTCCAACGATCAGCATGCTAAAAATGCAGTCAGTGCAAGTTTAGAAATTCTTGCTTATATTCAGCAAAGAAAAATAGATAATGCTAATGCTCTAGATATCCGGATCGGAATTCACTCAGGACCTGTGATTGCGGGAATTGTTGGGGTGAAAAAATTCGCCTACGATATTTGGGGTGATACCGTTAATACAGCTGCTAGAATGGAGCAGAACAGTTCTTTAGGAAAATTAAATGTTTCTGAAGCTACCTATAAATTAATAAAGGATGATTTTACTTTTGAATACCGTGGGAAAATTGAAACTAAAGGTAAAGGTGCAATGGAGATGTATTTTGTAAATTCATCAATCTAAATCTAAAACATTTGAAAAAAAATATACTTTTTACATTTTTGTTTGTTATCATTTGCCAAACGATCTGTTTTGCTCAGAATTCCCGTGAGAAGCCAACAGTTTTTACTGCTGAAAATATCTTATCTGGAGCGGCTATTAAAGGAAAAAATAAATTTTTTGCAGGTGATAACCACAACTTTGCTCTGACTAATTTTGATGATTCTGCCTGGAAGGATTTTGATTTTAATAATCAAGATGCATATCGAAAAGATCAACCATACTGGATTCGCTTTTACTTTAAGGTAGATTCTTCTCTGATTCATAAACCAGTCGGTTTAGAGATAAGCCAGCTTGGTGCATCCGAATTTTATCTTAATGGAAAAAAAATAGAAAGTATTGGAAAGATAGGTGACGGAAAATCGAGAGAATATAAAATCAAAAATGATGTTCCAACTTTTTTTACCTTAGAAAATACCAATGTAAATGTTTTAGCGATACGATTTTTACCAATACCAAATAGATTTAAATTTATTGAAAAATCTAAACTGCTGAATATTGAATTTGAACATGCAGATACTCTCGTCAAAGAAAAAATAGAAGTAGCGGAGGAAGTAAACTTTTTTATGATGCTTACCTGTGGAGTATTTTCAGCATTAGGATTTATTCATCTTTTACTGTTTCTTTTTTACAGAAAAGCACTGTATAATCTTTTTTTTGCGCTATATAATATTTCAATTTCTTTATTGAGTTATCTTATCATACTGGTTTATGAAATGAGAAATCCTGAGATTATTGAAAGATATGCATTCTTGACATTTTTCTCAGGGATACTTTTTGCAGCTTCTTTGAGTGGATTTGTCAATACCTTGTTTGCAAAAACCAAGAAAAGGCTGGTGGTTATGTTGATTATAGCTGCATCTTTAATAGTATTTTTTTATTTCAGTTATACCCCTGCAGTAATTCTTGGATTACTGTATATCATTTTTACGGCTTTTGAATCTTTCTATTTGATTATTCGAGCTATGATTAGAAAAGAGAAAGCGGCCTTTATTGTTGGAGGTGGAATATTGGCGTTTTTCGTTTTTGTAGTCATAACGATTATTTTGAACATTCTGGACAATCTTAATATTTCTTTTTCACGAAATTTGGAAGATGGCGATGTTGGAGCCTATTTTTTTCTAGTAATAATTATAAGTTTCCCGGTATCCATTTCAGCTTATCTGGCATGGCAGTTTGCTTCTACAAATTTGAGTCTTGTAAAACAGCTTAATGAAGTCAATCGGCTTTCTGATGTTAATTTAAAACAGGAACAGGAAAAACAACAGATTCTTCAGGGTCAGAATGACTTGCTTGAAAAACAGGTGGACGAGAGAACTTTTGAACTTCAAAAAGAGAAGCAGAAAACAGAAAATTTACTTCTCAATATTCTTCCTCATGAAGTGGCAGAAGAATTAAAAGAAAACGGAAGTTCAGAGGCGAAATATTATGACGAGGTCACTGTTTTATTTACTGATTTTGTTAATTTTACGCAGAGTTCAGAGAAAATGGGCGCCGAAAAAATGTTGGTTGAGCTCAATGAATGTTTTACTGCGTTCGATATGATCATGGAAAAACATGGTCTGGAAAAAATAAAAACCATAGGTGATGCGTATTTAGCCGTTTGCGGACTTCCCATTAAAAACGAAAATCACGCTTACCAAACAACTTTGGTAGCTTTGGATATTATTGATTTTATTGAAGGAAGGAAAAAGACACATCCGGAAGCTCTCGATATCAGAATCGGAATCAATTCAGGATCTTTGATTGCAGGAATTGTCGGCGTGAAAAAATTCGCTTACGATATTTGGGGCGATACAGTAAATACCGCTGCGAGAATGGAACAGAACAGCAAGAAAGGGAAAATAAATATCTCCGAATCGACTTATCAATTAGTAAAAGATAAAATACACTGCGAGTACAGAGGAAAAATTCACACAAAAGGAAAAGGCGATATGGATATGTATTTTGTAAATTCGTCAAACTAAACTGTGAAAATTTTGAAAAAACATCTATTCTTTACATTCCTTTTTCTGCTGGGTATGCAGACGTTCTGCTTTGCTCAGAATTCCCGTGAGAAACCTGGAATCTTTACCGAAAAAGATATAGAATCTGGTGTATCGATTAAAGAGAAAAGTAAATTTTTTGAAGGCGATAATCAGGTTTTTGCTTCGCCGAAATTTGATGACTCTGCATGGAAGAATATTAATTTTAATTCAAAAAAAACTTATAAAAAAAATACGGTTTATTGGATCAGATATTATTTCAAAATAGATTCAACTTTAATTAATAAATCGTTATGTTTTGATATCAAACAGGCAGGTGCTTCTGAAATTTATCTGAATGGTCAAAAGATTGAAACGGTAGGAAAAATAGGGAAAGAAAATGCATCAGAATTTAAAATTAGAAATAATGTTCCGCAAATTTTTTCATTGGATGATACGGAGATCAATGTTATAGCAATCCGTTTTTTACCGATTGTGGATGAAGAAAAAATGACCATCAATTACAGTCCTGTAGCACTTGATCTAAAATTGGCTTCCACAAAGGAGTTTATGGATGAGAAAATAGAGATGACGCAGGGATTCAATTTTGTAGCAATGCTGATTTGTGGTGTTTTTTCTGCTTTAGGTTTTATTCATTTGCTTTTATTCTTATTTTACAGAAAAGCGCTCTACAACCTGTATTTTTCAACATACAATCTTTCTATAGGATTATTGAGCTATATGGTTCTCTCGTTTTACGAAATAACAGATCCTGCAGATGTTGATACTTTTGGGTTCTTATCATTTCTTTCAATACTTGCTTTCGGGGCTTCTCTTACAGGTTTCGTTAATACTTTGTTTGGAAGAAGCAAAATCAGATTAAAAATTCTTTTAGGTATTGCTGCAATACTTCTAATTCTTTATTATTTCAGTACCAGAGCAGCGATCGGTTTTGTAATTTTCTATATATTTTTCGTTTGGTTTGAGTCTTTATATCTCATTATCAGAGCAATGATCAGAAGAGAAAAGTCTGCGTTTATTGTGGGCGGAGGAATTCTTACATTTTTTGCAATCATTATTCTCGTCATTATTTTTAATATTTTAGAATCACTAAATATTGCTGTTCCTCAAATACTCTCAAGCGATGAATTTGGTATGTCTCTGCTGGTTTTGATTGTTGTCAGTTTCCCAATTTCAATTTCGGCTTATTTAGGTTGGCAGTTCGCCTCCACCAATTTAAGTCTGGTAAAACAGCTTGACGAAGTCAACCGACTTTCTGATATCAATTTAAAACAGGAACAGGAAAAACAGCAGATTCTTCAGGATCAGAATGACTTGCTTGAAAAGCAGGTAGACGAAAGAACATTTGAGTTACAGAATGAAAAGCAGAAAACAGAAAATTTACTTCTCAATATTCTTCCTCATGAAGTAGCTGAAGAATTAAAAGAAAACGGAAGTTCAGAGGCGAAATATTATGACGAGGTCACTGTTTTATTTACTGATTTTGTTAATTTTACCCAGAGTTCAGAGAAAATGGGCGCCGAGAAAATGTTGGTTGAGCTCAATGAATGTTTTACCGCATTCGATATGATTATGGAAAAACATGGTCTGGAAAAAATTAAAACCATTGGTGATGCGTATCTAGCGGTTTGCGGACTTCCCATTAAAAATGAAAGTCACGCATACCAAACGGTTTTGGTAGCTTTGGATATTATTGATTTTATTGAAGAAAGAAAAAAGACACATCCGGAAGCTCTCGATATCAGAGTTGGAATCAATTCAGGATCTTTGATTGCAGGAATTGTCGGCGTGAAAAAATTCGCTTACGATATTTGGGGCGATACAGTAAATACCGCTGCGAGAATGGAACAGAACAGTGAGAAAGGAAAAATAAATATCTCAGAATCGACGTATCAGCTGGTAAAAGATAAGGTTCACTGCGAGTACAGAGGGAAAATTCACACCAAAGGAAAAGGCGATATGGATATGTATTTTGCATTGGAAACTAAAAAGGATTAACCACAATCAAAAATTAGAGAAATTTAAAAACCACAAATCGCAGATTCTACGAAGTCAAAGCACAGAAGTTTATTAGAAAAATTATTCTATTTTGTGAGAAGATGAATAAAGGATTAAGTTTTGCCATTTTTGAACTTTTCAAAGTAACAATTTGAGCTTTAAAACTAAACCACAAGCTTTTGTGACTTTTGTGGTTAAAAATTATAAACACATTTTCTATTTTAAATATGGAATACGAAAAATTAAATACAATTATATTAAAACGTCTCAAGGAAAATCTCCCTGAGCATCTGTCTTATCACAGCGTTATGCACGTGAAAGACGTTATCGATTCTGTCGGAAAAATTGCCAGATCAGAAAAGGTAAATGATGAAGATTTGGTTTTGCTAAAAACAGCTGCACTATTTCACGACACCGGATTTTTGTATGGCTCAAAAGAGCATGAAGCAAAATCGTGTGAGATTGCTGAAGAATATCTTTCAAATTTCGGATATTCGGAAACACAGACCGAAAAAATCAAAGGAATGATTATGGCGACAAAAATCCCGCAGACGCCGCACAATCATTTAGAGCAAATCTTAGCTGACGCTGATTTAGATTATCTCGGCAGAGATGATTTCTTTGTGATTGGAGATAAGTTATTTGAAGAACTTTCTATGTTCGGAATCGTGAATTCTGAACGCGACTGGAATCTTTTGCAGGAAAAATTCCTCGAAAGTCACCACTATTTCACTGAAACTGCCATCAACAGCCGAAATCAGAAAAAACAGGACAACCTGAATATCATCAAAACAAAACTAAAAAACTACTGATCATCTTATGAGCTCAGCAACCAAACATGGCCCGCTATTTACCGTTTCAGATATCATTTATCTGTTTTCAGGCGTAATTTCTGCGAGTTTTGCTTTAAAATCTTTCCTCGTTCCCAACCACTTTTTAGACGGTGGCGTAACCGGAATTTCACTTTTACTGTACGAAGTTTATCATTTAAATTTAGGACTGACTTTATTTATTTTAAATATTCCTTTTATCATTCTCGCTTATTTTCAGATCGGGAAACATTTTGCCATCCGAAGCAGTTTAACGATACTTTTAATTGCTTTAACGATGTACTTTGTTCCTTTTCCCGAACTGACACACGATAAATTACTGGTCGCCATGTTCGGCGGTTTCTTTCTGGGAATCGGCATCGGACTTTCCATGCGTGGAGGAGGAACTTTCGACGGAATGGAAGTTTTAGCACTTTTAACTTTCAAAAAAAGCAGTTTTAGCATTACCGAAATTATTTTGGGAATGAATGTTATCATCTTCATTATCGCAGCCGTTTTCTTAAAAGTAGAAACCGCTTTGTACGCGATTATGACGTATTTGGTCGCAAGTCAGATTACAAAATATGTGATTGAAGGAATCGAAGCCTACACCGGCGTAACCATCGTTTCCGGAAACAGTGAAGAAATCAAAAAAGCTTTGGTTTTAACGATGAACAGAGGGATTACTGTGTATAAAGGCGAAAGAGGTTTTATGAAAGAATCTTTCGAACAAAGTGCCGATGCCGATATTATTTTCACAATTGTAACCCGACTGGAAGTGAGAAAATTGCAGAATATTGTTCGTGCCATTGATCCGAAGGCATTTATTTTCACTCAAACGGTTAGAGAACCTCAGGGCGGAATTGTAAAGGAAATTATTAAGCATTAAAATTTCTTTATTTGAGAACGTTACTTTTCAGCATCGATTTATTCAGATTTAATATTAATTATAATTAAAACTTAAAAGATGACAAACAGATCTACCTATTTTAAAATGACATTTATACCCATTTCTGCCGGACTTTTTGCAGGAATTCTGGTCTTTGGATTATTTGATATCGATTTTTCGGATAGGGAAGCATTAAAAAATCTGCTGCTGAAATCCTTAGTGATAGCTGTCGGTACAGGATTGATTTTGGGTATATTAAATATGTTCTTTAAAATTGGTAATTTTCAAAAAAAAGGAAATTCGTGAAATCTGACTGTACTTTCGCAGAAACTTATATTAAAATAAAAAATATGCTTAAAGCCTTATGAATTTCGTTTATAAGGCTTTAATTTTGTACATCAATCATCAATCATCAATCATCAATCATCAATCATAAAGAATGAAACGCTCCGGAACTGCAACATTGCCTCTTCACTACGGAAAAGTACCGCCTTGGCTCTACGAAAGAATGGCTGTGCTCGGACTTTCCATCGTAGAAGTGATGTTGGCAGATTACGGAAAAAATGAAGTTCTCCGCAGATTGGCAGATCCGTTTTGGTTCCAGAGTTTTGGGGCAGTGATGGGAATGGATTGGCATTCGTCAGGAATTACAACTTCCGTTATGGGTGCTTTGAAACGCAGCATCAATCCCAATTCTAAAGAGCTCGGAATTTATATTTGTGGAGGCAAAGGAAGGTTCTCCAAAGAAACTCCGAATGAACTTTTGGTCATTGCTGATAAAACCGGACTGAACGGAAACGATTTGATCCGTGCGAGCAAACTTTCAGCAAAAGTGGACAACACGGCTATACAGGATGGTTATCAGCTTTACCTTCATAATTTTATTTTATCTGATGAAGGAAATTGGGCGGTTGTGCAACAGGGAATGAATGATGCAGACGGAACTGCCCGTCGATACCACTGGCATTCCGAGAATATGGAATCTTTTGTCGACGAACCACACAAAGGCATTCAGGGAATCAACCGAGGAAATATTTTAAACTTAACTGCTCACGAAGCGGCAGACAGCCGGAAAGGAATTTTAGAAATTTCACATACCAATTCAGAAAAAATCATGCAGGATTTTGCCAATTTGATTTTGCCTGCTCATCACGACGTACGCGCATCCGATGTCGATCTGAAAAAGCTGGGAACACTTTTGTACATGACCAGAGAAAATCAGCCTGAAAATTTTGAGGAATTGTTGTTGCTGAAAGGTGTTGGCCCGCGAACATTACAAAGTCTGGCTTTGGTAAGTGAAGTCATTCACGGTGCACCGTCAAGATTCAGAGATCCTGCACGGTTTTCCTTTGCCAATGGTGGAAAAGACGGTCATCCGTTTCCCGTACCGATCAATGTTTATGATGAAACGATCAATATTTTACAGAAAGGTATTGAAAAATCGAAATTAGGAAATTCAGATAAATTGCAGTCAATTAATAAGCTTCACACGATTATTTCCGAAGCTGAGAAAAATTTTACTCCCGATTTCGATATCAATGATGTAATTGAAGACGAACGTCAGAATTCATGGCGCTTCGGTGGCAAAACGGTCTTCGGTGACGCTGAAAAACCTCTTAAGCCAAAACCGATTCAGCTTTCTTTGTTTTAAAATTTAACATTACAATCAGCGTGTAGTTTGTCATCCCGTAGGAATCTAAATGGTTTAAACTTTTAAATGAATTGCGCGGGAGTGATAAAGAGATGTCTTAATAAGAATCTAAGATTATTTAAAACTTATGGGTTTTCTTTTGTATTCCAACAGCCATCTTCAGAAAACGAGTATGTTAAAATTTTTGGATTAGAAAGAATCTTTATTGGCGCAAAAATTTTCTCTCCATTATTCCAATAAAAACTTTAATTTTAAAACTTTAACACAAACAGGAAATTCATGACCAGTAAAGCCTTTGAAGTATATTCAGATTTTCCGTTCTTTTTTGAAGAAGAACTTACAGAAATCTTTCAGGCTCACGAAAAAGTTGTTTTTCAGAAGGGAGATTTAATCCTTGAAGAAGGCAAAACAGCCAATGAATATTATATTTTAGAGAAAGGTTTGGCGAGGTCATTTGTAACAGATTTTAACGGAAATGATGTTACGACACATTTTTTTGTGGAAAATGAGATCGTAATCGAGGTCTCCTCACTTTTTCAGAGAATTCCGACCCAGGAAAACATTGTCTGCATAACAGATTGTGAGCTGTTGAAAATAGATTTCGACACATTTCAGGAATTATATCACAAAATTCAAAACCTCAGTGAATGGGGAAGGGCGTGGATGTCACAGGAACTATTTGCCTACAAACAACGCTCTGTGGAAATGTTTACACTTTCGGCAACGAAACGCTATCTCAATCTTTTAGAACAGAAACCGCAGGTGGTACAGTTCGCTCCGTTAAAGCAAATTGCTTCCTACCTTGGCATTACAGACACTTCACTCAGCAGAATCCGTAAAGAAATTGTTTCACATCCCAGAAAAGTTTAAATCTTGTCTTATGGCAAGTTGATTTTCATATTGACTTGGTAATTTTGGTTTAAAGTTTAACACTAAAAAATTACAAAATGGAAATCACGGATATTTATGTCAACCTTCCTGTAAAAGATGTTCAGAAAGCGAGAGAATTCTGGACGAAATTAGGATTCTCTATCAATGAACAGTTTTCTGACGAAAAAGCAATCTGTGTAGTGATGAAAGAAAATCACATCTACACTATGTTTCTTCATGAAGACTTTTTCAAAACCTTCACCGACCGGCCGGTTGCAGACGGAAAAACTACGCAAACTCTTTTGGCAATCGGTGTTAACAGTCGTGATGAGGTAGATGCAATGGTAAAAACAGCTACCGAAAACGGAGGTTCAGAATACAGCGAACCCAGAGATCACGGCTGGATGTATCAGTGGGCATTTGCAGATCCCGACGGTCATCAGTGGGAAGTAATGCACGGAGATGTATCTCAGATTCCTTGAGAATAGAATTTTAACCAACTATATATTGCAATAAAATGAAAATCAATCAAATTTATGTGAACCTTCCGGTAAAAGATATTCCGAAAACAAAGGAGTTTTGGACGAATCTTGGTTTCCCGGTTAACGAAAATATTTCCGATGAAAAAGCGGTATGTTTTATTTTAGGCGAAAATATCTGCGTGATGTTTATCACCGAAGAATATTTTATGACCTTTTCCGAAAGACCAGTTCCCAAGGGCGATACCACGCAGGTTTTGGTAGCTATCGGCATGGATACCCGCGAGGAAGTTGATCAGATTGTCAACGCAGCAGTTGCAAATGGAGCAACACAGCACGAAGAGCCGCAGGATTATGGCTGGATGTATCAAAACTCATTCTGGGACATCAACGGTCACGGCTGGAATGTCACTTTTGCAGATATGTCTCAAATGCCGACTGAGTAAATCTGGCTCTCGCAGATTGAGCAGTTTTTTTAGGTAATCTCCTCAAATCTCAAACCTCAAATTAATTCCCACAATCATCCGTGCAAATCCGTAAAATCTGTGCGAAACAAAATCTCAAATTTCAAATTTCAAATCTCAAATAAATCTATGGACACCCTAAAATCACAAAAACTAGACATCATCATCCCGGCATTCCGTGGTCACAGTCAGAATTTTCTGATGGTTCTCGACGGAATTTCTGAGGAAGATGCTTTGCAGAGAATCGAAGGCAGAACCAATCACATCATCTGGATGGTAGGAAACTTTCTCGACATGCGTTATGCATTGGGAAATGTGCTCGGACTGGAAGAAAAGTTTGAATTCAAAGAATATTTCTCCGAAGGAAAAGCACTGGATGAAAGCTTTAAATATCCGACTTTAAAACAGTTAAAAGACAGTTTTCACCACATCTCACCTTTGGTTTACAGTAGATTACTGGAAGTCTCAGACGAAGAACTAGACAAAGATTTTCCGATGGGAATGAACATCGATTTCTTCCCTGAAAATGTTCTCAATTTCGTCGGAATGTGCATCGGACGCGAAGATTACCTTTCCGGACAAATCGGCTTAATGCGAAGAATCCTAAACTACGAAGGAATGAAATACGACTTCGACGAAAACATGAAATACTAAGCAGTCCTAACTAAAACTAAACTAATTATCAACCTTAACCTTAACATCAACCTAAATTTTAAAATATGCCTAAATTAAATCCATACCTCAATTTTGACGGCAAAGCCGAAGAAGCCTTCAATTTTTACAGAACAGTTTTCGGCGGCGAATTCGTCGGCGGAGTTCATAAAATGGGCAATGCTCCCGGAACTGAGAACCTGTCAGACGAAGAAAAAAACAGAGTCATGCACATCGCGCTCCGTGTGGGTGGTGATCTGTTGATGGCATCAGACATTGTGCCTTCATTCGGACAGAATTTAACGGTCGGGAACAATAATTATGTTTCCATTTTTCCGGATTCCAGAGAAGATGCTGACAGAATTTTTAAAGCACTTTCTGCCGGCGGAAATATTGAAATGCCTCTTGAAGATCAGTTTTGGGGAGATTATTTCGGAAGTTTTCAGGATAAATTCGGAGTCTACTGGATGATCAATTTTTCTACTGATCAGGGCTACGAAGGGTAAAATAAAACGATATTTGAAGAAATTATGATTTTCCACAAACTGTCATAATTAAAAAGCTTTGTATCTCTTTTTTTAAGCTTACGCCTTTGTCTTATTCAAAAAACGCTTAAAATTTAAAATTCTTTGTTTTGACTTTGCGTTAAATTAAATAATACTCCAAGTAACAGATATTCAAAAAAATAAAATATGGAAAAAATAAAAATAGACATCACAATTTTAGCCCCTGTAAAAAAAGTTTGGGATTACTACAACGATCCTGAACACATCGTAAAGTGGAATTTTGCCCACGAATCATGGGAATGCCCGAGTTCTGAAAATGACCTCAGAGTAGGTGGGAAATTCAACAACAGAATGGAAGCCAAAGACGGAAGTTTCGGGTTTGATTTTGTGGGAATCTATGATGAAGTCGTGGAAAATGAATTGATCAAATACCACATGGAAGATGGCAGAAACGTCGAAATCGTTTTTGAAAAAGCAGACGAAAATACCACAAAGGTGAAGATCAGCTTCGATCCTGAAACGCAAAACTCTGTAGAAATGCAGCGTGAAGGTTGGTATGCGATACTCAACAACTTCCACAAGTACGTGGAAAACAATTAGCATCATTTTTCAGTCATGATCAATCTGATAATTATGGCAAAATATTTAAAACCTTTTTGTAGTGACTGTCATGAAGTTTCAGGAGATTTTTTGAAGGGAGTGGTTGCCATGCCTGCGAGAAGAGCATTGCAAAAAGAAAAAATAGATTCTCTGGAAAAACTTTCAGATTATACCGAAAAAGAAATATTACAATTTCATGGATTCGGGAAAAATTCAGTCGAAAAGCTAAAGATATATATGAATCATCATCATTTCTCCTTCAAACCTTAATCTGTCGGCTAAAATTGTTATTTTTAGGGCGCCTTTATCCGCCCTCCGTTCCCGCTTTTTTGTGCCTTGCTTTTCCCGTGGCTTACAAAAAGAGCTCCACTCAAGTCGGGCTGCGGGCAATTCGACGTCTAATAATGAGTTAGAAAAAATAAATAATATGAACAACGATATTTTCCCGTGTCTCTGGCACAATGAAGACGCAAAAGAAGCTGCAGAATTTTACTGTAAAGTTTTCAACGGAACAGTCACTGCTGATACTCCCGTGGTAATGAATATTGAACTCTTCGGGCAGAAATTAATGCTTTTAAATGGCGGTCCGCAGTTTGAAAGAAACGCTTCAATCTCTTTTATGGTATTGTGTGAAACTGAAGATGAGGTTCAGAATTACTGGAATCAGTTATCCAATGGCGGAATCGTTCTGATGGATCTTGGAGAATATCCATGGAGCAAAAAATACGGTTGGGTTCGGGATCAGTTTGGAACTACATGGCAACTGTATCTGGGCGAAAAACAGGGCGAGCAAAAACTGATTCCAACATTGATGTACATTCATGAAAACAATGGAAGAGCGATGGAAGCGATGGAATTGTACACTGAAATTTTCCCAAATTCCAAGATTGGAGGGGTTTTAAAGTATGGAGAAAGTGTCGGAGACGAAAATCACGAAGTTCCGGAAAATGTACAGCACGCTCATTTTGAAATAGATGGCTACAGTTTTTTCTGTATGGACAATTCTTATGACCATAAATTTGATTTTAATGAAGGTATTTCAATCGTGATAATGACTGATGACCAGGAGGAAACCGATCACTTATGGAACTCTTTAACCCAAAATGGCGGCAGAGAGAGCATGTGTGGCTGGCTGAAAGATCCGTTTGGCGTCAGCTGGCAGATTGTTCCCAAAAAATTGATTCAGCTGATGAATGATTCTGATCAGGAAAAAGCACACAAAGTCGTTCAGGCGATGATGAAAATGCAGAAAATTGTAATTAAGGATTTGGAGCTGGCTTACATGAGTTGAGAAATACGGGTTTCTGGTTTGAAGATCGGGATTTGGGAGCGGGTTATCTTTTATAAAAATTTAGATGGAGAATTCGAAATCCGGGTTTTGGATATTGAAGGGAATTTCAAGCGATGATGAATAAGTAATATTTGAATGATTCCAAATAATAAAATATTTACTTTCTCAAATCTCAAATCTCAAATCTCAAATCTCAAATCTCAAATTCAAAATCTTGAATCTTGAATCTCTCACCCCGTTTCGGCTTGCTGTTTGTTGTTATCAGTGGAAAAAAGATTTGCCTATGAAGACGCAGAACAAGTCAAAATCATTATCAAAAGTCCCGAAAGATGGACTTCATCCGGAGATTATCCGTAAAAATTATCTCGGAAGTAAAAAATTACTTAATAAAAAAGCCATTATTTCAGGTGGCGACAGCGGAATTGGTCAGGCGGTAGCAGTTCATTTCGCCCGCGAGGGTGCTGATGTTGCCATTATTTATCAGGAAAACGACAAGGACGCCAGGGAAACTCAGAAACTCGTTGAAAAAGAAGGTCAGCAGTGCATTCTAATGAAAGGTGATATTTCTAAAAAAGCGTTCAGAACCAAATGTCTTGAACGCGTTAAAAAACAGTGGAAAACTTTAGATATCTTAGTTAATAATGCAGGAATTCAGTTTCCGAAAACCGATTTTGAAAAAATAACGGATGACCAAATTTCAAAAACGTTTGATGTTAATATTATTTCCATGATTTCTTTCACCAGAGATTGTTTAGAACTAATGAATAAGGGCGGAAGAATTATCTGCACAACGTCGGTTACGGCTTATCGTGGCAGCGATCACCTTATCGATTATTCCTCGACAAAAGGTGCAATTGCAACATTTATCAGATCGCTTTCCGTCAATTTAGCAGAAAAGAAAATCCTCGTGAATGGAGTTGCACCAGGCCCAATCTGGACGCCATTAGTGAAAGAAACGTTTGAAGATATTGCATCTTTCGGAAAAGACACTCCTCTGAAAAGAGCAGGTCAGCCCTGTGAAGTTGCGCCGGCTTATGTTTTTCTTGCATCAGAAGATTCAAGTTTTATCACCGGAGAAATTATTCACATTAACGGCGGAGATTTTGTAGGCGGATAATCAATTTTAACACCAACACCAAACATTAAAAAATAAATTATATGGAAACTTTAGAATATACAATCGAAATTGACGCTACTTCGGAAAAAGTATGGACAGCACTGTGGGACGAAACCAGTTACCGACAGTGGACTTCTGCATTTACAAAAGGCTCATTTTATTTAGGAACATGGGAAGAGGAGAGCATGATGAAATTTTTAGATCCTGAAAACAATGGAATGTTCAGCCGTGTACTGAAAAATGATCCGAATAAAGAAATGGTTTTTCTACATTTGGGTGAAATTTTTGATGGGGTGGAAGTTCCACAGGATTGGGGCGATGCGACCGAGACTTATCTACTGGAAGAAACCGAAGAAGGAACGAAATTGATTGCAAGAATCAAGACATCAGAAGAGTTTAAAGAGTTTTTCGAAGATAAATTTCCTCAGGCTCTTCAAAATGTTAAAAATTTATCTGAAAATCAATTATAAATAACACAAGTTTCACGAAATCAGCACCAAAATACAATTATCACCTGTGTTCTCAGTGTGGAAATTAGTGTTGCTCATGTTTAAACTAGTCACAAAAATTAAAAATATGGAAACATTATCTTATGAAACCGTAATTGACGCACCCAAGCAAAAAGTATGGGATGTGTTATTTGGAAAAGAAACTTACAGCGAATGGACTCAATTTTTCGGTCCGGGATCGCAAATGAAAACCGACTGGACAGTTGGTGGCAAAACTTATTTCGTAAATCCCAAAGGTGCAGGAATGGTTTCTACCATCGACAATATTGAAGAACCGGATCAAATGATTTTTAAACATCTTGGAATGATTGATGAAAATGGGGTAGAAGACACTGAAAGCATGGAAATCAAGCAATGGAGCGGATGTTTTGAAAAGTATATTCTCATTGACTATGATGGCAAAACCAAACTTCATGTGGAAGTTCAGACCGAGAAAGATTGGGAAGAGCACATGCAGAATGGTTTTACCAAAGGTCTGGAAGTGGTGAAAAATCTTTCAGAAGCGAAGTAAAATATATTTTTAATTACAATTCAATTACACAACCCTGCCAGCGTTTCACACGCTGGCAGGGTTGTTTCTAGCAGTAAGATTTCAAAATTTGTAAAAGTTAGAAATCAAAAATCTTTATCAAATCTGAAATAGTTTTTCAACCTTCTTTTCTGTTTCGGCCTCAGACCATATTTCTTCTTCTTTTTCCTCATCATAATCTTCCATAAATCGTAAAGTCGACCAAAAATCTGCGACAATAGTATGGTTTTCGATCGTCAGAAAACCTTCACCATGCATCTCAAATTCACCTGCATCTGGGATATCCAACTTTAAAATTAAATATTCCTCAAGTTCCCAAAATTCTTCGTTATCAAAAGTATTTTCGTGACCCTCAAAATTTAAAAAAGCCTCATCATTTCCACTGTCCCATGAAAATTTTAAATGGTTATTTTTAGACCTGATTAAATCCACAAATCTGTCTTTTATCTTAAGTTCAAGTTCATTTATTCTTGATAACTGCTCCTTTTCCCAGGCATCAGGATTGTAATCCGCTGAAGGTTGGAAAGTCTGTAGATCAGAGGCGTTTTGGAAATCGTTTTTCCTGGAAAAGAGATTTGAAAAAAAATTAAATATGCTCATCATTTATTTGTTTTAGTTCTTCCATGTTCGGCGTGAATTGCCATTTTTCTTTAAGTTTAATGTGTTGTAAAAGTTCATTAATACTTTTATTTTTTACTGATTCTGACAATTTTAAAGCTTGATCAACTCCTAAAATTTCTTTGGCTAAGTAGACCCCGAAATTACTATGTGTGATGATGAGTGATGATTTTAAGCCGGACATCATTAACGGTTTCAGTAAGAAGTCATTTAAAACCTTGTCATCAGTTTCTATTAAATCAAAATCTTCAAAAATTCTTTCATCGTAATATTTAAACCAATTGTTCAGCGTAGGAACCACACCATAAAGATCTTCTTTGCAATGTTCGGCAACGATGTCTCTTACAAGAATCTTTTTTCCGTCACTGTTCGTGATTAACTCTCCAAATTTAGATATGCAGATTTCCATTCCATAAGTATTGTGAAGGAGTATGCGGTGCTTTAAATGGTAATAAAAAAGCTTGCTCGAATCTAAAAATTTATGAACTGACAGGTAATCTTCAGGATTTCCGCCAAATTTTTTCCTGGATAATAGGCTGTGCTTCCAATAATTCATCCCGTAATTTTTTGTGAAAATATTATTTTTAGTTCTAAACCTGATAATTTATCTCATTATTTTTTTAATTAAATCTAAATTTGTGTTACTGCACAAAATTATTTTAAAATCATTAAAGTAAAACAAAAACAACAATCGTCATAGCAATATGGAGATTGCCGAGAAAATAACAATGCCACAGAAGGAAAAGGAAAACATTATTTCGCAGACCGTATCAAACTACGGTGGAAAACTGATGTCTTTCATTCGCCCGAAAGTGAAAAATACCGAAGATGCGGAAGATATTCTGCAGGAGGTGTGGTATCAGTTCAGCAGTTTGACCAATCTTTCTGAAATTGTAAATGTCGGCGGATGGTTATACCGCGTTACTTCCAACAAAATCATTGATAAATACCGGAAAAAGAAAACCGAAAACCTTGAAGATTTTGTCTACGAAGATGAAGACGGATCGTTTTCGATAAAAGATATTCTGTTGCTCGACGACAGTGCGGGACCCGATGTAAAGATGTTTCAGGATGAAATTTGGAAAAAACTGTTTGAAGCTTTAGAAGAACTTCCGGAAAAACAGAAACTGGTTTACATGGAAAATGAATTAAATGATAAAACTTTACAGGAGATCGCTGATGAACAGGGAGAAAATATCAAAACGATCATCAGCCGTAAAAATTACGCAGTAAAGCATTTGAGAAACAGACTGAGACAGTTGTACGAAGATTTAAATAATTAGAAATAAAGCAAAATGAACAATAAATATAAAAAAAGCTGGGCACTTCTGATTTTATGTCCGCCCTTGATTTTCCTTGCTGTTGCGCTGATTGTAATGTGGCTTTGGAACTGCATTTTACCAGAAGTTCTTGGTGTGAAAAGTATCAGTTACTGGCAGGCAATGGGAATTCTGGTGTTGAGTAAAATTCTTTTTGGTGGATTTCACGGAAAATTCGGGAGAGGAATGAGAGATATGAAAGAGAAACATCTGCAACATAAGATGGAAGGGATGTCTGACGAGGAAAAAGAAAAATTCAAAGAAGTCTGGAGACAGAAATGTTCAAGCGGATTTTTCAACAGAAATAACGAATAGTTTAAATTTTTGAAGTAGTAAAGTAAAAACTGAAACAAATTCGTCTCTATAAAAAAACAAGAAGTAGTAAAATTTAAAATTTAAGAAAATGAAAAATTCAGTATTAAAAGGTGTTCTTGGAGCACTTGCCGTTGCAGGAGTTGCAGTGGTTGCCAAAAAAGTAATTGAAAGAAAAAGATTTGTAAGAGGTATTTTTAATGAATATGGAATCAAAGAAAAATCGCCTTTCGGATTGGCAGACAAGATCAGAGAAATGGATGAGGAGCAGTATCAGGAACTGAAAGGAAAGTTTAAGAAAGAATTTGCTTCAAGATGCTGCAGAAAAGATGCGGGAAAAGAAGATTTTGCAGAAGCATAAATAGAAAGTAACTAAATGAAATTGTTAATTCCGGCGCAAAAAATGTGTCGGAATTTGTTTGCCACGAATGCACGAATTTTATTTAAATTTAAATCAACACAAAGTTTGTTATTCCGGAGGAATCTTGTCAACGAAGATAAATGGATCCTTAAATTCCTGAAAAAATAACAAATACGATAATCGTTCACTCAAAATAAAAACTGAATAATGCCGCAATCATCTGCTGAGTAGAACACCTTTGCAAACGAAAAGATTCGCAAAGAATTAGAAAGGATCTTACCGACCTTTGCGTTAAAATAATATGCGCATTCTGATAAAATTCGTGCATTCGCGGCATCATTATTTTTGCCCGCAAGAACAAAATCCTTATTTTTGTTAGCCTAAATGAAAGACTACTATTATTTTCTCGGGATTTCTCGTGATGCTTCAGATGAAGACATCAAAAAATCCTACAGAAAACTTTCGTTAAAATACCATCCTGATAAAAACCAGAACGACGATTTTTTTGCCGAACGTTTTAAAGAAATTCAGGAAGCGTACGAAACGCTGAGCGATAAAGGGAGAAGGATTACTTACGACCAGAATTTAGAAAGCCTTCAGAAAAGTTTCAGATATACCGTTCCACCTTCAATTAAGACTTTTTCTGCGAATAAAATTCATGCGAAAAAAGGTGAGGAAATCATCATCACTTGGCAAACTCAGAATGCTGATGTGGTGAAAGTTTTACCGTTTGGTTTGGAAAAGGCGTATGGAGAAAGAATTTTTAAGATTACTGAATTTAAAAACGGAAAATTTCAGTTGCTGCTGCATGCGACCAATTCGCTTTTGCATAAAACTGTAGTTCAGGGTATTACAATAACGGAAGTTTTTGAATCTGACGGAGAAAAGTTCAGAGACAGAGCGGAGGAATTATTTAAGCCACAACCCAGAACGGTTATCAACCGACGAGGTTATCCAAAGATTATGTTGCTGATTTGGGGAATTATTATTTTAGCAATTGCTATCTATTTCTGGATCAGCAATTTTATTTAAGATTTAAGAAATCCAAAAACTCTCAGACACTAAAACACTCCAACCAAATTAAGCCAGCTTTTTATTTCCCGGACATTTTTTGCATCGTTTACCTTTCTTGAATTTTTTACAGCAAGATTTTTTGTCGCCACAGAACATTTCTTCATTCGTGAAAGAAAATACCGGAGTCAATGGCGGAACTTTAAACGGAGTAATGTTATTCATACTGCAAATATATTAATTTAGAATAAATATAATTAATAAAATTTAAAATTTCTTTAATTGCTGATTAGCAAAGGATTTGAGACAATATTTTGTGGGAATATTTATAGATGATTTTCATTAATTAATCACAAAAACCTTCAGCTTTTATAACTTAGATCGAAAATTCGACGATGTCAAACGGCTTTGTGAAACTTAAGAACCGCTAATAAGCAAAAACCTAATGTTTTTAGTATTAAAATTAGGCTTCTATCAACAACTTAATGACTAAAATCGTTCCGATAGAAGATTTAAATAAATTCTGCTTTACTAATTATAATCACAGATTAGTAAGATTCAAAACCCATATTTTAAAGCCAATTATAAAAAGGCAATCTCCGACAGAGACTTAGGTTGCGAAATCATTTTAAAAATCGTAATTTTACGAATCTTTTTTTTCAAACAAAATCTAATATATAAAAATGAATACAGAGCAGTTTGTGAGCCGTCACATTTCCCTAAACGAAGCCGATAAGCAGGCAATGTTGGAAAAAGTTGGCGTTTCAAGTATCGAAGAATTGATTTCTCAAACCATTCCATCATCAATCCGTTTAGAAAATGATCTGAACATTTCAGAACCGCTTTCAGAATATCAGATGCTGAACCATTCGAAAGAATTGGCGGCGAAGAACACTGATTATACAAGCTATATCGGTTTTGGATATCACAATACCCTGTTGCCATCGGCGATTCAGAGAAATATCTTTGAAAACCCAAGCTGGTACACAGCGTACACGCCTTACCAGGCAGAAATCGCGCAGGGAAGATTAGAAGCTTTGCTTAACTATCAGACTGTTGTGTGCGATTTGACAGGTTTTGCTTTGGCAAATGCATCTTTGTTGGATGAATCTACGGCAGCTGCAGAAGCAATGCACATGTTCTTCAACAACAGAACTAAAGATCAGAAAAAAGCAGGAGCCAACAAGTTCTTTATCTCTGATTTGGTATTACCTCAAACCGTTTCTGTTTTAAAGACAAAAGCTGAAGGTTTAGCAATCGAAATCGTTGAAGGTGATCACAAAACGCACCAGTTCGACGAATCATATTACGGAGTTTTACTGCAATATCCAGGAAAAAACGGAATCGTTTTAGACTACACAGAAGATATCGTTGACTACAAAAAATTAGACTTACAGGTTGTTGTTGCCTGTGATCCTATGGCTTTGGTTAAATTGAAATCTCCTGCATCAATGGGCGCTGACTGTGCAGTTGGTACTTCGCAGAGATTCGGTATTCCATTGGGGTACGGTGGTCCTCACGCAGCGTTTTTCTCTTGTAAAGAAGATTATAAAAGAGATATTCCGGGAAGAATCATCGGGGTTTCTCAAGATATGTACGGAAAACGTGCATTGAGAATGGCTTTACAGACGAGAGAGCAGCACATCAAAAGAGAAAGAGCGACTTCAAACATCTGTACTGCTCAGGTTCTTTTAGCGGTTATGGCCGGAATGTACGCTGTTTATCACGGTCCAAAAGGATTAAATTATATCGCTGACCAGATTCACTTTAAAGCCAATGCTTTGAAAGGCGGATTGAAAGCTTTAGGTTATCAGACGGTTGAAGAGCCGATCTTTGATACGGTAAAAATCGTGATGGCTGAAGATGAGAAAGCAAGATTAATGAGAATGATGCTTGATCATAAATTAAACCTGAACTATTTCACAGAAGGCGTTATCAGCATTGCGATCAACGAAAGTACAACGCTTGAAAAACTGAATGTTTTGATGGCTTCTTTCGCTCAGTTCAAAGACAAGCAGACTTTTAAATTAGAAATAAAAGAAGGATATAGCATTCCTGAAGAAAATCTTAGAAAAGATGAGATTTTGACGGAAGAAGTATTCAACAAATACCATACAGAGACAGAATTGATGCGTTACATCAAGCGTCTTGAAAGAAAAGATTTATCATTAACTCATTCAATGATTTCTCTTGGTTCTTGTACTATGAAACTGAATGCTGCGACTCAGATGTTGCCGCTTTCATGGGCAGAATGGGGAAGTATTCACCCATTTGTACCGGTAAATCAGGCAGGAGGTTATCAGGAAATGATTAGAGAATTAGAGAAAGATCTTTCTGAAATTACTGGTTTTGCAGGAACTTCTCTTCAGCCCAACTCTGGAGCTCAGGGAGAATATGCAGGATTAATGGTGATCAGAGAATATCACATCTCAAGAGGTGAAGGTCACAGAAATGTGGTGTTGATTCCTCAGTCTGCACACGGAACCAATCCGGCTTCTGCAGCTATGGCAGGAATGAAAATTGTTGTCGTTAAAAACCTTGAAAGCGGAGAAATTGATTTTGAAGACTTCAAAGCAAAAACGGAACAGCACTCTGAAAATCTTTCTTGTGTAATGATCACATATCCGTCAACTTACGGATTCTTTGATGCCAATATTAAAGAAATTACCCAATTGGTTCACGATCACGGCGGACAGGTTTATATGGATGGTGCCAACATGAACGCTCAGGTAGGATATACAAGTCCAGGAAACATCGGAGCAGACGTTTGTCACCTAAATCTTCACAAAACTTTTGCTATTCCTCACGGAGGTGGAGGTCCTGGTGTTGGTCCGATCTGTGTTGCGAAACATTTGGTTCCTTTCTTACCAACCAATGCCAACATTAAAGTAGGTTCAAAAGAAGCAATCGAAGGAATTTCTGCAGCGCCTTACGGTTCTGGATTGATCTTAAATATTTCTTATGCTTACATCAAAATGTTGGGAACTTCAGGTTTGAAAAAAGCAACTGAGCACGCGATTTTAAATGCAAACTATTTAAAAGAAATCTTAGCGGAGCATTTCCCTATTTTATATTCAAATACAGAAGGTAGAGTAGCGCACGAGTGTATCGTAGATTTCCGTCAGTTCAAATCTTTAGGAATTGAAGTGGCTGATGTTGCGAAAAGATTGATGGATTACGGTTTCCACGCACCTACGGTTTCTTTCCCGGTTGCAGGAACATTGATGATCGAGCCTACAGAATCTGAAAGCAAATCTGAAATCGACCGTTTTGCAGAAGCTCTTATCGCTATCAAATATGAGATCGACGAGATTGCCAACGGCGAAGCTGATCAGGCAAACAACGTATTGAAAAACGCTCCTCACACCGAGCAATTGGTAATTTCTGACTTATGGGATAAACCATACAGCAGAGAAAAAGCAGCTTATCCATTAGACTGGGTTAGAGAGCACAAATTCTTTGCTTCAGTTTCCAGAGTTGATGAAGCTTACGGAGACAGAAACTTAGTTTGTACTTGTGAGCCGATTGAAGCTTATATGTAATTAAAAGTTTTTTTATATAATTAATCCCTTTCAGTTTTGAGAGGGATTTTTTGTAAACGAAATTGATTGATTAATAATTCAGAACAACCAATTCTACTTGCTGGTTAATTTTTTTAATTACAAAAAACATTCATTATCTAATTAAATCCCGCCCTAAACTCCACAGGACTTTGCTGGGTCTTCGTTTTAAACAATTTACTGAAACTCTGTGAGTGCTCAAATCCCAATTCATAAGCAATTTCTGAAACAGATAATTCTGATGTTGATAATTTTTCCTTTGCTTTTGCAATCAGCTTTTCGTGGATATGCTGTTGTGTGGAAAGCCCAGTCAGCTGTTTTAACAAACTTCCTAAATATTTACTTGAAATATTCAGCGTATCAGCAATAAATTGCACTGAAGGCAAACCTTTTGAGACCAAATCTTCGTTGTTAAAATAATCATTCAATACATCTTCCAACCGTTCCAAAACTTTATGATTCGTGATTTTTCTGGTAATGAATTGTCGTTCATAAAAGCGTTGAGCATAAGTAAAAAGCAATTCCAGTTGGGCAATGATCACATCCTGACTGAATTTGTCAATATTCGAATTGTATTCGCCACGAATATTTTCTATGATCCCGTTCATCATCGTTTCTTCTTTGTCGGAAAGAAACAAGGCTTCGTTGGTGGCGTATCCGAAATATTCATATTGCTTTATCTTTTTTGCCAGTGAAGAATTCCACAGAAAATCGGGATGAATAAACATCATCCAGCCCTCCAGATTTGGCGGAATCCCACTTTCTTCGCCTCTCAAAATTTGTCCGGGCGCCATAAAGGCCATCAACCCTTCATCGAAATCATATTTCTGCTGACCGTACAATAAATTATCACAACCCCGTTTCAGAGACACTGCGTAAAAATCAAAAACCACAGCATTCACATCAGAATCATTTGTAAATTTTGAAACATCTACAATGCTGATCAAAGGATGGTTGGGCTGGGGAAGTCCTGCAATTTTGTGAACTTCAGAAATAGATTTTATCCGGAGTGGGCTGCCTTTTTTCATTATAGTTTATATGCTTATTTCTTTTTACTGATTTTTTTCTTTTCTGTCGGTGGTGGAAGAAAATTTTCTGATGTGATGACCTTTTTGCCGGTTTGATCTTCTAATGCAAGTCTTGCATCTTTCGCAATTTTTCCGCCCTTTTTGCCAGCAACGGCATTTTGTGGTACTCCTTTGGCTTCGTCAACTTCAGCAATTTGCCTGGTCGAGAGTTCGGCTAAGGCAGTGAAAATAAGTTCTGCCTCGCTCATATGGTCTCTAAGGTTTTGAGTTTGCAAACCTTTTAAATTTTTATGCTCTTTTACCTTCAGACCTGTCCATTCCTGATGAATGATGTTGGTTAGAAAAGCAAATTCGTCAGATTTTTCCACACCATTTTCTTTCCAGTAATCAGTGAGTTTGTTGCGGGTCTCCTGACCGCTCATTCGTTGCTGTATCCACTTTTCGCTTCTCCCCAGTTTTTGCCAGTTTTCCCGTGCTCTGTCAAGGCTTTGTTCAGGGTCAGAGATTTCCTGCATTCTTTCGTAACCGACTTTTGCAAGCCACTGTTTGAAAGGCTCCGCTTTAGGCGATGGAACGGATTGGATGAGTCGTAACAAATTCTGTGTATCTAAACAATCTGTAGCATATTTTTTACCATCAGATGATTGAAACTTCAGTTGTACGATATTTTCGTACAACTGACTTCCTTCATTGGTAAGTTTCTTTTTCAGGTCACTCCAGTACCTCTTCGGAATACTGCTTCCTGTCAAAACTTCTATCACATCAATAACAGAAAAATACCACTTTTCTTCCTCCTCGTCCCAATGTGTACGCACCTTCTTTTGCTCAAATATTTTTACGGCGTTTTCTTTCATTTTTTTGAGTTTTTGTTTCCACTAATTTACAAAATTACTCCGTAAAAAATCTGTACTGATGAGTTTATTGTGTTCGAAAAAATCCAAATTATATTAAGATTTTACAAAAGGATATTTCAACCAGATCAACACCAAAGGCATAATCAAGAACGGAATTTCCATTAAAACCATTTTGAAATTTCCTGATTTTACTGCCAATGCCATAATGATCACAATCGAGATTGCATTCAGCATATTTCCCAGGAAAAAAGTTTTAGGAATGATCAGCAAAATACCAATCAATATCGTCAATCCACCAAAGATGGGAATCATAGTTTCGGTGATGCCGAGCTCGTTCATCATCTTTAAAGATTCGGGATGTTTCTTGTAATTCAGAGTGTCCCAACCATGTTTGAATGCCAGAAAAACTGAAACCAGCAATAATGCCAGAGAAATAATACTTTTTACCATTGTTTTTATTTTTAATTTACATTTTTTGTAAAGAATGTAATAATCTTTAAATATTTAAATTTAAAAAAAATCATTTTACCGAAAGGTTTAAAACATCATTTATGAAGTAATAATAACTTATTTACTTTTCAATTTTTTGATTTCTCTGAATTCCCTGTGACCAATGTTCAACAGGACATTTGGCATGAGTCGGGTGGCCAACTTTATAATTCTGATAGGGAAAGGTTTCAATTCTTTTTTATCTTTCAGAAGTCCGTCAATGGAAATTTTTACCATTTCATCGGCATTCATCATCATTGCAGGATTAGGTTGTTTTACCCAATCATTCTGGAGATTTGTTTTCACTCCCGGTGGAATCATTTCAAAAACTTTCACATTTGTATTTTCCAGTTGAAGTCGCAAAGCCTGAGTGTATGCACGGATGCCGGCTTTTGTGGCACTATAAATCGGTGCAGGTGAATAACTCATAAAAGCAATTCCTGAACTTACGTTAACGATACCTGCCGATTTTTGCTTGAACAAATGAGGCAAAAACTGATGTACCATTTGAATTGTTCCTGTAAGATTGGTGGCAATTTCACGGTTGATATTTTCCAGATCTAAAGACTGATCCTGCAAATCGATGAGACGCATCATTCCGGCATTGTTGATGATGATATTTAAATCCGGGAACAGTGTGGTGACGTTGTCAAACAAATCTTTGATATCCTTGGGATTGCTTACATCACTTTGAAAAGTATGCACATTGGGAAACTGCTTTTTCGTTTCATATAACGCTTCAAGGTTACGGCCTGTTACGATAATTTTAGCCCCGATTTCAGTGAGCTGTTTTACAAATTCCAAACCCATTCCGCTGGTTCCTCCGGTGATGAGGATGGTGCTGTTTTTTAAATCCATTGCTGTTATTTTTTGTTGAAGCAAAGTTCTGTAGAAAACAACTGGTGGATGTAGCCGAAATTCTGAATTCTGTAGCCAAAGTGGAAGGTGTTTTTTAATTCAGTTCTACTTTTTTAACATCAATAAATGGATAAAAATTGCTTGTAACCCCAAAATCATGAAGAAAAATTTTTAAAAACATGTATGAGCAGGTTACTCCAAGTGAGTTTTTTTTTACTGTTTATACCGTTCTACTAATCCGTAGCCACTATGCAATCTTTGCTTTAAAATGAAGTTTTATTGAAAAAGCTTTAGGTAAATGATTGATTTCTAATACCTCAGCAGGATGGGGCAGGATGCTCATATTTGGGTTTGTGTTTAGCTTGGTAAACACAAAATAATTAATATCCATGAAAAATAAATCTTTACTTTTTAAGCAGGTAATTAAATCTTTACTGCTTTGTGGAGTCACCTTATCCGCAGTTAATTTAGATGCTCAGACACTGGCATTTCCGGAAGCTACCGGTTTTGGCAGATATACCACAGGAGCGAGAGGAGCAGCCAATCCTCAAATCTATTTGGTGACCAATTTGAACGATAGCGGTGCCGGTTCTTTCCGTGATGCCGTAAGCCAGCCTGGACGTTTCGTGATTTTTAAAGTGGGAGGGATTGTTAATCTACAGTCTGTTGTCGCCGTAGCCGCCAATACCACGATCGCTGGACAGACCGCTCCAGGAGAGGGAATCTTATTTTTAGGACCGAGAGTTTCATTTTCGGGAGCTAATAATACCATCGCCAGATTTATGCGAATCCGTTATGGAGGAACGGCTCAGAATCAGGATGCATCAGGAATTGCCAACGGAGCCAATATTATTTTGGATCACATGACTTTTACATGGGGTACAGATGAGGTATTTTCTGTCAACTGGGATAATAATGGAACAGCTCCGGACAATATTACGATCCAGAATTCTATTATCGGACAGGGAATGCACCGTCACAATCACTCTGCAGGAGGATTAATGCAGCCGCCACCGGGAGGTAAGATCAGTCTGATCGGAAATTTATACATCTGTAATAAAACACGTAATAATAAGATTAAAGGAATCAACGAATTCGTGAATAATGTTGTTTACAACTGGGGGAATTATGGGAATACATACGGACATACTCAATCAGGTGAAGCCTATATTATGGGTGGAGATTCCGCTGGAGCTTCTTATGCCAACATTATCAATAACTATTTTATCGGAGGACCGAATACAAACAGTGCTGTTACCACCCCTTTCAGTGTAGGAAATGCGAATTTTAATTTATACGGTTCCGGGAATTATTTTGATAACAATAAAAACGGTGTTTTAGACGGAACTTTGGTTCCACAAGATTTAACAGGATATCCTGTAGGAGACATCACTGCCATACAGCCCACTTCCTACGATTATCCGATGAAAAATCCGACACTGACGGCACAGGCTGCATTTAATAATATTGTTTCAGGTGTTGGAGCATCTTATCCGGTACGTGATCAGGTAGATCAGTTAATGATCTCAGATCTTTCTTCGAAAGGAACAGCAGCGACTTATGTTTATGTGCAGACTGATTTAACGACTCAATTCGGGTTTACGAATGGAGGTGCAGGTCACATTTATGGTGCTCCGGCTCCTTTGGATACCGATAATGACGGAATGCCTGACGCATGGGAAACTGCCAACGGACTAAACCCAAACGTTGCTGACGCATTAGCTGTGAGCACTGTACACGCACCATACCTGAACATTGAAGTTTATATAAATAACTTACCTAATGTAGCTCCACCGGCATTTATCATTCCGCCATCTAATTTAAATTTCACCAATGCACTGACATCGGGAACTCCTACTGCAAGTTCTTTAACTGTGAACTGGAGTGACAATGCTACGAACGAAACGAATTATGTACTGGAGCGATCTCCAAACGGTACTGCTTTCACGGTAATTGCTACATTACCTGCAAATACGACAACTTATAATGAAACCGGTTTAACGCCAAACACTCAGTATTACTACAGAGTAAAAGCGACCAATGCTACGGAATCTTCTGTGTATACCGCTAATGCAACGGTGACTACACCACCGGTACCATCGGCTCCGGCACAGGCAGCGAATCCGACTCCTGCCAATGGAAATACCAATATTCAGCTTGATAACGGTAATCTACTTTTAAAGTGGACAGGCAGTACGAATACTACAACCTATACCGTTCATTTTGGAACAGATCCTCAGAATTTAACAAATGTTGCGACAGTACCGTATTCTACAACACCATCGCACCAACTGACCGGATTGAGTACTTCGACTAATTACTACTGGCGAATTGATTCTTCCAATGCACTGGGTGCTGTAACCGGAAATGTATGGAGTTTCCGTGCGATTACTCCAAGTCTTGTAGGGAACTGGCCATTTGCTGAAGCTCCGTTATCCGGTGAACAGATTGCAGATGTAACTTCTTACGCCAATCATGGAACATTAAATGTAGCCTATGATAATTCGAATGTAAGAGTACCCGGAAAAGAGAATAATGCTATAGATCTGGCAACTGCTCCGGCTACTCCGCCTTATATTGCGAGTATTCCGCATCAGGATCATATTTTATTTAATACCAATTCATTTACCGTTTCTTACTGGATGAAGGCTCCGGCAAGTATGATTCCGTCGTCGTCGGCAACGAGTCTTTACGTTTTGTGTAAAGGTTCGATCACTAAAAATATTACGACAGGAGCAACGGGGAAACGTTTTAATATAGAAATCAAGGGCGGACAGTTGAGATACGCCATTGATGATGATGTCACGAAAAAAGAAATTACATCTCCGGTTGCCAATTATTTTACCAACAATTGGGTGCATGTGGTTATTCAGAGGGATGTTGTTTCGCATAAAATGAGAATTTATACGAACGGCGTTTTGAGTGCTGAAGGAGATGAAACGGCAGTAACCGGAATTGGTGAAACAAGTGATTTCATTATCGGAAATATTGGTGAACTCGAGTTCCTGGGAACAGCCAATCCGTCAGCTCCTTACAAAGGTGCATTTGACGAACTGAGAATGTATAACTACGCATTGACGGCTACAGAAGTGTCTGCACTGTATAATCAGGCAGTATTGGGGAATGCGGAATTCAGCATCAGCAAAAATGTAGGAACCGTATATCCGAATCCTGTGAAAGATCAACTGTTTATTAAACTTCCTGAGTATAAAAAATCAAGCCTGACAGCGACGGTTCTTGATATGAGCGGAAAAGTGATCATCAAAGAGAAATTGAATGCTAACGGAAACGGATTATTTAATTTAAATTTTGGAGGCAGAAAGGTTTCAGGAAATTATATTCTGAATGTTTCAGGAGATAATCTGAATAGTAATTTTAAAATTATTGTTCAGTAAAAAAAGAGCACACTTAGTTAATTTTCATATTTATTAGAAGAATCCTTTCAATTTATTTGAAAGGATTTTTTTTGTGCTAAATTTTAATCACACCGCCATTTTTCTTCGGAAGAATCCACCCCTGAGAGGAAGAGGAATGGTGGGTGGTTACGTTATTACTGTTTGAGAAACTAATAATGCTTTTTACGGGAGTTGGATTGCTTATTGTAATGAAAGGATTGCTGTTTTACGAAGTGAATTTGCTTTGTTCATTATAACAATTGCTCTACGGTGGGGTAAGATTGCTTATGAGTGGAATGAGAATTCTTTGAGGTGGCGCGAGATTTCTTTTGGGTGGTATAAGATTGACTGTAGGGATAACCAGGAGGAAAAAAAACGCCGACCATTTGTAACCTGTCGGCGTTATATATAAGATTATTTTTTTAAACCTGTAAATTTTAAACCTTTTATCTGGTTAAATTCCGGGCTGCTAACACCGAATACTGATTTGATATATTTTTTGACGTCTTTAGCTGTTTCGTAGATGCTGTTTTCTTCGGTGTACAGAATTTTATTTCTGCTGATTCTGGAAGTGCTAAGTTCTGCAAGGGCTGTGTTGACAGCAGTTGTCGTGGCGTATAAATTCTGAATTTTTGCTGATAGGGTGACTACCTGCAGGTCTGTCTCATTGGGTGTGTAGTTGGGTTCTGCTTCCAGCACGGTTTTCAGTCCGGATAAATGCTCTGTGATTTGATCAAAAGAGTTCTGACTTACAGAAATTGTTTTGGAATCAGGAGCATTGGGATCTGTGGATTCTATGGGTTGGGTGGCACGTTTACCCAATATTTTCTGTCGGAAAGATTTTGCATTTTTAATGCTGCCTGTGGCTGCATCTGTTGCTTCTAAGGCGTTGACCAATCTTGAAGCCAGGTTTTCAACATCGCTAAATGCGAGTTGTCTTTCATTTACTCTGTTCTGGTAATTGTTTTTCTTTGATAAAGTATTTGCCATTTCTGTGTCTCCAGAATCTTTTAGAGCAAGTAAAGCCGGCATTTGAATGCTTTGTTTTGAAGGATTGTAGGCTGTACCATACCCTTTAACGAATTCGATTAGTGTGTGGAAATTCGCAACATTTTTTGCGTGTCCGGTTTCGGATGTTGATGCCATAAGTCATTTGTGTTTAAATTGTTAGCATAACAAATATAAAAATATTTTTGAAGTGAGTGTTATTGCGACAGAATTTTTAAAATGGAAAAACCTCGCCAGGGGACGAAGTTTTTTTTGTTTTATGGTCAGATGACGGAATTTGCGGTAGCAGGTGAAGTGTTGCTAAGAGGTGGGCACGAGCGGGACGCTCGCGCCAGATGGTGGGGCAATCGAAGCACAAATCTTCAATTTTGCACAAAGTTCAATCGAAGAAATACCGTTGAACTTTGCAGTTTCGCCCCACTATTGCAAAACCCTTGTTAGCTGTGGTTTTTTTAGTCAGTTAGTTTTCCGTTTTTATAATTTTGAATTATTTTATCTTTTCCATTTTCGTTATACATTTCCCATTTTCCGTCGTAAACACCATTTTTCCAATCTCCAATTCCTCGTAATTGTCCGTTTTCATACCAATATTTGTGCGTCCCGTTTGGTTTTCCATCAATAAATTCACCTTCACGTGCTTTAGTCCCGTTAGAGTGCCAATATTCCCAATTCCCGTTTTCTTTAAGATTTTTAATTAAACCTTTGGAATATATATTTCCGTTAAAATAATAAGATGTTTTATCTCCATCAGTTATTGGTTTAAATTCAAGTTTTTTTGCTTTTTCAGGTGATAAATTTTGTCCATTTTTAATAAAGTCAGATTTTCCAATTAGTGTGTCTTCCACATAAATTTCGTATTCATCTAAGTTTATGTTTTGAGAAAATAAATTTCCAAAAGTTAGAATTGAAAAAGTTAATGTCAGTAATATTCTTTTCATCGGGGTCTTTGTTTAAAATTACAGATAACTTTTGGATTGACGCAATGCGTCAATCCAAACTAATTCTACTAAAAGTAAATAAATTTCCGATCACTAACAATTTTTATTTTAAGCACAAATGAAAAAAGCCAAAGTTCTGACTTCAGCTTTTTCCTTTTTTGGCCAACCGTTGTTTGATATATTAGCTTATACTAGTTTTGATCTATTGATTTTGAAAAAATATTAATGACAATAACTCCGGCAAGAATTAAAACAATACCAATGACAGAAGGCAAGTCTAATTTGTTTTTAAATATAAGTACAGCGACGAGGGCGGTGAGTATAATCCCAAGTCCACTCCATAATGCGTATGCAATACCTACTGAAATATATTTCAGAGCCATCCCCTGAAAATAGAAGCAGCCGATGTATGCGATGATTGCACCGAGTGTAAAAGGTAATTTTTTAAACTGATCTGAAGCATTTAGAAAACTAGAGCCAGCAACCTCACTGACGATTGCCATAATTAAGAAGAAATATTTCATCTGATTTTTATTATTTTATTATCAATCTGTTTTCAGTTTTACACAGGTATCCCTGTCCGTGAAAGATCTAAAAATGAAATCTTGCAACGGCAGCCTGTAACAATTTCTGTTTAGCAATATTAACAGTGCAAATAAAGTGTAAAATTGAAGGGACGAATTTGACAAAAGTCAAATTAAGGTTACTTTTTTCTGATTCGGCTTAAAGTTTCCGGTTTAATTCCCAGATATGAAGCGATATTACCCAATGAAATTCTCTGTGTGGCAGAAGGTTCATTTTTGAGCAGAGTATGGTAACGTTCCTCCGCAGTCTGCGTTTGAAGCGAATTGATTCTTTCTTCTAAAATAACACAGTATTCTTCCGTCATCTTTCGTCCGATGGTGTTCATTTCAGGAAATCTTCTGTAAAGTTCGTTGAGGTCTTTACTTAAAATATAATGGTACGTCGTCTTTTCTAAAAATTGAATGCTTTCGGAAGATGGCTGGTCATAAAAGATTGGAAAAACAGAACCCAAAATAATGTTTTCAAAACCAAACCACGAATTGATTTCGCAGTCATCTTTGAGGTAAAAGGCGCGTACAAGCCCGGTTTCGATGATGAAAAGACTTGACACAATTTGTCCTTTTTTTAAAAAGAAATCGCCTTTTTGTTTTGTCTGGCACTTTACATATTGTGCAACTTCTTTTTCAACTTCGGGAGGTAGGTTTCCGTACGTTTTGAATTTGGAGATGAGCGGGTTCATTTTGGGATGTCATGTTGGTGTTTTTGAAAAGATCGTCTAGTAAAGTGTAATTTTTATTAATAAAAAGTTGTACCGAAGGATTTCAAACTTTTGGGTTGGCAGTCGTTAAATGTCATTGTTTATAATTATTTCGATGAGTCTGTCTTTTCTTTTTTTTTGTGCGATTTTTTCAAAGGTTGGCGTAAACTTATTGATTCACGCAATACGCCGATCAAAACTAATTAGCCTAAAAATAAATAAATATTCATTCGGAACCAATTTTATTTAAGGTCAATAAAAAAGCCCAAGTTTTTCACTGTCAAGTAATAGATTTATAATGTCTGTTATGTAATTTGATTTTATCACTTTTCAATACTTATAGAGTATCTGTTAGCCTTGCCACCAACGTTTCGGGGGCTTTGCGTTCGGGCGGGATTTCGAAGCACAAAAGCTGGTTTTGTTACTAATGTTTAATTGAAAAACTACCGTTGAATTTTGCACTTCAGCCCGCCTGACGCAAAATCCTTGTTATGGGCAGTTTTTTATGTTTTCGTTTATAGTTTCTGATACATTTTTCCAAAATTCTTTCTCCAAAATATGTTTCGTTATTTGTTTTTCTATTTGCTCTATTTGGTCTTCTTGCATTTGTATGTAACTCACTAATTAAAGTTGAAATATCAATATTTTTTGTATTATAGAAGCTCTTTGATATTTTAGTAAGATAATTTCCTGTCGTATTTTCTAACAAAGTAAAAAGTCCTTGCATTTCAAACTCTGTTTCAAAGTCAATGATAAATATTACATCTTGAACAAAACTTGGAAGAGTTTTTAATATTCCATTTGTAAGTATGTCCTGATTTTCAGCTTCATATCTATTCATAGCAATGAAATCAATTAACTCATCGCTATTACGATAATTTAAAACAGAATTTTTGTCAATTTTTGCCATCTGTTAAGAAATAAATGTTATTACAGCTTTTCTTTCTTTTGTAGCTGTTTGATAAAACTTCTTTAAATGTTCAAAATATTCAGCAAAGTATGAAAAATAAGTTTTGTCGAATGGATTTCCATAAACGTCGTTTTCATTCATTGTTTTGAAGTCAAAATTATTTTTCAAATTATTTTCCGTTAATTTATTTAAAAACGTTGTTAGTTCCCTAACTTGTTCTTTGGTAAGAAAATTTACATCATAAAGGTCTGACGTTAATTCATCAATGCCCTCAATTTCTTGTTCACTTGAAATGAGCATTGATAATTTAAGCGGATTACTTGTTTCTATTTTTGAAAGCATAAATTTTAGCCCGCCCCAAGATTTGTCAATCTCTATTGAGTTGTATTGTTGTTCTGAATAATCTATCTCAAAAAGTTCTTCAGGATTTTCAATAATTTCGTCAAGTTTATCTTGGTTCAGTTGAAATAATCTCATTCTTAATCCCATAATTTTTTAGTTTTTTGTCTGTCAATACCAAGGTTTTGTAAAATTGCCCATAACTTTTGGATTTACGCATTGCGTCAATTCCAACTAATTGCGCTAAAAATAATTAAATATATAATAAAAAGCTATTCTCATTTTCAAACCTAAATGAAAAAAGATCAAAGATGGAAAATTTGCGAAGGAGCAGTCGCTGTGACTTAAATTTTGGCAGTGTTAGAGGATTTAACTGCAGCTGAGGAATTCACTAATTTCAGTTGGCGGTACGTTACTCAGTCCGTATATTCTTTATATATTTTATTGAATTTTCTGCTTCCAGTAGGTTGTTTTTTAAGTTCAGCTCTTTTGCTAATTTTTCCTGCTGTTCCTTAAATATTGTAGTCATTAGCTCTAAAGAGTTCCAATTGTTTTCGATATTAGAATCAGAATATGTTTTTAAAATATTTTCGTAAAAAAAGTGTGTTAAAAAGTTTTTTGCAAACTTCCCTGATTTACCAATGGACACTTTGAAATCATTTTCATTTCCGATATTCCATTCGATGATTTGCCAAAACATTGGTCTTACTACGGTTTCCAACATATCTTTTGCGTAGATCATTTCTCCCCGTTTCAAGCCTTTTGCAACATTTGTTATACACCACCAAAATTCGTTGCATACTTCTGAAAACTCTCTTTGATTTGGTTTAGTAATATGATAATCTTTATCAGATGGTTTGGGAATGTTATTAAATAGATAGTCTTTGTCAAGCAAAGCAATGGTTAAGCTGTCTGTTTTAAAGTCTGTCTTGATTTTTTCATAGGGAAACAGGGTAAGGTCTATTCTGTTTTGGTCTTCAAACATTATTAGAAATCTAAAAGAGAAATTTTCATCATGGGCATCTTTTCCCAATTCCATTTCATCAGGAAGCTGTTGTAACAGGGGTTTTCCTAATGTATTGATCCAGCTTCTGTCAATAATGAAAGAATCAAGATCGTTGATAATAAACATAATATCAAAGTCCTGGTACTTGTCTGGAGCTACGTTAGAGTTAGCCCTCGAACCGTTAAGAAGTACGGCTCTGATTCTGTCATCAGCTTTTGCAAAGTCGAGAATTGTAGTGTAAATTTCGATTTGATTACGCATGTTTTAAAATTTGTGGCAGACTTTGATTATTATACAGTAGGTCTTTACAAACGATTATGTTTAAAAATAATTAATTTTCAATAAATAACAATTTTATTTCCGACTGGGTAGAAAGCTAAGTATTTGTGGGTAATGAAGCGAATTTCGATTTTCTAATTTCACAAAATGATTAAATTTTTTTTCCTTCTAGTTTTTTTATCAATTTCCCTTTCACCACCGTAAAGGCATAGTCTTTAGCTTCTGCGAAAGAAACTTCATACTTCCTTTCAATATTCCTTAAATCTTCCGGAAATTTTGCAAGAAGACTGTCGTAGAAAGAATTTAAAAATTGTCTGGATGGCATTTCGTATTTTATTTTCAGCTGAAAGCGCCTGATGATCGCCGTATCAATAATTTCTGCATGATTGGTGGCGCAAAGTAATAACGCATTTTCAGGATAATAATCTATCAGCTGGATTAAAGTATTTACCAGTCTTCTCATTTCACCGACATCTTTGTCATCGCTTCCACGGGCTTTTCCGATCTGATCGAGCTCGTCGAGAAATAAAACTGATCTTTCACGAGCTGCTTTATCAAAAATCATTTTAATGTTTTGAGACGTTTCGCCGATACGTGAAGATACAATATTGCTGAGGTTGAGGATGATGATATTTTTAGCTAGTGCATTTGCAACCGCTTTTGCCGTCATGGTTTTTCCGCAACCTGAACTGCCTTCGAGAAGGATTTTATTGTTGACGGGAAGTCCGTATTCCATCAGTTCTTTGGCGTAGGTCTGTTCTTTTATCAGCTGTACAAACTGTTCCCTTATTCGGGGTTCAAGAAAAACATCATCGAGCATTACTTTTTCTTTGTCCTGAATGATGAGGTCGTAAAGATTCATTTTTAGCTTTAATTACGGGAGTTTAGAATGACAAAGATAATTCTTTAGAAACTTTTGAATGTTAGATTTTGACTAAAGTCACTTTGAGTTGGTCTTGAAAAATTGTATTATTCGTCTATTATTAGACTGATCTCCTTGGTTCACGGGTTCTCGATATGTTTTTCATTATTTTATAATGCAAAACAGTCTAACTGACGGAGTTTTTCGAGGAAATTGTTATCTGAAAAATCAATAAAGAAATACTGTTGCCAAGCCTGAGTTTTTAAAGCCTGTCTGCTTGCCGGAGAATCCCAAGTTGGATATACTCTAAAACCTCTCTTTCCATCTTTGGAATGAGTAGTGAGAATATTTTGATGAATAAGAATTTGTTTAGAAAAAAAGAAAAAGCCCGTTCTGCCATCATTTTTACAAAAGATAATATAAAAATCAAAAGGATCTTGGTACGTAAAGGGTTCGGTCTGTTTGTTTACAGGATTTCTCTTCCATAGTGTCACAAACTGTCCGATTTTTTTGGGTGTGATTTTAGCCTTTCTGAATTTTATGCTGAACTGATCTAACTGGAAATTGTAACCCAGGTATTCATCACATTCAAGATCCGGTAGGAGATGGGAAATAATTACATTAAGCTTTGAAAAAACGGAATTGTTAAGTTGCTCAAGTTCTGTAATCATTATTTTTATGTTTTTTTGCGCTGCTTTACTCCGGTTGAGTAAAACAGCGGGCAGTCAGTGAGACTGCAAACATAAATAATACTAACTGATAAATTTGCTTTATAGGCAGACTATTTAAAAAGTGTTAGTTGTTTTCTTTTTTCACTGTTGCGATGTAAGATGAAACTAAAACTGCACATGTTGCTACTCCGACGATTGCGATCATAATTTTTGAATTTTTATTTATTTAACTATTTGTTGCGAATTCTGTAATGCAATATTACGGCTTTCAAATTGTACAGGCAATACAAATATTATGATGTATATCAGTTTGTTACGAGCTTGTTAAGCTATTTTAGATTGAATCTTGATTAAGTATTTTTAAATTTTTAATGGAAAATGTCTAAAGAATAAATTATTTAATTCGTAAAATAATGTGAATCTGTTAATGTATTTGTATTTTGTATTTCAGAGTTGATAATCTAAATAATATAAAAATGCATTGCATAATAAAGATAAAAGCATCATTTAATGATGCCTTATTTATGTAAGATGAATAAAAATTAATGATCAGAATTGTACTGAAGAAATTTTTGAGATCAGTATAATTTCTGTTCATTTTGACAGAAAAAACTCATTCGTTTGCTTTTCCCGGTTTCCTTCTTGATGATTTCTCCGCCACATTTCGGACATTTTTTTTTGTGGTATACCTGAAATGTTTTGCTTAAAGTTTCTGTTCGTTTATATTTGAGAAACTCGAAGCCGTATTCTTTGGTTTCTTTGATAATCCTTTTAAGTTTTGATTCGGTGAGATTTTTAATTAAAGATTTCGGATGAATTTGTGCACGAAAAAGTGCTTCATTTTTAATGATATTGCCAACGCCGGCAAAAATATCCTGATTCATCAATGCGTCGCAGATCATCATTTCTGGATGCTGATGCATTTCTTCAATTGCTTTATCATCACTCCATTTTTTGCTCATAATGTCAGCTTCCCAGTTTATTTTTGAAAGAAAACTTTCATCCACGACTTTTACAACGCAGGTGTAAAAAAACATTCCTTCATCCTTAAAAGTCAATCCCAAACGTAATGTATCAATATCTTTCCTTTTATAAAAACTGTAGGAACCGAACATCATCAGGTGAACTTTAAATATAATCGTATCGAAAATCAGAAAGGTCTGTTTTCCAAATGTTTTTATTTCGCGTAAGATCTCTCCTTTAATTTTAAAATTTTTGGGAACTTCGCTTCCGCTTACATCAGTAACTTTTTCACCTACAAATTTTTGCAGATCTTCTTTCATGAGAACAATAGTTGGACCTTCAGGCATGGCTTTGTTTTTAAAGAAAAACTCAAATATTATTCCTTTAAAAGTAAAATTTGAATTAATTTTGGAAAATGATGAATTTGAACCAGATTTTTACCAGTCAGCGCACCGGTAACAATCCGAATACTGTTGCTTCAAGAACAGATTTTCAAAGAGATTTTGACCGTATTATTTTTTCTTCAGCATTCAGAAGACTGCAGAACAAAACGCAGGTTTTTCCGCTTCCTGGAAGTGTTTTTGTACATAACCGTCTGACGCATTCACTGGAGGTTTCTTCTGTGGGAAGAAGTTTAGGAAGTGTAATCGGAGAATATATTTCAGAAAATCATACAAGTGATCTTACTGAGGAATCCAGAAATTTTTATCGGCATAATTTAGGAAATGTCATTGCTGCGGCGTGTCTCTGTCATGATGTGGGAAATCCCGCGTTCGGACATTCGGGTGAAGATGCAATTGCCAGTTATTTTGATAAAAATGAAAATGATCTGAAACCCAAATTTTCTGAAAAAGAATGGGCAGATTTGGTGAATTTTGAAGGAAACGCCAATGCAATTCGAGTTCTCGCTCATCAACAGCAGGGAAAAGATTTGGGTGGAACGCAGCTTACGTTTACCACTTTGGCGAGTATTGCCAAATATCCCTGTGAAGCCATTGCCAAGAAAAAGGGAATTATTCACAGAAAGAAGTTCGGGTTTTTTCAGAATGAAAAAGAAACGTTTTTAGAAATTGCAAAAGGCGTCAATCTGATTCAGGAAAATGATGAGCCTTATATTTTTAAAAGACATCCTTTCGTTTGGCTTGTGGAAGCTGCCGATGATATTTGCTACAACATTATCGACATGGAAGATGCGCACCGTCTCGGAATTATCTCAAGTGCAGACTGCGAAAACCTATTCCTTGATCTTATTGAATCTGAAAATCAGGACATCAAAAAAGTGAAAGATAAACTGGTTGCCATCTCGAATGACAATGAAAGGGTTTCCTATCTGAGAGCGAAAGTAATCAATGCCCTGATCAATAAATCGATTGAAAGTTTTAAAACAAATTTCGATACGATTTTAGAAGGTAATTTAGATAAAGGTCTGCTTGATATCTATCGTGACGGAAATAAAGCGTTGCAGGAAATAGAAACTTATTCAATTGCAAAAATTTACAATCACAAAGCGGTTGTGGAGATTGAAAATGCAGGTTATAATGTTATGTACGAATTGTTAGATCATTTTATTCCATCTATATTAAAACCTAAAGATGAGCGGAAATCTTATGATAAAATGGCGCTCAAACTTCTTCCACAACAGTTTGTGTACGAAGATGGAAGCGAATATCAGAAAGTTTTGGGGGTTATTGATTTTGTTTCTGGTATGACCGACAACTATGCAACAGATTTGTATAGAAAAATAAAAGGGATTGATATTGGGATGACGATGTAATTTTATTCATTTTAATTTGATTTATTGCCTTAAAAGCTGTATCTTATCACTTCACTCATAAACTATATAATATGATTTATTTAGGCATTTTAGTCTTTTTCGGACTCGTAACATTATTTGCTTCTTTCTTTACCGTCAAGCAGGAATCTGCAGCGGTTGTAGAACGACTGGGCAAATTCTTAAAAGTAAGCCACGCCGGTTTACATTTAAAAATTCCTTTTCTGGATCAGATTTCAAAGCGTCTGAATCTTAGAATTCAGCAATTGGATGTAATCATTGATACTAAAACTTTGGATAACGTTTTTATTAAAATGAAAGTGTCTGTGCAGTATCAGGTGATCAGAGAAAACGTGAAAGACGCATATTACCGTTTGGAAAATCCTGAAAATCAGATTACCTCTTATGTGTTTGATGTTGTACGTGCAGAGGTTCCGAAGACTAAACTGGATGATGTTTTCGTGAGAAAGGATGATATCGCAGTTGCGGTAAAAAGTGAACTGCAGGAGGCCATGCAAAGTTATGGTTACGATATTATCAAGGCCTTGGTGACCGATATTGATCCGGACGAGCAGGTGAAACACGCGATGAACAGAATCAACGCTGCAGAACGTGAAAAAACTGCTGCGGAGTACGAATCTGAGGCGCAAAGAATCAGAATTGTTGCGGTTGCAAAAGCTGAGGCAGAATCTAAGAAGTTACAGGGACAGGGTATTGCAGATCAAAGAAGAGAAATTGCCAAAGGTCTTGAAGAATCTGTGAAAATGCTGAATGCAGCTAATATTAATGCTCAGGAAGCTTCTGCATTAATCGTTGTGACACAGCATTATGATACTTTACAGTCTATTGGAGCTAATAACAGAAGTAATTTGGTTTTACTTCCCAATTCTCCTACAGCGGCGAGTTCTATGCTGAATGACCTGGTTGTTTCAATGGCGGCCACGCAAAAAATGGATGAACTAAACACTGCAAATTATCCGAAACCTCCGAAAGATTTTGGACACTCAGGCAAATAAAAATTGAAAAACCTCTCAGAATATTCTGAGAGGTTTTTTTATTTCTTGGTTTTGGAAACCTGCTGTACCAAAGTATATTTTATGGAGGAACCATCCATTGGTGGGTTTTGAATTTTTTCTGTTTTTACTTTTAACACATATTCAAATCCGGGTTCGTAGGTGAATCCTTCGATATTACTGTAGAAATTTCCCCAGCTGTCAGATTCCTTTTCTTTTACCTGAAGGCATTTCATCGGCGCAACTCCGGTGCAGTCGACGGTTTGTGAAGCCACAATAAAGGTTTTTTCATCTCCTGACGATGAACCCGGCATCGGTTTGCACTGAACTAAAACAAACAGCATCACCATCGGAGTTATGATGGAAAGTGCTTTCAGTATATTTTTCATATTTAAAATTTTAAGGGTGATCAAAGTTAAGCTTTTTCCTGCGTTTTGAATTTCTGTCTGCCAGTCAACAGTTCAAAGAATAATTTAAAATCCGAAAGCAATGACCAAAGTGGATATTTAAATGTGGCGGGTTTATTCCTTTCAATAAATGCATGACTCAGCCAAGCAAAACCATATCCGAAAATCGGAATGTACCAAAGAAATCTTTCCTTTCCGGTGTAAATGACAAAGCCGATGACAATAAAAACAAACAGAATTCCCAGAAAATGAAAAATTCTCGTTCCTAATTTTTTATGTTCATCAAGATAAAACCCGTAGAACTCTTTGAATGTTTTGATTCTTTCAGACATGGCATTAATTTTAAAGTTCTTAAAAAGCTTTAGCAATTATTTCGCCAAATACATTTTTCTAAAAAAAGAGTCAAAATACGTGAATGTATTTTGACTCTCAATATTTTATATTTATTTAATTTAAGGGTTTCTCAGTTTGCTGTTCTGATATCCGTAGCAGAAATAAATAACCAGTCCTACGGCAAACCAAATTCCGAAATAGAACCAGTTTTCGTGGCTCATTCCTGTTAATAAATACAGACAGGAGCTTAAACCAATTAATGGAATCAGTGACAGATTTTTAATAAATGTCAAAACACACAATCCTAAATTAATTAAGATAAAAAAGAAAATTGAAGCTCTGAATTCACCGTTTTTAGGATCTTTCCAATCCATTAACGTATCAAAAAATTCAGATTGGAAATAGTAAAAACCTACTAAAGCTCCGATGAAAATTACCGGAAACAAAATCTTTCCATTAATGTAAGGAAGGTGGAATCTGCCCTTGATTTTTTCTTTTGCAGGAAGCATTAAAACTCCCGCACAGACAAGCACGAAAGCGAAAATAGTTCCGATGCTTGTAAAATCTAAAATGAAACTTTTATCTGTGAAAATAATAGGAACTCCCACCACAATACCAGTAACGATCGTTGCAAAAGCCGGTGTCTTGAATTTTGGGTGTACTTCCTGAAACTTTTTCGGCATCAAACCGTCACGGCTCATCGCGTACCAGATTCTTGGCTGTCCCATTTGGAATACCAATAAAACTGTGGTAATCGCTACAATTGCTACGAATGAAACCGTCAGTTCCATCCAGGCAACATTGGCATTTGTTTTTTCGAATATAAAAGAGAGAGGATCACCGACGCCGTCAAATTTTCTGTAGTCGACCATTCCGGTTAAAACCAAAGTCAGGCAGATGTAAATAACGGTACAAAGAGCCAAAGAAATAATCATTCCTTTCGGAAGTGTTTTCTGTGGATCTTTTGTTTCTTCTGAAAGTACACTTAAAGCATCGAAACCGATGTAAGCAAAGAAAACTCCTGAAACCGCACTCATAACTCCTGCAAAACCGTTCGGCATAAAAGACCGGGTACCTTCAATACTTACAGGTGTCCAGTTTTCGGTATTGATATATGAAAAGCCAACCAAGATCACCAAAACGATAACGGCCAGTTTTAAAATTACTAAAGAATTGTTGAAGTTTTTGCTTTCCTTCACTCCACGGTAACACAGCCAGGTAATCAAACCATTGATCACCAGTGCCGGAATATCAACGATAAATTTTAAACTTCCAAGTAACGGAGCAGACGTCCAGGCGTTAATCAGTTCTTTATTTTCAGAACCGTTTTGAAATGCTTTTTTCGCTTCAGTATAACTGCACGTGAGGTAATCTGGAATATGCATTCCAAGCCGCTCAAGAAAGCTTGTAAAATAATCCGACCATGAGAAAGCGACATAAATATTTCCGAAAGAATATTCCATAATTAATGCCCAGCCAATCACCCAGGCCATCAATTCACCAAAACTTGCATAGGCATAGGTGTAAGCGGAACCCGCTGTAGGAATTCTGCTCGCAAATTCTGCATAGCATAAAGCGGTAAAACCACAGGCAAAACCACAGATCAGATAGAGTAGGATAACGCCGGGGCCGCCTCTGAAAACGGCTTCACCCAAACTGCTGAAACTTCCGGCTCCAATGATAGCGGCAATTCCAAAAAAAACGATGTCCCAAGTTCCTAAAACCCGCAAAAGATTGGTGGAAGTATCTGTTGCTGAATAGTTTTTCCTTCTGAAGAGTTGATTCATTCAATGATTATATAAAGTTGAAAAAAACAAATGTAATTATTTCTGATAAATAATTAAGATTTTCTTAAGTTTTCTTGTTGAAAAGTTAATTAGTATTAAAAAATAATCCACAAACTAACATTATGTGAAAAGACTTGTTTATGCAATATCTTTTCGATATTTTCGTTGATAATTTGTGGATAAAATCTTATCTTAAAATTAAAATATTTGGTCTTATTTTTGAAGGCTTATCCATTTTTAAAATTTGATGTTAATGAAATCAAAAAAAATACTTTTAGCGGCTGCTGTTTTCTATTTCGGGGTTTCCGAAGCGCAACAGTCTCAATACTTTACGCAAAAAGAAAACTACAGGTTTAATCTTGCTCAGAATCTCTATCAAACCAAAATATACAACGCTTCACAATACGAATATGCACGTCAGTATTTCTACAATCAGAATCTGGAGCAGTCGAGAAAAGAGGCGGCTCAGTTTTTCGATAATGTGATCGGAGTAATCCTTCAGAAAAATCATGCAGAAGATGGTTTGACGGCTTTTATGAAAGAATACCCGAACTCGGCATATTTTGCTCAGGCCAATTTACCTTTGGCGGATTATTATTTGGCTAAAAAAGATTTTAAGGAAGCTTTAAAGACTTTAAAAAAAGTTAATCAATACCAACTGACCAAGGAAGAAAATACACAGTATATTCTGAAACTGGGTTACGCCAAATTTATGATGGGCGATTCTAAAGGAGCAATTGATGCGCTGGAAGAAGCTCACAAAACGGCAGACGAATCTCAGAAAGGTGATATTGCTTATATGTTGGGTCATTTGTACTATTCAAGCAAGCAGAACGATCAGGCGTTTCAGTATTTTGATTCGATAAAAGATCAGCCTAAATTTTCAAAACTGGTGCGTCCGTACTATGTGCAGATGCATTACAACGATAAAGATTACGATAAGGCGATTTCGGAAGGAAATGCTTTGCTGAATGAAGATATTTCTGCGTCTTACAAAGCGGAAGTTCATAAAATCATCGGTGAATCTTATTTCATGAAGAATGATTACGAATCTGCTTACCCACACTTGAAAGATTATCTGAGTGTTCAGCAAAACCCATCAGAAAATGATCTGTATGAAATGGGATTTGTGGCGGCTCAGCTTAAAAAATATGATGAAGCGGTTTCTTATTACAACCAATTGATCAACAGTAATTCGGCGTTGGCTCAGAATGCGTATTATCAGTTGGGAAATGCGTATTTGGCGGTTGATAAAAAGCAGGAAGCGCTTTCAGCATTCCGTTCGTCTTATCAGATGGATTATGATGCGAGTGTAAAACAGCTGGCGCATGAGCAGTATGCAAAATTGGGTTACGACATCGGAAACCCGTTTGAAAGTCCGACCACGGTCATTCAAAATTACATTACGTCCAACCCTAGTGGTCCTAAAAATGCGGAAATGAGATCGCTTTTGGTGAAGTCTTATCTGTATTCCGGGAACTTTAAGGAAACTTTGAATGCGATTGATAAATTGCCAAACTCTACTCCGGAAACCGATAAAGTTGATCAGGAAGTTTCTTACTTATTAGGAACGGAAGAATTCAATAAAGGTAATTTCGACGAAGCGGAAAGATATTTCCTGAGAAGTTTAGAATTTAATATTAATAAAGAATTCAACAGCAGAGCTTTATACTGGCTGGGTCAGGTGTATTATCAGAAAGGAAATTATCCTTCTGCGATTACCCGTTACGAAAAACTGACCAACGAAACTTTCCCTGAAAAGCAGCAGTTGCCTTACGATTTGGGTTACGCTTATTTTAAATCTAAAAAATTCGATCAGGCGGAACAGTATTTTACACAATATTTGAAAAATCCGAAACCTGAATTTAAAAATGATGCTGAGCTTCGCTTAGCGGATATCAATTACGCCAACAACGACTTAGATCAGGCGATTGCAATTTACGATAAAAACGAAGATGCAACTGATTATACATTGTACCAAAAAGCATTGGCTTTAGGATTTAAAAATGATAATGTTGCGAAAATCACCAACTTAAAGTCTTTGATTTCTAAATATCCAGGTTCTGAGTATATCGATGATGCTCAGTACGAGATTGGTGTTGCTTATGCTACTCAGGATGACTTTACCAACTCTAATGATTTCTTCGGAAAGGTCATAAAATCATCTTCGGATAAAGATTTGGTGGCAAATGCATCGATTTACAGAGCGCAGAATTATATCGACCAAAATCAAAATGACAAAGCGTTATCTGAATTAAAATCTTTAGGAACGCAATATAAAAATACAGCTTACGCACAGAAGATTGTTCAGGCTGCGAAACCTATTTTCACCAAAACTGGTGACGTTTCAGGATATGCTGATTTTGCAAAAAATGTGGGAGTTAATATCGACGCTTCAGAAATCGACGAAATCAATTTGTCAACCGGGAAACAATACTTCACGAAGAAAGATTATAAAAATGCAATTTCATATTACGAGAAATATTTAACTCAAAATCCTAGCGGAGAAGGTCTTTATCAGGCTAAATATGAATTGGGAGAAAGTTATTATCAAACGAATAATCCAACGAAAGCATTATTGGTTTTACAGGAAATTGCCAGCATTCAGAATGATTATCAGGATGATGCTGCCACGAGAGTTTCTCAGATTTATATAGCGCAGGGTAATTCTGCTGAAGCTAAAAAATATTTAGAAAACATTAAAAATTCATCCAATATTAACGTGAGAAATTATGCGAATGTTGAGTTGATGAAAATGTATGCCGAAGAAAAGAATTTCTCAGAAGCTGAAAAATTAGCGAACGCTGTAATCGCCAACAATAAAAACTCTGCGGCGGTTATTGAAACTGCAAAGGTTATTAAGGCGAGAAGTCTGATGAACTCAGGAAAAGATAAAGACGCGCAGACTGCGTATACATCACTTGAAAAATCTTCAAACACTGAAGTTGCGGCAGAAGCTCTTTACGCAAAAGCATTCTATCAGAATAAAGGAAAAGCATTTAAATCTTCTAATGAAACCATTTTTAAGCTGGCTAACAATTATGCATCTGAAGATTACTGGGGCGCAAAAGCACTGGTTTTGATGGCGAAAAATTATATTGGTTTGAAAGATAATTATCAGGCGAGTTATACCTGCGATCAGATTATTTCAAACTACGCAGATTTCCCTGAAATTGTAGCAGAAGCGAAGGAGGTAAAAAAGCAGATTAAAAAGTAAAAAAGTACAATGTATATATGTAAAAAGTATAGTGTAACATCGAATACATTTTACATCCGACATGATACATTCATACAAAAAATAAACAATGAATAAGAGAATTCAAATATTATCTATATTATTCCTGGGAATTTCGTCGGTGGCGTTTTCTCAGATTAAAGAGGAAAAACTGATTCTTAACAAGAAAAGAGAACCGGAAGTAAAGAAAATTGAGAAGAAGAAAACCTCAGTAGAAACGGTGAAAAATTATCCGCCGGAAGAGAAATCAGCGAATCCTGTGAAGTATAATATAACAGATGTTCCTGCGGTTTCAGATTTTAAGACTTCTACCATTCAGGGAGAAGATGTTGCCCCGAAGTTTGACAGAACGGCGCAGAATAACTATTTCCAGTTCGGAATGGGGAATTACGGAAAAATTGTAGCCGATGCGAATATTTCTACAACGCTTGAGAATAAACTTGAAGTAGGAGCAGATGTTCATGTTCTTTCTACTAATGGTTTGAAGAAGGTTTACGATTGGGATTCCAATCAGAGTTCGGCAACTCTGGGAGCTTTCTTAAATTCTTATGGGGAGAAAGGAAAAATCAATGTGAATGCTGAATACGGATTAGATAATTACAACTATTACGGAATTTACGCCCTGACTCCTTCTGCGGATGTAGATTTGAAGCAGAAAGTGAATCAGTTTAAGGTAAACGGTTATTATGATTTTTATTCAAATGAAATTTTAAATGATGTAAGAGTAAAATCTTCATTTTTAAGCGATCATTTTGATGCAAAAGAAAATCAGGCTTCCATCTGGGCCAACCTTTCGAAACATGCTGTAGAACTGGGAAAAAGCGGAGTTGTTTTGAATGCTGATTTAGGCTTAGGTTTAGAAACAGTAAAAACAGATTTTGCTTTATTAAATAAAAACTCCTCTACATTCTTTAATGCAGATATTGCCCCGAAAGTAACATTTGCGAAAGGGGAATCGTATTTGATGTTGGGTTCTTCATTTTCATTTTTAAATGCGAGAAATTCAAATTTAATCTTAGCTGAAGAATTGAAGAACAATAAAACGTATTGGTTTCCACAGGCTGAATTTCAGGTGGCTGCTGCCAAAGAATTTAAATTTTATGGTGGAGTTGATGGTGGTTTAAAACTGAACACGTACAGCGAATTGTTGCAGACAAACCCTTTCCTGGTTTCAGATCAGATGTTGAGACCAACGGAGACACAATATCATTTTTATGCAGGTTTAAGAGGAGATATCGACGAAACTTTTAAATATGATGTTTCTGCAGGATTCGGAAAGATGAGAAACATTATGTTCTTTGGAGCTAATAATCTTTTCACGAATGAATTTACTGTAGACAGACCAGGTTATGATTTCGCCAATACGTTTTCCGCGATTTACGACGATGGAAATGTGAGTGACATCAAAGGAAGTTTACAGTATTTCCCATTAGAAAACCTGATCGTTGATGCTGATGTTAGATTTTTAAAATATGATTTAAAAAACTACGACAATATCTACAACGTTCCATTATTGACAGGAAGCATCGGTGCAAAATACACGATGTTTGAAAAAAAACTGTCTTTAGGCTTCAAAGGAATTTTTGCAAGTGACAGAACGACAAACTCGTATATGCTTGAGGGCGTGGGAAGTCCGTCGGTGATTTTCCAGTCAACAGAAGATACGAATGATAAAGTTGGAGGTTATGCAGATTTAAACTTGTCTGCAGAGTATAAAATTCACAAAAATTTCAGTATTTTCGCACTCGGAAACAATCTTCTGAGCTCAAAATACCAAACGTACAAAGGCTACAAAGTTCTTGGTGCGCAGGTTGTGGGAGGTGTGAAGATTACTTTCTAAAATAATTATTGATAAATGATGATCGATGAATGACTATAATCTCACTTATTATCATTTATCAATAATAAAAATGGCTTCGTAGTTCAACTGGATAGAATATCAGATTTCGGCTCTGAGGGTTGGGGGTTCGAATCCCTCCGAGGTCACTTTATAGAAAAGATCACTTTTTAATAGTGATCTTTTTTCGCTTTTATAAGTGTTGTTAATCAGTAAAATATAAGTTTGGGAAGAGTTTAGTTGGGTGTTCGATAAGCATCTTCATAAAATGTAAGTTGTCATTAAAAATTGAACACATAAACCAAAATTTGTTAGTCTAAATAACAGAACAGTTACTGTCACTTGGATAATAGTGAATGGATTGATGAACTTATATGACCGCATGAGTTTTTTCTTATCAAAAAATGAATCCCAAAATGCAGAAGTACTAAAGATTCTAAAAATACAAAATCCCCAAAATGTAAATTCGAAAAAACCTGAAATGCTATTTAATTGTAGCCTTCATTGCTGGATGACATCATTGAAAACAATGCGATGATTAAAACAAAAACCAATACTGTAAAAAGTTTTCTCAGCAACCTTTTGTATAGTTCCAAAGATTGGGTTCTCCGTTATCATCAATGATTTTTAGCCAGCCTTCAGTTTGCGATTCTATATTTTCTGTTTCTTCCAATTCAGTGTTGCAGGGATGTTCCTTGTATTTTTTCACTTTCACTTTACACCATTGTCCAGAGATGTTTTTTGTAAGTTTAATTTCAAATAAATCTCCACGTACCGAACCCATTATTTCGCTTTCGGAGTTGGGTTCTTTCCGCAGCCGCAATCCGGGTTCATTGGCATAATAACCTAAAGCATCAGTACTTTGAGCAATCATTTGGTCGCGCCAGTTGATCGTTTTGAAACCGTGTTTTTCAATTTCAGCGACGCTGAGCCAGTAGTTTTTTGAAGAATCAAGAACTTTTACAAAACCTTTGGCAGAATCTGTGTAATTGATGGCAAATATTTCATAACCGATTTCCCGATAATGATCGATCTTCACTTTTTTATTTTCTGTTACGAAATAGATTTTGTAAGGAACCTGGTCATCTTCTTTGATGTTTCCTAATCTTTTAATAGTTCCAATAATTTTTCCTTTCGGGCTGTCGTACACTGAAAAACCATGTTCAGGCAAGAGAATGCAACAATATTTTTCCGAATATTTCAAACTGTCAACTTTAGGGACAATAATTCCCCTTTTGCCGGCTACATTTTCGTTTTCCATTTTATCTTGGCAGGAATGGAGTGTGAAACCAAAGAATATTATTATCAACAGGAGAGAAGAGGGTGTATTTTTCATCTATTTAGTTTTAAGAAGTTATTCGTTTTTTAGTATGATATACTAAGAAAAACAGGATCAGCAAGATTACCGAAAATCCTCCTACAATGGCTGAAATTAATTGAAAGAAAACCTTTTCGAAAGCCTTACTTTCGCCATCACAAAGCACCTCGTCTCCCCAAATATCAGTTCCTTTTTCGCCTTCAAACATTGATTCGTTACAGGCGAAATGTTCAGGCATGACAATTCCCAAATAAAATAGAAGCAAAGGAATGTAAAACATCAGCAAAATGATGGCAATGGCTTTTAAAATCGTGTTTTTATCTTTGTTCTCCATATTTTTTAATGAAAAGCTGATGATTTATGAAAAGTAACGCAGCAAGAGACAAAGTCGAAATCGGTAAAGCCGAATAATAAATAACATAATGTATTTCTTCATTAAAAAGATAGGTGCTCCAGGACGATTCCCGCTCCACAAAAATGCTGTAATCCCAGAAAAACCAAATGGAAATCAAGAGTAAAAACTGAACAGTCATTATGAAAATTCTGTTCATTTGAGAAGGTAAAACTGTAAATAAAATGCCAAGAAAAAGCGCAGTTATTAATGATAGATACATTACATCTTCTACGAACCAACATTCTAAACAGGCACTCGACATACTCTCTGACAAATGCCCCATTGACCAGTGAAGCTGCAAAAATGTAGCAACAAAAATGATGATTCCAAGGGCGGAAACACGCTTTAGAAAACTGATGGTTTTGGTTTTTAGAGTCGCGAGTTGATCTTTATTTTCCATATTGGCTGATGAAACGTTTTTTTTAATCTTAAAAATTTATTTTGCTAAAATTTTCACTTTGAAAAATCGGCTTTTAAGTCCATCTTCAACAAATTCGGTTTCCGTTAAGTAAAGTGTGTTTTCATCTGACCAAAATGATTCTCCAACAGTACACAACCAATGTTTTGTCAATTTTTCAAATTCCTCGTCAAGCTGAATTACTTTTATAAACTCATTATTGATCTTCCTTTGGATAAAATAGGAAGAACATTCCTGACCGCCAAAATGCCCATTTAACCTAAAATGTTCTTTCGGAGAGAAGACCAAAATATCAGGGTTTCCGGTTTGTTCGGTTTCATTTCCGTTTTTTAAATTAAAACTAACATCACTGGTATGTCCACCTTCACAAAGTAGAATATCTTCCTCAGGAAAATAAGCTTTAAAAATACATTCCTCAGATTCATAATATAATTTTCCTTTGTTGTTTTTCCCATTCCTAAAATTAATATTTGTAACCAATGGATATTCCGGGATTTTTTCATCAAATTCCACTATTCCTTTCAGCATTTTTTTTGCTACAGTGATGTCTGTGATTTTCACAGGAGTTTTCTTTTTCGGAACCGTTTTCTTTTTCACAGCATTAAATTGCAAAGAATCTATTTCCTCAATGGTGATGGTGTACTGAAATGATTTCCCATACTTTTCTTCGGCAGCGGATTTTATACTGTCTTCCGTTTTGTGAATTTCTGTTTCTGTGAGATTTTTCTGCTCAGTTTTCTTTTCGTTTTGGCAAGATTGTAAACTGAAACCAACTGAAATCATTATTATTATTATGAGTGAGCTGAAGATTCTTTTCATTTGTGTTTTGTAAATTAATTGTATCTTTTTTAATCTTAAATAAATGACCGATGAATGTAAATCTTATAGTCTCTTTTGTTTTTTAAAAGTTAGAAAAAAGTAATTCTGGATTTTTGTGTTTAATGGAATCTGAAAATTTCCACTACCCAAATTGATGTTAGCATAAATATAAAGATTTTCCTTATTCGCTGGAGGTTTTTCAATCCAGAAATTCTCTCTAAAAACTTCGTTAATTTCCTTTACTTCAGCAGAAGTAAGTTTCATTTTCTTCTTTACCATTTTTGGAGATTCATTGTCAAAACTTTCCATTTTTTCATAAATCATCGAATCTTCTTTTAACGTAAAATTTTCGTTCAGGTCAGGATTTCCATATTTTACCCTTACCAGGCTCAGGACATTTATATCTTCAAAATCTTTTTGAACTAAAAGTGAAGTGGCAGATTTAAGTCCGGACTTGGTTCTGGAAAATTTTTGCTTAAAGAATTCGTCTGAATCATAACTTAATTTTTGATTGATGGAGTCTAATTTAGGTTTTAAATAAAATGTAGATTCATTTTCATTTATCACGTTTCCGTCAATGATATCAACTGTAGTATAATCACCCTGATTGTTAAGATGGTAATATTTGAAATGTCTATCTTTAATTTGCAGTAGTGAGGAAAATGTGCAACAGCCATTATGAGCAGGCAGCATCTGACTTTGAGAAAAGTAAGTTTCTATTGGCTTTGCTCTAATTTCTTTTTCTTGTTTTGAGCAATTCACAAAAGTAAAAAAGAAAGAAAAAATCAGAAAATATTTCATTATCTCTTCGTGGTTTTAAAATTAAATGGTCTCAACGTCAATCTCAAAATTTCATTGTTACTTCTAAAATAGTTCTTTAACCTTATTCAGTGATCAATAAGTAATGTATGTGGAACTTGATTGTTCATAAATAGACATCAAAGTAAAAATAAGAGTCTGCTTTGAAACTTAGTTCGCATTCTGATTGATGTCTTTTCTATAATTCTTAACTAAAATTAAATAACTTTGATGAGAATTAAATAGTTTTATTAAAATAATTTAATTGATTTATTTAAAAAGAAAAGATCGATAAGTGTTGATTTATAAGTAGTTATCAAAAAGTCAGAATTCAGCACGTTTTGTCAGATGTATTTTAATGATATGATTTAAATATGAAAAAAAATAAAAAACGGCTTATCATTGCGATAAGCCGTGAGGTTAACTGATTTTTATAAAAGTCCTTAGAATGTTGCTGCGGGAGCGGTGTCATTGTTCAGTTTTCTGTTGACTTCATTCTTTTTTCCTTTGGCGAAGTCGTAGCTTAGTCCAAGAATAAACATATTTCTGTTGTTATAGATATTGGTTGTACCCACATAGTTTACCAGACTTTCGTCTAGGGTTTTGGTTTTATATCTTGAAGGCATTCCGAGCCAGTACATTCCTGTAGTGAACGTCCAGTCTTTCATTTTGTAATTGGCGAAAATGTGATTCTGGTTTTCGTTGGTATTTAAAAATGCGCCACTTAAAGTATACACAGGAATATTAAACATATACGTCAAGCTCAGCTTTTTATATTCAGAGGAGATCGTGAAGTTGTTTCCGAAATAATTATTTTTAAGCAACGCTCCGGAATTGGTTTTTACCCTCTGCATGGTCGGATAGATATTGGCTTTAATGACTAATAATCTGCTTCCAAAAGGTTTCAAAGAGCCGGTGAGCTGAACTCCTGTACGTGAACTGAACTGTGCATTTTCGTAAGTTAGCGCATACTGAGTATTGTTGTTGTACAAAACATAAAGACTGTTGATCGCGTTGTCTGTATAGTTGAAAAAAACGTTCGCGTTAAAATCAAAATACTTATTGTTGTAAGAATAGTTGATATTATTATTCCAGGCTTTCTGTATTGTTAGATTAGGGTTTCCTGTAGAAACTATATTGGGAACAACCTGATTAATGTTCGGACTTAAGGAAGCGCTCCCCGGACTGTACGGTGTATAACTGCTGGTGAGTCTCAGACTCTGATTTTTTTTCAGTTCGTATCCTAAAATTAATTTCGGAGTTATCGTCCAGTCGTTGTCGGTTGTTGTAGCCGTTTTATTGTGAATATTGGTAAGACCGAGGCCTAAGCGGTACATCAATTTCTTATGTTTACCCGCAAATTCGGAGTAAAGATACTGTGTTAAATAATTAACAGAGAAATCAAAATTTCCCGCCAGGTTCACCAGTTCATTATCTACACTGTTATTGTCAATTCTGTAACCTGAACTTAGTTTTCCTGCTTTGAAATCATGAGTATAAGCGACTTCTCCTACGATACTGTTTTGTTCTGCTTTCAGGTTCATATCATTATCAAAAATAATGTTTCCGGAACCGATTACCCATTCTCTGCCCACCTCAAAACTCTCACTGGTATACGATGAACCCACAATATTAAAGCTGATCTCATCTTTCTTGCTCAGTTTCTTAGAAAAATAAAGATCTAGTTTTGGTGGATTGTACTTTTCACCGCTGTACTGCGAAGTACCGTGCTGTTCAGAGAAATTATCCTGCGTAAAAATACTCTGCCCATTTCCTTTGGAAAAATAATTAAAGATGTTCATCGAAAACTTTGCCTGAAAAACATAATGATCAGCCAGTGAATTGGTATATCTCAAGGCGATCTCCTGATACGTGTAGCCAAAATGATCTCTTTTCGTTTCGTTGGTATTGTAATGTGAATTTTGTAAAGTGTAATCGTAGATTCTGTTGGTAACCCGATTATCATAATCTCTGAAATTCATGGAATACTCAAGTCCGATGTTGTTTCTTCCTTTTGTATAGTTAGCGTAAGCCTGTCCGTTCACAAAACCGGTTGTTAATGCGCTGCTTACAGAAGCTCCCGCGGCAAAACCCACTTCAGGATTTCTCGTGATAATATTCACTACAGTACCTGCTCTGTTTGCCCATCGGGTAGGAGGATTGTCGTAATATTCAACTTTTACTACATTTTCCGGACTGATTCCTCTCGCCTGAAGTTCTGTAGATTCAACACCATTAATCAGCAGAAGAAATTTTCCTCCTTTAATACTTGAAATACTGCTGGAAATAGGGTCAAACTGAAGTTCGGGCAAAGTCTGCAGTAGATCGTTGGCATATCTGGCTTTCTTTAAAGCTTCCTCATCAAAGCTGTACACGGCCTTATCTACAAATTGTTTTTTACGCTGCGATTTTATAAGAACTTCCTGAATGTCTTTAGTGTTTTGAACCGAATCTTTCACAGTGGAAGGTGTGTTCTCCTGTGCAAAAGTTAAGCTGCCAATAACAAATAGCGCTAAACTTATCTGTTTCCTCATGATGAATTTCTTGAAAATTTTGAAGGAGCGAATTTAATAAAAAAATGAGTATTTTTTCAAAGTAAAGTGATATTTATTTTAAAAGTATCATTGTCAGAGAGTGTTGGTGGAAGTATTTAACAAAATATTAATGTTTGGAAATCTTATTGATAATGTACCGATTGATAATAAGAATTTTAAAACTCAATGTCGTGATTAATTATTAAAAAGAAATATACTTTCTTTCTCTGTAATAATTGCCTGTCGATAAAATGATTTGATTACACTGCAGAAAAAATTTAAATTTAATAATAATTACAAACCGAACGGTTTAAAATGCTATCTTTGCCTAATCATGGCAAGAAAAAAAGAATTTGAATACGAAGAAAAGCTCAATGTAGCAATGAATCTCTTTTGGGAACAGGGCTATCATGTGACTTCACTGAGTGATCTTGAAAATCACATGAAGATCAACAGAAGCAGTATTTATCCTACTTACGGAGACAAAAAGGAACTTCTGTTAAAGTGTCTTGACAAATATCAGCAGTCCAAACTTTCAGAATATCAGGAATTTCTTCAGGACCGCAGTAATAATGCTTTGGAAGATTTAGTAAAAGTTTTAAATCTGTCTGTTCAGCAAAGCATTTCCGACAATAAAGTGTGTCTGGCTGTGAGAATGATATTTGAAATCGCTGTGGTTGATAAGGAAATCAATCATATGCTTGTTGCAAACGAGAGAAAAATAGAGAAGGTTTATCTGGCCATTCTGCAGCGGGGAATTCAGCAAAAATTATTTAAGAAAGATTTGGATATAGAAACTACTGCTGCTTTTTTTTCCAGCTCTTCGACCACTTTGCTCAAGAATTATGTCTTGTACAGAGATCAAAAACAAGTGAACTCAATGATTGCGCTGCTAATCCAACTTATTAGTCGATAATTAAATTCATCAGTCTTCATGTACAGCCTTAGAAATGGCTGCTGTCTTAATCAGGAATATATTTTTTTATCTTATTTTAAACCGTTCAGTTTATTATGAAAACAAACTTAAACAAAAGGGTAGCCTACATAGGATGCTTAGGAGTTATCGGAATTATCAGCACAGAATTTGGAGTGATTGGTATCTTACCTCAAATAGCCGAGTACTACAAAATCAACATTGCTACAGCGGGTTATCTGCTGAGTGCATTCGCTTTATTTATAGCCATTACAGGACCATTTACTGTTTTATTTGCTTCTAAATTTGATAAGAAAATCATCATGCTCTGTGCAATGGGATTATTTTTCTTATCCAATTTTTTTTCAATTTTCAGCCCTCCATTCTGGATTTTAATGGTTCTGAGAATACTGCCCACCTTCTTACATCCCGCATTTTTTTCAATGGCTATCGCTGCCGCCATCAAAGGAACATCACAGAAAGATCAAATGCATCTTACGGCAATTATTATAGGAGGAATTGCACTTGCACAGGTCACACTGATTCCTTTAAGCACATTTCTAGCAAGCCTGTATACGTGGCAGATTACTTATGTAGTTCAGGGATTTATTATACTGCTTACGATTCTTATCATATTAAAATATCTTCCGTCTATGCCGGTTGAGAAGCCTGCATCATTTAAAAATCAACTTTCTATACTGACCCAACCAAGATTTATTTCAGGCACTCTTTTAAATCTTTTACTGATCACAGCCTGGTTCTGTTCCTACAGTTATTTTGCAGATTATCTTAACAGAGAAAAGCATATGAGTGAAAAACAGATTAGCGTTTTACTGCTGATATTTGGCGCAATGGGCGTACTGTCAAATTATGTTACGGGTAAATTACTGGGAAAAAATATGTTTTGGACTACTTTGTTTTTTATAACAGGGGTATTGATGGTGCCTTTGGCATTTGGGTATACAGATCATTCATTTTTCAATGTTGCCATCGTTACCGGTATTTGGGGCATTATGTACGGACCGTGCTTTCTGATTGGTGTTGGCTATATGATTTCGGCGGCACCGGATGCAAAAGAATTTGCTAACAGCCTCCAAACTTCATTTGGAAACCTGGGTGTTTCATTGGGAACCTCAATTGGTGGTTTTTTTATTTTTAAATATGGAATATCAGTTACGCCTTGGGTAGGTGTTGTCTTTGGTGTCCTGGCGATTCTGGCCGTTATGTGGCGAGCTTATTTAGATAAAATTCATTTCGAAAAATGACAGAAATTATTTTCACACCAATATTTGGCAAGAATTATTTTTAAAGATAAAAATGACACCAATAGATATTTTATTGGTGTCACTTTTATCAATATTTTATTTAAAATCTAAATCAATTCAAATTCCTATACTCAATAGGTGTATAACCAACCCTTTGCTTAAACAGTCTCGTCAGATGCTGAGGATATTTAAACCCTAAATCATACGCAATCTGACTGATGGATTTATCAGCATCAAAAACCCGTTCTTTGGCAACATCTATAATTTTATTCTGAATATATTCCTGCGCCGTTTTTCCGGTTTCTTTTTTAATCAAATCTCCAAAATAATTGGCAGAAAGATTGAGTTCTTCTGCACAAAAAGCTACAGAAGGCAAACCAAAACTGTTGGGCTTTTCTGAATTGAAATAACTGTTCAATAATTCTTCAAATTTCTCCAGAATTCCTTTGTTGACA